>PBQA01000001.1 GCA_002724925.1 Oceanospirillaceae bacterium
CGTCAGGCGGGTGTCCCTGACAAATTTCATATCCGGACAACGGAGGTGAACAGCATCGGTGAGGCAATAAGCGCGCTGCGGATTGTAAAGAAGCTTGATCCCTACGGGCCGAACTGCCGATACATGCTGGAGCCATGGATTGTGCAGCTGGCACTAAGCCGGTTGGGCGACAGACAGCTATCTGTGGAAGATCAGCAGCAGGTCTATGCCAACACCAGAACCCCGCATAAGGTCGACTGGCCAGACTGGTGGGTTATTAAGCGGGGTTAGGATGGAGAGCTAAGGTTGCAGCTATGACCAAACCAGAATCACATGGTTTGCCAGTTGCGCTCCATAAAGTGGTATATGATTGAGATGGGCAATGAGGCCAGCCAGCAAACTGGCCGGTACCTGAACAACCGGGCGGAGAATGCGCATTTACAATTCCGGCGACGGCAGTGTGCCATGCTCCGGTTCAGGCAGATGAGCTGCCTACAAAAGTTCACCTCAATACACGCCTCTGTTTATAACCATTTTAACCAGGACCGCTCACAGACAACCCGATCTACATACAAGACACTCCGCAACCAAGCCCTCGCAGAATGGCGCCAGCTGCTGGCGGCCTGAAATAGACCTTAAGCGGGAAATCTGAGGCCCGTTGTATTTAGTCCAACAGCAGGATGGCCGAGACCGCCGCAGCCAGGCTCAGTTTATGAAAGCCCAGTACGGCACAACATATTTGGAGTTAAATGTTGAAGAAAACACTGAGGAAACTCGTCATGATAACGGAACGGTTGGTGCAGCGGGCATGGGCGTCGCTTCTTCTTCTGATTCGGACAGAGGTGCGTAGCACGCTTCAACAAGTTCCTTTAAGCGCTCTGGGATATCATCAATCTGCATTGCCTCAAAATGATCTAGCGCAGCTAGCGCCTTTCCAATCTTCTTACCTTGCGATTTTGAAATACCACCCGCGCCTTCAATATCCGGCGATAACATAACGACTTTTCCAATCGGCTTCTGAACCATATCAGATATAGTTTGATTGAGAGCAAATGTCCGTTGCTTTGAGCTGATCTTATCTGGGCACCAATCGTCTGGCACCGGATCGGGCAGAGCGTCTTCATCATGCACAACCACATATGGTAGGGAAAATGCATTCGCGATTGTTATGTAGAGATGAAGGTTGTGCTTTGAGCCACAGTCGATAATCGAAACGTCTAGATCGAAAATCCCCAATTTTTCAGCCAGGTAGGGAATGACGACTTTTTCTGTTTCTCCCTCAACAAAAACAACTCTGCGCGCAAAGAACATCTCCCCTCGATCTGGATTGATCCACTGAGCCATATGAAACTGTTTCTTCTTATCTTCGAAGTCCTCACCTTCAAATAGTTCGGCTGTACATTGCCTGATTTTACTTCCTTGGGCAGGGTCGTCTTTGCTTATAATGACGACCTCCTTATAATATTTTAGGTCTACGAAGTGGGTTGAGTGTGTACACAGGATAACCTGATGTTCAGGTGTATCTGAGATTTCCCTCAACGAAGCAGATAAACGACGCTGGGCATGGGGGTGAAGAAATAACTCCGGCTCCTCCATCGCAAATATCACTGTATCCGATTGCCGCCGTGCGGTGACCTCTTCCCCCTCTGTTGCTTGGCGTTCGACCCGTAGTGCTTCGGCCCAGGACCGAAGCAACGCAAACATCATGGCGCGTTGAAGCCCGTGTCCCTTTCTGTCCGCAGTAGTTCGCACTCCGTCATCCAGGTGGATATCAGTACCGAGCTCAAAGAGCTTCTCTATTTCAGGAGGCGTAACCTCGATATTAACTTTCACACCCCAAGCCGCTAGTTCTTTCTCGATGCCTTTTTCAAGCATTGCGAGTTCGTTGGCGTGCTCGTCATCGCCTTCGCGCTGATTCAACGAAGAAATGACAGTTTCGAGCTGACCTCGCGCTTCGATAAAGCGCTCATCACGCTCGGCCATCTCGCGAACCGCACGATTCATAAGTCTGCCAAAGGTCGTAGTCGTCTTGATCCGGATTTCATCTGTCAGATCGCGAACTGCCGGGATTAGAAAGAACTCTGGAAGCACCCCTCCGCCGACATTCTTTTGACCGAGCAATGGGCCTTTTTCGAGAGTTCTTTCGAACTCCAAATTTCCATCATGTTTTACAATATATTCGTTTTGAGCTTGTTCAATGATAGCTTTTGTAATTCTTCCGCTATCGGGAACTAAATCAGATAAAGGCGTATCATTGACTTTTTCGCGAGATGTGTAGTCACCGGCATTATCAGCTCGAAGCCATTCCTCGTTAGGCTGTTCCAGCCAACCGTTGTACGAGGTTTCAGAGTTGCCATTGATCATCCTGGCTGACTTCCGAATGCATATAGTATCGTCTGACAGAATGTACTTCTTGAATGTGTTCCGCTCTTGGTCGGTTAACTCGGTGAAAGTCATCTCTACCCAGAGTTCATCATTACCGGGCTCACGATGGGCGAAGAAATCCTGATCAACGGGCTTGGAAGAAGTTGTCAGCGCAAACTCCAGCGCGGAAAGGACATTCGATTTTCCGTGATTATTCGGCCCTAGTAACGTCAGTAGAGTGCTGCAATCAATACATATGTGAGATATGCTACGATAGTTGCATATTTCAATTTTAGTAATTCTCATCTTTTCATTCCAAAAATGTCAATAAACATAGGGCGCAACCTGCTAGGCCGATTCCAAATCGGCCCCTGAGTGCGGCTGCAACACAAGTTGGCGTCCGCCAATTCCTTCAAAGAGTTGCTCGCGACATGTAAGCACGATGATCTGGACCTGCTGCCCGACCATGTTGAGGATATCGAACATTCTACCCATTCTTCGATCATCGGAAAACACCAGCACATCATCCAGAACTACAGTTGCAGGTTGGCCTTGCTCGACAAGCATTTCGGCAAAGGCGAGACGAACAAGTACGGCGATTTGTTCCTGCGTTCCCATGCTCAGGTGCTCGAAAGACTCTTCGTAACCGTTCTCACGAACGACCCCCACGATATGCAGGTTTTCGTCAATCGCGATCTCAGCGCCAGGAAACAGCAACTGTAAGTAGGGGCGAACGCGTTTCAGGACCGGCGAGAGGTATCGCTCTTTCGCCTCTTTCTCGGCGGAACGCAGTGTCGATAGCAACAGGGAAAGCACGGCAACCTCGCGCTCGTAGCGTTGACGCTGATCGTCAGCCAGCTCGATCTCGCGTTCTTTCTGCTGAATGGCTTCATCAAGGCCAGCGCCCTCAAGAGCTTCGATGTGCGACTGTAGCCTGACAACCTTCTCTTTCAGGTCAGAGCGCTTGTCACGACGCTCCTGTAGCGCCGTTTCCAACCGTGAAATCCGCGCCTCCAGTTGCGGCAACGTCTCGCCCTCACGCTGCCCTTCAAGCTCCGAGACGTTCTTCTCCTGATCCGCCAGTGCGTTTTGAGAAGTCGTCACACTGGTCTTAAGATCATCATCTGAAACCTGCTCTTCTGCTTCAGCCAGTCCCTTCTTCAATTTATTGAGGCGTTCTTTCCGATCGTCATATCGTGTTTTCACACTTCCCAATTCGGTCTGGACACGGCCCATCTCTTCTTCCGGTCCGCCAAGGGCCGCTCGGACGGTGGACTGGGTGTCCCTGGCTTCCTGCGCACTTTCCTGAGCAGTGGCGAGGGCCTGATCTGCCTCTTTCTCCGATGGCAAGCTCTCGATCCCAAGATCGCTCAGCTCCCGTTCGAGAATGGTCCTCAGGCCCGCAATGTGATCGGCAAGCGGCTCCGCACCGGCCTCGAAGTCATCCGCCTCGGGCGCGTGCAATTCAGCTTGTTGCCGCGCAAGTTCCGCATCACGTAAGAGCTTCTCGCGCTTCGCAAGCTGTTCCTCTGCCGCCTCAACCGATTTGGCTCCGCATTCTTCCAGCGCAGCGTTAAGGGCGTCATTTGCTTCGCGCTGCTGTGCGATGAGTTTGTCTCGATCCTTGATCGCAGGCTGAACAGAAATGCTGCCGAAATCGGGGATGGTGATCGTCGTCCCTTCGACCGCTTCCACCGATGTCTGACCGGCCGCAAGGGCCGCACCATCGACCTCTAGCGTGGACAACCGGTCCGAAGGGATATTGAACGCAACGAGGGTCGCAGCGGCAGAAAGGCGGGAACGCGCGGTTTCCAGTTTTTTAGCGGCATCTCGTATCTTTTCAATATTCTCATCGGAGACGAGAATACCAGCCGCACCTTGTTGGGCAGCCCTCTGCTTCTTTTCAGCCTCGTGTGCTTTCTCGTACCGCTCCTGAAGCTCGCGAATGCGGCCCTCACGTTGAACGGCAGTAAGAACGCGGCGGGCCATCGACACATCCTTATCAGCTTCAGTGACGGCGTCCTCGGCTTTCTTCACATCTTTGCGAAGGCCCTCGACTTGCTTCCTCAATTCCTGATCCGTCTTGCGAACCTCATCGAGTTTCTCCTTTGCTGCCTCAACCGCCTCAGCGTCTGTCGTGATCTGCTCTTTCAGAGCGAGACGCTCGGCAAGGGCCTGTTCGGCTTGTTCCAGATTGCGCTTCTTCAGCTCAACATCAGTTGTCGCGGCTTCAATGCGTGACTCCAGCTTGGCAAGCTCGCTGTGTCGGGTCCGCGCTGCGTCCCGTTCTTCCTTGTCCTTCTGGTCTTGCTCTCCCGACGAAAGCCGCGCGAACGTTTCCTGCGCGGCTTCGAAGTCTTCCAAAGTCCTGGAGAGATCGGTGCGGCGGCTTTGCAGCCCTTCGAGATCGGAACGCAGAGTCTCTACTTCGTCGATTAGCTCCTTGTAATACCCGCGCGGCCTACCGGTGGATGTGACAAACTCGGAGAGCTGTTTATCTACCGCTTCGGGCAAGGCCCTTCCGCGCCTGCCCCCCAGAACCTCACCGACTTCCGACTCCAGTGCGCTGTGAAGGTTTGAGCGCGCGCTGTCAGGAAGATCGGGCGCACCAAAGGACTGGCCTTGCTGAACCCAGAGCACATTCCACATGCCGAGGGTCTCGGGCTTCGCGCCCGTCTTGCCGGGTTCGTCGAACCCGAGAAGATCGCGCAGCGTATTCTCCGCTTCATCGCCCTCCAGCTTTCGTCCGTCCGGGCAGAACAGGTGAGCGTATGGCTTCTTTACGAACCGCTTTCTGATCCGATAAATCCTGTCATCGACCTCGAATGCGAGCTCGACCACAGGTGCAGCCTGGTTCCGGTCGTTTTGTAGCGCTGTAATCGGCTGCGCCTTGGAGCTGTATTTTTCGAACAGCGCGGCGCGTAGCGCATGGAGCAGCGTTGACTTCCCCATTTCGTTAGGGCCGACGACGACGTTCAGGCCGTCGCCTATGTCGTCGAGACACATCGGCGTCGTGAACTTCTTGAACTGATTGACAGCGATGGAGCGAATCTTCATTGGCTCCTCGTCTGCAACTTCATGTGCTCGACGTACAGACGCTGAAGCGCCAGCGCGGCGATCTCGTGTTCGGGATCGCTCATGTCCTCGGCCTTCTGCTTCAGGACATCGGCCGCAGTTCGCACGAAACCGCCCCGGTCGATCTTATCGAGGTCCTCTTTGCTGGGACTCGGGAAGAGCCGCGTATCATCAACCCTCAAATAACCGAAAGCCGCCGAAATCTTATGGATGATCTGTTCCTCAAAATACTGTCGGTCCTTAAGCGAAACCGCGCCTTCTATAATCAGGCGCAAGAGAATACAGTTCAGGTCTTCACCACTTCCGCGCAGGGTCGTCTTAAGCGCATCAATCTCTTCGCGGCTGTTAATCTGCTCGCGCAAAGTCACCCAGCGGTAACGGCCAGTCTTGACCGGTGTTACGATTGGTGTAGCACTAGGGCCCTCCACTTCGACCAGAAGCGCCTGTCCACCGCCCTCGACATCAAATGCATCAGTCTCGTGGGTGCCGCTGTACCATACCCGATTATTGATCTTCTTTTGTCCATGCCAATCGCCGAGGGCCAGATATGAAAGCTTCGCAGAGTTTGGTCTGTCCGGGCTGATATAGTTTGGGATATCCTTATCTACGGAACCGAAGCCGGTGATTGTACCATGCGCGAGACCTATTCGGATGATGCCTTCAGGCGTTTCCGCGTGATCCATAAATGCCGTTGGATCCTGAAGTGTGCGCCTGTACTGTAAAGGTGCAGGAAGAACGGCGAAGCCGTCGCTTTCAAAGACCTTCGGCTCGGGCGTGAGGTGAACTATCACATTGTCCGGCACGCCCCGTCGCATGATTTGATCCCATAGACCGTGCGGGCGATGTGGGTCGTGGTTTCCGGGCATAAGGTGCCAGCTCACCTTTTCGAATTTGCGCATCCGTTCCATCGGCTGATTCAGTGAGCGCGGCGATAAGGCCTCCATGTCGTACACATCACCGGCAACTAGAACATGGCGAACACCGTACTCAACCGCGAGCTCTCCAAGCCTCGTTACCGCAGCGAGCCTCGCCTCCTGAAGCAACCCCATTGTGCCGTCATCGACAAAACGGAAAACTTTACCAATTTGCCAGTCAGATGTGTGTAGTAGTTTATGTCTCATATTATTCCTTATGCCTGAGCCTTTTCGAGTAGTCCCATGACGGCGATCAATTATTTCCAGACCTATTCCAAGCGTGAGAACCATGTCACCAACAACACACTGCTGATGCTCCGCCACGTCTATCAGGCATCACCACGGCTGCTGGAGCGGGTCGTCAATTCAATGCTCGACGGCCAAGCAATTGAGCTGGGTCCACAGTTTGAGCAACAGGTGCGGGGCGCGCATTCTGTACCGGACGCGGTGATCAGCCAAAAACCACTGCATATTTACATCGAAACCAAACATAGCGATGAGTTAGGCGCGGCGCAAATTGACAAGCATATGGAGACCATCGCCACCAAAAATCATGCGGATGACACCGCCATCTTGATCGGCCTGACCGCGCATGCGCTAGACGAGGTCACAAAGGATGAATGGCTCAAGAAAGCGAATGCTAAAAAGATCAAATTTGCCGCGGTTACCTACGGTGAGCTGGTTAATATCCTCCAAGATCAATGCGCAAACGACCCGGCGTTAAGTGATATTTTGGAAGATTACCAAGCCTTCATCGCCGGTGAAGGGCTGTTACCAACCCAATACCGCACCCTGGTCGGCTTGCTCTGTGGCCAATCTTGGCGTGAGAATGTGGACTATGGCGTTTATTTCGAGCCGGCGCACCGCAACCCAAAATGGCGCCAGGCCGAGTTCTTAGGCGTCTATCACCAAAAGAAAATCAGCCATATCGGCCGTCTGGCCACCGCCGCTGTTTGTGTCCAGCGCGATCACGAATTGGTGGTGCAGACCACAGAGTTCGGCAAACTGACAGACGAGCACAAAGACAAGATCAAGGCCGTGATTAAGGCGGCGAACGCGTATTACGATGGATTTGCCGCCGACCCCCATCGCTTTTATGTGGTCGATAACTTTGTGCCGACCAACCTAATGAAAAGATCCCCCGGCGGTATGATGGGCCATCGCTATTTTGATATCCCGGGTTTGGTGAAGAAACAGAAGCTGGATGATATACCTAAAGAGGCAACCGCCGCCTATATCGCCGATTTATTGCAGGGCGAAGGGTTCGAATAATTCTGGCTGCGAACCTTTACTTTCACCGTAAAATACTTGCGCCTAATACATTGATGCGTATGATCTTCTTCTCTTTTGGGGGCTTAGGGGATGGGCTGATGGATGGTTTAGAGCGGCCGGTGCTGGCCTCGAATGATGCGGATGATGCGGTGGATCAAGCGGTGCATCACGAACCAGTGCTTGAGGTGGCGTTAGCGGGCAAAGTCAATTTCGCCTCCGCTCAAAACAAAATTCCTGTCATCCACTCGCTGGCCCTGACCAACCCGACGAATAAGGCCTATACTGGTTTAACCTTACGCCTTGATGCTTATCCGGCAATTTTGCGCCCTAAAAGCTGGTCGATTGAACAGCTATCGCCGGGCCAAAAATTGGTCCTGAAAGACCTAGACCTGCGCCTTGATCTCGAACGGCTCGATGGCTTGGATGAGGCCGAACGCGGCACCCTTACCTTTACCTTACACGGCATGGGTGAGGGCGGCACGAGCGCCACTGGAGCCACCGGTGGGCGTGGCGGTGATGATATAGGGCAAATGGCCGAAGAACCTGACTTGCAAGACGGCACGGATTTATTGGCCAGTTGGATTCATGACATAGATTTGCTGCCCCGCGACCATTGGGGCGGGTTGGCGGCCATGGACCGGTTGCTGGCCGCTTATGTCTCGCCCAATGATCCGGCCATTGCCGGCGTGCTGAAAGAGGCGGCCCGGTTGTTAGAGCGCGAAGGCCATGATGGTTCCATGGACGGCTATCAATCCGGAGATCCGGGACGGGCGTGGATGCTTTCTGGGGCCATTTGGTCAGCGGTCACTGGGCTGGGCCTGACCTATAGCAACCCGCCCGCATCGTTTGAGATTCAAGGCCAGAAAATTCGCCTGCCCGAGCGGGTCACCCGCGAGGGTCTGGCCACCTGTCTGGATACTTCCTTATTCATGGCCGCCGCCTGGGAACAAGCGGGGCTTAACCCGGTTGTGGTGTTCACTGAGGGCCATGCCTTTGTCGGGGTGTGGTTGGTAGATCGTGATTTTGGCACGGTCACCGAACCTGATGTGGTGGCGGTGCGAAAGGCAATCCAAGCGCGGGAATTTTGCGTGGCGGAAACCGTGGCCTTAACCAAAAAACCAGCCATCGGCCTTGACCAAGCTTCCCAGCAAGCAAAACAACAATTGAGCGAGGCGGAAGAGCATAAGTTTCAAGCAGCGATTGATATCAAACGCGCCCGGTCAGCTGGCATCTACCCCCTGGCGAGTCACCGGACGATAGGGCGTCTTGACCCTGATAGCGCGGCGCAAGGCGGTACTGAGGACGACGCGATAACCGCCGCCGCTCTACCGAAGCCCCTACCGCTGGGGGATCTGTCCGATGACCGTGTGGACGCTACCCCAACAACGCCAAAAGGTCGAATTGAGCAATGGCAAGGTAAGCTCTTAGACCTCACCTTAAGAAGCCGCCTACTCAATTATCGGGACACCAAGCAAACCCTGCCATGCTTGGTGCCCGATGTGGGTACTTTTGAGGATGATTTGCACAACGGCATCAGCTTTAAGGTCTACCCGATCAAGGATGAGGATCCCATTGGCGAGCGTCAGGTGTCATCGGCTGAACGTAAGGACATTTATGGTCGGGTGATCGACAACGCCTATGCCCAAAAACAAATCAGTGTCGATCTGACCAAAAAGGATGCTGATAACCGCCTGCTGTCCCTGTATCGCAAGGCGAAGAGCGATATGCAGGAAGGCGGCACCAATACCCTGTTCCTGGCGGCGGGGTTTTTACGCTGGCAACGGGATGGGGACCCCAAAACCTATCGCGCGCCCTTGCTGTTGATCCCGGTGAAATTGAGCCGCGCCTCGGCGCTGTCGAATTTCCGGCTTGCCCATCATGAGGATGAGACCCGGTTTAACGCAACCTTGTTGCAACTTCTGAAACGCGATTTTGCGATTGATCTGCCATCTCTTGAGGGCGATTTGCCCGAAGATGAGAGCGGGGTTGATATCCCCCTGGTGTTTGAGTTGATGCGCCGCGCGGTACGAGACGTGCCCGGTTTTGAGGTGGTTGAGGAAACCGCCATTTCGACCTTTTCCTTTGCTAAATATCTGATGTGGAAGGATTTGGTCGACCGTACCGATCAATTGCGCACCAATCGCTTGGTCTCCTATCTGCTCGATAACCCAGACCGGCCGTTTTCCAGCGGTGTTCGTGAACCGATAGAGCCCGATGCTCTGGACCGGAAAAAAGCGCCTGAGCAATTGATCACCCCCTTACCCGCCGACAGCTCGCAGCTGGCCGCCGTGGTTGCCGCCGAACAAGGCCAGGACTTCGTGTTAATCGGGCCGCCGGGAACGGGCAAAAGCCAGACGATTGCCAACATGATCTGTCAGCTATTGGCCAACAAAAAGACCGTCTTGTTTGTGGCGGAAAAAGCTGCGGCTCTTGATGTGGTGAAACGCCGCCTAGACGATCACGGGGTCGGCGATGCTGTGCTTGAGCTTCATTCCAACAAAACCGACCGTAAGCGGGTGATCGAGAAGCTAGGCCGGGCTTGGGATCGGTCGGCACAATACACCGAGAAAGAATGGGTCAATATCAATGAAGGTCTGCGCCTCAAACGTGATGAGCTGAATACCTATGTTCAAGCCATTCACGCCAAAGGCACTCAAGGTATCTCAATCTACGAGGCCCTAGGCTGGATTGCCAAGAAGCCCCAAGGCCTGACAATCGAATTCCACAAGCACAACAAAGACTTGCATGATCAGAAGAGTTTTACCGCGCTGCTTGATCTGGCGGATGATCTGCAACGCGCGTTCACGGCAACCGGTGATGCGCCGCCGCTCATCGTGATCGGTGCTGCCGATTGGTCCTTTGGCTGGCAAGATGTGATCATTAGTGCCGCCCATGACCTGAACGCGGCCACCGCGCGGCTGCGGGACTGCAAAGAGGCGCTGACCACTGCCCTTGGTTTGGCACCGGGTGACGCGTTAGACGCGGGCTATGCGGCGTTGTTCACGGCCTTGGCCGAACGGCTCAAACCGACGGCACTCGATGTGCGTGCCGTGCCTGATCGCCCGGCGGCGGACCTTGAGCAAGACGGTGAGGCGTTGCAAAAGCAGCTGGACCGCTTGGCCAAATATCAAGGAAAGCTGGTGGCCCATTACGATGAGGCGGAGATTGAACGGATACCGCTCGATGATTTGGACGCCGATTGGCGGCGGGCCAGCACGGCCATCTGGCCGCTTTCTTTCTTCAAACGCCGCCAGCTGCGCAAACTGCTCACGACCTATGCGGCACAGGGTGTGGCTGACCCGGATTGTGATCTGCGCGCCCTGCGGACAATCCGTGAGTGTTTAGCGGCGCTGCGCGATAACCCCGTGGCAAGCCTTGCGGGTGATGCTCGTGATGGCAAGGCCGCGATGGCGTTGATTACCCAGGCGATCACGACCCGCGACACAATCCAGAAAATAGCCCCCCATGTCACCGACGCGGTAGCCTGGGAGGCCGCCCAAAACGGGCTGATGCAAGGCCAGGGCCAGAACTTACAAGATGTGTTTGACGCGTGGCAATCAGCCTCTGATGCCTATCAACAAGCTGCAATCGCGTTCACCGATAAGGGCGGCGTGATCCCGGATAATCTGACCGCGCCCGATTTGATGGCGGCTTTAGATCACGTGGCGGCCGCGAAAACCCAGCTTCAGCACTGGGTCAATTGGCGCAGCGTTGAGAACAAAGCGCTCGCAAAGGGGCTGGGGCCGCTCATCGATGCGCTCAAGGCCGATCAGATAAATCTTGCGGATGAGCATGGCTTACGCACCGCCTTGCGTGAGGCTTACGCGCGCTGGTGGTTACCAAAGGCGATGGATAGCCATCAATGCCTGCGGCAGTTCACCTTGCTCGGTCATGAATACACTATCCGGGCATTCCGTGAGTTGGATCGTAAGGCATCAAAACAGGCGCCTCAGGAGCTTATGCGGCGCATCCACCACTCCCTGCCGGGTGCCAATACACCGATACCCTCGGGCTCAGAGCTGGGTCAGCTGAAAAAACTGCGCGGTCAGACGCGCCCACGTAAGACAATCCGATCCTTGCTCGCGGATATGCCGACAACCTTCTCAAAACTTACCCCTTGTGTGTTGATGTCACCCCTGTCGATTGCCCAGTATCTACCAGCTGGCCAGGCCGCGTTTGATGTGGTGATTTTCGATGAGGCGTCGCAGATCACCACCTGGGATGCGGTGGGCGCTATTGCGCGGGCCAAGCAATCGATCATTGTCGGCGATCCCAAGCAAATGCCACCGACTAATAATTTTGGTCGGGCAGCGGATGATGACGATGATGACGACGGTGATAGTGGCGTACCGAAGGATATGCCGTCGATCTTGGAAGAGGTGAAAAACTGTATCCCAAGCCGTCAGCTGGATTGGCATTACCGCAGCCGTGATGAAGCGCTGATCGCGTTCTCAAACAGCCAATATTACAACGACCGATTGGTCACTTTCCCGGCGCCAGCGACCGGCAGTGAGGCGGTGCAATTCCATAAGGTCGAGGGCATTTATGCCCGGGGTGAGGGGCGTAAGAACCCGATTGAGGCGAAGGCGGTCGTGGCGATGATTAAGACGCGGCTGATTGAGTGGCTGGCCCTTGAGGAGAAAGACCGCCCAACCCTGGGGGTGGTGACGTTTAATGCTGAACAACAGGGCCTGATCCAGGATTTGTTGGATGATATGCGGCGCGCGAATACGGCGTTTGAATGGTTCTTTGCTGAGGATCGGCAAGAGCCTCTGATGGTGAAGAACCTCGAGAATATTCAGGGTGATGAGCGTGATGTAATGCTGTTTTCCATCACTTTCGGGCCGACCTCGACCGGCACGCTATCGATGAATTTCGGCCCCATGAACCAAGAGGGGGGTGAGAAGCGCTTAAATGTGGCCGTTACCCGTGCCCGCCAAGAATTGCACGTCTTCTCCTCGATCTTACCCGATGATATCGACCTCTCCCGCACCAAAGCCATGGGGGTTCAGCACCTAAAGGCGTTCTTGGATTACGCGGCGCGTGGTGCTGAGGCGCTTAAGGCGGCGGATCAAGGATCACTTGGCCCGGCGGAAAATCCGTTTGAAGAGGCGGTAGCCGAGGCGTTGCGCCAAAAGGGCTGGGAGGTCCGTACCCAGATCGGCGTCTCGAAATTCCGTATTGATCTCGGCATCGTCAATCCCGAGCGTGCCGGCGCTTACCTGGCAGGGATTGAATGTGATGGTGCGACCTACCACAGTGCCGCCACCGCCCGCGACCGGGATAAAGTCCGGCAAGCCGTTTTGGAGGGGCTCGGCTGGCATATCTTGCGGGTCTGGTCGACCGATTGGTTCCGCGATGCGGCCACGGTTGTTGAGCGTTTGGATCAAGCGCTGAATGATCGTCTTACGATGTTTCGGCAGGAGCGTGAGGCCGAAGCCGTAGCCGCCGATCAAGCAGCTGAAGAGGCTGAACTGGAAGTCGATGCCGGGCCATCAGCGTCAGATATCAAGCCAAGTGCCGCGCTAGACCGCATGATAAATCCTGATCGTGCTCAAATTCCAGCTCAAGCTCCAGATCCCGAACGGTTCTACAACGACGACTATTTACCAGTATTGCGCGCGATGATCGATGAGGTCTTGGTGGCCCACGCACCGTTACCGATAAACTCGCTTGCTGCCCAAATTGCCCGCCGCCATGGCTGGCAACGAACCGGCAAACAGATCAACACCCGTGTTCAGGAGGCAGCCGCGCATACCGATCAGTGCGATGAAACTGGCAAAGTCTTTGTCTGGCCGCAAGGTGGCTTTACCGAGCGTACGCCATATCGCGGTCTGGAGAACCGATGGATCCAAGAGGTGTCCCGTACGGAGATCGCATCGGTACTGGATGATTGTGCCGCCGATATCGCTCAGTCCGAAGACCCCATCCTAACCCTAGCCCGCACCCTAGGCATCGCCCGATTAAGCGACAAAGCACGCCGCTACCTCGGCGAGGTTTACGAATGGTATCTGGGCGATTAGCTAACTCAGTATAATGGCTATGCGTCGGCTGGTGATTTTCCATAATGGAAAATTATTGAATTTACAAATCTAAGACACGATGGGCACTGTCAGAAGAAACAGCGGGATTTGCTGGCATGCTCCACGCCAGGCAATCGATAAGGCAGGCGAGCCCTATATCGGCCTATCCACACCGCGCGCGGCGACCGGTTCGGCAACGGCCACGCCGTGCGCAACCTGTTTGAGACCTATCTCCGCCGCCAGGCCAAACGGCTGGCAGTTGCATCCAAGAAGCTGACCCGCGCTCAGCTGAGAATGCTCTCGGTCAAGGATGTGCCGGAAGCNGCAGNAGGTCCAGTGAACGACTAAGAAAAANGGGGGGGGGCTAATGCTTGAAACAATTTTCTCGGTGCCAAGCAACAAACTCGCGCCTCGGCCGGTTGGCAGGACGGTCTGGAGCCATAAGCTTACCGGACAAGTTGACGATAGTCTTTACGGCATCAGGATCATTACTCTGTCTGGATACGAGTATATCCAAATCGTCGGATAGCCCAATCAATCCTCGATCAAACATCCAATGTGCAGTGCCGGATAGTGCGAGCCCGTTGCTCACAATGTCTGGGCCGTCATGCTCCACTGGTTTTATGTGAGCGGCCTCGGCCTCTGCACGTCCGCCGCCATTTATAATTCGTAGCCCTGTTATTGCGCATCGTTCACCGTAGGCGCGGAGCACGTTTTTTCGAAAGTTCCGGTCACGAACAGCACGGTTCGTTAACTGGCTTATCCGTTGACGTGCGGGCAGATGTTGAAATGGTGCATGCGCTTCTTGCAAACCACTGACCGGCACGCTTTGATCAGTTCGTGGTAGGATATCGTCATCCTTTCCGAGACCGCGTTCAACGATCCGTGCAAAGTCTTCTGGAGATAGCACTCTTACAGCTGCCTGAGCACGGCCCGATATCTTTCCATCATCATTCAAAAGGCCCTGCTCTATGATGTCGTCAGCATCGCGAAACGGTACCGGGTCGCCAAAGTCTAGATATGACCCAGGTTCGATGACAGCTAGATGCATGTCAGCGTTTCGCGGGTCGGCAATGATCTCTTGCACTTTGGCCACGGCGAAATAACCTTTCGTGCCCCTCACTTTTGAAGGTTCAAGATAAACAATCCAATCGCCCTCACACTGCTGCGCACGTGTGAGGTACTGTTTCGGAAACTGATATCTTTCCGAAGGGACATCATCGTAGATTGAGTCTGTTCGATGAATGAAAACACCAAAAGTCATGCGCTTCAGAATGCCCATAAATTAAGCGAGAGCCAACTTGAAAGCTTCCGATTAAGAGGCTCTGTCAGAAGAAGCTGCCTCCTCGGGCGAGCGGTGGACCATTAGGGCGAGGTGCTCGAGAGCTTTGTCACCAGAAAGCGCGACAAGGCGGCGGCACTGGCGTTTCTGAAGAAGGCCATGAAGCAATACGGCCAGCCCAGAGTGATTGTCACGGACAAGCTGCGCTCATATCGCGCCGCCATGATTGAAATTGGTAATGAAGCTAGCCAGCATACTGGCCGGTACCTGAACAACCGTGCGGAGAATACGCATTTACCATTCCGGCGACGAGAGCGGTCGATGCTCCGGTTTAGGCAGATGAGCTGCCTGCAAAAGTTCGTCTCGATACACGCTTCCGTTGATAACCACTTCAACCAGAACCGCTCACTCGAAACCCGCCCCAGATACAAGAACCACCGCAACCAAGCTCTCGCAGAATGGTGCCAACTGCTGGCGGCCTGAAACGGCCTTTATGTAGAAATTCTGGGACCTATTGCGTTTAGGCTGACAGCCCCGCCATGCATTTCTCTATGTTTTCCTGGGTTTCCAGGTCTCTGTATTCGTTCAAAGAATACAAAGGCATGGCGCTTGGTTCAGTGCTCTGGGCCATACGAACAGCACCAAACAGAGTCGGTTTCCGCGACAGTGACTCTGTTTGCAATTCCCACGGTGCGCTTTGTCGCTATGACCGGCATATGGAACAAATTTGGGGCACCTGAGTGCCCCTAGTTACCATCACCATCTATTCATCCGATCTTCAGTCAAAACCAAGCTGGTTCTCTTGCGCTTCCCAGCAGAGCGGCAACTCCACCTGTCTCAGCATTTCCAAGGTAAGCGTCGGTGGCTGCCGACCATCCAGGATCGTTTTAACAATCTTCGGCGCCAGAAACGCCAGCCTCAGATGCCGAGCTATGTAGCGTGGACTGAGTTGCTCCTCTTTCGCCAATTCATTCAATGGGCGCTGCTCATCGCAGATCAGGCTGAACCATCTGCGTCCACGGGCGATGGCCCGGATCAGCGTGGCATCAGGCTTAGCTGCTGGCTGCGGCACGCCAGCTCCCAGAACCAGCTTCATCTCAACGCCGCGCTGCCGAATACGCATCGGCAGTGAAAGGCGGACCTGTTCCGGTTTACTTGTTACGGCGCCGTGCTCAATGACATCAGTCTGATCCCCATGATCTGCAAACATACCCAACTGCAGCTTCAGGGCCAGCTTGTTATCGGCTAGCACATAGGCACGCCGTTCCTCCGCGCTGAGATGAGAGAGCCGAACAGTTGGCATAGATAGTATGCCCAACAGTTTTGCTGCCAATACCCGGCCATGGCCAACAATGATGCTGTCATCATCACCAATCAGGATCGGGCTAGTGAAGCCGAAGCGTTAAGATACTGCGGGCAATCTGGCGTATCTGCTGTTTGGAGTGGGTGCGCGCGTTGCGGGTATATGGTTTGAGCTCGGCCACCGGTCGCAACACCACCTCATAGTTCAGGTGGTTATGGCCGCGGGTCGGTGATGCATTAGTCTTAAGTAGTTTAGGCCCCATGATAGACTCCTAGTAGGAATGATTGCATTTTTGATGGGGCAGAATGGGAATGATTTCATAAGATTTGGTGCGTTGCAAATGGAAACATGGGCCCAATCAAGTGAAGTCAGGGCATGGCATCCTTGAAATCTTCAATAGGCGGTTAATGGCCGTTGAGTGAATGTTTAATGAAATGGGTTTATTGAAGGTGGCACTGTTTATGCACAGAATAGGCGCTGCTGTGGATATCCCATTTACGTCAAATTATGGGGCACAGCAAAATTCTAGTTTTGGCCGTACCGAGGCCATTATTGATCGTTTGAGTAAAGTCTCAAGTGTAGTGGTGGGCTTCAAATAGCGACTGGGCGATACAGAGATTGAGTTGCAGCTCGGCATATTGGGGCGTAAGTGACATGATAAATCATTGCCCAATTTGGCGTATCCGGATATTTCTTATGGGCTATTGGGGCATGTACCATTGTCGGTGGCATGAAGCAGTTTTTTTGGGCGGGCTACTAAGGGTAGGGAGGGGGCTCTCAGGATCGCTTTGTGACAAGATTTTAAGGTTTGTTCTTGTTCATGGTGCGTTTGCAGGGGCTATTTTTCAATAGTTATAATAGTATATAAGTATTTATGGGGGTGTTAGTTTATGTCTCTTTATCGCTTTGTTGGTGTGAGTGCGTATGACCAGTCTGGTTATTCGGTCGCTTCAGCGGGCGATGTCGATGGCGATGGCAAGGATGATCTGATCATTGGTGCCCGAGGTGCTGGTGAGAGTTATCTGATCACGGCAGCGGATTTGGCCGCTGCGGATGCGGCTGATGGTCTGAGTGATGGGGTCGTGGACCTTGGTAGTATAGCAAGCCAGCCAGGATCCTATAAATTTAATGGTGCTAATGCTGGCGACTCTTCTGGTTACTCAGTCGCTTCGGCGGGCGATGTCGATGGCGATGGCAAGAGTGATCTGATCATTGGCGCTTTTCAAGCTGATGGTGGGGGAGCTGACTCTGGTGAGAGTTATCTGATCACGGCAGCGGATTTGGCCGCTGCGGATGCTGCCGATGGTGTGAGCGATGGCGTCGTCGACCTTGGTAGTATAGCCAGCCAGCCAGGATCCTATAAATTTAATGGTGCTAATGCTGGCGACTTTTCCGGGAGGTCGGTCGCTTCGGCGGGCGATGTCGATGGCGATGGCAAGGATGATCTGATCATTGGCGCTTATCAAGCTGATGGTGGGGGCTATGGCTCTGGTGAGAGCTATCTGATCACGGCAGCGGATTTGGCCGCTGCGGATGCTGCTGATGGTCTGAGTGATGGGGTCGTGGACCTTGGTAGTATAGCAAGCCAGCCAGGATCCTATAAATTTAATGGTGCTAATACTGGCGACTCTTCTGGTTTCTCGGTCGCTTCGGCGGGCGATGTCGATGGCGATGGCAAGAGTGATCTGATCATTGGTGCTTATCGAGCTGATGGTGGGGGCTCTGACTCTGGTGAGAGTTATCTGATCACGGCAGCGGATTTGGCCGCTGCGGATGCGGCTGATGGTCTGAGTGATGGGGTCGTGGACCTTGGTAGTAT
>PBQA01000002.1 GCA_002724925.1 Oceanospirillaceae bacterium
GTGGAAGCAGATCAGCAGTAATACTGTGGGATCAGATCAGCCATAACACTGTGGAAGCAGATCAGCAGTAACACTGTGGGAGCAGATCAGCAGTAACACTGTGGAAGCAGATCAGCAGTAATACTGTGGAAGCAGATCAGCAGTAACACTGTGGGAGCGAATCAGCCGGAGGCTATTCGCGATTAACCCAATCGCTATTAGCCAGGCAAGCTGGCTGAATAGCTCCCACAGGTTTTGCCACCCTGGCAACCGCTTGCCGTTTCCACATCCTACCACCGGCATATCGACACTCAAAATCCGCCTGGATGTTATATAACTAATTGATTTTTAATAAGAAAATATAGTTGGCACAGCCTTCGCAATGCTTCATGTAACTGAACTATTGAAAGGCAACCACTATGGACCGCGCACTCTACATCGCCATGTCCGGGGCCAAACAGAACACCTACGGGCAAACTGCACACGCCAACAACCTGGCCAATGTTGCGACCACAGGTTTCCGCTCTGATTACACCCAAAGCCGGGCGCAAGGCGTGTTCGGTGAACACTTTCCATCGCGTGCGTACGCCATGACCGAACGTCCCGCCAGTGACATGAGCATGGGCTCATTGGTGGAGACGGGCCGCAACATGGATCTCGCGATTGAAGGGAAAGGTTGGTTTGCCGTTGTCGGCCCGGATGACCAGGAAGCCTATACCCGCGCCGGTGACCTCAGCGTCGATCCGCTAGGTCGACTGGTGAATGGCAGTGGTCGTCAGCTCATTGGTGACGGCGGTCCTGTGGTACTGCCCGAATTCGAAAAAATCAATATCTCAAAGGCCGGAATTATTACGATTCAGCCACTTGGCGAAGTGCCTGCGGGCGTTGCCGAACCGGTGCAGCTCAAGCTCGTTAATCCAGACCCTGAAACATTAGAAAAAGGCGAAGACGGTTTATTCCGCTTTCGTGAAGAGGGCACCCCACCGGCTCAGCCAGACCTTAATGTCAGCGTTGTTGGCGGCTTTACTGAAAGCAGTAACGTCAATGCCGTCACCGAACTCACCAGCCTGATTCAGCTGAACCGTCAGTATGAAATGCAGGTAAAAATGATGAAACGTGTCGACGAGCTGGCAGCCGCCACGACACAGATCATGTCGAATCAATAAGGAGTCAGCACTATGATGAACGCACTCTGGGTCAGTAAGACCGGGCTCGAAGCACAAGACCTCGCGCTGACCACCGTATCAAACAACCTCGCTAACGTAGCGACCACTGGCTTCAAAAAAGACCGTCCGGTATTCGAAGACCTGATCTACCAGATTCAGCGTCAGCCGGGTGCCAACAGTTCAGCCGACAGTCGCCTGCCATCCGGTCTGCAACTCGGTACCGGTGTACGTACCGCAGGTACACAGAAAGTATTCACAACAGGCTCGCTCGAAATCACGGATCAGCCGCTGGATATCGCGGTAAATGGTCGAGGTTTTTTCCAGATTCAGATGCCTGACGGCAACATCGGCTATACGCGTGACGGTACCTTCCACATCAATAACGAAGGCACCGTAGTGAACGTCAACGGCTATCCGTTAGAGCCGCAGATTGTTATCCCTGAGCAGACCAACAACCTCACCATCAGTGAAGACGGTATTGTCCAGGCAACCATGTTCGGAGACCCGAATCCGCAGCAGCTAGGCCAGATCGAGACCGTCGACTTTATTAACCCAGCAGGCCTTCAGGCAGCCGGTGGCAACCTCTTTCTGGAAACCGCAGCCAGTGGTGCTCCTCAAGGTGGAGTTCCGGGTGAAGATGGTTTTGGTCGGGTAGTGCAGGGCGCACTCGAAAACTCCAACGTCGAAGTGGTTGAAGAGCTGGTGAAAATGATCACCGTTCAGCGCGCCTACGAAATGAACTCAAAAGTCGTGTCAGCAGCCGATCAGATGCTGCAGTTCCTGACACAGAACACCTGATGGAGGTGTGATATGAAACGCCTGTTAGTTAACGCATTTATTGCACTTACAAGTACTGGTCTGTTGACCGCATGCAGCAGTATTCAACAAGAGCGCGACGTATTCCCGGATGACCCAGCGTTTGCGCCTGTATCGGCACAAAGCCTCGAAGCGCCGCCGACCAATGACGGCTCGCTGTTCCAGCCGCGCTACAGCGTAGGTTTGTACACCGACCAGCAGGCCAACCGGATTGGTGACATCATCACCGTGATATTCGACGAAGAATATCAATCGTCGAAATCAGCAGAAACGGTGGCCGATAAATCATCCAACAACAACATGGCAGTGCCGTCACTCATGGGAACAGTACCCGGTTGGAAGAACCTGACCATGGATTCAGAAACCGTGAACGATCGACAGTTCTCCGGTAAAGGCGAGGCAGATCGCTCCAACAGCTTGACTGGTCAGATCAGTGTGACGGTATCCGATATTCTGCCTAACGGTGTACTACAGATACGCGGCGAAAAATGGCTGACCCTGAGCGAAGGTGACGAATATATTCGTATTATGGGCCTGGTGCGTCCACAAGACATTACCCCTGAAAACACCATCGCTTCAAGCAAAGTAGCCGATGCACGCATCTCATTTGGTGGTCGTGGCAACCTCAACAACAGCACCAAACAAGGTTGGGCTGACCGCATCTTTATGTCACCGCTCTGGCCGTTTTGATTCAATATTTTGTAGGAGCTATTCAGCCAGCTTGTCTGGCTAATAGCGATTGGGCAGTTGCAGTAGTGATATTCGCGAATAGCCTCCGGCTGATTCGCTCCCACAGGGATTAAAAGCCTGATTCGCTCCCACGATCATTTCCCAATTGGCACACCCTTCGCATTATTCCTCAAATACGACCTAAACCCTGCAATCAGATACGTAATGCGGATGAAACGATGAAAAACTGGCGTCAATTACTCGTCATAATGCTGGTCAGCACGATTCCAGCTCTGGCCCATGCGGAGCGAATCAAAGACATCACCAGTATATCAGGCGTGCGTTCAAACCAATTGATCGGCTACGGCCTGGTGGTTGGTCTCGACGGTACGGGCGATAAAGCCCCGTTTACCACACAGACTTTCCGTAACATGATGAACGAGTTCGGGATCACCCTACCGCAAGGCACTGACCCGAAACTGAAAAACGTCGCTGCCGTATCTGTTACTGCAGAACTGCCGCCGTTCTCAAAACCCGGCCAGCGGGTCGACGTTACCGTATCGTCACTGGGCAATGCCAAAAGCCTGCGCGGTGGCTCACTGTTATTTACCCCCTTAAAGGGCGCTGATGGCGGCATCTACGCGGTTGCTCAGGGTAACCTCGTCGTCGGTGGCTTTGGTGCCGAAGGCAACGACGGCTCAAGCATCACCGTTAATGTCCCCAGCGTCGGGCGCATTCCCAACGGCGCGACGGTTGAACAAGCCGTACCCAGCAGCTTTGGACGCGGCGACAGTCTGATCTTCAACCTGGATCAACCCGACTTCACCACCGCGCGGTCAATGACCGATAAAATCAACGAACTGCTGGGGCCGGGCACTGCCGAAGCCCTCGACGCTACAAGTATCCGGGTCAGTGCTCCGCGCGATACAAGTCAGCGCGTTGCCTACCTGTCGGTGATAGAAAATCTTGAGATAGAAACCGGCACCGAACGCGCAAAAATTATTATTAATTCCCGTACCGGCACCATAGTTATGGGGCAAAAAGTACAGATAGAACCAGTGGCCGTGACACACGGTAGCCTGACCGTCACCATCACCGAAGACTTCGAAGTGGCACAGCCCAACGCGCTGGCTGAAGGTGAGACGGTTGTGGTTCCGCAAACTAACATCAACATCGATGATGGCGGCGACAGCCGCATGTTTAAATTCGGCCCTGGCGTCACGCTCGACGACATCGTCAAAGCCGTAAATGAAATTGGCGCCGCCCCCGGAGACCTCATGGCAATACTCGAAGCCATGAAACAAGCCGGTGCCCTCAAAGCAGAATTAATCGTCATATGAATAACGACCTATTTAGCCAGGTAAAAAACCTCTCGCTTGAACTACGCTCCCTGATTCGTCAGGGCGTAAAAGAAGGTGTCGAAGAACGCATCCAGAAACGCAACGAACTGATGCGCGAGTGGTTTTCTCAAGTCAGCGACCTCATCGACCTGACTAACGAACAGCAAGTGTTTCTTGAAGACCTGTTGAAAGAAGAACAGGAATTGCTTGAGCAATTAAAAGCTGAGCAGAAGCAAGTGGGCTCACAACAGCAAGGCCAGAAGAACATCAAAAAGTATTTGATGTGATGGTGCGTTTGTAGGAGGGGATCATATCCCCGAGAGGTGTGGAGGAAATTACGGATGTGTAGGAGGGGATCATATCCCCGACAATTGACTATGATTTTATACCCACACGGCATTCCAGAACGGATAGTTCCCTGCCTTCTGCGCCAATCCAGCTCGGATAGGGTTAGCAACGATATATCTCGCTAGTGGTAACAACTCACTCTCCGACCGGAGTGCACGATCGTGAAACGCTTTGCTCCATATATCTCCTTCCCATAATCTCTCGTTATGAATCACCCTGGTAGAAATAGCCTTGATTCTTCCAACAACTTTAGAGAGTGAGTCGTACCGGCCTACTTGGACGATAGCATGCCAATGATCTGGCATAATTACCCATGCAGATATGGAGCTCGTCTTAAGTACACTAGGAGAGTTCAAGATCTTTGCCAGTGTTGATGCGGTACCGAATGAAGAAAAAATGTGCTGTCTCTGACAAGTCACAACAGTGACATGGTAAATATTATATTCTTGCGAAAAGCGCCCCTTTCGTAATGCCTTATGTCCCTGCATTTTTTTTGATATCCACTTCGTAGCTTCTGGACAATCTAGTAAAACGCAATCATGTATGGCAATCGCGAGAAAGCATGAGACCGTTAAGGATTGTGTCGGGAAGAAGCTTCCCTCCTACAGGACAAGCATGATGTAAGAGGGGATCATATCCCCGAACAACGTATCGGCCTCGGCAATGTCGGGAAGAAGCTTCCCTCCTACAGGACAAGCATGATGTAGGAGGGGATCATATCCCCGAACAACGTATCGNCCTCNGCAATGTCGGGAAGAAGCTTCCCTCCTACAGGACAAGCNTGATGTAGGAGGGGATCANATCCCCGAAANACCCGCCCCCCCCAACCTTGGCCCACCTTTTGCAATTTCCTCTGTAGAGGTGCATTGCATGATTCAGAATTCACACAACGCGGCAAACGTATTTACTGATATTAACGGGCTTCAGGGCATCCGTGCGCTGGGTAAATCCGACCAGGACGCCGCGTTAAAAGAAGTCGCTAAGCAGTTTGAATCCATGTTCGTCAGCATGATGATGAAGTCCATGCGTGACGCTTCAAATGTATTTTCAGAAGACTCTCTGTTCAGCTCTCCCGAGGCTGATTTCTACCAGAACATGTACGACGATCAGATGGCTGTAACCCTCACACAAGGCGAGGGCACGGGCCTTGCCGAGGTTATTCACCGTCAGCTGATGTCGCAGTACGGCATGAACCCGGATGCCACAGGTAAGGTCGATCAGAGCCAGATTTTCGATCGCCGTTTTACCGGAATTTCGCAAACCATCAAGCGTGTTGAAGAAGAGCTCGATAAGCTTCCACAGCGTCCTGCGCCGGTCGATGATTCCGATGTCGATACTAATCAATCAGCCACCACTGGCGCCGGTACTAAGGGGCAAAGCTTTGCCTCTCCGGCAGAATTTGTTGCCGCTGTTTACCCTTATGCTGAACGCGTCGGTGCTGATCTGGGCGTTGATCCAAAAGCGATTGTTGCTCAAGCCGCGCTTGAAACAGGTTGGGGTAAGTACACCATCAAAGGTGAAGACGGCCGCCCATCGAACAATCTGTTTGGTATTAAAGCCGACAGCCGCTGGGATGGCGATGTGGTCAGCATCCAGACACACGAATACCGTCAGGGTGTAAAAGTGAACGAGCAGGCAGACTTCCGCTCGTACGCGTCACTTGAAGACGGCCTGCAGGATTACGCTGACTTCCTGCGCGACTCTACTCGTTATCAGAGCGCTATTAACGAACAGTCCACTGGTCAGACATACGGCCATGCGCTGCAGAAAGGTGGCTATGCAACAGACCCAGAATACGGCAACAAAGTAGAGCGTATTTATAACGGCGACCTGCTGAATAACACGCTCAACAATATGCTGAACGCGACGACACTGGAGAACCAGGATGGCTAATATTCTTGATATTGGTATTTCCGGTCTGCGTGCCCAGCAAACGGCGCTGACAATCACCGGTAACAACATCACTAATGCGGGTACCGAAGGCTATTCCCGACAGGAAGTGAGTTTCAACGAGAATAACCCGCAGTTCCGTAATGGCATCTGGGTTGGCTCGGGGGTGAATGTTGATTCTGTACGCCGTGTATACGATCAGTTTTTAACAGAACAGCTGCGTCGTGATACTTCGACCTTCAACGAATTTAATGCACTTTCCGTCAATGCAGGGCAGATCAATAGTTTGCTGGCAGACAGCGGTACTGGTGTACAACCGGGCCTGGAAAGTATGTTTGGCGCGTTGCAAGCCACGGTGGATGATCCATCCTCTCTGCCTGCACGCGAAGTATTAATCAGTGAGGCGAATGGCCTTGTCGACCGCTTCAGTGCCATCAGTGATCGTCTGTTTGAGCAGAACGATATCATCAACGGCCAGATGGAAGTCATCGCCGGTGAAATCACCACCATCGCAGAATCTATCGCCGAACTGAACGAACAAATTCAGTTTGCTTCTGCGTCTGCCCAAGGTCGCGAGCCGAGTGAGCTTTTGGATCAGCGTGACCGCTTACTAAAAGAATTATCTGAATACGTTCAGGTAAATATAGTTGAGCAGGACGACAGCGTCTTCAACGTTTTTATCGGTAATGGTCAGGCGCTGGTGGTAGGTAACGAATTCAACGAAGTATTTACCGATGTAGGCGCGAAAGACCCCTCACGTGTGGATATCTATTTCCGTAAAGGCACTGCGGTTCAGAACGTCACGCGAGAAATTACCGGCGGACAACTCGGCGGTATTCTCGACTTTCGTGATCAGGTACTTGATCCGAGCCTCAACCAGCTAGGTCGCTTGGGTCTCGTCATCGCCCAAACGATGAACGATCAGCACAAACTAGGCGTTGATTACGATGGCATTAAAGGTGAAAACTTTTTCACTGACATTAATGAGCCAACGAAAACTTACCAGCGTGTGCTGGGAGATCGTAATAACGCAGATCCCGATGATCGGGTGATTGCCGTCGAAATCAAAGACGCAACTCAGTTAACCACCAGTGACTATGAAATTCGTTTTGTCGGCCCGGACGATTATACCTATCGTGTTTTCCGTAACGATACGGGTGAGTTATTACAGACTAACGCTCTGAGCGGCGCATTTCCTGAGTCGATTGAAATTGACGGAATGGAAATTCGTTTCGAAGCAGGCACGTTTCAGCAGAATGACCGCTTTCTGATTTCACCGACGCGTCGTGAGTCTCAGAATCTCGATATGAACATCACTCGTGCTGAACAGGTGGCGCTCGCATCGCCGATCAGCACAGATACCGCTATCGGTAACCGGGGTAACGCCAGCATAGACCAGGGCGAAGTTTATAACCTTGGGACGTCTTACTTCTCAGAAGAAGGTGAAATGACACCGCCGCTTCTGATTCGGTTTACCTCGCCAACAACCTATGATGTGCTGGACAACACAGACCCGGGTAATCCGATTCCGTTGTTTCCGCCACTTATGAACCAAACCTTCACGCCGGGCATCAGTAACAGCATATTGCCAGAGGACGAAGGCAAAACCGCGTTCACAAGCTTTGGCGGTGTGTTACCTGTTTCACCAACGTATCAACAAAACGGTACCAGCGTAGACTCAGTGAATGGCTTTTTCCCTGAGCGCATTGATATCGGCTTTACCAACCCGAATAACGGGCTGACCGCCAACCAGCGTACACTCATTACCCCGCTCAATGCCACGGCTCGTGAAATTGCAGAATCATTAAGCAAGCGTGACGGTGTAGAGGCCTCTGCACGAACCACGGTTGAAATTACCGACCTTGAAACCGACAGCATTAACTTTCTCGATACCGAATTTACCTTAAACGGTGTCGTGCTGACGCAAACCCTTGGCCCGAATCAAAATCAATACGATGCCAATTATCCGGATGAAGTCCCTGATCCGATCACATTAAACTTCCTCGCAGATCGAATTAACGCCAATTACGAACTGCAGGACGCAGGCATCGTCGCCCGAAGTGACGGCGGCAAACTGACCATCATTGATTTAAATGGCGACGACCTCGACTTCGAACTCCGTGGTGATGCAGGTGACAGCTTCCGCATTGGCAATGGCATTGATATCCCGCTGAAAGCCACAGCTATGGAAACCGAAGATCCGCTGAGTAAATTTGAAGGCTACGACTTCTCAGAGGGTGGCCCCTACATTTACGAATTCAGCGACCCTTCGCAGGGCACCATATCGTTTGAAATGACTGGCACCTTTGAAACCGGCGACGACCTACTCGAAGGTTTCCGTCAGGCGATAGAAAACTCTGGCTATGTTTTCTCTGGCAATGTCGACGTTGATATCAGCGAAAAAGGGCAGGTTACCTTCCAGCCACGCCTGGAAGTTAACGGTGCAGGCACGGTCGGCACGAATAAAGTATCCATTGGTGGGCAGGTTAAAGTCATTGTCGATGAGCACTACGATCTGAATATCGCACCGCCGGGCAATAATCTCTTCCCGACAGACCCGGTCGGTGAGCCCGTCGCATTTGGCTTCCACGTCAATATTGATGGTATTGCCGAAGTTGGCGACGAATTTACCGTCGACTTTAACAGCGACGGCACGTCCGATAGCCGCAATGGCGTAGAAATGGCGGCACTGCAAAGTACCAAAACAGTAAAAGGTCAGAGCAGCTACTCAGACTCTTATGCGCGCCTTGTCGAGGTCGTTGGCTCAGTCACGAGCCGGGCGCAGATCAATCGTGACTCATCTGAAGTGCTGTTGCGTAACTCGCAGACCGCCGTGGATGCAACGTCCGGCGTGAACCTCGATGAAGAAGCCGCCGCACTGATTAAATATGAACTGGCTTACAACGCCAGTGCCCAGGTCATTCAGGTGGCCCGGGATATTTTCGACACCCTGATCAGCACCTTCCGATAGGGTGAGGAGTAAACTATGAGAATCGCAACGCTCCAGTCATTTAACCTCGGCCTTAATGCCATCCTCGATGCGCAGGCGTCTGTGAACAAAACACAGCAACAGGTATCCAGCGGACGCCGGGTATTAACCCCAGCTGATGACCCGATTGCATCAACCAAAATTCTGCAACTACAGCAGGACCTCGCGCAGCGCGATCAATACGACCGTAACATGACCGCCGCAGACAACCGTCTCAAGCTTGAAGAATCGTCGCTTGAATCCATTACCGAAGCCTTAACGCGCCTGCAAGAACTCACCGTAAATGCCGGTTCTGGTACACTCACGATTACCGACCGTCAGGCTATTTCGGCAGAAATCGGCCAGCTCGAAGACCAACTCGCATCACTGTTTAACACCAAAGACCCGAACGGCGAATTCATCTTTGGTGGTTTTAAAGGCGCGACTCAGCCGTTCCAACAAAAAGAAAACGGCCGCTACGAATATCAGGGCGATGAAGGGCAGCGCTATCTCGCCATCGGCGATACAACACGTGTTGCGACAGGCGACAACGGTAAAAAACTGTTTGTGGATGTTCGCGCCGCGAAAGACACCTTCACCTCATCCGTCAATCCACTTAATACAGGCACGACTCAAGTAAATGCCGGATTCGTGGTCGATGAAGAAGCGTACGCCAAATTCTACCCCGATGACCTCATCGTCACCTTCAACCCCGAAGCTGCGATTGATCCACCGGGGCCGAACTACACCATCCGCCGCGCCTCCGACGGCCGCATTGTTGATGGTATTGCTGATCGACCCTACTCAAAAGGCGCCGAAATCGTCGCGGCTGGCATAAGCATAAAAATCTCAGGTGACCCAAAACCAGGCGATGAAGTACTGGCAAAATCCAGCCCCAAACAAAGTATCACAGATACCGTATTCCGCTTACGACAGGGTCTCGACACGTTGCAGGATAACCCGACCGACTCAGCGACCCTCGACATCCTGATCGAAGATACGCTGACCAACCTCGCCAACGCTCAGACCTCAGTGTCTGAAGTACGCAGCCAGTTGGGTGCGCGCTTAAACGTAGTCGAAAATGCACGGAACCTGAGTGACGACGTGCGGCTCGTCAGCCAGGAAGTGCTGTCAGAATTGTCGGATGTCGATTTTGCCGAAGCCGTTAGCCGATTGAGTTTGCAGACATTCCTGCTGGAAGCCGCGCAACAGAGTTACACGACCATCAGCCGGCTGTCGTTGTTTAATCAGTTGTAAGCGGTTTCTGTAGGAGGGGATCATATCCCCGAAAGCGTCGGCGGTCAGGACATACCATGTAGGAGGGGATCATATCCCCGAACATCTCGCGTTAATCACATATTGTCGGGAAGAAGCTTCCCTCCTACAGGAAATCATGGTGTAGGAGGGGATCATATCCCCGAACACCGGTCGGTCATCACATATTGTCGGGAAGAAGCTTCCCTCCTACAGGAAAGCATGATGTAGGAGGGGATCTTATCCCCGAAAGCGTCGGCGGTCAGGACATACCATGTAGGAGGGGATCATATCCCCGAACACCGTATCGGCCTCGGCAATGTCGGGAAGAAGCTTCCCTCCTACAGGAAAACCATGATGTAGGAGGGGATCATATCCCCGAAAGCGTCGGCGGTCAGGACATACCATGTAGGAGGGGATCATATCCCCGAACACCGGTCGGTCATCCCATATTGTCGGGAAGAAGCTTCCCTCCTACAGGAAAATCGTGATGTAGGAGGGGATCATATCCCCGAACATCTGGCGGTCATCACATAATGTCGGGAAGAAGCTTCCCTCCTACAGGAAAATCGTGATGTAGGAGGGGATCTTATCCCCGACAGGCCCAAAAAATATCACCCACAAAAAAGGCCCCCGAAGGAGCCGCAGGAACCACTCCTCAAGAAGCAGCCAAATCCATAATCCGACATAACCAATACTTAGGCATCAGATTGAATACTCTGGATTATGGCTCAAATTGTCACATTGTCAATAAAAGACCAGACTGACAGCCTCAAAGCTTCTTGATGATAAAGTCATTGCCCAGAAAAACCCCAGGTTCAATGTAGTAGCGATTGCCCAGCTTCAGCTCAAAGTCACTGATGCAATGCCCATGAAACAGATAATCAATCCCTCGCACACTATGCTCTGATCGACTATTAAAATTACTTCGCGACCAGATACACCGGTACAGCTGATCCTGATCAAACTGCTCGAAGTTATCCCAATGATCCGACGGGAAATCAGCATGCACGATGCCGTAGCGCACGCCCTCTCTGTTTTCGACCTCAATCGCCACGGGTAAGCGCTCAATCCGATCAAACCATGCGGGCCACTGATCGGGCGACGTATGCATTACCCAGTCACCACCATGATTCAGCCAGGTCATACGTTCGCGACTGTTTTTGTACTTCATGCCACTGACCATCAGATACTCATGATTCCCCAGCACAGCAAAAAACCAGGGTTCATTTAGCAGTTCCAGCGCCTCGATAGACTCTGGCCCCCGGTCAATCAGGTCTCCAACACAAATGACGCGATCGGTGTCGGCATTAAAGCCAATATCAGCCAATTGGCGTTTAAGCTGAGTGACGTGTCCATGAATATCACCAACAACATAGTCACTGCCTTCGTTGTTAACGGGTAGGGTTAAACGGTGTGCCTTAAGAATCATGCAGAAGCCTTGCGTCCGGTGCGTCGTCTCATGCGGCCAGAAGTTGAATTATGAGGTGCCCAACGGGCGACGGCCGACAGCGCGAGTATAACGACAAACAACGACGCGTTCGCAGGAATTTGCAGATTAAAGTCCACGGTCGAGTGAATTCCAATCGCCACTATGGCCATAGTGACCGAAAACCCAACGCCCTGATAAAAACGACTGTTGCGCTGGCGCATCGCCACAATGCCATTCCAGAACGCCCAAATTACAATGGCGGCTAGGGCAATCGTGGCTGGCGTCCCAAATTCTGAAGCGAACTGGGCGTAATCATTATGAGCATTGTTGTATAAACCAAAGCTTGTAACCTCCGAACTCTTCAACGCCGGAAACGTATGAGTGAAGGTGCCTGCTCCAGTACCTGTGATCGGATTATCCAGAAAAATATTAAACGTATCGCGAGTAACCTCATCCCGGCTTTCTGTTTGACTGCTCGTCTGCTGTAAGCGCTCAGCGACCTTATCTACACCGAAGAAGGTACCCACGATGGCAATATCAATAACGAGCAAGCTTCCTAACAACACAGTGGTTGCTGTCGTCTTATTGCGCATTAATACCAGAGCCAATGCTCCTGCCACCATCAGGCTGGCAAAAAAAGCCGTATTTCCCATACGAGAGCGAGTCAATACCAGAGCGATCACCATAATTGCGAGCAGCAACCGCAGGATGAGCTTCTTACTGAGCAGCACTTCAACCAACTGGCGTAAACGCTGGCGCGCAGAGCCAAAGTAGCGCGTAGGCTCAGCCAATAGCAGGCCTATGCCTAACGCCAAAGACAATTCCATCAGCCCAGCCAGGCTGTTCCGGTTCACGTAGGTGCCGGTCGCAACACCTCGATAGTGCTCCTTTTCGGCAAAGAAACCATACTCCAGACTGGTAAGTACCATAAAGGCACCATACAAAGCCTGAAACGCCGCAGCGGCAACCACCACCCAAACTAACTGGCGAACACGTTGGCGGGAATCGACAAGCAACAAGGCCAAAGTAAACACAGCCGCATAGAGCAACCCTTGTGACAGCGACATAAGAGAGTCATAAGGGCTCAATGACGTTATCGCCCACTGCACAACGACCCACAATTGAACGCACCAAATCAACACAAGTGGCAACGTACTGTGAGAAAATGCCGGTGTCACTGGTAACGCGGGTAAAGAGCGAAGACTCTGCTCGGCAAGCCGACCACGAAACTCAAGACCGAGCAGCACAAAGGCCAGAGCCGAGGCCAGGTTCCAGGCTAAAGGGTGTACAGAAGCTTCAGGTAAGGGCAGAAAGAAGATAATGCAAAGAAAGGCATTCCAGCGATTCATACAAAGCGGGCTCAGGTTCGAACAAGACCAAGAAAAAACCCGGCCTAGGCCGGGTCTTCAATAGCATTCAGGATTAAAACTGAATTATACAGGGCTAACAGGCTGGCCCGCATTAGCTGGTGGTGTCGGTACCACCGGAGGTGTAAAGCCGTTTGCTGGCGTTTGACCGGTTTGGCCTGGAGTCTGAGCATTCAGGCCCGGCGCACCAGCGGTACCGTTGCCGTTATCGCCGTTGTTGCTCTGGCCACCAGTTTCACCGCCGTTACCGCCACCGTTACCGCCGCCTGGACCTCCTGCGGTTGCTGCACCTTGGCTGATACCCGCTGCTGCAACGTCACCTGGTATACCAGCATTCTGTGCTGCAGCCAGTACCTGACCTTGCGGAACGTTGCGCGAAGATGACGCAGTAGTCACAGCTGCAACAGCATCTTGTTGAGAAGCACCAGACGCGAGAGCCATACTCATCACGCTGTCAAGTGAAGCACCTTCGTCCATTGCAGCACCCAGGGCATCTGCGAGAGATAGCTCAGGGTTTGCTGCCATGGCTGCTTCCACGGCAGCCTCAATGGAAACACCTTCGGTCAGGAACGGTGTCAGAGCAGATTCTGCTTGTGCAGTCGACGCCATCATTGGCAGTACAGCAGCAAGTGCAAAAGTAGTAATGAGCTTACGCATGGTGGTTCCTCCGCGAAGCGTAAAATTAAAAATCTTGCGTAGTGTACGTTTTGATCAGAAGGATGCCAAGCGTCCTGATGTGATAAAAGGCTCCGAACCTGCCATTTCGACGGGTTTGACATGTTATTTACAATGCGGAGTTTTGTTCAGTCACATTTGTACTCATCATACTCCCGATATCCGCCTCGCTGACGCTGTTTGGTAAGAATAGCAGTCTTCCATTACTATTCGGCGGGTTAACTCACACCAGTGGCACCAAGCGAGCGATTACCCATGGCACATTACGACATCTTTAACGGCGATGCAGACGGCATATGTTCACTGATTCAACTCCGGTTAGCAGCCCCTAAAGACAGTACCGTTATCACGGGTGTGAAGCGAGACATCAAACTTCTGGCGAAAGCCAACCTTACCGACGGAGACAGTGCAACCGTATTGGATATCTCCATGGAGAAGAATGCAGATGCACTTCGGGCAGCGTTGGGCGCGGGCGCTTCCGTATTCTATGCCGACCACCACAGATCTGGGGATATTCCAGATCATCCCTCTCTTGAAGCACACATCAATACTGCACCTACGACCTGCACCGGCCTGATCGTAGATTATTACCTGAATGGCCAATACCGTGAGTGGGCAATCGTTGCAGCCTATGGCGACAATATTATTCAGGTCGCTGATGAGTACTGTGCTCAGCTTGGGCTATCACCCGAGCAACAGAATCAATTGCTCAAGCTAGGTACGGCCATGAACTACAACGGCTACGGAAGCACAGAACAAGATCTGTACTACACCCCCGAAGCGTTATACCGGGTAGCCTGCCAGTACGAGACCCCATTCGACTTCATAGCAAATGAAAATGAAGTCTACGAAACCCTTACCCAAGGCTACGACGAAGATATGGCCAAGGGGCTGAGCATAACACCAGACCAAGTGACTGAATCTGCTGCTATGGTCACCTTGCCAGACGAACGCTGGGCGCGACGTGTAAGTGGCGTACTGGGTAATGAGCTAGCGAACCAACACCCCAGGCGCGCGCATGCGATACTCACCGAAGTACCAGGCAAAGTTGATCATTTTCAGATAAGTATCCGAGCGCCAAAATCAAACCCCTCGGGAGCTGACGTCATTGCTACCCAGTTCGGTGGCGGCGGCCGCAAGAATGCCGCCGGTATCAATGAAATAGCGAAAACAGACCTGGCGAGTTTTTGGGATGCGCTCGTCAATGCATACAGCTGATTGGTTGATCAGGGCCGACAATAAAGGCCTGGATGGTAAATGGTAAATGAAACCTGACATTCGCCATTTGCCGCCAATTGTCTTGCATTGGCATGTTCCAAACTGGTGCAAATTCCGGTACCTTTCGCAATATTGACTACGGGTATCGTTATAAACATATAACCAGTGCAGGGATTCACATGACAGCAGCCACCAATGTCGTATGGCATGACACCAAAGTGACGAAAGAAAGCCGCTGTGCTCACAAAGCGCAGAAACCCTGCATCCTCTGGTTTACTGGTTTCAGCGGTTCGGGAAAGTCCACCATTGCCAATGCGGTTGAGCATCGCCTGGCCGAGCTGAAACAGCATACCTACCTGCTTGATGGCGATAACGTCCGCCATGGCCTTAATAAAGACCTTGGCTTTACGGATGAAGACCGAATCGAAAATATCCGCCGTATTGGCGAAATGTCAAAGCTGTTTGTGGACGCCGGGCTTATCGTTGTCACCGCCTTTATTTCTCCCTTCAAAGCAGAACGCCAGTTGGTGAGAGATCTGGTGGATAAAGGTGAGTTCTTTGAAGTGTTTATGAGCACGCCGCTTGAAACCTGTGAAGAGCGTGACCCCAAGGGCCTGTATAAAAAAGCGCGTGAAGGAAAGATCAAGAACTTCACCGGCATCGACTCAGAGTACGAACCGCCCGAAAACCCCGAAGTGACGTTAGATACCTCGACCATGACGGTTGAAGAATGTGTCGATCGGGTTATCAGCCACCTTAAGGATAACCAAATTCTGTAACGCAGCGATTTGACGCCCGACATCTATTGTAGGAGCGCTTCAGCCAACTTGTTGGCTATGCGCGAAATAAAGGACGCACCGGTGACACACCAACTGGCAACAGGCCGAACCGCCACACTCATTAAACTCGGCTTTGCCGCAGGTGCAAAAACCGCCGCCGCCTTTGCCGCCTTCGCCCTCACTGCACTCATCACACGCAATATGCCCAACGACGAGGCTGGTTTATTCCTGCTTGGCTTCACCTTGATAACGGTACTGTCCATCTTCTTCCGCTTGGGGCTCGATAACGTCATTCTTCGTTTTCTGTCTGCTCATGGCACCGATGACTTTGCCCAAGAAAAGCTCAACCGAGGCCTGCTCTGGATAGCCACGGCGGTTATACCGGCAACTATTCTCGGCATAATGCTCAGCGAACAGATCGCCACAACCATATTCAACAAACCAGAATTCGAACCGGTACTCTTCTGGATGCTGCCTGCACTGCCTGCTATGGCGATCTTTATGTTGCTCGCTATGGCTTTTCAGGCTCAACACCGTGTTGTTTTAACGACAATATTCCAGAATCTGGGTATCTCAACCTTGTTTATCGTGGGTTTTGGCTATCTGTGGTTTGAGCAACCCGACGCCATCAGCGCCGTATCGGCTGCGCAAATATACACCGTGGCTGCCGCCGCCATGTTCATTGCGGGGGTGACCCTCTGGTATGGTCAGCGCAATGTGAACTTCAAGATTACCGGTTACCGTGACCCGGAACTGACCCATGCCAGTATGAACTTATGGACGGCCTCTATAATGGGCCTTGCCGTGCAGTGGTCCGGCATACTCGTTGCCGGTGCCATGCTCCCGCCGGAAGATGTGGCACTGCTCACCGCCGCACAGCGCACGGCCATGCTCACGAGTTTTGTGCTCATGGTGGTCAATATGGTCGTCGCGCCCCGATACGCCAGATTATGGAAAGAGGGCAACATAGAACGCATTCGCTACCTGGCCAAGTGGTCCACCCGTGGCATGATTGCAATGGTGCTGCCCGTCGTCGCAGTTATGATGATCTGGCCAGAAAAGGTAATGGGCCTGTTCGGGGAAGGTTTTGAGGAAGCGGCAATACTGCTAATGATTCTGGCTGTTGGGCAGTTTGTGAATGTAGCGACAGGCTCGGTAGGGTATTTGCTGAACATGAGCGGCAATGAACAAGATTTTAACAGAGTCACGATTATCGCAGGTCCCAGTACGATAGCCCTTGTGATGGTTCTTACTAATTATTACGGGGTTATCGGGGCTGCGGCTTCGACAGCAGCCGGAGTTTCTATCCAAAATATTTTGGCTCTGTCAAAGGTGCGTAGTAAGTTGGGTATTCAACCCTTTTAATAAACACTTCAATTTGTGAAGAAGATTGAACATGAACGTATTTATTGTGTCACCCGGCAGAACTGCCACGACGACATTCTCTCAAGCATTGTCTTGTTTAGATGGGTATACATCGTCCCATGAGTCTCTGGTTCAAAAGTTGGGACAGGGTAGAGTGGAGTACCCTATTAATCACATAGAGTGTGATAATCGGTTGGTATGGTTTTTGTATCGATTGACTAATAAGTATTCTGCAACGGGAGTATTGGTGATACTCCATAGGGATGTTGAGAAAATTTCTCAGTCATATAATAAAAGATGGCGAAAAATTCAAATAATGAAAGCTTTCTCCCAAGGTATTCTGATGAGAGGGTTTGCGGGTAATAATATCGATGTCTGTAGGGAGTACGTAAATTATTGCTACGAACAACTTAATTATTTTTCTCGGCAGTGGAAGGTTGTTATACATTTGGATGTAGAACGCCCTGATGACGGTATCGTAGAACTTCTAAAAGTATTGAATAGAGAAAATGATGCTGGAAGAGTTCTGAAATATATCAAGGAGAATAGATCTAATCAAAATGTAAGTGAGTGGAAGAATCGGTGGGAAGCTTTTAAATATAATACGAAATGTCTAATTTCCGATCTAAGGTAGATGTTATGAGTGCCTTAGTCAGCGTCATTATACCTACGTACGGACGGTCTTTGTATTTGGAACGTGCTTTAGATAGCGTTTTTAATCAAACCTACTGCAACGTGGAAGTTCTCATCGTCGATGATAATGGTATCGGGACTGAAGAGCAAAAGAAGTCTTCAATGCTTATGCTTGATAAATATCGAGAATATGAAAATTTAATATATATACCAAATGAGATAAATAGGGGTGGGGCGGTCGCAAGAAATATTGGCATCGACAATGCTAATGGTAAGTATATTACCTTTTTAGATGATGATGACGAATACCTGTTGGATAAGGTTGAAAGACAGGTGCGGTCAGTTATTAATGGTAATCTCGATGTCGCACTATGTGCAGCTTACTATTTTAATAGCAAGGGTGAGAAAGAGAATTCTATTGCAAGGCCGATAGGGGAAAATATTAGAGACTTTTTGCTGGGTGGAGTAGCTTTGACTCCAATGATTATGGCAACAAAAGAATCTTTGAACAATGTCGGGGGGTTTGATGAAACACCTCGATATCAAGATCATATACTTATGCTGAAGTTATTGGCTTCTGGTGTGAGTGTGGGAATAGACAATACTCCATTATATAAATGTTACAGGCACGACGGTGTTCGTATATCTACTGGCGAGAAATCATATCATGGTGTTATGTATAAACACAAAATCGAAAGAGGTGTTTCTGGTACGTTGTGCAGTAGTGATCGTGATCGGTTGAAATGTAATCAAGAGATTGAGCTTTTGGCGTACACTCCTTTTAGTAAACTTTTTATTAGATCTTTTAATTTGCTATTCAGGAAAAATTGCGACAGATTGTTTCTGGTTAAGGAATTGATAAAAATTGTTTTTTCATTGAGGAATGTGTAAGTGTATAGGTACGGCGAGCAATTGATTCAGAGCCTCCGTCTGGATGATTGCTACTCATATACCTTTCTTATCCTGTTAGGGCTCTGTCTTGCTAAGTCGTTTTCACAGTCACTAGGTGTTGGTGCTCTTGAACTGATAACATGTTTTATTTCAGTTATGATTCTAAGGAGATTTCTACCGGTAATTGTTCTTTATTTTTTGCTTATTTATGCAGCATTTTTGGTTGTATTGTTACTGTCTTCGATCAATTCTTTTGCATCAAATAGCCAGGCCAGGATGGCTGTTGTAACACAATTCTTAGTATACCTGAAACTTCCATTGAGCGTTGTACTTCTCATCTCTCTTGCTGAATTTTCAGGTAGGTATTTTACTTGTAGATTATACATGTATACCAAGTACCTGTTGTTTTTTTCGTTAATTTTATGCGTATTTCAGTTAACTGTACCTAGCTTGGTAGTTGAAGTATTTTCCGGGCAGTATTTGGATACATATATTACGGGATTTGATATTAGAAGGATGACAGGAGTTTACAATCACCCTACCCTGTTGGGCTATCTGTCAGCGATATCTTTTATATATCTTTTATCTAAGCCGTTATCGCGTGAGGTTTTTCTTTTGCTAATTATTTCGTTCATTTTACTTCTCTTGTCGGGGCAGAGAGGGGAGCTTGTTTTGCTTTTTGCTTGTTTCCCGCTTGCTTATCTTTTGAGGGTTTCTTATAAGATGTTCGGAGTATTTGGTAGCGGAATACTATCTTTGATAATTTATATTATTACATGTATGAACTTTGAAAGTATCTTTGGTATTGATATTGCTGGAGATAATGTCGTCCGACATGTCCTGTATGCTGGAGCCTATCAGGTGGCATTCGATTATTTTCCATTGGGTAGTGGAATGGCTACATATGGATCGAGTAATTCTGCTGAGTCATTAGTTTACTATGACACAGGAATAGAAATGTTGTGGTGGTTTTCGAAGGGAACGGCTTTCTTGACTGATACCACGTGGGCGATGATTCTCGCTGAATCCGGTTTTATTGGTACGGGGGTATACTTGTTCTTTGTATCGATATTATTATTCTACTGCGTAAGCCGGAACAGTTCAATATATTCATGTGCGATTCTCTCTTTTATATTGTTGGAAAGTTTGTCGAATCCCACCTTTACAAGTTATGTCTATGTTCTGGTCGTGGGTTTTGCTTATGCGCTATTTTCAGGAGGTGGGATGCGTGAAAATTCTTATGGTGATTAATGGTGAGTACTACGCTGGTGCTGAGCGTGTACAAGAGAGTCTACTTAGAGGAATAATTAATAGTGATCATCACAAGGCTTGGGTTGCGATATACAAAAATGGCATATTCCCTGAAACCTCAGGGTTGTCAGATACTTTAAAATTTTACTCTATTAAAGGCTTTCGCGTATTTAGATTGCGCGGAGTAATAAATAAAGTGAAACCTGATGTCATAAACTGCCATTCTCCCATGACGTTGTTATTAACTTTAGCTGCTGTTTTTCTTTCATTGAGCCCTGCACGTGTTGTCTACCATGTACACAGCCCGGCGAGAGAGGATACTGAAAGTCGCATTAAAAATATGGTGAAGTACTGTATTGAGAAATTATCTATACGGGTCTTATCCCCAGCGGTGGTTGGTGTGTCGCAATCGGTAATAAAGCGGAGTGGCTACCTCGATACTTATAGTGATGTTACAGTTGTAGCTAATGGCATCTATGATTCGGTGGATAGAGTCTCATACAATAGAAGCGAGGATGAGCTATTTAAGTTATCTTTTGCTGGCCTCATTAGGCCTCGGAAGGGGTTTGATATCCTTCTTTCTGCTCTATCGCTCTTGCCGAGCGATATTAAGAGTCGAATTAGACTGTCGGTTTACGGAGAATTTGATAGCGACTCTTATAAAGAGATGATTTTGGCTAAAGTGAGGAGTGACGAGTTAGATAATATTGTCTGCTTCAAGGGGTTTGATAAAAATATACCCAGAAAAATATCGGAAAGTCATGTTTTTGTAATACCTTCGTTATATGGAGAAGGCCTGCCAATGGTTTTGCTGGAGGCAATGTCTGTTGGTAGTGCTATAGTAGCAAGCGAAGTTGGTGGTATCGATGAGGTATTAGTTGATGGTAAAAACGGACTGCTTGTTCAGCCTGCTAACCCTTTAGCTCTCTCAGCGGCAATTGAAAAACTTTTTGTCAATCCTTCATTGTGCGAAAAAATAGGAAAGCGTGCATTGCTTGATCAACAGGAGGCGTATTCCGTTGATTCGATGCTGGCCCAAACTTTTAAGGTTTTTGAGAATGGAAGGTAATTTATTCATACTCTTAGAAGCTGTAACTGTATGGCCCTCAAGGGAGGAAGCCATCCCATCGCTGTTGGAGCGCGGTGGGGCACGCATTTTATCCTTTTTAAATGCTCATGCGGTAAATCTTGCTGTTAGTGATAAGACATTTATGAGTGCTTTACTGCAGAGCGACTATTTGTTTAGAGATGGTGTAGGAATTAAGATTGCATTTGGATTGCATGGCTCTGACGCGGGAGCGAACTTGAACGGTACAGACCTTATTCCTCTGTTGCTTGAAGATTACAGGCATTCTGGGGTCCCTGTTGTATTTATTGGTGGGACGCCGGCAGTTTCGAAGAAGTTAGAAAACAGGCTTGCTAAAGATTGGGGCGAAGGTTTTTACTGTGAAGACGGTTTTCATGAGGATGACTACTACTTGAAGTACCTGTCGGAAATTCCATACGAGAAGTTTTTAATTGTTCTTGGTATGGGAATGCCAAAACAAGAGAGGCTGGCTTTGAAAATTAAAGATATGTTGTCTGATAATGATGTTCTTATTGTCAATGGTGGTGCGATTATTGATCGTATTTCCGGTGTTGTTGAAAGGGCACCCTCCTGGATGGCTGAAAATGGATTGGAGTGGCTGTATCGGCTTTGTAAGGAGCCGGGGAGGTTATTTCGCCGTTATGTTATTGGGAACCCTATGTTTTTGTTAAGGGTGTTTATTTCGTCTATTGTAAGTCGCACTGAGACTAAATCATAGGTTTTGCTGAGATAAGGGCTTGAGTCGCCAAGGTATCTTTGTGGAATGAGATAAAGGATGTATATTGAAGAGTTTAACATGGAAGATAATCTTTCGGGTGTGGTACCCTTATTTGGAAAATTTAAGATCGATGAAAATACCAAGTGGTTCAAGAAGCGAATTGAAATTAATTGGTTTAACTTAAGGTATCTTTTAGCTGTCTTTAAAGTATCTTTGTGAGATTGTTATTGATATGAGTGTGTTTTTTAGGTCCATTATTTATAGAATGCCATTTTTTTAAGTATTTACGCGATAAAGGTACAGTTGATCAGATTTTGGCTGCTGAAATTTTTTCTTAAGATAGCCAAGGTGAAGTCTATTAAGTTGAGGGAGTTAGGAGGTTTTTTCTAAGGTGCCTTTTCGGTGATTTGTCCTATGTCTTTCGTTTCCAATATCTTTATACTCTCAAAGGCGCAATGGAGAATTGTGGAAACGATAAGCTGGAAAATTAATTTTAGTGGCTATGTAGTATTTTACTGAAGTCTTAATTTGTTATCCGTGTTTTATATTTCGCTAGGGTTTAGGGTTTTGGATGTTATTATTTTTTATTTTTAGGTGTTGGAATGGGGCGTAATGATTTTTTTCAAGGTTACCGGCGCGATATTGATGGTTTGCGAGCCATTGCTGTTCTTCCGGTTGTGCTCTATCACTTTGGGTTGGAAGGGATTTCTGGTGGTTTTCTCGGTGTGGATGTTTTTTTTGTTATTAGTGGTTTCTTAATATCCGGAATAATATTTAGGGAGGTTTTGAATGAGGAGTTTTCGATCGTTAATTTCTATGAGCGTCGGTTTCGTAGAATCTTACCAGCATTGATTTCTTTTTTAACTATTACGACTGTTCTAGCAATATTTCTATATTCGCCGCTTGCTCTTATTGATTATGGTAAAAGTCTTTTAGGTGTTGCTACTTTTACCTCAAATTTTGTTTTTTATAGTGAGTCCGGTTACTTTGATGTCGCTTCAGAGATGAAGCCATTGATTCATACATGGAGTTTAGCTGTAGAAGAACAGTTCTATATATTTTTCCCAGTTTTAATGCTCTTGATATGGAGGTTTTCCTCCAAGTTTCTCGTAACTATAATGTTTTGCTTATTACTACTAAGCCTTGTTGCTAGTGAATACGCTTCTTTGCGTTGGCCTTCGGCTAATTTTTATTTTATCTTAACCAGAGGTTGGGAGCTTCTGGCAGGTGTAATGACTATGCTGGCGCTAAGAAATTATAATGGTAAAGTTAGTTGCCTGTTGGCCACTTTGGTCAGTACTTTCGCCTTGATGGTGCTTTTTTATCCTACGGCTTGTTTGATTCTGAAGTCGCCCATCCAAGTTTTTACACTCTTGCTCCCGTCTTATCAGTGTGCCTTTTGTTGTTTTTTGGCGCAGTAAGAAAAAATCGTGTCTCCATATTGCTGAGTTATCGGCCATTAGTGTTGATTGGTTTGATAAGTTATAGCCTTTACCTAGTACACCAGCCGTTGCTGTCATTTTGTTTGGTTTTGATAGAAGGACACCTGACCCCGCCTTTGACGATTTTGTTAACAGTTCTGAGCCTTGTGTTGGCTTATTTGTCGTGGCGGTTTGTTGAGCAGCCATTTAGAGATAGGCGGAAAGTTTCTGGTCATTTTATATTTGTGGCATCTGCTGTTTCTCTTTGTCTTGTGTTTGTGGTCGGTACTTTAGTGATGTGGTACGCAAAATCAGCGAAAAACAGGATTTTATCTGGTGACGTTCCACTCGTTAGTCCGATGAGAGCGAGCTGCCATGCAAGTGACTCTAATTATATAGATCCAGATGACGCCTGTATTCTTGGTGCTGATGGAGGTGGTAGTAAGCCTAGTATTGCTGTATTTGGTGATAGTCATGGTGTTGAGTTGAGCTATGCTTTGTCTATTACTGAGGAGCAGCCTGTTGTCAGCCTTACATATTCAGCATGCCCCCCTGTTGTTGAATCTGGTTTGTATGCTCCATCGAAGTGTGCGGAATGGAGCTCCAAAGCGCTAACCTCGATATTAATAAACACTGATATCGATACTGTTTACGTTGTGTATCGCATCCATAAGCACCTTCATGGGGATCAGCTCAATTGGTACCCGGATATTCCTCCTATAGATGAAGTTTCAGGCGAAATTAGAACTGCGAGGTGGGGAGCATTAGTTAGTATACTAACTCGTCTTAAAGATTCTAAACGCCGGGTAATATTGGTATTGCAGCCTCCCGAACTAGCGGGCGATATCAAGTATTTAACTCGCTCAGAGTATAGTTCAGTTCAATACACTGATATTTATGGTGTTCCATACAGTTGGTGGGAGCGCAGGACCGAGTTCGTTATCAATCACCTTGCTACCATCCCGGATGGCGTTGATATTTTAGATCCCTCGCTGGCCTTGTGCGACTCGGAACATTGTTATGTGAGTAAAAAAGGTTCACTAATGTATTTCGACGATGACCATTTATCTGTGGCCGGTGCGCTTTATGTTCTTAAATACTTTGAAAGGAGTATAGATTGACCCATATTCTTATGGATTTAATGGCTGATAACGTATGATGTGATGCGGTGCGATTCACACTTGTTTGGTCAAGCCTGGTAAGTTCGGTGTCGCTACTGGTGCTTATAGTCGCTTAAGTTGGTTTATTGATTACTGATGCGTTATTTATTTTGCAGTTCCGGTGACCTTTGCATTTAAAAATAGGGTTCGCGTACAGCCAGGCAAGGTAGCTGAAGCGCTCCTATGGGGTAAATGATGTAGGAGCCCGTTCCACGGGCGAGTTTTCAGGTTTGTTATGAAGCACTGGTTAGATGACGACACCTTCAAAACCATTGTCGATACGACTCCTCTGGTATCTATTGACTTGTTGGTTCGTAATGTTGATGGGCAAATTCTCGTTGGTAAGAGAGTGAACCGGCCAGCACAGGGATTCTGGTTTGTGCCGGGTGGTCGTATTTTGAAGAATGAACGGCTGTCAGATGCGTTTGCTCGGCTTACAGAGGCAGAATTGGGTATTCGGTTGGATATCGTTTCTGCGTGTTACCTGGGCTTGTATGAGCATTTTTACGATGACAGTATTTTCACTGATGATGGATGTGATGTGTCTACGCATTATGTTGTGAATGGGTTTGAGGTGATCCTGCCTGATGGCTACTCCGGTCTGCCTTACGAGCAACACAAAGAGTACCAGTGGCTCACAGAAGGTGAGTTCGTTTCCAGCGATGAGGTGCATGTGCACAGTCGTTGGTATCTGGATAAAGAAAATGGTTTTCTATGATTCCTGTGATTATGGCTGGTGGTTCTGGTACGCGTTTGTGGCCGCTGTCGCGCACGGCATTCCCTAAGCAGTTTTTATCGCTGGGCTACGACCAGACCATGCTGCAGCAGACGGTCTCTCGTTTGGATGGTTTAAACACCACAGACCCGATCATCATCACGAATGAAAACCACCGCTTTTTAGTCGCGGAACAACTGCGTCAGATGGGGCAGAGTGCTTCGATTCTGCTCGAGCCGGTGGGTCGTAATACGGCACCTGCGATTGCGTTGGCGGCGTTTCAGGCGTTAGGCGATAGCAAGAACAACCCAGATGAAGCGCCGGTTTTGTTAGTACTGGCTGCAGACCATGTGATTAAAGACACTGCTGCATTTCAGGCCGCTGTTAATAAGCTGGAACCTGCAGTTCGTGACGGTAAGTTCGGCACGCTGGGGATTGTGCCGACTGAACCTGCAACTGGGTACGGTTACATCGAAGCGGGTGCTGAGTCGTCGGGCTTATTTGCCGTCGAGCAGTTTGTAGAGAAGCCGGATGCTGCTACAGCACGGCGTTATCTGGATGAGAATGCAGCCCTGAGCGGAGAGAGCCTCGCGAGAAAATGGTACTGGAACAGCGGTATGTTCATGATCCGCGCAGATCGCTACTTGGAGGAACTGAAGCGCCTCAGTCCGGAGATGTATGCCGCCTGTGAAGCCGCGATGGCTGATACGCAGAGTGATATGGATTTTATCCGTATTAATGCAGAAGCGTTTGAGCAATGCCCGGACGATTCGATTGATTATGCCATTATGGAACCATTGACAGCGGAACCGTTGAGCAACTCAGAAGGGGAGCCTCAGGTCGTCGTTGCGCCGCTGGTGGAGGCTGGTTGGAGTGACGTAGGTAGCTGGTCAGCCCTATGGGATATTGCGGATAAATGCGATAACGGTAATGCTGTACTTCATGCGGTTAAGGGGGGGGGCGAGACTATCCTTAAAGATACTCGCAACTCTTTAGTCAGTACCTGTGATCGCCTGATCAGCACGTTAGGCGTGGATGATCTGGTGATTGTGGATACAAAAGACGCAGTCCTGGTCGCTCATAAGAGTAAAGTTCAGAATGTCAAAGACGTTGTCTCTGTTTTGAAGGAACATGGTTTGCCACATCATGAATTCCACCGTGAGCTGTATCGCCCTTGGGGTGTGTGTGATTCAATTGACCCTCCGTTAAATGAGCGGCATCAAGGGTACAAGGTGAAACGTCTGACCGTAAGGCCTGGTGCCAAACTCTCGCTGCAAATGCATCATCACCGTGCAGAACACTGGATTGTGGTGTCGGGTACTGCGAGAGTAACCAATGGTGAGAATACGATTGTGCTGGCTGAGAACGAATCTACATATATCCCTATAGGCCAGACTCATCGTCTTGAGAACCCGGGTACAGTAGACCTTGAGATTATTGAGGTTCAGTCTGGTTCGTACCTCGGTGAGGACGATATTGTGCGCTTTGAAGATAAATACGGTCGTGTATAAAGGACAACAGTGATTGCTGTCATTTGATTTTTTAGTCGTTACCTTTCTTTTTGTCGCTGTGGTGGTGGTGCTGGCTGTCACCAGACTTCGACCAATCGCAGTATTTGCCATGGTGGCGTTTGTGCTATACGCATCTGGCGTACTCACGCTGGATGGCCTCTCGCATAATTATGTGAATCCTTCACTGCTGACTCTGATCGGCTTGGTTTTACTGTCGGTTGTGCTTGAGAAGATCAGCTTTGTTTCTGACCTTTCCCGGCGAAGTGTGACTCAGAATGACGGTGCCTCTGGAAGCGTCAGTCGTGGCGTATTCAGGCTTGGGTTGGTCGCTGGGGTGATTTCATCGTTTTTGAATAACACAGCGGTGGTTGCAACGCTCATGGGTGGCTTGCGGCGTCAGCCTCATTTGCCCGTTTCGCGGTATCTGCTGCCGTTATCGTATGCTTCTATTGCTGGCGGCATGATGACTTTGGTCGGCACCAGTACCAATCTGATTGTAAATAGTTTTGTTGAAGAAGCGGGTGAAACGCCACTTGGCTTTTTTGATTTTACGCTGATCGGTGCGCCCGTCTTTCTGGCAACCTTGGTGGTGATTTCGTTGCTGTCGCATCGTTTTTTGTCAGATCGGCAGGTCGCGACGGATGCGCAGGAGCGCCGTGAATATTTGTTTGAACAGACGGTCATGCCCGGTTCGCAGTTAATCGGTAAAACCATTCAGGACAACGGCCTTCGCCAGTTAGAGAACATGTTTCTGGTTGAAGTGGTGCGTGAACAGAGTAGTAAGACTTATGCTCCGGTTGCACCCGATCTGATTATTAACGCAGGAGATGTGCTCGTTTTTTCTGGTGATCCTGCTTACGAGCATATTTTTCAGCAATTTGATGGCTTGGTTGCTTTGGGGGGGGATAAGCACTCTCACGGTGATGGTGCGCCACTGGCTGAGGTGATTATTTCGCCAACGTCTTCCATGATCGGCTACAGCTTGAAAGCCTGCGAATTTCGCTCCCGGTTTGATGCTGCGGTTATTGCTATTCGCCGTGGCAGCCGCAATATTCGCGGTAAGTTAGGTGATCATGTGCTGCAAGCTGGAGATTGCTTGTTACTCACTACCGGGCCTAAGTTTGGTAATAAAGGGGCTGAGAGCAGCAATCGCCGTGACTTTATCACCGTATCAGGTATTGAGCGGCGTCAGCCGTTGAGTACCTACGCCAGCGGTATGGTGATGGGGGGATTTGTACTCGCGATAGGCTTGTCAGTGGCGGGTGTAATTCCGTTGCTTAAGGGCGTGTTATTACTTTTGGGAGCTTGCCTGGCGTTCAGTCTTGTTACGATCGAAGAACTTAAAGGCCGCTTCCCATTTGAGTTGATTGTGGTAATCGGTGGTGCTCTGGGGCTGTCGCAAGCGATGTTTCAGGTTGGTCTAGCAGAGATGCTGGCGGGGGCTGTAAATTTTGCGGTAGGGGGTATGGGGCCGTTTGCCGCGTTAATAGCAGTGTACGTGGTTACCTGGTTGGTAACAGAACTGGTAACTAACAATGCGGCAGCGGCGCTTATGTTCCCGATTGCCTATGCTACGGCAGAGGCCTTAGGCGTCAGTCCATATCCGTTTTTTATGGCGCTGGCCTTTGGTGCGAGTGCAAGCTTTATGTCGCCTTACGGCTATCAGACGAATCTGATGGTATACAGTGCAGGTAATTATCAGCTGAGCGATTATCTTAAGGCGGGCTTTCCTCTGTTGCTGGTATACAGTGTGGTAGCGCTGAGTCTGATACCGATAGTATTTCCGTTTTAACGCTTGTTTATGTCTCTGTTTTGACTCTGAAGGCATATTTCATATTTCTGACATACTGGCCGAGTACAAGCTCCTTTCTTTATCAGGGCGTGGTAGTATTCCGCCAAGTTTCATTTAAAGATTCAGGATTGATCAAATATGAAAATCGCTATTGCCGGTACCGGCTATGTAGGTCTTTCTAACGCCATGCTGCTGGCACAGCATAATGAAGTGGTCGCTGTTGATATCGTGCCTGAGAAGGTCGAGATGCTGAACAACAAGCAGTCACCGATTGTTGATGCTGAAATTTCTGACTTTCTGGCTAACCGCGATATTAACTTTCGGGCGACGCTCGATAAAAGCGAAGCCTATGCTGATGCGCGCTTTGTCGTTATCGCCACGCCTACTGACTATGACCCGGTAACGAACTACTTTAATACCCGCTCGGTTGAGAGTGTGATTGCCGACGTAACAGCGGTGAACCCGGATGCCGTGATGGTCATTAAGTCGACCATTCCGGTTGGGTATACCCAGAAGCTGAAAGAAGAGACGGGTTGTGAGAACCTGATTTTCTCGCCTGAGTTTCTGCGTGAAGGTAAGGCGCTGTACGATAACCTGTACCCAAGCCGTATTATCGTCGGTGAGCAGTCTGAGCGTGCTAAAGAGTTTGCTGACCTTCTGTTGCAGGGTGCGGTTAAGCAGGATGTTCCTTTACTGTTTACTGATGCGACTGAAGCTGAAGCCGTTAAGCTGTTTTCGAACACGTATCTTGCGATGCGTGTGGCGTATTTTAATGAGCTGGACTCGTACGCAGAGACTCATGGCCTGAATACTCGCCAGATTATCGAGGGTGTTGGTCTCGATCCGCGTATTGGTAACCACTACAACAACCCGTCGTTTGGGTATGGTGGTTACTGCTTGCCGAAAGATACCAAGCAGTTGCTGGCGAACTTTGAAGACGTACCGAGTAATATCGTGCGCGCCATTGTGGATGCCAACAGCACCCGTAAAGACTTTATTGCGGATTCTGTGATTCGTAAGAACCCGAAGGTGGTGGGCATTTATCGCCTGGTGATGAAGTCTGGGTCGGATAACTTCCGTGCATCAGCGATTCAGGGTGTGATGAAGCGCATCAAGGCGAAGGGTATTGAGGTTATTGTGTATGAGCCAGTGCTGGAAGAAGAGGATTTCTTCAATTCGCGGGTGGTGAATGACCTGGAAGCGTTTAAGGCCGAGTCGGATGTGATTATCGCCAACCGTTTGTCGGATGATATTCGCGATGTCGAAAGCAAAGTGTATACGCGGGATCTGTTTGGGGCGGATTGATCGCGAATAGCCTTCGGCTGATTCGCTCCCACATGGGTGGAGCTGGCTGGTTGATTTTCTCCCACATGGGAATTAGACAGTCTTTGTGGGAGCTATTCAGCCAGCTTGCCTGGCTAATAGCGATAGGTTTCGCGAATAGCCTTCGGCTGATTCGCTCCCACAGGGATGGAGCTGGCTGGTTGATTTTCTCCCACAGGGGTGGAGCAGGCTGGCTGATATTCTCCCACGGGGGATTAGACAGTCTTTGTGGGAGCTATTCAGCCAGCTTGCCTGGCTAATAGCGATAGGTTTCGCGAATAGCCTTCGGCTGATTC
>PBQA01000003.1 GCA_002724925.1 Oceanospirillaceae bacterium
GGCCTGAAGGTTGTCTTGCAGGCCCGGCAGGTGTATCGGCGGCGGACCACCCAGAGAGTGACCCGCTTGCCGTGGATGGGCAGATCACGATAGGGAACATCACGCTTGCCGAACCGCACGAACTCACCCTGCACGCCGCATTCCTCGCAGGCAATGGGAGCGGGCACGTCCACCTGAAAGTGCATTTCGTCGTCGGTGGATTTGCAGCCCAGCACCTGGTACTTAGGCAGGTGCAGGATGTTGTCGGGCATTTCGGTCATGCGGTGTTCTCCTCATGGTGGAAGCTCCATAGCTATTGCGACAGATTCCCATTAATCATCAGTGTGGCGCAGTACGGGTTTGGCAGACTGCGCCGTAAAGGGAAGAAGAACCGGTCAATGCAAGGGACTATCGCCAAGTGTGGAAACCTGTCCTTTCCTGGCGTTGACAAGTACGGCCACGATGATGGCTGCGATGCCAAGAGCAACCCCGCTCGCCGCAAGTCCCAAGCCATAACCCTGAATCAGCGCATCACCGGCTGACTGCACCAGTTCGGCATCGCCGACTTCCCGACCGCGATACAGAGAAGCAAATGCCTCGGGCATCCGACTGGCCGTGACGGAGACAGAAATGCTCGAAAGGATAGCCAGCCCCAACGCAACACCAATCTGTTGCGACGCGTTGAACAACGCCGATGCGATGCCGGTCTCCTGTGCTTGCACACCCTTCACGGCCGTCAATGCCAGCGCAATGACCGCTCCCACGAAACCGAAGGCGGTGAGGAAGGCGGCTGGCATGAAGTGCCAGCTATAGTCGAGTTGTTGCCCGATGGTCGAAAGCCAGAACAATGCAGCGCTAGCGACCAGCGCAGCCGGAGCTGAGACCTCGCGCGGCGTAAAGCGCATGACAAGCTTTGAACTGACAACAGCACCAATGATGATACCCACCCCAAAGGGCAGAAACGCCATGGCGGTCAGGGTCGGGCTATAGCTGAGGATGTGCTGCAAATAGAGCGTCAGCAAATAGATCATGCCCATGGGGCCGAAGCCCAGCAGCAGCATGGCCAGGTACGAACCGGATCGGTTGCGATCCTTGAACAAGCGGAGCGGCAAAAGTGGATCACTGCTGCGCGACTGTAAAACCAAGAACAGCGGCAGCAGGATAGCCGTAGTGGCGAATGCAATGAGCGTAATGCCATCGGTCCAGCCATGTTCACCACCACGGGTAATTCCATAGACGAGTGCTGCCATGCCGATGATGCTGGAAAGCGCTCCCGTCAGGTCGGGGCGTCCCTTGTGCAATTCCGCTTCGACAAGTGTTCTCGAACCAGCGAGCACCGCCAAACCGATGGGTACATTGATGAAGAACGCCCAACGCCAGCCAAGCAGGCCTGTCAGAAATCCTCCAAGAATCAATCCAGCAATAATGCCAAGGCCAGACCGAGTGGGCGCTCTGGTCTGCCTGAGTGAGAAGGGGATTCTGTGGACATCGATTAACTCCTTTGTGTTTAGTGCGATTACCGAACACCGGTTGCGCTGACTTTTCACAAAAGGGTAATCGTTCCAATGGTTGGAAGGTCAAGGCTGCGTTTGCATGCCTTGCACAGAGAGACTGTCGGCATCGGCCAGGTCTTATCAATAGCCGTGCATTTGGCAGCCCGTCGGCACAGAGCACTCGACAAATCAAAGTCTGAGGCTCCGCAGTTGACCTTACCAGCGTTGGAAAGACTAGATTGGTCGCTGGGACGATCAGGTTCCTCAATTCTCTGATTCTGTGAAGGAGTTCGATATGTATCGATTCAACGTTAACGGCATGACCTGTGGCCACTGCACATCCGCCGTCGAAAAAGCCATTAAAAGTATCGACCCACAGGCGGAAGTATCTACAGATATAGAACACGCCGAGGTCACCGTGCGCAGCCAGGTCAATGAGGCGCGTATCAGTGATGCCATCCGCGAGGCTGGGTACGATAATCAGCACCTTGCCGGGTAATCATTCAGGTCAGGGCAAGGACGCCGCTTCTGAAGTAGACGCGTCAGCGCTTCTCTTTCCCGCGACGTTGCGTGCAATTGGGTTCAATCCCGATAGCCCCGAAGCGCGTGGAATTAAGTTCTCGCTCACCCTTAGGCGTTCCTTTCACTACGCCATCCCCGGCCAGACCGCTGATAATCGGGCAGTCCGGCCGAGCGTCGCCCTGGCAGTTTTCCGCCAGGTGCTTGAGTGCACGGCTCATTTCCTGGAGTTCGCGCGCCTTGAGCTCAAGCTCCGCGACATGCTCAAGCGCAAGACGTTTTACGTCGGCGCTCGCACGACCCCGGTCGCGCCAGAGCGCAACCAGTTCATTCATCTGCGCCACCGAAAACCCGAGATCCCGTGCGCGCCGGATGAAGCGCAGGGTTTGCACATCCTTGTCCGAGTAATCCCTGTATCCAGCTTCGGTTCGCAACGCTTCCGGAATCAAGCCGATCGATTCGTAGTAGCGGATCATCTTCGCCGATACACCCGATGCCTCCGCTGCCTTTCCAATATTCATAGCCATGCCTCTCCAGATAACATCAAGCCTGCACTGTGGCAGGCTCGGTTGTCCTTATTTCGCTTGTGCAAATTCCACCTGTCTCTGCGACACGTCGTTGTCGTCCGTCCCCATGGGTGAGCGGAAATGACGCAACCTCAGTGCATTGCCGAGTACAAACACCGACGACAGTGCCATGGCGCCGGCAGCGAAGACGGGCGAAAGCAGGATGTCGTAGGCCGGATAGAGCACACCTGCCGCGACCGGAATCAAAGCCGTGTTGTAGGCAAACGCCCAGAACAGATTTTGTCGGATGTTGTCGATGGTTGCCTTCGACAAGGCGATCGCCTTTGGCACACCTTGCAGGTTACCCGACATCAGCACCACATCAGCCGCTTCAATGGCAATGTCCGTACCTGTGCCAATGGCAAGACCTACATCCGCTTCGGCCAGAGCGGGAGCGTCGTTGATGCCATCACCGACGAACGCCACCTTGCCGTGCTCTCCCTTAAGGCGGCGCACCGCGTCGACCTTGCCGTCCGGTAGCACTTCCGCCACCACCTCGTCGATCCCGAGTCGCGCCGCGATGGCCTTGGCCGTGTGGACGTTGTCGCCGGTGATCATCGCGACCTTGAGCCCGAGATCGTGCAGGGCCTTGATGGCAGCAGGCGTCGTTTCCTTGATCGGGTCGGCAACGGCGATAATCGCCGCAAGCTTGCCCTCTATCGCAGCATAGAGCGGAGACTTACCCTCGTCGCCGAGGCGTTTGGCGACCTTGGAGAACGCCGCCACGTCGTGACCGAGTTCGCTCATGTAGCGGTCAGCACCTATCTCGACCCGCTTGCCACCGGCCTCAGCCTTCACGCCAAAACCCGTCACCGATTCGAAGTTCGACACGTCCGGCAGTGAGATGTTCTCCGCGGCGGCGGCGTTCACGATCGCACGGGCGATCGGGTGTTCGGATTTGGCCTCGATGGCCGCGACCAGAGCCAACACGTCTACGTGCTCGAATCCGGTGGCCAATTCCAGATCGGTGAGAGCCGGTTTGCCTTCCGTCAACGTGCCCGTCTTGTCAACGGCAACGACCTTGGCATCTTTCAACAACTGGAGTGCTTCACCCTTGCGGAAGAGCACGCCCAGCTCGGCACCGCGGCCAGTGCCGACCATGATCGAGGTCGGTGTGGCCAGCCCCATGGCGCAAGGGCAGGCGATGATCAGCACCGCGACGGCGTTGACCAGCGCGAAAGTGAGCGCGGGCGACGGGCCGAACCACATCCATGTCCCGAAGGTGAGAATCGCTGCCACAAACACCGCAGGCACGAAATACATCGTCACCTTGTCGACCAGCGCCTGGATTGGCAGCTTCGACCCCTGCGCTTCTTCCACCATGCGGATGATCTGCGACAGAACGGTGTTGCCGCCGACAGCCGTCGCACGGATGGCGAATGCGCCTTTCTGGTTCACCGTTCCGGCCACGACCTCGCTGCCGTGCTTCTTGGAGACGGGGATCGGTTCTCCCGTGATCATCGATTCATCGACATAGCTTTCGCCTTCGATGAGTTCGCCATCCACCGGAATGCGATCGCCGGGACGAACCTCGACGATATCTCCCGACAAGACGGAGTCGATCGGCAGTTCGATCGACTTATCGTCCCGACGCACCCGTGCCATTTTGGCCTGAAGCCCGACAAGACGCTTGATCGCCTCGGAGGTGCGTCCCTTGGCGCGAGCCTCCAGCAACCGGCCGAGCAGGATGAGAGTGACGATAACAGCGGCGGCCTCAAAGTAGACGTTGACGGCTCCGTCGGGCAGGAGCCCCGGCGCGAAGGTCGCCACGAGCGAATAGCCATAGGCTGCCATGGTGCCGACCGCGACCAGGGAGTTCATGTCGGGGGCAAGCCGCCCGAGGGCCGGAAACCCCTTGTGGTAAAAGCGGATGCCCGGCACGAACAGAACGATGGTTGTCAACACGAACTGGAGATACCAATTCGTCTCCATGCCGATCGTTGAGGCAATCAGGTCGTGCATGCCAGGAATGAGGTGTGAGCCCATCTCCAGAATGAAGACAGGCACGGTCAACACCGCTGCAATCGTGAAATCACGTGTCAGTCCACGGCGTTCCGCGTCCTTCTTCTCGGTGCGCTCATCGGTCTCGCCCCGACGGCTACCCGTAGCAGCCGCGATTACCCTGGCATCATATCCCGCGTTCTCGATAGCCGTCACCAAGGCGGTCGCATCGGCGCTGCCCTGGATCGTGGCTCTTTCAGTCGCAAGGTTGACAACGGCACTGGTGACGCCGGGCACAGCCTTGAGCGCCTTTTCGACGCGACCGACACAGGACGCGCAGGTCATACCTTCGATGGAAAGCTCTGTGGTCTCAGCTGGCACCGAATAGCCAGCTTTCTCGATAGCGTTGATGAGTGATCCGCGGTCGAGTGGCGAAGCGGACTGGATATCGGCACGTTCGGTCACCAGGTTCACCGTAACAGTGTCAACGCCCTCGACCTTCTTGAGTTCAGCCTCCACGCGCCCGACGCAGGAAGCGCAACTCATACCTTCGATGGGAAAGCTTGTCACCGTCACAGCCGACGGATTCAATTTGTCTTGAGTATGCATCATTCGTCTTCTCCACAAGCATCTCCTGATGATATTCCAGAAAGATAAACCTTCCTATTGTGGGAAGGTCAAGCGCTAAATTTCCTGATGCATAGTTACCACACCCAGTACTTACGGGAACATCGAATCCGGGTTTAGGTTGAAAACTCCATACGAGTGTTGTCAGCAGTCAGTGGCACATCGGACAAATTCGCGCTAAGGGAGCGTTCGAGGTAGACAGAAGGATGCGCGATGAATTCTCTAGTACCACAATCCTTACGCATTTGTTCCAGGCCTCGCCAACCAGTTTTTCCGTTGGGAAAGTGTAATCTGTGATTGCACGCCAAAGAGAAAATCAACCAGCTAATCCGAATACCCAGAAATTTCTTCATGATGCATCCTTGGAGTTTAACTGCTGTTAGGCTTGTAGAGTCCTGCTGCACCTCGAAGCGCAGCAATTAGTAGGTTACTGTCTGAATATTCCGTTTGTTTCTGAAGCTGAGACAGGACAAGGCTCGATACCTGGAATGTCTGACCAATAGGGATTGGCAGCGCAAATGCATTACCGCTTCCCTGTGTGGCAGAGACAAAAAGCTTATTGGGTTGTCGCTCGATGAAGATGCCCTTGCCACTGCGCTTGAAGTGAGCTTTGGGAAGATAGCCAAGGCATACGGCAGCCATGATCGGCAACTCAGTGTCGCTCAATTGAACAGTTATCTTCCTCGCCCAGATGACGTTTTCACCTTGTCTCGGGGCGACATCGAGATTTACCGTATGTCCGTGCGGTACGCCTTTCACAAGAAGCGGGGTGGCCTCGACCGTTAGAGCTGCATTGGAGCCAAAACAGCGAACTTTTGGCTGATCTGATGGGCTTAATTCAGCTTCATTGTGCATATCGATACAGGTCCAACGCCAGAATAAGTGGCTCTTCCTCGATTCCAGATTCTTGGGCCGGGCGTCGTCGTTGATCGCCAGGATTATCTCGCCAGAATTTTCTGGGTAGATTTTTCTGTTGTGCAATCACGACCCCTGAAATAGGGCATGATTTTCTGACGATGCTGCCATCCTCAAGGTACGCATAGTTTGCACGGAGCTGATTGGGTAGCGTTGATTTCTTCACCAGAATCTCGCCTGGATTGCATTTGTTTAACAAATCAACGGCAGTTTGAGATGCACCCTGACTAGGTAGCTTTTTTGCCATCTCGATAGCTTCCTGGAGAGTCACTTTTTTGATCCGGGCATGGTTAGTCGCCCACGTCCAGCTAAACACATCCAGCGCCGGTGGCATGATTCTGATCTGTGCGTAACATCTCTTGAGGTCCAGAGCGCCGATACCAGCAGTGCCCATTGCCTTCTTGAGTACCTCATTCCTGTAACCTTTTTCGGTGACTTCATCCCTGATCAGCTTGGAGATTCTCGATACAGAAGCGTCAGTCTCTTTCTGGAAATTGCGTATGGCCATCACCGCATCTTTGAAGGCAGCTTTTGCAGCGTTCAATTGTTCCACGGCAGCTACCGTTTCCGGTGAGGCACAGACAATCCCTGCTTCTGGCACATGTTCCCCCTCATCGGCCACAAACAACTGCGTCATCGACTTAATAGCCGCCTCCCGTGCTTCATTGGACTCCTTGTCCTTGTCTTCCATCCCGAACGTGGGGATATAAATGGGGTAGCTTTCCCGGTCCGAACGGACCACGCCACTTAACGTCAGGCAGGCCTCGGCCAACACCTGGTAAGCCTCGTAAAGCGTCCGGATGTATTCCGCAGGTAAGACGGCTGTATTGTCATGAGTTTGGATATTCATTCCACCACCACACTGGACAGCAAGTCCAAATTACATTAGTAATATGTATAGAATACCAGATAAGCAACTACAAGCTAGTCTTACAACCAATATTAAGTGCTGTGGCTTTGAAACCATAACTTGGCCGCTTTGGCCACTTTATGCTTCCATAGGTAAGCAAAATAAAGGAATTGAAAACGTAGTGACAATTGCCCAGCAGGGACAGGGCGGCGATCGTTGCCTGGTTACGGATGACGCTGGGCGAGTGATAGAGTGCGAAAGCACAAGTTACGCAAAATCAGTCGCAGCAAGGATAGGTTTTCAGGATGCCCAAATTAAGACGGCACCTTGAGGCCAAGACACCACAAATAAAACAGGTATACTATACCAGATCGGCAAGGGGTATTCTTTATTGGTGCCACACCCCAACCTCCGTGCAAAATTCAGATTGCGCCCCTTCTTTTTCCTTCCCTTTCCTTTATTTTCCTTCTGTTTCCTTGGCACGCGCGAGGCTACGCCTCACGGTGCAAAGGTCAATCAGTAAGGTAGGGATTACTCGGGAGTGTCGATCGGAGTGAGGGGGTGAGGCTGGCGCTTGGCCGCTTTTTATTGCTGATCTGGTATAGTAGTTGTTATCGAAAATAGCTGGTAGGACTTGAATTACGCGCAGTTACCTGTATTATGCGTAATTATGCAATTGGCGCGTAATCCCGCGTAAGTCACAAAACAAATATAGGGGTCCTTTTTATGGAAGGGTGGCACTATCCACGAACAGAGCTGGCAGAACAATACCTTGGCCTACTGGCCCTCGGTATCTCATCAAGCCTAGCGATCATAGCCCCTCGACGTAAAGGAAAGACGCTATTCATCCTTCAGGATCTCGCGCCACTATCGCAGAAGAAAAACTACATCCCTGTTTATGCGAGTCTATGGCAAAACATCAATGCCCCCCATGAAGGACTGATCGCAGCCCTGGAAGATGCCATTGCGGCGCTCGATAAAAAAGCGACCTTCAGCCGGTTGCTCAAGGCCAAAATCAAAAAGACCACCGTAAGCAATGAGCTGCTGGGGAAAATGGAAGTAGAGTTTGCCGACAATCCGAGTAAACCAACTAGCAAAGAACTCGCCTATCTCGATCAGTTACTCAGTATGCTGGTCGAAAAGGCAGACAAGAAAACGGTTTTGCTACTGATTGATGAAGTGCAACATCTTACAACGTCCCCCCAGTTTGACCCGCTTGCTCACACGCTCCGGACCATGCTGGACAAGCGCCAAGGCAAGGTAAAAAGCATTTTTACCGGCTCCTCCAGACACTATCTGGATCTGCTGTTGAACGAATCAAAGTCACCGTTCTACCACTTCGTTGAACAACACGATTTTCCAGACCTCGATGATCAATTCATTGAATTTCTGAGAGACAAGCTGGCCAAAAACCACCAGATCACTATTGCCATTCAACCATTACGCAAAGCCTTCCTGGACTTGGATCAGTCACCGTACTGGATGATGAAGCTGATCGCCCAAATGATTACCTTCAAGGCTACTGTTGAGGAAGCCTTGGAATATGTGCTTCAGCTTATGGAAGCAACCGAAGATTTCGAGGGCATATCAAAGAGACTGAAGCCGATCGACCGGCTTGTGTTTCTGGCGCTTTGCAAGGGTACAAACCCCTTCTCAAAAGAGCTGATGGCCAGAATCGACAAGGAAACTGATGTTAAAGGCGTCGCTTCTAATATCCAGCGAGCCATCAAGCGTCTATCGGAAGCCAGTCTAATCAGCCAGACCCGAAAGGACGGGTACAACATTGAAAAGCCCGGTTTGAAGCGCTACTTGGAACAGCAGCACCAATAAGAAGGAGTCTAACGGATGCAGACAACGGTTAAACGATGGTTCACCGACAAAGGATATGGGTTTCTGCACAATGGGGGTGATGCTCCGGACATCATGGTCCACGCAAACGAACTGAAAAACTGCCAGTACTTGCGTCCAGGGAGGACAGTGGAATTTGAATGCCACACCAACAGCAAAGGCCTGGTGGCTAAAAACGTCAGACTGGTTCAAGACCAGCCTAAAGCCCACAATCAACGCCATTCACAGCAGTATCCATTCCAAAGATCCAGCTATGGAAGGTACTAGCGCCATAAAAGGGTACATCCTCGATGACCCTTTTTTTGTTGGTTTTCATTCGATGACCGGGATAATCCCACACTACACAGGTCTATCCAAGACTTCTATGTGCAGGTGTCTCCTGGCTCGATGCTCATTCAGCAACCTGGTTTGCCGGGTTGCTAGTTTGGCACCTCGTAGTAACGTTTAAATAAACCACTCTTTATAGGAGAACATTCATGAAGTTATCTGCACTTTTCGGCTCTTTGGCCTTGGTTCTTATCGTTAGCGGCTGCGCCTCCAACCAGCACGTTTACTCTTCTGATGGCAAATGCCTGACCTGCTGGAACAACCCTATTACCGGCAAGCCCATCAACCATGATGGTAACGCTAACCAGGAACAAACAGCACAAGAATCACCGGTAACCCAGACAACGACTACCGAAACGACCGTTGTAAATACCACTACCGCTAAGCCAACTGAGCACAAAATCGCATTTACCGTGCCAGTGAATGTGGATGTCGCGTTCCTGAAGATTAAGAAAGAATTCAACTACTACACCGAGCAGGAAATCCGTCAGGAATGGGGGAGCATGGCCGAAGCCAAAATGCAGACTTTCGCCTACGCCTACGATGCTACTCCTTCGGTTTACTACCACATGCGTGCCGATCGCAAACACGATGGCATTCAGGCAATCATCGACAGCCAGATCGAGAAGCAGTCTGACAAGGAAAGCAAAATCACGATCACTTACTGGCTAAGAGATAAGGCTGTTAATGCCAGTCAGTTTGGCGAATCACTGAAAAATCGAACCAGAAAGGCATTAAACATCTAACACCGGGAGGGGGAACCCTCCCTCTTTTATTTTGGAGTGATGAATGATCAGAACAATAATTGGCTTCATACTGGGAGCTGTTGCGACCTTCTACACACTGCCCTTTGTTGAGTCCGGTACCAGTAAACTACCAAGACCGGCTATCGGTGACTGGTTTTCGTCTGACAATAACAATCACTCCTCAAACATCATCAACTCAGTACCACCTTCCGATTATCGCCAACATGCTGACAGCAAGCTTGCAGCAGAGGTCATGACAGCCATTTCCGTTACCAGAACACGCGCCCTCAATGACCAGACATCCGATTACGTTGTAAAGCTCATTACAAACCTGATTGAACGCGAACCAGGTATTCAGTCATTCGTCCGTGAAAGACTCGGAAACGGCCTGACAAATCGGGAGGCACTTGAGATCTTTGAAAAGTACTACTCGATCCAAGGATGAATCGTATGAAGGCCCTTATCGAAATCAATGTCTATGGCGGAAATACACTTTTAGCAACGCTCAAAAAGCATGATGACCTGCCAACTGGGATCTACTCCGACCGCCCGGTGAAGTCGCTGATTAATCTCACGCCGTGTGTGCAAGCCAATGTAAACCTCCAGATAGAAACGGTCTCATTGAGTAATAATGACACTTCACTTCTGGTTAGCGATAAACGCCTCCAAGTATCAGAGATTCTTCAAACCCTGGGGGTGGAGAACTTCGTGGTCTTCGTAAAAGATGCAGAGCGTCACGGTTGGATAGTGGAAAAGTACATCGACGGTATCAACCAATATTTCCACTTAGATCACAACAATCAGCCACTATCAGCTCCTGCCATCTTATCGGAAAACATCCTTACCTTGTTTCTGTTCATTCTCATGGCAGCAACTCCTGCCGTAGTTTTGAAGTTTATGAGCAGTGGCTATTTGGGAAGTCCTTTCTGGGTGTTTGCCCTGTTCTTAGGGCTTACTTCAGTCGTGTATTTTCTCTCGTTCGGCATCATGCAGTATATGAGGACCAGAGGGGAACCAATATTCTAAGGTGGCAACAATGACACAATACTCCATCGGTGATTGCGTTCTCGAACGTTCCGATCCTTTATTTGAAGAAGCACTGGCCAACGCCTACAGGTCACGAGAGCGCCCCTTGTGCCTTTGCTCAACTCCTGGCGTGCCAATGTATATTGCTCGCACCGGCGACAATAGCTATGTGCTGAAGCGAATGCCAAACAGTGGCCAACAGCATCATCCAGACTGTGATTCCTACGAAATCCCGGCTGAACTCTCCGGTCGTGGAGCCGTTGAGAACAAGGCAATTTCAGAAGACCAGGAGACAGGACTAACCAACCTGAAACTGGACTTCTCCCTCTCAAAGGTTTCTCTGAATCGCACGATTAGCAAGGGTGAAACCAAAGAACCCACTGCGGTCAAAGCAGATCCAACCAAGCTTACCATCCGATCGCTGCTCCACTTCCTCTATGAAGATGCAGGCCTTAACAAGTGGGCACCAAACATGGAAGGCAAGCGCTCCTGGTATGTGATCAGAAAGTACCTCCTACAAGCCGCGCAAAACAAAGTCGCCAGAAAACACCCACTTGGAGAAGCGCTGCTGATTCCAGAGCAGTTTTCTCTTGACCACAAAGATGAAATTGTGGCCAGACGCAGACAGTTCCTATCCAAGCTGAAAAAGCAGGGCAACAAACAGCCTATGGGCATACTCATTGGCGAAGTGAAGACGATCGAAGAAGCGCGATTTGGCTTCAAGATGATCGTTAAGCATATGCCGGATACGCCGGTCTACATGGGAGAAGATGTTTACAAGCGGATAAATAAGGCCTTCTCCACTGAGCTTGCTTTTTTCCATGAAAATGAATCCATTCATTTGCTAACAATCTGTACTTTTCTTCTGAGCGCATCCGGCAGTCCCCAGGTGGATACCATCTCTTTCATGGCCGTAGATCGGAATTGGCTTCCCTTTGAAAACATAGAGGAGCTGGAACTCCTGGAGCGGCTCTGTACAGGGAAGCGTCATTTCATCAAAGGCTTACGCTACAACCTTGGATCGTCTGATGTCATCGCCTCGGTTCTTCTAACCGATACTGAAGGAAAACCTACGGCTGTTTACCTGGTTCCAGCAGGAGCGACAGAGAGCTATTACGACGAGCTGAACGCGGTTGTTAGTCATAGCGAATTACCAAGTCAGATCCTTGATGTGAATCAGGAAGATACCCTTAGCGCCGTTTAAGAAGTAGGAATAACAATGAGAACACTCGACCAGAATCAAATAGAAAACATCTTCCAGGAGTTGAGAGACAATATTTCGCCTGAGCATAGTAAGGCAATCATTGGTCTAGATAATGTAAAGCCTTCACACCACGAATTTGAGAGCCTCGAATGGCGGTACCGGTTAGGTGGATACACCGAAGCTCTATGCGCTTGCGACATCCTAAGCAATAGTGTTTATGAGTCTGCAATCGCTGAAATATTCGGCCAACGGCCAAGGGATGGGGCAGACCGTCCTGGGCGAAAACATAAGTACAGCGTGGACATCAAAACGGAACAGAACAAGCAGTTCACGTTCGATGTGCCATCAATGAACCCGCTCGATGCTTACTTTCAACTCACCAAACGTATTGCTTATAAAACGATACCCGGTATCGTCTCTGTATTGGTATACGCTGGCTTTCATACTGATCGAAAACCTGATTCTTCACCTCTCAGATCCTTTGAAAAGGACGAGCTGGTATTTGTAAGCCTCGTTTAATCTATACAAAGGAACATGTCACTATGCTCATCTTAACTCGGCGAATTGGTGAAACTCTCATGATAGGTGACGACGTTTCCGTCACCATATTGGGGGTCAATGGTAACCAGGTACGAATCGGTATCAACGCACCAAAAAACATTGAGGTCCATCGCGAAGAGATATACCTCAGAATTCAGCGCGGTGATGAATATCAACCCTCCGATAACCTTGGCGGTGGTGAAAAAATGGGAAGTATCTCTGACATGGTTTACAGCAAAGGATATGGATTCATTTATTCACCGGGATTCGATGACAATATCTTCTTCCATGCTTCCGGTGTTGAAGATAACTTATTTAACGACCTCCACGAAGGTATGGATGTTTGCTTCTCAGTAGAGCGGGGCAATCGTGGCCTAGTCGCAACCGGAGTTAAGAAGGTATGAGAATCCTAGCTCCAGCGAAGTTTCTGTATTCATTTCTGATTGTTCTGTTCGCTTTAGTATCGCCGTATTCATTTGCTGAAAACTTCATGGCGAAGGTTGTTGGTGTCTCTGATGGAGATACGGTAAATGTTTTGACAGATAAGCCGTGCAATTCCGGAAAAAACTGCAAAAGCGGCAAGATCCAGTATCGTGTTCGTTTGGCAGAAATTGATACGCCTGAGAAGAAGCAACCTTATGGCAGCCGTTCCAAACAGGCCTTATCGGATCTTGTGTTCGGACGCCTGGTAAAAGTCGATACTGTTGACACTGACAGGTATGGCCGCCTGGTAGCAAACCTTTATGTTGACGGGAAGTGGGTTAACGCCGAGCTTGTTAAATCTGGCAGCGCCTGGGTCTACCGCCAGTATGCAAAGTCTCCCTTACTCTTTGAATTTGAAAAGGATGCGCGAATCAACAAACGTGGCCTCTGGGGCCTACCTGAAGCAGATCGAATTCCACCTTGGGAATGGCGTAGGAATAAAAAATGAGTAACCAGATGATGGACACTTTTACCAGTGCACTGATCCCTCAAGCGTTTAATCTTGCAGGTCAGTTCTGGTGGCTCATTCTATTGCTGATTATTGTTTCCATAACGCGCACAGCCTGGTTCAAAGGCGTATTCGGCGAATGGATCGTGAACCTCATATTACGCAAAAATTTCAAGGAGCCTGAGTACTCACTATTTAAAGATGTCATGCTGCCAACGGAAGATGGTACTACACAAATAGATCACATCCTGTTTTCTAAGTACGGCATCTTCGTAATCGAAACCAAGAACATGAAAGGCTGGATATTTGGCAATGAAACCAGTCCGTATTGGACACAGCAGATATTCAAGAATAAGTTTAGGTTCCAGAATCCACTTCGCCAGAATTACAAGCATACCAAGACACTTTCAGATCTTATCGAGGTTGACCCGGCAGTAGTACATTCGATTATTGTTTTTGTCGGTGACGCCACATTCAAAACTCCGATGCCAAACAACGTGCTAACTGCCTTCAAACTGCGCCGTTATATCAGTGAATATTCACACCCTGTCATCGACGACACTACTCTGGAAGCAATTAAAGTATCGCTTAGTCGAGGTAAACTAGATAACTCATTCACAAACAAGCGAAAGCATATCGCTCACGCTAAATCACTAAAGAAAATGACAAATACAACCCCTGATGAAAGGGATACGACCAACTGTCCTAGATGTGGCGGCTCACTCGTTATGAGAACGTCCAAACGTGGAACAAACGAAGGAAAACAGTTCCTGGGATGCAGCAACTACCCGAAATGTCGTTTCATTCGTCATTAAGCTGACAATAAGACACCTAAATTGACTGACCGCTTACCTCAAACAGCCCTGTTAATCTTCAGGGCTGCTGAGCCGTCTAGCATTCGTATCGCTGAGAAGAGATCCTGTCTGTAACTTCCTCTCAATAATCTTGCTTGGTAGGGAAGATTTACCATCCAGGTAACGCATTGCTGTTCTTGTATCGCGCCAGCCAATCCATTCTTTCAGCTCAGCGACAGAAGCTCCAGAATCTATAATCCAGTTTGCGACTCCTCGACGCATACTATGGGTACTATACTCCTCTGGATCGACGCCGCCGGATTCCAAAAGTCCTTTGAAAAGCTTGTTGATCGAGTTTGGATGTATATGGGTTTCAGAAACATCTCCCCAACGACTAACTTTTGCAAACAGAGGCACTTCGCTTTCTCTAAAGGATTTAACATCGACACCGCTACACCTTGCTTCAATCCAGTCTCTGATGGCTCGCATAGGACATAGGTTTGGTAATGAATCCAGTTTCTTAGTCGTTCCCTGGCCATCTCTATCCGTTTTCGACTTTGGAAGAAATAACTCGAAATATGGGGTATCTCCATCCCAATGAAATTTGATGTCACAAGCACGGATGTTAATCAGTTCGTCGGAGCGCAATCCAAACCAGAACGCCGTTAGCAGCATGGCCTTGTCTCTGATGGCTCTCAGCTTCTGGCTATTCTTTTCATCCTCAATGCTTTCCTGAACTTCATCCAGATGTGAACATACTTTTTCAATGACTCTTAACGGTGCCGGTTTTGCCTGCTTAGGCCTTTTACCAAACTTCCGCCTTATTCCTCGCATTATTTTCCGAACAAGCTCCGAATCATTTGGATTATGCTCAAAACCGTTTTCTTTGTGCCAGCGGCCAATGAGAACCCTGCGCTGTTCCAGAGTTGCTACACTCAGCTTACCAGCGTACATCACGAGGTAGTTCTTCAGATCTTCATCCGTGCATGGGAGCCGTCCCCCAAAGACCTTTGTGAAGTGTTTGACCGCATTCTCCAATGCTCTATTAGTATTGTCGTTCTCGGATGCGTCCAAAATCGTTGCTTCTTTGGCAAGCAGGTCGAGTTCAGCAGACCTTCCCACGAAGGTGGGATCATCGTCCCTTCGATCAGTCATCTTCACTGTTCCTTAACGTAGCTGTCTACGATCGACTGGATGCTTTCTGCGTTCATCACTGGAGACTCAGAGTGCGCCACTATCAACTCCAGAGGCGATTCTAGATTCGCTCTATCAATGATCACCAGAATGTGTGGCTTCTTAGCCCCATCAGTAGAGAATGCTCTTTCAGAAAAGCTCTGCCACTCCGTCAAACCAGGCAGGGCTCTCAATGCAAGCTGCATTGTGTTGAGCTTATGGGTTTCATCAAATGGCATTTCCGGATCGGCTATAACATCCCAAGCCAGAACAAAATGCCCCCAATGAACAATCTCTACAGACCCTGGGGCAGGGATACTATCCTTGCTGCACCCAAAGAGAACTACACCTGACTCTTTGCTGTCGATCAGATAAAAGCAGATTTCTGAATCGATCGAGGAAACATCGCCATCAATATCCCAACCAGAGGCAGCAATCCTTTCCTTTAAGGCCTCTGCTTGTCGTTTCTTCTGGAGGTGAGCCGTAAAATCAATGACAATACTTTCAGCCATAACTCCTCCTTTAATCGCCTTTGCCAGAAAGAAGCTGCTCATAGAATTCCTGCTGGTTCGCAGTTAGGGCTCTGAAACCCGTAAACTTTCCATCTGCATGGCGTAACTCATCAAATCGTCCCATAGTGTCCTGATATACAATCCGTCGATTGGATAGATCATAGAGCTGAGCCAACGATTCAACCGTATAATCAGCGGCGTTAGTCACAGACGCAAAATCTGGATCATCATTATCTTTTATGAGAATGAACGTGTCGGTATCCAGGATGACTGAATAGGAAGAGGTCATTCTTTGTTTACCAATAGCCATGTACCTCTCCTAGTGGAAATCCATTGAAACATTAAGCACGTTGAAATCCCACGAGCCATAGTAAGTACGTGCAGCGAAGAAATGCCTACGCTTTTCCATATCCGAAAAGTGTTTGAGCTGCGGTTGAGGCTCAAAGATATGATCAATGCTTTTCACCTGATCAAGAACCAACAGCCCCATTTGAACAGCTTGGAAAATCACCTGGAACATCTCATCAGCTATTTCCGAAGATTGCCCGAACAGAATCAGATCTGGCGAACCAATATTTTTCATTCCGACCGTGTAGCTGTAGCCTTTCTCGTGCATAACATACAGGCCGTTCTTCAACAGTGCGCGGTGTATCACTTGGTTATGGCTTTGGATGCCATTCTCAAAAATCTTCAATTCCATGTTACCTCCGAAACGGGACGACAGGGCTTGAATTAAAATAGCTCGGGTTAGCTAATTCATCCCTCGCGATCACAGACTGCGCATATTGCTTAATAAGCTCAGCTTCTAGGATTGGCTCCTGGCTAACTAAGCCAAAAGGGCGGAGAGTGCATTCATTCGTATGACGGTTCCGGTAGAGCAGGATAATGAAATGCCGGTGGCCATCTTTTTCGTTGGCGCACAGTGTTTGATAGCTGGTCGTATTGACCATATAGATACCAATCAGCACGCCCAGCTCTTCAACCCGCTTCCGGATTCCTCCACCAGAGGCGTTCACATACCGCTTGAACTGTTGATCAACGGCACCACAAACCGCCTCAATTGGCTCCTTTATCTGTTTGAGCCTAACTAGATCCTGTTCAGTAAAACCTGCCAATGCGATTTGCTCGCTATCGAAGGGGTCATATACATACGCATTTACCGCTATATCTGAGTTCGCGTGAAAGCCCTCCATATTCCAGGACTTGCTGCTCAACATTTTCTTGAGCTTCTTTTTGGCCTTATGCGCCTGAATGTCATCCATAGTTATCTCCAATTACTGGGTTCTCTATCCAACGTACACCAGGTCTTCCAACCAGCAACCCCAATCAAAAACGTAGGTTTTCGTCCAGATGCCTCCGCAGGCCTTCACCTGACCGATATTTTGAAAGCGGCCAAAAATCGTGATTTTTCAAAATTGGCGAACTTTACCACCCTATCCTATCCCAAATTTTAATCTAAGGCTAGATAATGTTCTATTATCACGCCTTATATATTACATATAAACGTATGCTTTTCGTCCTATTTCTTTATATGTTTCTTGTCACTCGAAATATATAAAGCTATTATACTGGAAGACTAAGACTGCATCCCCCCCCCCCCGAGGAGAGACAAATGGCTAGACCGCCAGTTATTGGATACGAGGACGTCGAAGAAGCTGTGCGAATGCTTCAGGACAAGGGGAAGCCAATCAACCCTTACCAGGTAAGATCGGTACTCGGGAAAGGCTCCGAGGCCAAAATCCTTTATTATCTGAAAGGTATGGGGCTGGACATCGAATACCAGGACGAAGATCCGCTGACAAAGCGAATCGTTAACTTGGTGCGCCCGGTGGTAGTCGAGTTGAATGAGCAGTACGAAGAACAGATCCGAAAGGAAAAAGCTGGCCTGATTGAAGAGCTGTCCTCTGAAAGAGAACGAGTTAAGTCATATAGAGACCAATTGGCCGATATGAGCTCCAAACTGAAAGATGAGACCAGTCGCGCAGACTCCAGTTTAAAAAAAATCGAACAGCTTCAAACTGAACTTAACGCTGAGCGCAAGGCTTTGGCAGAGCAGAAGCAACGCACATTGTCCCTGGAAGAAAAACTAGATAGCACGAATACCTCATTGAAAGATACCAAGCTACACCTGGAGTCCACTAAGGCTGAGCACAAGGAGTTAGTGGTTCTGCTCAAAGATGAACACGCTCGAACCCTCCAGGGCTACAAGGAAGCGCTTGAGCAATCCAATCGATCCGCAGACCGAATGAAGACCCAATTGGAAGAGACAACCACAGTCGTCAGTAAACAGGGATTGGAACTTACGGCCCTTAAAGAACGTCTCGCCGAAACAAGCCAAAAAGAGCAATCCTTCATTGTCCAGATAGAACAAAAGGATCGCCTAATCTCTGAGCATTCATCAAAGTTAGTCGATTTGTCCTCAGAACTCGAAAAGCTTTCAACAGAGATACAGGGACACCTCAAAACGATAGCCACGCTGCGAGAGTCTGACGAGGAAAATATAAAGCTAAAATCTGAGAACGCTGCGCTCGTAAAAGCAAACGACAAGCTCTCTACCGAGCTTGATGTGCTAAAAGTGGTAATCGACAAGCTTTCCCCCCAGGCAGGAGGATAAGGACAAGAAACCGGGATAAAGAGCCAATACAATTAAATTAAACGTCTATCCACTCTGGCGAAGACACGACTCCATTTGACATTACTGCCAACCAAGGTTGAGCGATTGTCTTTCCTGGCTCTGAATGTCGATCAACCTCATGCCCATATAATGCATCATAACCAAGACGCTTAGCTGATACGCATATCAACTCAATTAATCCTCTGGCGCTGTTATGTCCTACAACAGAATACGCTGCATCGAATGGTAGCCCAGTATGAGCTGCCAAATCAGAAGCCATCTCATCTAAATGTGCAGACATCGCTGGATCGTTGTACGCGACCCTCAACACATTTCCTGTTAACCACCCTTCATGCCAGTAGTCATGATTCACATTAAATGTCCTTGATGCCATCGGATTGCGCATTACCTCTCGACGCAGGTTCTCAGAGGCTGCGTAATCAGCAACCGTATCTAATAGCCTGGCGTTGGATGATAGAGATACCCTGGCCAATCTGGCTCCAGCTTCTTTTGCGAAGTCACGATTGATAGTAAAAAAAATGGCGGTATGCTGTACGAGTAAATCTTCACCTGGTTTCTTGGGAGGGGGAAGTTTCCAAGCATTAAAGCTCTGGTCGGTTCCGTGGTACCAACATGGCTTATCCAAAGCGTCCGATAACTCAGATGAAATTATGGCCTCGTCCTTCGTGAGTTGATTCAAACAACACTTTTTGTATTTATCGCCACTTCCGCAAGGGCATGGTTCGTTTCTATTACTGCCCAAGACTACCTCTCAAATTAACTCACAGATCTTAATGAGATTGCCCGAATCATATTTCTAATATCAGTAGACGTTATCCCCTTGCTCATTACCTTGTCTGCCATAGACAACATTTCGCGCTTTACTGTCTCAGGGATGTTCGCGTCAGCAGTTATCACAATCTTGGTAGCCTCTTTGCATTCGTGTTCGTTGTCGCGAAGAAAACGAAGAAACTGCAATCCATCCATACCAGGCATATGGTAGTCGATCAAAAGCAGGTCGAATTCAAAATCCTCGACATGCCTTATCGCATCGGATGAGCTTGAGCAAAAGGTGACTTGAACATCTTTTCTCCGAAGAAACTCCGGTGATAGAAGCTCTTCCATTTGGCTAAGATACTGTGCGTCGTTGTCAATCACTAATACTTTTAATCCATCTTCGACAACGTTATGCACATAGGATGAACTGAACCCTAAACCGTTACCTACGGACACTACCTCACTTCTACTTTCGATGGCAGTTTCGTTCTCGATGGCGATTAGTTCAGATTTACAATCGGCAGGAATGCGAATGGATACTTTAGTTCCAAAGTCTTTCTTACTTTCAATCTCAATTGTTCCACCAAGGAAATCTGCGAATTTGTGCATCGTGGCCATTCCGATACCCCAACCATCTCGTTTGCGCTTGATGTGATTCTGCAATTGATTTGGTCGAGCTGTTAAGGCCTCAATGTCTTTTTCTGTCAACCCAACACCACTATCATGAACAGTAACGAGAAGGGCTTTATCTTCTACCTTGTACGATACTTTAACGAATCCCCTATTGGTATATTTCACTGCATTATCAATAGCATTTGAGACGATGATCGATACTAGGTCATAATCAATGTAAACCTGATCACGCATGTCGCCCAAAGCAAAGCAATTCCAAGATACGGCCTGCTTAGCTTTACACTTTACTGAAAACTGCTTATCGAGATCAGAGAATAATTTTCTGACATCTACCCAATCATCATTTCTGGTTAGCGATCCGTTTTCGAGTGCGGACAAACAAAGTATTGAAGTAATGTGTCGATCAAGGGCATCAATATCAGAGAAACATTTTTTAAGCGTTGACAAAACACCAGCATGACGCTTTTCAGAGTTGTGATGAATAGCTATATCAAGAAAAGTCTTAATACTTCCAATTGGGGTTCTGAGTTCGTGTGCAGCGATCTGCAATATGTTGTGTTTTAGCTCATAGATTTGTTCTTGATGTTCAATATCACTCCAATTTCTTTCCAACTCTTTGGAAATCGTATTGAAGGATTCAGCAAATTGTGAGATTTCCCTAATTGTAGAATCTTCTGATAATCGTATTCCTCTTTCACCTCCAGCCAGTCGATTAGCTGAGACTACCATGTTAGAGAAATTCCTGGTGATGGATCGGAGAACGAAAAAAAAGATAATGACGGTTATGACGCCAAATAAAAATGAAAATAGCAGGGATTTCAAAATGGGAGAGAGCGCTGCATTGGCACCGAAAATATCAGTGTACGAAATTAATAATGTCCCCACATGCTTTTCGTCAGGAAGGTCACTATCTTCATTCAAAAGATCATTTTCGATTACCGACTTAGTTATTGACGACGCTGAGTAGATCGGTAATTCTTTTGAACTAAGATCAGAAACCTCTACACCATCATATCCACCGCTTTTTACAAAGGCGATAATGGTATTATCCTGATCAAGAACAGTAATACTGTAGATAAAGCTGTAATCTTTCAGATCATCAAGAGTAGCGTCAATGATTTCTTTGTTACCAGCTTCAATTGCATAGGCAAGGATATTTGTTGAATGGAGCTCGGTAATGCCCTTGATATTTTTAAGCTCTAAATCAACAAGATTTTCATTTTGATGGTGTATGGTAAAAATAATCGGCGCGTAAATGACGATAGAAATTAGTACCACTGATGCGCAAAGTAACGTCTTATAGGAAATCCTTTTCTTACTGCTCATGTATTTCTCCATACTTCATGAGATTTCTCAAATCCAACTGAAACGCCTCTGCTAATTTTGAATTAACAACTACCTTGGCCTTAGTTGGTATCGAGGTCGTAGTAGACAACTCTCCCGTTTCATAAAATGAGTGAATTCTGTTTACAATTTCCGACAAGACAAGATCCTTGTCGAAGTAGGCGGCGACGACGCATCCTACTCCCCCTTCAACCAATCTCGGCGTATACGCGATCGCAGGAACTTTGAGTTGATAGAGTGAATAGAACATCGCCTTCAGCGAGTGCGGATCATAAATTATACTGGACGGTATAACAATGAATGCATCCAGATTGTTGTCCTCTACGAATCGAGCGATGAGCTGAGCCGGATTCTCAGTCTCATTCAACTCCTTCTGGACCAAGGAAAAACCACCAATTTTATCAGGCGAAACGCGCCGAAATAGGTAATATGTCTCGCTATCAACAAAAACTCCGATACGAGGATCTCGCTCGGGATACACTTGCTTGATAAGCTTGATGTGTATTGAGGGGTTAATATCGTTGAATACTGCCGACCGTAAGGGGCCAGCACGGTATTCAGATCGTGGAATAAAACCACTTAAAACGGGAATGTGTCTGAAGCGCTCGTCCTGGTTGACTGCTTGGGTAGCCTCAGCCCCAATAGTGACTACCAATTCATAGTCATCGAGTGATGGCGGTAAATGAGTATACAGCCTCATCTGCCCTGCACTTCCAGGTGCAGCCTGGATTATGGAATGAGCAAGACTGGCATATTGATCAGAATGTTCAGGGACAACAACCATGACTTCTGCACAAGCCAATCTTGCGAGGGCATTTAGAGCGCAACCAAACAGAAGTCCGCCGAAATTCCCTTGTGGAAACCGGCGCATATCATTTTTTCTTTTTATTCAGAAGTTCGGACAACTCTGCCTTGATCGCCATACGCAAATAATCAGATGGGCAGTCCGTTTTAAATGGATCAGAGTAGTCTTGTGCGAATTGGGCAACTTTATCCTTCAGCTTGACGAGATCTTTACTGGACAACGATTTAAAATGCTCGCCTGTCTCCTCAGTAACAAGCGACATGATAACAAACTGTAGTTTTTCCTCGTTGTCTTTTGCTTCCTGTTGGAGATCTGTAATTGACGGAGCCGGTTCGCCAGATTCGTTGACGAATGGATAAAAACCTCCAACTTTCCACCAGGTCTTTATCTGAGAGATGTCGTGGCGAAATCTGTACTCAAACTGAAGCGCTTGGATAGCAGCATCAATCTTCCGCATCGGTGGAGAGTGCTCCTGAAACCACGAACGAACGGTTGTGTATTTCAGATCAGCAAAAACTCTTGGGGATTTGTCAGCGAGATAATTCTGGAATTCGGCTACCCTACCCCGTCCTTGCTTGAAGCCTATTTGGTCCAGAATGTGATTAAGTCTGTCGCCTGGTAGTTCAAAGGCTTCAAGTTCAGTGTTTCGGTTAGTGTTCATTGTTCGCGCTATCACCTTTTTGGGGCGAGTCTCCTATATTGCAGCATGGACAGCCACAAATAGGGGCTCAGGCGACGAAATTCCTATTTACGGCACAATTTATTGTAGTTGTTGCCTCTTTTCGGGGCCAAAGTGCAATAAAAATCATAGAATCAAATATACTCATTTTGATAGCTCAAGTCCATGATGGACATCCAAAATGGCCGATCTATGGCTATCCTTCCTTCGGGTCCGTCAAAGGTGAATAGTCATAGCCTTGTTTGCACTGAAGTTTGCTAGAGAGGGAAAGCATTCCCTATTGAGAAGGTATACCCTCAACTCAGATTGGGATCGTTGCCCTTCAACTGACATCCTGACAATGTTTTGGCCATTCGAGCCTCGCTGATGAATGTCAAGTGATTCCAGTTCTTTCTGGAGTAAGGTATAGACTTTCTTGTCCTCTGCCCTTTTCTCGTATAAGCGTTTCTTCAGCGAATTTTTGTCCAGGTACAGGTTGAAAATCGCCGGTGTTACCAAAGCAACGTGGTTTTCTAGAATATGTACCGGAGCCTTTGATTCATTCACTCGAATGTTCCGGCGCGAGATGCCCTTCAACAACCAGGCAACGAAGTCGTTTTGCACAAGAAGGTCTTCTTGCACTCTTCTGGAATGCTTCCACAAGTTCTTAGCTTCATTGGAGCTAACGCCGGTACTGGCATGGACAGAGCTTTGAGCATCTTCCCGGATCTGTACTTGTGTTTGCTTAGCAGTAAGGTTTGACAGAGACTTCGTTGTTGGCAATTTGACTTCAGGCTGTCTCTGCTTGACTTGTAAAACTTCGTGTTCGGCCTTAGCTTCAGGCAATTCCTTTGGGGGCTGTATAAGCGGCTTATCATCATCAATCTTTTGATTTAGTACCTCCGCGTTCTTATCCACGACAGGCTGCTGTGTTTGAGTGGCGTTTTCAGATTCCTCCGGATCACTTTCAATAACATTCCCAGCCTTATCGACCGGTAGCACTTCACCATCAAAGGTATCAGGGTTACTTGTTGGCCAGATGATTTCGTTCTTAAATCTCAAGAAAGTTAGTTTCTGTTGCCAGTTCTTAGCAAAGTCGTTTATCTCTGCGGTCCAGACACTATCCCCTTCTGAGTTCGGTATCAGTAAATCATGCTCCCTCAACACTTCAAATAAGCGCACAATGTTTTTGGGGATACCTTTGTGGCCTTCGTTTAGTAACTGGACTCTAACCGCCTCCATTGTTGCTTTTGATACCACCCATGTATCAGTTTCAGTTACCCATATGGCTGCACCTGGCTTATTGCGTTTGAGATCTCCGTCATTGATTAGCTTCCTTAGAGAAACTATCAACTTTTCATGTAGGGGGATGGAACTCGAATGATCCGTTCTTATGCCAGTATCAGCTCCAAGATTTTTAGCTACGCTTGCACTATCAGCAGTTCTTACGATTTCTGCGATAGCCTGTCCACCAAAGGTTGAGTGGGTCACTGTGCTAAAGAGTTGAGCAAGCAGCTCTGTATCTTCAAAAACCCACTGAGCAGCTTTCCTGGTCAGCAGCCTTGGCAAAAGAGACATTGCAGCTTTTTCATGAAGCGATTTCGCTATCTTGGCGTTACTAGCTCGCTTCTTGTATCGGTAACTGTACTCAGCTTCAACAGGAATGTTTCCATACCAGGGATGCCAATGTTCGAATTCCCCTCCCCTTTCCCTGTAAACAACCTCGATATCGGTTACGATCTTGCCTATATCATGCGCGAGAATCGCAATGAAAGCTCCAAACCTCCAGCGATCAGATGCTGAAGCAATATGTTCTGGTTCTGAATTTGGAGGTAAGACATATCCTTGAGCAATTCTAATGCCCGCATGGAGCGCTTCGAGAGTGTGGTCAATCAACCCTCCAGCTTTTGAATGATGGTGGATTTCAGAAGCGGGAACCTCCTGAACTAACTCAGCGAATTGTTCTATCGCATAGAGGTAGTGATTAGCCCATACCTCTTCAGTAATGCTGAAGAGTCGTTTGATTTTTCTTATCAGGGCTTGCCGCTCAGAAGTATTCAAAAGGTCCTTCCCGGATCTCGCAATCGAATACTTGGGTAATGACTGAACAACTTCGTTTTGATCCGGTTTACGTCTAAAAAATGTAGTTAACATGGGTATACCTCCGCAACGATAGAATGCCTTAGTCTAAAACCGTAAAGGAGGGAAAAAGGGTCAGTGGAGCCTGACCTAAAAAGCATCGTAGCGGTAGGTCTTGTGTAGGAAAATCTGGAGAATCGGAAACTTTAAACTTCATACTATGGTAAACGGCTGGATATGACACAAGACAAAACAAAGCTGACCGCATTCACTCTCAAGCTGAGTGACGATGATAGACAGACGATGAAGCTCGTTTGTGCCGTAGACAGTGCTTTCAAGTATCAATATCAAATGTTCGATGCCGCTGTGTATTGGGCGATGGAAAACAAAGAAAAGTTAGTCGCTATAGCAAATCCAAAAGATGGTGATAACCGCTCTTACTACGTCAGTAATACTGCTGATCAGATTAAAGCTTTGGAAGAACAGTGGAATTGCAACACCACGAGGGCTCTCTATACAGCGGTGGTGACGTATCTGAAGTTTCGCGAGGCTGGCTTAAGGGTAGATGACAAAATAGTTTCTACGGCCTCTTAATGAGTTCCTGATGATTCAGCCTTTACGTCTGTGTGAAGGCTTTCTTTCCTTCTTAATAATATAAATATTATCTTTGCTCCTTTCATATTTTGGACCGTAGGTCGGATTAACTATAATAAATACGAAGTATTTATTATCTGATTAAAAAGAATAAATAACGGATTAATGACAGTTTAAAAACGGTAGGCCAACGGTAGGGTTTCTCGATAATCGCCCTGTAACCCTTGATATTACTAGTCCCCTTCATTTTTACGCTATGCCAAACCTTGGTGCTTTACTATGTCAAACCTTGCTACTGTTCTATGCGAAACCTAAGTGGTATTCACCGCCAAACCTTGGTATTATTCTACGTCAAACCCTACCCGTCCGTTTTTATACAGCCCCGTCCACACGATATGCACAGCATATCAACACCTTAATCACATGTTTATGCACATGTGGCTGTTCATAATCCCCTTTCCCTAGCGTAAACCTTAGTATTTGTAGTTCGATTTTTGACCAGATATGCCCTTTCTATGCCAAACCTTGGTATTGCTCTATCTCAAACCTTAGTAAGGTTTGGCATAGAGTTGGGCTTGTATTGTTGCTTGTCCTAGCTAAGTGTTTGTAAAAATTGACTAATTACAAATGAAATTTGTACAAAAACATAGAAATTTACCTTATTTGGGAGTTTTTTATGCTCTGCCCTACTCTATCCCAAACCTTTGCTTCCATCGCTTTTTATGAATTTGATGCCCAACTCTATCTAAAACCTAAGTAAAAAATGCTGTTCCAGCGTGATTTTTGGACTTTGGGAGGCGTTTTTGGTGAGGTTTGGGGTAGAGAAAGGCCGGTAGTCAGCTAGATCCCGGCAAAAACTGAGGTTTGACGTAGAGAAAGGATTTTAAAAGTCGATTTCGTCTTTGATTTCTTGGATGCCTGAGACTGAATGCTCTTCAGGCTTCGGATCGTTACCCAGCAGCGCGTTCGCAACCTTGTTGTTGGCAGCTACCTGCTTTGCAAAGGTATTGGATGCATATAGTTCGAACCGCCAATCAACTATTTTTTTGCCTTCTTTTTTAGGGATCATTTCGTAACGTTCGAGCACATCCTCGTTAACCAGGTCATCCATAACGTCTTTAAAAAGTGCCTTGTCCTGGTAGGTATTCTGATATGGGTCCTTCATTGCGCTGATCAGTGTACTGAGCAAGATCGTATAAGGCTTACCTGGAGATGCCTGAACCCAGCGGTGACACAACCTTTTGTAGGTTAGTCTGGTGTAGTGGCGTTTAAATTCCAGTGCTTTTGCGTAGTTGTACCGTCTGAAGTTCAAAGTAAGGATCACATCAGTGACCATTGGATGGAAGCAGACGAAGGAACGTGTTTCCTTTTTATTGCCTCTGTCCGCTATGGCCATGATTGGGAAAAATGGCGCTGATAGGTCTATTGAGTTGTCCATACTTTGTATCGAAAGTATGGAACGATTCATTATATGGAGAGCTTCTCGGATCTCAGAATACGAATATGACTTCCCTACCCTTTTGAGCTCTTCATAAATTTCATAAAGCGTGAAGGCAATCCCGACAAACTTTGTGCCAGCGTTTGTACCTGTTGTTGCTTCATAGGCTTCAGCTCTTCGTTCGGTAGCAAGCTTGCGTAGTACGTCTTCTATGATCTCTTCCCTTGCGCCTGGAAAAACAAAGACCCTTTGCTTTGTGCCACCTTTTACACGCTCAATATTTGCCGCAGTGACAGAGATCCGAAGTTCCATGTCTTTGTAGTTGGTTATGCGGGTGAATTCTGTTTCTTCTGCCGAAGCTGAACTCAGGTATTTATTGTGCTTGTCGTATAAGAATTTACCGGCGAGATCGTAGATTTCGAGAGTATTGCTGTAGTTCTTGTCCAGTAGTGGGTCAAGCTCGAAAAGATCAAGGTTAAGTTGCTGCGACTTAATCGGCTCCAAATCATTTTTATTCATATTTTTTATTCCTACCGCAACAAAAGCTTCTTACCCAAGATCACATTAGAGCACCAAATACGGCTTATATTAACAGATTGCCCTTAAAAATTAGCATATTCACCAAATAGTGCTTTTTTTTAGTAAAGCGTGAATATAGAATCGGATTATCCACGATACGTGAAAAAAGTCAATTTGAACAGCAAAGGATACCGAAATGACCGATAACGACACCCAAAAAAGCTACCTGCTGGCTTCACTTAAAAAGATCAGCACAGTGGTCAAGCGCGGCGAGACCATCATGAAAGAGATTCCTGGCCTGGTCCGCAAGACACAAAAATCCAAGCATGATCCGGAGTGGCTGGAGGTCGCTCAGGTAGATGAACGTATTCAGAAACGTCGTTACGGTACAACTCAGGCTGCTGAGCTTGCAGGTATCAGCCACTCTCTCCTTTACGCGGCAGAACAAGATGGGCGGCTACCAGAACCAGAGTATCGCTTAGATACGGCTAAGAAGGTTCGTTCTGGATACACCATGAATCATATCAATCATATTCGCCAGGTGTTCAATACGGCTCCTCGAAAACCTGAAGGTGCGTCGGCTGCTGTGGTCGGCATCCTCAACCTGAAAGGTGGAAGTCAGAAGACAACTACCTGTCACTTGTTTTCTCAGTACCTTGCTATGAAGGGTTATCGCGTTCTCTTACTTGATACTGATCCCCAAGGGTCATTGAGTTTCTTCTTTGGGAAGAGACCCGACGATAACGTTCATTATGAAAACACCATCGCACCGTTCTTTCTGGAAGATGACGAAGCGTTGGTAGAGGCCGGACATCCAGAAGGCGCATCTCGGTCTTTGCATTATGCGATTCAGAAAACCTACTGGGACAACATCGACATTATTCCGAGTTGTTTGCAGAACCTTAATATTGACTTGATGATGCCGAAGGTTATGGATGATGCGAACGTCCCTTTCATCGACCGAATTATGAAATTGCGTAGTGGGTTGGTTGAGGTAGGAAAGGATTACGACTTCATTGTTATTGATGGGACCCCTTCTTTAAACATCAGCACGCTTAACGTGGTATCTGCGTGTGACATGGTTTTTGTGCCAACCCCAGCGGCCATGTTGGACTTTGCATCAACGCTTCAATTCGCAGGCTTGGTGGCTGAAACCATCGAGACATATGACGAAGGCGGAATCTATCCAAATGTCCCTGATATGCGTTTCTTTATTACAAAGTATTCCGGCAGTAGTTATGCACAGTTCATGGGCCAGATTATTCGCCGTGTGTTTTCTGTCGAAAGAGGGGATGTTCTATCTAATGAAGCACATGCTTCTGACGAAATTGGGAAGGCTACAAACTCCACTTACTCAGTATATGAACAGAATCCCGCCGAGTCAGACAATCGTAAGCGTCTGAAATCTACCTGCGACATGTTCGACAAGTTGTTTGAAGAAATGCACGATGCGGTTTGGGAGACGTGCTACGAGGAAGTCTTGAGAACTTCACACTTAGATAAAATTGATCAAATCATGGCAAATGCAGATGCAGTCAAAGCAGATCTGGAGGAAGCAAAGGCTAAAGCAGGGGAGGGTATGTAATTATGGCAAACGACAAGTATGGCAACATTGATGAGCTGCTTTCTGGAGCAGGAACTGAGGAAGCAGAGGGTAACACTCCGCGCCGAAGCAGGAGACCTTCTCCGGCATTGGGAGTGATGACTGGTGATAAGCGCCCAACAAGCGTTACCGATGGCTTGAAAGCCGATAAGCAGAAAGCGGAAAAAGCACTCGAAGAGGCCCAGCAGAAATTTGAAATGGAGAAGGCTGATCTTCTTCGAGCATTAGAAGAAGCAAAAAACTCTGGGTCTGAAGGTGCTCCCATTGTGCTCACTATGCCTGTAACTAAGCAGGAAGTGACATTCGAGCTTCGACGTGTTGATACGTCTCTAATTGATGTTTCTCCTGAGAATGAGCGTATTCAAGAATTCCTGGATGAAATATCTCTCCAGGACATACTGCCATCCATTAAGAAACACGGGCAGCAAAAGCCTGGTACATTGCGCCCGACAAAAGATGGCCGGTTTGAGTTGATTGAAGGTTCTCGACGTTTAGCATCGGTCAAGCTGGCAAAGCAGGAATACTTGGCACTTATTGGTGATGTGCCAGATGCAGATGTGCGAGAACTCGGCATCATCGAAAATAAGCACCAAGATGTAAGTCCATATGAAAAAGCCAAGGCCTATCAGAAGCAGATTGAGCGTGGAGAGTATGAAAATTGGACCCAGTTGGGTGCGTCCAAAGGAATTAGCTCTTCGCACATATCACGTTATCGTGCTTGCGTTGAGCTGGATGAAGTTTTTGTTCGTATCCTTCCATCGCCATCCGATATGCCACTCTCTTATGGTGAAACGATTGCGCAGTTGAAGAAGAAAGGTGAGCGCGCTCTGATTGGCAAAGCCCAAGAATTGCTTGATATGAGAAAAGCTGCCCTTAGTGAAAAGACAGAGCTTCCTGATGTAGAGGAGGTGATCAAAATTCTCAAGAGTGCTGTGAGAACTAAAGTGGAAGAGCCAAAGGCGTGGAAGCCAGTTGTATACAAATCAAAAGATGGCAAAACTCTGAAGCATTCCGTCACGAATAAGGGCGCTACTAAGTTTGAAATAACTGGTGTGGACGACTCTCAGCTTGAGAAGATTCTGTCCTTCTTGACCACAACTCTTAAGGTTGATGCATAACCGAGAACGGTAGATTCCCGTGGCGGGAACTTGGATCGATAGGGGTGCATTCCCGTGGCGGGAATAGCGCCCTTTTTTTTGCTTAAGTCATTGATAATAAAGGGTTTTGTCGGGTTTTGAGCCAATAAAAACTTTAAAAAATTTAAGTGCTTAGGTGATGTTTTGACTTAAATATTTTAAAGGTCAGCGAACTAGATGTGATCCTCAGCTTTGAATCCAAGGCATCGGGAAATGTGGTCCAAGTCATCTAAGCCGTAGAAATCTAAGGTCAGTGAACCTGAACGTTTTGCCTGATTAAAGCGAATCTTTATCTGTCGCCCGAGCACCTCTCCCATGATTAGTTCGTATCGTTTAATGTCAGCATCACGGCCTTCGTCCTTACCTTGTGCTAGTGACTCAAACTTGTGGACAGGTATTCTCTTGGTCAGCAAGTTCCTCAACAGGTCTTCTCTTTTGCTTGCAGGGAGCTTGGCGATAGCACGAACATGGCCCAATGTTATCCGGGTAGGGTTCTTGTGCCATAGATTTAATTCCGACTCGGACAGAGATGCCCCCGCTCTTTTGAGGTGGGTAACTGTATATACCTTCTCTATACCTAGTGACCGTCTTATCGACTTATTGGAATAGCCTTCCTGGCTAAGTATCGCGACGACGTATGCCTTCTCTGCATCCGTGAGATCGCTTTTACCTTTGTAGTACTCAATAGCTTCATCCGCGTCGATTAGGTAGGGAAGATTGTTCATTGGATTACCTCTATTTAGTCATGTGACTAAAATACCATAGATTACCTCTTATGCTTAGTCATGTGACTAAATCATATTGGCTCTTTAGTCTTCTTGCTGTTTCAATTTAGTCATGTGACTAATTAGTGAGGTGCCAGAGCCATGTTTCAACAGTAAGAGGGTGCGGGTTCTGCTGCACTCCCCCTTCTCATGGGCAATATTAATTGCACAAATAAATAAAAACACACTATTTAGGGCAATATTTATTGACTTAAAACTTGGATAAAAACAGAATGTGCAATAATTATTGAACATTGGGGTTTGGTTAAAGATGAGTGCTACATCTAAGCTCGCTTCGATACTGAGCAGCGAGCAGGGACAGATAAGTTGCTTTGAGATTGAGGTTTTCTACCTCAATCAGCGCCGTTCCAAGAATCCAATGTATGACGAAATCAAGGAGTCCATCCAGAGCAAGGGCATTCAAGACCCTCTTCACATCGTATTCCACCCCGTACAGAAAAAGTGGGTTTTGTCCCAGGGGGGACAAACTAGGCTTTTAATCAGCCGGGAGCTTTATGACGAAACCAAGGCTGAGAGCTTTCTTTACCCCCCTGTCTCAAAGCAGAAATTTACGTCCGATCTTGATTTGTGCATCAGTCATCTCGTAGAGAACAACCTTCGTGGTGACAATACCTTTTTGGAGACAGCAAATGCTGTGCTCAACATCAGGAATCTCTTAGCTGAAGGTTCCGAGCCAACTCAAGAGCTCTTGGCAAAGGAGATGTCCAGCAGAGGGATGCCAATCCGTCGGCAATCTATTACGTCGATGATGTACCTGGCTGAAGAGTTGGCACCATACATTACGAATCAAGCATTTCTGGATTGTGTAAGTAGGAAGGTGGTTGACGCCATCAGAACGTTACGAAATGACCTAGCGGAGGAGATGCCAAGCGAAAAGTTCGATTCCGCACTGGTTGAGTACGTTAACTCTCAACCCGGCAATTTGTCATTGAAGCAAATCCGAGAGCACTTTCTGAAGAAAGTGGTTTCCCCAACTACTCCAGGTTCTCGGTCAAATAAAGCAATAGCTAAAAGTGTTTCTGATGCGTTTGGTCTTTCTCATGTAGTGTCAGGATCAGAAGAGCTTCCTTCCGGTTTTATTGTAAGTCTCCCTCAGCATGTTGGTAGCCCTCTCCAGGCCGAAGTTTGCTTTTTCCTGGCGAGTCTCTCTGGGGTCTTCGATAGCAGTGTATCCCCCGAGATATTAGCGGCTATGGGGCTGAAGGATATTGGTTCTGATCCAGCAGACCTTGCCTCTTGCGTAAGAGAGCATCTCAATCTGACAAATACAGATTTGTCATCTCTTCCTTCCCGCGTCTTCTGCCATGCCAGTGAGGAAGGATTCGAGTCGTTGATTCGGCTGATCGCCGGAATCAGGACCAGTTTTAACAGTAATAATCAATCTATGGAGAATCAGTGATGGCGTTGAGCACTAAGCTAAAGGACGAGTCATCCAGGTTCATTTCTTCCCTATTGTTGAGTGCATTAGAAGGCTGCCAGCAGGGGGATATGGAACTGGTAGAACGGCTCGGCCTGTCAATTGAGACAATGCAAAAATTAGACAGATTACGAGCCGATCAGATATTCAATATATCCGGCAACTATGTGCGTGACCTGAGTGCCTTGGAAGTATTCCAGATCGACTCAAGAAAAATATCGCGGATTATCGAATTGGCAGCGGAAGAAACCCGGCAGTACGAGATGATCGATGAGTATTTACGTCGAGGAGCCTGCAAGACGATGATGGCTGAGTTATTCGGAATGCGTTCGACACAGGTTGCCAGCCGGAAGAAGTTTTTAAATTTACCAACGGTAAAGGGACGCCTCCCAGTGTCTACCTTGGAAGAGCAACGTCAGATCTATGATGCTTGGCTGGATTCAATAAAAATTGCCAACTACCGCGAGCGACTGCTTTGTGTAGCCAGGGCAACAAACCTGTCCATGTCAAAGATCTATCGTGAAGTCCAGGAAATTGAGGAAATCACGAACAAATCCAGTCAATCAAAAAAAACCAAAATCTGCGCATAAGGAGGCTTTCATGGCTGACAGCAACTCACAAAAAATGGCGGCCATTGGGGCCAAACAGGACATCGAAATTGAGCTCGCTACACGACCAGCACTTCGGTTGTGGCAGGGGAGAGAAAAAACACAAAAGCGTCACGGTATTCTCGGACTTCCTGGCTTTTGCAAGATTGTCAGAGGGGTGGAACAGGCTGTAAGAGAAGACGATCCTTATGCTGACTACCATTATCATCGTATTGAGCAAGCGATTGAGGATCTGACGTTCGATCTGGATAGTGAGCTGAAAGATGTCCAGACCTTCATTGATGAAAATATCCCCCCTGCAATGCGGCTTCCCGATATAGGCTCGAAGAACCCAGTGGTGGTTCCGATCCGGTTTGCTTCACGCCTTGGTTTCCAGCTTGTGTATCAACTTCTTAAAGTCGATCAAATAGTCTTGAAGGTGCTTTTGGCCAATCATATTGGCTTGCTGCCTAACAAGGAGAAGTTTGAAACCTTGGCCCGTGTTGAAAAGCGCGTGCGCGGTGTAATTCACATGGTGTTCTCTTATCGTCATACCGGTGTTACCAGAGATGATATGGCCGCCAATAACCAAAAGGCTCAAAAGGCCAAGGAGTTGATGGGGGATCTGGAAGTAGGGTACATAGAAGGAACCACAAGATCAGATAATGCTCCGCCCTTGCCAATGAAACGGCTCCAGACGATGGGCAAGTCTCTAGACAAAGATAAAGCTGACAAAAAGCCCAAAACGGCTGAAAAGCAGAAAGAGGCTGACAGTGATGATGAACTGGGCGCAGAACTCGATCGAGTGTTGAAGCAGGCAGATGAAGAAATGTCACGTACTGCCAAAAAGAAGGTTGCAACAGCTTGAGGCCGAATCGCCATCAATAGCGGAAAAGGTGCTTCTGGCACCTTTTTTTTCGTGGACCGGTCTTGGGTCAGTACCACTCAAAACCTGGATCAATACAAACATTCTGAGGTTCAGAATAGCCCTGTAAACTTGGCTCAGAACAGCATGGGTAGCATGGATCGTGAGTGAGAAAACAATGTCGTCTCCTTTAAATATAAATTTAATAATACCTTTTAAGGATAATAAGGCGGGACGCCTGAATCTGTACCGGAAAGAAATTGAAGTATTCAAGGAGATGCTCGGGCAGAGAGTAGAGGAGCTCAAAGAAGAGTTGGTGAGTCTATTTGGAGAGAATTTTGAGCTGACGCTTGCAGCGCGATCGGATGGTAACTCAAGAAAGTATTACTGGCGGTTTAAGTCGAGTAAGCGTGATAGGAAGTACAACAGGCTTCATGCCGGTTCTATTGTTGAGTATCTCCGCGTATTCGATGACGAAAGAAAACTTCGATTGAAAGAAACGGAAGAAGAGCTCATCTACATCAATGCGAACCTTAAACTGATCAAGGGTATGTTGGATTCCATAGATCAGGCGGTCGATGAAAAAGCCGAGCTAAGATCCGCGATCATATGAGCAGGTCATGATAGGCATATGTCCTTGACCAAGTTGAGATCATCTGCAAAAATTCAACTACTACTTCCTGACAGCTTTCGGGCTTAGCTGCAAAGCATTGCTTTGCTACTCTTCACTTCAGAGCATCCATCAGTGCTTATCCTTCAAAACTACCGCGAATTGGTTTTGAGCAACAATCTGTTTTGTGAGTGCTAATCAGAGTATCTCTTGTCTTGGAGATATTCTGATTAGCGTTCACGACAGTGACTTTAGAATTGCTAATGAACTCGGTTAGCCAGCAAGCAAATCTTGTGATGATGATGACACTATACGAGTGGCTTTTGTGTGGCGCAGCCATGCCGTGCAAGTGCTATAAGCCTGCACGAAATCCTGGGGAACAATGATCCGAACGCCCCATAGAGGATCGTACTTTAACAGGGGTACTCGCTATACCCGAACTGCAATACCAAGCGAGCCTTGGTAAGAATTTGAAAAGCCTGCCACCGCGCAGGCTTTTCTGTTTTTAAAGGGTCATTTAGTGGTGACCCAAAAAAAGTAATTTCAAAGATGTGATCTTGTACTGTACCTCTGCCAAATAATGTTGGAGGTATACCCATGAAGAAGACCGCAATTGCTGTAGCTATGTGCTGTTTCAGCACATTGGCATCAGCAGAAAGTAAACCCTTAGACATAGGGGAGTCCGATCGCATTGAAGTAATGCAGACTGGGCGATATACCTATGTGAAAAACATCCCCCCGGTAGATCAGCTCAATCCTCTCAAGGTTGTCATCAAGACTCGGATTCCACAAAGCGTGGAAACAGTTGGCCAAACCGTTGAGTTTCTTCTTGCAAGATCCGGTTACGTGCTCGCGGATAAAACTGTTTTGAGCGAAGAGGCTAAAACACTTCTCAGTCTCCCGTTACCTCAAGTGCATCGTAATATTGGTCCAATGACTCTGGACAAAGCACTCCATACGCTGAGTGGTGATGCATTTGAATTGGTTGTCGATCCAGTACACCGGAAAGTTGCCTACGAGTTGTCAACCAAGTTAGCGAGGAGTGAATGATGTCCAAGTCAAAATTAGGCCAATCCCTCATGCGCACGATCGACGGTGGTAAATCCAAAGATGAGTCTTTGTTGGATATGCCTGTCGATGATGCATTCGATCAAGCCGAAATGAAAGGCAGTGTTTCTGGACTCAATGCGTCAGACGCAGATTCGTTTTCTGCCAAGGAACCACACATTGGCGAAGTGGAAGAAATCCATTCTTCTGGGGTGCAAGAGAAGCCACTTAACGCTAAGCCCAAAAAAGTAAAAGCGCCCACGCAGAAGAAGCCGGGTAGCTTTATTGGCGTGATCGCTCTCCTTGTCTCAGTAGGTGCGGCAGGTATAGCTGGCTACTCAGTGATTAACCAAAAATCTGGCCAGGCGGCAGCCATGAACAGCATGGAAAGTTTGGATTCGGCCATTGGCACGCTAAATACAAGAACTGACGAGTTGACAGCGGAACTGGCAGGAACCCAGAAGGCCGTTCAGTCTAATTCAGACAGCCTGGTCGGCGTTGACGGCATCCATAAAAACATCCAAGAGCTGCAAGCAACCATCAGTGCAATACGTGGTGAGGTGAATGCGTTCAAAGGAAATCTGGAAGCCAACAGTGCATCCATTGACACGCACCAAAAACAGATTGATGAGCTGAGTGATCAGATAAAAAAGCTCAACGCTAGGGCTGCGAGTGCGCCTAAGAAAGTTGTTCAGAAAGCACCGGTGAAGAAGGTGAATACTGACCCTAGCCTGATTGAAGGTGCCTACGTTGCTTCCATCGACCTTTGGGGAACACAGCCTTATGTCATGTTGCGTGAGGAAAACGGAAGCTGGGTGCCTTTAACTATGGGTGATTATTACAAGGGCTGGAGACTTGAGGGCGCTATTGGTTCTGAGGCTGTTTTCCAGAATGGCTCAAAAACAAAACGACTGACCATTAAGGAGTAGCAATATGGAACCTGTTGAATGGATCGTTGGCCTTGTCCTGTTGATTGGCGGTTATGAGCTTTGGGGTAAAGAAGAACCTCAAGAGCCTGTAGCCGTGGAGATAGTCACTGAGCAGTCGATTGTATCAGTTGAACCTCTGTTTGAGCGGGGCCGCTATTACCGTGCTGAAGACGGTTATTACATCAGCAACCTCACACCAGCTCCTCAAAAGGTGGATGGGTGTTATCGGCCTGTGCTTACTGCGGACCTGACGGCACCAAGAAGCGATGAAGGTCAGATCCAGGTAACTGAAGTTGACATCGAGTGTGAGGGATAGATGAAAAAGCTCGCATATATCGTATTAGGCTTATTGGTAACTTCAGGAGCCTATGCAAACAATCAAAGCACACAGGGTAGCAACAGTGCGACTGTGATCTCAGATATGAAGTCCACCCTCGATAAAGAAGCTGCCGCGTCGTTAACCGAGAAAGATAGAAGCCTGGCCAAACAATGGATGCTTTCTGAAACCGACTGGGTTAAGTACAAGCAAATCATGAGTGGGCCTCGTGGAATCTGGTCCCCCGGCCTTGATCCAATCACCGCTTTAGGAGTGTCTGAGACCGACCCGCAGGAGCGGAAGCGATACGCTGAGCTTTGGATAAAGATGGAAACCAGGAGGGCGGAATTAGAAATGGCGTTTGAGGTTGAACGTCAGCGCGCGGCCAACCGCATCCTCGGCAATCAGTTGGCAGTCAACAACACATCCTGGATAAGAGAGTGGGAAGAAAAGCGTGTTGAGGTCAACAAGCAGGTGATCCTGTTCGTTGACTCTGAGTGCAAAGAATCCTGTAAGTCGATGTTTGAAGAACTTCATGCATCCGTTGGTGATAACGCTCGACTCGACATTTTCTTCAAGCAAGGTGCTTCCTCCGATGAAATAGGCCAATGGGCCTCGTTCATGAAAATATCGCCAGAGGTTGTTCGAGCAAGAGCGATTACCTTGAATTTCGATGAAGGCAAATCGACGGAGCTGGGGATTGATATGAACTCTCTGCCCCAGGTGAGGGTAGTCGATCTCAAGTCCGGAGCAGTAACAGCAACCTACAAGTAGTGGCGAGCTATGAGAATATTTCTGATTGTCTTACTTGGACTTGTATCGTTCTCTGCAATTGCCAACCAAAGCGCCGTTCCAGATATGTATCGCCTGGTAGCTGAAGAAAATCGGGTACCGGCGAAACTTTTTTACGCGCTCATTCTGAATGAATCCAGATCATTGACTTCATCAGGGGAGAGATCAAAAGTTCTGCCTTGGCCTTGGACAATCAACCATCGAGGGCAGCCTCACTTCTTTCCCAGTAGAGAGAAAGCGTACTTGTTCGCGAAGTCTTTGTTAGACCGAGGGGATAAACAATTCGATGTCGGGCTTGGACAGTTGAATTGGCGATGGCAAGAGCAGCGATTTAAAGGTCTATGGGAAGCCTTTGACCCCTACGCCAATCTCAATGCAGCCGCGCAACACCTACGAGAACAATACGATAGGACAGAGTGTAATAGCTGGGAGTTGGCCGTTGGATGTTATCACCGCCCTGGTCAGCGAATACAGGACAAAGAGAGAGCAAGAAACTATACACAAAGGGTCATTTCATTATGGGCAAAAATCTAAAAAAATTTTCAACTATAGCCGTCCTGATTGGGACGGTTGTGGCTTTCAGCCAGACCTTCGCGGTAGAGCAGAAATCATCCCCGCATATGCCTTGGTTTGAGACCGAGGTTATCGAAGATCGTGGAGGTCAACCTATTGACCCATACCTGCCAAAAAACAACAACACACTGGAGCACATGAAAAAGCTCTACGACGAACGACGTTCAAAGAAGCTGGTTCACTCTCACTTTCCGGTGGTAACTGCCTCTATGTCTGTTGGTCGGGTGACAGAGGATGAGGCCAGAGATGTGAAGTATCAGATGGCAACGAGGCCCATGTTCATCATCGGGTACGATCCTGTTTCGATCAAATGGCTGTCTTCAAACAAAGAGTTGTTGAAGGAGAAGAAAGCTATTGGGCTTGTAGTGAATATCCAGACCAAAGAACAGATGGAAGAGCTTCAATCAATTGTTGGTGAAGGCGTATTGATGCAACCAACTCCAGGCGATCGTTTAGCTGAACATTTAAAAATCAGACATTACCCGTTCTACATGGATAATCAGGGAGTGATGCGTTAATGGCAGATCATCCATTAGAGGTTTTATTAAGGCCGCCAGTAGAGTTGTGGTCAGGAACTGTCGCCCTTTCAGCAGGCATTATTTGTGGCACCGCGCCGTCAACACTCATGATGACCCCAAGTGTGGGATATACCTCTGCTGCTATCCTTGCTGGACTTGGTTTGTATCGGCTGAATCAGGGCTCTCAAATACTCAGGTATCAGCGTAATCTCAAACGGCTCCCGCGATTTGCGATGTCATCTTCACAGATACCCTGTTACCGAAATCACCTCTATCTAGGGCAGGGGTTCAAGTGGGGACAGAAACATACTCAGCGCCTTAAAGATACGTTGTCACCTGCGGCCAAGCGATACCTGGAGCCATCCAAGATCTACTCAGCAGTCAGGAAGTTCGAGAGAGACGTTGAAAATACTGGTTTACAAGCTCTGGGTCGGCTAACCAGTAAAGATCATGTGTTGAATCCCTTCAGACCGCTACCACCAATCGGAGGTAACCCTGCCATTCATGCTGTCGAGCTCAACGAAGAGGAAGTCCTTCTACCAATGAGTGAAAGGGTAGGGCATACCTTGGTTCTTGGAACGACACGAGTGGGTAAGACACGTCTAGCAGAGATTCTGATAGAGCAGGATATTCGACGCGGCGATGGTCCGGTCATTGTATTTGATCCTAAATCTGATGCCGGGTTATTAACACGGATGTATATGGCCGCGAAACGTATGGGTAGGGAGGACGACTTCTACGTTTTTCATTTGGGGTTCCCTGATATATCGGCCCGTTACAACGCAGTGGGCAACTTTGCCAGAATTACAGAAGTGGCCAGTCGTATCTCTGGTCAGCTCTCATCCGAAGGCAACAGTGCAGCATTTAAAGAGTTTGCTTGGCGCTTCATCAATATCGTTGCTCGTGCCCTCGTATCCCTTGGCCAGCGTCCGGATTACAACAACATTCTTCGGTACGTAACCGACATCGAACCTCTGTTTTGCGAGTACCTGGAATGGTGGCTTCCTCGTAATGCAGAGCAAGGCTGGGTTGAAGACATCAACGACATGACCCACGACGCAGAAAAGCAATACAAGTCAAATCCCAGGTTGGCAAAACATGCAAACGCTCGGACTGAAGCATTGCGGAAATACGTTGAACAGATGGGAGTGAGCGATCCGATCGTACTTGGCTTACTCTCGGCACTGCGTTATGACCGCACCTACTTCGATAAGCTGGTAGCTTCTCTGCTGCCACTTCTTGAAAAGCTCACAACTGGAAAGATTGGCAAACTCATCGCCCCGGACTATTTCGATGTGAATGATGACCGGCCTATCTTTGACTGGACTCAGATAATCCGGAAGCGCGGTATTGTCTATGTTGGACTCGATGCCATGACGGATACGGAGGTTGCAAGTGCCGTGGGCAATTCCATGTTCTCTGACTTGGTATCGACCTCGGGCATGATCTACAAGCACGGGTTCCAGCACGGCATGTTAGATGGAAAAGCCAACGCAATGCCCAAGATCTGCCTTCATGCAGATGAATTCAATGAATTGATGGGTGATGAGTTCCTACCGATGGTCAACAAATCGGGTGGCTCTGGTATGCAGATCACTGCCTACACCCAGTCCAGGGGAGACATTGAAGCTCGACTCGGCAATGCAGCCAAGGCACGCCAGGTAGAGGGCAACTTCAACAACCTGATCATGCTCCGTGTGAAAGAAAAGGACACGGCTGAGTTGCTTACCAATCAGCTACCTGAAGTGGAAATATCACAGAAGATGACCGTATCAGGTGCTTCGGACTCTTCTGATACAGAGAACAACATCGACTTTACCTCCAGTACTCAGGACCGTATTTCAATGCTTCGCGTGCCCATGCTGGAACCAAGTCATGTGACCGCGTTGCCAAAAGGACAGGCGTTTTGTCTTCTGGATGGAGGTCATCTTTGGAAAGTACGGTTTCCGCTTCCCGTTGAGGACGATGAAGAGATGCCTCAGAACTTACAGGCGCTGACCAAGGAAATGGAAAAGAACTATCACACGGCAGAAGCATGGTGGGTATAGCAGATGGCGGAATCTAGCGTAGCCAGGGCAGAGCACCCTGTTGCCAAGAAAGGTTTTATCGGGAAGACCTTGGACCTCATATTCAAGGTGATTGGGTTGCTTCTCTTTTCGGCATTAATGTCCATCATCATTGAATGGATCGGTATGGTTTTCTTCTATCCAGAGCAGGGATACACCGGGTATGAACATGCCGAAGAAATGATGCGGAAGGAAATCAGTTACCTGGGAAGCTCTCTCGATGGTGACTCCCTGAATGGTGAGGCTGTCCAAGCCGCGAGTGGGAAGGTTACCGATGTGGTGAACTTCCTTTTCATTGATTCCGGGATAGTGGACATGCTGACTTCAGCAAAAACCCCGGAGGCAAATGATGGTAAGTTTGTCCGGTTGGTCAAAGGGCTGATTGCTGAGTATTACAACTACTTTATGGCAGCCATTTACATTCTGATTATGTTCTTAATCCGACTGTCTATCCTGGTCTTGTCCATACCGGCGTTTTTCTTGTTCGGATTAGTTGGTGTCTCGGATGGACTTATGCAAAGGGATTTACGGCGTTGGTGTGGTGGCAATGAATCTGGGTACATCTATCACTGGGCCAAGCGCTTTGCCATGCCGATACTGATTATGGCGTGGGTAATATATCTGGCCATCCCCAGTAGCATACACCCCAATTTCATTATCACGCCTTTTGCTGTCTTGTTCGGACTTGTTTTGATGGTCATGACCAGCAAGTTTAAGAAGTACCTCTAAGCGCAAAGACTTAATATTTACTCCCATAATGGCCGCGACTCAGCGGCCATTTTCTCATCAAAAAAGGGTCATCGAGTAATGACCCAATAAATCAGATTTCCTGCCTTTTCGTTTGTTCTAATTCCTACCATCGCAATTCCACCTGAAATTCAAGTGACTCGATGATGAACAAATTGATAACTCTTCTCCTGGTGAGCTTCGTGAGCCTTCCGCAGGTGTCTATGGCGGATGTATGGGCTGAGCGTGAAGCGCTGGCAAAAATTAAAAATGAATTGGCTGCGCTGGAAGCCTTGGTGATGACCGCCAAGATGCGCAGTAACTCGAACGATCGGACGACGTTCGATTACCAGGTTCTGTTAGATGACCTGAGAAAGATCCAAGCCGGAATTTCTCATCATCTGACAGTGCCGATGGAGCCAGTGGTTCCATCGTCCATCGATGCTCTCAGTAGTGACTATACGGAGCATCAAAAATGAACGCTGCTCAATCTGCTGCATTTGAAGAAGGCACGGGAGATTTTTTTACCGCTGCTGAACTTCTCTGGACTATCCAGGCAATCGGCACAACGGCAGTGTTTCTTTATGTCGCCTGGCTGTGCTACCGCGCATACGACGACTATGGGGCGGAGGTCATTACTGCAAAGGACATGATAATCGTATGGTTTCGTGGTGTCTTTGTGATGATGGTACTCCTTTACCTACTTGTTAACTAACCAACCTTCAAAGTACTTAAAGGAGTTAATCCTATGAAAAACCTGATCGTAACCTGCAAAGACAAGCTGGCCGCAGTGAAAACTACACTGGCCACTATGTTGTTCTTCGCCTTCTCCAGCGCTCACGCTGCTCTACCTGACACTGCTGACCCGACCAACGCGGCTGCTGATGGTGACTACATCGGCCTGTTGCAGGGTTATGCGTTCGATATCGCAATTGTCCTGGGCTTGATCTTGGGCACTATTGCGTTTCTGGCTGTAGCCAAAAACATGATTGCTGTATACAACGAAATCGGTGCAGGTAAGAAGACCTGGGGTGACATGGGTATGCACGGCGGCATGGGCGTACTGCTGCTGGTATTCGTTGTGTACCTGCTGACTGAGGCATCCGGGATCATCTTCTAATGAAAGAACCTGGAATGAACGGACGAGAAATCGAGTTCATCCCCGACCGGCTCATCGAAGAGCCGGTCGTCTTTCGGGGACTGACCGATACCGAGGTCGTGATGATTATCGTGGCCGCAATCATTTTCTGGATTCCCGTCTGCGTACTCTTGCTCATTCCATTTGGTTGGGCGTTGTTCGGAGTGGGTATTGGCTTTGGCATGGCCATTGGCACTTTGCTGATCGTTGGCAAATACCTTCAAGGTCTCAAGCGACGAATGCCTGACGGCTTGCATGTGGTGTACCTCAAAAAGCAAGCGCAGAAAAAATACTCATTTTTCAATTTCGGATATATCGAGACATCACAGAGTTGGGACATCCGACGAGATCAACCCGTTAAGAAAATCCACATGGAGCCCGAGGAGTAGGCTAGATGGCAAGATTAAAGAAAGCGTTAGATGGTCGGGACTCTCACATTCTGACTCTGCGAATCCTTATCGGCATACTGGCAATTGCCCTGCTTTATTCAATTGCTGGATGGAAGGCCGCACCCGAACACATCAAGATTGATATTCCACCGGATCTTCGTTCTGGGTCAACACGCGGTATCCAGGAACGTCACCCTTTTAACGTCTACGCCTTCGGCTATTACATCTTCCAGCAAATGAATAACTGGCCGGTTGAAGGTATTGAAGATTATAAGAAACAAATCAATCGCTTGAGTTGTTACATCACACCTCGATTTAAAGGAGAGCTTGAGCGTGACTACGAACAACGCTTGAAACGACATGAGCTCAACCGTACTCGTGCGCTTCAAGAAATGCCAGACCGTCCCTATACCGACAAGCGTGTTTACGTTGAGTCCGGTGACTCGTGGGTTGCTTTTTACGATGTGAATATCAAAGAGACCTTCCGATCAGAAATCGTGAAGGACATCTTTGTGCGTTACCCCGTTCGCATTGTTCGTTGGGATGTCGATCCGGAGTGCAACCTCTGGGGCTTAGCTCTGGACGGCTTCTATAAAAATCCGAAACGTCTTGAAGGTAACCAGCAGGAAAATGAAAACGTTCAGGACACGAGCGGCGAAGTGGCAGGAAGATAACAATGAAAAAACTACTCAATAAAGCAGCATTGATTGTCGCGGTGGTTGGGTTCTATAGCAACTCATCTTTAGCGACAGAAATCATTCACTACACCAACCTGCCGGTAACTATCGAACTGCGAAAGGGTGAAGAGCGCAGCATTCAGTTTGGCGATCACGTTCAGGTCGGTATCACCAAAGGACAGCAGATGAAAAAGCTGTTCCGGGTACAGTCCGCTCAGGGAGCGGTGCATTTTCTTCCCTACGAGGAGTTTGATAAGCAGCGTGTTCAAATCAAGCGCCTGACAGATGGTCAGGTAATCCTCTTGGACCTGATTGCCGGAAAGGAAGATCCAAATGCGAAACCTCTGGAAGACATTCGGATACTTCTGGAATCTGAAAACGTCGTTCCTGAAGATGAGCGTCAGGTATCAGATTCTCCGATGGACATCCCAGTTATTACACCAGTTGATTTGACTCGGTTTGCGGCACAACGACTATATGGACCAACGAGACTACATCGTGATCGTCCCGGAATCACTGAGACGACTTTGGGAGTAAAGGGAGCGGTTCGTGTCTTTAAGGGTGAGAACAAATACAAGACGTATTCCAAACCGATATTAGCCTACCAGGGTGGTGGTTATTATCTGGCAGCTATTCACATCAAGAACACCTCTGAAGATGAGGTAAAGCTGAACTACCTCGATCTCAATCTGCCGTTTTCTCACGCTACTTTCCAACATCATATGTTGTATCCAAACGGTACACCGGGCGACAGCACTGTGCTGTACCTGATTTCAGAAAAGCCATTGAAGGAGACGCTTTACCCCTGGACCTACTATCAGGACCTCAAAGCGGAGGCTGAAGAAATGGCGCGACTCGAAGAAAAAGCGGAGGCGGAGAAGAAGCGCAACCGCCATAAACACAAGTAAGGGGCTTCGGTATGAAATCAAATATTGTTATCAAAGCCTTGGCGGTCGTAATCGTCGTCATCCTTTTGGTTGTTGTGATGAAGGGCCGCAAGGAAAAGCAAGTTACCGCACAAGCGCCTGGTCAAGCGACTGAATTGACCGGGTTGTCTGCTATTGAGAGCGGTCCTGCACAACCGGACAACGGCCTCGCTATTGACCCACTTGAAGAGGGTTTTCTTGAAGAAGAGTACGGTGTAGACGTTGATAGTCCAGTTGAGACTATGAGAACGCTTACCAATGAAACTCGTGCGGTTCGCGAAGACTCAGTAAAGCTTCAGGAAGAGAACAAACGCCTGAAGCAAGAGATCGACAAACTTTTGAAGATGGAAGAAAGCCTTAATAAGCGAGTTAATAGCCGTTTTTCGAATGCTGAAAAGCAGGCAGAGCAGCAACAGAGGGAATTAGAGCATACTCAAGATCTCACTCGTGGATTGATTAATAAACTCGAAAAACGCCTTGAGGAGTTACAGCAGGGTGGTAAAGACAAGGGTGGTAACACAACCGCTAGTGGTTATGACATTGGAAGTGCAGGTATTCCGAGCGGCCTTGGATACGACGAAAACGGTATGCAGGTTGATTTTGATCAGGTTGTTTGGACGAATCCGATTGACGCCAATGTGGACCCGCGTGATCCGACAAAGATCGGTCTTCCTGATTTCAGTGCAGCAGCAGAAGAAAATCTTCCAGCGTTAGCTAAAGGACCAACCAAGTCCAAGAAGCAAACCAAAGAAGAGCGGTCTGTCAAAGCTTACACCATTCCAATTAACGGTACCTTAATTGGCTCAGTTTCCATGACGGCCATGCTTGGACGTATTCCGATCAATGGTCAGGTTATCGACCCTTATCCGTTTAAGGTGATGGTGGGTGAGGAAAACCTGTCCTCCAACGGCATCCATATACCAGGCGTTACCGGCATCAAAATGTCGGGCATTGCTAAGGGAGACTGGACCCTTTCTTGTGTGAGTGGGGAGATCACTTCCATGACGTTCACATTCCAGGATGGAACCATTGTGACCTTCCCGGAACCAGGTACAAAAACAACAGATCCGATCGCATGGTTCTCAGACAAGAATGGTATCCCATGCATTACTGGTCAGCGAATTACAAACGCTGCTTCATATCTGACATCTCGGGTAGGGCTTACCGCAGCCGCTTCATATGCAAATGCGGAAGCCGCAAGCCAGTTCACCACACAATCCAATAACAATGGCGGGTTGACCAGTGGGTTAACCGGTGATCCGAAGATTGTTGCCAAAAATACAGCTATTTCAGAAGGCCTTAACGAGGTGACTGATTGGCTGGATGCACGACAAGAAAATTCCTTTGACGCCATCTATGTACCACCTGGTACCGAGCTGGCTATTCACATTTCAGAGGAATTAAAAATTGACTATGACCCAGAAGGTAGAAAGGTAAATCACTATGCGAATATTAACCGTCGTTCTGACCGTCACCTTGATTAGTATGTTGAGTGCCTGTGCTACCAAGGATTCCATTATTCCGGTACCAGAGCACGACATGAAGGAAGTCTACAACAGACACATGCAGGGCATCGGGGATGGTGAACTGTATGACAAACGTTCGTTGATTCGTCGCCCAATGGTTGAGGGAGATGTGGTCTTGAGCGATTACGTCCGTACTGAGAAGACTCAGCTTGAAGCTCGATTCAAAACGCTTCCCAATCCAACCATGTACATGTTTGTTGCACCACACCTGGCTGCCGATACGCAAGTGCCGATTCCAGGCTATCTCACCGAATTCAAAATGTGGGAGCGGGAGCACTATGCGTTGCCAGGTGAGATCAGCGATATGAAATCCAGCTTTGAGGGAGAGTGAGAATGAGTTTTGCGCAAAAGCTGAAGGAAGTTTTTATTCCGCCAAAAGACGATCAGGAGCCTGTTGCAAATCAGCCTCAGCCAGAAGCCGAGACTGAGGAACAGGTAGAAGGGAAGAAGAAACCTTTGACCTCGATGGACGCTGCTCGCATTTATGGCAGACCTTCGTCGTTTGTGCAGAAACTTCCCTGGTACGAGTTCCAAACAGAATCTCAGACCATCCTACTCGATGACGGCAAATCCGTAGGTGCTGTTTTCGACATAGTGCCGATTGCGACTGAAGGCCGTTCATACAACTGGCTCCAGGATCGTCGTGACATGATTCAAGATGCTCTTCAGGACTGCTTCGAGGAGCTTCCATCTGGGCCGTGGATCATTCAGCAATATACCTATGACGATGACAACATGGAGGAGTATATCGACAAACTCCGTGCTTATCCGAAGGCCTATTGCAAGGATACCAAGTACACCAAAGAGTGGCTGGACATCATGGAGGCGCACTTACGGGGCATCTGTAAGGAGGGCGGTCTGTTCGAGGATAAAGAAGTCCTTGATGCTCCTTGGGGAGGCAAGATCCGCCGCATCAAAATGGTGGTCTATCGCAGACTTCCGCCAAAGTGGAAATCTTATGCTGGCATGACGCCAGAAGAAGAGCTGAATGATGTAATCCAGAAACTGGAAACCGCATTCAGGGATGCTGGTATTTCGCTGATCCGGAATAACGGGAAGATGTTCTACGAGTGGATGTTGGGTTGGTTCAATCCTCGTCCACTTCTGACGAATGGCGATAAGCGTAAATTCCGTGAGTTGGCCAGCTACGTTGATGAAGATGATCTTCCCTACGGCGATGACCTAGCGGAAAGCCTGTTCTTCAATTTGCCGAAGTCAGACGCTGAAAATCAGACATGGACCTTTGATGAGCTGCCCCATCGCTGTATTCGCGTACACAAACTCCGTCGAACCCCAAAGATTGGCCAGATCTCAGGTGAAGTCGGCTCGGTGACACCAGATGGTGCTTCAACCGGCAAAGCCAGTTGCATGATGGACAAAATGCCTCCTGGTACCATTATGGCCACCACGATCATCATTACTCCCCAGGATGAAGTTCAGAATCACATTAATCGTATCCAGGATAAGTCCAAGGGCGAATCTGTAGATGCGACTATGGCACGTAAGGACTGTGATATTGCCAAGAACCTCATGGGCAATAAACACAAGTTGTACCGTGCCATGATGTGTGTGTACATCCGAGGTGAAAACCTGAAGGATTTGCGCAAGAAGTCAAACCAGGTCAGCACAATGTTGCTGACCAATCAGTTAGCGCCAGTACGCGAAGAAGATGAATCTCTGGGTCTGGATGCCTACATATACAACCTGCCGATGGTTTACGAGCCAAAGATGGATCGTAATTACAAAGCCACTCGTCCGGTCTGGTCTCAGCACCTGGCAAATCTTTCATCGGTCTTTGGCCGACATCGCGGTACCGGCAATCCCGGCCAGACCATGTATAACCGTGGCGGCGAACCAATATCATTCGATCCGTTCCATAGTCAGGACCGGAAGAAGAACGCGCATGGTCTGATCCTCGGGCCTACTGGTGCGGGTAAGTCTGCATCGATTACCAATATGGCCTCACAAATCATGGCTTTGCTACGGCCTCGTTTGTACATCATCGAAGCCGGTAACTCCTTTGGACTTCTGGCGGACTATTTCGCTGACAAGGACATGACCGTTAACAAAGTGCAGTTGAAGCCCGGTGCTGGCGTAACGCTGCCGCCGTTCGTTGATGCGGACAAGTTGTTGGATGCAGACGAAGAGGAGCTTCTTGGCTCTCGAATCGTCAGTGACACCTCCATGATCACTGAAGATGACCTCAGAGCTCATATCCCTGAGAAAATTAAAATCGACGATACCTACAAAACCTATAACGAACTGACTGAGCTGGAGCGAAAGCACGTTCGAGATAAGGCCGCTATGGATGTCATCGCCGAGATGATGATGGCAGAAGACAGCGACGGTGACGATGAGGGAGATGAACAGCGGGACATTATGGGTGAGATGGAAATCATAGCCACACTCATGATCACCGGTGGTGAAGAAGAAGAGGCTAAAAAGCTCACCCGTGCAGACCGTCGAATGATTCGGGATGCCATTCTCAATGGTGCAAGAAAAGCGCGGTCGGAAGGTCGCCGTACCATGACTTCAGATGTTGCTGATGGCTTCAGCATGATCAACAAAAATGACAACTACCCTGAGCACAGAAGAATGCGTGCTTTTGAGATGGGTGAATCTCTGCGGATGTTCTGTGATGGCTTTGAGGGTGAAGTGTTCAACACCGATGGAGAAGCTTGGCCTGATACCGATGTGACCATCGTGGACTTGGCTACATTTGCCCGTGAAGGTTACAACGCCCAGCTTGCTATCGCATACACCTCCATCATGATGCGCATTAACAACCTTGCGGAGAAGCATCAACACGATGAGCGTCCTATCGTTATGTTGACGGACGAGGGCCACATCATCACAACGAACCCGCTGTTGGCACCGTTTGTTGTGAAGGTCGTGAAAATGTGGCGTAAGTTGGGGGCCTGGTGGTGGGTAGCCACGCAGAACATGGCGGATTTCCCGAATGCAGCCAAGAAGATGCTCAACATGATTGAGTGGTGGATCTGCTTGGTAATGCCTCAAGACGAGATTGAAGACATCGCCCGCTTCAAGAGTCTCAACGAAGAGCAGAAGCAACTCATGCTCTCTGCGAAGAAGGAACCCAAAAAGTACACCGAGGGGGGTGGTTCTTTCGGAAAACATGGAAGCTCTATTCCGGAACGTACCGCCTTCACTTTTCCTCAGTCTTGCAGGGACGGAGAAAGACGAAAAAACAGAACGTGCCAAGTACATGAGGCAGTTTGGTATCACGGAAGTTGAAGCTGCTGAATATGTCGGTCGCATGATTGACTACTACCGTGGTATCGCTGAAAAGCCCGAAGACCCTAAGCCGCGCAAGGCTATGAGCAAGGAAAAAGCGTTAGCCAGAGAAACTCTCGCCCGTCTTGAGCGTGAGAGTGCTGCACTTTCAGAAGAACAAGCAAATTCTGAAGTGTTGAAGGTATTGCAGGAAGATATTGAGGCTGACCAGGAAGAGGGAGTTTCTGTATGACGCCCGTAAGATTTCTTTTTGTACTTCTGGTGCTTGGCTGCCAGTCGGTATTAGCCAATCCAATCAGTAATATCCGTGTATTCCAAACAGATGCTGTTCCTGTTCGAGAAGACCTCAAGCTGCCGCCCAACATGGTGGTTCATGTGTACAACATGGACACCAAAAACAATGCCACGGCCAAGCTCAACGAGATGGTGAAAGCCAAGCTTAGCTCGAATGTTGGGCCTTCAAATTATCGAGACGCCAATCAGCAGGCATTCAGTGAAGTACTTAATGGACCGCACTGGCGTTCGCTTTATGAAGAGATGGAAGAGGGTGGCGAGGCCATCGAGTACGCCATTCGATTCAGAATCAAAAAGCTGCCAGCCATTGTGTTTAACGACAAGTCAGTGGTCTACGGCGTTACCTCCTTACAAGAGGCGATCAGAATCTTCAACAACAAAGGGGGTGATAGATGAAGAAACTACTGTTTGTCGTCATCGCGCTCTGTTTATCCGGCATGGCAGGTCAAGCATTCGCGTATCCGGATACATGGACGCAGTTTGACCCGAATGACCTTGATGCAGCTCGTGACCAGACTATGGGGAATACCCAGCAAATGCTGGAGGAGCGGGGGAGCGTTGAGTGTATTGCATGTCATGGTGAGACGAACGATCAATATGATGGAGTAATGAATACCCTGGAGATCAGTGAGGCTACCATGTCAGCGGCACTGTCCTGTATGAACTGGGAGCTTCGCGGAATATGCGTTTGGATGACTTGTCTGGTTCCACCGGTATGCTCATTCAGTACCTCATTAAAGGTGAAGAACCATGTACCTGATCTGGTTATTCAGTCCTATGACCGGGCCAATGGCGAACCTTGGACGGAATCGCAGGATATTAACCAGGTTTCTCAGGGGGATGCCGATTCCTCATGGGTAACAACCATCATCTCCTGGATTGAGGATTATAACGTTGATGATGTTGGTATCCGTGGTGGGGTGAGTACAGAGGCGAAGAAAGACCAGCACGCCAACCTCTACTTCAAGCTGGTGGATGCCTACGGTAACCCGTCGCTGATTGCGTATAACGCTTTAGCTCAAACCACATTTGGCCTTGTCTGTGCCGGACAGACGTTTCCGTTTTTCCCGTATTTCATATCCAACCTGGACTCTATTGCCTGGCGTTGGGACGTGCCGGAGATGTTTTACCCGCAGTCATGGTTACCGCTGGTCAACACCTGGGATCTTGGTTCAGTGACCAACAACTATGGTGCAATTTACCCGCGCCACGGTTTTATGACGGCTCAAGACCCCTTGAAGGCAGGAGTGCTGTCCGCGTTCCGTGCGGCACATTTCATTACTCGCTCTGGTGAGCCTCATCTTTATTACACCATTGATAAAGCCGACCAGGACGGGTACTGGCCATCCGATCCATTGGACAAGGACAGAGAAGACACGGGTATTTGGCAGATGCTTTATCCTCGTACCGACAGTTCCTGCCAGCGTTTCCCGTATGGCGGTAATCCTTCGAGTAATCGGCGTTCTACTGATGGCAGCTATATCTGGAATTTCTGGAAGTCTTACAAGTGCTGTACGCGGCAAGGCCAGCAACTGATTTTTCATACGGGTTAATGAAGGGGAACAACGACAATGCAAATCAGATTATATAAAGGTCTGGCAGTCATGCTGTGCGCTGCGCTCTCGGGTGTAGCAACCGCAGACAGCCTCGAACACTCGCCACGTCTGAAGGGTGCCATCGATTACGAAATTGGTGGTGGTTACATTTCAGATGCACCTACTCGAATCCATACCGTGCCCATCCTGGAGTTAGGGATTGGCTGGGACCTGAATATGGAGTGTGGTGAGTTCGATCCGCGCATTTCGGTGAGTAACCAGCTTAACGGTATTACCGAGGGCTTCCGGAACATGATGGATAACATCATTCAGTCTGCAACCGGTGCAGTAGCGAGTTTGCCAGCTCTGGCAATTCAGCGTGCCAATCCCGGTCTGTATGACATGCTTCAGCAGGGTATTTTGCAGGGCAAGATGGATTTTGAGTGGGCAGAAACCTCCTGTGAGGAGATGTCTCGGGTATTGATGGGAGAGCAATCCTTCCCGTTTGAGAAGTACAAGCTATCCATTAAGACGAATAACTGGGCTGAGGAAATCAATGCTTCTGGTGGGGATGCGATTCGTGCCAAGGAAGCGCTTGATGATACCAACCACGGTAATGCCGGTGCAGAGTGGGCTTGCGGTACCAATAAAGGGGGAACTGGCCAGCAACCTATTCGTGCTCTGACGGACGTGGTTCAGGTCGGCTACAACATCATGTTTGATCGGGCAAACAGTTGTGCCACTTCCACCGTAGGACCTGCTGACGGTCAGGGTACTCCTCTCTGGGAATACTGGAACGGGCCGGTCGCTGCCTCGAACTGGTCAACACGAGTTCTTGGTGACATCGAGATGAGAACCTGTGATGGCTGTAAGAAGATGCGCGGTACGCCGGGCAAAGGGTTGACCTACATGCACAGGGATATGACCGATGACCTCATTGAGGATCTGGAAGACCTGGTTACCGGTGCAACTCAGTTGACCTGGCAGAACTTAAATCGTGTTTCAGCTCCTCCTGGGGTAATCGTTAATGACGCTATCATCATGGCCATTCGCAAACGAGATGCACTAGGGCAGGGCGAAATGATCCGCAAGCTGGCGGGTGAGATTGCCTACGCTCGTCTGGTAGAGCAAGGACGTTTGTTAACTCAATTGCTCAGAACTGGCGTCAAGGAGCCAAACGTCGCGGCGTTTGAACCGGCAAAGATTGTTGTGAACGATGCGATTGATCAGTTGCAGGTTGAACTGGACCAATTGGACCTTGAAATCAAAACCCGACAAGCCATTGCTCAGAACACCATTCTCCGAATCCTGGGACAGGAAGAGAAGAACGTTCAGAACACACGCAAAGTTGATCGCGGCAAGGCTTCAGGTACCAACCAACTGGGACAGCCGAACTGATGAAAAGCGTAGGCAAATTCTTTGTCATCAGCGTTGGGGGCCTTCTGGCCCTCATGGTGCTTGGCATGATTTTCAGCGCCATCTTTGATGTCAAACCAGACGAAATTAAGGGAGTAGACCTGATTGGTGGCTGGATGTGGTACCGCATCGGCTTTTACGTGGCTGTAATGGCGGCGTGGACACCAATTTGCCGGTTTATGACGAGGCCTCGGTTTAATCCAGGCGAACTATCCGATGAAGACCAAGCACAATATGCAGAGAAGCGAGAGCGTGATGTTCAGTATTTGAAATCACAATGGTGGAAAGTCGCGCTTATGCTGGCGTTCTTTGAAGTGGTCATCATCCAGCAATTTGGGCTCTGAAAAGAATGGTAGCGAATAATCTTCTCGAAATTTACACCCTGTTATTTGGGTGGAACATGTATGAAGCCATTTGGGATGTCCTTGTGGGATCTGGTTTGGCTTTGATTCCGTTTATCGCGGCGGTTATCACAAACTTCCGAGACAACTATGAAGACAGCGATGCCGAATCGACCATTAAAGGACTAGAAATCAAGGTCGTGAGCATGATTCTGGTGTTGATGCTCTGCGTGATTCCTTATAAAGGTTGGGAAATCGACTTGGCCACGGTCAAATATGATCTGGAGATCCCCGACTGTAATCCTCCGGCGAATACGGAAGGGCAGGGCGATAATACGGCCACCGCTTATGATGACAGCTTCGCTGATATGGGCGGAATCGGTGTGTATAAGCCAGTAGCCTGGTCGTTCGTGGAATTTCTGTCCAGCGCAGTCACCCATACAACAATCAAGTCCATGTCCTGCGTGAACAACTATGAGTTCATGCTGATGCGTATCAGCCAGATCACCATTCAAGATCCTGAACTGAGGCAGCGCGTTCGTGACTTCCATGAAGTTTGCTACAAAAAGGCGCTGGAGCGTTTCGAGCTGAATCCTATCGCTTTACCGGCAAATATCTCAGCGGTTCAGGATGTAGACTGGATCGGCTCTCGAACTTTGCTGAATGCGGTGGATGAATACTACCGGCACCCAGAAGCCTATATGAGGAACATGGAGAGGTTTGGATTCAACCGGCAAGCGGCAATCAGGGATTCTGACGCTGCGCATGAAACTGGCGCTCATCCGTATTGCCGGGAAGTCTGGCTTGGTGAAGAAGGCCCAGGTGTCGTGAACGAAGCCCTCGGCTTGAGACAGCTTATCCTCGATGACATCCCAGCCGATGAGGCCGGTGATATTCTTGATGATTGGATGGATTGGGGATCACAAGTTGTAACCGTTGGTGTAGCGGATGACAACACCAAGGAAGACCTGATCATCAAGATGATCCTCCAAGCTGATGCCGCGAACCTGAGTTCTCAGACCGACGTGGATCTGAGCAATAACTTTGATACAGACAAGTCATGGTACAAAGAGGCCGCGGATGTGGTGTTCGCTGGCGCAGGCCTGTTTACCAGCATTGATGAGTTTTTACAGACCCATACGATGAGACAGATGGTTAAGGTTGCTGGGCCAATGATTCTGGCCTTGATTCAGATGGTCGTCATTATGGCGGCACCGTTTGTTTTGCTGTTCGGCCAGTACCGGCTAAGTGCCTTTGTTTCTATCGCTTTGGTCTACTTCAGCTTTGAGTTTATCAATGCAATCTGGGCTGCGGCTTTCTGGTTTGATAACCGGGTATTGGACATTTATATGTCCCAAGCGGGCTGGTTTGATATAGCAACCAACAGCTTCCTTGTCTCTGCTGTCAGTGCCGGTTCTATTATCCTGCTACCCGGTATTTGGCTGTCCATTATGGCCTATGCTGGCGCAGGAATGGTTCGTGGTATGGGTATGGGAGGAGTAGGTGGCGGTACCGCTTCCGGCTCTGGGGCATTCCGAGGGGCTTCTGGTCGGGCTGGAGGTGCAGCTTATCGGGCCTACCGTGGCAGAAGCGGCGGCAAGAAGTAACAAAGAAGCATACTAGCCCTGCAAAAGCAGGGCTTTTTTAAAGAAAAGTAATATGCATGATAAAGTTTATTTCATCGAAGTAAGCAACATTGATAAAAATGCCATCAGGCCACAAATGAGAGATTGGGATTGCGACCACCTCATAAGCACGATGACATTCAGATTATCTGTAGCTGGTCGGCTAGCGTATGAACGAAGTGCTGCGTACCTTGAAACGAGACAGTTAGCAGAAGACCTAATGATATATTGGCTTCCGTCTCTTAATGCACGGTCATATGGAGACTTCAATGTAGCTGTCAAATCAGAAACGGCAAATGCATATAAAAGACGTTGGTGCCTGAAGAGAAGTCTTGAGGCTAAATTACTATTAAAGAGCAAGGAACACTAAATGTTTGGAGTTACAAAAATCACTCTTCTGATTACCTGCGGTATTTTTCTGAGTTCCTGCTCAACGATTGGAAAGAAATCACCGGACCAACTGGTATTTGATGCAAGTATAAACAAAGACAACAAGGCTGTTATAGAAGCCATTCAATCTGGCGCATACACCAAGCCTGAAATCGAAGCCATCGCTCAAAAAGCTATGGATCAGCGTCTTTGCAGTCTGGCCTATGACGTGACGAGTAATTATCAACTCGATCCAAATCTGAAAAGCAAATATCAGACGTTGTTTCAATGCCTGTTGCTTGATAAGCAGTATGACGCTGCCTTGTCGATGTTAAAGCAAGGTGCTAATCCGGAATTCATAAAGGAAGCACGATACGAGCGTAACGATGCCCTGGAGGAGGCTACTGCATGGGGAGCGATTGATGTTGTTGACGAACTCCTAAGATTGGGAATGAAGCCAACCAGTAAAGCGTTCTATCTTGGAGTCTCTGGGCACTATCATTCAAGCTATGAAACAGCAGTGAAGTTTGTTGATATGTTCAAACCATTTATGTCCAGCTTCGACCTAGATTATGTCTTCGTGAACAAGCCATTGCTCTACGAGGTAACGACAGAACGGAAGTTCAATGTCGAGCAAAGACGAAATCTCGCGAAGATGCTTCTTGATAACGGGGCAGATCCCAACAAGGGAATCAATAAAACTGAGTATGGTTCAGCGCGCAATGTTGATTACATTGAAACTCCTTATATGGCGGTTAAAGGTATTCCTGAGCTTACTTCTCTTTTTCTGGCTTATGGGGCGAATCCAGAATATGAACAAATGCGTGAGCAGGCCAAATTCTTGGCAAACCTAAAGCCCGGAGATCAATCGCAACTGGGGTTGGTTGTCGAGATTAAGAATAACCTGGTTCTGCTTCAACAAAAGGATGGTCAGCGCTGGATTCCGATAACAGAAATTAAGCCTTGATGTAAATTACTCCCTTGCATCCAGGGGACTGCAAAGAAGCGAAGGAACTTTATGCGATGTTCGATGACGGGTCGTCCAATGGAGTCCGGTGACGGCATATATGAAGACGGTGAATGGATTAGTTGGGACTGGATAAATAGCCAATTGCATCACCAAGAGCTCATATCTGAATACCCCCAAGCACAAATAGTCGAGGTCATTCAGGTTTTCGAGGATTTAGTGCGATCAGCATATGAATATCACCTGCTGACAGGGCGCTATCTTCAAATATGGGGGGAGCTAGGTGAGCTCTATGCGGAAATAAAACATGGTGTTCAGCGTCATCGACCAGGCACACAAGGTTCCGACGGTCGTATAGGTAACGATTGGGTTGAAATTAAAACCATATCTCCTGAGAAAGGTAGTAACAACGTTGAGGTAAAAAGGGCTGGTAATTTTAACAAGCTAATTATTGTTAAAATCAGTGAAGACTTTGAATTTGAATCAAAGGTTATTTCTCGAAAAAGCCTCGGAAAGGGTTCAGGCAAGAAAGCCAGATACTCTTGGGATTAGCCTGACTTATGAAAACGGCTTTGGTGGATCATTGTCATAATAGTGTTTCGGGTGTCCATCCCAGATGTCATCAGCATTTCGCTCACGTTGGTCATATGCTCCTGGTGAGCTTGATGGTGTTTGCCTGATCCAGGCAAAGAAAATTAAGGTGATGACAAACCAGATGATGCTAAACACCTTGGCTACTATCCAACGTAAAACCCGATACGGCCAAAACCGTTTTAAAGAAGCATCCATTGCGGCTCCCTCCTGTTTGATAGCATGGCCTGAACCCAGCCATACCAATAAGGCTCCAGTGATGGCGGAGATCACATGAAGCCACGGTGATACGAGCTGCCAAGGCTTACCAGTGAATAGTGGACCCAGGCCATACGCAATCAGAGCTGCAATCCCTGCCACCGCAAGGATTATCAGTCCGAGTACGTTGTAGAACCGTTCACGACGACTGAACGGATAATCAGTTAATTTGTTCTGTAATCTGATCATATTCTAACCAAATGGGTCCAGCCCAGATATATCAAGTCATGGCAGAGATTATACCAAGAGTTATCCACAAATTCTCTCTCTATAGCAATATATATAATTATATCTATATATGACCCTAAATATATGGCGTTTAGAGATTCCCATAAAATATTATATAACTATTTAATGTACTAATTTCATTACTCTAAGCTGCATATTAAATGATCAGTCTGCCTAGAGGTTACTTATTTTCTAGAGCCGTAACTAATGATTGTTAGTTATGCACAACCTTACTAACAGAATCTGTGGGTAACTCAATCATTTGAGACGCAGCTTTTCAGAAATATAAAACAAAGAGGGCCTTTCCTTTGGGGGAAAGTCGACTCAAACTACAAATTTCTTGTCGTAAAGCACGTCGCCGGTGACTTCAGCAATGAAAGAAGAGCGGACTAAATCATGGGACAGAAAAGTGCCAAAAGCAGACCTAATAGGCCATTATCAATATGGCCTAGTTATCCTGATTTAAGGTTGTCGCAGAATTTTGACTTTGAGCACAAAGCACTACCTTTCTCACAGTCTGTCTTCTTCACAAAGCAGACCTTGAGATATAGTCCGTTTTTAGTCGGCTGTTGGTGAGGAGCGGACTAAAAACTTGTGCCCAGAATTATTCCTGATCGTCAGTTAGAAGCTTCTTCTGTATACTGTTCATATACACAGTATCAAGGAAGATACTCATGTCATCGGCAAGGAATGCCAGGGCGAGTCAAGTACCGAACTATGAACGTCATCGGCCCGAACAGACGCTTCTCTATCAATTGGTTCAGCAGCACTATCCGGTCTTTAAGTCTTCTTTAGATGACCAGGGACAAAGTTTGCCGCGTTACGTTCAGAGAGAATTCGAGGATTTTCTCCAATGTGGTCGGCTAGAGTATGGCTTTTTGCGTGTGCGCTGTGAAGACTGTCATCACGAGCGTTTGGTCGCTTTCAGCTGCAAACGGCGTGGTTTCTGCCCCAGCTGCGGTGCCCGCCGGATGGTGGAGAGTGCCGCACTTTTGGTGGATGAAGTATTTCCCGCAGAGCCTATTCGCCAATGGGTGCTGAGTTTTCCTTTCCAGTTGCGCTTTTTGCTGGCCCGTTACCCGGAGCTGATGGGCAAGGTCTTGAGCATCGTTTACCGTATACTCTCAACCCATCTGATTAAGAAAGCGGGTTTTACCAAGGCTACGGCACAAAGTGGATCGGTAACGCTCATCCAACGCTTTGGCTCCGCGCTGAATCTGAATGTACACTACCACATGCTGTTTCTCGACGGGATTTACACCGAAGACGGCCATGGTAAACAGCGCTTCCATCGGGTCAAAGCGCCGACCCACGATGAGCTGAATACCCTCGTTCACACCCTTAGCCACCGCATAGCTCGCTGCCTGGAAAAGCAAGGGCTACTCGAGCGAGATGTCGAAAATACCTGGTTGACATTGGAAGAGGGCGAGGAGGATACGCTCACCCAATTACACGGCCATTCGGTCACTTACCGCATTGCCACCGGCCCCCAGCAGGGGCGCAAGGTCTTTACTCTGCAAACTTTACCGGGGCGAGAAGATAAGGCTGATGCTAGCAGCCGAGTAGCCAACCACGCAGGGTTCTCCTTGCACGCTGGCGTGATGGCCGAAGCGCATCAGCGAGATAAGCTTGAGCGCCTGTGTCGCTATATCAGTCGGCCAGCGATCTCGGAAAAGCGTCTGGCATTGACCGCCAATGGACAAATCCGCTACGAGCTCAAAACCCCTTACCGCAATGGCACTACGCATGTGATCTTCGAACCACTGGATTTCATTGCCAAGCTAGCGGCTTTGGTACCCAAGCCTAGGGTCAACCTTACTCGATTCCACGGGCTTTTTGCACCGAACAGCAAACACCGCGTTCAAGTAACACCCGCTAAGCGGGGCAAAAAGCCCGATCAATCGGAAGGTCTCGATACTGACTGGTGTGACAAGAGCCCTGCAGAGCGCCACCGCGCTATGACCTGGATGCAACGACTCAAGCGTGTTTTCACCATCGACATCGAGGTCTGTGAACACTGCGGTGGCCAAGTCAAAGTGATTGCAAGCATTGAAGACCCGAAGGTGATTGAGCTGATTCTTAATTACCTCAGGCAGAAAGCCGCTAAGGTTGACGCTGCCAAACAGCACGAATTGCCGCCAGAGCGAGCCCCGCCACTGACTCCCAGCCTGTTCGACCCATCGCAGACTCGCCTATTTAATTGACGCTCCTAAGTTCTCAATCCATGCACTGTCAGCCTTTGCGGCAGGCCGGTGGGGCAACTGTCGGCTAGAGATCCATTCGCCAGGCACTTTTCGGTCAAATCGACCAAAATACGACCTGCTTTGGGCGCTGTGAAGCTAAATTCTGGGGCTTAGGCAATAAAAATGAGCAGCAATTTCGGGTATGATACTTCAGCTTAGGGGTGAAAAGGTGCTTTATACTTCCTATACCCAGTGAAGACTTTTACTTACAGCCAAATGCGCGCTTAGTCGCCGCTCTTTTGCCTGCGAGCCTTTATGACCCTAAAATCAAAACCGTCGTTTATAAAATGTACGGTTTGTTCCTAGATGAGTTAATCGCTGAGCTTAAAGCGACCTTCCCCCATCAGCCTGAAAATAAATTACGAGAGTATGCTTACAATATCGTTTGCTTGTCTTTCGGCAGCGGATGGATGAGCAATATTGCTCTTTGCCCTGACCTGACAAGCAAGAAAATTGCTTACAACCTGCTTTCAGAGCTAAAAGCATAAATTCGCTCTTCACATCCATAGCTTACAGCTAGACCTTATTGCTCTCCCATTCACTGTTTATTAAGACGTTTATACTGGCTTGATAACAATCCCTCAATACATTCCCTAAATGGGATTATATATTGACTTGAGATCTTTTTGCTTTTACATTCCCTTAATGGGAATATAAATCTTGTTTATCAGCTACTCGGGGGCTGGCTTTGAAACAGCATAAACGCGTTTTTTTGTATGCATTAATCAGTGTATTCACCTTAGGCCTGATGGGTTGTCAGCCTGACAGCGGGGTCGATGGGCTGATTCATGGTGGCTATATTTATTCCGCCACCGATACTACTAACGCCACCGATACTAAGGACATTCAAGCCGTTGCATTTGATGAGGGGAAAATCGTTTATGTGGGCAACCTGACTGGCGCAGAAGCCTTGGTGGGGGAAAGCACTCAAATAATCGACCTTAAAGGCGGCATGTTAATGCCAGGACTGATAGATGCTCACGTGCACCCGTTATTGTATGCCCTTTTTTCTAGCTACCCTTCTCTGCAACCTGCCAGCAATGTAGATGAATTAATCGCATTGATGAAGACCTACGAAAAAGACACTCCTTCATCTAACTGGGTGATTGGTTTTGGGTTTCCTATCGGTATGTTTTCCGATGATATGCCTACCAAAGAAATACTAGATGAGCACTTTCCTAATCGCCCTGTTGCTCTTATTTCACACCACATGCATGTTTGGTGGCTGAATAGCGCCGCACTAGAAGATGCTAATATCACAGCTGAAACGGCAGACCCTCAAGGTGGGTTTATTCATAGAGTACCCGGTAGCCAAGAGCCCAGTGGTATTCTAGAAGACCAAGCCAATTTTAACTTGATCATGAATAACAGCCGTTTGCTGCCCTCTTATCAAACAATGTACCGGCAGTTTCAAGCGATTTTTAGTGAAATGGCGGCGCAGGGCTATGTCGCCTATATGGATGCCGGGGTTTCACGCAATGATATTGCATTGGCTTATTACTTAATGAACAAGTTTGGCTTAATCAAGCTGAAGGGCAACCTCGCAATGATTGTCATGCCTGACCAAGGTGTTGAAAGAGTGCGCGAAATTGCCACGGTTAGACAATGGCTGGAAACAGACTCCCTCAGATATGATGTAGCCAAGTTTTGGATTGATGGCATGATTGATAACCGGCATGCCTATATGAAAGCACCTTATGAGAATACGACTAATAGGGGCCAAGCGTATTTCAACACCGAGATTATAAAAGAGTATATTCGTGCGGCTGAAGCAGAAGACCTAAACACCCACCTTCATGTGATTGGTGATGCTGCTCTGGGCGAATCAGTTGATGCTTTTTCTGAACTATCAGAGACAATGTCATTTTCAAAACGCCATTACTTCACGCACTTACAAGTGGCCGATTCTTCGGACATCAAGCGTATAGCCGACTTAAATTTAGGCATTAATATTAGCCCCTCTTGGGCTCGGCGCGACCTGCCAAGTTCAAATGGCAAGCCTGTTGATTTGAATGATATTGAACATGCCATTGGGCCGAGATTGCACAATCACCGCTTATATTTACCGTTTAAAACAATGTACGACTCAGGCGCTCGCATCACTGCAGGCAGTGACTACCCATTTACCACCCTAAACCCTTTTGAAGCCATTGAGGTCGGGATGACTCGACAATATTATGGCAATGGCTCAACAGGGCCGATTCCAGATGCTATTCAACCTGATCAAAGAGTCAGTTTAGAGCACTTATTAAGGTCAAATACCATTGAAGCCGCTTATCAGTTAGGTAGAGAAGATGAGCTAGGCAGTATTGAAGTGGGTAAATCTGCGTCGTTTACCCTAGTCGATAGAAATTTGTTCGCCACCCAACCAGCTGACATCGGTAAAACAGTGGTCACCATGACAATAATCGATGGAGAAACGGTCTATGAAAAATGATGGGCTCTCAAACCGTGCTCTAAACTTAGACGTTTACAGATTACTATTTATTTCAATTAATCGTCACAGAGGCGAGTTATGAGTACATTGGCGCCACCCACAACAACTATACCGGCCGATAGCCTGAATACGCTGAGTGCTGAACAGATCGTATCAAAAATTAAGGCAAGGGATTTTTCTTGCCAAGATTTGCTAGCTTACTATCAGTCCCAGTATCAATTGCATAATGGCCGAATCAACGCCATTGTCGCGACCGATTTTGATGCAGCGAAAAAACGTGCCATTGCCGCAGACGAAGCCCTAGCCAATGGCGAAGATTGGGGGCCTTTACATGGTTTGCCCATGACGATAAAAGACTGTTTTGAAGTCGTGGGGATGCCCACCACAGCAGGCAACCCGATTTACAAAAACCATTTCCCTAATAGCAATGCAGAATCTGTTCAGCGCTTAGTCAACGCCGGGGCTATCGTCTTCGGCAAAACCAATGTCCCCATCAACGCGGCCGATATCCAGAGCTTTAACAGTATTTACGGCACGACCAATAACCCTTGGGACATTAGTAAAACCCCCGGGGGCTCTTCAGGTGGGGCTGCGGCGGCACTGGCTGCGGGGTTAAGCCCGATTGAACTCGGCAGCGATATTGGCGGCTCTATCCGAACACCGAGTCATTGGTGTGGTATCTTTGGGCATAAACCCAGCTACGGTATTGTGCCCCTAAAAGGCCATGTTCCTGATGAGCCAGGGACACTCGCAATGCCAGACTTGGCCACAGCCGGGCCGATGGCTAAAACGCCCGAAGACCTCGACATGCTGCTGGATATACTGACAGCCCCTGACAAAGCCAGCACTGAAGGCTGGGCGCTGAAGCTGCCGTCAAGCTCAAAAAAATCACTCGGTGATTACAAAGTGCTCGCTTGGTTTGATGACCCTGCCGCCCCTATTGAACATGAGCTTCGACAGCGTTATCAGGCGCTAGTTGAAACATTAAAAGAGCAAGGGGCTCAGGTGGATGAAGGCGCACCTGACAATCTCGCACTGATTGATTTTTATGTTCCCTATTTAAAACTGCTGGTGGGTGAGGTGGCCAGTGCAATGCCGCTGCAAGAACGCCTTAAAGCCGCGTTACTGAGCCCGTTGCTGTTGCTAATAGGTCGATTTATCGGTTTTCCGCCAACCTTCTTGAATGCTTTGAGGTCAGTCGGGCAATCACATCGATCGTGGAAAAAAGCCAATGAGCAGCGGTTGAAGCTAGCAGCTCGTCTACAAAGCACCTTTGATCAGTACGATATTATCCTGATGCCTGTCGTGCCGACGACCGCTATTCCGCATAATCAAAAGGGAGATGTGCCCTTAAGAACCATCAACGTTAATGGCGAAAAACGAAACTATACCGAGTTATTTCCCTGGATATCCTTTGCCACCATACTCGGGCTGCCTGCGACGTCGGCCCCTATTGCTACCACAAAAGAGGGGATGCCAATGAATGTTCAGGTCGTAAGCCGTCAGTTTAAAGATAAAGAAACGATCCAGTTTGCTAAACTGCTTCATGCTATTGTCGGGCGGATAGCGCCTTAAATGGTTAGGGCGGACACGTAAGTCCGCCCTAACATAGGTTGGTTTTTTGTCGCTCATCTTGAGCGCTATGAGCCTATAGAAACGTTTACGACAGGGTTTTCTACCAGTTTAATGACGAGCCCGTTTGGTACTCCGTCACTCTCGTTTCAAAGAAGTTTTTCTCCTTACGCATGTTGGCCTGTTCATCTAGCCAAGGTAGCGTGCTTTTAGCATTAGCAAAGGGCACGGTGAGTTTTAACTGCTTTGCCCTTCGATTGGCAATAAACCTAAACTGCTCTTTATGCTCCTCTGCTGAATACCCTAAGATGGGGTCTTGCAAGATATAGTCAGCATACATCTGCTCTGCCGCATCTGCTTCTTCAAACATCGCTTGAATCGCTTTTGGGTCTAGCGTTAAGTTTTCTTCTTTTACAATCTGGTTAACCACACGAATACCAAAGGCACAGTGCATGACCTCGTCTCGCATGATGTATTGCAATTGCTCCCCGGTGCCTTTCATCAACCCTCTACGTTGCAGGGCAAATATAGGGCTAAAGCCGTTATAGAACCAACACCCTTCAAAAATACCCGCAAAGAAAATATAGGCCATTACGAATTGTTCAAGATCATCACGGTTATGCAAATTAATATCGCTGCGCATCACCGAATCTAAGCGGGTATTGGCGAGCTTAATTTTGCGGTAAATAGCAGGCACTACGCGATAGCGGTTATAGATTTCACCTTGGTCTAACCCGATGGTTTCAATACAGTGCGCAACAATAAAAACTTCGGCTTCGAAGGTGATCTAGTGAAAGCTAGCAAGACACTGCTTGCGGTTAATTTTTACGCTGCGCTTCAAAATTGCCGCAGAGAATACTCCATGGGGTCAGGCCCCTGAAAATAGACTCTAGTGTGTATGCCACCAAATATTGCTTAAAATAGGCATTTCTTGGGGCAGGCATCTATGACCACTTCGAATCAAGCTGGCTCCGAAATAGTAAATGGCAGTTTAATCGACGACATATAGGGTGTTTGATCCATCTGTGGAAGCGAAAGCCAGTCGCTTACTTTTAAAGGATCAATGAAGAGCGGCATCCTGTGATGGTATCTTGCACACTGTTCATCGGCCTGCGTGGTCAGGGTAACGAATGAGCAATCACGTTGATGATCTGGAAACATGATGCCGGCCATAAACAAGACCTGGTTAGAAGAATGTCCAAATCGGTATTTTGTCTTATTTTCCTTGTTTCCTGTCCATTCAAACCAGCCGGAACAGGGCACAACACATCGATGTAGCGCATAGACCGCGCTAAAGGTTTTCTTAACGGTGACTGTTTCCGCTTGTGAATTAATAATGGGATGCTTCGACCATTCAGGCTGAATCCCCCAGGAAGCATTCACTTGCGCTAAGTGATCATGAGAAAAGGTTAAGCAAGAAGCCTGCTGGCTTGGACGAAGATCAAGATTATGGATGGCATCAAAGTGAACATGTAGTGTTTTGAATACAAGTGAATCGATCAAGTCCTTTTTAACTTCAATTCTTCCACACATACTGGCACCTTCGAAAAAGATCCTGATTTTCTTTATTTTTGGGGCGTAGTATAAATAATCAATGTTGTCTTTTCGCACTAAGTGGCGCTCAGAGTTTTTGATCAGATACGATTTTGATAGGTGTAACTTGGACTTGGTTGTGCCATAACTTGCCGTTGAAGGTTCAAATTTGTTTGGCCTTATTGTCATACTTCTGCTTGCTAGAAGAATTAAGGATTTACTTCAAAAGCGTTCATTGTTGACTGGCCCAAAACAGCTTACTTCAAGAGCAAAGCGATCCCTTTGAAGAAACGTTTTTCGCTGTAAATGATCGTCTTTTCCTGGTCAGAAGTTTTTACAAAGAGGACGTTTTTACGTTCAAAGAAAATGAAATATTTAGTGAATAATAGCTGTTCAAAACAGTTCCGAAAAATGAATATACCAAACTTTTGAGTTCTAAACTGATAGCTTTTCGTTGACAATATTTAATTTAATTCGGGCTAAAAAAGGCTAAATAGTTTTGAAAGTTGCCTTGTGTTTTTTTGATATTTTTGGCCGGCAGCTGGCTTTAATTAGATGGTCTACTTTATGGGAAGAATAATCTTTAATTGGAAACCACCTAACAACAGTGAGCAGCCTAATAAGCATCTTCACGGTAGCGCCCTTGGGCTTTAAGTGTTTGTACGTCGATGCCTAGTGGCGCGATAATTTCGTCCAAAGCCACCATAACGCTGTTTGCCATATTTCGACCACCACAAACCAGAACCTGTGCACCTTTTTCAATCAATTGGCGCAGCTCCACACCATCTAACACGATCTTATCCTGTACATAAGCATGTTCATTGACACGCGAGAAAACGGCGTTTAGCTTCGTTAAGCGCTTGTCCTTGATATAGCTATTGAGTTCAGGTTCATAAAGGAAGTCGGACTTGGGACAACGCCCTCCCCAATAGAGGTGTATGGGGTGCTGCGCTTTATTATGACGGATGAAACCGACTAAGGGCCCGATGCCTGTGCCTGCTCCGATCAACACTATCGGTGCCTTACCAGAGGAAGGTCGAAAGTTAGGGTTGGGTTGGATAAAGGCTTCAATGGTGTCTCCCACAGATAGCGCATGTAGGAAACTTGAACACCGGCCACTGGGATGCTGGCGCACGCAGATCTCCAAGATGCCATCCTTCGACGCTGAGGCTAGGGAATAGAAGCGCGCTACGCTGCTATCCGGCGGCAGGATGCCGACCAAATCACCCGCTTCGAAATTCGGCAAGTTTGTACGTCCAAAAAAGCGGCTCAGCCTACTTTTGCTGCCACCCTCGGGTGACTTAAAGCGCAGCACTGCAGTGGGGGCTTGTACCGCCACACCGTAATCCACCCGCTCGGCAAGTTCCAGCGTCTTAGTAGGTCGATGCACTGGGGTGTGCACCAGAGTCAACTCAGAATTAATCACCTTACCTATTGCCTTGCCCCAGCGGGCAAACTCTTGAGACGATTGGCAGTTGATGCTATCGAGCGGCAGTAACTGCGGCCAAGCTTTAGCAAGGAGTGCTGCTTCGACGTCATGAGCGAATTGACAGAATGCAAGGAATTGACGATCGCCGAAGCCCAAGACAGCAACGGGAAGGTCGGGTGTTTTGGTAATCTTATCTAGCTGTGTTAGAAAGCGACTAGCTGATGCGGGTGCTTTGCCATCGCCATAGGTCGCCGTCAGGATAAACAGCCGTTTTGCCTGTGGGTAATTGCCTGTAAAACTGTTCATTGAGTTTGTATGCACAATATGTCCAGCCAAGTTAAGGGCATTATGCAAGGTTTTAGCAAAGCCCCAAGTACTGTTGCTCTCGCTACCAACCAGTATCACGGTATCTGCAAGTCGGGGGGCAGTATTATTGCTGATGGTCACGGCCGACTGTTTACGATTCCACCAAATCTGGATGCCGGTCCATGTCATGAGTGGCACAGTAAGTGCGCTCAGACCTAATAGCAAACCGAGCCACCATAACCCTTCGCCGGTATGTAGCATATAAATAAACTCATAGATTATCTGTTTGCTAGCATAGGGCTGGAAGGCTAGTAATTGACCTGTTGACTGATCAACAAAACCACGCCCCTGATCGCTTGTGATTGAATAGACATCGTTTGGATCTTCTGTATACGGATAAACCAACTCTCGAAGCTCGGACACAGAAATGGCCTTTAATGCTGAAAGCGTGTCAATGGATGCCGGCGTACCGCCATTCACCTTTTCTGGGAAAGCAGGTTCAGCGGATTGGTAATCAGGTATCAATTCGAAGGTTATAGCTGACATATAAAGGCCGGTGGCCGCCGATAGTATCAGGCCAAGTATGGCTATTCGACCAACTTGAAGGTGTAAGCGCTGTTTAAAAGAGCCTTGAATGGGTCGGAAAACATGACGCCAGCCGCCCAGTCGATTTGCCAACATGAAGGCACCTGAAAACGTTAATAACAGCATAATAAAAGCAGTAACACCGGCACCAATTCGACCGGGCGTATCAAGCAGATATGATCGATGTAGGTTTTTCACCCAAACCATAACAGGTGAGGCTGAATAAGCCCCGATAGTTGCGCCCGTTATCGGGTTGATCAGATCGGCCCCGGTCTGGTTATTGTCGGTAAAATAGACGATCAGGCCGCCAGAGGCCGTTCGCTGTATTTGTTCCACCCCAGGGTAGCGAGTTGCTAGTTTGCCAGCTAACTCGGCCACACTGATGGACGCTGTTCCTGCTACCTTGGCTTGTGTGCGCTCCAAAAATGGGTTGACCGATAAAATTGCGCCCGAAATGGCTAGCACTACAATGAGAAGCGCTGCCATTAAACCAGACAAAGAGTGAAATTTACGGAGCATGGCAGAGCTTCCTATTGACCGTTTAAAAAGAATAAGTAAAGGTTTTGACGTAGCCGTTACCATTGACAAGTTTACCGGCACCTTCGCTGGTTAATGGCACCACAACATCGTTGCGATTGTCTCGCATATCCTCGACCGACGAATCCACTCGCAACTGAAAACCGGTATCAATATAAGTATCCGCCAGTTCAAGGCTTACCGTTAATGTTTTGCCGCTGGTCACGCTGGCACCGCTTATCCCGTCATACTCACTAGTGCGCAGACCACTACCACGGGCCCAGCCCGTCAAATGTTTGTAATATTTTGACTTCTGCCCAGCGATCCACAGCGTCTCTTGGTATTGACCTTTCGCATTGGTTAAATAGATCGCCAGATAGGCACCATTCCCGCTATAGCTTTGTAGTTCGGTGCTCAGAACTATTTCACGCGCAGTGCTTTGTGTGCTTAATGCCAAGGCGCTGAGCAAGCACAGTATCATTACTAAATGTTTCATCGTATTGACTCCTGATAGCTATTTGATAGTGATTAATTTAGTCGATCGTTGCTTTAGCTTTATGTTTTGCTGCCTTATTTTTTGAATTCATCTTGGCGCCAGATTCTTCAGGGCTATATTGGACGCCTAAATCCAAGTAGTCGGAAGTATCTCCTGAACCGTTAAATTTAATTTCAAGTTCTATCACTCTCAGCGAGGCGGGTGAAAATTTGGCTTCTACCTTATGACCATTACGATCCAGACCTTTAATTTCATAACAGCCATCATCCACTTTGATGCGTTTTACGTCCCAGCCTTTGTCTTCCATTATCTGCCGCAGTTGCTCCTTAGGCTGCCAGTCTGTTACTGGGTCAGTGCAGTCATCTTTTGCTAAGGCTGCGCCACTAAGTAAACATGAGGCAATAAAGGCAGTAATAAGTTTGTTATTTGAGATATTTTTCATGATATATGTCCTTTTTTATTGAACTGTTGATTTGGTTCTGTTGATTACAGGTTTCATCATAAACGGCCTTTCTGACAGTAAGCTGAAAGCAAGGCTGTTTTTTGTTTTATCGTAGCTCAAATGCTTCTTTACGAAAAAATAAGGCACCTTTTAAGCTTTCTCGTAACTCTTTTTCTAATATTTTGGCCCAAGCTGAGGGGCCGCAAAACCATACTTCCATCGCATTTTTCTGCGTATGTTGAGTGAGGAGTTGATCTGTCGTTAGCTTTTCACCCTGACTGCCGTCATGTACGTATAACTCAATACTCGATAAGCCACTACACGCCAGTTGTAAGCGCTCAACGAAAGGGTCGGTTTGTAGTGGCAGACTAAACCCGAACACTGTTTTAAGTGGTAGCATTACACTTAATAACGAGGTGTTCAATGAGAAGACAAAGACGGTCATTCAGTCCGGAATTTAAACATGATGCAGCCAGCCTGGTGCTCGATCAGGGGTATAGTGTGCCCGAAGCAAGTCGCGCGGTAGACGTTCATGAAAATACCCTGCGCAAATGGGTTCAGCAGCTTGAGTCTGAGCGCGGCGGCAGCACGCCGAAATCAAAAGCCCTGACACCAGAACAGCAACGTATTCAGGAACTTGAAGCTCGCGTGAATAGGCTGGAGCGAGAAAAGGCCATATTAAAAAAGGCTACTGCACTCTTAATGTCCGACGACCTGAAATCCACGCGCTGATAGACCGGTTGAGAGTGCATGAATCAACAGAATTGGTCTGTTCAGCGTTAGGTGTTGGTGTCAGTAGCTATTACGAGCGACGAAAGCGCCGCCGGCTGATTGGCGCTAAACGGCGTATTCTGCGCGCCAGAGTGAAGCGTCTGTTCGATAAGAGTCGTCAGTCCGCTGGCACACGAACGCTTGTTGATATGCTTCGCGATGAAGGCATCGTCATGGGCCGGTTCAAAGTAGGCCGGCTGATGAAAGAACAAGGGCTGATGAGCAAGCAGCCAGGTAAACACGCTTATAAAAACGTGCAGGTTGAGCGGCCAGATATCCCTAATTTACTGGACAGGCAGTTTAATGCGGAACAGCCTAACCAAGCTTGGTGCGGTGATATCACCTACATCTGGACCGGCTCAGCATGGCATTATGCAGCGGTCGTGATTGACCTGCATACTCGACGGGTAATCGGCTGGAGTATGTCACATCGACCGGATGCGGAGCTTGCCGCCAGAGCTTTAGATATGGCTTACGAGCTTAGGGGTAAGCCAACAGGCGTGATGTTCCACAGCGACCAGGGCTCGCAGTACAGTGCTCGTAAGTTCAGGCAAAGGCTGTGGCGATACAAGATGGTTCAGAGTATGAGTCGCAGAGGTAACTGCTGGGATAATAGCCCGATGGAGCGCGTGTTCAGAAGTCTGAAATCCGAATGGATGCCATCAACCGGCTACCATTCGCCAAATGAAGCAAAACGAGATGTGGGATATTACCTGATGAATTATTACAACTGGGAAAGACCGCATCAATTTAACAATGGGCTACCACCGGCAAAAGCGGAAGAATTAGCTAAAAAGGTGTCCGGGTTTTATTGACCACTACAATTCTTCCAACCAACATGTTGTGTGCCAGTTATTCGATTACGGGAAGTAAGTGCATATTTTTCCCTTAAGTAGGCAGCTCTATTTGTACTTCCTTTAGAACTTTTCCATCCATCCGGTGCCAGGCCATCTTCAGGGTGATATAGCCTCACATTGGCTTTTTTCTCATCGTTATGATCGTAGTGAACATCTTGGACCCACAAATGCAATGAATCACTGATCCTGCAACCAGTGAAATGCATCATCAAGATAATGAGCTGGTTCCTAACAATGACTCTTCTATCTGACGCACCGCCGATACCTTCAAGAAAGAAACGACCGAAAAGAGGTTCTGAAAATGCAATTGCATCACTCGACGTCGCCATTAATTGTCTGCCGCTAATGCTTCGAACCTTATTTACTGTATCGCTAATACTGCGATCCTTAATGTGACCAAGAAAGTCATTATGCGAACGTCTAAACCAAGCAGCGTAATTGAGCCTCTTTTCGAAACTATCAGCCTCACGCAAAGGATTCATATTGTTAACGTTATGATTCTCACTAAGCCAATCTGTTAATCCAGAAATAGCGTTGATGACTCCATTGGTAGTTTTATTTCTTGAGGGGAGCCAATAAAGATTTGAAGGGTCCAGACCATTATCACCAATGGTTCCTTCATACAGGGCCAGCGTAAATGATTGGAAGAGCTGAACTGGATCATGGAAACAATGCTTGTTTGCTTCCATGTATTGCATCAGCAGATAAGTTGAATGTGTAACTTTAGTCATCCAACTCACACTTCTGTCATGCCTGTGGGTTAGCAAGTAATCCAACAACGGTTTTAAAACACCATGTTCTGTAACTAGAACAGGAAGCCAGCATTCAAAACCTGAATTATCAGTGATGACTCTTACTTTCACTTTTACTGGCGTAACCATTACAACCTACATTCTAATTATATTTATTATAGATAATGCTATAGGTATCACCTTATATCAACTAGAATTCAAGCACTAAAACACTCTTTTGAGTATGATTATTATGTTTTAATCCGCTATACATTTCAATTTCTGTGGATAATCTCCGTGTATTACGCGGCCACCTCATTCCAATCCCAAGGCGTAAAACGGGTTTCCGATGCTTCCAGCAGCTCAAGAACGGCTGTCTCCCCTTGGGCCACGGCCTGCCGTACATCTTCAATATTAACCACATCCTTCTCATAGTCCATCCAGGACAGGTGCTGATCCTCCTTGCCATTGGAGCGATAGTGGCTTTCACCGCCCTGATTGCAGTTGTGCTCCTGCCAGTAATAGCTGTATGAGATGCCTTGCTGCCGGAGATGATCGAGAATTACTTCGAGCCGAAGATCGCCACGACAGTTAATCCCGCCAATTTGGAGTTTGGTAATACTTTCGGAGTCATCAGATACCTGGTTGAGAATCTCGATGTCAGTTGAGGCGAAGAGGGCTGTCACCTTTTCGGTATGTACGGTACGGACGATCATAGATGTTTCGATTGTCATGTTAAGGTTCCTTCTGGTTAAAAAAGAGATAGTTGTGTTTCTCTAAATCCCAACTCCGAAGAGGGGAAGTTTTCTGAAAGCTTGCGTGCGAGGTCGGTCTCGTCGGCAAACCGAGTATTTGGTTGAAGTAGCGGTTCCAGCACCTCCTTTGCTTGGTATAACTCAACGTCTGAAGGGAAGACCCAATAACAGTTACTTGGGCAGCTCATGCAAACACCTAGAGAAGACAGAGCATCTTTGATTGAAGTATCTGCCCACTGAGGAAGTCGAATCTCTACATGACCGTGCATATTGATTCGGACCTTCTTCCAACCAAATTCTTTATGTTCGTCTCCGATCAGGTAGCATAGAGTTGACTGCTCTCGGTACAGCTCCTTGGCAAGATGCTGTAGCCCTTCTTTGTCCAGCTCGGACCCATGTGTATGGCGATAGCCAGTATGTGAGGCCCACTTGCCGTAGAAGCCCCATCCTCCGCACGATTTCTCCGCATAGCCTTCGAGGCCAAACACGATAATCGGTATTCTTTGCTCGGATTCTTCTTCTGTAACGGCTCCGTTGAAGCTCATGCTTGCGAAGCCTCGCTGGTGGCTATGACAGATTCATTCAATGAAACCGACTCTTCACAGTCATGGCAGTAGGATTCATCGTATGTCGCATAGAGGACGAATTCCTGAGCATTGACATCCCACGATGCGAATGCGTCCTTAACCACATTGTCACCGCCGCATTTTGAGCACGTCAGTTCGTATGCGCCGACTGGTGGCCGGTTGCGAACCGCTTCAAGTCGGTACTCCTGCTCTTTTCCAAATGCGTGACATTGGTTTTCAGCCCACTTCATCACGCCGGATGGGATATGCTTCTTCAGCTCATCCATCACCCAGACCGGCATAAAGTACCCGGTACTGTTATTTGCCTCAGTAAGAGTTTTGCTCAGGGTCTCTTTGCACATGATTTTGTCCTCTGCTTCCGTAAAATCTGTTTCATAATCAGACTCTCACGAAAGTTCGAACTAGCAACTGTACTTAGGCGCTAAGAGCGGTAAATCTCGATGAATATCTCCCGTGCTGCCTGCTCTGCTTTAAGACACATTTCCACATCAAACCAGCCAAAGTGACAAGCTTCGTGCTCAATGCCGAGTTTCTCTGCTAGACGCTTATATGCATCACTTCTGGTAAGCCTGCCTGATTTGTAAAGCGCCTCGAACGGCGATTTACAGCGCTTCCTTGCTTCACGCATCTCAGTGGTTGCAAGGGTGCCAAGCGGTATGTTGGTGAATGGGTGCATACCAACATATGAGCCACATCCTTTACAGCGATATGCCCACGGCCAGTCTCCGTAGGACCTACCATAAAGGTCATCATGATGGACAATTTCCACTGTATCGCCGCAATGCTGGCAGTCCGATGGGATAGGAAGAGGATTTTTGACCCGGTTCATAGCCTTTCTACTTGGGTTCCAAGGTGTCTTCGGTTGCATAGTTGGGACCTATCGAAAAACAACACGTTGGGTGCGTGTCACGCATTGGTTTTGAACTCTGTGGCAGACCTCAGCAATGATGTAGCCGCTGAATGGGAGAGCGAAGATGGTATCTGAGAGATTGAACCGATTGCTTCCGCATTGGCCTGTCATGTCCGGCAGGTAATAACAACTGAGTGCGAAGTAGTCGCCGTCATAGCAGTACCGGTCGTCGTCATCGCAGTCCAGGTGATAAATGGGTGTGGCGTCCTGGGTAGACTGTTTATTTCCAAGGTAGTAGGTGAGCTCGTACCCTAGATCCGGCTTACCAAGTCGGATGAATAGAAGAAATTCACCATCATTGAAATACGGGTCAATTTCTGGGATTTCGTCGAGCGCATTGTCATTGCTACCGATAATGTAGAAGTCTTCTATGGACAGCACGCCAGTGTCCTGGAAATCTTCGGGCTTGCAGCCAGTCAATGCTGTGATGACGGCTAATAAAGAAAATATAAATAGGCTTTTCATGTTGGATTCCTTACGCATAAAGTGCGGTGTGAAAAATATGTTCAACCGTGAAACCACGGAAAGGCTCGGTGGTATCAACAATCTCCTGCAATTGCTCAATGCTGAACTTCGCAAGAACGTCCTCTTTGTAGTGTTCATATAACCCAGCTACGCCACACATCGTGGCCACGCGCAAAAGGTTCCTGCGATCGTCATCTGAAGCTTTTGCTTGTCCAGCAAGTACCGCTAATAGACGGTCCAATATGTCTTTATCCATTTGTCTACCTTTGCTTTGAATGAAGAAAATATGTTCAGTTGAACTGCAATTTCAGCGTCCGCTTTACTCGGACTACTTTCACCTCACCCAAGTAGCTATATCTGCGCTGGAAGTGATAGTCGTCCCAATGCTCAAAGTCTGGCGCATCTTGTTCTCCGATCCGCTTCACTTTGTTCTCTGTCTTCTTGCCGTAAAGCTTGTAGACATTTCCCGATTCAAAGACGACGGTATCTGGATTTCTGGCGTTAACAATCGCGGCATTACCTCTTTCCACGATGGACATTGACTCTTGGTGCATGACGGCATCTCCCTATTGATGATTCCAACGTACCCCAGAAACCTGAACTAGCAACTCAGGTCAAAAGTCAGTATTTTTGGGCAATCAACCAAGGATTAGGGAGGGCATATAGTGAAGGTCTGCTGGCGACAGCTTGTTTTGATGGTGCTTGTCAGTGGCGCATGTTTAGGTGCGCGAGCGTCAGAACAAGAACAGGTATCTTTCTCCTTGGTCCGCCTGGTTCAAGATCGCTCCTTCTATGCGGGACGCTATCAACCGATCATCGATGGCCGATTCAACATACAAGTAACATTCAATGGCCAGACCATCAGCCAATATCAATTCAGTCCTGGCGCTGCTCTGGGAATCACTTCATCAGTGGCGTTTGTAGCTGACCAGAGAGGGCAAGCATTTACCTTAGAAGGCGACACAGATTCACTTAAAAATGGTCAGTGCATCATGTATCTAAGATCTGGTGGGAGTGTTGTACGTCATTGGGCTTTAATGGCTTTGCACAACTGTCTTGAATGAGTTGCTGGATCAGAATCGCGTGAGATATTCGAGTAACAACTAACAAATCGAGTATCGGCGAGGTTTCGATATGGCAATGGCAGAGTACATTGCTCAGCCGCCAGGTGTAGGCAGTCGAAGGCGGCTTAGCGATATTGAAAAAGACCACATCGTCTGTTTACTAAGGGCAGTTGAGCGTTTACCCATACTAAGCCAGCACGCAGTAGACGGTGTTGAGACAAAGGTGTCCTATGAGGTGCTGTGCAGGTGTCTGGAGGGTATCCACAAGAACCATCTTGAACTTTCTAAATATGCAACTGCCGTACTGAGTGAGGAGGGGACGGATGAAAAATCAATTTAAGTTGACCAAACCTTGCGCCAATTGCCCTTTCCGTAATGATGAGAGTGCTATTCACCTGGAGCCAGGTAGAAGGGAAGAAATCATCGAAGGTCTACTGTCCGGCCAAGACATGACGTTCCATTGCCATAAGACGGTTTACAGGGAAGACGGGCGAAACTTTGATGAGGAAGGAAACTATCATCCTAAAGATATTTGCCAGTGCCCCGGTGCCGCAGCCGTCGCCAGAAAATATGGACGCGACACTGTTATGGTTCAAGTTGCTATGCGAATGGGGGTAATACCTGAAAACCACTACGACTCAGCCTTAGATCTGACCATTGACAAAGACCAACTAAACGTCGATCCGAAAAAAGCGAAAATATAGAAACCGCACGAATCCGCGATAGTTGCTAGTTCGGAAACCCGTGAGATATTCGATGAAAAGCGAATACATTTCACGAGGCGAAGACTATGGATCTCTTTCCTGATTTTGAAACCACAATCCCAAGAACGCTATCGGAGCTTATTGAAGCCAAGGATAAGAAGGGGATTGTTGACCTGCTGCGAACTCTCCGAAGCGACCAATTTGACGAGACTGTCTGGGAGGCTGGCCTATCAACAATAGGCCATCACCACGGTAAGCCAGCCATGATAGATCACGTTATGCGGCAGCTTTAAGGGGGGTGAGCATGGACAATCAGTTTTATCCCACACCCGTATCCCTTGGTGTTAAGGCCTTCAATAAGTTCAAAAACCGGAAAATAACGCGACTACTGGAACCGCAGGCCGGACGTGGAGATCTTGTGGACGTGGTGCATGAGCTCGCATCGGGACGCTACAGCAAGGTTGAGGTGGATTGCTGTGAGATTGATTTTAATAATCAAGCAATTCTTCGGGAGAAGAAGTACCGAATCGTTGGCCATGATTTTTTGTCATACCGGGGAGCCTGTCTTTACAGCCATATTTTGATGAATCCTCCCTTTGCTTCCGGTGTTCAGCATGTCCTTCATGCATGGAATCTTCTGTTCCACGGTGAGTTAGTGGCCATTCTGAATGCGGAGACGATACGCAATCCGTATACAAAAGAGCGTCGTTTCCTGGTAGACATCATCGAGCAGCACGGATCTGTTGAATTCGTCTCTGAAGCATTCTTGTCACCGGATACACAACGAAAGACAGCGGTAGAAGTAGCCATTATCCATCTTGAGAAGGAATCCAATTTCAAAGCGGAGTTCATAGACAACCTCAAGAAGGAAAAGGTTGAGGAGGGAATGAGAGCCGACGACATCGAGGTACCTAAAGATTTGGTCGTGCCCAAGTCAAAAATACAGAACTTGGTCATTGCGTTTGAATGTGCTGTTGAGGCTGCCAGAAGCGCGGCTAAAGCGAACGCACGAGCCAATTATTACGCCAATATGTTAGGACGCTCGATTACTGATGAAACGACCAACTGTCATGATTCTGAAAGTTGCGTAAAAAGCGTAACTAGCGAACTGAATGAAGCCTATCTAAAGCTGAAGGAGCGGGCGTGGTCATCCGTACTCCGCTCAACGGAAGTCCTGGATAGACTTTCAAGTCAGGCACAGAAACGCTTGGAAAGTGAGTTTGCGTCCATCTGTGACCTTGAATTCACGGTCGAGAATATCTACGGCTTCCTGCAAGGGTTGGTGGAACAACAAGGAACCATTCAGATAGAAATGATCTGCGACGTTTTCGACATGATCAGCAAGTATCATCCGGAAAACCGAGCCTACTATCAGGGTTGGAAGTCAAACCAGAAACATAGGGTCAACGCCTACCGCGTTCTCATGACGAGGTTCATTATCCCCGCCAATCGCAGAGACTACTACTCATGGTCAAACAGTTTGGCATGGGATGATCAACAGATGTTCACAGACTTCGATAAAGTGTTTGCCATGCTGGACGGGCAGCATCACTCAACGCCTTATGGTGTCGTGAACCTGTTTTGCGACAAGTACAAAGAGCTAAGCAGTGGTGAAAGGTGTTCAAGTGACTATTTCGACATTCGCTTTTATCCGAAAGCTGGGACATTTCATATCTTTCCGAGACGCAAGGATCTTATCGACAGATTAAACCGCATTGTCGGCAAACATAGGGCGTGGTTGCCTCAGAGCGATCAGGATGGTTCAACAGGTTTCTGGGAGCAGTACGACAAGGCCGAGACGGTGACCCGTCGAATGGACCTAAGTAGACTGAATTCGTGGCGGCTGAATCACGGCAGCGATGGTGAAAAGGAAAGGGAAGCCAGCAAGCTGCTGGAGCAGCATGAGCTGGCTTTGGAGAGGCTGGGAATTGATTTTGACGGAAGCAATGCAATTACAGATCAACGCGATGATGAAAGGCAAATACCACTGCTGAAGGCCTCTTGATCGAATAAATGCAAAAAAGTGGATTTAAGGGGTTGCTGGTTCAGAAAGACATGAGAGATTGAAAGTAACAAAGATGTTGAGTGCTCCTTGTGAGTGTGTTGAGTGAGGTAGGCCCCTTCGGGGGCCATTTTTCTTTCTGACAGGTAATCGATATGACCGAACAAATGTGGAAGCGACAAGAAATCAATCTCAAAGGCAAGATAACCCGTCTGGCCAATAAGATGAAAAAAGCGGATATGTTATCGGAAAAACTGGAGATTAATCGTCAGGTCAAGGAGGCAAGGGAAGCGCTTAAACAGCACCGGCTTAATTTCTTTGAGATGACTTCTTCAAACTAAACGGTGGCTTTCATGGATATTGTAATTAAGAACATAAACCTTCTCACGGTCGAGCGGGGAAGGCTTATGCTTTGCATACCGACCGAAGATGGGGCTCATACTTACCAGCAAATTGATAACCCCTATCTTATTGCTCGCCTTAAAAGCGCTGCCACGAAGGATTCGAACGGTAAAGCCAGTATCAGAATCACTATATCCGGTTCTGATGGCAGCGGTGCTGTTTCAAGCAGTGGTCAGGAGGATAATCAGGAATGAATACCCAAACAGCCTTCTCTTCGGTAGAGGAAGAAACGGCGCTTACAGCAATGTGTATCTGGGAAGCTCTACTGGAGCGTATGTCCGGCAAAGACTGCGATGACGTGTATTCGCAGAAGCGGGAAGAAGTCGGCGCGTGTGAGATGCGGTCTATCGTACTCCATATATTGGCTCCAGCGGTCGAGGCTGCATACAATGTCGTCAAAGACGAATACCAAGATCCGTTTGATTGGGAGTTTGTACCGGCGTTTCTTGATCTGGCAGAACCCGTCCTGTCCCGTGGACTGTGGGCAATTAAGTCGATTGAAGCAGAGCAGATAGGTAAAGAGATTCTTCTTCAGTATCAGCAAGTAAATGTGAATGGCGGAGGTGCAGATGAATAAGGCGGAATACGAGCATCTTCAGACGATGGTGCTTTTGATTGCCAAGCGCCATTTGCGGGAGTTTACCTCTGACTACATGAGAATCCTCTGCATCAAAAATGGTCTGATAAAGGAGGACGTAACTGAGGACGACTTCGGTGGAAAGGTGATCGTTCCTTTGGTTAAGAGCCAACAGCTACAGCTAGTTAGGTCAATCCCTGCTGGACAATCAAGCATTCCAGTCTGGGCATTGAGTGCACCGTAAACGCTGGCACAAGGATGTAGAAATTGAGTATTTTAGAAAAGGGTCATCTGCTGGTGGCCCTTTTTTTATGCCTCCTAAAAGTCCCTCCAGTAGAATACCGTTGGACAAAACTAAGCATGGAGAAGCTCATGAAAACATCAAGATTCTTACTTCTGGTCAGCGTTGCCTCTCTTCTTTCTGCCTGTGGTGGCGGAGGGGGCGGATCGTCAACCAGTGGTTCGCAGGCACCAAGTAACCTTAATTCAAGTGAACCACCGGAGCTGGTATTTGAATTTGCACCGGAACCAATGCAGCCAAAGGCCTTTAACTTAGCTGCTTCCACTGGTGAAGAAGAAAATCACTTCAGTCCCGGCGATACCGTAAGTTTGATCTGGAATGTGGATATTTACTATACAGATAACACAACGATTGGTGCCGGTGAGCAGTACCTTTACGATGCCAATGTATATTTGAGCACTGATGACCAGGTGCAGGAAGAGGACCTGAAGTTATTCACCATTGAGTGCTCTTTGCCGGGTACCGCTCAACATGCGTGTGCTGATACAGCGTCATTTCAATGTGTTTATGCTCAGGACAACCAGAGTACTCTCAGTTGTACCAGTATCCCTCTGGATAAGCTGCATGGATTCAAAGATCTGTCTGTCGATACCAGCTCTTGGCTGGATGTAATACCTAAGGCGGCCAATGTGATATTTCAGGCCTGTTTGAGAGATGAGCCTGAAACGTGTACTGAAGCGGTTTACCCGATTCAGCTTAACTGAGCGTTGTCCTGGATGTACTAACAATAATGATGAGAGAAATACTTATGATGCCACCGACCTATATTGCAGGCTGTATTGATGAAGACCTACTCCAGGAGTCAATGGAAGTCATGCTTAATACTGTATCTGCCAACTGTGAGTCTGGGTATCAACTCGACATCGATGTTTTGATCCGGTACGTCCAGGATGGAATGACGCTTGAAACCTTCAACTTGCTGGTGCTCAACCTCAATAGAGAGTTGAGCACGCAGTTTCAGAAAGGCGGTGGTTCATATGGCTTCGTTATGAACTATAACCATGCCACTGTCCATTGATGGAAGTGAATATGGCCAAGAAAACCATCTTAGTCATTGACGACAACGAAATGATCATCAAGGCATTTCGGGCGTTATTGGGCGAAGATCGCTTTGAAGTTTACGGGGCCGAAAATGGTGCTTTGGGTATTAAAGAGTATGTCAGAGTTAAGCCGGATCTTGTTATCACCGATATGGAAATGCCGGTGATGTCTGGGGATAAGGTCATTGCGAGAATCAAGGCAGAGTGCCCGTTTCAGACAGTACTTGCGATGTCTTCACGATCATCGAATGAAAAGAAAGCCATTAACGCTGGCGCTACCCGGTTTTTTAAGAAGCCAGTCATGCCAGACGATGTGATTCCTTACATCCAATGAAAATCCTTTGAGCTCACGCTCATTCAAGAAGGGATAGCAGACTCTCGGGAACAAACTCACGCTCGATCACCAAGGACCCATCGAACGTTTTAATGAGAGATGAAACGATGGGATCGTTCATTATTTCCGTAATTTCCCTCGCTTTCTTAGGGTGCTGGCTTTTCAGATGAAGCCATAGCGCATTTTTCTGCTGCGCCGATAGCTGAGAAACAGATAGCCCAGGCTCGTATCTGCCTGATGGAACGGGAGTAGGCCAGTTTGGTTTATCTTTTTTGGGCATGAACGCAATCGTACTTAAATGCACAGCCACGGCACTTTCCTACATTTGGCCAGGCCTTCATCCTTACACCGGCTTTAGCTTGCCTGGTAAGAATTACGTATTCCTTGATCTCATTGAATAGGGTTTTGTCTGCACGCGGCAGCTCGATGTATTGTTCAGTGGTTGCTGTCTTAACAAGCAGCCGCGTGACCTGGTAACCGTTTCCACGCGCTGCTAGAGCGGCACACTTTGCTTGCACTACATCGCTCTTGAATACTGGGCCGCGTCGGCTTTTATACTCAACTGCCAACACGCCTCCGCGTACTCTATACATGAGATCCGGCTTACCCAGGACCTCGAAGACGTGGTTAAAGAAGGGCTTTGTAGACCGGCCCTTGTCCATCCAAATAAGCTTGCCTTCTATACCAAGGCCACTTCTGGAGCCAGCAATGCGCCGTATGAAGTTGTAAAGTAGGGCAGCGGCAGCAAGTCCGAGCAGCCCATATAACAGAATATCAATCATCCTCACATCTCTCCTGGATATGACGAATCTTACAGTCCACGAAGTACCGCATAAACATGGAGATCAGGGGGAGTTTACGTGCCGCGATGACCAAATAAGGGGATATGGCATAGTAAACGCTGATGAACACCCTGCCTGTTGTATGAGAAGCGAGCTTCTGGTCCCGATATTTTCTAAGTAGACATGTATTGGGGTGGTCGATCCCGTAGAGATGAGTTGCAACGAAACAGCGGCTGTCTTCAGCTTGACGGTTCAGTGCCTCATGACTGACTTCGCCCTTTGCTCTGGCCTTCAGCGACTGTTGGGATGGCTTGGTCCCTTTTTCCTTCAGCTCCAGGTAATGTGGGCAATAGGATGCCCGGCCAACATCGCTGGCGGACACCCATTTTGACTTTCTGCTATTGCCCATGATTGTTGTCTTCCCGGCTTTGCCATTTCTTGATGTTCAGGGATGAGACGTAGCCGTCCACGGTTACTTTAGTTGTATCATCTCGATACAAACTAGCAACCGCATCATTGCCCTTGCTCAACCGCTTTGAGCAGAAATAAACAATATTCACCAGAGCGTTCTGGTACCCGGTGATGTCGGTGATGCATCTTGATAATGCCTGGCGGACGGTGAAATCCATATTCACGGAATAGGCATCGTTCAATCGGGGGTTGGCTGCGATATTGAGGACTGCTTTTCCGGAAGGTTTGAGACGTGAGCTCACCAGAGAGAAGAACTCAAAGGTGGCTGTGTGCATAGGTATCGTGGCGGCATTGGTATACAGATCCACGACAATAACATCCCATAATTTTTCGCTGGTCAGCAGATAGGATCTGGCGTCCTGGGCTATGAATTCACCTTTGATGGGTTCCTCAAGGAAATGCTTCTCTGCAATTGGCTTGATCTTTGGGTCAACGTCCAGATAGGTAAAGTTTGCGCCGTGAGTATCTTCTGCCGAGAGGGTGAAGCCCCCGGCACCGAGTACCAGAATATCCTTCCCGGTCATGTCATCTGCAAATATGCCCTGTTTCATGATCTCAATGTACGGCCAACCTTTTCTGTCCTTTTCCCCGATGAATGAGGCGCTACTGCGATTGATGATGAACCGCTTGCCTTCCGGGTGCTCTGCAACGTAGAAATTCGAGTAGGGGGTAGTCGCGGCGAACAAGCGATCTGGGATTTTTACGTTCAGCGTGAACGCGATGACCAGGAAAGAAAAAGTTGCACCAACCACATACTTCGTTTTGCTGTTGTTCCAATCAACCAAGAAACAGAGGCATACCGCGAGGATCAGGCAATTTATGAAAATGGAGTACCCAACTCCAAGGAAGTACATGAGCAGCAAGGATGTGATCAAACATCCAAGCACGTTACCAATCGTACTTAGCGCCGTGGCATTGCCCGTGGCTTCGCTCTTGCGGGTGTCGTGGTCTGCGGTGTTGAGCAGTAATGGGACGGTTTGCCCAAGAAAAAACACCAGTGGAGACATTATCAGCAGGCTGAATAGGAATAGGTGGATCAGGGGATTGCCCAAATAGGGCGTTCCTTGGGTGATGTCTGCGATGGACAGAAAAAAGAAGCTCACAAAGCTGTAAGACAGCCCAATACCAAACAGGGCGATGCTACCAACCAGGTTCATTACCAGGGACTTGGCATACCGCTCAGAAGCCTGTTGGCCACCCCAGTAGTAACCCAATGCCAGAGCACCCAGGAAACAACTGATGATGATTGAAGTGCAAAGCACCGAGCTGCCAACGAAGGGTACTGTCTGGCGGATGGTGATCATCTGCAATCCGGAGCTGGCCAGCCCCTCAAGGAGCAGGATGAGAGCAGCTTTCCGCTTGGTCGTCATATAAAACACCACTAAATAAATAATTATTGATGTTCAACATAACGAGAAGAGGACTCAAATGCCGCAATAAATGGGTCAAAGGGCGGGGTCCCTTTAAAGCCTTGCGAAGAGTGGATATTTGATGTAACTTTTATCGTGTGGTCGTATAGCGTCCATATTTCAATCAAAGGTGCCTTATCGAGTCACATAGACGGCACCGAGCTGAAAAGCTTGGCTCCAACTGAACAACCTTCCTCTGCCGTAGCATTTACGGCTGTAACAACATCAAGTCTACCTCCTAAAGCTCCAAGCATTTTACCTTCAAGGTTTTCACCTTTTACTCCAACTATTTCGTTTCACACCTTTTTCCAGGGCGTTTAGGCGTGTTCTCTGCACGTCCATAGAGAACAGCCCTAAACCACCTTCGTGTGTCTCCGAATCTTGTTGCTGTTGTTGTTTTAACAATGGCACCTGATAAGTACCCCCAATCTAGCCATGAAACGGGTACGAACGCTGTGGCGTTTTGGCTAAATACTCAACCAATTAATTGGAGACACTTTATGTATAACTTCGATTTCAATGCGCATCAGCAGCTTTCCGGAAGTCCTAAGAACAATGTTCAGCAGGCTATCGAAAAAGCAAATGAAAAAGCTCATATGGGCAATTTCAAAGTGTGCGTAACTACAGCAGGTGATGTTCTGGTTCTGCCGGAATTCTCTGTTCTGATGAGGGATGATATTGCCGAGATCGTGTACGACACGGACCACGGTTATAGCTTCAAAACTTCATCAAACTAAGGGGACAACAAATGGAACTTATTATGCTTTGCATAGCGCTGTTTGTTTTCTTCTTTGGGTCGGTTATTGCCATGCAGGCCATAGAGTTTGGATTTCGCGTAGGCGATAAAGCTCTGGAAGCCTCTGGTAAATTGGTAAAGCTGCCTTTCAAGATAGCTTTCAAGTTGATCTGCATTGCAGGCAAACACCTCATCAAGCGATTGATGAAGAACAAGCCTCAAGAAGTCACGATCAAGCCGATCTTCGCTGTTACACCGCTGGAACTTCAGCACATGCGTAACAACAACCTCCTTCAATCAGGAAAGCGCCAACCCGTACTGATTGAACATCCTCCACAACAGACTAAATAGGAGATACATCATGTATCAGAAAGTCATTCTTATTGGCCGTGTAGGTCAAAAGCAATTGGGTTACACCAAAACACAAAAGCCGGTCGCGCAATACTCGTTGGCAACAACGAAGTCCTTCAAGGACAAGCAAACTGGCGATTGGAATGAGCATACTGAATGGCACCGTTTGGTCTCATTCAACCAGTGCGCCGAGCATGTGAACAACAAGCTTGAGCCTGGAGATCTCATTCAAGTAGAAGGCGAACTGCGCACACGCAAATGGCAGGATCAAAGCGGTACCGATCGTTATACCACTGAAATTGTGGTGAATGATTTTCCGAAGAAACTGCCTCGCTACTACAACCGAGATGGTCAAGCTGCACCTGCACAACAGCAGGCTCCTCAGCGACAACCGTCACAACCAATGGCACAAGCTGCCGGTCAGGAGTTCATGGCTCAGGGGCCATCATTCGACTCGTTCGATGACATGGACATTCCGTTCTGAATGAACTGATTTAAAGCTTGTTTCACCCTGATGGGGACTTTCCCCTAAAGGGTAAGCCCCATCATTTTCTCTATGGAGAATGACTATGGGCTTTTCACGAAAAGAGGTTTATTTCTGGCTGGAAACAGCGAGCGATGAACAACTTCAGCACATGCTGAACACGTCGAAAGATATGCTCAGTATGCTCACCGACAAAGAACAGGTTTCATCGTTGAAATGGCTTCGCGCCAAAATCATCGAAGAAATTAATGCACGAAGAGAAGCTAAACAAGCTTAAAGCTTTGTTTGCGTTTTAACTTTTCAAGCAACTGGTCTTGCTCTTCCGGAGTACCAAAAGCGATGGATCGTATTGCTTGCCACTCTAATGTGTCAGGCTTGCCTTTCAATCGTTTATCGGTCTCCTCTTGCAGATACTCCATAAAGTACGGGCTCGCCGCCTGTCTTGCCTGGATGTACTCCGCATACGTCTTGATAGCTTTGGCATCGATACCGGCTTTTGCCAGTAACGGAGCCTGATTGTCGAGACCAACCCTTGTAAACCTGAAATTACCTTGGTCATCCACGATGTAGTCTTGGGTTTGCATATCTCAATACCTCCTGGGGTCATTATACCTCACATACTCAACTAGCAACCTGGAGCAATCCTATGAATCAACCGCAAAACCAAGTGGCGCAAAAGCCCACTAACCAATGGCACCAGGCAATTGAGTCCGCCAAGGACAAATTCTCTGGTTCCGGTCTGGACTTCTTTCAGGAGCAGATCTTTGCCACCCAACTCTTGATGAATAACAGCTACTTGCTGGATGTCGCCAAGAAAAACCCATCGAGTCTTCGCCTGGCGATGTACAACGTAGCGGCAGTCGGATTGACGCTGAACCCTAACCAGGGTCTGGCCTATCTGGTACCGCGACGATTACGCAAGAACGAAGACCCGAAAGTGATGCTCGACATTTCCTACCGGGGATTAATCACTATCGGTGTTGAAACGGGTGCAATTCGCTGGGCCAAGGCTGAACTTGTCTATGAGAAAGATCAGTTCACCTACAAAGGTCCAGCCGAGAAACCAGACCACTTTTGCGACCCTTTTTCTACGGAAAGAGGAGCCGTTCGAGGTGGCTACTGTATCGCGGAACTTCCTTCTGGTGGTGTCTTGGTCGAGCCTATGTCCAAAGCGGACATGGACAAGATTCGGGATGTCTCAGAGGCCTTCAAAAAAGGTCTTGGCCCTTGGGTCGATTGGGAAGATCAGATGCAACTGAAATCGGTAGTGAAGCGTGCTTCCAAATGGTGGCCCAAGTCTACGCCTCGACTGGCTAAAGCCCTTCAGATCCTCAATGAGGAAAATGGAGAAGGCCTCGCCGTCCTGTCGAAAGATATGGCAACCGTAGGAATGTTACCGCCTCCGCCGAGTCGTGATGAAGTGCCGCTTACTGTACAGAATACCGTGAAACAACTGGTAGACCGTGCGGTTAAGCAAAATGCTTTTGAGGCGTGTCGGGAGTTAATGGAAAGCCGGATCAAGAATCCTGCTGAACTGTCTTTTGCATATAGCGAACTGGATAAGGCCAAGGCTGAGTCTGAAGCGAAAATGCACGAGCAGAAAATCATTAACGCCTAATTTCAACTAACACTCAACCTGCTGGGGTGATGCTTACTCCAGTGGAGGTGCATTGCCCCTTTTTTTACAAGGAATAGCAATGATCACTTCCAACTCTAACTACAGAACAACTCTGTTCTACTTCAACAATGTGGATCAGCTTCGTGATTTTGAGTCCTTCAAAATCTGCCCTGTCCACGCCGGTCAGCACATTCCAGATACTGAAGCTGATAAAGCGGATTACTGGTGTGTCATCGGAATTTATAAGGCTGAGCAAGCGCGAGCGAACCAAAGCCCTTCTTTTCCGGTAGCTGATTTACCTACTGAGCTGTACGCAAACCTGTTCGCACAACTGTGTCGTCAACTGGTCAGCAGTACACCTGACAGTGCTTCAACCAAAACACTGACAAAAGCTCTTCAGTCTCAAGCCTTAACAGCCTGAGATTAACCAATCTATCACTCAACCCACTGGGGTAATGCTTACTCCAGTGGAGATGGCATTACCTCTATTTAGAGGAATCAGTAATGTCAAATATGAAAGTAGTTGATCTTAATCAGCGTTCAGACGAGTGGTTGCAATGGCGGTCTAAGGGAGTTACGGCATCGGATATTCCGATCATCCTTGGGCTCAGTCCATACAAGACACGTTGGCAACTTTGGGCGGAAAAAGTCGGGCGAATTAATGCTCCTGATATATCCAACAACCCCAATGTAAAACGTGGTGTTCGCCTTGAAGATGAAGCTCGCCAATTGGCCGAAGGTCGTTATGGTGAGGTTCTGCTTCCGCTCTGTGGGGAATGCGCTCGATGGGATGTGTTGCGTGCGAGCTTTGATGGGCTTGATTCAGCAATGCAACCATTTGAGTTCAAGGCCCCCAGTGAATCGGTGTGGGATGACATCGAAAAGAAAGGTGTCGAGTCCAGTACGTACAAATTGTATGAGGCGCAAGTCCATGCTCAATGTGCGGTTGCAGGGACGACAACCGGTCGCCTGATTTTTTACAAAGAAGGCGGTCAGGACCTGGATTTTTCTGTCACGTTAACACCTGAAAGGGAGAATGAAATCCTTGAGGCGGCAAAGCTCTTTTGGGAGCACGTAGTAACCAATACGCCCCCTGAGCCTGATCCTGAAAGAGACTGGTATATACCGGAATCTGGAGATCAGCAGTTCAAGTGGGATGCGTATGCTGATGCATGGCGCACGCAGCACCATCGCATACAAGCACTTAAAGATGAACTGAAAGTTCTTGAAAAAGAGCAGAAGGGGATTCAGAAGGCAATGATCACGTTGATGGGTCCGTTTATGCAGGCGGACATTGGTGGCGTGAAAGTTACCCGATTCATGAAGAAGGGCAGTATCGATTATGGCTCTTATCTGAAGGACACGTTCCCAGATAAAGACCTAACCGATGAACTGGAGTCCTACCGCAAAGCGTCTCGTGAGGAGTCTCGCTTCAGCAGGTCTGAAGATGAACTCGTTAACACGGATGTTGGTGAGGTTGTGACTACGGTGAAATCTGCTTACTTCTGATATGTGAATTTAAGTGTGATGCCCTGGGGAGCTTGTAGCCCCAGGGTACAAATATTTGACTTGTCCACCATCGGACACCAGACAAGAATTCAGGCTTTCTTGCCCGTAAGCAAGGGAGCCAAACATAGCGGGTACTCCTGATTGGAGGCGAGGTTCGCAGGCTTCCCTAAAGCGTTTTCGCTGAGAGCGTTTTAGGGAGCCTGTGGGCTTCAAATTCAATCAAATTTAGGAGATTCGCTATGACACATTTCGTAATGACTGAAGAACAAGTACAGCAATCAGTTGCTGGTGCTCGAATAGAATCCGCCGTTTCGGTTGCGATCGCGCAAGCCGACAAAATGTCAGAATGCGGCGGTTGCCATATGACCGTGGTGCGCACAAAGCGTCATGGTATATGTATCTATCACGACTATCAGATGAAAGTTGCTAAAGATGAAATCATTGAAGCAATCTACAGCACAGAGAATGGTTTCATATTTCGGTCGGCTGCTTAATGGCGGCTCCGAAGGAAGTGGGCAATACATGCATAGAGATGCAGTCTGTCATCAGAATCTGCATCTTGTATTGCGCCTTACTACTCTATGTGAGGCGAGGCGGATACGTTGTGTATCTGCCTTCCTTATGTCCATTCTTCTGGAAACGGAGTGGCTATAAGAAAGGCGAAATCGTCTTCACAGAATTTTGATCGTGCTTGCACGACAAAATAAGTGTCTATTCCGGATATTGAAACGGACACGACGGCTGCGGCTGTATATCCCTACTCAACATTTAAAGTCTTACCACGCCAGTAGGCCATCATCACCTACTGGGTGGTCGGTGTGCTTCTGGCTGGGGTGACTTATACCTCAACACAATGTAATAGGAGCACATCCATGACACATCGTGATCAAGCTTTAGCTGTTCGCACTACTTTCAACCTTGATGTACCCGCTGAGGTCATCACAGCAGGCTTTGCTGACACACAGAACCCTCATGTGCCTAACCGCGATGATGGTTATGTGTTTCGTCGGGAAACCTTGCGCGACATCCTGAGTTTTCTGGATGACCCCGATGGCGATGGCTTGTATTTCTCTGGTCACTACGGTGCCGGTAAAACAACCTTGCCCTACCAGGTAGCCGCTCGGCTTTGCTGGCCAGTTCAGTCCTTCACGGCTCACAGTCGTATGGAATTTGATGATCTGGTTGGTACCTGGAAACTGGTCAACGGCACTATGCAATTCCTGCATGGACCCTTAGCCGTTGCCATGCGTGAAGGTCACTTGTTCATATTGAACGAGATTGACCGTGCTGATCCTGGTCAGCTTGCTGGTCTGCATGATGTCCTTGAAGGGCATCCCTTGGTTATTGCAACCAATGGAGGAGAGGTGATTCGCGCACATGAAAACTTTCGATTCATTGCCAATGGCAACAGCATGGGATCTGGAGACAGTACCGGGCTGTATCAAGGCGTTAACCAATTGGATATTGCCTTTATGGATCGATTCAGGGTGGTCGAAGTTGATTATCCAACCGAGGATGTCGAAATGATGATCCTCCAAAAGAAAACACCAGAACTTCCCGAAGAAATCCGTCGGAATATGATTCGCGTTGCGAACCAGATCCGGAGGCTGTTCATTGGTGGAGAGGAATCGGCTACGCCGTTGACCATTACGATGTCTACTCGTGCCTTGTGCCGATGGGCAAAGTTAACCCTGGTGTTTCGCAATGCGCCTAACGCGCTCGCTTATGCTTTGAATCAGTCATTGCTTGCAAAGGCTGAACCTGAACAGAAGATTGCGATCGAGCAAATTGCTAGAGACGTGTTTGGCTCAACCTGGCAACAGGGAGAGGCAGCATGAGCAATGAATTTGTCGTACTTCATTACCAGGATGGCAGCTCCGATAAGATCTGGGCTATCAACAAAGTAGCGAATGCGGATAACTCGCACACCGTTTGGTTTGGTAGACGCGGAACCAAGCTGCAAAGCAAGAAAGTTGGCTACAAAACGTGGTCAGCTTTAATGCAAAGCAAGCTGGATAAGGGCTATCGCGAAGTGGAAAACGTCACTATTGATGTTGAAAACAACGTGGTTGTTCCTTTTCTTCAGGCAACTGAAGAATCCGAAGAGTTACCAGATGCCTTGTGGTACCGGGTGTCCAATCAGGTTCCTGTGAATGTGATTCGTGACTATCTGAATATCACTATTCAACTGGTTTCCGAGCATAGCAATGAGGAGTTAGAGCGGTTAATTCAGCTCCCGACTTACAAAGCTTTATATGCCGGAAAAAAGAGCGGTGGTGCTGACTACACGGAGGGGCCTTTGGCCCTTCTGTTGTTGTTTGGTCTACGCCGTTACCTAAATGATGTTGCAGGTTCTCCGTTATCTACGGAAATCATGCAGATTGCTAATGATGGAAGTGAGCTTCTCCCTGAGAGGTTTGCGGACATTGAGGACTATGTTCGTTCCTATGCCATTGGATTGTTTGAACACAACGGATGGTTTGGTAACCGGACAAGTGGTGATTGGAAGGAATATGTCGATGGCGTAGCCAGACAGCATAACCTTTCGCACTACACCTCAGTAACTGGCATCAAGCCATTAGCAATAGTGATGGGATGTATTGACGCTCCGATTGATCTGACGGTTATCCGTACAGAGACAAAGGCCGCGTTTTTCTGACTGTCGCCAACCTGGATGGGCAACTGTCCTACTCTCAACCTCCTCTGGCCTTTAGGCCAAACACTCAATCTCGCTAGGTAACTAGCTAACTCAACCACTTTCTCTACAAGGAGATACACATGGAATTTATCCGTGGGACCACACTCGTCCATTTGAAAATGCGCTGCTGGGGCGGAGAGAAAAAGGCCTCCCGAGACAGCGACATTCACTTAGGCGCTGACGGCAAATTGCCGCCAGAAAAACTGCTCGATTTGGGCAGAAAGAAGATATTTCCACCAAAGGCGCTCGACCCTTTAATGAGTAAGCGTAAAGCGGCGGAAAGAGCTTGTTTAGCTGAGGGTACACGTTTCATGGGCGGCTTTGCCGTTCCCGATGATGTTGTAGAAGGTCTTTTGGCCAAACTCGAAGACATCAAGGAAACGTTCTATTCGGAGTTGCAGGTATTTCTTGCTGATTTCGACCGGAACAAAGAAGCGTGGATCGCGGAGAACGACGAATTTGCACACATCATTCGTGACCAGGTTCCAGACCGGGAAACGGTGTCAAAGTCGTTTGAATTCTCCATCAAGCTTTACAAGCTACAGCCACTCGAAGGCTTCGAGCCTGACGAAAATGAAGTGGCGAACCAGATCTTGCATGAGGTGGGTTTAACCTGCAAACAGATGTCTGATCGCATGTTGGACCGGAAACGGTCAATCAGCGGTAAGAACCTCTCTGAGCAGCTCGATCCTCTTATCAAGAAACTCGATACCTTGTCGTTCGGTAATGGTCGCATCCTGAAGGTACTTAATGAGTTTTTTGCTCTGCAAAAAGCCATTCCGATGGAAATGATTGACCAGGACCACCCGACATTTGGGCAAGTGCTTACCTTCCTTTCAATGTGTTCTGACAGCGACAAGCTTGAACGAATCATTGATGGGCAATTTTCAGTAAGCAAGCTCATAGAGGGTATGAAACGGTCGGTAACGGTTTCCAGCTCGTCTGGACCTGCGCCAACCATACCAAAATCAACCCAACCTGCGGCTGTGACAACGCACACCATAACGGCTGGGGCTTACTTCTAGGGAGGTTCGTATGAACAAACTGCAAACCGCCCTGGAAAGGGCTCTACCTATTGTTGCGGCTGCCTATGGCGAACAGTTCGGTGTCAATGTTGTGCTGTCTGGCACGGACGCATACACCGATGGCGAGACCATTTACTTGCCTTTGCTGAACGCTATGAGTGAGTTGAGAGAAGTGTTGTTTGGCTATCTCGCTCACGAAGCTGCGCACGTTCGATCATCGGATTTCAACACCTTGAAAAAGTGTAAGAGTCCGATGGAGAAATCCTGTACCAACCTCATCGAGGACATCAGGATCGAGCGTCTCATTCAGGAAGTGTTTCCTGGTACTCAGTTTACGCTGAATGCCATGTGGAGCTATATCGTGGAGCAGGGCATGAGTCCTCCCGCGACGCCTGAAGACAATGAAGCAACGCAGTTGTTTCAGTACCTCTTACATCGCTTGCGATCGGAGGTGCTGCATCGGGACGCTTCAACTCCGCTGGCGGAGTCAAGCCAACGGGTGGTTGAACAGACATTTCCGGTAGGTTTTTTCGTCCGTTTGGATGGCTTGCTTGGAAAACACTTGGACAACTTAACCTGTAGCGACGACTGCCTGAAGTTGGCGAGAGCCATACTCAAGGCCTTGAAGGATGCTGAAGAAGAGGAACGCCAACAGCAACAAAACCAGGAACAACAGCAGCAAAGCAGCGATTCATCGCAAGGTGATCAAAGCCAACAAGCTGGTGGATCGGGTGGAAGTGGTGACGGCGAATCACAACCTCAACCGGGAAAGGCAGACTCATCGAACGGTGGTGATGCTAACCAGGGGACAGGAGACTCAGAGCAGTCCAGCGCAGACAGTGATGGCAACGGCAACCAGGCTCAGGATACTGGGTCAGGAAACCAGTCATCGTCGGCCCAAGGTGCATCGGATTCGTCCGGTGATCAGGGTCAACCTCAAGGTGGCAACGGTGCTTCTTTGCATGAGCGGCTCATTAACGAGACCAATCTGCCAGAGGATGCCGTTGGGCAGCTACGAGAGCAATTGGCAGATCAAGCCCGTGAAGACAACGATGGAGAACGTGTGGCCATTGATACGTCCAGCGTGGGGAGTGATGCCAGAAATCATGGTGATACCAGTAGTTTGAAAACCGGCATTCTTGCCTCTTCAACTATTCGGTCGCGCCTGCTCGGTCTGCTGCAAGCCCAAACCCGTCAAAAGCAATGGTTACATACCAGAGGCAAGCGGGTAGACGGCAAACGCCTGGCCAGACTGCCAACCGGCGACTCGCGGGTGTTTATCCAGCGAGAGGAGATGCAACGACCTGACACTGCGGTTCATGTACTGCTTGATTGCAGCGGTTCCATGAATCGAATTCAGGAAGTCGCAAATCAAGCCACGGTGTCCTTGGCATTGGCTGTATCCACTATCCCGAAGTGTGACATCGCTGCGTCGATGTTTCCGGGTATTGGTGGAGAGGTCAGTCCGATACTGCATCGTGGTCAGCCTGTTCGTGCTGGTCTGGGACGATTCGCTGTTTGCTCAAGTGGCGGTACACCATTGGCAGAAGCCATGTTGTATGCCGCCAGAGAGTTAGTGGCGAGTAAGCGTCAGCGCAAGGTGCTTATCATCATCACTGATGGTGCCCCAAATAATGGGGGAGCAGTTCGATATTTGAACGACCTTGTTGCTGGTCACGTTGATACCTATGCAATTGGTATCGGCTCAACTGCGGTTAGTCAGTACTTCGAGAAGTGGTCTGTGATCAACGATGTGAAGGAGCTTCAAAAAGCGCTTTTCACGATTGCTGGCCAATTCCTCGACCTGCATTAACCAATTACTCAACTACCCAGTGGGGAATCATCCCCGCTGGGGATGGTTTGTCCGCTATCTGGAGATAAACCATGAAATTTAAAAAATTAGCAACTGGCGAACAACCAGGAGCTTACGAAGTGATTGCTCCAGTTACAGAAGAAGAAATTCTTGATATGGCTGGAAAATTGGCAAAGAAAAAACTTGCTAAGGGGCGGGTCATAAACAGCCCCTCACTTGCTTTTTCACATATGAAAACGCTTATTCAAAATTATGAATACGAGGTGTTCTGCGCTCTTTTTTTAGATACCCGACATCGTGTCATACGTTTTGAGGAGTTATTTAAAGGAACGCTGGATGCTGCAAGCGTTTATCCGCGTGAGGTTGTTAAGCGAGCGTTAGAACTCAATGCCGCTGCTGTGATTTTCGCGCATAACCACCCATCGGGCGATCCGGAGCCTAGTCAATCCGACATCCGCATTACGCAGAGGTTGAAGGAGGCGCTTGCTTTGATCGATATCCGAACACTTGACCATGTTGTGGTTGGGGTCGATGGCTGTGTCTCTCTTGCTGAAAGAGGACAGATATAGCCACCGAAAGCCCTGATCTATTCAACACCCTGCGGGGATACATCTCCCCTGCACGGGTGAGGTGTGTCTTCCCGCTACACCGGGAGGTCCACTATGGAGCAACTGTCATTGATGGACTTACTTGAGGCGCTTGAGAACGACACAAAGTTCGAGGGTGACCTGGAGAAGATCCTTACCGATGAAGATATTCCGTACCTTCGGGAAAACCTACTAATCGAGTCAGTGAAATCTGCCTTTGGTGAAAGTCGTGGTGGCCAGAAACGTAAGCCATCTGATGAAGCCTGGGAGTGGATTATTTCGGAAGATCGGGAGCTGCCGTTCTCTTTCAACCAATGCTGCCTCGCTTGTGGAGTCGATCCCGACAAGATGCTTGATTGGCTGCGTTACTACAAACGCAAGTTCATGAGCTAACTCAACCCAAACCTGGGACATAAACACTGTGTCCCTATGGGCATGGTGTGTCCCTCACTCAACGAAAGGTAAACACCATGTCTAATATTCAACAAAATGTAATTAAACATCAGCAGGTAAATGCACGCGGTACACCGGTTCGCCAAATCACGGTTTATACCCCGGAGCGAGTAACAGAGCTGTTCTATCAGTTTGTTATGGAGCAATGGGTACCGTACAAGCGAGTCGTTCATTCCGTGCACTGATAAAGGGGCCTCGCCCCTTTGTTTCACTGGCTGACAGTGGAACTGAAAAATGTGGTGAAACTGTCAGAGGGAGATACCTATGAAGAAACGAAACTCAACTGAAATGAAGCGCCGAATGGAAGGCCGTTGGCTTGCTGCTTTCAAAGCACTCGCGCCAGCACTGGATCAGGCCATCGACAACCTCGGTACGAATGTACCTTGCCCGGTTGAAGGTGGAACGGACGGTTTTAGGCTTTTCAAAGACGCCAACTACACAGGCGGTGGAGTAAAACAGTCATGGCGTATTATCCCGGAAGGGATCGATATGCTCATGTGGGTAAATGATTGGTCCTTTACCAAGGTCTACGATGAACTTGAAGCCTGGTTGGGTGATAAACCTGTCGAGGCTGGACCGAAATATCTACCAAAGCCTAAGCCTGTAGATGAAGAGGGTCTGCGCAAGTGGCTGAACAGGATTTGGAAAGAGGCATTGCCTTTGACCGATCTTGCAGCTTATCCAGCTCGGGCTTACTTCAGTTACCGTTGGGTGAATACTGCTGCATTGTCTGCCAACGATGTGCGGTTTCATCCTTGTCTTAACTACAAAGACAAACAGGGCAACGTTCTCGGTAAGTTCGGAGCAGTCCTGTCTCTGGTGCGCAATAACGAGGGAGAGCCAGTCGCGATACATCGGACGTTCATCACTAAAGGTGGATTGAAGGTAAATCTCGGCAAAACTCATAAACCTAAGAAGATGACACCTTCTGTGAATCAACGCAGTAAGGGGCGGCATATTCGGTTGTTTGCACCACAAAACGGTTACTTGGGAGTCTCTGAAGGTCTGGAAACTGCGCTCGCGGTATACCAGGCTAAGCAGTTTCCCGTTTGGCCGGGCCTGTCCAACACAATACTTCAATCGTTCGTTCCTCCAAAGGGCGTGCATACGATTCTGAATTTTGTGGATAAAGACAGAAACAAAGCAGGGGAGAATGCGGCGGAAATTCTTCGGGCAAATTTAGCGCCTAAAGGTATTCGCGTTATCGACCTGTTACCTCCAACGCCGATTCTCGATACCGATGAAAAAGGTGTTGATTGGGCGGATCAGTTGAAAAGGGATGCCAGTGGCTTTGGTCTGATAGACCAGGCACTTGCCTTCAGCCGACTGAAACAAGCCTGACTACCTCAACTACTACCCTGCGGGGACACGCTCCCCGCAAGGGGAGTAGTGTTTCTGCGGGTTTCCTCAACATAAGGAGATCAATATGCAGAATGATTTACCAACCACGCAGTCGGACGAAATACCGGTTAGCAAACTTGAGCAAATGGCTTATGGCCATGCAACAGCCCAATTCATTAGCTGTGACAACGGCTTTGAAGGTACCTGGTTTGAACGCTATCAGTATCTGTCTGAGTGTGTTTCAGACAACAAGGAGCCTGAAGGGTGGGTTGCGTGGCAGCCGTTTGAAACATGGGAATGGAGCGACATTGTTGAGCAGATCGACAGTGAAGCTGACTCATTTCTTTCCACAATGAAGCAAGCGCTGGAGTATGCCAAAAATGGGATTGTCGCTTCAGCAATTGATTGCTCACTCGATAGCGATATGAATCAGTTGGATATGATTCATTTGATCGAGCTGGGTTCCAAAGAGCAGTAAACCACTGGTGAAGTAATTCACCAACATACGATGAATTCGACCCTGGAGGGTGTTGCCCTTCAGGGGCTACATCCGTCCGGACGTTGAGGTCATTAAACGAAAGGAAGGTGTAGTATGGATAATCGTAGAATGTTCAGGGAAATCAGCAGGCTCCGCACAACGGACCTGTTGATTGCCAAGATGGACTGCACCAGGAGAATTGCCCTGTTTAAATCGTTGAAGCTTGGTCTTCTCGGTTTGCTGGGTATCTTCGTTGGCCATGTCGCCAAATCACTGTTAGCGGCACAAGCTATGTCTTGGATAGACTACCTGTCTGTCTCTCTGGCTATGTACTGTGTGATTGGCTATTTGGTCCTCGATGCTCTTGAAGCAAGTTCAACCGCTCTAAAAGAGCTGATCTGCGACCTACTTGCCCTCCGGATGAGTAGGACCGGGAAGAAGTCTTGACAAAAGGCTTCTCTGGGATTATTTAACTAAGAGGGTACAAGTTATGTGGATCACAGTCATGAATCTTTTAATGCTGTTAGCTGTTGCGTTATTACTACTGTTTACTGGGATAGCCGTTCGCGCCTATGTGCAAGAGCGTCACTCCTGGAAAGACATTGAAGTAAAAGCGAGCCAGTCTGGCATTAAGGGATTTGATGAATAACAGTTAAGGGCCTCTTCGGAGGCCTTTTTCTTATCCGTATTATTTTGATGGGCAGAGTGCCAATCGACAGGAAGTGCTCTATTATCTGGAGCATTCATACTCCGACGTACACCTTGGGGCTACTTAATATTTGTTGTTTAAGTTGAGATAGATGATCATCATACTGCTGATAGAGCGCTTCTGCACACCCTAGTTCCTCTTTTAGCAATTCCTCATTAAAAGTAAACCACTGAACGACAAGCTCAACGGTTTTAGTATCTTTAATTGAGTTTTCAAGAAGCTTGATCGATTTCTGTTTTTCTGACTGTTTACTCGCAATGTTCTCAGCAGATTCATTCCAAGCAGAAACATCCAACCTTGAAGAGGCTTCAGCGTAATCCTTCAACACTTTCTTCTGAATAGCATTGAACGCGACTGGTACCAAATCGTTATTATCCATGAAGACCGGTTGCCAATCATAAAAGGCTTCATCGGTATATAAATATCCCAATAGATCGTATTTGGAGAGCATCTCTATACCTTTAATTGGGTCTTGCTTCACCAACCCAAGACAATGATTGAGACGCTCAATTGGTTTTTGATACCCTGTTTTCAAGCTTTCTAAATGATTTTGCCCGTTATCAAGTAAAACCTGTAGAGATGATTTAAATATCTCGTTATTTACCAAAAATAGAAAGGGCGTTTGTTTCATTTCCTCTGGCGTAACCTTATAGCTATGCCGCCCGATAATAATAAACTCATCAATGTAGCACTTTTCTTCATCTATGCTCTCATCATAAAGGACCGCTGGCCAACCTATTACCTTAAGCAAGCACTGCTCTTCAAACTGAGAAAATAGGCCCGCTGATACTTTGTTTTTGTCAATTCTAAGGGCGTTTATGGTGATATTGATTGGAAATAGTTTAGCCATTACAAGCGGTCCTTTTAATTTAGGTATTCTTGATTTTTGTCTAGCACATTGTTTGGGGTAATAGTCTTGACTTCAACGCACCAGGAGCACTCACATATTTATTCATGAGCCTTTCTTAACTATTACTAAAAGTTCGGCTTGGAGCGCCTTGTTGTCCTCTCTGGATGATTTCAGCTCCGCCTTTAATTCTTTAACCTGCTCATGGCTGTTTTCTGCCCTCACGGATAGGGCTGCCATGTCTGTTTGCAAATTTGCTGTCAGCTCTTGTGCTGCGTCCAGATCAGACTTCAATTTCTGGATCTCTTCACCTTGCTTGTGCTCCAGTGTGAGAAGATCTGCAATACGTGTCTCCAGGCGAGAAATCTCATTCAGAGCTTCATCTCTCTCATGGGCTGCGGCGTCTATATTGGCTTGGGCTTCTTGCTGTATTTTTTCAACGGTAGCAGAGGCCAGTTTACTCGCTGCTGTCCAAACCTGGCTGAGAGAAGTCTCGATGGCTTTTTTCAGCTCAGATGGAATTTCAAGGGCCGCTACAACTCGTGCCTTTTGTGACTCTCTCCATTCTCGCATGACGGGAGAAATGTGGGATAACGATCCACTCCCCATGCGCTCGCGCACCTGCTCATTCGTTGGGTTCTCGTTGCCCTCGGCAACCAATGCGTTGGCGGCCTCAACGATCCTTTCTTTGATTTCCGGTTTGATCTTCATGGGTATCGTGCCTGCCATGTATTTAATGTATGTATGTATGTATCGTACATACATTAAATACAATACGCAACAGCCCAAGTCCGTCCAAGACTCTCCAAGTGGAGTTTTTGGCAGTTGCTAGTTTCAGGAGCCGTGAGATAGTGGATTCAATCGAATCAGGAGACGAGCATGGACTACAAGTTTTTGAGTGTGGATCTGTCTGCGGCGACCTTTGAGGGACTCTCTTTGTCTCATCATCGGAAGATCGCATTATTGGGTACCATTACCATCTGGCTGGGGGTGGGTTACGCCTTTTACCTGGCAGCGTTGCGGTTGGATGCCCTTGGGTGGGCTGAGGATGTTGCTTCAGTTTTCCTAATTGGCGCGTTGATTCATTACATCGCTGGTGGTCAGTTCATCATGTATGGCGCTGCTCAGATGTTGGCTAGGGTAACTCCGCTCGGTGTCCTTTACCGACAGGACAAGGCCGTGCTTGAGAGAGCCAAAAGAGAGCTGCTCTCGATAGCTCGGGAGGTTCAGTTCAGGGATTACCTGGAATATGGCAAGATCAATCCGGCTATCCGATCCCGTAGTAGTTTGGTAGTGATGGCTCACCAGAAGAAAGGTGATCTGAATCAGTGGATCGGCAGTGCTCGGAATCTTAAGCAACTGGCAAATCTTGTTTATCAAATATACCTAGTTGAACAAATCCTGGCGCAAGACTTCGAGTCCGAACTTCAACCTTCCTAAATCATAAAGGGTCATTCTCGCATGACCCTTTAAACCTCCTTTTCCTCTTCAGAATTCATACCATAGCTTCCAGTAAAAATGGAGGCTTGGATGTTTATCAGTACACCCTTTGTCAGATTCGCAGTTAACCGTCTCTATCGCCAAGGCAAGCTGGATAAGCAGCAGCGAGATTACCTGATTCTTCAGGACCGCCAGATCAATGTGATGATCACTATTGGCGTATTGGTACTGCTCGCGGCCTATTACATTCGTTAGACAGGGGATTTCATGTGAGCAATATCGTTCATGTTGACTTTAGTGCAAGGAAATCTGAAAGGGCATTCAGTGCGGACGTGTACTCCTTTGACATGAAAAAGTATCGGTTTCAGGTGGTGGCGACATCGATCACAGAAGCTTATTACGCCTTTGTTGCTGAGGCTGTCCAGCATGGTGTGAATGTCATTCGTTGTATAGCAATTTATCTAGGGCTGGCGGACCAAAGAGCGGAGTACCAGGTTCCAGCAAAGGTTTGGCAACAATATGATCCGGTTGCTGGTGGATTGGTCGAGTTCTGATGATGAATTGGTTCCGATCTCCAAAATCCTACCCATACATTGTTGTTGCCACTGCATCAATACTGATGATGGTAATTCTCACCTCTGGTGAGCCTGTTTCCATCACTTTTCCTTTGCTGCTTTTCATGTCCGCAAAACTCAGCGTCATCTTTGGTGCCGTTGAGATTGGTTTGTCGTCCATCGGGCGTTACGAAAGTAAAGAGGATGTATACCGGGCTATTAGCAGAGCTATCTCTGCATTTGGTATGGCGATGTGCTTCATGTTGTTGATCGGTGCGTATGAGGCCGCGAAGAGGTGAGGGCAGAATCCGTGAAAATTATCAGGATCAGCGAAAGTCATGTCTTAGCAAATGACCGTTGGCTTTATCACGTTCTTGAGCACCTGGATACCTTCACCTTGTTGGAGTGCCGGGGTAGAAGAGAAATCTGCCTTAGAGATATTACGCACACGCTGATTCTTGATCATTTGGATGAAGCAGAAAGTCCTACAGAAATTTTGAACCAAGTGATGAGTGCTTCCTGCGAAATTAAAACGCTGGTTGTTGTAGCTTCGGAACCAGAAACAGACATCAGTGGAATCGGTTTTGACCTTCATATAGCAATGCGGCAAGACCTTGATTGCTTGGAAAGCATTGGTGCTGTCTGTGTCAATGACTTGGGCATGGCAGTAAACCTAGTGAAGGACAGTTTGGTGAAAGCAGCATAGGAAACAGAGATGAATGATGAAGCGGCACAATTGATGGAGGAGGTGGATACCGAGAATCAAAAATCGGTTTCCTACGACGATGAAACTGTTATCTGGGAAGGAAGGCCTTCTCAGTGGGTGAACCTGGGCACTTTTCTCTGGTGGGGCGTGTTTTTCATCGGTTCTGCCGTATCACTGTTCCTCTGGGATGCAGGTTTGAACGATGGGTACAGTGCTCTCATCAATGAGGCTGTTTATTGGGTTTGCTATGGCCTTATGGGATTGTCGATTACCAGCATCCTCTACGCCTATCTCTCTGTACATTATGAGCACACTGTTATCACGCGAAACAAGATCAAGGAAGCGAAGGGGATCACAAGTATCTTCCGGCAGGAGTTGTTCTGCGAGATCAGCGACATCAAAGATATTAACAGCCCTCCAGCCGGGCTTCTTGGCCTTGTGGGGTTGTCAACGCTGGTTATTGAAACTAACGACGACGATCAGCCAATTATAAAGATCCGTGCGATCAAGAATCGCGACCAATTAATTGAAAAGCTCCTTCCTATTTGGCGCAAGCTGAAAATCGAGCGAAAGGGGTACTTTGGAGACCGATAATGAAAAAGACAAAGTATGCTGCCCTGTTTGGGGGTTTGGCGATTTCCTCCCTATGCCTTGCTGGACCGCCAGAGCGTCATGATCCTGCGTTTAGGAATGCCACGAAAGAAACTGCTATTGAGTTTGTGGGCAAGTATTACGCCCATATGGATCGAGGGATGTCTAGGAGGCACCTTGAAAGCTACTGGACCGAAGACAAGATAGAGCAGCTCGATAAACTGACGGTAAGCATTGCTGAGAGAACTGGTAAAGCGCTGGTTCACGAAAGCCAGCGGCTAATGGATCTTGAGCACATGGAATCCCGGTGTGAAGACATTGACCTTGTGAAAGCTAAAGCCTATGGATCGCCATCGAGAAAGGCAAAGCTTGAGTATGTCGTTAACAATCACTGCGAGAGCTGGAGAGGGTCTTTTTCGAGAACCATTAACTTGCGGTTCTCTTCCGATCAGAAACATTGGTTGATTGACGAAATTGAAGATGGAGAAAAGCAATGAGGTTGTTAGGTATCTTGATCGCGCTCAGTCTTTCATTATTCAGCTCTATTGCAGCGTCAGAGTCGAACAGTTCGGCAGAAAAGCCGTTCCCTGAAGTAACCTTTGACAAGGTTCAGGAAATATTCGGCCATAACTTGGACACTGACGATACTGTCCTCAAGACGCTGTTGTTGGCTATCGGGATGGATCACACATCAACTGAATCACCTCACGCCAACGAGCGGATTGGCATTCCCTATATAGTCCATGAAGGGCCGGGCTATTGGGTGGCGCGTCTTAAATCCGGTGAAAGAAAGCTTGAAGTCCTGGTCAACAATGCCTTGCTTCTGCTTTTCACCAAAGAAGAAATTCCCAGGGCGCAGGAGACTGCTTTTGCATTAATGAAATCTGCCGCAGACAAAGGGTACTGGCCAGCGGATTACTATGTGGCAGAAAGTAATTTGTCGAAGCACTTGACGGTGGATTACACCGAAGGCTCCTCGTCCGCAAGGGTGATGGATGAAAAGTCAAAGGTGATTGCTAAGGACACCATGACCCGATACAACCGTTGCGCTGACATGGGCTTTGCGCCTTGCCAATATCGAATTGGGTTCTGGCTATCCAACTCAACAAAGACGCTCAAAGATGGGCTGGATGTACTCAGAACGGCGATTCACACATCCAGAAATGACACTCGCTACCAGGGTGTGCTCGATGGCGCTTTAATCATGGCGGCAAAGGAGATCGTCTTTAAGGGGGACCAGGTCGGCATGGATAAGGTCGTCCGTGAAGAGTACGCCAATCTGGTAAAGCAGCAGCTTGCTATGCTTGGCAGGGCAGCAAAAGACAGCGAAAAGAAGTAACGGGGCGGGCTTCGAGATGGACATTCAATCATCTTCTTTTCGCTACGGCCTATATCTTGATCCGGCACCTGATGATGAGGTTGTACCCTGTCTGAAAGAGGCGGAAAAGAAGGCAAAAAGCTTATCTATGGATAAAGGTGGCGTGCTCGTTGCTGTCTGGCAGGATGGCGATAGGGTTGTTCGCCTTTTCGCAGATGGGGATGAGTTTGTTCCTGTGAAGCTTTAGTTGATCCTATTAAACCAAGAGCCTGCTACATGGTTTCATGACATTGTAGGATCATTTTTTTGCATATAGAGATTTAGGCAAATGGATTGAGATAGATGTACAGAGCTGGCTATCATCCGTATCACCGTTAAGGTGTGAGGAAATAAGCTGAGAAATAGACTTAAATTCACTCCATGAAGTTTTCTTTTCCACGTCACTAAAATATACATCCTGTAAAAAAATAGCACCAAGTGCCATGTCCCATAGTCGAGTTAGATGTATTCCCGAATCGAAACCCGAATCTGGCTTTATTAGTGTTAGAGAACAATTATTCGCCCAATTATCAATTTCTTTATAGTTATCTCTAAGTTTTGACGAGGCTTTAATGGCCTTTGTGGGGTGGCCGTTTTCCATAAAGTAGGAGAGGCCATTTTCCAAGAACTTATCGAATGGAGGTTTGTTAAAACCAATCCAAAAACTGTGGCGTTTACTTTCCATATTAGTAAGTAGACGAATTATCGGAGGTGAGCCTTTGTCATCAGGAAGATTGGATGCAATCAAGAGTGATTCGATGTCATCAAAAAACATATCTGCATTTATAGCAATTTCCTCTAAGTAATCTTCTTTATCCTCCTCGCAAAGACTTTTGTACACCTTTTTATCAAATCCCAAGTTAAGTAGAGTTTGTCTAGCAGGAAAACCATATTGTTGTTTAAGCTCATTGGCCATATCAATCAGTCCCTTTTGATAAATAAAGCCATCTTTTAGTCTCAGAAAGCTAGAAAGATTAAACTCCATAAGCAAGAGTATTTCGGCCTCCTTAATGGACGGCGGAATACAAGGATGTTGCTTGATTCGTATCTCCTTCTGGTCTGGAATTGGAGGTGAACCTAAGCTTACGAAGCATCGATGGGATATTTGATCTAAAGACCAATCACCAAAAGAAATATCTTTGTGATGTAATTGGTACCATTTCCTAAAGTTGTTTGCGCGATCCAAGTTGGTGTCATTGAGATAAACTTCGATGGAGAAAGGGATTCGATAGTGATCATAATGATCATTGCAAGACAGGGTATGCTTAATTGATTCTATATAGTTAACTATAAAGGAAGTTATTGTTTCAAAAAGAGCGATGTCATTCTCCTCGTATGAGGAATCCTCGATAGAATTTAGAACTTCAAATCGTATTATGGGGGACTGAGAAATTATTGCAGTATCAAAGTTATTGGTAGGTATCAACAAATGTGTACATATCTGCCAAGCCGCTACAACCCTCATTGGCTCACGTGAGGTAGTGTTCAGAATTCTGTGTCATTTCTTTATCCTATGCAAAAGAGAGATGACACATGACCAAACCAACATTCGACATGGAAGCCGCACTGCAAGCT
>PBQA01000004.1 GCA_002724925.1 Oceanospirillaceae bacterium
GTCCATTTTGCCGTCCAGTCCGATGCCTCATCTCGACAACAGGACTCGCACGGATAGCCTCAGAGCGGCAGGAGGGGATCGCCGAGGCGCTTACTGCTAAAGCCGCAATTCGCACACTCCGCGGCATTACGTAGAATGCAGCTCGAAGCGGACGTGCGGCGTCCCAGCGGGTCGCCCCCCTGGCGGGCGGCAGCGGCCGTCAGTTCCGGCCCACAGCAACCATTCGAGCCAATTTCCATGGAGGCCCGGAAACAGTCTGTTGCTGAACTTCAATTAATTATGGACCGTCCTGATCTGTGTCAGTTTCGTCACCCGTTGCAGCATCGAGACTGTCCGGAATTTGGACGTCTTCGTCTGGCTGCTCCCAAGATCCAGCTATTCGTTGCCAGTCCGGCAGAACGCCTTTGTCCCGGAGCCATGTTTCCCAAAATTGCGGATCATCTGATTTTGGCCGCTGCGGTTTTTGCAGGTCGCGGATACGAACGAGAACCGGCGTAGGGACTGCCCAGCCGAGAAGGATCGCCTGCTGCGAAGGGAGAGTGGGAAGTTCGCCGAGCAGCCCGCCCAAAGCGTCCGGAACAAGACGACGGACAAGATTCTGATCGACATCGTTAACGATGCGATGAAGCAAAAAGGAATTACACTGCGCCAAAACGGTCGGCGAGAGTTCGGACGGACGCTGCGAGGCCAGCACCAGCCCAAGACCAAATTTCCGGCCCTCCCTGGCTATCCGCTCAAAAGTCTGTCGGCACAAATCAGCGGCCTGCGCGCTGGCGCCAACGTCCGCGTCCTTGCGCACGAAGCTGTGCGCTTCCTCAAGCACTAGCACAGTCGGAAGGGTCTCGTTCGTTTCCTTAATGTGACGTTGCAGGGCCTCGAATATCAGCCGGGAGATAACGGCTACGGCAACATGCACAACGTCCGAAGGGACCAGTGAGAGATCAAGAATCGCAAGCGGCTCGGTCGCGCCTTCACCGGGACCAAGCAGCGCTGCGAGCCATTCGCTAAGCGATGAGGCACCCTCGGTATCAATGACCGGCCGGAGCCCGGCATCGCCAAGCATGACCTGGACACGGTTTATCAGCGGCTCGACATTGTTCAAAGTTTGCCCGCCCGTTGCCATCGCAACATCATAGATACGGTCGGGAAGCGCCGAAACATCAAACCGGACCGGCGCATCTTCACTGATCTCACCGTGAGTGGCAGCAATTGAGAATGCGTCGGTGATTGTGTGCAGCTCTGCCAGAACAGTTTGGAGGTCGCCGGGCTGAAAGTCGTTGTAGCCGGATGAGTTTGCAGAGGTCCAATGGCGCGATGCGCGTACAGCTTCGACAGGGGCACGAGCAGCTACGATGGCGGCGGTAAGGTCGGCAACATCGTCGCCGTAGGCGGCAAGCGCCGCTTCATCCGATTCAGTCAAGCCAACAAGTCCTTCCAGCAGGGACCCGAAGTCACGGTTGCGCGGAAAGCCGGCAACACTCTGAGGTAGGTCGGCATAGAGTTGTTCGATCTGCCGAACATAACCGGTGTAGCGCCTGATCGCCTGCGCGCGCGCCGTCATCGCTGACGAACCGGCATTGCGCAATTGGCGCAACGCCCTTAGCAATATCGGGCGCTGAACGCCGGGCTGCGCGGACGTGAAGGCCGCCCACTCCTGTCCGTTCCACAGCCAGCCCGGCACTGTCAGCGGGCTCGCGCTGCCTTTGCCGCCAACGGCAAACCGTCTGACAGGCAAGGTGCCGTCATTAAACGCCTGCGAATACTCACCGTTGGGATCGAGAATGATGAACCGGGCATTGGCTGGCTGAGCTTGCTCGCCCTCCTGTACTGCGGCTTGCGCAACCGCCGCTGCGCTTTCAAGAGACCAGCGGACAATACCGGCAACGGAGCAGGACTTGCCGCTGCCGGTGTTGCCAAGGACGGCAAGGTGCCGGCCAAAAAGCTTGTCAGGGTGCACCCATACACGGGCGTTGCCGGCGAAAGGGGCAGAGCCAATCTGGATCAGGCGGTCGTTGGTCTTGGCTTCGACTATGGAACGCAGTTGCGTTGCCGTCGGAAGGAGAACGGGATCGCCAACCGAAGGCAGCACCGGAACGCCGCGTTCCAGGGCATAAAGGGGCTGGCTGTCGCCGTCATTGCCTTCACGCAGCAGAGTGCCGAAAGGAATGGCAATCACAGTCCGGGCAGGAAACGGAAGATCCACAAGGGCCTCGTCGTGCTTTCCAAGACCCGGATTGGCACGAACGATGGAGATTTCTTTGATGACCGCGACTACCGCGCCGGTCTCGTTCGGTATCAGCATATAGGCGTTGATACGCGGAAAGCCGGTAGGCGTGCCGGTATTCAGCGCGGTGGCCTGCGGTGTCTCGTTGAACAGGGCGATGCGCAACTCTTCGGCAGTCACGGTTTCAACGCGGCCTATCGAAAGCGTACCGATGCGTTCAACGATCGTCGTCATGACCCACTACCGTCTTCACTCGGCTCTTTAGCCGTGACCTTGCCGCGCCGCTCCACAAGTTCGCTCATACGGATCGTGAGCGGATCAATGGCCGGTTTGGGCAGATAGTGCTCAACCAGCGTCCGAATATCGCCGAAGTGCTTCCCAACCAGCAGCGTAAGCTGCTGCGGTCTGCCAACACGGGAAACAAAGGATGCAATTCGCTCGTGAGGTTTCTCGCCCCAGGCCAATATCACAAGGTGCGTGGACGGAATGGTGAGCATGTCCGCGATGACCCTGTTGATATGGTCATCGCCAAAACCGTAACCGTAGGTGACGAGCACGTTGTTGGGCTGGCAGATCGAGGACGAGAAATCGCGGAACAAGTCGGCATAGGGATAGGCCGCAGTTTCAACGTCCTTGACCGCATTGGGGTAGATCATCACAGAACTGCGCGGGCTTGCGGGGACAGCCGGGTGCCCTGCATCGGCCCCGAACGGCAGGCCGGTGCGGTACAAGCGCGGCTTGTCATATCGCCAGTCGAGCGAGCCGTGAAGCTTTGTAAGATGTATCACGCCCTCTAGGTGGCGCGGCTCGCCCCGTATTCCCGGCGGCGTGTAGTGCATATCGACATGCAGGCGCGATGACCTGAATTCCGGCTCAAGCGCGCCGGTGAATCGGTCGATGATGCGAAGCCCGGCATAATCGCAGCCGCGCTCAATAAGGCGATCGTAGTTGGTCGTGAAGATGTGCAGCCGCTCCCTCGAAGCGGCCCTGCTGGCAAAACTCATCAGAAACGAAACGAGGATTTCCCTGGCAAGCGGGCCACCGCCGGCGTGTTCGTTATCGATACCGTCGCTGATGCTTTTTTCCGTGGCGAGAACATCCTTGATAAATCCGCCGAGCACGTTATCGATCGCCGTCTCCCAAGCAGCGACATCGGTGTGTTCGAGAATCTGCAAACCGGCAAGGAGGGCGAGCGCCGCCGAAAGCTGGTCCTCGATGTTGGCGCTGCCCCTGCCCATAGCTTCCGCCAGCTTCTTAGCGCGAGCGGCTACCTTGTCTTCCTTCGGGCATCCGCCGAAACCTGAACCGGCCATGCTTGTCGGCATTCCGCCGGCATGGTTGGCTATTCCCGTCGTGAATCCGTTTCCGAGCAGAAGGGAAAGATGCTCGGCCTGAAACACCGCGGACAGCCAAGGCTCGATCCGCCTACGCCATGAACTGGTTTCACTGGCGGGGTCAGTCGGGGTTTCAGTTTCACCTCCGATGTGGACAATGTGGCTGTGGTTCCACTGCATCGAATGGCCCTCAAATATTGGTTGCCTATGATCACTTCATTCGTAGCGCATAAATATCCGAAACAATATGTATCAGCGATCGTTCACGGTTCCAAAGCAGACCTTAGCATAAGTCATAGCGAAACTCCGCTTCCCGCCCATATCGAACAGAAGAAAGGCCGCCTCAAGCGGCGGCCTCGTCTTCTTCGTCGATCATCGGCTGACAACCGTGGAGATAGTCCACGGCGCGCTGTGCGTGGCTCGCGGCCTGGAAGATGAACCGCTTGTCGTTTTTCAGTGCCTTGAGCCAGCTGGCGATATAGGCCGCGTGCTCGTCGCGGGGTTCCGGGGTCAACCCGAGGTCGGCGGCAAGGAACGCAGCCCCGAGTTCGGCCACCAGCTCCTCCTGGGCATAGCCTTCGTCGCCCCACTTCTTGCGCCCGAAGTCCCGGTCGAGGCGAGAGCGGTGCCGGGTCCAGTGCGTGACCTCATGGGCAAGGGTCGCGTAGTAGGCCTCGGGATTTTCGAAGGCTCCGAAGGGCGGCATCTGCACATAGTCGGGTTCGAGCGCGTAGTAGGCGCGGTTGCCGCCGTGCCGGATGTCAGCGCCCGTGGCGGCGAAGAAGGCCTCGGCGGCCTCGTCGCGTTCGATCCCCTCGGGCATCTGCTGGGCGGTCGCGTAGTAGTGCTCGGGCAGACCGTCGATCTGTTCGACGTTGAACACCGTGTAGCCCTTCATGAAGGGGATCGCGACCTCGCGCTCTTGGCCGTTGTCGTCAGTCTCGGTCTTGCGGAGCTTGTCGGCATAGACCACGGTCTCACCTTTGGAGCCCTTGCGGACCTGGCCACCGAGTTGTTGCGCCTGGCGGTAGGTCATCCAGATCGGAGCCATGTAACTGCTGGCGACGCTGGCCGCCCAGAGCAGGATGATGTTCAGACCGCGATAGCCGATGCCGTTGTGGCGGAGGGGTCTTGTGATGCGACCGGCCAGATGTTCGGCGTTCCAGGGCTGGTGCCAGGTGCGGACCCCGGCCTCGAGATCGGCGATGATCTTGTTCGTCACGCGGGTGTAGATGTCGAGTTTCTGTGTCATGTCGTCCTCCGTTGCTTGGGTCCCGTGCGGGACGCGGAGGAAGAGGCAGGCGCCCGTCAGCCGACCGGGCATGGTCAACACGGGAGCGGCAAGGCACGCAGACGCGAAGGAGCGGGCAGGCCATTGCGCGGGCGGCGGCGGCTGCCACGTTCCGCGGACCATTCGCTCGCACGGGTCCATGCAACGGTGACGGCCATGACCAAACGCGATCAGCCGATGATGTGACGGATAGGGATCAGGCGGCGATGAGCTCGAGGCCGTCTTCGGCCAACCAGCCCTGAGGGTCGAACACCGATCGACAGTGATAGGCCACGCCCAAACGGCGCGGCGCGGTCATGCGGCGTTTTAGCACCTGGCGCAGCTTCGCCCGCACCGCCCCGATCTCAGTGACCGAACAGCGCTTGACGGTGCCCCGGGTCCCAATCCGGCCAAAGGTGACATCGACCGTGTATTGCCCGAACAGGTCTTCCGAGACGACGACATGATAGGCCCGCGCGAGGTTGGCCTCCGGCAGTCGAGCTTCGAGGTGACAGGCGAACAGCATCAGCTCTCTCCCGTCACCTGGCTGCGCCCGCCGGGCAGATGCCGGTACAGGGTCGACGGTGCCACGCCGAGACGCTCCGCCACCTGGTTCACGGTGATCTCCGGATCGGCCAGCAACGCCCGCGCATGAGCGAGGTCCTTATCGGACAGTGCCGGTGGCCGCCCGCCAAGCCGCCCACGCGCGCGCGCTGACGCCAGACCCGCCACGGTACGCTCGCGGATAATCGACCGCTCGAACTCGGCCAGGGCCGCGAAGATGTGGAAGACGAGCCGACCGCCCGAGGTGGTGGTATCGATCGCCTCAGTGATTGAACGAAAGCCGACGCCCCGCTCTTCGAGCATCTCGACGGTCTCGATCAGCTGCTTGATGGAGCGCGCCAGACGATCCAGCTTCCAGACCACGAGCGTGTCGCCGTCGCGCATGTACTCGAGCGCTGCCTGAAGTTGCGGACGATCCCGCTGCGCGCCGGAGGCCTTCTCCTCGAATACCTTCTCGCAACCGGCCGCCGTCAGCGCGTCGAGCTGAAGCTCGGGCTTCTGATCCTGGGTGGAGACACGGGCGTAACCGACAAGCACAAAAAATTCCTTCCGAAAACTTATCTTCATAATAGCTTTTCGGAAACTATGTTTCAAGAGATAGTTTTCGGAGGCATCCGCAACAAAGAAAGCCCGCTCGCGGCGGGCTCTCGATCTCTCTCCGAAAAACGGTGGTTTTCGAGAACTATGCTGCCATACGATCAATGATGCTGGCCACATAAGTCGCCTGGCTGTCTTCCATGAAGAAAACATGCATATCTTCCAGCTCCTGAATGGTCTTGCCCCAGTTCAGCCTACCGAAGCGTGTCGGTGTGACGATAAAGCTGTTCAGAATGACGTTCTCGCTGACGAGCCTTGCCTGGATGCCCTTGATGACCTGATGGAACTCAATCTTCTTGTGGCCAGGGCCTTCATGCTGGAGGCCATGAGGCTCGACGAAAGCCAAGTGCTGGCTGCCGTCCTTCACAAGCCATAGAAGGAAGTCGGGATAGAAGTTTCCTGCCTCAAAGAAGCCCACCCCGCGCCCGCGGCTCTCATTGCGAAGCAGGAATAGTTCAATTCCCTCCGCCGCCAGCCTTGCTTGATCCTTTTCGATGAAGAGGCGCAGATCATCCAGGAACTGGAATTCGCTCTCATTCAATGAAACCGGCGCAATCTGGATTTTGCTTCCCTTGGCCGCATGAAGCACGGGCTCGTAGAGATGCGTGCCGAAGATGCAGCCCTTCAAGTCTCCGGCGCGGAGTATCCCCTTCTTTCGAGCGGTGATCTCGCGGGTCAGCGATTGAATGTCATTGATTAGCGCTACTTCGCTGGCATCGACAATTAGCTGGTATTCACCTGCTTCAGGTAGGCTTCCGTCGCCGGCCTCGATCTCACGGAGCTCAAGACGTGGCTCGATAAAGGCCGCCTTGCAGTAGTTGTAGTATTCTTCCGCAAATTTCTGGAGGAGCTCCGCCGCCATTTCCTGCCAGAGTGCGACGTTACCAAAATCCGAGAACTCCATCTTTCCGGAAGGCACGATGACCTTGTACCAGGTCCGGTCAGAAAGCAGCGCCTTGATCATTGGCTTCGAGATATTGAGATTGTGCCAAGTGCGCTCGCGCTTGAACTTCTCAAGCCGGAAGAACAGATCATCGTAATCGAGGAAGGCCAAGTGGCCTTCTGCGAAGACCGTTTCCTCCTTAGCGCCGAGCTTTGTGCCTTTCTTGGATTCGATAGACTGGATGCGGGGATACCAGTCTATCACAACGCCCTTCTGGCGAATCTTGTCCGGCACAAGGGTCAACTCAGGTACAGCGCCGTCTCGTTTGAAATCGTACTCCCGACCGTCGCCACGCTTCTTTCGGGGACGCAGCACCTTCAGCCGCTGCCCAAAGTCGTAGGTAACGGTAAGCGGAACGGTAAACACTTGCTTCTGGTCGTTGCGGGGCAGTTCTTCCTCTTCCAGGAATTTCCGGAAGCGTTCCATGAAGTCCGCTTCGATCCCGAAGACATTCAGGGTCTCGACGTACTGGATGAGCTCCGGTTGGTGGGTGGGGGTGGCGAAGCCGCTGCGCTGGAGCGACCAGTCATGCCCCTTTAGCCGGACGCCGCGCCCGAAAAGCTGGATGATCTGCGCGCCTTCGCTCTTGCCGACATGCATGAGACCAAGGGTGCTGACGCGCCAGCAATCCCAGCCCTCGACAAAGCGTTTGGAACCGATGAGCAGATTGACCGGGGAACTGGACAGGTTGATTTGCCCGAACATCGTCTCGGCAAACTCGGATTCCAGGACCGCGACGTTGTCGAACTCCTGCTCAGCAATATGAGTCGCCAAGCCAGATGCGTCGCCGACGTTGATGAGCCCGAACGGCTTCTCGGCCTGTCCGACGCGTAGCATGATCTCGTTCTCGTCGCCCTTGATCCGGGCAATCGACAACTCACCACCAGCACGGTTCTGAAAGAGCTTTTCTAGGATATCGCGAAACAGGTCGCCGGGCTTCCAACCCTCGCGAAGCATGAGCTGGTGCAAGTAGACAAACCCGCCGGCGAAGATGTCGCCACCGTTCTCGTCGAGCAGGCCGGTTTCCTCTGCGTTGCCTCGGATGATCCGTTCTACCTCGGAGGCCGACGCGGCTTCGTTCTCTAGAAACGCCGCGATGAATTTGATGATTTTTCCAACGTCGGAAACCGTATCATCTACCTTGACTGATACCTCGCCGGTCTTCTTATTCTTTTTCTGTGATACGGCCTTGGTCACGCTGGAGCCGACGAAAACCCAGAGCGGTTTCTCAATGTTGTATGGCGCGTAATTGCTCTGCTTGTCCTCGTACAACTTCAGCTGCTGGTAGAAGCTCAGAAGACATGCAGTCAGGTAGGAAAACTCGAGCTGGGAGAAGGTCCGCGGAAGGTTGAAGATGCGGTAGTCCTTGCCGTAGCCGTCCTCGTAAAAGTACCGGTACGAATAGTCGAACAGGATCGTCTTCGCGTAGGATGCCTCGATATCGGGACGCTTTGCGGCTGTGACAGCCTCCTTCAGCGTCGCCGAATACTCGAAGACGAAACCCTTCTCCGACAGGCGGGCGCGGCTTCGGAACCAGCCTCGCTCCTCCTGGCTTCCCATGCCGCGATGGGCCTCGTCGACGAGCAGCAGGTTCTGATCGCCGAGATTGCGCGTCGCGATGACGTTGGGCCCGTCGGTGTCTCCGAGCTTTGTCACCTCGGTGAAGTCCACCTGACGCAGCCCGTTCTTGCCCGAGGACAGCAGGTCGCCGCTGTCCGTCAGAAGCCGCGAAGCGACGATATTGCTGCCCTTCATCTCGCGCGCGTGCTGCAGGGAAAGTTGCTCGTTCGGAGTGATCAGCACGGTCCGTGTCAGGTCGTGCTTGAGCGGCGACTTCGAGGCGTATTGCCGGAATTGCAGGAAGTTGACGTGCATCAGCAGCGTCTTCCCCGAGCCAGTGGCGTTCTGCAGACAGAGCTTGTTCAGGTCGTCGAGCTCGTAAGGCGTGATCCCCGTCTCGTATCCCTCATCGGTCCAGTACTTGTCGAAGGCATTGACATAGGCGTTCAGCGAATCGAGCAGGGCGGCGCGGTCGGCGAAGAACCGGTCGAGATAGATCTCGGCAAACAGCAGCGAGAGCCACTGATAGTACTTCCAGACGATCGGCCGGTCGCGCTTCTCGTTGATTGCCAGCGTGTGGCTGACGATGTTGTGCTCGTAGCGCAGCAGGTCGGCCCGTGTGATCTCAGTGCCTTCCTGTAGGTGCAGGTCTAACGCCTTGTAGAAGTGATGCAGGTTCTCGGACGTCATGCCCTCCGGCGCATCCTTCACGGTCTTGGCCAGTGGCTGCATGGGGCGAAGGGTGCGCTTGCCGTCCTTGTGGCCCTTCAGTGGATCGAGGCCGAACAGGCTGACGATCCACTGGTTCAGCACCAGCTTGTGGCCGAAGGGGAGCGGCTTGACCTTGGATTTGGGCTTTCTCGCCATCGCTCAGCCCTCCACGTCCCACATCGCCTGGTGGAAGGCTTCCTCGATCAGGCGCACCTTCCAGGTTTCCTCGTCCTTGCGCAGATTGGGCAGGTTGTTGGAGCCGTTCACGTAGATCACGTCGAACTCGGTGTCCTGCGCGGAAAGGCGGTACTTCCGGAACCACTCGTCCAGCATCAGGTTGTCCTGCTCGAGATCGCCGGTCAGCTTGCGCCAGACCACCAGCGCCTTCTCCCGGTCGTTGTGATCGCCGGGGGTGCGCAGTGTGTAGCCCTCGACCTTGCGGAAGCGCCAGGCGCCGTCGTCCGTCTCCTTCAGGCCGCCGTCGAGCATCAGTCGCGTGTTCATGTCCTCCGGCAGCTCGGGATCGACCTCGCGCTTGAAGGCGGCGTCATAGCCGCGCCAGCGGTCCAGATGCTCGACATACAGGCCGATCAGCCAGTTGAACGTCTCGACCAGGTCCACGGCCTTCTCGAAATACTCGTCCGTGCCGGGCTTCTTGATCTTCAGCTTGTAAGCCGTCGGATCGTCGAACCATTCGATGTTCAGAAGCGACGGGCTGCCCTTGGTTTCGAAATCAAGCCAGTAGCGGAGCATGTAGTCGCGCTTAAAGTCGGCGGCGCCACTTTCGGCGCCGGCCTTGGCTCTCAGCGAAAGGTTGTTCAACGTATCTTCGTAGGACTCTACGCGCATGTATTTCAGCGTGTGGCTGACGCCTGCCCGCGAGGTTGGTTTGCCGTCTTTCCATTCATCCGAATAAACTGCTTTACGCACCCTCGGCAGCAGCGTCTCATCGAAATGCATGCCCATTTCCGAGAGTATGTATTTTCTTTTCCCATTGTCCCGCCGATTAAGATTGATAACTGCGTGCGCGGTTGTCCCCGAGCCCCCGAAACCATCAAAACAGGTTCCCGACTTCATGCGCATCCCGGCGACATCAATACAGTCTTCCACCGCATGGATCGACTTTGGGAAATCAAAAGAATTCCGAGCGCCGAACAACTTCTTCAGTTCGGCAGTTCCATACTCAGTCGCAGAGTATTTTTTGTCAGACCAAATCGTGTTTGGAAGAATGCCTTCATCATTCGGGCGGTACTTGTAGTATATATTGAGCTCGCCTTTTCCATTGGGCTTTGGAAATAGCTCCTTCTTTTCGGAGGCAATTCGCTCGAGGCCCCAGCGCCAAACTCTTTCACCTCCGGTGGAATCGATTGGCCAAACCACCTGCTCACCCGAAGCCGGTGGTTCGATGTTCACGTACTGTCTACGATCTTCGTCCCATGTCATTTCAGGTATACGAAGCGCCTCGCCCTGTACGTAGATAGGGAAGTGTCTCCTTGGCCTACTTGCTCTTTCTGATGCCGAGCCCTCACGACGGAAGTTTCGCCACTCAAAAATGCCATCGTCATCTTCTTGATTGAAGCGGGCTGCCTGTTCCTCAGTTCGTCGCATCTTAGCGATTTTCGAGAGCTTTGACTTGCCCGCGAAAATTCCATACTCATGAGATTGAGCAAAACCACGAAGTGTCACGCGCCCCGACGGATTGATGCGGATCGTCAACTGCCCGAGAACGTTCTCATCTCCAAATATTTGGCTCACTATGTTCGCAAGTTCTTTCTGCTGGTAGTCATCAACCGTGACACAGAGAATACCGGATTCGGAGAGTAGTTCCTTGGCCAATTCGCAGCGCTCGCGCATCATTGTCATCCACGATGACGATCGATAATTGTTCTTATACAGGATAGGGGCGGCGTCGGTGTTGTATGGAGGATCAAAGTAAGTCGTCTGGATCTCGCGCCGAAATCGCCGAGATATGAGATTTGCAGCCTGCGAATTCTCGGAATGTAGGAGAACTCCGTTCAGTTCACTGTCAAGGAATTCAATTTCCGATAATATGCGTTGCTTAAAATCGTTCGAAAACAGACCTGTGTCGATTGATAGATATTTATTTTCTCTCAAGAATTCCTCGGTCAATGGGGTCGTAAAACCATCGAGAACATCTACTGAGAATAGCTTGACCCAGTCTTCCCTTTGAGCTTCGTTGGCCGCGATCTCCGAGTAAAATTCCTCCGGAACTCGATCGAGCGTGATGCAGTACTGCGTGTCGACGACGAACTTCTTCTTCAGCCATAACCGCTTCTGGAAGTCCTCAAGCTGGGCGAGGAAGTCGATCAGATGCTGGGCGATGCGGCGCAGCACCTTGACCTTGGCCAAGTAAGCTTCCACCCGCGGCGCATCGGCGGACTCGATATCGTCCAGCCGCATGACCTCGTTCTTGATGTAGAAGTCCAGCTCGCGCCGGAGGAACCCGCCCAGATCCTTGTGGATGAAGTAGTCCATCGTGTTCCGGCCCGTGTACTGGGCGAGGTACTTCTCCAGCAGCGTCCGGTCCTTCTCGGCCTCTGTCGGCGCCGGAGTCATCAGCGCGGTCACGTAGTCGTCGGCGCCGTCCAGTGCGGGCAGCAGTGACTTCACCTTGTCCGCCGCCTCTCCGAGGCGCTTCTTGCGCCAGGTGCCTTCCTGGCCGGTCTTCTCGGGATCCGGGCGGTACTGGAAGTGGATCACCAGTTCCGGCTCGCCAGTGTCGCCCACCTCGATCTTCACCGGCTCGGGCTCGTGGATGATGAAGTAGCGTTCGGTCTGCTCGGACGCCTTGACGTTGTTGTGCTCGCCCTCGGACGCCGAGACGATCCGGCAATGGACCTTAAGCGGCTTCTGCTCGAACAGCGCGCCGTGCTTGTCCCTGAACTCCTTCGCCTGCGTCGGATCGAAGGTGAAGTTGGTCAGATACTCGGATGTCTTGATGTAGTACTGGTCGCGGTTGGCCCAGTGCAGATAGACCTCACGCCCGTCATAGGGGACGGCGTAGGGGGCGGCCTTGCCGTCGGTCTCGCGCGCGAAATAGCGGCGGCTCATGAAGTCGCCGTTGTCGTAGTAGCGCTCAAAGAAGCGGTAGAGGTGATCGTAGACGTCGCCTTCGTTGCTGCCGCTGTCCTTCGCCGCGTCCCAGGCCGCCTTGGCTTCCTTCACTTTCGGAGCAGCATCCGGATCGGGTGCGCCGAATTCCTCGGCCTGCTTGCGCGCAGCCTCATAGGCGGCCTTCGCCTGCTCGACCCGGGCGCCGTCCGCTTCCCCGAAGGCGTCGCGGATGATGCCCAGCAGGTCTTCCTCGAGAAACTTCGTCACCTGGCCGGCCTTCGCATGCATGATGCGATAGAAGCCAAAGTCCAAGTCGGGCTGGTCGAGCTGGAACAGCTCCTTCAGCAGGCTGATCAGGCGTTCTCGTTGTTTCTCGACGTTCGGCATGGGCGGGTCTTTCCTGCGTTCTGTTGGCTCACACGACCGCCCAGCGGACGACGAAGAGCTCTTGTTTACTGATGTCCTGTTGGAGGCGGGCTTCCAGGTCCGAGATCATCTGATCACGCTCGTCGATGATCTCGTCCTCCACCTCGAAGATGCGTTGGCGCAGCCGGCGCTTGGATTTCTCCAAGTCCTGAATCTGCGTTTGGATGCGGTGCTGCTGCTCCGGTGATCCGGCGGACCGCGCCTCGCGCTTGAGCTCCAGGATGCGGGCCTTGGCGTCCTTCAGCTCTTTCTCGGCAGCAAAGACTTTGTCCTCGGCCCATTTTTCGAGCTTCTGGCTTTCGTCCGCGAACCATTGGGCGTTCTGACGCTTGAGTGCTTCGATGACGTCCTGTTCGCGTTGCGCCAGGACGGAATCCAGCCGCGCCCGCTCGTTCCCGATCTCGCAATCGGCTTGCCGGCATGGCATCTCGAAAAGGCGGCGGACTATGTCGGGATCGATATCCTGCCCGTCATCCGTTTTGGCCGCGAACAGAATGTGGTCCTGCTCGTCAAAACCAGAGAAGCTGAGGCAGTGGGCGGCGAGGATGCCCGACCGCCCGACCAAAGGTTCGATGCTGACCGCCTTGGCCGGCCATCCGGAATAGTCGAACAGGATCGACCCGCCGTTCAGACCACGGTCGCGCGCCTTGCCGATGACGTGCTGTGCGAGCGGGTGCCCCAAGCGGTATCTGTGCTCACTCAGTCCGTTCTTGGCGATACCGTAACCGCCAATCGGGACATCCAAACCCTCCGGCGCGCGCTTCAGCGTGAAGGTGAGATACTCGTCATCGAAGCGGGCATGCTGGCGTAACTCATGCTGGGTCACTGCCCAGAGCATCCGCTCATACCGGCCGATATATTCCCTGCTCCTGTCCAGGTTGATCTTGAGACGGTCGTGAACCTCCGCGTCGAAATTCTCCAACAGCTTGCGCCGCGTATCTTCCATCGTTTCGGTGATGTTTTCTTCCATCTCCGCCCTGAGCTGCTCGAACTCCGACTCGATTTCGTCGGTCGATCGACAATTCTGGTAGATTGAAACAATGCGCTTCTCGAACTCTACGCCCGATTCAATCGCACCGAGCACTTCATCCGACGCGCCGAAAACGCCGGAAAATAGCTGAAACTTCTCGGCCAGAAGCTCGTAGACCCGCTGGTCGGCAGCGTTGTTCTTGTTGAGGAAGTTGACCACGACGACGTCGAACTTCTGACCATAGCGGTGGCAACGGCCGATACGCTGTTCGATGCGCTGCGGGTTCCACGGCAAATCGTAATTCACGACGATGGAGCAGAATTGCAGATTGATGCCTTCGGCGGCTGCCTCCGTCGCGATCATGATCGACGCGGTCTCGCGGAAGTATTCCACGAGAGCCGCCCGAATGTCGGCGGTGCGGGAACCGGTGACCCGGTCGGTTCCCTTGTGCTTCTCCAGCCATGCCTCGTAGATGGCTTTCGATTGCGGATCAGAGTTCGATCCGTTGAAGAGGACGAGCTTGTCTTGGAAGCCTTGCTCGGACAACAGTCGGACTAGATACTCTTGGGTTCGGCGCGATTCCGTGAAGATGATCGCCTTCTCTGGGCCACCAAGCGCCGCGGTCTTGGCGAAGCCCGCGCGCAGGGCACTCAAGAGCGCCTGGCCCTTGGCGTTTTCCGAGATGGATACGGCTAGGTCGCGAAAGGCGCGAAGATCATCGATTTCCCGCTGGATCGATGCGATATCCTCCGGAGTCAGAAGCTCCGTTTCCTCCTCACCATCCGACCATTCGTCGGCAATCTCATCGAACTCCTCGTAGTCCTCGGCGATTTCTTCTTCGAGCTTTTCCCGCAGCCCTTTGTCATCCTTGAGCTGGCGCTCCAGCTTCCTGGCAAGCGTGTCGAGGGCACCTGCGATAGCAAAGGTCGATGATGCCAGCAGCTTCCGCATGATCAGCGTCATCAGCGTGCGCTGGCTTGACGGCAGCGCTTGCAACGATGGACGGCGCAGATAGTCCGACACCATGTCGTAGAGCGCCTGCTCGGCCTCGGTCGGAACGAACTCCTGCGTGATCGGAATTCGGTTGGTATAGCGAATGTACTCCAACACCTGCCGACGCAAGGTCCGGTGGCAAACCGGTTTCAAGCGCCCCTTAAGATCGTCGAATTGACCGTCGCCGCTTATGCGGGCGTACTGGGCGCGAAAGCTCTTGGCGTCGCCGAAGGCGTAATCGTCGATAAGGCTGACGAGGCCATACAGCTCCATCAGGGAATTCTGGAGCGGCGTCGCTGTAAGCAGAACCTTCGGCACATTAGCCAGCGCTCCCTTGAGAGTGCGGCCGATACGGTTGTCCGGTCGGTAGACGTTTCGGAGCCGATGGGCTTCGTCGATGACCACCAGGTCCCATGGAATGACCATCAGCTCGTCTGCATGGCGGGCGGCGAACTGGAACGAGCAGATCACCAGCTTCTTCTGCTCAAAGGGTCTACGCACTCCATCCTTGGCCATCCTGTTGTAGTTTTTGGCCTCAAGGATCACGGTCGGCAGGAAGAATTTTTCCTCGATCTCCTGCGACCACTGCTTGCGCAGGTTCGCCGGGGTGATGACGAGGATGCGGCGCCTGCCCTCTGTCCATTTCTGTGCCAGGACCAAGCCGGCTTCGATGGTTTTGCCAAGGCCGACCTCGTCCGCGAGGATCGCGCCTTTCGACAGTGGAGACTTGAAGGCAAACAGCGCAGCTTCCACCTGATGGGGGTTCAGGTCCACCTGAGCGTCAAGCAGAGCACTAGCTAGCTTCTCAGAATCTGCAGCCGAGTGCCGTTTCAGTAGTTCATAGGCAAATAGCTTGGCGTGATAGTCTGTAATCAAGTCACGCTCCACGGGTCTATGATCTCGACCCCACATCCCGCAAAGTCTTTGGTATTGTGCGTCGCCACGGCAGCGTTGTGAACGCGCCCGATGGCGGCGATCTGACAGTCGGACTGGCTGATCGGCCGTCCGGCACCACGTCGGTCGGCGGCGATGGTGGCAAAGGCCTCGGCGGCGGCGCTGTCGAAGGGCAGGATGCGGTCCCGAAAATCCTCCCGCAGCATGGCGTCCACGGCGCTAGTTAGGGCATCACGCCGCTCACCGTCCGCAAGGATGGCCACGCCATAGCGCAACTCGGCTTCGCTGAGTACGGTCAGATAGACCTGACCCCCGTCCTGGGCTGCAAGCCATGCTTCGACTTTTGGCTCGGGTGCCGGGCGCAACAGCTCTGAGATGATGTTGGTGTCGAGGATGATCATGGCTGGTTAGTCGAAACTCGGCGGCGCGCGCATGGCGTCGCGGGCCGGGATGTCGAGCTCGGCGCCGCCAAGAGCGGCAAAACGTGAGCGGATGGCGGCGGCAAGGTTGTTGGGCGGGGTCGTCTCTCCGACGACCTGACGCAGGATTTCCCGTGCTTCCTCTTCCATGGACCGGCCATGCTCAGCCGCGCGCACGCGCAACCGGCGCTTGATGCCGTCATCGAGGTTTCGGATGGTAATGCTGGCCACGGCTCATCACTCCATTTCGATTTGTGCGAGTAAATTGCCAAAGGCCTGTTTGACGTAATCGGGGCCAAGCGGTCCCTTCTTCTCGACCAGACCTTGTTCGAGCGGCTCGCCGAAGACGAGCGCGGGAAAGGCACTGGGGTTTCCTCGCTCGATCATCGCCAGCCAGAAGTAATCATCGGCCACGATGTAGCTGTCGCCTTTTGCGTACAGCCATGGCTGGTGATGCTTCCCAGCCCGCCAGTCTTCCATCATCTGTTTCAGAACTTCTTGGCCGACTTCGGTCCGTTCAGGGCGGTGCGAGTCGAACGCGCGTTTGAGGGTCACCTTGTCGGTTTCGAGAGCCACCCCGTAGACGGGGGTTCGACCCTCAGCGGCCCGCATCACAAACGCCAAGAAGAGCACATCTTCGGGCGGCGCGAACTCTTGCTGATCTATCGCCATGCGATGACATCCTTGCCCCTCGGAAAAGGAGGTTCGTTGCTGTCGGTGACGACCTTCTACACGCCGTCGCTCAACTGTTCGCACCCAACGTAAGCAATGATTGCGTTGCAATCCAGCCTAAACCGTCACCGCCTCGGGTGCTGCTCCTGATCGGGCTCGTCACGGCTAGTCGAAGCTCGGCGGGGAGCGCATGGGCTCCCGTGACGGCAGCTCGAGTCCAGCGCCGCCAATACCAGCCACCCGCGCTCGGATTGCCGCCGCCAAGTTCGATGGCGGTGTGGTCGCCTCGATAGCGGCGCGGAGGATCGCGCGCGCTTCCTCTTCCATGGAATGGCCGTGCTCGGCCGCGCGCACCCGCAGGCGGTGCTTCAAGCTGTCATCGATATTGCGGATCGTGATGCTGGCCACCCGGTGCCTCCACGTCAGAAAAGTGCTGCCTTACTGATCAATGATTGCAGTGCAATCAAGTTGTTCCCGCCTCAGCGACCAAGATTGTGCCCGCGGCCCTCGCCACGGGCGCGCTCATCGTCATCCTCGCGCTGTTCTGGTGGCGGCTTCTCACGGTCATGGGGGCGATCAATCGAGCGCCCTTGTGTCGGTTCGGTCTGCATCTGCTCGTGAATTCGCTTCGCCTCTACGCGGAACAGCAGCTTCTCCTGTTCGAACCGGCGCTTCAGATCGGTCTCCTGACGCTGGCGCTGCGTTGACTGCCGCTCCTCCAGCTTCTCCCACTCGTGCTGGTCACGATCCATCCGGCGGCGTTTGGCGCGGGCAAGCTCGGCTTCAATCTTGGCCTTCTTGCCGACGATCCGTAGGAACATACCGCGCAGACCCTTGGGACGGCGACGCTCATCGGCGGCATGTTCTTCGGCGGCACGCTGTGCCTGCCGTTTGGACAGGGCATCGCGCTCGCGGCGATCAGCTTCTTTCAGGCGATCGGTGGCCTCACGGGCCTCTTTCGCCTGACGGCGCTTGATGACGTCCCAGGCACGGCCGATCTCCTTCTTGAAATTGTCGTTCGCGTTGTCTTCCCGCAGCCGGATGTCGTTGCGCGTGCGGATTTCCTGATTGTGCCGGACCCGGCTCTTGCCGCCGTCGATCTCGGGCCAACGGATTTCACGGCCGTTCTCGTCATGGCGCACCTGGCTCGGCGGTACCTTGTTCTCGCGCTCGAGCTCGTTGGCTTTCGGGCCGATGTGAACGCCGGGCTCCCGGTCGATGCCCTGGGCTTCCAGCGAGCGACGATCGATGCGCGTGTCGTGCCCTGCCCGCTCCAGTGCCTGATTGGCTTTCAGCTCCCACACCTGCCGCAGCCATGCCGTGCCGTTCGGTTCGAGGCCGGCCTTCTCGCGGTCGCGGGCACTGTCGGAAAGCCGCAATACCCGCTTGCCGGACTCGATGTCACGATCCCTGAAGATGAAATGCGCGTGCGGGTTCTGAGCGTCCTTGCCCATGTCGTGCATGGCGGCAACCCAGGGCGTCCGGTTGCCGGTGACGGCTTGCCCGAACTCCCGGATCAGCTCGGCACGCTGAACGGCATCGAGCTCGCGCGGCAGTGCGACCATGACCTTGTCGATGACGCGCGCATTTTTTCGGGAAGCCTGCTCCTGCTCGTCCATCCAGGACATGGCAGGTCCCATACGATCGGGCATCTGGTGCGCGATGATCTCGGAGGCGGCACGCGGGCGCATGATGTACTGCACATGTGCCGATGCCGTGCCCGGCGCATGGGTCGCCCGGCCAACGGATTTGTGGTTGAGCGAGTAGATCGCCACGACCGTTCCTGCCTCCGCCTGACAGCATACCATCGTATGCCAGCGCCAGATAGAGAGGTCCGGAGACGTGTCTGGCGCACCCTGTCTCCGGTCGTCTGCCGGTACGAAAACCGGCGCGGGTTTCCAAAGGGGCAAGGCTCCTTTGGTGCTGGTCCAGCGCGGCATGGCGCTGGCCGTGGGGGTTCAGGGGGTGGCGCGGAAGCCCCTCCCTGGCCGGTTCTCAGGGTGGACCCTGAGCGGGGGTTGGTGTCGGCAGGGGGACGTTCTCCCTTGGCCGACGCGGGGAGGTTTCGGAACCCCGAAGGGGGTTGCCGAACCAGGGTGCAGGGGCTCGGAGGCCGCCTGCCCGGACCCGATTTCGGGGCCGGGTGCGCGCGGGTTTGCCTGCAAACCCATAAGTGCGCACTAGCTATCTCTAACACTTCCGCCCGATCTTGCCCAGCCTCTTCTGGCACCATCCGCTGACGCTTCATCTGCCGGTCCAGGATGGCCAATCCTGGTGGGGAGCCGCGAGGGGCAACGCCCTTCGTGAGGCTCGGTCACGGGTCATGCTGCACGGCATCGGCCCGGCTCTATCGACCGAGCCTACCCGCCAACCAAGAAAGTGCTGAGGCGTCGATCATGAGCGCTGACGCTTTGCCGCTTTGCCATGGTGCCTTGGCCCGCTGCCTCGATGCGCTGTCGGCTCTCGTGATCGCTCGTCCGGGTGCGGCTTGGAACATGCCGCCTGCGGTCAACAGCCGCCACCTGCCAGAACGGTTTCCGCCGCAGGCATCGGAGCCTCCGTTCTTCGGTGGTCGTCCATGCCCGACCGGCGGCCATCGTCGCCGCATCGCCAGCCGGGATCATCCGGCGACAGATCGGGAGCGGGAGGCCAACGCCCATGCCACAGCATGTCATGACCAGAGCCATCATCTTCGCGGCAATTTTCACGGTGATGCTCCTCGCGCGGGAGCGTCTCGAAAACAGCCTCGCCGTCCTCGGTGCCTTCGCTGAGCGGCGCGCGTCGGAGACCAGACCGGTCATCATCACGCGGCCGGCCGGCACGCTCGGCATTCGGGGCTAACGCGATCGCTTGGGGCGCTGGCCGGGATCATTGACCGGCAGCGCCTCTGCTTCGTATCCGAGGCCATGGGTAACGCCCTCAATGGCCCGGTCGGCGATCGAGGCGGCATCATCCCCTGCCGCCCTAAACGCCGCCATGCTGCGCGTGTCCTTTGCAGTACGGTCACGCGCCAGGGTCACATGGTGCAGGGAACCGGTCAGAACGATCCGATGTGCCAGCGAGGTCGCCTCCTCCAGCACGAAGGCCTCGACCGACCGGTCGGCCAATTGGGCGGCTTCGGTGAGGGTCCAGTAATCGACCGGTTCGACAGCGAGCGACAACGGAACATGGTCGATCGCGTCCGGGTCGTCCTCATCCAATACCGCCTGTCCGTGCCGCTCAAGCGCCTCGGTCAGCCGTTGGAGCGCCGCGCGATAGCGCTTTCCGAGAGAGGTGGCGCGGTCCTCCGGCAAGGCTGCCAATCGTGCCGGGTCGGCATTGTCGCTCAGGTCGGCGATCTTGACCCGCATGGCGGCCACCTGCCCGCTTGCGGCCAGATCCTCGATCCGCTCGGCATAGCTGCGCGGATCATTTGGCGGTTTGGTGACGGCTACTACGATCTCGATCACCTCCGGCGCATAGCCATGCCCAGCGAGATCGTCGGTCGTGATCCCGGTATCCTCGATGACGTCATGCAGCCAGGCGGCATGACGCTCGGCCATCGAGGCCTCGGGGAACAATCGGCTCAGATGCCGACTGACCCGCATCAGATGCCGGACATAGGGCACACATGCCTGGTCGAGCTGACCGGCGTGCCAATGCCCGGCCAGCGCGGCTGTCTCTTCGAGCGAGGGGTGAAACGGTCGATCCGTCGGATCGGTGTTCGGAATCGGGATCGACATGGATGCGCTACCTGAAAATTCTGGGAACCAAGCCCCTACCCTATCACGGTCGGGCAACACTTGGCGCACCGATCACCCGATCCGGCCGAAGGCAGCCCCCGCCAGTTCCCTGGCGAAGCGGTTTTCCTTCGCGCGCCATTTTCGCCAAGCAAGCCCCAGCAGTCGACGCCGGACATCCCAATCGGATTTCCCGCGCGCCGCCAACCGGGCGAGCCCGGCCTGGTAGTCGCTCAACGCCTGCTTGCCGACCTCTCGCACCGCGCGCTGGCCATCCTTGTTCCCGGCATCGAACTGCTCGGAGAACGCGGTAAAGCTTCGGTCCAGTGCCGCTCTCAGGTCGAGGAGCGTCTGTTCCTCGGCCAGCCACTCATCTTGCTTCATGCGGTCGCCCTCTCACATCAGTCCCTGAACTCTGTTTCGCTCGGGATGTCGGCATCGCTGAGCGTGCTCAATCCTGCGCGATCGATCTTGCCGGTAAACGGTCGGAACAGGCTGGCGGCTTCGCTGCCTGAGGTCAGACGCACCGCCTGTCGCTTCAGGCAGGCCTCGAACAGATTCCGTACGGTCCGTCCATTGCCGAACTGTTTGCCGCGCACCCGATAGACGCGGGTCAGGGTCCGGCGCAGCTTGCGCTCCGCACCGCTGGTAAGCCGGTAGCCCTGCCCGGCGCAGAACTGTTCGAAGATCGCGACCAGCTCCTCGGCTGTATAGTCTGGGAAGTCGATGATCGTGTTGAACCGGGAGCGCAGCCCCGGATTGCCGTCACGCAAGAGCGCGGCCATGGGCTCGGCATACCCGGCCAGGATCACGATCAGTCGCCCGCGATGATCCTCCAGCGCCTTCAGGAGCTCTTCCTGGGCCTCCATGCCGTAATCGGTGCCGCTGTCGGACCGGTGCAGCGCATAGGCCTCATCGATGAAGAGAACGCCGTCCAGGGCCTTCTCAACCAGTGCACGGGTCTTGATCGCCGTCTGCCCAATATAACCGCCCACGAGGTCGCTGCGGCTCGCCTCGGTCACCTTTGCGGTGCGCAGGAGGCCGAGCCCCTGATAGCGCTGCGCCACGATCCGGGCGACGGTCGTCTTACCCGTGCCGGGATTGCCGGTGAAAATCAGGTGCAGCGACATCTCCGGGTTGGGCAACCCGGCAGCAGAACGCTTGGCCCTAACCTCGGCGAGGGCCATGAGCTGTTCCACCTCGCGTTTGACGGTGGTGAGCCCGATCAACTCGTTCAGATGCACGACCGGCTGTTTGGAGGGTTTCGGCGGCGGTGATGCCGGTCGCGCCTGCGCGGTCCCGTTGACCTTCGTTTCCTCGCCAAGCTCGGCCAGACGGGCTTCGAGCCGATTGCAGGTGGTGCCCAGATCGGTGGCTATCCGGTGCAGCTGGTCCCGCTCTTCCTCGAGCTCCCTGATCCGCTCGCGATAGTAGGCAGCGGTCTCCAGACCGTTGCCGTGGCGCGCGCTCAGGGCATCGGCAGCCTCCAGGGCCTCCTTCAGATAGGCGCATTCGGCCTCGGCCTCCTCGGCCCGGCGACGCCAGTGCCAGATCATGTCGCCCGCTGCCTGTTCGTGCATGTCGAACTTCTTTTGCAGCGCCGCGAGGCTATGCCGATTATCCGAGCTCATCCGAGGAAACCGTGACCCTTCGTCATTAAATCTGCCCTATCTTTCCTCTATCTAGGTGACGAACGCATAACCCGGTACTGCCTATGGACATATCCGCTCCGTTTCCACGCAAAGCGCGACGCACCGGCGTCGGATTGGGCGCGCCTGGCGGTCCGGGCATCAAAGGTTTCCTGTTTCGGCAATTCGTCTACTGGCCTTTCGTCAATCCGATCCTCTGGCTTGGTAACTGGGGCCGGGGCGGCATCGTCTTGCTGTGGCTCGCGGCCCTATGGTGGCCGCAACCGATGATCTCGCTGGCCGCCTTGCTCGGGCTCTGCGTGGTGATCTCCCTCATCGCTCGGGTAGATGTCGCGCGCGGGCGTGATGTCGGTCGCTGGTACCACGCCCCGTTCAAGAGCGCAGAGCGCCTGCTGCCGCTGCTGGTGGGGCCGGTGATCGTCGGGATTGGCATCTATTTCCTCGATCAACGGGCAACGCCGGGCGGTATCTCCCGAGCCGAACGCGAAACCATGCAGTTCTTGCTGCTGATCTCGGTTCTGTCGATCCTGATATCGGGCAGTATGCCCATGTGGGGCGAGCTGGCGCGCGCCTTGCTCGGTGAGCCGAAGAACAAGGCTCCGGCGTCCCATGGCTCGGCGCAATTCCTAACCGAGATAGGGCGTTTGGTTGGCGCAGAGGGCCTGCTGATCGGCAGGGCCGGGACCGCCCTGCCCTATCGCTATGCCGGTCGCATCCTCGCCAATCCCGACCCTCGACACATGGTAACCGTTGCAGCGAATGGCGCGGGCAAAGGGGTCTCGGCCATCGTGCCGAACCTTCTGGCCTATGAAGGCTCGATACTGGCCATCGACCCCAAGGGCGAGTTGGCGGCTATCACGTCGAGACGGCGCGAAGCGCGCGGCCAACAGGTGCATATTCTCGATCCCTGGGGGCTGACCGGCCTCCCCTCCTCTGCCTTCAACCCGCTGTCGCTGCTGACCCTCGACAATGAGGATCTGGTCGAGGATGCGGCGCTCGTCACCGATGCCCTGGTCGTCGATAGTGGCGACGGGGATCCCTATTGGAACCTCGAAGCACGGAACATGCTGCAAGGCCTGATCCTGCACATCGCGACCAGCCTCGATTTCGAGGATGATGATCGAACCCTGCTCACGCTGCGCCGTCTGATAACGCTACCTGCAGAAGAATTCTCGGATTTGCTGATACAAATGCAGCGCAATCCCCATGCCGACGGCGCTATTCGCCGGATTGGCGCGTCCATTCATGGCATGTTGCAGAAGTCAGAGCGGCAATTCAGTTCGGTCTTGGCAAGCGCGCGTGTCTCGACAGACTTTCTGGAAAGCCCCCGGATTTCTCGTGTGCTGGACCAAACGGATTTCGATCTCACTGATCTGAAGACGCAGCCGACGACGGTCTATCTCTGTCTGCCGGCTGCTCGATTGGGAACGCATAATCGCTGGCTGCGCCTGATGATCGGCCTGGCGTTAGAGGCCATGGAACGGAAGCGCCGTAAACCGGAACATCCGGTCGTCTTCCTGCTCGATGAGTTTGCGACACTCGGCCATATGCGCTCGATTGAGAACGCCGTCGGGCAAATCCGCGGGTTCGGGGTCAAGCTCTGGGTGGTGTTGCAGGATTTGAACCAGCTAAAAGCGCTCTATCGGGAACGCTGGGAGACGTTTCTTGGTAATGCGGGCACGATCCAGTTCTTCGGCATTAACGATCAGTTCACAGCGCAGTATGTCAGTCGGGTTCTGGGCGAACAAACCATCATGGTGACCTCGAAAACCTATCAGACGCAGAGCAGATGGTCGGTGAATGAGGCGGAACGGGGCCGATCGCTCATGACACCGGACGAAGTCCGGCGCTTACCCGATCATCAGCAGATAATTCTGATGCAAGGACAGTCTGGGATGGTCGCCGATAAGCTGCGCTACTTCGCCGACCCCGAGTTCGAGGGCCTTTTCGATGAGAACCCCCTGCTCTGACCAGGTTCGGCCTTTCGGGAACGTTTCCCCCGGTTTTCTGCGCTTCTCGGAGGGTTCCCCAGAGACCGCAGTGTGTTGCACCGATCCTGTGATCTGCCTCGTCGGAGAGCAAGTCTCAGGTTAGAGAGTTATAAGAGAGTCAGTTATAGAGTTAAGCCCTGTTTCGATCTGGTTTTCGTGTTCGGTTTCAGATGCTTGTCGAGGTGGCTCGTTCCCGATAGGCCGTGCATCTGTTCCTGATAGGCCGAAAGATGCGTTCCTGATAGGCCGTGGGTTTGTTCCCGTTAGGCCGTCGGTTAGATCCTTATCCACAGGCCACAACCCCGCTGATTCGCTAAGCCCAATGGTTTCAAGGGGTTCCGAGTCGGCGTTTCGGCATGTGCCGGTAGGAAGAGTCAACGCTGTGAGGGGGTTATCGGCCTATTGGGAACGCCTCCTGCCCGATTGCGCGAGTCCCATACCGCGATGACACTAGCATGATACCGGCGTGATATCACATGGATATCTGGAAGATGTGTCGGGATAGCTGTGGAGAACGGTGCCGGGACAGGCTCCGGATCAGCCACGCAGCGAGTGCTTCTCGCGGGCATGGTACTGGCGCACGAAGCCGTAGAACGCCTTCTGGTAGTCGTTCGGCCGCTTGTCGGGATGGGCGTCGAGCCAGCTGTCGTATTCGGCCTTGAGGGCGTAGATATCCCAGCCGGGAAAATCCTTCCTGATCCGCGCGATGGTCTGGTCGTCCAGATCGCGGCGCAGGAAGAGGGCCATGGGCTCGCCCGGCGGCGGCTTCGGTTTTGTCTTGGGTCTGGCCTTGCGGGTGCGCTTCGGCTTCTCCTCGACCAGCTCCTCCGCGCCGAGCGCGCGGCGCATGGTCATGCGGATGCGCGGCTCCTTGCCTTCGGGTTCTTCCCATTGCAGGTCGACGCTCGGCAGGCTGTTCTGTTTGACCAGCTTCTGCAGCTCGAATTTGAATCGCCGGTAGGGGCCCTCTGCCCCGGATTTTTCATAGAGCGTCGGCAGAGTGATGGCGAAGCCATCGGCCCCTGCCCCGCCCGCGTGCTTGCGGGCAACGCGGTAGAGCCAGCGCTCGCGACCGCCGGTGATCGAGAAGTATTCCGGATCGATGGCGAGCACGCCGCCGTTCTGCAGCACGCCCTGGACGAACCATTGCGAGAGCACGATCGACATGCCCCGGCTCTCGCCGGTCTTCTCATCGACCAGATCGGTCCATTCGGAGATCCATGAGAACTCGGCAAAGCGCTTGCCCTTAGGCGCACGGATATTGGTGCGGATATTGGTGCTGCGCAGCCGCGACAGGCTCTCGCGCAGGCGCTTGTAGTGTTCGCCGCCGGTTGAGCGCTTAATCGATTTCAGCAGGTCGTAGGGCTGGAAGTGCAGCTCGTTCGGGATGTCGTTGACGCCCCGGTTCTTCATATCGATCAGGGCGGAGGCCGCCCAGATCAGGATGTCGGCATCCCAGATGGTCGCCATGCCGTAATTCTGGTGCGGCTCGACCTTGACCCAGACATCGTCACTCTCATACTCGATTGGCTTCAGGCGCTTGCGCTTGGCGAGCGAGAAGAACGGTCGCTCCATCGTCTCGCGACTGTCCCGCAGCTTGAACTCGGTCAGGCTGAGGATGAACAGGTCGAACTGACTGTCGATGTAGCGGCGTGTGTTCATGAAGGGCGATGCCGGGGCTGATGACAGGATGATGTCGCCTTGATGCGACGCGGATATCTAGCTGATATCAGTCTGATTGCTCGCGATCCAGTTTTTCCAACACGGCTTCGAGCAGCCAGGTATGGCGCGGGATGCGAAGGCTGCGCGCTTCGACCGCTTCATCGACGCGGGCCAGCATTTCTGGCGGCAGGCGCAACACCACATTGGTCGACTTGCCCCCTGCCCGCTCCTTGTCCTTGGCTGCGGTTTCGGCGACGCTGCCGCCTTTCGAGATCAGCGCCTCGATGGCGCGCTCGTCTTTCGGTGCTTCGGTCTTGGTCTGGGGCTTCGGTTTTCTCGCAAGGGCCATGGGCGTTACGCTCCTACCGCGACTTTGGATGTCGCGCTGATATCAAAAAGATGTCTATATAGCATCATGAACTCGTCGGTCGCCTTGGCGTCCTGCGGTTTCAGCTCCGCAACACCGAGCCCATGGGCCGCAGCATTCCCGAAGGCTTTACGGGCACCGAGCGGCGTGTCGATCAGTTCGAGCTCTTCGGTATCGCGGATCACCTCTTCCGCCTCGGCATTGTCCTGTCCGCGCGGATCGGCCCGGTTGATGAAGGCATAGGCGGTGAGCTCCGGATTGGCGGCGCGCATCTCGGCGACCAGCTGGCTTACTTTCTCCAGGGTCCAGACGTCGAAGCTGCGCGGGACGAATGGCACCAGCATGACGTCCGAGACCGTGAGCGCCGCGCGCTGGCTGGTGGTGTCGCGACCGCCGGTGTCGATGATGATGTCGTCATATTTGTCGGCCAGCCGCCGGACTTCCGTGCGCACGGCCGGACCGGTGAGCTTGATCGAGGTGAACCCGGCACCGGTTTCCAGCTTGTCGTTGCGCAGCATCGTGAAGTCGGATGCGGTTTCCTGGTCGTCGGCATCGACCAGCAGGACGTCGCGGCCTTCGGCGGCGCGCTGAACGGTGAGGTTGGTGGCGATGGTGGTTTTGCCGGAACCGCCCTTGATGCCGCCCACGGTGATGATCATGGCGTTATCCTCGACAGGTTGCTCATTGTGGCATCACCCTGACATCGACCTGATATCAATGCAATGTCTGTCAAGTATCTGCGTGATATCGCAAGGCCGTGTGACAAACTTACTGCGCGGGGGTTGCCACCACGGATCTTCGCTCCCGTATCCGTTGCTGCCGGTCATCCTCCCACTTAGCGAGGATGACCCTGCCACGCTCCAGTGCCTCTTTGCTCATTGGCCGTTTTGCGTGCGCTATACCCTCGTTGACGATTGTCTTCGAAGTGCCGCGAGAGATGGAATAAGGATCGATTTGCGCTTCAAGCCGATGGCGACATGGGCCCAAGACCGCATCATCGCGAGTCAAGGTCCAGAGTAGCAGATCGACGGCCTGTAGGGCTGCATTGTCCTTGGAGCTAGGTAGAGACAAGTTTGGAAGGCGGTAATCGACCACTTCTATTTTAGCCAAGCCGCGATGATCTTCGCGCCGAATATGGCCGAAGAGCTTCGCCCATTCTCTCATTGAAGTGCCGAACTCCTGCTGCCGATCATGAATGAACGCTTTTGGCTGACTTCCGGTCTCGTCCACGAACTGGTGAACGGCATCGAAAATGAAGCTGAAGGCGATGATGTTTGGGGTATGGCCCTGATATGATCGCCTACCGCGGGATGCCGACAGGGTGAAGTCCTCCGGGTGGCGTCGAAGATAAGCGATCCCATCTCTCATGACCTCGCGCAGTCGCGGGTCTCGCACACGGGTGCGGGCAAAAACGCCTACCTTCTCGGCAACGCTAGATATGCCAGTGATATCGTCTTCCAAGTAAGCCTGCCAGAAGGCCTCCCGATGCCGCTCGCGCATAGCGCCATCGACAGCAAGACAAAGCGAATGTCGGAACAGGCGGAGATTGTACCATTGCTGCGGGACAGCAGCGTTTTCGCCGCTGTCGAACACCGTATCTACGAACTTGGTCGTTGCTACATAATCTTTTTCGATCTCGCCAAGGAGGAAGCGCCAAGGACCCGAGGAGTCGAGAGCGTCGAGAATGTTGGGCAGCAAAGCTGCCACGCGAGCGGGGCCAAGATTGTTGGCGTGTAGGCGTCCATCTTCTTCGGCCCGTGCCAGTGGCAAGACTATGGGCTCTAGGGCTTTCTCAGCATCGGCAACACTCAATAGCGCGCCGATCCTGTAAAGCGGCGGTTCACTAAAAATATTCCGACCGGAGTGGCCCGTCTCATCAGCGTAGATAAACATAGTGCTTATATACGTGATATCGCAGAGATATCAAAATAATATCGACTCGATATGCGATGGATGTCAGTGTATGCAACCGGATTTTGTGGGCTATGGTCCTCCTGATATTTGGCCTCAGCGGCTCCAGAGGAGCCGCCAGCCGTCTTTCGTATCGACCAGCCGGGCCACGACCGGCTTGTCGAAGGACGGATCGTCCAGCTTGACCAGCAGATAGTCGTTGCCGGATTGCGAGCGCTTACGCCAGGCCGCGCCGATTTCGGCATTGCCCGCCATGGCCCGGAACTCGGGCGCGCTGTCGGAGGCTTTCTCGGTCGGCACGAAGGCGACCTCGGCGTCGAGGGTGACGGTGCGGACGGTGCCCTGAAACTGGTCGCCGCGGGCGTTGAAGATACCGATGATTGCCATGTTCTGTCTCCTTGGAAGGTTGGCTGTCGTGTTTGTCGGGTGCGACGATCACCGGCCGTGGCCGGCGGGGCCGCTCGAATGGTGTTGCGACAGATGGCGGAACAAGGCGGGGCGATCACCGGCGTTGAGCCGGGGAACGGGGATTTTGGCAGCGCGAGGAAGGCCGACACGGCCGGGGAAAATCCCCGTTGATCGTCACGCTGCCGCCATCAGCTTAACGCCATGGGTCAGAGCGGCTTCGCCAGGCCATGCCGGTTTTTATCGGGCTGCACCGGACCGTCAGTCAGGCAGCAGGAGACGGGCAGGGGGCTGCAATCGAGGCTTATGTCTCTCGGCGGGGCGAGGATGGACCAACCGATCCCCTTGGCCATGAGGACGCCTGTGCCGACGGTCCGCCCAAGGTTCTGTGATGCAACGGGGTTCCTACAGGGACATGCGCCGAGACGGCAAGTCTTTGGTAAATATGTATAAATGACGTATAATCAGCGTGTTGGACGGGATATCGGGCTGGCAATATTGCCGGGGAGGGGATGATGGTTCGTCGGGTCATGCTGCATCTGGAGATCGGGCCGGAGGATGCCGATGCGGTGCGCGAGGCAGCGCAGCGGGCACAGATGCGACCGTCGCATTATGCCGTGGACCGGCTGTGCCGGGTGGCGTCCTATGAGAACCAGATCGCGCAGGAGACCGATCAGCGGATCGATATCGATCAGATCGGCAAGGTGGATGCGGAAATATCGCTGCTTGGGGAGGCGGGACGCCTCGATGCCTGGCTGGCAAGGCGGCGCAAGCGCAAGGCTCCGACACAGGAACCCGGCTAGAGATATCGGCGTGGCACAACAAAGATATCTATGTGATATCTTGGTGATACCGAACTGACCTCTAGCGGGTTGGTTTGAGCGGTGCTGCGTCTGGTTGCTGGCGGCGGGTTTCACGCCCGCGCATATAGCTGAGCCAGTCCTTGTTGAGGGCAGGGGGCCTGTTGCTATCAGCGATTGCCTGTGCCGCAGCGAGGGCGTCGGTACTGACGCGCGGGTCGGTCGGGGCAAGGCTCCGGAATTGCGCGACCGGCGCGCCGTCGAAGCCATAGGTGATCTGCAGTGGTTTCGAGGCCGGGAATGATAAATCGATGGTGAAGCCCTCGGCTGAGCGATTGGCCGCGATGCTCTGCAGCAACGCGTCACCAGCTTCGGCGGGGAGATGCTCACTGGCCAGTTGATACACGGCGCGTGGGGTGATGGGGATCGTCACCGGATCGCCGGGCAGGTCGTGATCGACCGTTGTCAGGGTCAGTCGTGGGTGACCGATCGGTCGGTCCTCATCATAGATCCAGGACAGCCGTGTCGGCATTGCGATAAACATTTGCGGTTTGGTGACCATGGAAAATTCCCCAACGAAATCGATCCGTTGAGGATGCGCTGCCGCCACGAAAGCACCGCGCGTCGACGTGGCAGAGCTGTCCCGCGCCATCTGCATAGATATCGATGAGATATCATATAGACATCGGATCGATGTCACCACTGATCCGACAACCGCACGGTTACGGGGCTTTCAGGGTCACATCTTGCAAAAAGTCCATATTTGGACTATATCTCTATATACAGACGGAGACCGCCCATGAACATTCTTCAGCTTCCAACCGAGCCGGGTGCCATGCCCGTGCAACAGCGCATCGATCCGACCGCGCGCCGTCGCGTCAGCGGGCCGGGCCTGCGCAGCTTCCTCGCGATTGCCGAGCGGTATGGCATTGCGACCCAGGATCGGATCGAGCTCTTGGGCGAACCGGCACCCTCTACCTATCATCAATGGGTCAAGAAGGCGCGAGAAGAAGAGCCCCTGTCTTTGCCGTTGGATACTCTGACCCGGATTTCCGGTGTGTTGGGCATTCACAAGGCCCTCGGCATTCTGTTCCCGATCGAGGCCGAAGCGATGACCTGGCTCAAGGGCCCGCATCGTGGCGAGGTGTTTGGTGGTCAGGCACCGATCGAGGTGATGATCGGGGGTGGCCTCGATGGTATCCTGACCGTGCGCCGCTATCTTGATGCGTGGCGCGGCGGGCTGCGGGGTGGGCCCGGCAAGGACGCTGATTTCGAGCCGGTCCACGTGCAGGATATCGTCTTCTCGTGACGCGTCTTGCGACGGCACCGGAACGAACCCATCGGCTCATCCCGTCACGCTTTCCCCCTATCAATGCCTTTGAGGCCGTTACGCAGCCCGCTGATCTGGCGCCGGTCCTGGAACTCGAAGGCTGGACCAATGACCGGCTCGTGGCGGCCCGGGTGAAACGGTTGTCGCAGGCTGAATGGGTCTATGGTCGTCCCAATGCCAGCGTGGTGATGGCGTCCTTCCTGCATGGTGCCCCACAGGGGACGCGCTTTGCCGATGCTGCGCTCGGGGCGTGGTATGCCGCCAATCAAATCGAGACTGCCGTGGTCGAGGTTGCCAATGGCATCCGCCGCGAGATCGCGGAGAGCGCGCTGCAGCAAAAGACCGAAGAGCTGCGGGAATACACGGCAGCGCTGACCGGTGATTTCGTCGATATCCGGGGCGCATATCCGGAACTCCATGATCCTGACCCAGCCAGTTACCCGACGGCCCAGAGCTTCGGTCGCACGGTGCGCGCCGGACCGCATGCCGGTATCGTCTATGACAGCGTGCGCCATGCCGGGGGCACGAACTGGGTGGCCTATCGTCCGACAAGGGTGCTCGACGTGCTGCAGGGTCGGCACTACCGGCTTGTGGTGCCAGAGCGTGGTCAGGTTCATTGCGGTGAGATGAGGTGATATCGACCAGATATCAAAAAGACATCACGTTGAAAGCAGGCTGGCCCGTGAGGGCCAGAAAAATTTTGCGCGCTGTCAGCGCCTTATAGAAAAGGGCGGCGCTGACGCGCCGCCCTGTCTCGGATCAGGCCGCAAGGGCTGTGTCCGGGTCCGCCGGTCGCCGCAGCGCGTCCGGCAGCCAGTCGGTCTCGGCCATGCGCGCCGTGGCATGGTCGATCAGCGCGTCCTTCTTGAGGCTGGCGAGGTTCTCGGCGGCGGCCTCGGAGACGCTTTCGCGCACCGCGTCGAGGATCGTGGATTTGGTGACCTTGCCGAAGAATGTCTCCGGGGTGGCCCGCCAGTAGCGGGTCATGTCTAGGTCGAGGGTTTCGGCCAGTTGATCGGCATGGCGCTTCGACCGGCTGCTCTCGAAGGCTGGTTCGAGACTGGTCGCCGTGAGGAAGGCCAACAGGTTCATGAGATCGGTATCGGCATAGCCGAGCAACCGATCCCACAGATCGCTGGCCTCGCTTGGCAGACGCAGTTGCCAGCGGCCCTGTGCTTCCGCCATGGCACCCGTACCGGGGTTGTCGCTCAGGGTATCGCCATGGCGGGTGAGGTCCTCACTCGCGCCGCGCAGATCGAGGCTGCTGGTCAGCCCGTCCCGATAGAAGTGCTGCAGGGCCAGCTTGTGGACGGTCAGCACCAGCGCGATGTCCGGGCGCTGCATCACCTCGGCCCGCAGAGCGGCGGTCCGATGGGCAATCAGTTCTGCCGTCAGCTTGGGCGACAGCTTGCGGGACGGGGCAGGGGCCTCGTCGCCGGTGTCGGTCTCCGGCTCGCCATCATTTGCCGGGGCAGGGGTTTCATGTCGCTCGCGCCAACCCGCCTCGATGCGGAGCGTTCCATCCCAATGGATGCCGATGAGGCAGCCATGGGATGCCTTGATCTGGTCGGTCCAGACCTGTTGCAGGGCGGTGAGCCGGTCGATCTCGTCGGACAGTCGGTCGATTTCTGCCGCTATCTCGGGCTCGTCCGGGGTTTCGTCATGTTGCTCGGCAAGGGTGTCATAGGCTTCGATGGCGGTGTCGAGCGCTGCCTGATCTTCCTCGGACAGGTCCATTTGCGCTGGATAGCTGCGCACCAGCCCGTCAAAGGCCCGATGGTCCAGATCGGGCACGACGCGCGTCCATGCCCAGCCCTCGGTAGTCAGCCGCTCGGCCTCGGTCTCAAGGCGTTCGGCGACCAGCCGGTCGAGCAGGGCCGGATCGGTCAGGTATCCGCCTTCCGCGCTGTCGAACAGGTCGCGCTGCACGGTGCCGCCTGCTGCCTCGTAAGTTTCCAACCCGATCAGGCAGACGCGCCGGTCGTCGCTCGGGATCGCTTCCATGGTGAGCGCGCGGCGAATGGTGCCGGGGTGCCGGTTCCAGTTGGGCAGGGCGTTCCAGACCTTCTCCTGCTCGGCATGGTCTTGCGTGATGGTGAAGGCCATCAGATGATCGAGGGTCATCTCGCCTTGCCGATAAGCCTCGAACAGCACCGGGCTGACCCGTGCGAGTTTCAGGCGTTGGCGCACGAACAGGGCGGTCACGCCAAAGCGCGCGGCGATATCCTCGATGCCGGTTCCGGCCTCGGCCATGGCGTGAAACGCCTCGAACTGGTCGGCGGGGTGCATAGCCTCGCGGATGGTGTTTTCGGCAAGACCGATTTCGGTATCGTCGCCGGTGTCGAGCACATGGCAGGGCAGGGCGGTGTTGGATGCGATCTCGCCCGCCTCGGCCAGTGCCTTGAGCGCAGCCAGCCGCCGGTTCCCGGCGATCACTTCATAGCGGCCCGTGGGGCTGCCCTTCTTGTTAAGCACCGGGCGCACGGTCAGGTTCTGGATCAGCCCATGGGCGCGGATGCTGGCGATCAGCGCGTCGAGGCTGCCGGTTGCGGTCTTGCGCACATTGCGTTTGCCCGGCACCAGCTTCGCCAGTGGCAGGTCGGTGATGGTGGTCATGGTGGTCATGGTCTTGGTCTCCTTCTCTTTTTGAAAATCACGCCAGAGGGCGTGCAGCTGCTGCTGCAACCCTTGGCCGTCGCCGAGACCGGGGTAGGGGGGCGCTATGCAGGCGGGCAGGGTCGGGCTGCGGCAGGCGCGAGGCGCACCTGCCTTGCCGCCGGACGCGGTCCTGCCCGTGCTGTAGCCCTGCGTGGCGGAGGGGATAGGGGCAGGGCCCCTTGCCCCCGGACGGCCGTCTGACGGCGGTCCCAAGGCGCGTCTGCGCCGTATGGAGTTTTCTACCGTGAGGGATCGTCACCGGATGGCCGAAACCGGCCTGAGGCCGATCAGGCAGCAGGGCGGATTCGGTGAGCCTGCCGGCCATGTCTGGTGACTTGGTCGGCGGAGCGAATAGAGCCCGGTGCCGCTGGCGGCACGCGGCCTTCGTCTGTCGACTTACGGAAAGATGAGCCCGCCCCGGATTGCTCTGGCAACCGCCTGGGTGGTGTTCACCGCATCGAGCCCGTCGAGGGCATCCCGGACATAGCTGTCAACGGTTGCATGGGAGACCCCGAGAATGACGGCGATCTCGGATCGGCTCTTGCCGCGCGCGGCCCAATGCAGGCAATGGCGCACCCGATCGTTCAACACCGGATCGGCACGCGTACCGCCTGCCGCCGCCGGGCAGGGCACAGCCTGCTCATGCAGCATCTGGCACAGGAACCGGAACCAGCAAGGCAGATCGGGACAACCGGGCGCCCTGCGATAGAGGCTGACCATGCCGACTTGCCGGATATTGTCGGCCCCGACGATATGGGTCGGCACGACCATGCCATCGACGAAGCCATAGGCGGCCGCCAGGTCGAGCATCCGGCGGGCGACCGGCTTGCGGCCCCGCCGCAGCGCGCGGGCCTGGTCGAGCTCGGGGCAGTCATACCAGCCGAACGGTGTCTGCTGAACGGCGGCGCGGCGCAGGGTCGGGTCATCACGATTGAACCGGGCCGCGTGATAGGCGACCCGATAGGCCTGTGGCAGTGTCGTCTGGATCACACGCTGGGCGTTTTTTGGATCGTCCAGCCGGTCGAACACCGCGAAATGCACATCCGCGTAACCGAGACCCGCGGCATGGCCTTGTAGGAAAGGGAAGAGGTCGTCGTCATTTGGCGCCGCGGTGAGCGCGTCGAAGGCTTGTGACAGCATTGGCAGGCTTATTGTTCTTGTTAATTAACCAATGAATCCAGTGGTTTTTGCACTGAAACCAATTTTCTAGAATCCGGCTAGCAAGCATGGCAGGACGGATTTTTCAAGTTGTTTGATGTAGTACATACCGTTGTATGTCGCCCTGACCGTGGGGACGACTGCCGATGACGTACTCGACGCTCGGCCAACCCCGCAGCATCCGGATCAACGGTCGCCGCACCAGCCTGCGGCTGGAGCCGGTTGCCTGGCTGAGCCTCTTCGATATTGCCGAGCGCGAAGCGATGTCACCTGACGAGCTGATCGAGCGGATTGCGACCGAGAAGGCGCCGGAACGCTGCCTTGCCTCGGCCGTGCGGGTCTTCGTTGCCGACTACTGGCAACAGGGCGGACATCTCTGATGCCCTATGAGCAGCGCTCCCTCCGCCTTGATGGTCAGCGCCGCTGCCTGCGGCTCGAGCCCGAGTTCTGGTCCATGCTGGAACGCATCGCTCGACAGGAACAGCAGGCGCTGCCGTGGCTGATCGATCGGATCGACCGGCACCGACAGACGGGGCAAGGGACCGGCTCGGCCCTGCGCTGCTTCGTGATCCGATATTTCGCCGACCGGGCAACAGGCCAACAGGCAAACCGACATCACAAAGATATCGTGTAGATATCAGGCAGAAATCAAAAATCCCGATATATGCCACGCTGGCGGTGGGTTAGTGGCTGTCCATCGGATGCCTGCCTCTCGTCTGCTCAGCGCAGCATCCTTGCAGAGTGTCAGAAACTGCACTATATTTCTGACACTAGGAGCACGGATCATGACCACAGTCAGTAGACAGCCCGCAGGGCAGGCAGAACGGTTGAGCGAGAAGGTGCTGGCCCATGCCAGCACCTTGCCCGAGGGCGTTCCGGTGACGGCCAAGGGCTTGCTGCATCTGGGCAGCAGGGCCGCAGTCGATCAGGCGCTGTCGCGCCTCACCAGGCGCGGCGCGCTCTTGCGCGCCGGTCGCGGTGCCTATGTGCTGCCGGTCGAAAGCCGTTTCGGCAAACGTGCCCCCTCGGTTGAGAAGACCGTGGTGGCCTTGGCCGAACAGCGCGGTGAGCGGATCACTGCAAGCGGTGCCATGGCAGCGAATGCCTTGGGCTTGACCACCCAGGTTCCGACCCGCCCGGTCTATCTGACCTCGGGCCGATCCCGGCGTCTGGTGCTCGGCAAACAGGAAGTGGAGCTGCGCCACGCGCCTAATTGGCAGCTGGCGCTCGGCAACGCGAAGCCGGGGCAGGTGATCCGGGCCTTGGCCTGGCTCGGCCCTGAGAAGGCCGAGGCGGCTGCCTCGCGCCTGCGCACCACCCTGAACAGCGAGGAGCGGGCAGAGCTGGCCCGTGTCGCGGGCCGGATGCCGGATTGGCTGGCTGGCACCGTCAGCCGGATGGCGCATGGCTGAAACGTATTTTGATCTGACAGCTGCCGATCGACGCGAGGTGCTGGACGTAGCGGCCAGCGCCTCCCGCCGCGATGCATTTTTAGCAAGGTCGACCGGCGGCTGCAGAACTACAGCAACGCGGCGCACACATCGAAGCGGCCTCCACCTTGCCCGGTAACCTCGGTCACATCGACCCGTTCATGACCTGTATGAGGCGCGTACCGTTTTTCTTTCCGAGCTCACCGAATTCCTCTATCTCTCAACGAGAAGAAAACATGAGCAGATTTCGCATTATGGATTCACATTTCGGATCAGTTGGGGATTTTCAAGGCTACTCCGCTGAAGAAATGAGTGCGATGAGTTCTCAGGAACAAGTCGCAATAATGGTCGAGTGGTTCAACCAGCAGTTTGAGGACCCCCAAAACGAAACGCCATACAACAAGGACCTGGGCGGGTACGTATACCTGTGGGGCGGTCCCTTCGACGCCAGTGACCAAATCCAAGCTGAGTTCTCAGACGCCGTGGACTTCGATACGATGATGCTTGCAGTGGATCGTGTTCAGGGTGATGGGACGCTCGAATGGGCACCGACAACTGGTGGCGATTTCTACGAACACCCGGAAGATGACCGTGTTGAAGCGGGAGAGATCGTTGATGGGGACGGCGAATGGTCTCCGATAATTCCGGATCAGGCACCAGTGCCGCCGGAGCCAGAAGCGCGCGCCGAGGTGATCCGGCGTCTGGACGAATTGGAAGCAATAGTCCAACCGCTTCTGGATAAGTTCGAGGCTGAAGCTCAAGCCCCGCCTATGATGGGCCATAACAACCCGCCTGAGGAACTGGAAATCGTTCAAGCCGTTTCTCGGGACGAGTGGCGGCAGGGGAAAGCCGCGATTGATGAAATTCGCCAACAAACGCAGGTTGAGGAACCCGACATTGGGAGCGTGGAGCAGAGCAATAATCGCCTGCTTGCTGCGGCGACTGCCTTGGCCGGATGGATTCAGAACCGGGTTAACGCCGCAATTGATGCCGGTGCTGCCATCGGTGTCGCGTATGGCATTGCAAATCTTGAGGCAGCAAGAGCGGCACTTATAGGTGCGGCTCAAGCAGTTCAAACGTGGTTGGCATCAATGCATTGGCCGTTCTGAGGTCCACGCAGTTCGAGCCTACGCCCCCCCCAAAAAAATCTGTCGAAACTGTTCCTGGCGCGGTGCTCGGTCTGACCCTGTAAAGCCGCACCCAGATTCACCGGTTAAGGCGACACCCAGTTTTGCGGATTCTGTCGCCCCTGGAGAGGCGCGATGAACCGCACCAACGCACCCGTCGCTCCCGGCCCTTTCCGAACATTCGCCAGTAGTGGCATTGCTGCGGTGCTGTTTCCCCGAACCGGTCATCCGTCGCATCGTGCAGCAGGTATACTCCGGCCAAGGTCCGCAGTGCGGAGCTTGGCTTCCATCCATGACTCAGAATCAAGAATCTGTTTTATATAAATTCAACAGGATCTTGGGAGCGAGTGCAGATGTATTGCTATGTCGACGAGAGCGGGAATACCGGGAACACTCTATTCGATCCTGCGCAGCCCATACTCTACTACGGGTTGATCACTTCTAAGACTAACCTTGATGTTTCTGCCGAGCCGTTGCTCCGAGCTGCGCGCGCAAAGCTCGGCGTGGAGCGCGTTCATGCGAATGAGTTGGGCGTCGGGCGACTGTCGGAGGTCGCGTTGAGCCTGGGTCGCTTTGCGCTGAAGCGCGACGTGCGGTTCTCGCTCTACAAGGTGGTGAAGCCCGACCACGCCATTATCAGCTTCTTTGACCAAGTTTTCGACTCCGGGGTCAACGAAGCGGTTCGATGGGACCACTACTGGACACCGCTGCGATACCCGCTTCTCTTCAAGGTCGCCTACCTGTTTGACGAGGAGACCGCAAAAGCCGCCTGGGCTGCACGGGTGGAGCGCAACCCAGCAAGAGCTGCGGAAGCTCTGCAAAAATTATGCGCGACGCTCAAGGACCGCATCCATCGTCTTCCGGACGCTCGTTCCCGCGACCTAATCTCAGGAGCGCTGAAATGGGCCGCAGCGAACACATTCGACATCAGCTACGGCGTGGGGAACAAAGACAGTGCGCTTCAAATTTCTCCGAACCTCGTCGGCTTCCAACAAGTGCTCCAGTCGGCGGCCGCCCAGGCTCAGAAGCAATCGCGGCAGGTCCGCCAGATCGTCGTGGACCGGCAAACCCAGTTCAATCGAGCTCAGGGCGAGCTGGCCGATATATATCGGGCCATGCGCGGCCACAAGCAAAGCATGGGCCCCGGAATGCCCGAGTTGGATATGACGAATATGCCGGAGGTTCCGCCCGACTTCCGGCCAGGTGACCTGAGCGCAGGCCTTGAGTTGGTCGATGTCGTGCTGTGGGTCGCGAAGCGGTGGCAAGAGGACAAGCCTCTATCCCCGGAGCTGGGGGAAATGTTCAATGCCTTCGCTAAGCGCGGCGGCACCGACGAGGTATCGCTTAGCGGGCTGGAGCACCGGTGGAGCTTCCTCGCGAACCTGCCGATTCCCGACGGCCCATTACCTGATGATCTAACGAAGCAGATCGCCAGATGGGAAGACGCGCGAATACAGGCTATAAAGGATTGCTAAAGGTAAGCGCCTCGGCGATCCCCTCCTGCCGCTCTGAGGCTATCCGTGCGAGTCCTGTTGTCGAGATGAGGCATCGGACTGGACGGCAAAATGGACGGCTCTTTAGACGGCCCAACGGATGGCTACGCTGGCAGGATCGAGGTTTTCGAAGGGCGGTCGGGCCGGCGCATGCGGAGCGCGGCCGAACGGGCGCGGATCGCGGCGGAGAGCCTGGTTCCCGGAGCGAAGGTGACAGATGTCGCTCGGCGGCATGATGTGACCCGCTGGCAGGTCTACGATTGGCGCAAGAAGCTGATGGCCGGTGCGCTGGTTCTGCCTGCCGAAACGGCTGACGAACCGATGTTCGCGGCGCTTGTCGTTGAGCCAAAGCCGGCCCGGCCTGCACCCGGCCCGAAACGCTGCGGCGGTGCGACCAGGTCCAGCAGGATCGAGATGATGGTCGATGGCGTGACCCTGCATGTGCCGCCGGATGTCGATGAGGCGCAATTGACCCGGATGATCCGCGCGATCCGGGCGGCATCGCAATGATCTCGCCGGCTGGCGGGCTGCGCGTCTACGTTGCCACGCGCCCGACGGATTTCCGGAAGGGCATAGACGGCCTTGCGCTGCTGGTTCAGGAGACGATGGGCCTGGACCCGTTCAGCGGCGCAGCTTTTGTGTTCCGGGCCAAGCGTGCTGACCGCATCAAGATCCTGGTCTGGGATCAGACCGGCATCGTGCTGGTCCACAAGCGCCTGGAAGGCGCGAAGTTTGTCTGGCCCAAGGCGCAGGACGGCGTGATGAAGATGTCGCCTGCGCAGTTCTCGGCGCTGTTCGAAGGTCTCGATTGGCGGCTTGTCCGTCCCGAACGTGTGCGGCGACCGGAACTGGCCGGGTAGCTGCGGCAGAGTGACTCGGCGATGATTTGTCGGTGGTGGGGATCCCGCCCATGTGCTTGATCGCAGCCATGACCGACACCGCCCTGGCCGAAGAGAATGCGCTTCTGAAGGCCCGCCTCGCCGAGACCGAGGCGGCACTGGCAGATGCGGTCGAGGCCCAGAAACGGCTGGAAAGCATTGTCAGCGAGTTGCGGCGGGAGAAGTTCGGACGGAAATCCGAAAAGCTCGATCCGGAGCAGTTCAACCTGCCGCTCGAAGATGTCGAACTGGCGCAGGGCGTGCTGGACGCGGCGCAGGAGAAGGCGCGGCGCGCGCTGAAGGGGCAAGGTGCTGCCGAGAGCGGCGCGCCGAACCGCAACCGCGGGCATCTCCCGAAGCATCTGCCCCGGGTCGAACGGATCATCGAACCGGAGACCACGATGTGTCCGTGCGGTTGCGGTGAGATGGCCAGGATTGGCGAGGATGTCTCCGAGCGGCTGGACGTGGTGCCAGCCCAGCTCCGCGTGCTGGTTACCCGGCGCCCCAGATATGCCTGCCGGCGCTGCTCCGGCACCGTGGTCCAGGCGCATGCGCCGGAACATGTCGTGCCCGGCGGTCTGCCCACCGAAGCGCTGATTGCGCAGGTCATGGTCGCCAAGTTCGGCGACCACCTTCCATTCTACCGCCAGGCCGAAATCTATACCCGGCAGGGGATCACCCTGGACCGGGCCACGCTCGGCAACTGGGTCGGGCGCGCCTGCTTCCACCTGCGCCCGATCGCCGATCACCTGAAGGAGCGGCTGAAGGGCGCGGACCGGGTGTTCATGGATGAGACCCGGGCCCCGGTGCTGGATCCCGGACGACGAAAAACGAAAACCGGCTACTTCTGGGCCATTGTCGCCGATGACCGGGGTCACGGCGGTGCCGGCCCTCCCGTGGTGATGTTCCACTACGCGCCCGGCCGTGGCGCCGTGCATGCGCTTCGCTTCCTCGAGGGCTATCGCGGGCACTTCGTGCAATGCGACGGTTATGAAGCCTATGACAAGCTCACCAAGGTCGACCGGCCTGTGGGCCCATGGACCCTCGTCCATTGCTGGACCCATGCGCGTCGGCGGTTCGTGAAACGCCTGGAAAAGGACGGCTCACCGATTGCCGAGGAAGCCCTGCGCCAGATCGCCGAGCTCTATGCCATCGAGAAATCCGTGCGCGGGCTGGGTCCCGAAGCACGGCTTGCCGCCCGGCGCGAACTCTCCGCACCGATCATTGCCGCCTTCCGCCCTTGGCTCGAGGCGCAGCTGTCGCGCATCCCGCGTTCGTCAAAGCTGGCCGAGGACATCCGCTACACCCTGGCGCGCTGGCCCGGCCTGACGCGCTTCCTTAACGACGGCCGTCTGGAGCTGGACACCAACCCGGTCGAGAACCAGATCAGGAAAATTGCTCTGACTCGGAAAAACGCCCTCTTCGCCGGGCACGAGGTCGGCGCAGAGAACTGGGCATTGCTCGCCAGCCTGATCGCGAACTGCAAGATGTGCGACGTCGATCCGGTCAGCTACCTCTCCGACACGTTGCGCGCGTTGCTCGACGGTCATCCCAGAAGCCGCATCGACGATCTCATGCCCTGGAACTTCGCGGCCGCGTCAAGCCGCGCCGCGTAGGGGATCGCCGAGGCGCTTACCCATCAATCGCCGGTGAGAACCGAAAGGGTACGAAATGCTGACAAGACGACACTTCATTCAGACAACAACGGCGCTTTTTTCGGTGACCGGTCCCGGTATGGCTTTTGCCGACACTTGGCCCACCGAGGCTCAGAAGGCTGAATGGGACGCACAGGTGACGCCTCAGGGTTATGTTGCCGAGACTTCCAACCCATGGGGATTGCACCCGCGGTTCCTACCGCAACGTGTGGTCGCGAAGGCCGGTCTCGTGCCGGGAGATATCCATGTCGACGCGGTCGCACGATATCTTTACCACATTGAAGAGGGTGGAACCGCGATGCGCTACGGCGTGGCCATCGCGCGGGGGAACCTCTACGAGCCGGGTGTCTATACCATCAAGCGCAAGGTCAGGTGGCCGCACTGGCAACCGACACAGAGCATGATCAATCGCGACCCCGAACTTTATGCTGACATTGCCGATGGCATGGAACCGGGACCGGAAAACGCGCTTGGATCGAGGGCGCTGTATCTCTACGTCGGGGATCGCGATACCCTTTTGCGCATCCATGGCACTCCGAGCCCACGGAGTATCGGTGGCCGCGCAAGTTCGGGCTGCGTACGGATGGTCATGGCTCATATCAATGATCTTTACCCGAACGTCGAGACCGACTCTACGGCCTATCTTTACTCGGCGGAGGACAGCGTGACTGCCCGCAGCTAAGCCAAGCAGCGGACGGCAAACGCAATTAAGTTTCGCGAGGGGTGCAGATACGATTGCCGTTCGCCGTGCGCAGCGGCAGCAAGGTTGTTTCTACGGGGCCGCTGTGTTCGTACCAGTAGCACCCGTCTTCCGGCACCAAGCGCGCGGTCGCAACATTCTGATCCGGGGCAGCCATCGCAATCACGGCTTCGGGAACGTTGCCCGGCTGGTCTGCCGCGTCGCCCGGCCCAGTCGGCTGGACTGCGCACCCGGCCGTAAGCGACAGCGCCACTGCGACCATCATTTTTTGCTTCAGCATCAAAACCCGCATCAAGCTTCCTTTCATGTCTGTTTTTCTTTGCAGCGGCTGTTCATGCCTCAAGGCGTGATGGAGCCGGTCACCGCATCCTCTAGCAATAAATCAAACTGAAATACCACCGTATTTTGCTCTTGAAGCTCTAGCTACTGTAGGGGCTATGTCATGGTAAAGCACCCGAATCCAGAGGTCCATTCATGCCGTCCGACACCCATCGTCACGACCACGATCACGCCGAAGATGCCCAGACAAGCGGCGGCAGCTGCTGCGGGAGCGCCGGAACGTGCGGCGACACCGTTCCGGCGACCCCCGCGCCAGCGGGCGGGCGCAGTTTTCAGGTGTCCGGCCTCGATTGCGCCGAGGAGGTAGCAATCCTGAACAAGGTGGTCGGCCCGAAGATCGGCGGGGCCGAACATCTTGCGTTCGACGTGATCAATGGACGGATGACTATTCTCGACAGCGCCAAGAGTGTATCGGACGGCGAAATTGCAGAACTGGTCGCAAGCACCGGCATGACCGCCAAGCCTTGGGATGCCGAAAACGCGTCGGTCGACCAGGCGGCCCATCTTGCACGCCAGCGGCTGTTTACGGCGCTCAGCGGCGGCTTCTGGGCCGCGGGATTTCTGTGGCACATCATCGAGACCGGCATGGGGGGGGCACTCGGCCTCTTCGCAGGGCACGGCGAAGCGCCGATGCCACTGGTCGAGGCAGGGCTATTCGCGGTTGCGATCCTGTTCGGTGTTTGGCTCGTGGCGCCCAAGGCATGGTCGTCCGCACGGCGGCTGTCGCCCGACATGAACCTGCTCATGGTCGTCGCAGTCGCGGGTGCAATTGGCCTCGGCGAATTTTTCGAGGCGGCGACGGTTGCGTTCTTCTTCTCGCTCTCGCTTTTCCTCGAAAGCTGGAGCGTCGGGCGTGCGAGGAATGCGGTTTCAGCTCTGCTGGACCTGGCGCCGCCGACGGCAAGAATTCTTTATGATGACGGTTCGGAAGCGGACGTACCGGCTTCCGCGGTTGCTATCAACGCACTTTTCGTCGTGCGCGGCGGAGACCGCATCCCATTGGATGGTGAGGTTGTCGATGGGGCAGGGGCCGTCGATCAGGCGCCAATCACCGGAGAGAGTGCGCTGGTCCCAAAGGAACGGGGCGACGAAGTCTATGCCGGTACGATCAACGGCGAAGGCACACTGACGGTGCGCGCCACGAAGGCCGCCTCGGACACCGTGTTGGCCAAGATTATCCGCATGGTCGGCGACGCCCATGCCCGCCGCGCGCCGGTGGAGCAGTGGGTGGCGAAATTCGCCCGCATCTATACGCCTATCGTCATGGCTCTCGCCATTGCAATTGCCCTGCTGCCGCCGCTCATTTTCGGTGGGGCCTGGGATTATTGGTTCTACAATGCACTCGTGCTGCTGGTGATCGCCTGCCCGTGTGCTCTGGTCATCTCGACACCGGTCTCCATCGTCGCCGCACTCACCGCCTCAGCGCGGGCCGGAGTGCTGATCAAGGGAGGTGCATATGTTGAGGCACCGGGCAAGACCACTGCACTGGCCATGGACAAGACCGGCACGATCACCATGGGCGAGCCCGAGGTGGCGGCGGTGCATCCGCTGGGCAAAGCATCGGCGCAAGATCTGATGACCCTCGCCGCTGGGCTGGAGGCACGTTCCTCACATCCCTTGGCGCGCGCCATTCTTGCGCGGGCAGAAGCCGACGGCATCAAGGTATTCGCCGCGGAAGATACCCGAACCGTTCCGGGCAGGGGACTTGAAGGACGCACAGACGGCCGGTCGATCTGGCTGGGGTCGGACCGGTTTGCCGAGGAGAAGGGTTTCGGCGACGCCATTCCGAAGGATTTGCGCAACCGCATCGAAGGGGCTGGCAGCACCCTTGTTGCCGTGGGCGACGACACCGGCGTCACCGGCATCCTGGAATTGCGCGACCGTATCCGCCCCGATGCCAAGGGCATCGTGGCACAGCTCCACGCGCAGGGCGTGAAGACCATCGTCATGCTGACGGGCGACAACGAGCGGACAGCGCGCGCTGTTGCAGCCGAGGTCGGCATCGACGAGGTCCGTGCCGAGCTTCTGCCCGAAGACAAGGTGACAGCTATCGAAGAACTGGTCGAAACGCATGACATGGTGGCCATGATCGGCGACGGGGTCAACGACGCCCCGGCCATGGCGCGCGCGCATTACGCCATCGCAATGGGTGCCGTTGGTTCGGACGCGGCAATCGAGACGGCGGATATTGCCCTGATGACAGACGACCTCGGGAAGGTGCCTTGGCTGATCGGTCATTCGCGCCGGACAATGTCGATTATCCATCAGAACATCGGTATTTCCTTGGCGACCAAGGGCGTTTTCGTTGTCGCTACCGCTTTCGGAGTGGCATCGATGTGGGGCGCTATTGCAGCCGATGTAGGAGTGTCATTGCTGGTGGTGGCCAACGCCCTGCGCCTGCTGAACAGCCAAGAGGCCAAGGCGCCGCCGTCTGGCGGTGAACAGGTTGGCGAAGGCTTGGCCAAAGGGGCGCTGGCACATGGTCATTGAACTGGGAGAACCCGGAAAGGAGCCGAGACGAGACATGAGCGTGAAGGGCAGGATGATGTGTCCGGTTTGCGAGGTGCCCTTGAGCATGACCGACCGCCAGGGGATCGAGATCGACTTCTGTCCCGATTGCCGGGGTGTCTGGCTCGACCGGGGTGAACTGGACAAGATCATCGAGCGTTCGGCACCCGATGTGGCGCCTCAGCGGGTGCCTGAGCCGCGCGGCTACGACGATGATCGCGGCTACCGGCGCGGAAAGCACGGCGGCGGCGACCGCAAGCACGGCTATCGCCGCAAATCCTGGCTTCACGAGTTGTTCGATTAAGGCTTGCCGTGGTCTCCCTGCCGGTCGCCCTCAAGGCGCTGCGGTAGGCCCGCAAGGCATTCAGCGGTGAGCAGGTTGGTCCAGAGATGGCAAAGGCCGCGCTTGCCCACGGACATTGATCACGCAGCATTTGCAAGGTAACGTAATGTCCATATCAGACCTCACGAAAGAGGCGTCGAGCAGTGAAAACCATCCGATTTCCCCGCCGCGCCGTCCTGTTGGGCGGGTTGGCAGCGTTTTTGTCTGGCTGTGCCAGCAAGTTTCGCAGCTATGGCGGACCCGAAGTGACCCGTGTTCGGCTTTACAAGGGGCAGCGTTTGCTTGTTCTGGACGGAGCCGATCGCGTATTGCAAACCTATCCGGTCGGGCTGGGTTTCGCGCCCGAGGGTCACAAGCAATTCGAGGGAGACGGCCGGACCCCTGAGGGCGCTTACGTAGTCGATAAGCGCAACCCCGACAGTACGTATCATCTTTCGGTTGGCATCTCCTATCCGAATGAGGCCGACATCGCCTTTGCCGAAGCGCAGGGCCTTTCCCCTGGCGGCGACATCTTCATCCATGGTGGTCCACGCCCAGGCATCGACCCAACGGACGTCCGCGACTGGACAGCTGGCTGCATCGCGGTCACAGATCGGCAGATCGAGGACATCTATGCAATGGTGAAAGACGGAACACCTATCCACATCTTTGCATGACGGTCCTTCTCATGCGGCGGTAGCGCGCCGTCGCATTGGTCGCCATTGCCCAGCTCCACGAAGCCAAGATGAGCGCCAGCAGCATCCAGTCCCCGAAGCTCGCGTAGAGTGTCGGCGGTCGCGCGGAGGGCAGGCTAGCGTCGATGATGCCCGTTTCGCCGGTATCGAGCCGCGCAATGATCTCTCCGCTCGTGTCGATGACCGCAGAGATGCCCGTATTCGCGGCTCGAATGACAGGAAGGCCTTCCTCTACGGCGCGCATACGTGCGGAAGCCAGATGCTGCTCAGGTCCGATGCTGGTGCCAAACCAGGCGTCGTTGGTTGCGTTGAAGATCCAGTCTGGCCTGAACAGGTCGTCGACCACATGGCCTGGGAAGATGATCTCATAGCAGATCGCCACGGCGACCAGCGGCACACCCGGAAGCGCAAGCGTTCGCGGGCCCGGTCCGGGCGTAAAATCGCCCAGACCCGCCGTGAGCCGCTCGATGGGCAACCAGCCACGGAATGGCACATATTCGCCGAAGGGTACGAGATGGTGTTTCGCGTATCCGGTCAGGATTCTGCCGGTCGCGCCAAAAGCCTGGACCGTGTTGAAATATCGGGTGCCATCCTCGCTCGGTACACGGTCCGGCACACCGGTGAGCAGCACCCTGCCCTCTGTGAGCGCAGCGGCAATGCGATCCCGTGCCTCCGTATCCTCATCGAGGAAACCCGGAAAGGCGGTTTCCGGCCAGAGAAGCACGTCGAAATCGCCGCGCCGGGTTGAAAGCTCAAGATAGCGCGCGAATGTCGCCTCGCGGTTCTCGGGCGCCCATTTTTCCTCTTGTGGAATGTTGCCCTGGACGATGCGCAGGGCGACACCGGGTGGCTGTTGTGCATCCGACTGGAGGCGCAGCGTGCCGACAGCCCACATCGTCGCGATTCCGGCCAGCGCCATGAGCGAAACGGTCAATCGTTGCCGCCCGGACGCCATAGCAGCCGCGCCAGGGAGTACCGCGACGAACACGGTGAGAAAGCTTAGCCCATAGCTTCCGACCCAGGCGGCGGTCTGGCGAAGGGCGGCGTAGTCTACAAGTGCGTAACCGGCCAGATTCCAGGGAAACCCTGTCAGAACGTGACCACGCAATGGAGTGCGCCCCTCGGAGTGGGCAGGTCGGCCGGGTCTGAATTGACCGGGGGCGGGCTTTCCGATGAGGAAGGTCCATGCCAAGACGCCATCGCAGCCACAGCACCGAATTCAAGCGCCAAGTCGTCGCCGAGTATCATGCCGGCGAGACCCTGCACGCCCTGTCGCGCCGCCACGATCTCTCGCGGAACCTGGTCCGCGTCTGGGTCGAGAAGGCGGAGACGGGCGCCTTCGACGACGAGGAGGTGGCCGCCGAGCTGCTCTCCGGCTACGAGGCGCGGATCGCCGCGCTGGAACGCCTGGTCGGTCGTCAGGCGCTGGAGATCGACTTTCTAAAGGGGGCCGTGCGCTCCAGAACGTCGCCGAAAAGCGCGCATACATCCGTGACCAGCGGCCCCGCGGCCTCTCCGTCCGGCGGGGATGCGAACTGATGGGCATCTCGAGGTCGAGCTTCTACGCCGCGCCCGCGGAAAAGCTGCGCGACGAGGCGATCGTCGCCGAGATCCGCGCCATCACGGACGAGTTCGAGCGCTACGGCTACCGACGCGTCGGCGCCGAGCTCCGTCACCGGGGCCACGTCGTCAACGCAAAGAAGGTCCGTCGCTTGATGAAGGCGCACGATCTGAACCCGCGGCCCCGGAGGCGCTTCGTCCGGACCACCGACAGCGATCACAACGGCCCGATCTTCCCGCTCGTCGCGCGCGATTTCGAGGTTCACGGCCCCGACCAGCTCTGGGTCGCGGATCTGACCTACATCACGGTGGCCGCCGGCTTCGCCTACGTGGCGCTGATCCTCGACGCCTGGTCGAGGCGGGTCGTGGGTTATGCCATCGGCCGCAGCATCGACGCGCGCCTGGCCGTCGAGGCGCTGCGCCGGGCGATCACGGCCCGCCGGCCGCTCCCCGGCTGCGTGTTCCATTCGGATCGCGGCTCGCAATACGCCGCTGGGGCGCATCGCGACCTTCTCGCCGAGCACGGCTTCGTCGGCTCCATGAGCCGGCGCGGAAACCCTTACGACAACCCGCAGGCCGAGAGTTTCATGAAGACTCTGAAGGTGGAGGACGCCTATCTGATGGAATACGAGACCTTCGAGGACGTCGCCGCCGGCGTGCCGAGGTTCATCGAAGCCTACAACCGGCGGCGCCTCCACTCAGCCTTGGGGTATCTCAGCCCCGTCGAATTCGAGGAACGCAACGCCCGCGCCTCTGTCAAAACCGCCGCCTGAGCCGGTCCGCCCGAAGGGGCGCACTCCACAACCACTCGGCCACGGTCCAGGAGGTCGCGAACAGGAGGCAGGCCAAGAGACTGCCCATGGCTCCGCGCCGCGCGATTTCGGCAAAAAGCGCAGCGGCAATGGCTGGGAAAATCGCGAGACCTGCGGACAATCCCGCGACCGCCGGAATCGCCATCGTCCCAAACCGCTCGGCCTCGACGTAGAAACTTTCCGCGATCCACCAAATCCCGAAACCGAACTGGCCGAGACCAAACGCCCAGCCGACGAGGAAAGCGCGCCCGAAGGAGAGATCGCGAAGCCCGACAAACAACGCGGAATAGGCAACGGGAACGAGCAGGAGAATCGAAAGAGGCGGGAAAGTCAGAACGGTCACCGCCCCGGCGGCGAAACCAAGCGTCATCCGCCAAAGAAAACGGTGGCGCAGAGCGATGCGGTTCAGAATTTCCGGCTTCACGACTTGATCGAACGCCGCGCGCTGATCCATGGCGCGGCGAGCAAGAGCCCCACGCCACTGACGACAAATACATCGGCCAAGTTGAAGGCAGGCCAATGTGTTGTGCCAATGTAGAAATCGAGAAAGTCTGTTACAGCCCGATACCGCACACGATCGATGACATTGCCCAGGGCTCCGCCAATGATCGCACCGTAGGCAAGCGTTTCCACCGCATTGTCGGCGCGAAACAGCATAACCCCCAGCCAAACACAGATGGCAAGAGCGAAAGCGATGAGGCTCCACCACGGCGCGCCGCCCAACATCCCGAAAGTCACGCCGTCATTACGATAAAAGATGAGGTTGAATCCCGGAAACACGGGAATTCCGGCGCTTAAAGTGACGGCATTCGCAACGACAATGGCTTTGGTGATCTGATCGATCGCGAACGCAGCAAGTGCTGCGAAGACGCCGATCATCGGAGATACCTTGTTTAGTGACATTGCCTCATCCCAACCAGACATCAAGGAACAGCATCAGAACGAGCCCGACTGCGAGACCGAGCGTCGCCCTGTTCTGATGGCCGCTGCGATGGGTTTCGGGGATGATTTCGTGGCTAATGACGTAGAGCATTGCGCCCGCGGCAAAGGCCAGACCCCATGGAAGCAGCGGTTCCGACAGTGTGATGATGCCGGCCCCGAGCAAACCGCCAATCGGCTCGACCATGCCCGTCAGCGCCGCGATGCCCCAGGCGCGCAGCTTCGGATATCCCTCGCCCAGCAGAGATACAGCGACGGCCAATCCTTCGGGCGCATTCTGAAGCCCGATGCCGATGGCGAGCGGCAGACCGCCCTCCATACCTCCGGATCCGAAGCCGACCCCCACGGCAAGGCCTTCGGGGAAGTTGTGGATCGTGATCGCAATGATGAACAACCAGACCCGCCGCAAAGACGCCGCTTCGGGCCCTTCGCGTCCCGTCCTGAAGTGCTCGTGCGGCAGCTTTTCGTTCATCAGGGCGACAGCCCCCATGCCCAGAAGAATCGAAACGCATACGATGGCCGCAGGCATCGCGCCGTTTTCGAACATCGGCTCCGCCGCATCCAATGCCGGGATGATCAGCGAAAAGAAAGAAGCGGCGAGCATCACACCGGCAGCGAAGCCGAGCGACAGATCGCGTGTGGCCCGAGACGGGATGCGCCCGAACAGCACGGGAACTGCTCCGACTGCTGTGAGCGATCCGGCGGCAAGACTTCCGAGAAAGCCGAGCATTATCGGAGACAGATTTTCCATGGGCGGGCCAGATTATCCTTCGGCGTAGCTCGAAAAGACTTCCGTCGACCCGTCCTTGCGGATGAGGAAGACATCATAGGCCTCGCGGTCGTCTTCTGGCCCCATGCCGGGCGAGCCATAGGGCATCCCCGGAACAGCGAGGCCGACGGCGTCCGGGCGCTCCTCGAGAAGGCGGCGGATGTCAGCGGCCGGTACATGGCCCTCGATCACGTAGCCGTCAATGAGCGCGGTGTGGCAGGAGACCATGCGCTGCGGCACGCCGTTGTCTAGCTTGAAGCGCACGAGAAGCCCGCCGAACATGTCCTGGCCGGTCGGCACAAACCCGTTCTCTTCGAGATGTTTCATCCACGAGAGGCAGCAGCCGCATCCGTTGGTCTTGCGGACGTCGATCGCCGTTGCCTCTGCGAGGGCCTGGGCCGCTGGGAACAGGGCGAGCGTGATGGCAAGAGCTTGGGTCATGCGTTTCATGGGTCAGAGCCTTTCGGTTGTCGTTTTGGCAATCTCGCTGCCGAGGTTTTCATTCAGAAGCGCCCGCGCCTCGGCCAGACGCGAGAGCGCGGCGGTATCATCCGCATCGCTCTCGGCCGCTTCGGCGAGCCGGTCGTCAGAGAGGGGGTCAGTCGGGCGCCCATCCACGAGCACCTCATAGTGCAGGTTCGGACCTGTCGCCGTGCCAGTCGCGCCGACGCGGCCGATCACGTCTCCCGCCGCAACGCGTTGGCCTTGTGCCAAGTCTTCCGGCACGGCGCTCAGATGCGCGTAGCGCGTCATGGTGTCGGAGCCGTGCAAGATTTCGACCACGCGTCCATATCCGCCGCGCCAGCCGATGAAATTGACCCGCCCCGGTGCCGTCGCTTGAACCGGTGTCCCACGTGCCGCTGCAAAATCGACGCCGGTGTGCATCCGGACGTTGCCAAAGACCGGATGCGTGCGGCGTCCGAACACCGAGCTGAGGCGCGCACCCTCGACCGGCTGTGCGAAGACGCGCAGCACCTCGCCATCGACGTAGATCGTCGCCTGACCGCTGCCGTCGTCCGGCCATACGATCTCGTAAAGCGAACCGCCGATGTCCAGTGCGGCGAAGGCGAGTTCGGGCTGTCCGATCCTGTCCTCGCCGACCCGCGCCTCACGCCAGAGAAGCCTTAGTGTTTCGCCGCCGGCCATCTCGCGGCGGAAATCCACGGTCCCACCCAGCATCTGCGCAAGGTCCACGGAAAAACGGGCGGGTATGCCGGCTTCGTCGAGTGCCGCGAAGATCGAGCTGTCGATCATGGCTTCGCCGGCAAGGGTTACGATTTCCGGATCCGGAGCCACGACCTGCGTGGACATCTGCTCGCCGAAAACCACCTCGATCCGAACCCCGTCCTCGACGGCGAGTGAGACGGTGCCGGGGCTGCCGTCCATGGTCGAAGCAACAGTGACCGAGTGCCCCGGCCGCAGCCGTCGCAGATCGTATTCCGCGCCAAGCGCGAGGGCAACTTCGGCTCTGTCAGGTGCCGCAAGACCAGCTTCAGACAGCAAGAAATCGAGCGTCTCGCCAGGTGCAATGTTGCGCGACCATGTCGACAGGGGTGGCTCGATCGCCTGCACGGGCCTGTCGGCAAACGCGACCTGCAGAAGGGGGCCGAGGTCGGGTGCATCTTCTGCCCATGCCGTCGCGGGCAGCGTCACGAGGATGTCAACGTTTTGGGGAGCTTCAGGACCTTGGGGCATCCATTTACCTGCCGAGGCAAGTTCCGGCGGCACGGGTTCTTTCGACATGAAATCAGAGAGGGCGATAGCCGCTCCCGAAACCATCCCCGCAATTGCGACACAAGCCGCCATAGTTCTGAGCCTCATGTCGCCCCCTCCGTTTCTTCTTTCAGCGCGCGGCGAATTTTCGGCACCGCGAATTCTCTGGGTTCGTGATAGTCGATCATGGTGACGAACCGCCCAGAGGCTGCGAACAGGAAGACGCTCGCGCTGTGGTTCATCGTGTAATCGCCGCTCTCCGTCGGCACCCTTTCGTAGGTGGCGTGGAAGCCGTCCGCGACGCGCGCTATCTGCTCCTCCGGCCCCGTCCAGCCGCGAATCGCCGGATGGAAGTAGCCGACATATTCGGCCATCGTTTCGACAGTGTCGCGCTCGGGATCGACCGTGATGAAAACCACGTTCATCTCGTCGGCCTCGTCTCCCAGATCGTCGAGCCATCCCGAAATGTCCGAGAGCGTGGTCGGGCAGACATCGGGACAGTAGGTGAAGCCGAAGAACGCCATCGTCGGTCGCCCGATCAGGGTTTCCGGCCCGACCGCGTTGCCCTCATGATCCGTCAGACGGAAATCCATCGCGGTCAGAGCCACTGGCCGCTGCCCGATAGGCTCAGGTCCACCGGGGCCATCGACCTGCCACCAACCGACGAAGAGCATCAGGGCGACCGCCCCGACACCAGCCGCGCCGTACCCCAGGATCGCCCGTCGCTGCATCAGTCCTCTGGCCCCCGCGCGGCGATGCCGAGGATCGGAACCTCGACCGTCACTTCGCCTCCGTCGTCGAAAAGCAGTGTCAGCGGAAAAGTGTCCCCTTCCGTCATTGGTTCTTGCAGCCGCATCAGCATTGCGTGAAGGCCCCCCGGTTCGAGCGCGATGCTCTCGCCCGGGGCGATCACGATCTCCCCCGCCGGGCTCATGGAGCTCACACCTTCGGCATTGGTCTTCGTCTCGTGAATTTCGGGCATCATCGCGAGCGGTGTTGCAAGGCCGATCAGCGTCACCGGCTCGTCGCCGGTGTTGCTTATCGTCATGTATGCGGCCCCGGGGCGGTTCATCCCGATAGAGGCGCGGGACCACGCGTTCTCGACGACAACATCCTCGGGTCCGGCCAGCGCGGGCACTGAGAGCCCTCCTAGGGTCAAAAGCGCAGTCAATGTGCCGGTCAAAATATGCTTTTTCATCGTTTTGATCCTGCCCTTTCCATTCATTTTTGCGCGGAAGCGACTTCGGCAGCCACCAATCGCCGCAGTTCTGCCTCCCCGAACGGATCGAGCGGCTTGCCGTTCACGAAGAATGTGGGCGTCCGGCGAATTCCCACGGTCTCTACATCGGCACGATCCTGATTCAGGATCGCCACTACACCCGGTGCCAGCATTTGCGTGCGCGCGGCCTCGGCATCGAGCCCGGCCGTGGCGGCGACCTGTAGGATTAGGCCGGGCGCCGGGGCACCGTGCGACGCCCATCTCGGCTGTTCCCGCAGAACGGCCTCGAGCACCGGCACGTAAACGTCCTGCATGCGCGCCGCCTCGAGCACGCGGATGGCTTCCTCGGATGCCGCGCCGTGGAAGGGCGTGTAGCGGATCACGACGCGGACAGCTTCCCCATGCTCGGCCATGATGTCCTTCACGATGGGATGAAAGGCGCGACAGGCCTCGCAGGCCGGATCGAAGAATTCGACGATCGTGACGGGCGCATCCGCAGGCCCGAGGATGGGCGAGTAGGGGCGGATCATCGCCTCCGCAAGTTCCGGAGCAACGGGCTCCGCTTCGGCCACTGGGCCGGGGCGGTTTGCAAACCAGGTGGCTCCGCCGAAACCGGCGGCGCCGAGGGCAAGAACGGACAGGATCAGGCCGCGTCGATTCATGTTCGTGTGTCCTTTAATGAAAGGGCCGACAGCGCCCCGATCAGCGCGAAGGCGGCGAGCGCCATCAGCGGGATAGGGATGCCGAAGACCAGTTGGTTGTCATCGGTGCAAGAGGGGCCGGTGGCCGTGCAGGGCTGGACGCGTTCGGGAACAAGACCGACGTACAGCCCCATGTGCCAGAGGGCGATTGCGCCGCCGCCAAGCGCCAATGCGATGCCGTAGCGCCCCACGCGGCCGTCCCGCCACCAAAGGCCGAGCCCGAGGACAATGGCCAAGGGGAACATGAAGGCGCGCTGGAACCAGCACAGCACACAGGGCGTCTGCCCCAGCACCTCGCCGATGAAAAGCACGGCAAGCGAGGCGACGAGCGCGATGATCCACGCCAGCCCGAGGGCTGTTTCTCCGGACATACGGTTCATGTCGGTCAGATCCTCTCTTCCAGATTGGCGAGGATCTCTTCGGCGGAGGTGCCGTAGGGCCACGAGTCGGCGAAGCCCGCGTCGGGATCGAAGAGGAACAGATGCGACGTGTGGCCCATCGTGTAACCATCCGGCGCCGCAGCCTCTTCGACGCGTTCGAAGAAGATCGGAAAGGTCTCGGATGTGGCGGCGATCTGTTCCGGCGTGCCGGTCAGCCCGATGATGCCCGCATCGAACAGCGGGACGTATTCGGCGAGTGCTGCGGGCGTGTCTCGTTCAGGGTCGATTGTTATGAAAATCGGTTGGACCTTGGCGGCATCGTCGCCCAGACCGTCCATCACCGCCGCGACCTCGGATAGGGTCGTCGGGCAGACGTCGGGGCAGTTGGTAAAGCCGAAAAAAACCAGCATCCAGCGCCCCGCAAAGTCCTCCTCGGTTCGAACCATACCCTGGTGGTCCGTCAGTTCGAACTCAGCGAAAAAAGGCGGTTCGGCGTCGGTTCGGGCGCTATCGGCACGATAATCGGACCATAGCAAAAGCCATACGAAGGCAAGCGCTGCCACGCCTGCCAAAACCCAAAGAAACTTCTGTGCCGATGTAAGGGACAATCCTGTTCGCCTGATTTTGATTCTTATTGCCTGTGCGGATACATCCTCTAGCTGCTAGAGGTTCAAGCACGAAATCATGGTATAGCTTGAACTCACGCGTCTGTGAATCCGACACTTGTTTATTCCGACGGCAAAACCTACACAAACTGTATCTTTTTCATGGAGGCGAAAATGCTCACGATCGGTACTCTGTCAAAGAAGACTGGCACAAAAGTGCAGACCATCCGGTACTACGAACAGATCGGACTCATGCCCGAACCTGGCAGGACCGAAGGCGGACAGAGGCGCTACGACAATGCACAGCTTGATCGACTGTCCTTCATCCGCCACTCGCGGCAACTCGGCTTCTCGCTCGATGCGATCCGCGAGCTGCTCGACCTCAGCGACCATCCCAATCGGCCCTGTGATGAAGCTGATGCCATCGCGCGTCGCCAGCTCAAACAGGTGGAGCAGCGCATGGCCCGCCTGAAGGCGCTGCGCACGGAACTGAAACGCATGGTTCACGAATGCAGCGGCGGGCGGACGGGAGATTGCAAGGTGCTTGAGGTGTTGCGGGACCATTCGGAATGCTTGACCGAACACGAGGAAATCGGGGCCTGAAGGAATTCAGCCAACATTCCGGCTGGAACGCAGATCAGCCGCAGAAGTTAATGTGTCGTACAACACAAGCTGGAACCACAAAATGGCCGCTAGACAAGATTCAATGGAGAGACGGACGCTTTGGATCGTTCTGGCGCTCAATATCGGTTTGGCCGTGGCCTTTTTCGCAACAGGCGCCTTCGGCGACTCAAGTGCCCTGATCGCCAACGGGCTCGATAACCTCTCCGACAGCTTCGTCTACGCGATCAGCCTTTTCGCTTTGTCCCGATCCGCCAAATGGAAACGCGGGGCGGCGAACGTTTCCGGCGGGCTGCTGATCCTGTTCGCTGCAGGCATCCTCTACGATGCGTGGCGCCGCTACATCGGTGGGTCAGATCCGCTCGGGACGATCATGATTGCAATGGCCCTGATCGCGGCGGCTATCAACGCAGTCTGCGTTTGGCTGCTCGCTAAGCTCAAAAATCCAAACGTCAATATCCGCGCGGCCAACACCTTCAGTTACAACGATTTCGCCGCGAACCTCGGGATCGTCGTGGCCGGTGGCCTCGTCGCTTGGCTAGGAACCAACTGGCCGGACCTTGTCGTCAGTGTGATCGTCGCCGGGATCGCGGCCTGGGGCGGTATCGACATCCTGCGCGACGCACACGGCGAACACCACAAAGCGGTTCACACGGACAAATAGTTGCGGGAGATTCTTTCTGAAAGAAAGGATTGAAGCTATAGTGACTATAGCAATTAGTCTTGTTCCAAGACGATTCGAGGAGCGACCCGTTGCAGATGACCGACCCCCTACTTGTACCCACCAAACTACTGGATTTTGATGCCGCGCCTCTTGCGCGTCTAATTGAGAACCGCAGCTGGCGCGGCTTATCCGAATACGATCGGATCGGAGCTGCCTATGATTTCGTTCGGAATGAAATCGCGTTCGGATACAATCGAGCTGACGACATCCCCGCATCCGAAGTGCTTTCCGACGGCTATGGGCAGTGCAATACCAAAGGCACGCTCTTGATGGCGCTGCTGCGTGGTGTCGGCATTCGTTGCCGGTTGCATGGGTTTACGATCCACAAAGGCTTGCAGCGCGGTGTTGTCCCTGAGCTGGTGTATCCGCTTGCTCCGCAGGAAATTCTCCACTCATGGGTCGAGATCGAATTTCAAGGTGCCTGGATCAACCTTGAAGGCTTCATCCTGGATGACGCTTTCCTCGATGTCCTGCAAACGTCATTCTCGGACACAGAAAGTCTCTGCGGTTATGGCGCGGGCACGGATTGCCTTGGCGCGCCTCCCGTCGCCTGGAACGGAGAAGATACCTACATTCAGAAAACCGCCATTGTGCAAGATTTTGGCGTGTACGATACGCCGGACGCCTTCTATTTGTCCCATGAGCAATCCTTTGGGTGGCTGCGTGGTGCCCTTTACCGTCATATCATCCGCCACTGGATGAATGCGCGCGTACGTGGTTTCCGCAGCGGCCGCCTCAAGACTGACCGACGCGCGACACACGCGCATGAGGAGCCTGCCAATGCCGCATGATCATGGGCACGCGCATATCGAACCGGATTCTGGCGATCGGCGGGTTGCCATCGCGATCTGGGCGAACGGGCTTCTTACCGTTGCGCAGATCGTCGGGGGCATATTCTCGGGCAGTCTGGCACTGATCGCCGATGCGCTGCACAACTTTTCCGATATGGCCTCGCTTGTCATTGCCTTCGCCGCACGCAAGATCGCGCGCCGCCCGGCCGATGAGCGCATGACCTTCGGCTATGGCCGGGTCGAAATCGTCGCGGCCCTGATCAACTACACCACCCTCATCGTGATCGGCTTCTATCTGATCTACGAAGGTGGCATGCGCATGATTGATCCACCCGAAGTCATGGGGTGGACCGTAGTCATTCTCGGTGGAATCGCGCTTGTGGTCGACACGCTGACCGCAATGCTGACCTATTCGATGCAGAAGGGGAGCGTGAACATCCGTGCGCTTTTTCTCCACAACCTTTCGGATGCGTTGGCTTCAGTGGCCGTCATAGTCGGCGGGACGCTCATAATACTCTATGATATGCGTTGGGTTGATCCGGCCATCACTATCGGCATCGCGCTCTACATCCTGTATTTGTCCTTCACCGAAATAGGGGGCCCAATTCGAACCCTGATGCTTGGGAGCCCACCAGATATTGATGGAAATGACGTGGTCAGAGCGATCCAGAGTGTCGATGGCGTTGTGGACGTGCATCATGTCCACCTGTGGCAAATGCAGGAGCACGCTGCGGCATTGGACTGCCATATTGTCGTCGAACGCGAATGGATGGGTGAGGCCGACAAGATTAACGAAAACGTCAAATCGGTGCTGCATGAACGTTTCTCAATCGAGCATTCCACGCTTGAATTCGAAGCGAGCGACAATGCGCATCAGGAGGCGCAGGTGTTCGGACACCGCTCATGACGATTGCCCAAGGCATACTAGTGGTCGTTGGCCTGCTATCCGGTCTGGTTTTGATTGGTGCGCTCCTTTGGTCGATCGCCCGCCCGTCCAAGCGCATCTGGCCTCCAAACAGAGAGCATTCAGTCATACCAAACATTGCATGGGGTCTCACATTGGCCGTGTTTGGGGCGGTGATCGGTTTGGGCATCTTGGATTGGAAATCCGCTTCTATGGCCAACCCACTCCGTTGGGCGGTCGGGCCGTTCTTGATCGCAACCGGAAATCTGATTGTCTGGTGGGGGGCATTCAGCATTGGACTGAAAGCCACCAGCGGTGCGAAAGACGAGCTGATCACTTCGGGTCTCTACCGTTTCTCTCGGCATCCGCAGTACCTTGCCGACATGGCCATCCTGATAGGTTTTGGTCTTCTCTTCGCCTCATCTTGGGTTTGGCCTATCGTCATCGTTGGAGTTGCCGCGCTGGCCCTTGCCCCGCTCGCGGAAGAGCCATGGCTGCATGAACAATACGGCTCCAAGTATCGCGATTATTGCGCTGAAACGCGTCGATACCTGTAAACTCGCGACCTCACGAGAACGTCATCGTTTTTCAGTTGAACCTCTAGCTTCTAGAATGTCCTCATTCGAGCAAGTTGTCAGCGAAATTGCAGTTGCTTGTAAACCTGGCGCGCTGATTGTCGATGTTGGCTCGGTCAAAGTCGTTCCTTCCGAAATCATGCTGCGCCGGTTCCCGAACTACGTAGACATCGTCGCAACGCACCCTTTGTTCGGTCCTCAAAGTGCGATGGAAGGTATTGAAGGCCTGAAAATTGCGGTCTGCCCCATTCAGGGAAAACGACATGCGAGGCTGGCTGCGTTTTTACGCGTAGCTCTTAGGCTGACTGTAAGCGCCTCGGCGATCCCCTACGCGGCGCGGCTTGACGCGGCCGCGAAGTTCCAGGGCATGAGATCGTCGATGCGGCTTCTGGGATGACCGTCGAGC
>PBQA01000011.1 GCA_002724925.1 Oceanospirillaceae bacterium
CCAGACGCTGCATTGGTTACAGTGATTGCATTGGCTGTCAAAGCAGAACCGGTGACTGCGAAGGTGTCAGCTGCATCACTACCAACCAGGGCACCGCTCGCCAGATCGAGATTTTCTACAGAGGTAAATGCGATCTGTTGGGTCGTCAGGGCGTTATCAATAGCGACAGTTCCCGTGGCATCGGTCTCACTGACCAGAGTCGCGCCAATAGTGTTGACCTGATCACTACCGTCGCCGGCATCCACGGAAGCGACATTAGTGAAACTCATACCCGCTGTCGTCAGAGCTTTTGAACCCGTGACTTCGAATGCATCAGCATTAGCAGTACCGGTCAGTGTCCCATCGCTAAGATCCGCAGATTCAATATCCGTAAAACTAATGCTATTTGTAACCAAAGCTTCATTAGTATTGGCGACCAACGCAGCGGCATTAGTATTAACCTGATCATCACCGTTACCGGCATCGACAGAGGCAACATTACTGAAATCGATATCAGCAGAAGTCAGAGCCTTAGCCCCTGTCACCTCGAAGGTATCGGCACCAGAAGTACCTGTCAGGGCGCTATCAGTGAGGTCAGCACTATCAATAGAGGTGAACTGATAAATGGCTGTGTCCAGCGCGTTGTCAGTGCCAGTAAGTGCTGAGCTGGCATCGTTAACAGTGACTGTGTCGTCGCCGTTACCGGCATCAATGGCTGTGGCTGCATTGGTCACAGAGATTGCGTTAGCCGTCAGAGCAGTACCTGTGACTTCGAAACTGTCCGTGCCTACAGAACCTGAGAGAACATTGTTGTTCAGCTCCGCCGAACTAACACCTGAAAATGATATTCCGTTCGTTTGAAGTGAGTTATCTAACCCTAATCCTAAATCAGCTATGAGGTTTGCATTAGTATCTGTCGAGATATTTCCATTTTCTAGTTGAGCAGATGAAACTGATTTTATTAACAATCCCGGCTCAGAAGAGGTCTCGCTTACTCTTGATATATCACCATTCGCTCTGAGTATATTTGTATCGATTGCTGAGGTAGTAATATCGTTAAATTCTGCAGACAAGCTTACTGAGGGCGCAGTTATAGAGTAGTCTGCGCCAGATTCAATTGTTACTTTGCTTAAGTTTGAAAGAGATAGTGAATTGGTAGCGCTGATATTAACATCGTGACTGGCTGTCTGCCCTAATTCACCGAGGGTAATTTTATTGGAATCAATGTTAATGGAGGCAGCCTGGACTGTGCCCTCGATATTAAGTGCACTATTTATTGCTGTACCAGCGGCACTGGCCGATAGGAAGATAGTACCACCAGTTGCGGTAAGATCCCCGAGGCTTTTCAATGCATTAGCAGTCGCCACGTCACCGTCGACAGAGAAACCAATAATATTGTTTTCATCGAAAGTGATCGCACCTCCGGTGCCCGCCCCCATACCAATATAGTTAGCAACAGCAATATCCGCTCCGTTCAGAACTGAGCCACCAACCAGGACAACCCCCTGATCAATGCCGCTTAAATTTGCGCCATCTTGAATCGTAATGACGCCCGATCCCGAGCCCAGGTCCAGATCATCTATTGTGCCGTCTAAAAAATCAGTAAGATCGCCACCACCAGAAAAACCAGCAACAGCCAGACTGTTAACATCAATCACGGATGTTCCAGTAAGCGTAACGCCATTCGGGTTTACAAGAATGATATTTCCGTCAGCTTTGAGAAGACCACTAATTTCACTAAACGCACCAGAGTTAATCTGATTGATCAAGATGTTATTTGACCCACCCTGCTTAAACTCTACTCCGTAATTTTGAGAGATATCAAAGCTATCCCACTCTACCAAAGCACGACTAGGAGAACCTGTAATTGTATACTCAGCTGCACCATCAAGGTTTGTCACTCCATCAAGTGTACTACCAGTATTTGAGATAGTACTTTCCTGACCAGCAGCCAGCTCAGGCAGATTCGCCGCCCACGCAACCGGCGCTACCACCTGCCCTGCAATTAAAGTGACATACACCCCACCTTTCAGGCCATCACGTACCCCGGCAAGGGTCGTACTCAAGGCTGATATAGCAACGCTCAGGGCATTTTTTCTGAAACTGTTTGATACGGTTTCAATGCGTTTTTTCGTGTAGTGGGTCATTGTCACTGCTCTCATTGCAAGGAGGGCTTAACCCTCCGGTAGCTTATCCATGTGTACCGGCTGTCTGGTCACCGGCGCTGCGCTTTTGTGCGTCAGAAATAAAAGTTGATGTCAGCGAATACTTCGATAGCATCAGGATTGTTATTCAGTGGTTCGGTACTGGAGTCACCCTCCTGCGGGTCGAGGCTCGACTTACCATATACAGGGGTAGCAACAGACACTTTGCTGCTGAAGGTCGAACCCCAGCTTGCTTTAAATACAAGACCAGCAGCACTCATCTGCGCCCACTCGTCTTCTGCCAATGTACCGCTATCCGTTATGAAACCGCCGTTCTGAATGCCGTATGCAAGATCAAATAAAATACCGGCCTGGAATACATCGTTCAGGGTATTTCTACCGAATAGATTCCACTCAGGGAGGTCGAAGTACCACTCGTTACTAATAAATGCGGATTTATCAGCAGAGAAGTCGCCGACCTGAAAACCGCGAACGCCCGTTGAGCCCCCCATACTGAACTGCTCAAACGAAGGGAGCGACTGGTCAGTATGCTGAAGGCGAACGCTGGTCAGTAAGCGGCTGTATTTCTCGGTAAATGGCAGAGGAATGAAGAATAGCGAGCTGGTATCAATCGCCGTGCGCACATAATTTTCATCAGCACCTTCAACAACGTCGGTCTGGAAGCTACCGTACTGAACGCGGAGATTCGCTGTGTTGAGCATACGAATACCCGATTGGCTCAGGCCATCGATGTAGAAGTTCCACTCACCCGCCACTACGTGATCTTTCGTCGACAGAAAATCGATATAGCTCTCTACCGTTGATGTTTTATCGGTAACTGCCAGCCCCGTCGACATATTAAAGTCACGGGTACGGCGAATCTGATAGTCGTAACGAAGCGCGTAGGTAGTATTTACACCGCTAATTTCCAGGGCATTAATAATGCCACCGTCTTCATCAACAAGATCAAAGGTGTTGCGATCGGCACTGATCGTCACCCGGTTGCGCAGGTTAAATACAGGCAACGAGTAACTGATCTGACCGAGGTTGCTGTGCGCCTCCCGCGTACCAATTTCATCTGCAAGACCGTCACCCGAATCATTCTGGCCGATATCTTCAGAACGTAGCAGGCCGATGCTCAGGTTGTCACCAATGCCCGCCGGGTTGTGCCATTGCATGTTGCCGTATGCGCGCGCTTTACCTGTAAACCGAGCACCGTGATTATCAAAGCGCACGAGATAAGAGAAGTCATCTTCCTCACGAACCACCAAGCGAAGCCGTGTTTCACCTGGGTTATTACCAGCGCTGAACGCACCCGTTAATGTCATACCCGGCAGGTCGTTAAGAATGTACAGGGCTTCTTCAACTTGCTGACTCGTGACAATACCGCCAACGATGTGCTCGAGTGGCGACTCGAGCAGCTCTTCGCTGTAGCGCTCGTTGCCAAGAGCTTCAAGCTGACCTAAACGCCCTTCCATGACAGTGAAGGTAACAACACCATTCTCAACTTCCTGTGCTGGCAAGAGCACACGCGCCAGAAACAGCCCACGCTTGCGGTAATAAATCGTCAGCAGGTTCGCAATTTCTTCGAGGTCGGCGAAGCTAAGGCCGCGGCTTCGTTTCTGGTCACGAATCAGTTCGATCAGCGCTTGCATGTCTTCGTGCGTCAGATCATCAACATCTGAATCGCTGCCAATATCACGCAGATAGGCTGTAATTTCGCGAAGCTCATCGGGCGTGTAACCAGCATCACCGCGCTGATCTTCTTTCATATAAACAATACGCAGACGCTCAGCCTCGGCAAGCACACCTTCTCGTGTAATACCGAACTCAGGAAATTCTTCGAGGCGCTCGAAAGCGAATTTATTCACGAGAATGCGAGGGCCAGCATCACGATCATTAATATCTGGGATATCGCCATCCGTGCTTGGCATCAGATCTTTCTGACGAGCGCGCTGGCGAAAATCTTCATCTGCGTCAGGCTGATCATCAGGCGCATTAATACCAAATACATCACGTAAAGAAGATGCCTGCTGGGCTGAAATACCAGGGACCTGAGGATCCGCTGCCTGAACAACGCCAGCGGCAAAAAGTGACAGTAACGACAACGTAACACCCCGGCGCACGGACGCACCCAGGCTGGAATGAATCAACATATCCCTGTTCCTTAAACGTGCAGGCACGGCTGCACGCATCTGTGTTTTAACAAGAAGCAGTAGAGCCGGGAAACGGCCCACGTAACGATCTCTATGAGGAAAATTCTGAGACATCCTTGCCCTACTGAAATTGCAATCCGTTTAGCGCCTGCCCAGAGCAGAGCCGCATAAATCGGGCCTTATCAACGCTATTTTGACGCCAGACCCAGTAAAAATCGGCGGCATTATAGCAACATGATCAGTGCTTGAATACCGGCCTGTTAAAACACATAAAAGAGTAAACCTATTTCTGAACGGGAGTTTACCCAAAGAAATCCACAGGGCAAAGAGGCGCCCCGCACAGAAAGTCAGGCGGGGCTGAAATGGGTATCTATATTACTGAGAAACCACTCAACAAGGTTACTCCCCTGGACGCGGCTGATTCCTGCGAACAGTAGTATCTTCACCCTGCCCGCTCGGTACTGAGATAACCGGCGCTGCAGATTGATGGGGTCCGACGGTAACTTCCAGCATGCCGACACTGATGTTATCCCGACCGCCACTGTGGTTCGCATCGTCAATTAAGCGGTAGCAACACTCGAGTGCCGGACGGTGCGTGGCAAGAATATGTTGCAATTCGGCATTGTCAAAATACTCGGTCAGACCATCAGAGCAGAGCATAAGCAATGCGCTCTCGGTTAAACGGTAGGTCTTAAGCTCAGGTTCGACGTCGTCATGAACCCCGAGCGCACGGGTAATGTGATTGCGCACATCACTCGTCCTGGCCTCTTCCTCGGTAAGCGTACCCGCATCAATCATTTCCTGAACCACACTGTGGTCGCGGGTCAACTGCGTCAGCCCCTTCAGACTCCAGTGGTATGCACGGGAATCACCGACATGAGCCACCGTAAGCTGGTCTTGCCAGACCACGGCGAGAACAACCGTCGTCCCCATATGAGAGAAGTCAGGATTTTCTGCTTTTGCTTCGATGATCGAGAGATTGGCTTTATGAATCCCACTGCGAACTGCGGACTGAATCATCAGTTTCTGTTGTTCGGGCGTACAGGCGAGAAATGTGGGCGTGATTAGCTGACTGAAACAGAGACTGAGCGTCTGGATAGTAATCCGACTGGCAAGCGCCCCACCGCTATAACCACCCATGCCATCTGCAACGACGACATACGCGAACGGCTGATCAGGATGAGCAAACCAGGTAATTGCATCCTCATTTTCCTCCCTGATCTGGCCGATATCCGTGCGACCATTTACTGCAAGAGAGACGCTTCTGCTCATTCCATTTTCCATATCTCAAGTGAACAGAGCACTCGCCCTCCGGGCAGGCTGCGGATACAGCGGCTCTGTGTGGACTGCTGCGATTAAAACAAAAAAAGCGGGGCGGTGACAGATTTTTTCCTGAATCGTCTCTGGTTGATTTTGCAACACCTGTTCAGCATAATTGGCCTCACTTCAGCGTGGCAGCGTCTGAAACTTCAGGGAATCACCGTCAGCAGGGATACATACTCGACATGGCAAGACTGCCGCGTATTAACATCGCCAACATTCCACAGCACATCATTCAGGTCGGGCACAACAACCTGAACTGCTTCTTCGACGACGAAGATTACGAGTTCTATCTGGCGTCCCTGCAAAAAGCGGCTGAGCAATACGATGTTGACCTCCATGCCTACGTATTAATGCCCAATGCGATTCAGATGGTTGCTACGCCGAACATTGCAAACGGCATTTCATCCATGATGCAGTCGCTTGGTCGTCGCTATGTGCAGTACGTCAATCACCGCTACCAGCGCTCAGGCACTCTATGGGGTGGTCGCTATAAGTCCAGCGTCATTGATTCCGAGGCCTATCTGCTTACCTGCTATCGCTACGTTGAACTGAAGCCCATGCATGAAGGGATTGTCGAGAGCCCTGAGCTTTATGAGTGGTCGAGTTTCAATCACCACACTGGTCGTAAAAAAAGTAAGATCCTGCAAGACCACCGTCTATATCTGGCGCTCGGCGACTCCTACGAAGAACGTGCGAATGAATACAGCAAGCTATTCCGCTATGAATTCGACCGCGGACTACTGACCTACATTGCTGAAACCATCAAACTTGGCCAGGTACTCGGCGGAGATCAATTCACCGAGAAAATTGAAAAAATTGCCAACCACCGGGTACGTCCACTTAAGCGCGGCCGCCCAAAGAAAAAGTCAAAACCGACCACTGTTTAAATCGGCGCACGCACCTAATGGCGCAATATTACGAGTCATCGTGATTTTCTCGATTTCAGCAAAAAATTTCTTTTAATAAATCGTGTCAGAGTCAAAGTCCCCACTGACACCTATCCTTCCCCATTTACTTAAAGACCCTGTCTGTCGGGCCTGCCTACACCGAAAGTGCGCCTGTTAAATTCGTGCCAGAGTCGAATAAATAATCGAAAAACAGGGGTTTTCGTCTCGAATCTAATCTGTTTAACTTGGCCTCACTTGCCATATGGCCGTGGTTTAAGCGCTTTAAATCAGCCCGCACAGCCAAGGCTTGAAGGAAATCTTTAACTACATACAGAGGAATTGTTAAATGGCTATCTACATGAATTTCAACGGCAACAACCCATCAGGTAACGTAACCGCAGCTGGTTACGAAAACTGGATTGAAGTTGATAGCATGAGCTTCGGCGTTGGCCGCTCAATCACTATGCAAGCGGGTGCAATGTCTAACCGTGAAGCATCTCGTCCAAGCATCAGCGAAGTGACTGTAACTAAGCCACTGGACGCTGCTTCAGGTGGTCTGTTCAAGTCATCTGTTACTGGTGATGCTGGTGTTAAGGTAGAAATCCACGTTGTTCAGACTGGTGCAGAGAAAGTAGAGAAGTACGCTGTCTACACTCTGGATGAAGTCATCATCTCTTCTTACAGCATCAGCGCTGCAGCTGGCGGTGCTCCAGCTGAGTCTATCTCTCTGAGCTTCGCAAAAATCGAAGCTGACCTGACTCACGCAGACAAGACCAACAAGAATACTAAGAACATGAAGGTTGGTTACGACCTGACTACTGCAAAACCACTGTAATAGGGTATCCTACCCCATTACACCTCAGAGCAGCCTGCAACAGGCTGCTCTGTTCTAAAGGATTCTAACGCAAGTGGAAGCGTAGCCCCCTCATTACGCTACCCATCACAAACGCAGTGGTGATATAGCATGACGGCACTCAGTCAGAACAACCGCCTTATTCAGATAACGACTCCGCTAGGTAAAGACGCAATGATTGTGTCGGAGCTGACGGGCGACGAATACATTTCAGATCTTTTCCATTTTCATCTCGATTTATACTCTGACAACCACGAGATTGCTCAGAAAGATCTTCTGGGTAAAGACGTCACTATCAGCCTGCAATCAGAAAAGACTAAGGAATCTCGCTTTATTCACGGCTACATCAACCACCTGGCCATGCTTGATGTTAATGATGAAGGCTTACGTCGCTACCGCGCAGAAGTAGTGCCGGGACTTTGGTTTACCACACTCGGTGCAAAAAACCGGATTTTCCAGAAAAAAACCGCCGACAAGATTATTGAAGAAGTCCTGAAAGAATACAGTAAGGTTGTCTCATTCAAGCTGAACACCAAAGGTAAATTTGCCGAACGTGAATACTGTGTTCAGTTTGAAGAAACGGACTTTGCCTTCGTTTCACGTCTACTCGCAGAAGAGGGAATCAGCTACTACTTCACGCACAAAGACGGCGAACACGAACTGATTTTTGTGGACGATGCTCAAGACTTCGTCGACTCAGGCGCGGCCAAGGCCGAATATGACGGTGGCGGAGTCCAGCCGGATATTCCCTCAGTGCACAGCTGGCAGCGTACGTTCAATTACCACACGAACGCTTTCGAATTTCGTGATTACTCTGAAAACACGACGAGTAAAGATCACAAACAAACAGTTAAAACCAAGTCAGATCTGAACAAAATTGCTGGTTTAACAACCCAGGGCTATGGCGCCTTCCATCTGCAGCCCGAAGGCGATAGCGAGCATACACTGGTGGATGCTCAGAGTAAGTCCTTTGCTGAGAATAGCATGGAAGCCGTAGAAGCCGGATTCGATGTTGCTCAAGGCACCAGTAATATTATTGCCTTATATGCCGGTGCGCGCTTCGAGCTTGATCACCCTATTTCCAGCGAGACCGGTAAATACCTGATTACGCATCTAAGCATCATTGCTCGCGACGGCAATGGTGAATCAACCCAGAATTCAAATCGCTTCAGCTGTGTACCGTCAGACACCCTGGTCAGACCACGACACGATGCCTATCGACGCCAGGTTCACGCGCCACAGGTTGCCACCGTAACCGAGGTAAAGGCGACCGGCAGCGACAGTTCCAAAGATACCTTTACTCAGGTCAAAGTCACCTTTCCCTGGAACAGCGAGCAGAACTCATGCTGGGTCAGAGTAGTGCAACAGTTTGCTGGCAAAGGCTGGGGGGCTAACTTTGTCCCGCGTATCGACCAGGAAGTGGTGATCAGCTACATCAATGGTGACCCTGATCGTCCGCTGGTCACAGGTGCCGTATATAATGGAACCAACGCTGGTCCGAACTACACATCGACCCAAAGTGGCTGGAAGACCATGATCAAAGACAGCGAGTTTAACGAGCTACGCTTTGACGATAAAAAGGGCAGCGAAGAAATCTATATGGAAGCCGGCAAGGATCACAACTGGATCATTCATAATGACCAGACCGGCACCGTCGAAAACGACCAGACTGTTACCGTTAAGAACGACCAGAAACTGACCGTCGAACAGAATCGCACAGCAACCGTCAGCAAAGGCAACGATTCACTGACCGTATCGAAAGGTAATCAGACAACCAAAGTAGACTCAGGCAATCACAGCCTGAAAGTCAGCAAAGGAACGTCCACTATCGACGCCATGGGCGCGATTAAAATTACCTCCAAGACCTCAATCGAACTGAAAGTCGGCGCTAACAGCATCAAAATCGACCAGACCGGCGTTCAGATTAAAGGCACCATGCTCAAGGCCAAGGCCAGCGCCATCGGCGAAGTATCAGCTGGCGGCATACTCACGGTGAAGGGTGCCCTGACCAAAATTAACTAAGTGGTAACAGCATGACTCAGCTGATAAAAATACAGGCGCTGACCGCCGACGAACTGCTCAAAGAATTTGAATTAACTGAGCCAGAGGCCGCTGATGTCGTAATTCCTGATACAGCCCCGCAGATTAGTATTGAGCGTTTAATGGAAGCAGGTTACTACCAGGATGCCATCAAGCTACTGGCCCACGGCCTGCCTAAGCGAGAAGCTGTCTGGTGGGCCTGTCTGGCAGCGAGAAAAGCCCAAAAGCCAGATACCGACGAACACAACATTAATGCCCTGTTGGCGACCGAAACCTGGGCTCGCAAACCCACCGAGGACCATCGCCAGCGCTGCAAAGAACTCGGTGAAAAAACACAGTACAAAACTGCAGCCAGCTGGGCGGCCACCGCAGCAAGTTGGTGTACCGGAAGCATGACGCCACCAGGCGAACCCGAAGTGCCACCACCAGCCTACCTATACGCCCATGCCGTGGCGGGTAGTATCACACTCGCCTCAGCCACGATTGACCCAGAAAAAATAGAAGACAACTACAAGCTGTTCCTCGCCCAAGGGATCGACCTGGCTCGCGGCGGAAACGGCATGATTGAAGGAGCCTGATCATGGCAAAACCAGCCTCACGCATCACTGATATGCACGTCTGCCCGATGTCATCTGGCCCGGTACCGCACGTTGGTGGCCCTATTGTCTCTCCCGGCGCGCCGACGGTGCTCATCGGTAACATGCCAGCCGCGACTCTGGGCAGCATGTGTGTCTGCGTTGGGCCTCCCGATTCTATTGTTATGGGCAGTACAACCGTCCTGATGAGCAATAAACCTGCAGCACGGATGGGGGACTCAACAGCTCACGGCGGCAAGATTGTTTTGGGGTGTCCGACCGTATTGGTGGGTGGATAATAGTGGAAATATCATTCCGAAAAAGTTCTATGTTAGCTAACGGAGCAGAAAAACTGCGGTTTAGCGCAACGGCTATAATATTCTGTCGACATGAACATTGACGAACATATAAGAAGAATATTAAAAGTGATATCAAAAATATTTTCTTTTTTATTACTAACGTTATTAATAATTAACAAGGGACATTCCATGTCGATTTCAGATATTGGTAGAGTTTGTACATTTTCTTCGATCAAAGCCAAGGTCACTTTAAATGGTCAGCCTGCTATTGGCGCTAAAGTTACACGACTGACTGACTGGAAAAAGCCACTGGAAGACACAACAGTAACAGACCAAAACGGATATTTTGAATTTCCAGCTCTGTATGAAAGATCAATCGGTCAAAAAGTACTTCCGATACAATTTGCGGTTAGCCAAGTAGTAACTATTGACTATCAAGGAAATAGCTATGAAATATGGGTAACCACAAAAATGAGCACAGAAGAAAACTCCGAACTGGATGGAATTTCACTGGATCTCACATGTGAACTTTCAAATGAAATGAAAACTTATAGAGTTTCAGGGCCAATTTTAGGCACTATCTGCACTTGGAATAAATCTTAGTATCAAGTTTGAAGTGCGACAGAAATAATTAGATTTCATAGTACATTTCCTCAGGTGTCTTGTAGTTTAATCGTTTTCTTGGTCGTGAATTGAG
>PBQA01000012.1 GCA_002724925.1 Oceanospirillaceae bacterium
AAGGCACCACAGATACTGACGGTGACGGCATCATCGATGCGCTGGAATCTGCCAATAACGATGCGGATAACGATGGTGTATCTGATGAGTTGGATGCGGCGAACAACGACCCAACCAATGACTCGGACAACGACGGCATCAACAACGAAACCGAAGTTGCGGCTGGCACTGATCCTCTTGATCCAAACGATGTTGGTAACGACAACGACGGAGACGGGGTACCTGACAACATCGATAATGACGACGATAACGACGGCGTAAACGATGATGAAGATGACTTCCCGAACGATCCGAATGAAGACACGGATACCGATGGGGATGGCACAGGTAACAACGCAGATACCGACGATGATAACGACGGTTACAACGACCAGGATGAGATTGACAGCGGTACTGATCCTCTGGATGAGAATGATACTCCAGCGGATAACGATGGTGACGGTGTGTCAGATGTTAACGACGATGATGATGACAACGACGGTGTGAATGACGAAGACGACGCTTTCCCGAACGATCCGAATGAAGATACGGATACAGACGGCGATGGCGTTGGCAATAACGCCGATAACGATGATGATGGTGATGGCTACTCTGACGACGACGAGAATCAGAATGGTAGTGACCCACTTGATCCGAACGATGTCCCTGCAGACAACGACGGTGACGGCATCTCTGATGTTAACGATGACGACGATGATAACGACGGCATTTCTGACGAAGACGAGGAGAATCTCGGTACAGATCCGAAGAATCCCGACTCCGATGGCGATGGTGTAGATGACGGCACTGAAATTGGTGATACCAACAACCCTTCTGATGAAGATGGGGACGGCACTCCAGATGCTCTGGACAGCACGAATGACAGTGATAGCGATGGTCTCTCAAACTACCTCGAAACTCTGATCGGATCAGATCCAGAGGCGCGTGACAGCGATGGTGACAGCTATCGTGATCATGAAGAGATCGCTGTTGTGCTCACCGGTGAAGACATCGATGACGACGGTATTGACGATGCGCTGGACGCCAGTGTTATCGGAGCGCCAGACGAGAATGGTGACGGCGTAGCTGACTTCGCGATTGTCGATGTCGATGGAGATGGCATACCTAACCTGTTAGACACAGACAGTGATAACGATGGTATTGATGACATCAATGAGACGCTGGCAGATGCGGATGGTGATGGTATTCCAGACCTCGTAGACCCTGTGACTGCTGTTGGTGGTGGCGACAGTGATGGTGATTTCATCCCTGATGCGATTGAGTGCTGCTACGACACAGACCGTGATGGTCAGCCTGATTACATGCAGACCGACACCGACAGTGACTTTATCGATGACGTTATTGAAGCTGGTATCAGTGGCAACGATACCGATCTGGATGGCTACGACGATACCTATGACGCAGATATAGATGGCGACGGTAATGTTGATAATGGTCCTGACGGGAACCTCGATGGTATTAACGACTTCTGGCAGCCAATCGACTCTGATGGCGATGGCCTCGCCGATTATCGTGATACCGACAGCGACAATGATGGTATACCTGATGAAGAAGAGTCTGGTTATGGCGCCTTCCCGGATCGCGATACCGACGGTGATGGTATCCCGGACCGCGTAGATGGCGACAACGGTGATACCGGCACCTCAGGCGGGGACAGTGATGGCGACGGCATCAGTGACGAAGACGAGTGTTCTGCGGGTTATCCGAGCTGTGAAGACAGCGATGGTGACGGAACTCCAGATTACCTTGATGACACTGACGACAGCATTGACCAGGCGCCGGGTAATACCGATACCGATAATGACGGGCTGACGGATGAGGATGAAGCTGAGCGCGGCACTGATCCGAACAATGCAGACTCAGACAACGATGGTGTGTCTGATGGCGATGAGGTGGCTGCCGGTTCAGATCCTCTTAACCCTGACTCTGATGGAGATGGCATTGAAGATGGTAAAGAGAACACTGACAGCAATGACAACGGTGTGGTTGATAGCAATGAAGGCTATCTGCGGACATCAACAGGATCGGGGTCTATGAGCCTGCTCTGGGTGGTTGCTGCACTTCTCCTTGTCCGCCGTCGGCATCTGGCGCTGCTGCTTGCAGTCGCGTCTTTGCCAGCGGCCGCGGTAGAAGCCGATAAAGAGCGCCTGTATGTACTGGGTTCGCTGGAGTACTCACGCTTTGCCCCTATCACTGAAGGTGGTGGTATCAGAATCACCGACCGTCATGATTGGGGTGCAGGTCTTGGCTTGGGGTACGACCTGTTGGATGAGTTGGCAGTAGAGTTTTCTTACGCGACAAAAGGCGAGCTGGAGGCAGCAACCGCAGGCAGTGACGTGGGTATTGAGTACGATGCTGCGGTTCTGTCCGCGAAGTGGTTTCCTGCAATCTGGAAGGAAAATGAGCGCTACGCCGGAGACTGGCCAGAGAAGTTCAACTGGTATCTGACTGGTGGTGTGTCACACCTCAATACTTCAGGCGATGCTCTCTCTGAGAGTGAGAACTCGATGAACATAATGTACGGCGCGGGTGTGACTTACGGTCTGACGCCTAAGCTTCAACTCCGTGGTTCTTTAGATCGGATCTCGGGGGATGTTCTGACGTATGGTCTGAGTCTGATCTGGTATCCGTTCGCGTCTGAGAATCGATCATGGAAGCGTGAATCTCAGGTGATCGAAGAAGCTGCATTGCCGGTTTACGCACCTGTTGATGTTGCCGTACCTTCTGCGCAACCAGTCGTTGTGATTGAACCTACCGCTGCAGGTAAAGAAGAGGTGTGTCAGGTTGAGCGTTCAAGGGCGGATGTACTGTTCGCTTATGATTCATCCCGCCTGAGTTCTGAGTTTGATGAAAGTCTTGATATGGCAGCAGAAGATTTCTTCTCGTGTCCTGATCTTGAAATCACTCTGATTGGCTATACAGACAGTCGCGGCTCCAAGCGCTATAACGAAGCGCTGGCTCTGAAACGAGCAGAGTCTGTAGCGCAGTACCTAATGGAGCGGGGCGTGCCTTCAAACCGAATCGTTAAAATTTCACGAGGTGTTGATGCCTCCAGAGGTCTGAGCGAAGACGAGAAGCGCCGTGTTGAACTCTATTTTGGCGACCACTCTGAGTGAGTAAACACCCGTAAATCATATGTAAGCCCTCAGGTTACACATTGTAATCTGGGGGCTGTCTTTTTAAGATACATCCTTACCGCCACGGTTGTCGGCAATTAACAATAATAACGGTCGGCTGACAGCTCCCCACGCGTGGAAGGTACGGAGATAATTGTATGAAGCTGTTTCAATGGTCGACTGCCTCTCTGCTGTCGGTACTATGCACTTTTTCTGTGTCAGTTCAGGCCGCGCCGGGTGGTGTATCCTTCAATGATGCTGGCCTTTGGTTAAAGTCGGATGATGCCGGCGATATCGCCGTTGCCTGGAAAGATAATTCCGGCGCCTCAAATAATGTCGAAGTGCGTGTAACCGGTTCTGCGGCACCGTGGGCACTGAGCGCAGCGGATGCAGAACACAACTTCCATCCCTACACCACGGGTTACCAGAATAATCGCCTGTTTCATGATACGGATGCCTCGTTGGTGGAAGAGGGTGACAATGTCACACCGCTCACCATGATTGCTGTCACCCGTTTGAACAGCCTTCCTGATACCGACAGTGTTGCTCGGATTATGGGTCTGGCCAACAGCAGTCTACCGGAAGCCGCTGAGCCCGGTTTATCGGTAGCGGGGGATGATTCAGACTACGCAGGCCGTTTACAGCTCAGCTTTGAGTCGGAGTTTTCAGCCTGGCCAGATTATCTCTATAGCTCTCCCATTCCATTATCAGAAAGCGTGATCAACTTTGCGGTGGTTGGTGGTTCGAATAATACCGATGTCACACTTGGTTATAATGATACTCAGGCTTTCAGCGTCGCTGATGAGCCCGTTGTAACCCGGGGGGACACTATATCTATTGGTTATGGCACACGATTCGCCGAGAGCGCGCAACCGTTCAACGGCGATATCATGGAAGTGATCTGGTATGCCGATGAGTTGAGCGAAAATCAACTGCAGCGTGTGCACAGCTACCTGGCCGTAAAACACGGAATCGGGCTGTCAGGTGACTACCTGGCTTCGGACAATACCGTGGTCTGGCAGTCGACGGTCGATTCAGCTTATAACACCGACGTCTTTGGTCTTGGGCGTGATGATACGAGTGGCCTGAACCAGCTCATTTCCAGGTCGGTCAGATCTCCTGAATTAACGGTTTCTACGACCACTGATTTTGCTTCCGGTAATAATATTGCTCGTCCGGTTTTGGGTGCTGACCGCTCTTTCGCTTTGATGGGGCATAACGGCGGTGCGGTTTCTTTCTCGAACGCTGATATTTCCGGGTCATATTCCTATCGCTCGGAGCGCGTCTGGCTTTATCAGGCAAGCAACCTTATCGCGCCACTTGCGATGAAATTTGATCTGCCGGTACTTGCACCGGGAACGCGGGTTTATCTGGTCCGTCGCAATGCTGATGATGACTTCTCTGAGGAGGCTGTGCGTGTCGGAGAAGTGAATCGTTCTACGGGGGAAATTGCAGGGGTCGAACTGACGACCGGTGATTATTTTACGCTGGCGATCACACTGGATTCTGATGAAGACGGCGTGATCGATCCAGAGGATGCCTTCCCGAATGACCCGACGGAAACAGAAGATACCGACGGCGACGGCATTGGTGACAACGCAGACACAGATGATGACGGTGATGGTTATACCGATGCTGATGAGACAATTGCAGGTTCTGATCCGAAGGACGATAGCAGTATTCCGGCAGACAATGATAACGACGGTGTATCGGATGTCACTGATACCGACGATGATAACGACGGGTTGAGCGACAGTGATGAGGCTCTGGTAGGTACTGACCCGGAAAACCCTGATACCGACAACGATGGTGTGCTTGATGGCCCTGAAGTGGGCAGTGACGCCAGCAACCCTCGGGATGAAAATGGCGATGGTATTGCCGATGTTTTCACGCCAACCAATGATTCTGATCAGGATGGCCTGTCGAATTACGTCGAACGCCTGATCGGTTCAGATCCTGCGCGTCGTGATTCAGATGGCGATGATTTCCGTGATGATGAAGAGCTGGCAGTCGCTCTGTCAGGTCGCGACTCTGATAATGATGGCATAGATGACGCAATGGACGCAGACAGCACGGGGGCACCCGATAGTGATGGAGATGGCGTCGCCGACTTTGCCCTTCTGGATACCGATAATAACGGCACACCGGATTTGCTTGATACAGACAGTGACGCTGATGGCATCGATGACCTCTCCGAAACGTTGAATGATGCCGATGGCGATGGAATCGCCGATGTCCGTGACCCCGTTAATTCACTGGGTGGCGGTGATAGCGATACTGATGCCTTGCCTGATGTTTATGAATGCTGCGGTGATGCGGATCAGGACGGCGTACCCAACTATATGCAGTCAGACAGCGATTCTGATTCGATTCATGATGGTTATGAGGCAGGCATTGTCAGCCCGGCCGATGATGATGGCGATGGTTATGACAACCGCTACGATGCCGACATAAATGGAGATGGCGTTGTGGATAACGGACCGGATGTTAACGATGACGGTCTGCGAGACGATTGGATGCCGCTTGATACCGATGGCGATGGCCTCCCGGATTACGCTGATACCGATAGTGATAACGATGGTGTCAGCGATGAAGATGAAACTTTGTTTGGCAGCGCACTCACTGATGACGCAGACGGTGACGGTATTCCATCCCAGGTCGATGCATCTCAGGGAGAGAACGGCGGTGATAGTGACAGCGACGGGCTTAGCGATTCAGAGGAGTGTCCTGAAGGTTATCCATACTGCCGTGACACAGACAGTAATGGCACGCCGGACTATATGTCAGTGGACAGTGACGGCGATGGTATTCTCGATGCTGAAGATCCGGATACAGCGCCTGGTGGTGGTGACTCTGATGGTGATGGTGTAGGCGATGCTGAAGAGTGCCCTGTGGCTGGCGAATGTCCGGATTCCGACGGCGATGGCATTCCGGACTACCTCGATGATGATACCCAGTATCAAGCACCTGATGTGGATGAAGACGATGGAAGCGAAGGTGGTGATCAGGCTCCTGAAGCACCAGAAACTCTATCAGATCATATGACTTCTTCGACTGGTGTCGGCGCTTTCTCAATGCTTTGGGGGATGCTTGCTCTTCTGTTAATTCGTCGCCGTTCAATCGCGCTGATCCTTTCTTTAAGCACCATGGTGGCCCTGCCTGCAACTGCGGCTGAGTTATCGAAAGAACGTCTTTATATAACGGGCAGTGCAGAATATTCGCGTTTCAGCCCAGAGACCGAAGGCAGTGTTTACACCGTCTCTGACCGGCACGACTGGGGTGTGAGCCTCGGTGCGGGCTATGACTTGTTTGACCAGTGGGCTCTTGAGTTTGATTTCAGTCAGAAGGGCGAACTCCAGGCGCTGAGAGATAATGCGGTGGAGAATTCTGAATACAGCTTTGCCGCTGCCACTGTCGCCTGGTACCCATCCATCTGGTATTCCAACCGTCGATACGACGACACTTGGCCTCACAAATTGAATTGGTTTATCTCCAGTGGCGTCAGCCGTATGTTTGTTTCCGGTAGTGCCGATAACGAACTGGAAAACTCGGTAAACCTGTCTCTTGGAGGCGGTGTGACTTACGGTTTGTCGTCGGGCGTTGAACTGAAAGCAACTGCAGAAAGGCTATCGGGCGATGTGTTCAGTTGGGGCCTGGGCCTCAGTTGGTACCCATATGCACCCGCCAGTCGCGGTCAGGCTGGTCGTAGCTATGATCCGGATGAAGCGCGCACGCCTTTATATCAGCCATATCAGGTGGCCAGCCAACGAGTAGCCAGAACTCATGTTGCAGATTGTGGGCTTCAATTAAAAAATGCTCAGGTTGAGTTTTCTGAGAGTTCGTACCTGTTGCAACGCGAGTACTTCCCTCGTCTTGATGAAATCAGCGACGATTTCTTCAAGTGCCCTGGGGTAACGTTAGTGGTTGTGGGGACAGGTGAGCAGGCTGGTCTGGATCAGGACTCGCGTCGTGATGATCTGGCTTATCAGCGCGCACGCGCCGTTTACCAATATCTTGTAAGACGGGGAGTGCCATCGAATCGGGTTGTGATTTCAACCCGCCCGATGGACGACGCGGCATCTGAGCACCGCGCTGAGGTATTCTTCGCCCGCTAATGCGGGCGAAAAGTCAGCTCTGAAATCAGCTTACTTTATTTAACAGATAGGTGGTAAGCAGGGGAACAGGACGTCCTGTTGCACCTTTGCTTGTGCCATCACCGCCCCATGCTGGTCCGGCAATATCGACGTGAGCCCAGCGGGTTCCCTCGGTAAAGCGTGAGAGGAAGCACGCAGCAGTTGTCGCTCCCGCGAGAGGGCCGCCAATGTTAGCGATATCTGCAAAGTTACTGTCGAGCAGTGACTGGTAATCGTCTTCCAGCGGTAAACGCCAGACGCGGTCGCCGGAGTAAGCGCCTGCAGTATTCAGCTCAGTAGCCAGTTCTTCATCGGTGGTAAACAAGCCAGAATTCACCTTCCCGAGAGCCGCCATACAAGCGCCGGTCAGGGTGGCAACATCCACACAGGTGGCTGGCTTGTAGTCACGAATACCCAGAGTCAGCGCATCACATAACACCAGTCGGCCTTCGGCGTCGGTATTAAGAATTTCGACGGTCTGCCCGGACAGTGTTGTCACAACGTCGCCCGGCTTGCTAGCGTCGCCTGCTGGCATATTTTCAGCGCTGGTAATGATAGCAACCACGTTGATGGCCGGTTTCAGCTCGGCGATTGTTTTCATGGTGCCCAAAACAGATGCGGCGCCGCACATGTCGTACTTCATCTCGTCCATCTTGGCACCCGGCTTCAGGCTGATGCCGCCGGTATCAAAGGTGATACCTTTGCCCACAATCATGTGAGGCGCTTCTTTGCCTGCACCTTTGTATTCCATGATAATCAGCTTGCCGGGTTCAGAAGAGCCTTTGGCAACGGAATAGAAAGCGCCCGCGCCCATCTCTTCCATTTCTTTCTCGTCGTAGACCTTGCAGCTAAAGCCCGCAGCGTCGGACAGCTTCTGAGCTTCGTCTGCCAGATAGGTCGGAGTGCAGATGTTGGGTGGCATATTGCCGAGTTCTTTGGCGTAAGACGTACCCAGACCTTTAGCATCGGCGACGGTCAGAGCTGTTTTGACGTCTTCACCAATCCAGACGAGAGTGTCCAGTGCGGGTGATGGTTCTTTCCCTGGCAGAGTGGCGATGAACTTGTATTGCGCAGCGTGAACCGCGAGTACGATCTGCTCGGCCCACCAGGCCTGTGGTCGGCTGTCGGTGGCCAGGGCAGAGACATCAACGGCGGCGGTTCCGGTTTTTCCTGCAATAGCTTTGCCGATTGTACTGGCGATTTTGTTAGCATCGACAGCATTAAGATTCTCTTTACCGCTACCGGCAATGACGGTGCGGTTGGCTTGAGTATTGGCCAGCGAATACAGGGTGAGAGAGCTGCCAGCACTCCCCGTGACATCTTTTGCGCTGATTCGAGCCTGGATAGCTCCACCCGAGGCAGAATCTATTTTTTCGGCAGAGGCAGAGAGCTCACCGTTATCGTTAATTGTGACGACGAGAGTATCTGCAGGAAGTTCTGCAGGGTTACCGGTGAAAATCTGAAAATCCATCGTGGCTCCTTAGGGGGCTGGTTCGGTCATATTCGATGTAGCGAAATAACATGTTCCATCTAAGTGTGCGGCCAGACCGGGAAAATACAAGTAGCTGGGGTAACGGAAGCTGAAAAAAACAGTACAATGCTGCCTTGTGGATCTCTCTGATTGACCCGGCAGCTGCGACAGAGAGGTAACTACCCGACGAAACAGGTGCGACACCGTTTGATCTTATTTCGATATTTATCACGTGAGTTACTCGGCACAATGGCCGCAGTCACTATCGTTCTACTCATGATTATGATGAGCGGCAGGCTTATCAATCAGCTTGCGTCAGCCGCTGCCGGTGAAATACCTCTGGAAGTCGTTTTTTTTACGCTGCTTCTGAGAATGCCGTCGTTTCTTGAAATGATCCTGCCCATGGCCCTGTTCATCTCGGTATTGCTGGCGTATGGGCGCATGTATTCCGAGAATGAAATGAGTGTGCTTTCAGCAACCGGTTTTTCTGATCGTCGCTTGTTGCTCTTCACTATGGTTCCGGGTGCTGCGGTCATGTTGATCGTGGGATCTTTTTCGCTCTATCTCAGCCCGCTTGGCGCGGAGAAAATGGAAGATCTCTACGAAAAACAAGCCGAAATGACGGAGTTCGAGCTGCTTGCACCGGGTAGATTCCAAAGTATGAAGAAAGGTACACGGGTGACCTATACCGAGTCTCTGTCTGAGAATAAAACGGTGATGAATCAGGTATTCATTGCCGATGGCGATACCTTGATGCTCGCAGAGAAAGGCAGCCAGTACTTCAGCTCAGAAACCGGTTCGCGTTTTCTGGAACTTCATAATGGCAAGCGCTTTGATCTGGCCGCTGATAGTGCAGAATTGCAGGTACTCGAATTTGAACGATATGGCGTGAAGATCGCAGATGAATCGGAAGACCGTCGTAAAGTTCGGAAAGATGCGGTGGCTACTCTTGATCTGTTGTCATCTGAAGACCCCAAGTTTCAGGCGCAGTTGCATTGGCGTCTGTCATTGATTGTGATGGTGCCAGTACTGGTTTTAATCGCTTTTCCTTTGTCCAAAGTTAATCCAAGGCAAGGGCGCTTCGCTCGTATGTTTCCTGCCATTATTCTTTTTATGGTGTACATCTCGTTATTGATTGCCATGCGAGGCATGCTTGAGAAGGAGCGTGTTCCGGCGGTAGCGATCTGGGCATTGCATTTAATCTACCTGATCATCGGGCTGGTGCTTCTGATTGGCCCTGAGATACTCCGACGTCGTCGGGCAGGGAGAGTACTGTGAACCGTCTCGATCGCTATGTTGGTAAAAGCGTTCTGATGGCCACCCTTGTGGTGATTCTGGTTATTGTCGGCCTGGATGCGATTTTTACGCTCGTCGACGAATTGGATCAGCTTAAGGGTGCCTACGGTTTTGTTGAAGCGCTTGAGTTTATGGCGTTACGTCTGCCACGACGTGCTTACGAATATATGCCCATGGCGTGCTTGATTGGTTGTCTTGCGGGGTTAGGTGGGCTTGCAGCAAACAGTGAACTGACGGTGATGCGGGCTGCCGGACTTTCGGTCACCCGAATTATCTGGTCGGTCATCAAGCCAGTTGCTGTATTGATGGTTCTGAGTGTTGCTTTGGCGGAGTATGCGATTCCTACGTTGGAGAGAATGGCTCAGTCTCAGAAGGCGGTGCAACAGGGCAAAGGCGAACTGCTGTCGAATAAAGGCAAGGGCTATTGGCATCGTGAGGGTGACCAATTCATGCGCTTCCGGGCGGTTGAACCCAATGGCGTGTTGCACGGTATTGCCGTTTTTTACTTTTCGCCAGAAAAAGAACTCACCCGTGTTGTGCGTGCCGAGAGGGCGATCTTTCAGCGTAGCCACTGGCAGATGCAGAACGTTCGTGAGCAGCTCATCAGTGACGACCAGAGCAGCGTCACCTCTTACGGCTCTAGGCGTTGGGATTCTGGCCTGACGCCAGAGAGCCTGAGTGTGGTCATGATTGAGCCACGGGATATGTCGATCTCAAACCTCTACGCTTATGCTCAGTATCTGGATGATCAGGACCTGAATGCCGATAACTACTTACTGTCGTTCTGGAAAAAAGTCACGCAACCCCTAAGTACTTTTGCGCTGGTACTACTCGGTGCGGCCTTTATCTTTGGGCCGTTACGTCAGGTGACTGCTGGCTCGCGGATCTTTTCAGGTATTCTGGTCGGTCTGGTGTATAAATACCTTGAAGAGATGTTAGCTCCGGCCAGTATTGTATTGGGCTTTGCGCCCATCATGGCCAGTATTATCCCCATCGTTCTGAGTGCTTTGATCGGTATTTACCTGCTTCGTAAGAGCGGCTGACGAAAGTCAGCTGCCTTTCGGGCGATACACAATACGTGTCAGCGACGCAATGTCATGCCAGGTGCGTTCTTTTTTATCAATTAGCATCCAGAAATACCCCAGCCCAACAATGGCTAATGAGAAAAAGCCAGTCGCACTGCGCAGTATGCAGTGGCTGAGTTTGACGGGGGAGTCGTCATTAGTAATCAGGTAGATATTCCAGGCCTTCATGCCAATGGTCTGACCACCACGGCGCCACGAGTGCATGTAGTACAGAAAGCAGATGGAATAAAAGACAGAGCCGACCATGGCTGGACTCAGGCGAACCATCTCTTCCTGACCTGTCATTGCCGATATAGCCGTAACCAGCAGGCCACCGAGAATGATATAGAGAGCGAGAAGTACCAGCGCATCGTATGCCATGGCTGCAAGGCGGCGAATGAGTGATGCGGTAGGGTAGTTTTGAAGCGACATTGGGGAAATAACCTCTGCAATCTGTTCACTGACGTCGGTCAGGACGCGTCTGGATGGGAATGTTAACATAAGCCCGAGACCAAAATTACAGGAGTCATCTTATGGTGGATCTGTTTGATATCCGTCGTGAATACACGGCTGGACGATTGGATGAAAATACAGCGGCAGAAAATCCTATGACCCAGTTTCATGCGTGGTTTGAGGAGCAAAAAGCCGCATCACCCGATGAGCCAACCATGATGACGGTAGCCTCTTGCGACAGTGAAGGTCAGCCCTGGCAGCGCATTCTTTTGTTAAAGAGTTACGACGAGGATGGGTTTGTATTCTTTACCAATTACACCAGCAATAAGGCCCGCCATTTCGGAGAAAACCCCAAAGCGGCTCTGCACTTTGCCTGGTTGGCTCAAGAGCGACAGGCCATGATCCAGGGCGTCGTCACGAAAATCTCGCGGGAAGAAACGGAAGCCTACTTCCACTCCCGGCCGCGTGAGAGTCAATTAGGCGCCTGGGCCTCAGACCAGAGTGCCCCGCTGGCCAATCGTGCTGAACTCGAGGCCCGTTTTACCAAGCTGAAAAATGAATTTGAAGGGTGCGATATTCCAGTGCCTGATCATTGGGGAGGATACCGGTTGAGCCCTGAGCGTTTCGAATTCTGGCAAGGAGGCGAAGCTCGTCTGCACGACCGACTGGAGTATGTGCGTGATGCTAATGACTGGACAAAACAGCGCCTCAATCCCTGAGCGGTGCTGAATGAATTGGCCAACTCAGAGCCGGCGCATCAAGTCGCGGCTCTGAGTAACGTAATGCCCACCAAAGAGCACTGCATGATTCAGTAAATGAAACAGCTGATAGATGCCGCGTCGTTCTTCATAATCCTCATCAATTTTGCGCACGCTCTGATAGCCCTGATAAAACGCATCGGGGAAACGTCCAAAGAGTTCTGTCATAGCCAGGTCAGCTTCCGCATCGCCGTAGTAACAGGCCGGATCGTAAATTACCGGGAGGGAACCGCGACTGTCAGGAATAAAGCCGATATTGCCCGACCATAGGTCGCCATGTAGAAGAGATGCGTCAGGTTGATGCCCTTTGAGTGCATTTGAACAGGCGTGCAGAACCCGGTCTGCACTGGCGAAAACGTCACCCTGACTTGCGAGCTCACGTACCAGAGGCTTAAGACGCTGCTCTACGAAAAAGTCAGACCAGTTGCTACGCCAGCCATTATTCAGAGGGGTAGAACCACAATAGGTGGTTTTGTTATAGCCGTACCCCAGACTACTCAGGTTACTATGCAGAGTGGCCAGTTCAATACCTGCCTGATGCCAGTCGCCGTGAACCGCGAGCGGCAGGTGGGAGAGCAGGATGTATGAGTGACCATCTACCTCGCCGGTTGCGTAGGGCACAGCCGTCCGGATAGCCTGCGTTCTGGCGATTTCCAGAAGACCCGAAACTTCAGCTGCGAACTGGTCGCTGGCCAGTTCTGAAGCTGGCTGCATCTTAAGAAAGAAGTCGCCAGCCTCTGTGTGAATGACGAACTGCTGCTGTTTACTGTTATTCAGGTGTTGGCAATAGTTCAGTATGTCGCAGGCGCCGACAGGCAGCTTGCGTTGGTCGATTGCATCCGCGAGCAGGCGAGTAAGTGTGTACTCGGGATTACCGTGCGATGCAGTTTGTGGGAGTGGCATAGTCAGACACCATTAATTGAACATATGATCAGTATAAGTTGTTATTTAGACGAGAATGATGATCAGTTCTCAGAATAGCGTAACCGAGGTAAGGTCGTGTGGAGGTTTTGTGTGCGAAAGTAAGCAATCAAAAAAAAGCCCCGTAGCATTGCTGCTTCGGGGCTTTAAGAATTCGTGGTAGCTATGACTGGACTTGAACCAGTGACCCCAGCATTATGAATGCTGTGCTCTAACCAGCTGAGCTACATAGCCACTTCAAACTTCCTTGGTCGCGTGTGCGTCTCAAGTGGCGCGTATTATGCCACTATCTTTCAGCCTGTCAACAGTTTTTCGGTATGAATTTCAACGGCTTACCGGATTTCAGGTGCTGAGCTGCAAATGGACACAAAAAAGCCCGATAGCCCGCCATTGTCTGGCTTGCTACCGGGCTTCTAAAGGCGAGGCAATCAGATGATGCCTTGCTCCTGCAGGTCAGCGATCAGGTTGTCGAGTGACTCCTGATCTGCGGCGAGGCTGATGTCAGCACCATCGGCACCGCCAGCTACCAGAGCAACCAGGCCGTTCGCTTTCAGTACCTGAGCCGTTTCGGCCGTGGCAATACCGGAGACGCGCCCCATTTCATACAGGCGACGATCCAGTGCGTTGACAATGTCTTCCGCATTGGCTGCATTCACCGCAACGATGGCTGGCTTCTGGTTAAAGCGACGGGCTTTTTCGTCCGCCGATACCGGTGAGGTGTTGCTGCCGTCTGCAGCCGCGCCACCGACGATCATGCCTGCACCAATAGTAACGTTGGTCAGGCGGTCAATAATGATGAAAGCGCCAGTGCCTGGAATTTTACTGTAGGTGTCATACGGTACAGCTTTGTCGAGGGATACTTCGACCAGTGCGATTTCGTTCAGCGCTACCTGGTCAGCAGTGCTGTGTTCAAGCGTGTTCACGTCGATCAGGTGGTGGATCTGTGTGAAGGTACCCGAGGTTGAGCTGGATGCGAACTTCAGGTCGTACGGTTTACCGGGCACCATGGCACCTTCGGTCATCCATACAATGTTGGCGTTGAGTCGGCTACCAACGTCTGGCACATCATCAACTTTAACAATGACGTCACCGCGGCTGATGTCGATTTCATCTTCAAGAGTCAGGGTAACGGCCTGACCGACGAAACCTTCATCAAGGTTACCGTCGTAGGTGACGATGCTTTCAACCTTGCTGGTTTTCTGCGATGGCAGGGCCATAACAGTCTCGCCTGGCTTGATGGTACCTGAAGCAATCGTGCCGCAGAATCCACGGAAGTCGAGGTTAGGTCGGTTAACGTACTGAACCGGAAGGCGGAAGTTTTCCAGGTTTTTGTCTTTGGCAACTTCTACAGACTCAAGGATTTCCATGAGAGTCTGACCTTTGAACCAAGGTGCACGCTCAGAGCGGTCAACGACGTTGTCGCCATCCAGTGCGGACATAGGAACAAAGCGAATATCGTCGAGGTTCAGTTTGTTAGCAAAGTCGAGGTAGTCTTCACGGATTTCATTGAAGCGGTCTTCGCTGAAGTCCATCAGGTCCATTTTGTTAATGGCTACAACCACATGCTTGATGCCCAGCAGAGAGGCGATGAAGCTGTGTCGACGGGTCTGGGTCTGAACACCGTAACGGGCATCAATCAGGATGATCGCAAGATCACAGGTTGACGCGCCGGTAGCCATGTTGCGGGTGTACTGCTCGTGTCCCGGGGTGTCAGCAATGATGAACTTACGCTTGGCGGTGGAGAAGTAGCGGTAAGCAACGTCAATGGTAATACCTTGCTCGCGCTCCGCCTGCAGACCATCGACCAGAAGTGCAAGGTCAACTTTTTCACCTGTGGTGCCTGATTTGGCGCTGTCTTTTTCGATTGCCGCCAGCTGATCTTCATAGATCATTTTGGAATCGTGCAGCAGACGGCCGATCAGGGTGGATTTGCCGTCGTCTACGTTACCGCAGGTCAGGAAGCGCAGCATTTGCTTGTTTTCGTGCTGCTTCAGGTACTCAAGGATATCGGAAGCAATCAGATCTGACTGGTGTGACATTAGAAGTACCCCTCCTGTTTTTTCTTCTCCATCGAACCGGATGAATCGTGGTCAATAGCCCGGCCCTGACGTTCAGATGTTGTGGTGAGCAGCATTTCCTGAATGATTTCGGGCAACGTTGCGGCTTCGGACTCCACCGCGCCGGTCAGTGGGTAGCACCCCAGAGTACGGAAGCGGACAGATTTCATTTCTGGCACTTCGCCTTCTTCAAGCGGCATACGGTCGTCGTCGACCATAATCAGCATACCATCGCGTTCAACAACCGGGCGTTTATCTGCGAAATACAGAGGTACCAGCGGAATATCTTCGAGGTAGATGTACTGCCAGATGTCCAGCTCGGTCCAGTTCGACAGTGGGAAAACACGGATGCTTTCACCCTTGTTTACTTTGCCGTTATAGATATTCCACAGTTCTGGACGCTGGTTTTTCGGGTCCCAGCGGTGCTTGCTGTCGCGGAAAGAGTACACGCGCTCTTTTGCACGGGATTTCTCTTCGTCACGACGGGCACCACCGAAGGCAGCATCGAACTTATACTTGTCCAGAGCCTGCTTGAGGGCCTGTGTCTTCATCACGTCAGTGTGCTTCGACGAACCGTGCGTGAATGGACCAATGCCTTGTTCTACGCCTTCCTGGTTGGTGTGAACGATCAGCTCCATGCCAATGTCTTTGGCCATCTTGTCACGGAACTCAATCATTTCCCGGAATTTCCAGGTGGTGTCTACGTGCATCAGAGGAAAAGGCGGCTTACCAGGGTAGAAGGCCTTTCTTGCCAGGTGCAACATTACCGCAGAGTCTTTACCGATAGAGTAAAGCATTACGGGGTTATCGAATTCGGCAGCTACTTCGCGGATGATGTGCATACTCTCCGCTTCTAGCTGTTTCAGGTGGGTCAGATTGTAGTCGGTCATGGTTGGCCTGTTAGCTCTCTGAAAGGTATAAAACCGGCAAAATAAATTTGACGCAAATATACCAAGGAGAGAGGTATATAAAAAGGCACTATTGATAACAAATAGCTATATCAATATCGTGTTCAAATCCATTAATTTCAAAGAGATTAGCGCAATGGGAGCAGAAAGAGTCGTTGGAATCCCCGGTACTGCTGGTGCGCTCGATGCGAGGGTGATGGAAATCGAGGGTGTTAAGACGGGATTAGTGATGTGTCATCCGCACCCTTTATTTTCGGGTACTATGGACAATAAGGTCGTGACCACAGCCGTACGTGCGGCGAAAGGGTTAGGGTTGAATACGCTCAGGTTCAATTTCCGCGGTGTCGGCGATAGTGAGGGGGCCCACGATAATGGCGTCGGAGAGCAGCAGGATGTCGCGTCCGTCGTAACCTATGCCAAAGAAGTACTCGGTTGGGAACGGATTGTTCTCGCTGGGTTCTCGTTTGGTGCCGGAATGGCCTGCCTCTGCGGTTGTGATCATTCTGAAATGATTGGCGGACTGGTTTTGATCGCCCCCGCAGTACACCACTTTGATGCGCCGACCACTCTGCCTCAAGGTATCGAAACCTGGGTTTTAATGGGCGACGCAGACGAAGTCGTGCCCTTTGATGAGGTGGAGAGCTGGGTGCAGTTGGTGGTTCCGCAACCTCATTGGCTGGTTTTCGAAGGTGCGGGTCACTTTTTTCATGGCCGGATCACGGATCTGACATCGACACTGACCGAAGAGTTGTCGGTGTTCATTGATTCGCACTAGCGTTGAGCTGGGAGAATGTTCAGTAAGGCAAGTCATTGAAAGGTGCTCTATTTGCACTTTTGTGGCCTGAGCGGTAAATTTCGCCCCCCGAAAATCCTTATTGGAGAGTGTCCGTGTCAACCCCGTGGGAACTGTATCAGGCAGATTTGCTGCGCGACGATTTTTCATATGACCCAGCTCAGGAGATGGCGGTTAAGCATCTACAACGTCTTTACGATGACCTTGTGGCGGCCGAACAGCGTCGCGCAAAGCAGGGCGTCTTGGGTAAGTTGTCGAAAAAGCTGAGCCGCTCTAAGCCAGAACCAGAGAAGGGGATCTACTTCTGGGGAGGCGTCGGTCGCGGTAAAACGTACCTCGTTGACACTTTCTATGATGCGCTACCATTCAAGCGCAAGATGCGCACGCACTTTCACCGTTTTATGCAGCGTGTGCACGGTGACCTGACCAAACTTGCCGGTGCAAAGAACCCACTTACCGTCGTCGCTGACCAGATTGCCGAAGAAGCTCGGGTTATCTGCTTTGACGAGTTCTTCGTGTCTGATATCGGTGATGCCATGATCCTGGGCGGGCTGATGCAGGAGCTGTTTGACCGCGGCGTCACTCTGGTAGCGACATCGAATATTGTGCCAGATGGCCTCTATAAAGATGGCCTACAGCGGGATCGTTTTGTTCCGGCCATCAAGTTGCTCAATCAGTTTACGGAGGTGGTGAACGTCGACAGTGGCGTGGATTACCGTCTGCGGACACTCGAACAGGCGGAGTTGTATCATCACCCGCTGGACTCTGAGGCGAACTCCAGTCTGGAGAAAAGCTTTCAGGGCCTTATTGCCGACCCGCGTCATGTTGAAGCAAACTCTAGTGTTGAGATTCTTGGACGGAAGATACCGGCGAAGGCCGTATGTGATGACATTGCATGGTTTGATTTTTATGCGCTTTGCGATGGTCCACGCTCGCAAAATGATTACATCGAACTGGGTAAGCTTTTTCATGCGGTTATCGTTTCGGATGTGCCAGCGATGGGGTCTAAGAACGATGACCTGGCGCGTCGTTTTATTAACTTGATCGACGAGTTTTATGACCGCGGTGTGAAAGTCATTATGTCTGCGGATGCGCCTATTCCGGACATCTACAGCACCGGAAAACTCGAGTTTGAATTTCAGCGCACGACATCACGTATGCTGGAAATGCAGTCTCACGAGTACCTGGCTCGTGAGCACCGCCCGGACTGATCAGCCCTTCAACCGGTCAAGCCCAAACTTACGGCTGAGTATCCGGTCAAGAAGTCGCAAGGGTAGCCAGCGCTTCATCAGAGGTAACGCTGTGCTGCCATTGCCTATTCTTAGCTCAGGGGCGGGGCTCCCCTGAATTCTCAGTAACATTTCTTTGGCAAATGCTTCCGCCGTCGTTGGGTTTTGTTGAGAAGCCACAGCACGCTCTCGTATTTTATCTTCTACGGATTTAAACAATGAGTCAGGCTTTAGAAGGTCACTGACTCCGGCCAGGGAATTATCTCCAAAACTTGATTGAATCGCCCCTGGCTGAACTGTGATGACTTCGATGCCAAATGGCGCAAGCTCCATACGCATGGCATCGCTCAGCGAGTGTAAGGCGGCCTTGGTTGCGCAGTAGGCACCTGAAAAAGGGGTGGTCAGAATGCCAGAAACTGAGCCGATGTTAATGACCTGAGCGGTATCCGAGGCACGTAACATGGATAGCGCTTCGCTTGTGACGCTGACAGGCGCCAGTACATTGGTCTCAAACTGGCGCATAAGGTTTTCTCTCGACAACTCAGTGACTGGGCCCATGGCAGCATAGCCGGCGTTGTTAATCAGTAAATCGATGTGGCCGATACGCTCCCGTATTTCGCTGAAAACAGCTTGAATGGCAGCGTCATCGTTGACATCCAGGGCCATGCGAATGGCATTCTCATGATCGAGGTATTGAAGGTCATCAATATTGCGGGCTGTGGCTACCACGGTATCGCCCCGAGCGATACAAGCACGGGCGAGGGCACGTCCGATACCTGTTGAGCAACCGGTAATAAATACGTTTCTCTCGCTCATGTGCTCTCCTGATCTTTCTTTATCGGTGATTACTGGTCCGCTTCTGCTGCCTTGAGCAGTGACAGGACTTCGCTACGGATACTGGTCATATCCTTGGGGTTAAAACCAACGTGCTGGCTGTGCAGCTTTCCTTCATGATCAATCAGATAGGCCGTTGGCATACCTCTTAATTGGTATGTTGCGGCAGTAGCCTGGTCGTCGAACAGGGTGGGGTAGTCAACCGGGTACTCAGCCAGAAAGCGAAGCCCCTCTTCACGGGTTTCATCAACATTAAGAGCCAGAACTTCAAAACCACGATCTTTAAGTTCATTCCGGAGTTCGTTGAGTAATGGTAATGATTTTCTGCATGGGCCACACCAGGACGCCCAGAAATCAAGGTAGATGACCTTGCCGCGATACTCTGACAGAGATATCTGACGCGTTTCGTCCAGAGTTGTCAATGTGAACTCTGGCGCATTGACCTGGCTGTCTGCATGGGCCAGTCCAGCAATAGTAATCAACATCAGCGCGACCAGATGTCGGATTGTTGCGGCAAACCTACGAAAGTACATAACGATAACTCATGAATAAATGTAACAGTATTCTGCGTGCTCTGCGTTTGTTTGACAATGCGGGCTTTGCAGCCATCGTCACCCATGTGGGTGGTTTTCGTTTCTGACCCTGCAGGACTGACAGCGTCGTCTACACTGTAAGTAGTATTTGCAGAGGGAACAGGAATGAAAGTACAGAAGCCGCTAATCGCGATGCTGCTGGGATTACTATTGCATTTGGTTGGAATTAACGACGCGTCAGCGCGCGTGGCTTCGATACCCGGTTATTCTCCAGAGACCAATGTGCTTGATGTCGCTGAAGCACAGTCCGGTCAGAATCTTGCCTTTATTACTCGCTATGTTGAGGACACGTCAGGTGACCTGGTCATTGGAGACGAAGAGAGCCTCGGCTGGAAAGCGGCGCGTGAAGACTTATCGTTCGGTTATACCAATTCGGTGTACTGGTTTCGTTTTAAGCTCACGAACTCCGGCCATCGACATCTTAGTCGGTTGATCAGTATTTCTTACCCGGTTCTTGATTATATCGATTTGTATCGCAAGACCAACGAAGGAGAGTGGCAACTAATCAGCCTGGGAGATAAGCAGGAATTCAGTGACCGTCTGTTGCCGCATCGCCACTTTCTGGTTCCTTTCGAGGTTGATCCCGGAGAAATTCAGGAGTGGGTTTTCAGGGTGGAAACATCCAGTTCGATGCAGGTACCGATGACGCTGTGGGATGAACGTGACTTCTTTGTTCATGATCAGAACCAGCTGTTAGGGCTTGGCCTGTATTACGGCATTATGCTGATTATGGTGTTTTATAACCTCTTTGTTTTCTTTTCGGTTAAAGAAGGGAATTATCTTTTCTACGTACTTTATGTCGGCTGTATGGCTGGCTTTCTCGGTAGTTTACAGGGCATTAACTTTCAGTACTTGTGGCCATCTGCAATCCACTGGAATGATCAGAGCATTATCGTGCTACTATCCGGCGTCATTATTTTTGCCGGTATTTTTACCCGGAAGTTTCTGTACCTTCATACCGACCAATCCTTCTTTAATAAATTGATTGGACTGCTGATTCTTATATGTATTGGCATCGTGTTTCTAAGTAATCTGGTCGCTTATCACACATTAATACGCGTGCTTATTGTAGTAGCCATTTTAGCCATGATCGGTGCTATTGTGCTTGGCGTGAGGCGTTGGGCTGAGGGCTTTGTTGCCGCGCGCTACTACACCATTGCATGGATCAGTTTCTTACTAGGTGGCATCGTACTGGCGCTCAATAAGTTCAATATTATCCCGAGAAACTTTTTTACTGAGAATTCACTTCAGATTGGCTCGGCTATGGAGGTGATTTTGCTGTCGTTTGCGCTGGCCGACCGCCTGAATCAGGAAAAGCGTGAACGCTATGAAGCTCAGATCAGTGCATTGGAGCACGAAAAATTAGCACGTAAAGCTCAGACGGAAGCCCTTGATCAGGAACGTAACGCGCGTAAAGCTCAGGAGAAAGCATTAGAGCATGAGCGAGCCGCGCGGGAAGCTCAGGAGAAGGCTTTAGATATTCAGAAGAGAGCCACTGAAACACTCGAAATGCGGGTGCGTGAGAGAACGCTGGAACTCGAAAATGTGAACGAGCAGCTTGAGCGGATGAGTACCACGGACGCACTGACGAATGTCAGGAATCGTCGTTTCTTCGATGACTTCCTCGATCGCGAGTTTGCGTTAGCACGCCACGACAGGGCGAACTTCTCCATACTATTGCTGGATATCGATCACTTTAAACAGGTCAACGATACTTATGGTCATCAGGCGGGGGATGAAATCCTTCGCTGTATTTCAGGTGCTATCAGCGAAACGATTGAGAATAAAGACTCGGTTGCACGCTATGGCGGTGAAGAGTTTGCCGTCGTATTACCGGGGCTCAGTCAGGAGCAGGTTGCCGCGGTAGCCGAGGCGATTCGTCTGTCCATCGAGTCCATCTATCTCGACCGGATTGCTCATGGATTCAGGGTGACCATCAGTATCGGTTGTCATTCGGCGATACCTGAGGATTCTGATAGCCCTGAAGCCTGGTTGTCGAAAGCAGATGAAGCCCTTTATCGTGCGAAAGAAAACGGTCGTAACCGCATTGAGTGTTGGTCAGTTGATGAGGCTCAGGCGGAATAATCATCATCGCCTGAACTTCATCTGCATTTCACAGCGATCATTTTACTGAATGGAGAGCTGGCTGGCATAACCGACCCTGAAGCCACCCCAGTGCTCTCCGTTGACCCAGATGGGCACCGACAGGTCATGCATTATTTCACCGGTATCCCGCTTGTAAGTCTGAAGTAGGAATATACTCTGATTGCTGCCGCAGCGTGACCCGGTACGGTCGTCAAAGATACGTTTGGTGCGATTGTTCACGAGGTCTTTGTGGTAGTCCCCACTCAGTGGTTGAGCGAACTTCTTGTTGTGGGTAGGGAAGTACCCATTGTCATCGACTGCGCCCGCATAGGCGATGAAAGCATTTCGCTGTAAAATCTGTTCCTGAATATCAGGCAGTAACTCATCTGTGAAAGCATCAAAGTCCGTGGAGAACTTTTTAGGGTTGGTTCCGGGGATTTCACGATATTCACGACTGAATAAAGCGTCATGTGTGATCTTCCCACTGGCAATTGCTTCTTCGAATAGACGACCAATAGCCTGAGCAGCATTAAAAGCTTCTGCTTTGACCGTGTTGTGGGGTTCACCTAAATTACCACTGCCGAAAGACTCGAAAATAGTTTCTGCAGATTCCGACAGGCCAGCGGACTTATCGGCGATGGATGCCACTTCGTTTTCTGTTTCCTGATAATGCGCTGATGTCTGTCCGATAATTCCTGAAATATGCTGGATATGCCCAGTGTTATCGTTCATGTTTTCGACCAGTGCATTGACGGCGTGTTGTATGTTGTCGGCACGTTTATTTATTTCGGTCAGATGGTCGTTCAGCTCTCGTGTCATACTGACACCCTCATCGATGACCTTGATCAGGTTGCTACTATTGCCCGCGGCGAGTTTTACTTCCTGATTTATCTGGGTGATGGTGGTGCCAATCTGTTCGGTCGCATCGGATGTTTTTCCTGCCAGAGCCCGTACTTCATCTGCAACTACGGCGAACCCTCGTCCTTGTTCGCCGGCCCGTGCAGCCTCGATCGCCGCGTTAAGAGCCAGAAGGTTGGTCTGTTCGGCAATGTCATTAATGATGCTGGTAACTTTGCTGATGTTTTCAGATTTCGCTTCGAGGTTAGAAATCAACTCTGCATTACTTTGTACCTGGTTTCGGGTCTCTTCCATTTTGGGGATTGTGCGATTGATGGCCTCACTTCCTGCTCGGTTAATTTCCATGGCTTCGTTAGTAGCGCGTGCCGCTTCACGTGTTTGCTCGAGCATTTCTTCCATGGTGTTAGATATGCGATCGGTACTGTGAACGATCTGTTCACTGTCCTTTGCTTCATCGTGTATGCGCTTTTGCAACTTGTCTGCCGCGTATGACATTTCAGCTGCAGAGATGGCGATATGTCCGCCGTTGGCAGCAAGATCTTCCTGAACCTGTCTTGCTGAAGCCAGATAGTTGTTGATGTCTTGCGTGGCGCCGGCCAGCCAGTTCGCTGTTGGCTGAATGTTGTGTCGGTCGCCTTTGATCGAAGACGTCAGATTTGTGATGAGGCGTGTCGTTGGGCGTACTAAGAACCTGTATTGCAGAAAGGTCGTCACGCTGGCAGCGATTGCTGCGCTCAATACGAATGACATTAGCGGTTCAGCTCCTGATCCATGGACCAGGAAGCCGACAATGACGCCGCTGATTAGACCAGCCAATAACGATCCAGCTGCTAAACGTGAACTAGAAACCATAGAGAACTCTCCGCTTTGTCCTCTTTGAAGAATAGTCTATATGGCCTGAAAGGATATGGCTGTGCGTCAGCGGGTGCAGAAAGTCAGGCGAGCATGCCGCCAAAATGGCTGAAAATATCGCTAGTAAAACGGATACAGAGAATTAGAAGAGGGAAACCCTTTGATGGTGCCGAAGGGGAGACTCGAACTCCCACGGGCGTGAGCCCACTGCGACCTGAACACAGCGTGTCTACCAATTCCACCACTTCGGCAAAAGGGTGTGACGAGTGAATCGTCATTCACAGCACCATCAACACGGTAGGTTGTTGATGGTGCCCAGGGGGAGACTCGAACTCCCACGAGCGTAAGCTCACTGCGACCTGAACACAGCGTGTCTACCAATTCCACCACCTGGGCAAACAAGACTCTTCTTACGAAGACTCTTCACTGACCGAAAGATCCGTTGGTACTGAAATATTGGTACCAGAGGCCGGACTCGAACCGGCACACCCGAAGGCGGGGGATTTTGAATCCCCTGCGTCTACCAATTTCGCCACTCTGGCAAATCAGTATCGGTCAGTGGCCGCGTATATTACTCAGTATTTTCTGAACGTCAACAATTTTTTCTAAGTATTTCCTTAACTTAGGAAATTATCTCGGGTAACCTTGCGTCCGGTTTTACGCGCATACTCCGCCCGCTATTCTCAGGCCTGATTAATGAAAACGAGTGACTTCAGCTTCGAGCTTCCTGATCATCTCATTGCCCGCCACCCGGCTGCCGAACGCAGTGCTTCGCGGTTGTTGGTTTTTGATCCGCAGCTACAACAGATAGATGACCGCATCTTTCGTGATATCGAGTCCTTAATCGAGCCGGGAGATCTGTTAGTTTTCAACAACACTCGTGTTATTCCGGCGCGGCTGTTCGGTGAAAAAGCATCCGGCGGTAAGCTAGAGGCTCTGATCGAACGTGTTGTGTCAGAACATGAAGTGTTAGCACACCTTCGTAGCTCCCGGTCTCCGAAACCGGGTCAGCTGGTGTCTCTGGGGGGCGAGGATGCTGAGGTGGTAGGGCGTGAAGGGGCGTTATTTCACCTACGTTTTACGTCGGATCGCCCGGTGCTGGATATCCTTGAGGATGTCGGGCACATGCCTCTGCCACCTTATATGGAGCGTGAGGATGCTGCAGAAGATCGCGAGCGTTATCAGACAGTCTATGCCGAAAAACCTGGTGCGGTTGCAGCCCCAACGGCTGGCCTGCATTTCGATGACGGATTACTGGACCGTCTTAGCACGAAAGGCGTGAACTTCGCTTTCGTTACACTTCATGTGGGTGCAGGCACGTTTCAGCCGGTGAAGGTTGATAACATCCATGAGCATCACATGCACTCTGAATACATCGAAGTGCCAGCAGATGTGGTGGATGCCGTGCGGGCGACGCGCGCAGCGGGCAAGCGTGTGATTGCTGTTGGTACCACGTCGGTACGAAGCCTTGAGTCGGCGAGCCGCAGCGGCGCGATCGAGGTGTTTCAGGGTGACTCCGATATCTTTATTTTTCCCGGATATGAGTTCCGCAGTGTCGATGCCATGATTACGAATTTTCACTTGCCTGAATCGACTTTAATTATGTTGGTGTCCGCGTTTGCTGGTCGGGAGGGGACTCTTGCAGCCTACGATCATGCGGTGGCCAATGAATACCGTTTTTACAGTTACGGTGACGCTATGTTTATGCCCTGTCGCCTGCGCCAATCGAGTGGGAGCTGATTATGACTCGCGAATGCTTTATGCAGTTTGAATTGCATGGCACGGATAAGCCAAAAGATGAAGGTGGCAGCTTCGCGCGTCGCGGTACCATCACATTTCCACGTGGTAAGGTCGAAACGCCAGCGTTTATGCCGGTAGGAACGTACGGTTCGGTGAAAGGCCTGAACCCTGAACAGGTGGAGGCTTTGGGTGCCCACATTATTCTGGGAAACACTTTCCACCTGATGCTGAGGCCGGGTACCGAGATCATTAAGGCACATGGTGATCTTCACGATTTTATTGGCTGGGATAAGCCCATCCTTACGGACTCTGGTGGTTTTCAGGTGTTCAGCCTGGGTGATATGCGCAAGATCACTGAAGAAGGGGTGACCTTTGCATCGCCGGTGAACGGTGACAAAGTTCTGATGACGCCGGAAAGCTCAATGGAAGTTCAGCGCGACCTCGGCTCTGACGTCGTGATGATATTTGATGAGTGCACACCATACCCGGCAACGACTCAGGAAGCAGCTGACTCGATGCGGATGTCTCTGCGATGGGCTCAGCGCTCAAAAGACGCACATGGCGATAATCCGGCTGCCTTGTTTGGCATCATTCAAGGCGGGATGTATGAGGATCTGCGTGATGAATCTTTGCAGGGGCTCATGGATATCGGCTTCGACGGCTACGCGATTGGTGGTCTGAGCGTTGGTGAGCCCAAAGACGACATGATGCGGGTGCTGCGTCATACGGCGCCTAAAATGCCGGAAGATAAACCGCGCTATCTGATGGGCGTTGGCAAGCCAGAAGATCTGGTTGAGGGTGTTCGCCGCGGCGTCGACATGTTCGATTGCGTAATGCCGACCAGGAATGCACGCAACGGGCACCTTTTTACGCATAACGGGGTTGTAAAACTGAGGAATGCCGCCAATAAGACTGATACTGGTCCGATTGACGCGGAATGCGATTGCTACACCTGCAAGAACTACAGTCGTGCGTATCTGCATCATCTTGATAAGTGCGGTGAGATTCTGGGGGCGACGCTCAATACCATTCATAACCTGCATTACTATCAGACGCTGATGGCCGGTTTGCGCAGTGCTCTTGAAGAGGGTACATTTGCCGCATTCGTCTCAGACTTCTACGCGCGTCGCGGTCGGGAAGTGCCGTCGCTAGACACACCACAAGATTGAGACCAGAAGAATTTTATTTACAGGCGATGCCTGAACATTGGGAGTAAATTTGAATGAAAGCTTTAATGGCGCTGTTTGCTGTTGTTCCTGCAACTGCTTTTGCTGAGGGTGCTCCTCAGCCTGCAATGGGTGATGCCTTTTCCTGGGTATTCCTGCTTGGTTTTGCAGCGATTTTCTACTTTATGCTGTGGCGCCCACAGGCAAAACGCCAAAAAGAACACAAGAACCTGATCGAAGGTCTGGCGAAAAACGACGAAGTCGTTACCGCTGGTGGCATGCTCGGTAAAGTGACCAAAGTGACTGAAGAGTTCGCTGTTATCGAAGTGGCCGATGGTGTTCAGTTCCCCGTGCAGAAAGTCGCTGTAACTGCAGTACTTCCTAAAGGCACGATCAAAGAAGTCAAAGCCTGACCAATCCCTGTAACGGCCTCCTCGGAGGCCGTTTCTTATGCTGAAGGAATAGGGCAGTTGTATGCTCAATAAATATCCACTCTGGAAAAACCTCCTCATACTTGTGGTGGTTGCACTGGCGTTTATCTACGCCGCTCCAAATTTGTATCCACCTGATGCTGCAATTCAGGTGACGCCAGTACGTGCCGGCGCTGAGATGTCTACCGCGACGCTGAATAATGTACGTAAAGCTCTTGATGGGGCGGATATCAGCTACTTCGGTGAGGAAGTAAACGGCAGTACCGCACTTTTACGCCTTACATCCCCTGATGCTCAGCTCCCTGCAAAAGCGGCTATCCAACGGAAACTGGGGGATGAATTTGTTGTTGCTCTGAACCTGGCGCCAACGACACCAGACTGGCTGGTTAATCTGGGGGCTGGACCAATGACATTGGGTCTGGACCTGAGTGGTGGTGTGCACTTCCTGATGGAAGTGGATATGGATGAATATGTTTCAGGCCGTATTACGAACTATCGCGAAGACCTGAGAACCAGCCTTCGCCAGGAAGACATCAAATACCGTCGTGTTGTTGTTGAAGGCAATAAGGTCCGTTTGAGCTTCCGCCAGGAAACACTGCGCAGCGACGCACGTACCTTTATTAATCGTAATTACCCTGGCGAATTCTTGCCACAGGAAGAAGAGGTTGATGGTAACTTCGACCTGATTCTGATGCTGACTGAGCAGAAAATTCGTGACTTTGAGGATTACGCGCTTAAGCAGAACCTGATGACGTTACGTAATCGTGTGAACGAGCTGGGCGTTGCCGAGCCTCTGGTTCAGCGTCAGGGCCGTAACCGCATTGTGGTTGAGTTGCCGGGTGTTCAGGATACTGCTGAAGCGAAGAAGATTCTGGGTAAGGCTGCCAATCTCGAGTTCCGCTTAGAAGCTGAGCCGGGTGCCAGTCGCTTTGCTACGGAAGAGTACAGCTTCCGCGATAATCAGAATCGTACTGCACGCCTGGAAAAGAAAGTAATTACCACAGGTGACAGCGTAACCAACGCCAGCTCTGGTTTTGATGAGAACAGCTTCCCTCAGGTAAATATCAGCCTCGACAGTAAAGGTGCCGCGCGTATGACGCAGGTGACCAAGAAAGCGGTTCAGCGCCGGATGGCCGTGCTGTTTGTCGAGCGAAAACCAAAAACGACTTACGAAATGGTTGATGGCGTCGAGCAGCCTAAAACGATTCAGGTGGTCGAGAAATCAATAATTTCACTGGCTACGATTCAGAGTGTGCTGGGGAGTAGTTTCCGTATCACGGGGCTTCAGTCTGCCGAAGCGAACGAGCTGGCACTTCTGCTTCGCTCAGGTGCGCTTGCCGCACCAATGGACTTCGTAGAAGAAAGAACCGTTGGACCAAGCCTGGGTGCTGAGAACATTGAAATGGGTGCTCGTTCAGTGATGGCTGGTCTGGCACTGGTGTTGATCGCCATGCTGGTGTTCTACCGCGCATTTGGCTTGATAGCGAACATTGCCCTGGCGGTTAACCTGGTGCTTCTTGTTGCCCTGATGTCGATTATCGGCGCAACCCTGACCCTGCCGGGTATTGCGGGTATCGTTCTGACCGTCGGTATGGCTGTTGACGCCAATGTGCTTATTTTCTCTCGAATACGGGAGGAGCTGAAAAATGGTCGATCGCCTCAGCAGGCGATTCATGAAGGCTATGATCGTGCCTTCCTGACTATCTTTGACGCCAACCTGACGACCTTAATTGTCGCCGTCATCTTGTTCGCAGTCGGTACGGGCCCGGTCAAAGGCTTTGCTGTGACACTGTCCTTCGGGATCCTTACGTCGATGTTCACCGCGGTTATGGTGACACGTGCAATGACTAATCTGCTGTACGGTGGTCGCCGTGTAGAGCGCCTGTCGATTGGAGGAAAGGCATGAATACTGTGAACTTTATGCGCTTCCGTCATATCTCGACGGCGATCTCTCTGACCTTACTTCTGGTTTCAGTCGTCGCCATTGGTATGCGAGGCCTTAACTTCGGTCTCGATTTCACCGGCGGTACGCTCCTTGAAGTCGAATACGAAACTCCAGTTGCGCTGTCAGAGGTTAAATCGGTTCTCGACACTGCAGGCTACAGAGATGTGGTCGTTCAGAACTTTGGCTCTGAAACGGACGTTCTGGTTCGTATGTCCGAGTCTTTCCGCGATGATCTGGGTAATGAAGTACTGGGTTTGCTGCAGACGAATGTTGACGATAATTCACTGACGCTGCTGCGTAGTGAGTTTGTTGGTGCCAGCGTCGGTGAAGAACTGCGTGACCAGGGCGGCATTGCTATGCTGGTGGCACTCTTCGTTGTTATGGCTTACGTTACTTTCCGATTCCAGTGGAAGTTCTCCGTGGGGGCGGTCATGGCATTGTTCCATGATGTCCTCATAATTATCGGTATGTTCGCTCTGTTTCAGTGGGAGTTTGATCTTAATGTCTTGGCGGCCCTGCTGGCTGTTATCGGTTACTCGCTGAACGACACCATCGTAGTGTCTGACCGGATACGTGAAAACTTCCGTATGATGCGGATTGGCTCATCGGTAGAAATCATTAATGAGTCGCTTACTCAGACACTGGGTCGTACCTTGATGACCTCCTTGACGACTATCCTTGTGCTGCTTGCCTTGCTGTTTCTGGGTGGGGACATCATTCACAACTTCGCTCTGGCATTGACCATAGGTGTCGGCGTGGGTACGTATTCGTCGATTTACATCGCAGCAAACCTGCTGCTGGCGTTTAACATCAGTCGCGAAGACCTGTTGCCGCCAGAGCTCGAAGAGGAAGGTGACGAGACTCCGTAGTCGTTGTCCATCTGAGAAAAGAACATGAGCGGCACGGCCGCTCTTGTTCTTAATGTCGGCCTGATACTCATACGTTTGTTTTAAACGTACTATTGTAACGGCGTACGCCATTCATGACTGGCGTGTTGCATTTTACGCCATTTGAATGGTATCAATATGTAACGGGATGTCATGGGGGGTGTCCTGAGAATGATCGGAATTTAAGCTTCGGGATGGAGCAAAACAGGACGTTTAGGGCGAAATTTGTGTCAAAAAGGGACAGTTAGCCAAATGCGTCTTTATAACAATAATGAAAGCGGTATGCTGCCGCACAGCTGATTCTTTACTGACCTTTTGGGGGCAGAAGCCAGTAAGCCTCAGAGTCAGCCACCAGAAGAATAATGAAGGAAGCAGAATGAACGTCAGAACCCTGTTTGCCACTCTGTTTGGTCTTTTGTTTCTGTCGTCCGCAACGCTCACTTATGCGGCTGACGATCTCGAATCCCGACGAAACGCAAAGCTCGAAGCAACAGTAATGAATCCTAATCTGCCGCTTGAGAAGCGAATTCGCGCACTCAAAAAGCTGCAGAAGGATGAAATGGTCAATGGCCGTATCCTGAGGACATTCTGTGTCTGGGACCCGCTGGGCAGAACGGGACCTATCTCCTCCACCGTAGAAGACCAGAAGCTCCGGTCGCTCCACTATGGTATGGATCTTACTGTTTTGACCTATCAGGACGAGTCTGAGCTGGTAGAAGCGCTTCGCAGCGGTGAAGAGTGTGATGCTGCCCTGATTCGTGGTGTTGCTGCGATGGAATTTAATCGCTTTGCGGGCACGATTGAATCCGTCGGTGGTTTGCAGAGTCGCCAGCAGGTTCAACTGCTGATGCAGGTGATTGCGAATCCGCGCATGGCACAGCGCCTCGGCGATGATAATTACGTTGTACTCGGCCTGGCTACTCTGGGTTCCTCTTTCCGTTACAGTGCCGATCGTAGTAACCGTTCACTCGCCAGCTTTAAAGGCAAAAAGATAGCAACCGAGTCGTTTGACCCCGGGATGGCTCGGCTGACCGAAGCCTTCGGTGCTGATGCTGTGGTCGGCGATATGATGAGCAACGTTCAGAAATACGCCGACAATGAAGTTGCGGGCATGATGTCACCCATTGTCGCCTACCTTGTTATGGGTAGTGGGCAGATCTCGGGTGATGTGGCAATTATTGATACTCCTGTGGCTCAATCAACTATTCAATTGATTGGCCGCACTGATAAATTCCCACCGGGTCTGGCTCAGATTCTTCGCGAAGACTTTTTGTTTAAGTTTGATAACTATGCTCGTCGCGTCGATAACGAGATGGCACTGGTTCCAGAATCTTTCTGGGCCAAAGACAGTGCTCAGGATGCAGCAGCACTGGAGAAGTATTCACTTGATGTGCGTCTCAAGCTTCGTGAAGAAGGATACTACGATCCTGCGATGCTCAGGCTTCAGCGCAAGATTCGTTGTAAGTTTGATCCGGCGCGTAGCGAATGTACGAACCCGAAAGAGTAACCTTCTTCAAAGGTCGATAAGCAAACAGAAAGGCAGCCCAGGCTGCCTTTTTTGATGGTCATTGTTTCAGTGGTGAAGGTTTGGATGGGCTGAAATGTCCGCGGCTGTGCTCAGTCAGTTCAAGGACGGCTGAATGGCTGTGACGCCGTTCGGCGACGATAGCGTAGAAGGCTTGCTGTAGTTCTGGGACAGTACCTGCAACGTTGACGTCGTAGCGACGACAGATCTCTTCTGTGATGACTTCCGGCGCAAAAAAGAACCCATGTCCTTCACTGCCAAACGCTTTAAGCAGTGCCGAGTCATCGAATTCTCCGGCAATTCGCATCGAAATTCCCTGGCGTTTGAGCCAGCTCAACAGGTTTGTTCGCATCGTCGATGAAGAGCCGGTCGGTATCAGAAGCGGTGCATCCACGAGACACTCCGGAAATGACTTGCCCTCCAGCAAGCGACCATTAGCAAAGCACGCAAGCCGGCTGGCACCAAGCTCATGGCTGAAGCAGCGTATGTTCATGCCTGGTGGCACGGGGCTATCGGCCAGCACGACATCAAGTCTGTGCACCGCCAGTTCGCCTAGTAAGGTGATCATCTGCTCTTCTCGGCATATCAGCTTCATCTGTGGATTCTTGGCGATGATAGGGGCAAGCAGCTGGTGAGTAATTGACTTGGGCAGGGCGTCTACGATGCCCACCCTGAGCTCTTCCGGGCGTGTAGTCAACCCCTGCTGCATGACTTCCTGCATCTCTTCGCCTAAGCGGAATATGTCTTTGCAGTATTCGTATGCCAGGTGGCCCGCGTCGGTCAGTTCGACGTTACGACCATTGCGGCGCAGTAACGCTTCGCCCAGATCGTCTTCGAGTAATTTGAGCTGCCCACTTATGGTTTGCGGTGTGATAGCAAGGCGGTCTGCAGCCGCCTGAATGCTACCGCTTTCTGCGACCGCGAAAAAATAGTGCAGGTGCTTATAGTTGAGTCTGTGCATACTTCGTAAAAACCGATGTATCATATATAGTTAATACGAATATTATTGTTGTAAAACGCGTCATACAATACGTAAATCAAAAAAGGAGTGAGACTATGAAACGTCCCGATTATCTGAATTCAGAAAACAACGAGCCGGTTGCACGTAGCATACCGGTTGATCAGTATCAGGCAGATACCGCCGGCAATACTTTTGCCCCTGATGCTCAGAAAGTACTGCGTAACACCTATGCGCTTCTGGCCATGACGCTGGTATTCAGTGCCGCTATGGCGGGTGTCTCTATGGCAGTGAACGCGCCTTCTTTGGGTTTGCTGACTCTGGTTGTAGCTATCGGTCTTATGTTTGCTATTCATAAAACAGCTAACAGCGTTGCTGGTATTGCGCTGACCTTCGTTTTTACTGGCTTCATGGGCTTTACCCTTGGGCCAATGCTGAACATGGTGGCTGGCATGCAAAGCGGTGGCGCGACCATTGGCCTTGCGTTGGGCGGCACAGGCGTAACCTTCCTGCTGATGTCTGCATTTGGTATGTCTACTAAGCGAGACCTGTCTGGTTGGGGCAAGACTCTGTTTGCAGGCTTTATCGTAGCCATCATTGGTGGCGTGGTCGGATATTTGTTTAACATCCCGGCTCTCTCGCTGGCTATCTCTGCGATTGTCATTCCGCTGAGTGCTGCACTGATCAGCTATGAAACAAACAGCATCGTGCGTGGTGGCCAGACTAACTACGTTCTTGCGACAGTCAGTCTGTATGTCGCGATCTACAACCTGTTTGCGAACCTTCTTGTTCTGCTGGGCGTATTCGGTTCAGACGATTGATAACACTCTGACTCTCTGTGCTCATGAGGGTGTGCCGCAGGCCTGAGGTCTGCGGCTTTTTTGTTTCTGGGCTAAGCTGAATGTATGAAGATACTCCTGTTTTTAGTCTTGGCTTCCGTATACAGCGCCGCGGTCTTGGCTCTGCCCGTGTGCTCAGACCGTGACGCAAAGGCCGCGTCAGACGAAAAAGCCCTCAGCTACTTTCGTAAGCAAGGCGAAATCTTCCATCCCGCCCGTGTTCTCAAGAAACACAACACGAGTCGCCATAAAGAAGTTGCGAGCTACGTAAAGTTCGGCGAAAAGCGCTACAGTATTTTCACTTTGGTAGACACAGACTGCTACGCCAGATTCATCAAGCGCACCCGACAAGGTGACTAACGCGCTTCCTCATCTACGAGCAGCTTCTCATTCGCTGGGGTTACTGATAACTTATACTCAAGTTATACAAAGGCTAGGGTGAGACTATGATTCCATTCCAGAAACTGAATAAACGAGACCCCATAGAAAAGGTCATCATTGTGTCGCTTGACCTTGCTCTGTATCAGGTGAATGTCCTGCTTGATGGACAAGAACTGCTGGTCTCTGACAAGAAAGGAAAACCATTGCGCGCCCGAAATACCCTCGAAATTGAAGCTCTATTCGAAGGCTACAACGTCAAGGATATGGTGTTGCGGCATGAAAGCGCCTACGACGAGATGGTGAATCAGCCCACGCGACAGGGAAGCAACCGGATGGAGGTACCACTAGGGCGCAACGGCCTTGGTTATGCGGCTAACGATAGTGAGTAATTATCGAGTTCCTCCAGTATTTATCATGAACTCTGAATTAATTAATAACTCAGATTCATCGCTAGAGGTGCAGCATTAGTTAGACGTCAGCATGCCCGCGACACTGATCACGTTCATGGCCACTTCAACGATACGCTTATTGCTGTCCATCGCTGCCTGACGAAGGTGGCGATAGGCTTCCTCTTCCGTGATCCCTTTCGACTGGATCAGCAGGCCTTTCGCCTTATCAATCAGCTTACGTTCATCGAGTGCCTGGCGGGCCTCTGCCAATTCACTGCTAATGCGTTGTAAGCGCTCCGCCTGTCCCTGAACAAGGTCGGATATAGAACGCGCCAGTTTCACGTTAACACCGGGTGTCAGGTTGCTATCCGAATTTAACGTCGACTCAGGCAGCAAGCCTAATGGAGACTCGGGTGGCTCACTGACTTCTGCCAGATCCTTCAGGTGTTCCCGGTGGAGCCTCAGGTCTTCTTCGGCAGAATTAATTTTGGTTTCACAGAGTTTCATCAGGTCGCCGGTCATATCGAGTTCGATGCTCTGCATTTCATCAATACGGCGTGTCGCTACCTCATACCAGACTTCACTGATGGAGGTCGGCAAAGCATCCTCAGTACGATAGCGCTCAATCATCTTACGCAGACGTTCCAGCTCAGCCGTTGCCTCACAGCTCTCAAGTTGATGCCAGCGCGCTTTAGGAACACTGGCAGAGAATTCGGTGAAAATACCGAAGCAGCGTTCCTGCGCATCGAGTAGCTCGTGCACTTTATCCTGGAGGGTATTGCTGAAGCTCCCGCTGGTGAAGCCGATCAATCCCATCGCACGTTCCTGGCCCGCATATTCTTTACCTTGAACAAAGTTAAAGAGCGCAACCAGTGCACGGGTGATCTCCGGGTCATCAGCGATATCAGCCGCTTCAAAGATCACCGTGAGCAGCCCAGTAATTAAACGGCTGTAGAGTGCGGTGTTCTCAGTGGGCGACACTTTGCGGGCGGTCACCTGTGCTCGCAGCGCGTCTATTCCCTCAAGGCATTGAATAACAAACGCCAGGCTACTCAGTAGTCGGGTTGAGTGGGAGAGAGAGTCGCTTTCACTGAGTTTCGTAAGCGTCTGCCGGAAGTGCTTCTGGGCAATGCCGGTGACTTCGAGTTCATCGGCTCGCTGCTGCGCGTATCGCTGTCCGTCTGACACAAGATAAATGTTGGACAGACCACGTTCACGCTGAAGTTCGTGAATGAGTTCCGTTACCCGACCGACCAGGCGGCAATTCACCTGCAGTTGTTGAAGCGCTGCAATTTCAGCGTGTTTGGCGGCGAGCAGAAAGTCTTCGGAGGTGGTCAGTTGAGGCATGAATCTTAATGAATCCTGATAGTTTGTGGGGATGATACGCTGCAGTGGGAGGAAGTTGAATTAACCTGTGGCCGAAAAGATGACAAGTTGATCAGTCTTGGCCTGATGAGAGTGTTGTCAGTTATGCTACATCGCCCGCCATTGCGATTATCCTTACTTACACTTTACTCCATAAAGTAATGCTAAAGAAAAGTTGATGAATCAAGCAGTTAGGGAATATCTACTGACGTGCGCTCGTCACAAAAGGAGTGGGTGGCATGTATTGATACATTTGTCAGATGGTTATTGGAAAGACGATCTAATACCATCTACCTAATACGGGTCTTACTCCGTGTGGCCGTTTTGGTTACCACGGACAAGTAAGAAAATAATAAGAAAAACAGTGGCTTTTGTTTGCCGGGCTCGTACTCCATACCCCGATCAGCTCCAGTCACCTGTTCTCGCACGTCAATGCTCGCGCATAGACTCCAGAGGAGTGAACCTTGAATAACTTCCGCACAGCACTATTGGTGCCCCTGGTTGCAGGCCTTGCTGCTTGTTCATCAGGTGGCTCAGATGGCGATGATCCACGAGTCCCGGATCCGGTTGATGGAGGAGGGCAAGCCCCCGTCGCACTGGATTTCGCATCGACTCCGGAAGGTAACCCTGTAGAAGACGAACGTTGGCAGTATCAGATTGAAACGAATCTCGCTGACAGTGAGTCCTTGGTCTTCAGTCTGATCAGCGGTCCAGCAGGAATGGAAGTCTCGACCGATGGAATAGTCACTTGGACACCAACTGATGAGCACGGCGATACCGTTGATGCAACGTTGCAAGCGACCTACGACGATGGTGAGACTCGTCTCACTGCGCAGCAGACCCTCACCCTGCAGGTCGTGCATGTCAACGACAAGCCACAGATTGTCTCCGACGAGCCGGACTCTGCGGTACTGGGCGGCTGGTTTGAGTATCAGATTGAGGTGGAGGACCCCGACGACGAAAACAACGGGACAGATATCCTCTTCAGTGCCTCATTGCCCTTCGTCAGTGAGTCCAGGCTGGAAAACTATCAACTTGAGGTGTCGCCCACGGGGCTTGTGACACTCTTTATTCCAGAGGACTTCCTGGAAGACCTTGATACAGAAGAAACTGGAATCGACAAAGTACTGATCGTCTCTGTAACGGTCACTGATGGTGAGGAAGACTGGCGCACAACCCTCAATATTCCTGCCCGTCAACGATGGAATCTACTGGTCGTTGAGGCGAACTTGCCACCAGTTATCACCTCGGAGCCTGTGATCACTGCGACTGAAGATACAGCGTACGAATATCAGGTAGAGGCCGTCGATATTGCCGGTGAAACGGACCTTGGATTCGAGATAGACGATGACCTGACTTATACCCTCACCGACGCGCCGGACGGCATGACCATCTCGGCAACCGGCCTGATTGAATGGACACCAACCGAACAGGGCGCCGAACCGTACTTAGAAAACGTCACGGTTGTCGTTGCTGACGGCGGTGAAGACGGCGTCGAACCGGCAACGCAATCCTTTGCTATTGATGTCACTCCGGTCAATGACGCGCCCGCGTTGACGGGCTCGCCGATCAGTTTCGTAGAGGTCGGCACGACCTATTCTTATCAGCTTGTCGTGTTTGATACGGATGACATTAACATTGAAACAGATCTGACGTTCTCCCTTCTGACGTCACCGGAAGGTATGGAAGTCGATGAACGGGGCCTTGTAACTTGGATGCCTGAGGTAACGAGCGGCACATTCACTGTGGAAGCGTCGGTCGCTGACGGCGGTGAAGACGGCGCCGAAGCCGCAACGCAAAGCTGGACGATTGAGGTGCGAGGTGGTGACAACCTTGCCCCTGTGATTGATCAGGGCGAAACAACGACCCTGACTACCGCCGAGGATAACGCAGGTGGCGTGACCCTGACCGCCAGTGACGTAAACGGCGACACACTCGGCTGGAGCATCCTGTCTGATGCCGGTAACGGTTCTGCGACGGTCTCCGCACAGGGTGAAGTTACCTACACCCCAGACCTGAACTTTAACGGCAGTGATACCTTCACCGTCCAGGTGTCTGACGGTGCACTGACGGACAGCATCGATGTCAGCGTGACGATCACTGCGATCAATGATAAGCCTGTGATCGTTTCTGAAAAGCCAACGTCTGCTGTGAAAGGCGCCTGGTTTGAATACCAGATGGAAGTAACTGATGCGGATGATGAGAACAATGGCACTGATCTGACGTTCACTGCGTCTTTGCCTCTCGTCAGTGAAGCCAACCGCCCTCAGTACAACCTGTCTGTTTCGTCGACCGGGGTGGTGCGGGTTTATGTTCCTACCTCTTACAGCTACAGCGTGCTGAGACTGAGAGTAGGAGTGACTGACGGTGAAGAAGACTGGCGTAACGGCATCAACGTGGCGCCTTATCAGTTCTGGGATCTTGCTGTTATAGATGGCAACACCGCCCCAGTGATTACTTCAGAGGCCGTAACTACCGCCACTGAAGATGCCCTCTACTCATATCAGGTCGCTGCTGAAGACAGTGCGGGTGAGACCGCCGAAGGTGACCCGCTTCAGGACGAACTGACATACAGCCTGACTGAAGCACCGGCAGGCATGACCATCTCTGATACAGGTCTGATCCAGTGGACGCCGGCAGAGAACGGAGCGTCCTCATATTCTGAAAACGTCACTGTTATCGTTGCCGACGGCGGTGAAAACGATGTAGAGGCTGCAACTCAGAGCTTTACCGTGACAGTAACGCCTGTGAACGATTCTCCAGTGCTGAGTGGCACGCCAACCAGCTTCGTACAGTTGGGTAACAGCTATTCCTACCAGCTTGAAGTGGCGGATGCCGACGACGCTAATAACGGCAATGATCTGACCTTTAACTTAGTGACTGCACCTTCGGGTATGACGGTCAGTGATATCGGTCTGGTGGACTGGACACCTGCGGTCGCCGCGGGTGTATACAACGTTTCTGTCAGTGTCGTTGATGGCGGTGAAGATGGTGCGATTCCGGCAACTCTGGCGTGGACTGTTGAAGTCCGTGCTGCTGCTAACGTCGCTCCGGTGATCAACGAAGAAAGCGCCTCGATTGAAGTCGATGAAGATACGCAGGGCAATGAGACGCTGACCGCGACTGATGCAAACGGCGATACTCTGACCTGGTCTGTTATCAGTGCGGCCAGCAATGGTTCTGCAACAGCCACTGGTGGCAATCTGACATACACACCAGCAGCCAATTTCCACGGCAGTGACAGCTTCACTGTTCAGGTGTCTGACGGAGATCTGACGGACAGCATTGTTGTTAATGTCACCGTAAACTCCGTTAATGATCTGCCTGTGATTGACCAGGGCGCGACCACTTCTCTGACGACGCCTGAAAACACCGAAGGCAATATCACGTTGACCGCCTCTGATGCGGATGATGATTCACTGAGCTGGTCTGTCAGCGCGGCAGCGACTCATGGTTCTGCCTCCGTGGTGGACGGCAATGTCAGCTACACCCCGAATGAAAACTTCAACGGCAGCGACAGCTTCACTGTTCAGGTAACTGACGGCACAGCCACTGACATTATCGTCGTTAATGTGACGGTCACCGCGGTGAATGAAGCCCCCGAGATTAATCAGTCGGAAGCTTCTGTAACGACTGACGAAGACACTGAGGGCACGACCACACTGACGGCAACTGATACTGATGGCGATGTCCTGAGCTGGTCGGTCTCCAGTGCAGCGAGCAACGGCTTGGCGACTGTGACCGGTGGCAACGTCACCTACACCCCGAATGAGAACTTCAACGGCAGCGACAGCTTCACTGTTCTGCTTTCTGATGGTGAGCTGAGCGATACGATTGAAGTGTCCGTGACCGTGAATGAGCTGAACGATGCGCCAGTTATCGATCAGGGCGCAACGACCATACTGACGACCGACGAAGACGAAGAACAGACGCTCGTACTGTCTGCTTCTGACGTTGAAAATGACAGCCTGAACTGGTCTGTTAGCAGTGCAGCCGCTAACGGTTTTGCCAGTGTGGTTGATGGTACGGTGACCTATCAGCCAGCGCCTGACTTCAATGGTACCGATGCCTTTGTTGTGATGGTGTCTGACGGTACTGATAGCGCGACGATTGCAGTCAGCGTGACGGTGAATGCCGTTAATGACCTGCCAGAAATCACCTCGTCCGCAATAACGACGGCAACCGAAGGCGTCGAATATTCTTACGCTGTTCTGGCGAGCGACGTCGAAGACGATTCTCTGACCTTCTCTCTGAATACGGCACCTGCGGGCATGAGCATCAGCAGCAGCGGTGTGATCACCTGGACGCCAGCAGACGGCATCAGCACCGCCAACGTGATTGTGGCTGTGTCTGATGGTAGCGACAGTGGCAGTGTCACTCAGTCGTTCACGATTGCAGTGACCGATGTAAACGATGCCCCAGTGATTACCTCGGTGGCTCCAACGTCTGTCATATTGGGTGAGGAATACACCTATACGCCAAGCGCCACCGATGCCGAAAACGACCCCCTGACCTGGAGTCTGACTCAGAAGCCAGCCGGCATGACGATCAATGTAACAACCGGTGCGATCAGCTGGACACCAGCCGAAGCAGGTAGCAGTGGCACTGTGCGTCTGGTCGCCAACGATGGCAACAGTGATTCTGTGGCCCAGACCTTCGTGATTACTGTGTCTGAGCCAGACAACGAAGCGCCGGTCATCGGTCAGGGCGAAACAGGCACGCTGACCACTGATGAAGATACTCAGGGCAGTACTACTCTTACCGCCACCGACACTAACGGTGACAGCCTGAGCTGGTCGGTATCCAGCCCGGCGAGTAACGGCAGTGCTGCGGTCGTGGGTGGCAATGTCACCTATACGCCAACCGCAAACTTCAATGGCAACGACAGCTTTACCGTTCAGGTGTCTGATGGTTCTCTGACCGATACCATTTTGGTGAACGTGACTGTGAGCGCGGTGAATGATCTGCCAGTTATTGCACAAGGTACGGGAACGGCGCTGACCACCCCAGAAAATACCGCAACGGGCGTGACTCTGAGCGCGTCTGATGTCGATGGAGATAGCCTGAGCTGGTCGATCAGTACCGCTGCTTCTGATGGCTCGGCAAATGTGACGGCTGGCAATGTCAGCTACACCCCGAATGCCGGTTTCAATGGCAATGACAGCTTCACGGTTCAGGTCTTTGATGGCACGGCACCAGTCAGCTTCGTTGTAAATGTCGAAGTGACTGCGATGAACGATGCGCCTGTGATTGATCAGGAAACGGCCTCTGTTTCGACGTCTGAAGACACTCAGGGTACGACTGCTCTGACGGCTACCGATATTGATAGCGCCAGCCTGAGCTGGACCGTTTCAGTTGCGGCCAGCCATGGTTCGGCGGCTGTGTCCGATGGTAATGTCACCTACACCCCGAATGAAAACTTTAATGGCAGCGACAGCTTCACCGTTCAGGTGTCTGATGGTGAGTTGAGCGACAGCATTGTGGTCAGCGTGACCGTAACCGCAGTGAATGATGCGCCGGTCTTTGCTAATGCCGCGTCTACTTCGGCCGTGGAAGGCAGTGAGTACAGCTATCAGGCGGTCATCACTGACCCGGATGATGTCAACAACGGTACCGATCTGACCTTCACTCTGGATCAGGCGTCGATTGATGCGGGCCTGACTGTGTCTGGTACCGGCCTGGTGACCTGGACGCCAGATAACGGCGTGACCTCAACCTCGGTGTCACTGAGCGTAGCGGATGGTGGTGAAGACGGAGCGTCTGCGGCGGTTCAGAACTGGACCATCACCGTCGACAGCGTGAACGACGCCCCTGTGATTACCTCCGAAGCGCCAACGACAGCGACTGAAGGGGTGGAATACCAGTACTCGATTCAGGTGAATGATCCGGACGACGCCAATAACGGCACCGATCTGATCTTTACCCCTGTATTGGTTCCTGAAGGTATGTCGGTATCGAACATGGGCCTGGTGACCTGGACGCCAGCAAACGGTGTTGAATCTGCGAATGTCGAAGTGCAGGTACGCGACGGCGGTGAAAGTGGTGCGCTTCCAGACAGCCAGAGCTGGACCATCACCGTATCTCCGGTGAACGATGCACCTGTTATTGATCAGGGTGAGTCTGCATCTCTGACTACTGATGAAGATATGGTTCAGCAGCTAACTCTGACAGCGACTGACATCGACTCTGAAACACTGACCTGGAGCATCAGCAGTGCGGCAACCAATGGTACCGCTACCGTTGCTGCGGGATCTGTCAGCTACACGCCAGATGCGGACTTTAACGGCAGCGACAGCTTCACTGTCGAAGTATCAGACGGTGTTGAAGCGGATTTGATTCAGGTGAACGTGACGGTTAACGCAGTGAACGATGCCGCTGTATTCACCTCGACGCCGGTTACCAGCGCGACAGAGGGGCAGTTGTATAGCTATCAAGCTGCTGCTACTGACGTGGATGGCGATGAGCTGAACTTCAGCCTGCCAGTGAAACCAGCAGGCATGAGCATCAACGTAACCAGTGGTGAAATGACCTGGACGCCAGCCAACGGTGTTGAATCTGCGAACGTGACCGTGCGTGTTAACGACGGTACTACAGATACGAACCAGAGCTTCAGCATCGTGGTAACTCCGGTGAATAACGCACCGGTGGTTACTTCATCACCAGTGACGACTGCGACAGAAGGTCAGGCCTACAGCTATCTGGTAATGGCAGACGATATGGACAGCGAAGTGCTGACTTTCAGCCTGACTTCTGCGCCAGAAGGCATGAGCATTGATGATGAAACAGGAGCGATCAGCTGGACGCCTGCGAACGGTGTTGAGTCTGCGTCAGTGACTGTTGAAGTCTCTGATGGTGAGCTGAGCGATAGTCAGACATTTACTGTCTCTGTATCTGCCGTCAACGACGCACCTGCGATAGATCAGGGTGATTCCACGGCGCTGACAACAGATGAAGACGCGAGCCAGACACTGGCACTGACGGCCACAGACATTGACGGCGACAGTCTGAGCTGGAGCGTTACTTCTGGTGCAGCTAATGGTGAAGCATCCGTCGATGGCAGCGGCCTGGTAAATTATGTACCAGCAGCTGACTTCAATGGTTCTGACGTGTTCACCGTTCAGGTAAGCGATGCCGGGTTGACTGATACCATCACTGTTAACGTGACGGTAACTCCAGTGAATGATGCGCCTGTCGTTGTTGAAGGTAATGCAGTATCGATTACCACTGCAGAAGATACAGAAAAGAGCCTGACGTTGAACGCCAGTGATATTGATGGTGACAGCCTGAGCTGGTCCGTCGCTTCACCAGCCAGCAATGGTTCTGCGACTGTTTCGGCGGGCGTGGTGAACTATGCTCCAGGCGCCAGCTTCAATGGTAACGACAGCTTTGCGGTCGCAGTGACGGACGGCACTGATACAGTGACTGTTCAGGTAAATGTCACCGTCACCGCTGAAAACGACGCCCCAGTGATCGATCAGGAAACTGCGTCTATCGCAACGGATGAAGATACGCAGGGCAGTGTAACGCTCAGCGCAAGCGACCCAGAAGGTACGGCTCTGAACTGGACGATCAGCTCAGCTGCTGCAAATGGCTCTGCTGGTGTCAGCGCTAGTGGTGTCGTCACTTACGATCCCGAAGCAAACTTTAACGGTACAGATAGCTTCACCGTCATGGTTTCGGATGGCGATCTGAACGACACCCGTGTTGTTAACGTTGTCGTATCAGCAGTAAATGATGCGCCTGAAATCACAGAAGGTGAGACGGCTTCTCTGAGCACCGACGAAGACAACATGGGCAGCGTTACTCTGAATGCTACTGATGTTGAGGGTGACACCATCAACTGGAGTATTGGGTCTCAAGCCAGCGATGGCACTGCGGTTGTGTCAGGTACGGGTACCAGCCAGACCGTGAATTACACACCAGCAGCTGACTTCAATGGCACCGATAGCTTTGTTGTTGCGATCGACGATGGCACAGATACCGATAGCATCATCGTCAATGTGACGGTAGTGGCCGCCAACGACGCGCCAGTTATCACTTCAACCGAAGTAACAACAGCGACAGAAGGCGAGGCCTATCAGTACACAGTAGCTGCTAACGACGTCGATGGCGATGCGCTGACCTTCAGCCTGACAGAAGCACCAGAAGGCATGGTGATCTCTGGAAGCACCATTAACTGGACACCAGAAAACGGTGTTGAGACAGCGAACGTGACCGTGACTGTGGCTGACGCTACAGCAGAGGCTACACAAAGCTTCACTATTGTCGTAACTCCGGTTAACGATGCCCCTGCGATTACGTCTTCAGCAGTTACCTCTGCAACCGAAGGCAGTGAGTACACTTACCAGGTAGTCGCAGAAGATATCGACAGCACAGAGCTGGCTTATAGTCTGACTGAAGCGCCAGAGGGAATGACAATATCCGGCAATACCATCAGCTGGACACCAGCCAATGGTGTTGAGTCGGCGAATGTGACTGTCGAAGTTTCGGACGGCAATCTGAGCGATAGCCAGAGCTTTACCATTACGGTTAGCGCAACCAACGATGCGCCTGAAATTGATCAGGGTGCCGTTACTGTGCTGACAACAGATGAAGACACCTCGACAACACTGAATCTGACCGCGACTGACGTAGACAGCGAAAGCCTGACCTGGCGCATCAGTGCTGCGTCAGAAAATGGCAGCGCGAGCGTTGATGCTTCGGGCGTCGTCAGCTACGAACCAGCCGCTGACTTTAACGGCAGCGATAGCTTCGAAGTAGAGGTCAGCGATAGCGAACTGACGGATAGCATCGTCGTTAGCGTAACGGTTAATCCGGTTGCCGATGCGCCAGTGATTGCCGAAGGCGCGAGTGCTTCACGTACCACCAACGAAGATCAGCCACTGACCTTTGCGTTGAACGCCAGCGATGTCGACAGCGCGACGATCAACTGGAGCATCAGTGGTGCAGCCAGCAACGGTTCTGCGACGGTTTCAGGTACGGGTACGACTCAATCTGTGAACTATGTGCCGAATCAGAACTTCAATGGTACTGACAGCTTTGTTGTGCAGGTATCGGACGGTTCGCTGAACAGCACGATCGCAGTGACAGTGACGGTGAATGCAGTCAACGACCTGCCAGAGATCACGTCTATAGCACCTGTGGTTGCAACGGAAGGTGAGCTCTATACGTATCTGCCAACGGCGACCGATGTAGAAGGTGATGCTCTGACCTGGAACGTAGGTACCGCACCGGCTTCCATGACGGTGAACCCTGCGACCGGTGAACTGAACTGGACGCCGGCTGAAGGTGTAACTTCTGCGGATGTGACTCTGCTGGTCAACGACGGTGGTGCTAACGTGACTCAGGCCTTCACCATTACTGTGACGGCAGTGAATAACGCACCAGTGATTACTGAGGGTGACACGGCCAGTGTGACCATGTCTGAAGACGGCGCGCCAACAGCCTTTGCTCTGGTTCTGAATGCGACCGACAGCGACCACGCCGGCACTGAGCTGACCTGGTCGGTCAGCGCGGCTGCGGGCAACGGTACAGCGACAGTATCTGGCACCGGTTTGAGCAAAACCGTGAATTACTCTCCGGACGCTGGTTTCTCAGGCAGCGACAGCTTCACTGTGCAGGTTTCTGATGGTGAGCTGAGCGACAGCATCATCGTCAATGTGACGGTAGAAGCAGTGAACGCTGCACCTGTGATTGATCAGGGCGATACCACCGCCATGACACTGGATGAAGACGGTACTCAGACATTGTCTCTGAGCGCGACTGACAGCGACGGTGATTCACTGACCTGGAACATCACTTCCTCGGCCAGCAATGGCGGTGTGAATGTCGATACGAACGGTCTGGTGACGTACGTTCCTGACGGTGACTTCAATGGCAGTGACAGCTTCACCGTTCAGGTGTCTGACAGCGAACTGACTGACAGTATTACCGTTAGCGTGACTGTGAACCCGGTGAACGATGTACCTGTTATCACAGAGGGCGCATCGGTAACGCTTGAAGTTAACGAAGACAGCTCTGACTCAGTCACTTTCACTGCGACGGATGCTGACAATGATCCTCTGACCTGGTCTATCTCTTCTGGGGCTGTAGAAGGCATCGTAACTCAGACTGGCTCTGAATTCAGTTATGCGCCTGCTGCTGACTTCAATGGCAGCGATAGCTTTGTCGTTCAGGTGAGTGACGGTACTGCTACTGGCACAAGCACCGTCAATGTGACCGTGATCGCTGTGAATGACGCACCGGTTGTTACCTCTGCGCCAGTGACGACAGCCAGTGAGTATCAGGTTTATGCATACGATGTGACGGCCACTGATGCTGAGGGGGATGCGGTAAGCTACTCGCTGAACACAGCACCTACAGGCATGACCATGAGTGCAGCCGGTGAAATCCGCTGGATTCCGGAATCTGCGGGTACCTATAGCGTTGTAGTGAATGCGACGGATGGCTCTGATGCCGGTACTCAAAGCTTTGATATCACCGTTAACGCCGAGCCTGCTGTAGCCGGTCGCGCCGTGAAGGGTGTGTTGGCTAATGCGCCAGTGGAAGCTGCGGTCTATGCCGGTCTGGATGCCGAAGGAGAGCACAGCTGGAACGTTATTGGCACCACCACCACAGATGCGAATGGTTACTTCGGGTTCAGCCTGGGTACTCAGTCAGCACCAGTGCGTGTACGTGTGACGACGGATGCTGAGACGACGATGGTGTGTGATACGCCAAGTGGCTGTCTGATCTCTCCTCCAGCAGTATTCGGTGAGAGCGGTACACCAGCGGCCGGTATGGTTCTGGATACTATTGTCTCTGGCGCTGACTTTGCTGGTCCGCTGGCGGTGACTCCAATGACGCATATGGCCGCTACCTGGCTACAGGCCTTCCCGCAGGCGCTGGATGACAACAACGTGTTGTTGGCTCACAAACGTCTCGCGGCTCTGTTCGGCTTCACTGATGACACTTACGTCAGCCAGCGTGTGCCAGACCTGACGGATGCCTTCGAGCGCAACTTTGCACTGAGCAGTAACGAGCAGGCTCTGCGTCACTCAATCTTCTCTGCGAGCCTGCAGGAGACGGCCATCGTTGCCAGCCTGCCGATTGATAGTGTGACTGAAAACATTGGTCTCATCTTCGGTCTGTTGGGTGGTCAGATGCCGCTGAAATCCGGCGAGCTGGATGTAAGCACACTGGGTCTGACTGATCCTGATACTGAAGAGCCGATCACTACGGTCAGCTATACGGGCTTCGATACTTTCGTCGCCAGTGCTGAAACCGTAGGGCAGTTCATCAATGACGGTAGTCTCGACAGCATGATTGCCGGTTTCGGAAGCCTGGTGACCGATTGGACGCCAGAGCTGGCGGACCCATCTATCTGTCTGGTGACCGACAATCCTGAACTGGATCGTACAGAGTGCCGCAACGTTACAACCATTGGTGAGGCTACAGGCTACGATGCAGCGAACTTCGCACGTGCACTAGCACCAATCGATGTAGCAGGCGGTTATCTGGACGATGCGCAGGCAGCAGAGCTGGCGAACGGTAATACCGTGAACCGTGATCTGGGCTGGTTGTATGTTGATGGTAACGCGCAGACTAACACGGCGGAAATGCTCTCGGGTTTGTCGACCGCACTCGGATATGGTGTTCAGACCTCTGCCTGTGTGCCTCAATTTGCGAACAATCAGGGTTGTAGTATCGATCCCGCGGTTGGCTACGAGACATTGTCGACATCAATCACGAACTGCCGACACTCATCTATTTTCACCACGCGAGATGAGTCTTGTACTCTGACTATTGGCGGTACGGCTAACGGACAGACTTTCAGTTTAAGTTCACGAGTACCTGATATCCGCACTATGCTTGGTGGTGATCGTTTAGGACCGCCTGACTTCAGTGCGGGTCCACTACCACTGTGCTTTAACGGTACTATCAGCAACTCAGTTGCGACGATGAATCTTAGTAACTTCTGTGTGATTCTGAATGTGTCAGACAGTCGTTATGAATTGTTGCAACCTTTTGAGAGTCTGAATGCACTGGAGTACGCGAATATCGGTACCGAGGGATCAGCTGCGTACAATGCTATGCAGGATCTTCTTGCTGAAGTAGTTCTTGAGGTCTCTGCAACTGGTGGGCTCAGCTTGACCAGTCAGGATAATAGTATTGGCACCTACAGCATGAGCAATATTGATATGTCGTTTGTGTTTGACCGTGAAAGCCTGGTTGATCTGAATAAAGGCACGCCAGTGTTCGATTTCGAGGTGGCCTCGTTCAGCCGTACCAACCCTTGGGGTGAGACACTGAACTCGGTGCCAGGTCACCCGATGTTCAAATTGCAGGTGGATGACACCAGTATCCTGACTGGCCGTAACGTGAAAGATAACGTCGGTGTTCCTCCGACACTGTCTGTCACTAATGCGACAGTAGAAGGTCTTGGTCCTGTGGTGGACGTTGCAAAAGAGTACGCATTGAGCCTCATCGATACTACCGTTGTTGTACCTGAGCGTACGCAAGAGGAGTGGGATGCGATCATCGCTGAGGTTGAAGCTAACCTGGCGTACAACGGTACGATTACCAGCACGATTCAGGACCCATCGGCAGGGGATCGCACTTACATCGCAACACTGACGCCAGAGGGCAATGTGTTCATCAGTCAGGAGAACAGCACGGCGAATGCTATGCAGCTGTACCTGTCTGGTGCGACAGGCTACATCTACGCTGATGAAACGCTGGTGGCGACTGCTCACCTGGGTAACAGTCAGGATGGTATGTTGCTGAGCTTTGTTGACGGTACTCAGCGTAGCTACACTAACGCTAACCCGAATCTATCGGGACAGTTGGATAGCTTCCTCGAGTTCCTGCAGGTTCTGGTTCCACCGGCTGAAGAAACAGCGCCTTAACCGGCGCTGGTTTAAGCAACAACGAAAAGGCCACGCTATGCGTGGCCTTTTTTATGCGGCGATCGTTATGGGCACTCGGGGTCTCCTGGGCATATCATGCCTGGTCCGGGGTCAAGTGGATCAAGGCCCGTTCCGGGGCCTATCGGATCGAGTGGATCTCCCCCTGGGTTCGTTGGCAATCCGGAGCCCGTGCCTGGTTCCTGTGGTTCTGTTATTGGTGGTTCTGTTATTGGTGGTTCTGTTATTGGTGGTTCTGTCACCGGCGGTTCAGGGTCAGTGACAGGTTCTTCCGGTTGAGGCTCTGGCTGAGTTGGCGCCGCAGCAGGTTGTTCCGGAGTGAAGGCCGGGTCAAACTCATCTGGCAGACCAAAACGCGTTTCCATACGCTCAATAATACGTTGAACCTGAAGGTTGTCGATGTACTGCTGAGACTCCCGGCGACTTTGCTGGCGGCTCTCGTCCGATGCCTTGCGGTTGCTGTTCTTCTCAGCCCTGTTATCAGCTGGGTCATCTGCTGTGACGTTACTCAGCGTACTTTCACTCTGTTCCGAGTCATCTTCCGCACTGGTTTGTGGCCGTTCAAACGTTAATGGCGGTGCAAAGAAGAAAACCGGCGGCATGCCTTCCGCAGCGATGACGCTTCCTTCTGGTTGATCTACAGTAATGCTCTGTCCTTCAGCGGTGACAACAAAGGTGCCCGTCGGAATTGAAGAGTAGGGGCCGGGGCCCATCAGAGATGAGTAGCTCAGCGGCCCAGAATCGGGCGGCAGCTGAATATCAGGAAAATGCATGGAGACCTGGTCGGGCGAGAGTATGGCTGTTACGCCCATCGTTCCCAGCACCGCAACTTCTGTTGACGGTTGCAGGATTCTGAAGGCGCTCAGGCTGCCATCTGCAATACGGCCAGTGGCGAATTTCAGTTGTCCTGATTCCTGAGTAATCTGCAAATTACCGCTATTTTTATGCGCATCATACTCGAACTTATCCAGAGAAATTACCGAGCCTTCACCGAAGGTAAATGTGCTTTCGTCTCTCAGCAACAACTGAAACAGCTGGCCACTGCCGGATTCAATGCGATCCCCTGGAAAGATAGGCTCACCACTATTTGCTGTCAGGCTTTGATCGTTACGGTAGACGGTCACCGAACCTTTCAGACCGGCCAGCACACCAGCCTCCTGTGCGTGGGCATGAATTGCTGCAGCCAACGCAGTCAGCGTCAGTAAGGCGCTACCGAGGCGCTTACGTGATTGAACATGTCTGTTCATTGCGATACTCGTCGTCATTACAGGGCCCTCAAAGACTGAACAGTTTTGTGACCGACGCCGACCAGCGGGTATTACGGTACTCGTAGTTTGAAATATCAGCGCGATTCAATTGGCGCTCACCGCTGATGGTCAGATCCATATTATCGATCAACTCGATGGGCAGTGTCACAGCGAGCGATGCGAACAAAGGTTTGCTGCGCCTCACGAGTGATGGATCGCCGGTGACAAACTCCGATGAACCTGAGTAACGCGTTCGACTCTGGCTGACAAATGCGGCGATCGATTGTCCGGCGCTGGCTGTCCAGCGGTAGCTCATGCTGGTGGACCAGTTGGTATAGCTGGAAGCCTCGATGCGAGCTTCTTTTGTGCTATAGCCCAATGCCATGTAGAGGTTGTGAACCTTATCGAAGGTCAGCGATCCTGCGACTTTTGAGTAATATCGTTTCCCAGAGCTGCCACTGGCGCCCGGGGCGATGTAGTTATCTGACGACACGCCTGTGCTCAGACGGGTATTTATATAGAGATTCAGATCCTTGAGATCCCAGGCGTAAGAAGAGCTGATGCTCCCCCCATGACTGCGTAACAGACCCTCTCCATACAGAGACTGGTGTTGCGCGTTACCCGAGATGGTCAGGTTGAGGCCATCAAAGTCAAAGCGATTTCCGAGCGTGCCGTACCAACTTGAGAAATCGAGAGAATCCTGTGTGGCGAAGTTATCACGAGTGTATTGAAGTGATGCAATCGCGGCGTGCTGGCGGTAATCGCCCCACGCATAGTCCAGATCATAACTGAGGTTGAACTCGGTACCGTATTCCTCAACCTTCTTTTGTGGAAAGTCGAACTCGTAGCCGTAAAACAGAATGGTATCGTCGTCAGGTGCGTTGTTGATGTTGTTATCGTGATGCCCCGTGACTGACACTGAGAGAGTCTGGGCCGCGCGCTGATCGAGCTCATCTATTCTGCGCAGGTAATCAAGAACCAACCACTCATCGCTCTGAGGAAGAGGGCGGGAACGTACCTCTTCGAACTCTTCCCGGGCCTCTACCATCATGTCAGAGTGATAGAGCAGACTTGCATAAATGATTCTCGCGCGGTTCTGATGGGGCTCAAGCAGAAGAATTCGCTCCACGACCGGAATAGCAGACTTAATGTCGCCCTCGTCGATTTTCTGTTGAAGATAACAGTAGTTGAGCGCCAGATCATCGGGCTTACTGTAGATATCGCTGAAGCTGATACCTGTCTGACAATCGCCTTGCCGGGCGGGCGTCGAAGAAGAGGAGTCGGCGACAGCCGCAGAGCTGGCCAGCAAAGTAGAAAGTAAAATGACGTACCGCACGTTCCTGCACTCGTAGAAATCCTGAGCATGGATTGTACGCCATATGCGCCACCATGTATGCCCATTGGCGCATGTAGAAGTGCCTGTTGGCAGTATATCAGGCTGTCAGTATTGACCTTTCTTCGTCAACCGGCTTGCTTCAGTCGGGCTTTCAGGTCTGAGCAGGCTTGTTGAAATCTCTCAAGTTTGTGTTGCTCTTTCTCTATCATGGCAGCGGGTACACGGGACAGAAAACCATCGTTCTGAAGCTTGTTGCTGATTTTGTGAATCTCTTCTTCAAGTTTCGATACTTCTTCCCGGATCATGTCGACATTGTTTGTGTTAAGCGCCTGTTCGCTCATTTCAAAATTACCTCCGTGTGAGCCGGACCCCATAGTCCTGCTTGCGTGGTTCATCTGTAAGTATAGACAATAATTTCATGTTTGCCTGAAAGGCCATTTCAAACAGGCCGGAACTCTTAGCAGCTTTACCGTTCGTACTATTGGAAGGCCGGGAATACTGAGAAATACAGGCGTGGAACTGAGTACTTGAAGTCTCAGTACTGAAGCAGAGAAGCGCAGCATTATTCAGAACTTGGCTAAAACGCTAACGATATATTGAGGTGACAACAATGGATATTTCAGCACTACTCGTTTTTCTGTTAATAGGCGCACTTGCAGGCTGGCTTGGAGGCGTTATCACTAAAGGTGGTGGCTATGGCCTGCTCGGCGACATTGTCATTGGTGTACTCGGTGCAGTTGTTGGCGGCTACGTTTTCTCGGTTGCCGGAGTTGCCGCAGGTGGCTTCATCGGATCGGTTGGTACCGCTACTGTGGGAGCGGTGATATTAATCTTTCTGGTTCGCCTGCTCAAAAGAGCCTGATCCTTATTGATTAATTTATGCAGCAACAGAAAGCTCCGTTCGTCGGGGCTTTCTGTTAGTCAACTTCTTAAGCAACGTCTGCTATTTCAGCTTCCGCTTTTTCGGCTTTAGTTTCGTCCAGCATCAAACCGCTGCTGTCGATGAAGGTGACATCAGTCATTCCCATAAACGCCAGAATGTACTTCAGCCAGCCACTGACGAAATCATTTTCCGCGCCCAGAACAGTGCCACCCGAGGTCATTACGACGTAGACCTTTTTGCCTGTTAACAGGCCAACCGGGCCTTCTTCTGTGTAGCGGAAAGTTTCACGGGCGCGCGCCACCATATCGATCCAGGCCTTCAGAGCAGCCGGTACATGGAAGTTATAGACGGGTGCAGTAATAACGACGGTATCAGCTGCACGCAGCTCATTAACCAGCTCGTCTGACGTTGCCAGAGATGTCTTCTGCTCATCACTGCGGTCAGCTGGATCTGTGAAGTTCGAACCAATCCAGTTTTCATTGATAAGCTCAATGCCGTTCGCCAGATCACGTTCGGTAACCTGTGTACTGCCGTCAGACAGTCGTTCAACCAGTTTATCCGCGAGGTTACGACTAACTGAACCTTCCGTTCTCATACTGCTGTCTACGCGAAGAATATGTGTCATACCGATCTCCTGTGTTTTGTAAGGATGCTTTTAACTATTCAACGGTAGTTACGATAAACATTTCTTAACTATGGAAAAATACTCTATGATTGAAAATATTATTCTGAAAAGTAGAAAAATTGATAGGTCTGCAATACCCGGGTCGATGAATCATAGGGGCTTGTCAGAGAAGAGAGCGACAGATGAGTGAACTGGAAGAAGTACGGGTCTTCGTCACACTGGTAGAGTGCCACAGTGCATCAAAAGCGGCAGAACGCCTTGGTGTTGCAAACTCGGCGATCAGTCGACGTATGAAGGCTCTGGAAGAAAGGCTGGGGGTGCAGCTACTGCAACGTACCACCCGGACTATGCATCTGACCGATGACGGTCAGCTGTATTATGACCGCTGCCGTAAGCTACTGGACGACTGGAATGATGCAGAACAGGAGGTGATGCAATCGGCCACGTTACTGAGCGGCAATATCACGGTATCCATGCCTCTCAGCCTTGGCATTTCCCAACTTTCACCGATCATCGCTGACTTCATGAGTGAACACCCCGGGGTGACGGTCAATTTCGATCTGTCTGATCGTCGGGTTGACGTTATTGAAGATGGCTTTGATCTTGTCTTTCGCATTGGCCACCTTGAAGATTCGACCCTGATCGCCCGCAAGGTTACACGGGTAAGGCATATGGTGTACTGCTCACCGGATTTCGTGGAAAAGTACGGGCCGTTTAATACCCCGGATGATCTTCACGGCGTACCGGTTTTTGGATACAGCAACCTGCGGTATCCCGGACGCTGGCCATACACATCACCAGATGGAAAAACAGGGGAGATTCGTCTTTCACCGGGTACGTTATCGAATAATGGCGAAGCATTAATTGCTGCCGCTGAACGAGGATTGGGAGCCGGTTGCCAGCCAACATTCACTTTGCAGGAAGCCTTCTCAAGCGGACGTCTGATTCCGGTGCTGACCGACTATAAATGGTTTGGGATGAACCTTTACGCTGTGTATCCCCGGGCTCGTCATTTATCGCGGCGGGTACGTGCTTTGATCGACTATGTCATTGAGCGCCTCGGCAAAGAACCTTACTGGGATAAATGTATTGATGAGTTGTGATACTTATACGGATAGTTGGTGTCATAGTTAAAAACACGGGTAGTTTTATATCCATGTGCAGGCGACAAAGGAAACATCATGTTCAGTAAATGGCAGTGGTTATTTATCAGGTTCACTCATAAATTGTGGGTCAGAGCGGCGCTGTTTGCGGTCATGGCGATAGTCACTGCATTGATCGCCGCACCAGTAGAGCGATTGCTGCCCGACGCTCTGTCGTTTCAGATTTCGGTCGCCACGATCGATCAGATACTCGATATTCTGGCAACCAGCATGCTGACCGTAACGACCTTTTCGTTGGGGGTTATGGTGTCAGCCTTCACCGCGGCGAGTACCGGGACGACACCCAGAGCAACTCAGCTCGTTCGGGAAGATCCGATTACGCAAAATGTTCTTGCAACGTTTCTGGGTGCATTTCTTTTCAGCCTTGTGGGTATTATTGCGCTTAATACCGGTGTCTATGGCGAGGGCGGGCGTTTGGTTCTGTTTGCCGCAACGCTGCTGGTGATCGGCATTATACTGGTCGCCATACTTCATTGGATTGAACATCTTTCGGTATTAGGGCGAGTCACTGAGACCACCGATCAGGTCGAAGTCGCAGCCGCCAATGCGTTGCGCGCACGACTAGAGCATCCGCATTTGGGAGCGCGGTGCTTACCCGAAGACTGGCAGCGCCCAGCCAATGGCTTTGATATTAAGTCAGAATCCACGGGTTACATTTGTCATATTGATATCGCCAGCCTCCAGGAAACTGCTGATGAACTGAAGTTGAATATCAACGTGTTATTGACTCCCGGTAGTTTTGTCTTTCCCGGTAAACCTCTTGCCTGTGTCGAGTTTAAAGAGAAAGAAGTCCTCAATAGTGAACAGGAAGCGCACCTGATCAATCGTGTCACGTCAGCTTATACCACTGGGAAAACCCGGTCGTTCGAGCAAGACCCAAGGTTTGGTTTAATTGTACTTTCTGAGATCGCGAGCAGAGCACTGTCACCGGCAGTCAATGATCCTGGTACAGCAATCGACGTACTGGGCAGGGCAGTGAGATTGTTCTGTATCTGGAGAGATCACCGGGTACTGGGCGATGACGATGAATCTATCTGCTTCCCGTCTGTACGTGTACCGGCATTAAAAACGTCTGACCTGATTGAAGATTTATTTATGCCAGTTGCCCGTGACGGTGCGGGGTTAATTGAAATTCAGATACGCGTTCAGAAATCTATGGCGGCTCTCGGAGATATGGCTCCCGAGGCCTATAGTGATGTCATGGCCCACTATGCGGCGCTTGCAGTAAAACGAGCCAGTCAAAGCCTGGCTCTCGAAGAGGAAGTCGAACAGCTTAAAGCAGTTCAGTGCGAACGGAAACGCCGTTAGTGGCTTTGCGTGTACCACGGCCAACCGTGTCTGCTTTCTCCTGCGTTTCGGCATTGACGTTGGTGCTTTGATTTGTGCTTGCGTTATTTCCAAGGGCTTCTTCAGGGGGAATGGACGCTGTCTCAATGACTTCGCTGTGATCAACAACTAGTTTGTCGGCAATAATATCAACAACGCGTTCGTTATTAGTTTCCACTTTTTTATCGTCGCTCATGCTTCTTCCTTAACGGGAGTTGGGGTTCAGGGTAATCCTTATTCTGCATATAAGGTTGGTGATTAGCAAAGCCATAAAATGGATGCCGTTATCGGTGACTGCTCTCGCGAGTTAGCGGTAAATCCGCTGAGCCCACTCAGTCAGCCCCGACACTACACTGCCAAAGTGATCACCATCCAATAGTGGTACTTCACCAAAGACGTTTTTGACCGCATTTGTGATCACGGGAGACTTTGCACTTCCGCCGGTGACGAAAATAAGATCAGGTGAGACTCCAGCCTGGTCTTTAGCCTCTTTCATTAGCGCAATAATTTTTTCAAGTGGACGCTCGATTGCCTCGGCAAGTTCGGTTCGGTTGATATCCGTGCTGAGCGATTTTTCGACGAACTCGAGATTCACTGATGTCATTTCAGCATTGGACAAGGAAATCTTTGCCTCTTCCGCATGGCGAACCAATTGCTGATTCTGCTTGTTTTTACGCAGTCGCAGTAAGCGACCGATCAGTCCGGGTTCAGCACAATCGCGTTGCAATTGCTCCAGATACAGCCCTGTTTCAAGACTACTGAAGCGAGTCAGAGCGGAAACATCGTTAGTCGACACCGCATCAATAAAGGTTTTTGTCGGCATTGGCTTGCCACTTTTGAGCGCGGCATTCATGCCAAATAGTGGCATCAGAGACTCCGTTGCCAGGCGGATATCGAGGTCGTTTCCGCCGACCCGCTCGCCCGTATGTCCAAGAAAATCCGCAGCACGATCTGCTTTCTGAATATGATCCGGTCCCATTCGCACCATTGCACAGTCACTGGTACCACCGCCAATATCAACAACCAGAACGGTTCTATTCTCACTGAGCTGGCGTTCAAAGCTTAAGCCAGCCGCAATCGGCTCATACTGAAATTCGATATCTTTAAAGCCGCTACGTCGTGCTGCAGTTTCGAGAATAGATAATGCTTGTCGGTTACTTTGCTCTGAATTCAGGCCCTGAAAATTCACCGGGCGTCCAATAACGGTTTGAGTCAGAGTGTCGCCAGCAGAGACTTCTGCGCGGTGTTTGATCGTCTGCATCATGGCCGTGACGATATCTTCGAAGAAGCCCACAAACTCAGGGCGAAGCCCGCTGGCACCTAAAAAGGATTTTGGGGATTTAACGAAGTAGCCTTCTTCCGGATCGGCGAAATACTCTTTGAACGCCGCATGACCGACGAACATTACATCATCATCCGCGTGAAGGTCGAGTTCATTACGAGCTCTGAGGGCCATCTGCAACTGGGGTTTGCGTGATGCGATAAAAGCTTCACGATCAGACGTCAGTCCATGACTTACCTGCTCAGTTATAAGCTCACGGGCCATCGCATATAGGGCTGAGGGCATAAAAGTACGCTCGCCATCGACCGGCAATAAACGTATCTCGCCATCCTGTTGCACGCCAATAGCGCAGTTGGAAGTGCCGTAGTCGAAACCGCAGATCATGGAGCAACTCTCTTCAAAAGCGGGAAGGTACCATAGATTGGCTATTGTTTTCAGCTGGCTGTCAGATTGGTCATGATGTTAACGATAAAAGACGAGCATGAGGGTATGATGTAAACCGATTGTGTGAGTAATGTAGGGACATATTGTCGTGCTGAAATCATTGTTAATTCTATCTTCTCTTTTTCTTGCCGTTGGTCTTACCGTCTTTGCTTGGTTTGCTTTTACATTTTTCAAAGCATGGAATGGTGATGGTTACACCGCAGTCGATAAGGCGGTAAGTGATCAGTACTATACGAAAGAAAATCAGCTGTACTTTGTCTCTATGGGTAACTTCTTCTCGTTGGGGGCTAAGAAAATCGAAGGGGCTGATATATCCTCTTTTCAGATTCTCACTACAGAATATGCTCGGGACCTTCAACATCTTTACTTCAACGGAAAAGTAGTCGACTCCGTTGATCTGGAAAGTTTTCAGATACTGTCCCAGGTTTACGCCAAAGATAAGAATTCAGTATACATACTGGGAAAAAGTGAACCTCGTGCTGATCTCCAGACATTTGAGGTTTTTGGCGATAGCTACTATGCCAAAGATAAAAATACGGTTTGGTATTTCTATGGCATTGTAGAGGAGGCTGACCCTCATTCATTTAAAGCACTAGCCGACCCTGTAGAGGGTGTAGATCATAGTAATAGTTTCCTTAGAGGTCACCTGGCCGATGATTCTTAAATATGATGCTGTCATTGTCGAATAGGTAGAATAATGAAACAATCAGTATTCGCTAGAGAAGAATTACATCTTTCCTGGAATCGTTGCTGGTCAGGTATTGGAGCTGCTGGGGATGGGGAAGCGTTAAGACACGACTTAATAGCTGCCTGGAATGAGCCTCAGCGCAAATACCACACCGAACAACACCTGTGTGAATGCCTGGCTCTGTTTGAGGAGTTTCAGCATCTGGCTGCCAACCCACACGAAGTTGAACTGGCAATCTGGTTTCATGATGCTGTGTACGACATTAAAGGCAAAGACAATGAGTTGAAAAGCGCAGAGTGGGCACGAACTGCATTAGAGGAGGCAGGCGTCAGCAAAGAAAAAAGCCAGCGGATTTATGACCTCATTATGGCAACTGAACACAGTGCGATGGATACTCTTGATACGTCAGATAAGCGACTACTCGTCGATATTGATCTGGCCATACTAGGCAGTTCTACAGAAAGATTTGTTGAGTATGACAGACAGGTAAGGGCGGAATACAGCTATGTTCCGGGCTTTCTCTATAGAAGAAAGCGGAAGCAGATACTGCAGTCGTTTCTTAAGCGAAATCCGATTTATCAGACACCCGACCTGAAACTCAGATTTGAGCTTCAGGCCAAACGAAACGTGAGCTGTTAACCCGTACTACCAATCACCACCTGAGCTTCCACCGACACCGGCACGGACTTAAATGCCGGTGTACGGCTGCGCTGATCAACGGTCTGGCCGACGAGAACATTCGCTTCAGGATAGTAAGCCGCGATATTGCCTCGCGGAAGGTCAAACGCGACGACATCGAGATTGCGCATCTCGCCAGTATCTGAACGCAGGGTGATTTTATCTTTCTCTTTTAAACCGAGTGCGGCAATGTCATCTTCATTCATCAGAACCGAATGGCGGTGCTTCGTATCGCGATAGCTGTCACTCTCTTCATAAATGGGGTATCCGGATTATCTGGTTGCTATGCGAAATTGAAAGGTGGGCGACAAGCAAAACTCACAACGGATTAACTGGTTGATAGGCCCTACATAACCACACTTGAAGCACCGTGAGGTGTCGGGATGGGCGAACAGGAGTCAGCAGAGGCCATATTAGGCTCTCTAACCAAGAGCTGAAGGGCTGAACCTGTCACGAGTGGATAGT
>PBQA01000013.1 GCA_002724925.1 Oceanospirillaceae bacterium
CGCGACGATTGTTGTTGATGGCGTGTTCCGCACGACGGAAGTCATGGGAATAGCAGAAGACGGTGGTGACTGGATGCGTGCAGGGGCGCGAGAGGTGACGGGGTTTGGACTGGGTACCGGGGTTGGGGCGTTAGCTGGGAGAATTAGCTTTTCTGGTGGAACCTACCTGGCGGTTCAGGCTGGGCTAACACTTGCGGGCCCCGTTGGCTGGATAGTGCTTGGAGGCATTTTTGCTGGCAGTCTAGCTGTTGGTTACTTTGCAGGCTCGACGTTCGATCGTTTGGGACAAGGCCTGTCTGAACATTTGATGACTAGAAAGTAGAGTAAACAATGGAAGACTTCCTATATTCCGCCCTTTTGGGACTTGTATTACTACTAGCCGTTTTCTGGTTCTATTTTTCCTATGTGACGATTCCAAGAATAGATAAGCGAATGTTGGATGCCGGGGCAGGTCGGGCTTGCCCTGTTGATATCATGGGCTTGCGTGTGTTTGTAATCGCAAACGCAATATCGTTGCCAGTCGGCAATATACTGAATCATGAGCACGATCCATTCATAGATGTATACACAGTTAGGGCTTTTGCCAATAAAAACGACAAATTTGTAGGGTTTATATTAACGATCACCATCTATGCCTTGATTGCTTTAGGCGTTTTTGGATCATTCTTTCTCCCTGAAACCTGATTAGTCAACTATGGATCACCTTGGTAACTATCAATATTCCAAGTGGATTATGAGGAGTGTGGATTAAAATGACGATTGAGGCACTGGTTTTTGTAAGCTTTCTTTCGCTATTTCTTGTATCTGCCATTCTATGGTTTGTCTTCTCTTACGGTGTTATCCCCAAAATTGATAAAAGAATGGTGGACGCCGGCGAGAGTAGGGCATGCCCTACTGATATTATGGGTCTGAGAGTCCTGATGATCGCAACTGCAATCGGCGTACCTATGGGCAACCCGTTGAACCATGATGGGAACCCCTGATCTATGCCCGGAGTATCCGGCCGTATGCTCTTAAAAAGGAAAAGATGATCGGCACTGCCTTGGTAATATCTTTTAATTTAGCAATGTTAATCGGTATTGTTGGCTCTTTTTTTATACCTGATCACTGACTGCTCGCCTAGTTTACAACCTCTGGCTAGTTGAGCCGTAGGATACTATGTTTTCGTTTCTACATGGCCCGGTTGCGCTCTAGTGAAGAAACGACAATATGTCTCGTGTTAGTTACGAGTGGTAGAATTAAATTCTTCGGCTTATGGTCATGCTCAAAAAAGGAGAGATTCATGGATCCCGTATTTACTATTCCATATACCGAGCTAAGGTCGATGGAAATTCTAGACGAGATGATAAAGAAAGTTGCGAAAGGGGTCGCAAAAGAAAAAGGTGAGAAAGTAGGATCTTTAAAGGATGTCTGCTCCAGTCATATTCCGGTATCAAGACAACAAAAGGGTTTCGACTTTATAGTTGTGAGGGAGGAGTTTCTAGAAAATCCAAGAATTTTTAAGACGGTTCAGGTAAAGGGATCTCGTGCCTATTATTCTGACGGAAAAAAGAGCGATAAATTTAAGTACACGCTCTCGTTTGGCAGGTTTAAAGTGCCCGACAACGCAGACTATTTTATATTTATCGGTCTGTTTCCTGACTACTACCATGGCGTGAGAGTAGACAAAGCTGAGTGGAGACCAGTTACTTTGTTACTTACCAATAGTGAGTTAACTGAACTCTTCTCTAGGTTGAAAACCAAAAAAGGCACAGAAGAAACACGTTTCTATACTAGTTTTAACTCACCTGATGAGCTTTACCTAACTCGTGGTAGTGAAAATCCAGAGGGTGAGTCGATCAGCCACTTTCTGATCTCAAAAGAACGCGTACAGTTGTTGTTTTTCTGAGTGTTAGAAGAAGGAGAGAGATGCCTCTCTCCTCCCTTTGGTAGCTCATGTTTAAAGCTCTTCAAGCTTCTTCTTCAGCACTTCCATCACCACTTGCGGGTTCACCCCTTTCGCGGCTTTACGCGTCAGGCCGATAAACGGCCCCATGGCTTTACCGCGTTTTTCTTCTGGCGTAGCCAGGTAGCCTTCCACCAGTTTCGGGTTGTCGGCGAGTACCTTGGCAACAATTTCTTCAATCGCGCCGGTGTCAGAAACCTGCTTCAGGCCGAGTGAATCAACGAGGCTATCCACATCATTACCTTTGCCTTCAACCAGAGCATTAAAGACTTCTTTGGCACCGCCGTTGTTGAGGGTGTTGTCTTTAATCAGCTGCAGAATGCGGCCCAGTTGTTCAGCCGTGATGCTGAGCTCATTGATACCAACTTCGAGGCGGTTCAGTGCGGCAGACACGTCGCCCTGCACCCAATTGGCAGCGAGCTTGTAGTCGCCCGCGATTTTCGCTGCAGTTTCAAAGAAGTCAGCGAGGTCGCGGTTAGCGGCCAGTACGGCGGCGTCAGTGGCTGACAGGCCGTGGTCATTTTCGAAACGTGCTTTCTTCGCATCAGGCAATTCAGGCAGCGTTTCTTTGATCGCGTCGACGTACTCCTGATCAATGATGACTGGCAGCAGGTCCGGGCACGGGAAGTAGCGGTAGTCGTTCTCTACTTCTTTCGAGCGCATGGCGCGGGTTTCGTTTTTGTCGGCATCGTACAGGCGGGTTTCCTGCAGGATAACGCCGCCGTCTTCGAGTACATCCATCTGGCGTTCGATTTCAGTATTAATCGCGCGCTCGACGTTACGGAAGCTGTTCACGTTTTTAATTTCGGTACGGGTACCGAATTCTTTCTGACCTTTCGGACGTAGAGATACGTTACAGTCGCAGCGCATTGAGCCTTGCGACAGGTCGCCATCACATACGCCTAAGTAGGTCACGATGCTGTGCATCTTTTTAAAGTAGGCTGCCGCTTCTTTGGCCGTACGCAGCTCTGGTTCAGAGACGATTTCAATCAGTGGTGTACCGGCACGGTTCAGGTCGATGCCTGACATGCCGCTAAAGCCCTCGTGTACTGATTTACCGGCGTCTTCTTCAAGGTGTGCACGCGTGACGTTAATGCGGCGTGTCTCACCGTCGTCCAGTTCGATATCAATGTGCCCCATGCCGACGATCGGGTGGTGCAACTGAGTCGTCTGGTAGCCCTTGGGCGAATCCGGATAAAAATAGTTTTTACGGTCGAAGACGCTTTTGAGGCCGATTTCGGCATCAATGGCGAGGCCGAATTTTACGGCCATGCGCAGGGCTTCTTCGTTAAATACTGGCAGTACGCCCGGCAGGCCGAGATCAACAGCGCACGCCTGGGTGTTGGCTTCGGCGCCGTAGGCGGTTGAAGCACCAGAAAAAATCTTAGATTTGGTGGCCAGCTGAGCATGAATCTCAAGGCCAATTACGACTTCCCATTCCATCATAAACCTCTCTTATTCAATGCCCTGTGGTGCTTTCAGGTGCCAATCTGTCGCTTGCTGGAATTTGTGGCCAGCATTAAGGATGCGTGCTTCGTCGAAGTAGTTACCAATCAGTTGCAGGCCAACGGGCAGGTTGTTTACCTGACCACACGGCACAGACATACCCGGCAGACCGGCCAGGTTGGTGGCGATGGTGAAGATATCTTCGAGGTACATGGCGACCGGGTCGTCGGTTTTCTCACCAAACTTAAACGCAGGAGTTGGCGAGGTCGGGCTCATGATAACGTCGACATCTTTAAAGGCTTCGACAAAATCATTTTTTATCAGGCGACGCACCTGTTGCGCTTTTTTGTAATAGGCATCGTAGAAGCCCGCAGACAGAGCATAGGCACCGACCATAATGCGGCGCTTCACTTCGTTACCGAAGCCTTCACCGCGTGAGCGGCAGTAGAGGTCTTCGATGTCTTTCGGATCTTCGCAGCGATAACCGAAACGCACGCCGTCCATACGAGACAGGTTGGCTGAACACTCGGCCGGTGCTACGACATAATAAGTTGGTACAGACAGGTGGGTGTTTGGCAGTGAAATCTCTTTCACTTTAGCGCCCATTTTTTCGTATTCGGCGATGGCATTGCGTACCTGCTGCTGCATTTCTGCGCTGATGTCGTCGCGGAAATATTCAGTCGGCAGGCCGATGGTCATGCCTTCGATACTGTCGTTCAGAGTGCTGGTGTAATCCGGCACGTCACGCTCAACACAGGTGGAGTCTTTTTTATCGAAGCTGGCCATGACGTTCATCATCATGGCGGAGTCTTCGACGGTGCGGGTCATGGTGCCGGCCTGATCAAGGCTGGATGCGAAGGCGATCATGCCCCAACGCGATACGCGTCCGTAGGTTGGCTTCAGGCCAGTAATACCACACAGGGCCGCAGGCTGACGGATCGAACCACCGGTATCGGTGGCAGTCGCACCGGGAACCAGTCGCGCGGCTACTGCGGCAGCGGAACCACCGGATGAGCCACCCGGTACACGGTCTTTATCCCACGGGTTTTTTACCGGGCCAAAATAAGATGTCTCGTTGGATGAACCCATGGCGAATTCGTCCATGTTGGTTTTACCCAGTGAGACGGCTCCGGCGTTGCTGAAGTTTTCAACGACGGTTGCGTCGTACGGTGCTTCAAAATTGCCCAGCATTTTTGAACCGCAGGTGGTCAGTACGCCTTTGGTGCAGAAAATATCTTTGTGCGCCATCGGTACGCCTGTCCATGCGGTGGCGTTGCCAGCAGCACGGCGTTCATCGGCGGCTTTCGCTTGCGCGAGTGCTTGTTCTTCGGTGACGGTGATAAAGCTGTTGAGGCCTTTATCGAGGTCTTTAACCCGCGCCAGCAGGTCGGTGGTGATTTCGGTGCTGGAGTATTCTCCGGCGGCGAGATCGCGTGAGATCTCAGCAATAGTCTTGTTGTGCATTCTCAATGTCCTGGAGGCAGAGGGGCTTATTCAACGACTCTTGGTACTAGTCTTATTCAACCACTCTCGGTACTAAGTAGTGCCCTTGCTCGGTGGCCGGTGCGATTTTCTGGAAGTTCTCGCGCTGATTTTTTTCGGTAACGACGTCAGCACGCAGGCGCTGTACCGCGTCCAGCGGATGAGCCATCGGGTCGACACCATTGGTGTCGGCAGCAGAAAGCTGGTCTACCAGGTCGAGAATGTTGGTCAGATTGGTCTGATATTCGGCTATCTGACCGTCGTCGATCTGCAGGCGGGCAAGACTGGCAATTTTGCGAACCTGATCCTGATCCAGAGCCATGGGTTTACTCCAATGAATACGAACGAATATATAAGCAGGCGAGACTACCACAAATGTCCCTTGCCCTAAATCCCCGCCATTGCTAGAGTTACGGCAATTTTTTGCCATATTTGTTTACGGGAACCCGGTGGATGTTTAAGAAGCTTCGTGGCCTGTTCTCCAGTGATCTGTCTATCGACCTGGGAACCGCCAACACCCTGATTTACATGAGAGATAAGGGAATTGTCCTGAATGAGCCATCGGTGGTTGCTATCCGGACTCAGCCCAACGGTAAATCAGTACAGGCCGTTGGTGCCGACGCGAAGCGCATGCTGGGTCGTACTCCGGGAAATATCCAGGCGATTCGACCTTTGAAAGACGGCGTTATTGCCGACTTTGAAGTGACCGAGAAAATGCTCGAACTGTTTATTAAGCAGGTTCATGAGCGCAGCCTGATGCCGCCAAGCCCTCGGGTTGTGGTGTGTGTGCCATTCCAGGCAACCAAAGTAGAGCGCCGCGCGATTCGTGACTCAGTGATCAATGCCGGTGCCAGTAAGGCGTATCTGATATACGAGCCAATGGCTGCGGCGATTGGTGCTGGCTTGCCAGTGGATGAAGCGCGCGGTTCGATGGTTGTCGATATCGGTGGTGGTACGACTGAAATCGCGATCATCTCTCTGAGTGGCGTGGTTTACGCTGAGTCTGTGAAGGTCGGTGGTGACCGCTTCGACGAAGCGATTGTGGCTTATGTGCGTAAGCATTACGGCAGCCTGATCGGTGAAGCGACCGCTGAACGTATCAAACAGGAAATCGGCACAGCTTACCCAGGCGGTGAAGTTCGCGAAATTGATGTGCGCGGTCGTAATCTGGCGGAAGGTATTCCACGCAGCTTCACGCTGAATTCAAACGAAATTCTGGAAGCACTGCAGGAGTCTCTGGCGCAGATCGTTCAGGCGGTAAAAGGTGCGCTTGAGCAGTCTCCACCCGAACTGTCTTCTGACGTCGCTGAGCGCGGTATGGTACTCACCGGTGGTGGTGCTCTGTTGCGTGACCTCGATAAGCTGCTGAGTGAAGAGACTGGCCTGCCGGTGATCGTGGCCGATGATCCTCTGACCTGTGTTGCGCGTGGTGGCGGTAAATTCCTTGAGAATGCGACCGAGCAGCAGCTGGCCATGGCGGCACTTGAGTGATCCGGTTTCAGGGGCCGTTAAGAATGCAATCGCAGCGTTCTTTGCGTATATATCCGTAGAAAGGGGCCGTCAGGCCCCTTTTTCTTTTCCGTATCCGGGCCAGACGGTATAGTTGGGCATGATATTTCAACGAGTGAGGCAGCGTCATTAAAGCTCAGTTTCAGGTGCCCCCATTCCAAGGACAGCGAGTCGGCCTGATCGCAGTGTTTTGTCTTGTTCTGATGTGGGTGGATAACCAATATTCCTGGCTTGATTCCGTGCGTTATGGTGTCGGCTACCTTATCGCGCCGGCGCGCCAGACGGCGGTTATTCCGCTCTCTGTGGCCGAATGGATGAGCGAAAATGCGACGTTACGGCGTGAGCTTCTGAAAGAAAACAAAGTCCTTTCTGCTCGAAACCTTGTTCTTGAGCGTAAAGCACAGCGCATGGCCTCTCTTGAGGCGGAGAACATGTCTCTGCGCGAACTTCTGTCGGCTTCCGACCAGGTCGACGACAAAGTCCTGGTTACTTCGGTCACGGCCGTTGACCCTGATCCATACACCCAACAGATTCTGATTGATAAAGGCGGCAGCGACGGTGTGTTTGTCGGGCAGCCAGTACTTGATGCTTATGGGCTGCTGGGGCAGGTCATTGATGTGCTGCCATTTTCTTCGCGGGTGTTGATGATCGCGGATTCCAACCACGCCGTACCCGTGCAGGTAAACCGCAATGGTGTGCGTGCGATTGCGACGGGCACTGGCGCCCTGAACGAGCTGGAGCTGATTTATGTCCCTAATACGGCTGATATCAAGGTTGGTGATATGTTGGTCAGCTCGGGTCTTGGCGGGCGTTATCCTAAAGGGTATCCGGTCGCGACCGTCAGCAGCATTCGTAATACGCCGGGTGAGTCGTTCGCGACTGTGACGGCAGAACCGACGGCAAAGCTCGATCGCAGCCGTCATCTGCTTTTGGTGTTTACCGACGAAGCCGGACGCGTTCCCCCTGAGCAGTTGTGGAGGAATGAAGAGTGAAATTGCACAGTATTGTGTACGTTATGATCATGCTGTTCGTGGCTTTTGTACTTGAGCATCTGCCTCTGCCTGCCATGGTCGACTGGTTCCAGCCGGCCTGGGTAATGCTGGTTGTGACGGCTGCTGTTCTTGCGGCGCCCTCGGTATTTGGCGTGTGGCTGGCGATACCGCTGGGCCTGATGTTGGATGTTGAGAAAGGTACGCTACTCGGGCTCCATGTGTTGCTGGTGGCGATGCACGTGTATTTGCTGCAGTTGCTGTATCGCCGCATGTATCTGTTTAACGTGCTCCAGCAGGCCGCTGTGCTCTTTTTAATGGTACTGGCAGAGCAGATTATTCATTACTGGTCACTGGCGGTGATGCGCGAAGATGCGACTCCGATCATGCTGCTCGCTCCGGCTCTGACCACGGCCGTACTCTGGCCCTGGGTTTACGTGATTGGTTATCGCTCGCTGCAACGCATGGAGTCTTCATGATTCTCGCGTCTTCATCGCCAAGGCGTCGGGAGTTGCTGACGCAGATCGGTGTACGTTTTCGTATTCAGGCGGCGGATATCGATGAAACTCCTTTTGCTGATGAGCCTGCCGTGGCCTATGTCGAACGCATGGCATTGGAGAAAGCCAGAAAAGTCGCAGAAGGGCATTCGCAGGAAGTGATTCTTGGATCAGACACCAGTGTGATCTTCAACGGAGAAATTCTCGGGAAACCTGTCAATAATCGTGAAGCTGAAGAAACGTTGCAGCGGCTTTCCGGTCAGACCCATCAGGTACTCAGCGCAGTTGCTGTGGTTCAGGGTGACAGAGAGAAAGTGGTCAGCGTGGCCACTGAAGTCACTTTCCGGTCATTGAGTGATGAAGAAATAACGCGCTATGTCGCGACCGGAGAACCTGCCGATAAGGCAGGCGGTTATGGAATTCAGGGAATGGGCGCCATTTTAGTGGCAGGCATTTCTGGTAGTTATAGCAATGTGGTTGGCCTGCCGCTGACCGAAACCGCCGCCCTGTTAAATGAATTTGATGTGCCCATCTGGCATACAGAAGAATTATGAATGTGAACGCAGAGATTTTAATGAACGTGACGCCGACCGAGACGCGTGTCGGTGTAGTTGAGAACGGTGTACTGCAGGAAATCTTTATCGAACGTGAGAATCATCGTGGCCTGGTAGGTAACATCTACAAGGGCAAGGTGGTGCGGGTGCTTCCGGGAATGCAGGCTGCATTCGTGGATATTGGTCTGGAGCGTGCTGCGTTTATCCATGCTGCTGAGATTGGTGATGGCGATGCTAATGCGCCGATCAATCAACTGGTGCATGAAGGTCAGTCGCTGGTCGTGCAGGTAACAAAAGACCCTATCGGTACCAAGGGCGCCCGACTGACGACACAACTCTCGATTCCTTCGCGTTATCTGGTCTTTATGCCGGGTTCGGTGCATGTCGGTATTTCTCAGAAAATCGAAGAGAACGGTGAGCGTGACCGACTGAAGCAGTTGGTCAAAGACAGCATGGAAGTCGAAGGTCTGACTGGTGAAGCGGGTTTTATTCTGCGTACGGCGGCAGAAGGCGTTGGCGAAGAGGAAATCGGTGCTGATACCAGTTATCTGCGTCGTTTGTGGCGAAAGCTGCAGGAGCGCATTGCGGACAACAAACCGCCGAGCCTCGTATACGATGAGCTGCCTTTGTCGCTGCGTACCATTCGTGATCTGTCCCGCCCTGAGACCAGCAAGCTGTTAATTGATTCTCGTGAGACGTTTCAGAAAATAGAGCAGTTCTGTCAGCAGTACGTGCCCGAGGTCGCAGAGAAAATCGAATACTACCCAGGGCCGCGACCCATCTTTGACCTTTACAGCGTGGAAGATGAAATTCAGCGTGCTCTTGAGCGCAAAGTCCCTCTGAAGTCAGGCGGTTATCTGGTGGTGGATCAGACCGAAGCCATGACGACCATCGATGTGAATACGGGTGGGTTTGTCGGTCGTCGAAATCTCGAAGAAACCATTTTTAAAACCAACCTCGAAGCCGCGACTGCAATCGGTCGACAGGTTCGCCTGCGAAATCTGGGAGGTATTATTATCCTCGATTTTATCGACATGACAGATACTGAGCACCAGCGTCAGGTGCTACGTATGCTTGAAAAGGTTCTGGAGAAAGATCACACCAAGACCAAGATCAGTGGTGTCTCTGAACTGGGTCTGGTTGAAATGACCCGCAAACGTACACGCGAATCCCTGGAACACATGCTGATGGAAACCTGTCAGGCATGCGATGGTCGGGGTGTGGTGAAAACGGCAGAGACAATCTGCTATGAAATATTTCGTGAAATTCTGCGTGAAGAGCGCGCGTATGAGGCAGGGACGTATCTGGTTCTGGCCAGTCAACAGGTGGTCGATCGTCTGTTAGATGAAGACAGTCATGGCATGGCTGATCTCGAAGCGTTTATTGGCAAAGCAATTAAGTTGCAGGTAGAAGCCCAGTATACGCAGGATCAGTACGACATCGTCCTTCAGTAACAGGTGTACTGATGTTGCGCTCAGTCTGGACTCAGTTATGGATAACCCTGGTGGTGGCCACTGTGCTGCTCGCCTTTTATACCAGTCTGGGCCGACAACTAATTCCGCTGATTGAAACTCAGAAATCTGAGCTTGAATCGCTGCTGCAACAGCAGTTGGGCTTGCCAGTCAGTGTCGGTACTCTGGAGGGTGACTGGAATCTTCTGTCGCCTGTCGTGCGTCTGGTAGATATTCAGGTCGGTACCGATGATGAGCACCTGAGTGTCGGACGTATTGAGGCTGAGTTGGATATCAGCGCCAGCGCATTTTACTTCTCCCCGGTTTTTAAGCGCATTCTTGTCGAAAATGTTCGCGCTCCTTTGTCTCAGAAAGAAGACGGCCAGCTGTTTCTGGGTGAGCAGCCCTTAATTAATACCGCAAATATTACCGACCCAAAAACAGATAAGGCCGATAAAAAAGCAACACCGCGCTGGCTTGAATGGTTGGGCTACCAGCAGGCTGTCATTCTCAGCGATTGGGAAATCACCAATGCCCGCAGTAGTGGCTCAGAAACGCTTCTGATCCGTAAGGTTCTCTGGCGCAACCGTGGTCAGCAACATGCTCTCGAAGGCGATGTCGCTTGGGGGCGTGAAGAAATTGCTGACGTTTATATCGGCGCCCAGCTCAAAGGACCACTATGGCCGTGGGATGATCAGGAAGGGCAGATTTATTTACGTGCCGATGAACAACAATGGACGCGTTGGATTCCTGAGGACCTGCCGCGCGAACTGTCTCTGCCGTCACTGCGCGGCAGTATGGAAGGTTGGTTATCGATTGCCGACGGGGATCTCGATTCTATTTATGTGCGTGGTGAAGTCCCCGAGCTGATGTTGGATGCACCGGCCAAGCAGCTTGTACTGACCGATGGACACCTCGAAATATCAGGTGAGCGCAGTGACGAAGACTGGCACCTGAGCATCCGTCAGGAGTTCACACAGAACTTACCTCTTAACGAACTTCGCCTCAGCTCTGTGCAGCTTGATGAAGAACGTGCCTGGCACATTGGTATTCCTCGTGCCGATCTTCAGGACGTCAGTAACTTCATACTGGATTACAACCTGCTGCCCGAGCGCTTCAGCCGTTACATCACCAACCTTGAGCCTGAAGGGTTGGCTGAAAGCGTACGTATCAGTCTTGTGCCTGAAGTGGCCGACACCGGCGAGCGTGGTGTCGATATCCGGGCGGATCTGAGTGACGTATCGACCAAAGCGTTTATTGGTATTCCCGCCTTTACCGGGGCTGATGGACATTTGCATCTGCAACCGCAGGGTGGCGTTGCTCATATTGATGACCCTTCGATGAGCATGCACCTTGATGGTGTCTACAACCCGACCTGGCAGTTAACCGACGCCTCCGCGAGTTTTTATTGGGATATTCAGCCGGAGCTTTTTAACCTGCGACTGATCGGCCTCGATGCAGGCTTACGTGATGCCCGGGTTCATGGTGACTTGGCAATTCGTCTACCGCGACGAGACACTGACGTAGAAAGCCATCTCGCTTTGGTACTCGGGATTGATAAGGCGGATATCCGCTTACAGGAAGACCTTGTCCCCGACATGCTCGATCCATCCATTAATGCGTGGCTGGATGATTCATTGCGAGGAGGAACGGCTTCTCAAGTCGGCTTCGTATTGAACGGTGTGATCGGTGGTGACATTCCTGAGAACGGCCTGACCACACAGCTGTATCTCGAAGCCGATAACGCCACTATTGATTATCTGGATGGTTGGCCTTCGGTGGCTGGCGTGAAAGGGCGGGTATTTCTCGACAGCCCTGATCTGGATGCCTGGATTGAGGAAGGACGTACGCTGGGCGGGCAACTGAGTCCGGGCGCGCGGGTTAAATTGCGTGACCCCCGAGCCGGTACCGAATTATCTGTCAGTGGTCATATTGAAGGTGACAGCAGTGAAGCACTGTTGTATCTGCAGGAGACGCCACTTGCGGATCTCATTGATCGCTCACTTGATGATTGGTTAGCAACGGGGACCGCGGCAACGGATCTCAGCCTGAATATGATTCTCGGTGATGAGGACGCTACTCCCGATGTTGAATTGCGGAGTGTGCTTCAGAATACCGGTATTACATTAACCTCTGCTGATCTGGCATTCAGCGAGGTGAACGGTGCCCTGACCTTTGATACGGATACTGGTCTATTTGCCGATAAGCTCAGTGGGCGTATTTTCGGTGGTGAGTTTATTCTGGACATTAACTCAGTCGCCACCGGAGACAGCTACCGGATTGACGGTGATGCCTCTGGCAGTGCTGAGTGGCAGTCGTTTAAACAATGGGCCGATTTGTTTTTACTCGACCCCGTTAAAGGTCAGCTGAATTACCGGGCCAGCCTGGGGATCGACCCCGCTGAAGACAATCCGTTTAACCTACTGATTGAATCTGATCTTCAGGGTACCGGGATATCATTGCCTGCACCTATGGGTAAAACACCAGAAGACAAACGTCGTCTCACTGCTCTTGTGACACCGGGAGAAACCATCGGCGTTTCAGTGAATTATGACGATTTACTGAGCACGTCGGTGCGACTCAATGATGCTGGTGTAAGTACAGGTGAAGTGGTGCTTGGTGGTGGCGAAGCGCGTATTGATGATAGTCCCGGAATAGATATCAGCGGACGTATTCCCGGTACGGTTAATGTGTCGGATTGGTGGGATGTCTGGGACCGGATGATGCTGCTTGTCGACAGAGCCGATGAGCGGGCGAAAGCGCAAGGCTTGCCCACCGAGCTGCCTGAAAACACACTGGGAAATACCAACCCGGTAAGCTCTGTAGAACTCACGATTGATGCACTGGATGCCTGGGATATTCCTATTGGCGTGACGCGTGTCTCTGGCGGCCAGGAGTTCGGTGAATGGACGATTCAGCTTGCCAATGAGGTTGCGCGAGGCACCGTTGTTATTCGTGAAGACGACAGTGAACCACTCGTTCTCTTGATGGATTTTGTTCACGTCCCTGAGCCCCAGGAGCCAGCACCTGAGCAGCAGGAAACACTGGCCAGCTCTGACGCGGGAGAAAATTCACCCAATGCTCCACAAAATACAGACCCCATGGCGGAGTTTATTCCGGCGGATGTCAGTGCCATGGATATTACGATTCAGGAGCTCTACTACGGCACCCGTAACTTTGGTCGCTGGCAGGCGACAACGCGCCCAATTCCTTCTGGCTTGAGCTTGCAGGTCCTCGACAGTGATATGAAGGGGATCAAGCTGCAGGGAACACTCGACTGGGTTCTGCGTGAAGGTCAGCATGCAACTCGTATGACAGAGTTTGATGTCAGTGCGAGTAAGGTGGCGGATATTCAGCGCGCTTTCCGTCTGCAGCCAGTTGTAGAGGGTGATAGGCTCACTGGCAAATTCAGTCTCGACTGGATTGGCTCGCCCGCTGGCTTTGATACAGAGACATTAAACGGAAAGGCCAATTTCCGAATTACCGATGGTCGGGTAAATGCGGAAGGCGCTGCGGCCTTGAAAGCTTTCGGAGCGCTGAATTTTAATTCTATTTTCCGACGTCTTCGTCTCGACTTCTCTGACCTGGTAGGTTCGGGGTTAGCATTTGATACTATGAAAGGCGCCGCGAGTATCGAACAGGGTGTGCTGACTTTGAGTGAACCGATTACGGTTGACGGCCCGGGCGGTAAATTCCTGACATCGGGCATGACCAACCTGAATACCACCGAGTTGGATATGAAACTGGCGGTGACTTTTCCTGTCACCAATACATTGCCTCTTGTTGCCGTCCTTGCTGGTTTTGCTCCACCGGTCGCCGCTTCGATTTACGTGACTGAACGGCTTATTGGTGATGAATTGGAACGTTTTACCAGTGCGAGCTATACCATTTCCGGGACATGGGAAGAGCCGGATGTGAAGCTGAATAAAGCCTTCGATAATGATGTTGAAGGTAAGAAAAGCCGTGGCTTTATGGATCGTGTGCTGAGTATTTTTGGATTGGGAGGGGACGACTGATGAGCCGTCGGATTGCAGCGGTACAGTACACCAGTGTCAGTGACCCGGATAAAAACAAACGAGCGCTGTCTGTGTTGATTGCTGAAGCCGCATCTCAGCAGGCAGACCTCGTGCTTTTGCCCGAAATGTGTCTGAGTATGAACAGTGATTATTATCACGAGCTTGCTCAGGATTGCGCCACATTGGAGTGGTTAGGGGCTCAGGCAGCTGCGCATTCTTTGTGGCTGGTGGCTGGCGCTGTTCCTCAGCCCGCCCCAGGTAATGACCCTCGCGTGCGTTCTGCGTCTCTGGTATTTAATCCACAAGGCGAGCTGGTAACACGATACGACAAGATTCATTTATTTGATGTTGAGGTGGGTGACGCGCAAGGGAGCTACCGCGAGTCGGATACGTTTTCGCCGGGAAACGACATTGTAAGCATCGAAACCCCCGTCGGTAATATTGGATTAACGATTTGTTTTGACCTGCGCTTCCCTGAGCAATATCAGGCGTTACGCGACGCGGGAGCAGACATTATTCTTATACCTGCTGCCTTTACGCACACAACAGGAGAAGCCCACTGGGAGATTCTGTTAAAGGCACGTGCGATTGAAACCCAATGCTACGTACTCGCAGCGAATCAGTGTGGCTGGCATGACGATAAACGCCGCACCTGGGGGCACTCTATGATTGTTGGGCCTTGGGGCGACACGCTTGGGATGCTCCACGAATCACCCGGTGTGATCGTTGCTGATGTTGATCTGACGGAGCTGGCCAACGTCAGAAAGAAAATGCCACTCACACGTTCGTAGTGAGCACTTCAAGCGACTGGTCTTGATACAAATTGTCAAACCAGTCGCTCGTAGAGTAAGCCCAAAACTAATACCAATAAGATAAAAGAAATCCCTTGCCAGAATTTGACAGGGTCTCGCTCCATTACTGGCGGACGTGATTTTTGCAGATAAACCGAGTTTGGATTTCTCAGGTCATAAATAAATTCGGACGGTTCTTTGTAGCGCATCTCTCGTTTAGGGTGGACTGCTTTCTTAATTGCCTCATCTACCCATACAGGAATGGCACGTCCGCAATTTCGCACGGAGGTGTAATGCAGTTTGTTCAGATCCTTACGCTTGCTGATGCGGGCGACATCTGAGCCGTAAGGTAACCGCCCGGTCAGTAGCTCGTACGTAATTGCACCGAGTGCGTATACATCTGATTCTGTTGAACCCTGCGCCCCAAGAAAATATTCGGGTGCTGAGTATTGAGCGGTGCCGAGTAACGTCAGGCGTTCCAGTGGTGTATCTATCTCGCTGATGCCGGCCACTCGCGTTGAACCAAAGTCCAGAATCCGCACAATACCGTCATTACCGATCATTAAATTATCGGGTTTAAGATCTTGATGCAGCATTTCGAGACGATGAAAGGCCTGAATGCCACGGGCGGCCTGCTCCATAATTTCTCGCACCTGTTCGAGCGTTGGCTCTGGGTGATCACGCATCCATTGGTCCAGAGTCTGCCCTTCAATGAATTCCGTTGTGACATAAATGAAGTTGCGAACCCGGTGGGATGGCCCGGGGCGCACGACGTAAGGGCTGTCGATTCTTCTGGCGATCCAGTCCTCCAGCAAGAAGCGTTCAAGGTAAGCCGTGTTGTCGCGTAATTCCCCTGATGGCGTTTTTAATATCAGTGTTTGCTCGGTTTCACGGTCTTTCGCAAGATAGACGTGACTGCGTGGGCTGCTGTGTATCTTACGCAGAATGTTATAGCCATCGAAGTTGTCGCGCGCTTTCAATGAGGGAGGGAAGGGCAGCTCGGTCAGTCGTTGATGAACATCTTCTTTATTCTGATCAAGCAGGTGATCTATGCGTAAGATCTGGATTGTGAGGTTGTCGTCGCTGTCGTTCTCTCGGGCTGCTTCCAGAATTTCGCGGGCAGCACGGTCCAGATCGGATGAGTATTGACGGATCGTGCTGATGACCAGCTCGTCGTTAACGAACTCATAAATGCCGTCGGTAGCGCTGATGAAAATATCACCGACATTGACCGACACAGACAGGTAGTCAATTTCTAACTGGGTATCCATACCTAAAGCACGGGTCAGGTAGCTTTGGTCTTCGGAGGTATAAAAGCGATGGTCGGTGGTCAGTTGCTCCAGTTGATCACCGGTGACTCTGTATACACGACTGTCACCGACGTGAAAAATATGAGCGGTGCGGGATTTAATAACTAACCCATTAAAAGTGCAGACGTAGCCTTTGTTCGGGTCGTAGCTTCTCAGGTTTCTTCTGGCCTGCGCGTGCAGCCATGAGTTTGTCGCTTCCAGTACACGCAGCCCCGAGGTTTTTACGGACCAGGCCTCTGAGGTACTGAAATAGTCACTGAGAAAGCTCTGAACTGCGGTTGCGCTGGCGTCCTGGCTGACGTTGCTGCTGCTGATGCCATCGGCCAATGCCATGGCAACGCCTTTGCTTTCAAGAAGGGGCAGTGTTGGGGTGTGAACGGCGTGAAAGTCCTGGTTAATGGCTTTGACGCCTTTATCGCTGCATTGACCTGTGCTGACTTTCAGCTGCTCTGACATGGTGTTGCCTCGCAGAAAAAACAAATCTGCCTGTGCAATATGCACAGGCAGAGTGGATTGCTAACCATAAAAGGGTAGCGTTTACAGGGCGCGGTCAGCGCTCTGGCGTACATGAGTAAAGTACAGAGGCAGTGCAACGAACACAAAACCACCGACAAGGTTACCCAGGGCAGTAGGCAGTTCATTCCAGATAATGTAATCCATCACGGTGAAATCACCACCCATGATCATAGAGAACGGGAACAGGAACATGTTTACGATGGAGTGCTCAAAACCCATAAAGAAGAACAGCATGATTGGCATCCACATGGCGAACATTTTAGAGATCGCTGAAGTAGAAATCATGGCACCAACAACACCCATTGATACCATCCAGTTGCACAGCATGCCGCGGATGAAAATAGTGATCCAGCCGTCAACGCCATGCGACGCATAACCTACCGTACGCGATTCACCGATGGTTGATACTTTAGCAGCGATCGCACCGCCGTCTGTGTTGTAGCCATAGGTCAGGATGAAAGAAATCATGATCGCAACAGACAAAGCACCCGCCAGGTTGCCGCAGAATACCAGGCCCCAGTTACGCAGCATTTGCGGAACAGTACAGCCAGGACGTTTGTCGATAATTGCCAGTGGCACCAGAGTGAATACACCGGTCAGCAAGTCGAACTTCATCAGGTAGAGCATGATGAAACCAACAGGGAACAGAACCGCGCCCAGAATCGGAGAGCCACTTTTCATGGCTACTGTGATCGCGAATACGGCTGCCAGGGCCAGGATAGCGCCAGCCATAAAAGCACGGATTAACGTGTCTTTGGTCGACATGAATATCTTTTCTGCACCGCTATCCACCATTTTTGTGGCGAACTCAGAAGGCATTAAGTAGGACATAGCATTTCCTCATTATTTGGGGGTGTTCTATCGGCTTTAAAATGAAAAACGGCGTCGCCCCAGTCAGTGATTAACCGATGGGTATCGACGCCGTTATCGAATTTTTTCTGAATTTTTTAAGAGCCGCCGTTGGCTCAACAGGGACTTGCAACCACCGTGCCATGTTTAAAAAATGTCAATAAAACCCCATAAAAACAGTGGCTTAAGACAGGGGGTTAGATGCTCATTGAGTGTCGGGGAGAACCTGAGGTGTCGACGGTGCGATAGACAGGTGCATGCAAAACAAAAAATGCGCACTAAGTGCGCATCTTTATATAAGGGTAAGAGGGACGGGGGGATAACCTGATGAAGAGCTCAGGCGTTGCTGTCGATTTCTTTTATCAGCTGGAAGAGTTTCTTGAATGCCGTTCCCGGCTTTGGTGGCTCAGCCTGCATTTCTTTCTGCGCATTGCGCACAAGGTTGCGTAGTTGTTGCCGGTCTGTGTCTGGGTAGGTATCCAGAAATTCATTCATTGCCTTACCGTCATTGATAAGGCGATTACGCCACTGCTCCAACTGGCCTATCCGGCGACCGAAGGCCTCGCTAGAAGGATCGAGCATATCGATTGCTTCTTGAATCGCGTCGATATCTTCAGAGCGCATTAGTTTGCCGATGTATTGAAAGTGACGACGGCGGGCCTCGTGCTTCTTAATACGACGGCTCTCTTCCAGTGCTGCCATAAGTACCTCGGTCACCGGAAGATCTGCCCATTTTGCAGGGGAAAGATTACACAGGGTTTCTCCGAGATCCTGATAGCGTTGCATTTCACGCTTCATCTCAGTCTTACTGACCAGTTCGTATTCGATGTCGTCGTCTTCGTGGGTCATAAGAACTCCGGAGTATTCAGTGCTTTGCTTGCCGTAATGAAGAAAGCTTATAAGTAGAAGATGGTTGCCAGGCCGAGAAAAGACAGGAAGCCAATCACGTCGGTGACGGTTGTCAGAACTACGCCTCCGGCGAGTGCCGGGTCGATGCCGCGAGCCTTCAGAATCAGTGGCAGTGCGGCCCCTGTGACGGCCGCGACCAATAAGTTAATAATGATGGCGGCACCAATGATGGCGGCAATGCCAGGGTCGTTAAACCAGAGCAGGGTGATCACTGCTATAACGGCAGCCCACAATACGCCGTTAATTCCGGCGACGATTATTTCCCGGTTAAACAGCCAGCGGAAGTTCGCGCTGGAGAGGTGCCCCAGAGCCTGTCCACGAATGACCAGCGTCAGCACCTGACTACCGGCGATGCCACCCATACTTGCAACAATGGGCATCAGTACGGCGAGGGCGACGACCTGTTCGATGGTTTTATCGAACAGGCCAATGACGGCAGAGGCAGCCAGCGCCGTAAGTAGATTGATGCCCAGCCAGACGGCTCGACGGCGGCTGGTTTTCAGCGCCGGAGCAAAAGTGTCTTCTTCTTCATCCAGACCTACCGAACTCATCAGGGAGTGATCCGCGGTTTCCCGGATAACGTCTACCACGTCATCGATGGTGATACGGCCGATGAGTTTGCCGTCGACATCGACAACCGGTGCCGATACAAGGTCATGTCGCTCGAACAGTTTAGCGACGTCGGTATCCTGCATCGTTGCAGGAATGACTCGCGCATCAGTCGTCATGACCTCACGCACGGTCTGGTTAGGATCACTGACGAGAAGCTTGTTGATGGTCAGGATACCAATAAATTCGTTATTCCGGTTTACGACCAGCAAGTTATCCGTCATTTCCGGCAGCGTAGGGTGTCGACGGAGGTAACGCATAACGACTTCAAGGCTGATATCAGGACGGATGGTCACCGTATCGGTGTTCATCAGACCACCGGCGCTGTCCTCTGGGTAGCCCAGTACCTGCTCAAGACGGGTTCGATCCTGATGGTCCATCGCGTCGAGCACTTCTTGAGTAACGCGCTCAGGAAGCTGCTGCAGGATGTCGGCGACGTCATCGGCGTCGAGGTCAGAGGTGATGTCGACCAGTTCTTCGGCGCTCAGGTCCGACAGGAATTGTGCCTGCAGGTCTTCGCTAAGGTACTGAAGAACCTCGCCCTCAAGCTCTTTGTCGACCAGGTCCCAGAGCACTTTACGTGCTTTGGGCGGTGATGACTCGATCAGGTGAGCAATATCGGCGGGTGCCAGGCCAGAGTTCAGGATGCGCTGTACTTTATTCAGGGCACCACTTTCCAGGGCAGCATTAAGGCTGTGGAGTTTTGCTTTTGCCTTTTCTGTGTGCTGAGCCATGGCCGGAATCCGGAGTAAAACGGGTTTACTGATTCTAGCCTGATTGCCGGATTGATACCACGAAAGTACTCGCAGTTTTGGGCCTAATCAGCTGTTTTCGCGGGGATTATCGCTAAATTTCCCGGAGGGCTATTCTTCTTCGTCGAAGCGCCGCTCAATGAGGTCGGTGATGGCGTCGACCGCAGCTTCTTCATCGCTGCCTTCGGCCGTCAGAATCAGTTCAGTGCCTTTGCTGGCAGCCAGCATCATGACGGACATAATGCTTTTGCAGTCGACCATACGCCCGTCCTGGCCAATCTTAAGCTGGCTGGAGAATGCTGACGCAGTAGATACCAGTTTGGCCGCTGCGCGGGCATGCAGGCCGAGTTTATTTATTATAAGAACGTTTTTCTGGATCATACGGTGTCCGGATTATGGAGTAGGCAGGTTCGCTGCTCGTGCGAGTTCACGATGACGCACCTGGACGTTCGGGTATTTCATTCGGTATTCGGTGGCGAGTTGCTCAGCCAGATAAACGGATCTGTGCTGACCGCCGGTGCAACCAATGGCGATCGTCATATAGCTGCGGTTAGCTTCGATCAGACGGTCAGTCCATTGCCCCAGAAAATCGCTGATCGATTTTCGCATTTCACCGACGACGTCATAGCTGTTCAGGAATAATTGTACTTCGCTGTCGAGGCCTGTGAGCTTGCGCAGGTCTTCACTCCAGTACGGATTGGGCAGATGGCGCACATCGAACACGTAGTCTGCGTCGGTGGGGATACCATGCTTAAATCCGAACGATTCAAATAATATCGACATTTCACCGTTGGGGCGGTCTGCAACCCGCAGGCGAATCATGCTGCGCAACTCGTGAACTGACATGTGCGTTGTATCTAATGTCAGATCCGCCATGTTGGCGAGCGGATCAAGGAGGTCTTTCTCCTGATCGATGGCTTCTGCCAGTGACAGCTCGTGGGTTGTCAGCGGGTGCTTGCGTCGTGTCGCACTGAATCGCTGTAGCAGAACTTTTTCAGAGGCGTCGAGATAAACCACATCAAGCTGATAGTGATCATTAGGCAGGTCGAGCAGTAGCTTCTCTATCGGCTCTTCTGTGGCCGAGAGATTGCGAGCATCAATACTGACCGCAACCCGGGTCAGCTTGTCATTGGCGTCAGCCTGACTGGCAAGGGCAGGCAGTAGCCCGATGGGCAGGTTGTCGATGCAATAGAATCCAAGATCTTCGAGCACGTGCAGCGCACTCGACTTCCCCGATCCTGATCTTCCGCTGATGACTACCAGGCGCATATTCGACTCCGTGATTACTACCGCTCTGCGATCGCTCGCTGGAAAAGACGTTTGGCGTCTGGCGCGTTGCGCAAAGCTTCGCGATATTCCGCCTGATTAAAGTTACTGGCGAGTGTCGCCAGTATCTGAAGGTGTTCGTCGGTTGCTTCCTCGGGGACTAACAAAGCAAATACGAGGTCGACCGGATTACCATCGATAGAATCATAGTCTATCGGGGTATTTAATCTCAGAAGAACGCCCAGCGCTTTCTGGCACTGCAACAACCGGCAGTGCGGGATGGCAATACCTTCTCCTATCCCTGTGCTTCCCATGCGCTCGCGTGCTAACAGGCGTTCGTAGATATCGTCTGCGGAGGCATCGCCGATTTCTTCAGCAACCAGAGATGAAAGTTGTTCTAACAGTTTTTTCTTACTGGAAACGGTCACGTCAATGACGGACCGTTCCGGTGTGAGGATATCCTCAATACTCAAAGACATGCTTCAGCCTTGACCGTGTTGGCGCGCGACCTGCTTCTCTTTGTGCTTAAGAACCTGACGGTCCAGTTTGTCGACCATCTGATCAATGGCGGTGTACATGTCTTCGTTTTCTGCTTTCGCGTGCAGGTCGTGACCTGTGATGTGTATCGTCCCTTCGGCCGTCTGGCGATCTTTAACGACGGTCAACGTGATCTGACCTGTGGTGATGCTGTCGCTATGGCGCGTAAGCTTCGACATTTTATCTTCAACGTGCGCCTGCATCGCTTCCGTTACTTCTACATGATGACCACTGATATTGATTTGCATGCCAAGTCTCCTGTGTCGCTGGCGGTAGGTGAATCAGAATCTGTTCACATTGATATAACAGACTCTAAATCAACTGCTTACGTTCATTCGATGGTGGTATCAGCATAGCCTCGCGGTATTTCGCTACCGTGCGCCGTGCCACTTTGATGCCCTTTTCACCGAGCATCGTTGCTATCTTGTTGTCACTGAGTGGCTTACGCGTGTTTTCGTCCGCGATCAGTTTCTTGATCATCGCCCGGATAGCCGTCGATGAACACTCTCCGCCGCTGTCGGTGCTGACGTGGCTGGAGAAAAAGTATTTAAGCTCAAAAATCCCACGTGGGGTATGCATGTATTTCTGGGTGGTTACCCGAGAGATCGTCGACTCATGCATACCTACGGCTTCGGCGATGTCATGGAGCACAAGTGGCTTCATGCCTTCATCACCTTCTTCAAAGAAGTCTATCTGGAATTCAACAATTTTGGTTGCGACTTTGAGCAGAGTGTCATTGCGACTTTGCAGACTTTTAATAAACCAGCGTGCTTCCTGCAGGTGATCTTTGAGGAAGGTATTGTCAGCACTGCTGTCTGAGCGGCGAATCAGTGATGCGTAGTCGGCATTCACCCGCAGCTTGGGCGCAATCTCTGGATTCAGCTCAACACGCCACTCGTCTCTGATCTGGCGGACGATGACGTCTGGAATAACGTACTCGGATTCTTCTGAGGCAATGCCTGCACCCGGCTTCGGGTTAAGCTCTTTGATCAGTCGCATGACTGACTTGAGGTCATCTTCCTTCAATTTTGTGCGGCGCATCAGTGACTGATAGTCGCGACTACCGAGCAGGTCAATGTGATCACGTATGATCAGCTGCGCTTCGGTGAGCCAGGGGGTGCCCTGAGGCAGTTGATGCAGTTGCAGAAGCAGGCATTCGCGCAGGTCGCGGCAGAAAACACCCGCCGGATCAAACTGCTGAAGGCGATGCAGAACCGCCATAACTTCTTCTTCTTCGATTTCCAGCGATGGGTCCATCGCTTCAATGACGTCTTCAACGGTGGTGTGCAGATACCCATCGTCGTCTACGCCATCGATCAGCATGGTAGCGACTTCGCGGTCAGCGTCTGACATGGGCGTCAGGTTGAGCTGCCAGAGCAGGTGGTCCTGCAGGTTGTCGCTGGTTGCATAGCGCGAGTCGTAGTCGAAGTCTTCGTCAGCGGGGCCGGAGCTGGAGGCAACGCCAGCACTCACCTGATAGGTATCTTCCCACTGGCTGTCTACCGGGAGGTCATCAGGCAGTTTTTCGCTCGACCATTGCTCGTCGAGAGACTCCTGTCCACTCTGGTCGTCGTAGGAGTTATCTTCGTATGAGTTGTCGTAATCCTGATTGTCAGAGGAGGCTTCTCGGCTGTCTCTGTCGTTGTTGTCTGAATCAGAATTGCGGGAATCGTTATCGGACTCGTTGCCGGAGTCGTTGCCGGAGTCGCTGTTGTCATCAAACTCTTCGCTTTCCAGCATCGGGTTAGAATCCAGCGCTTCCTGAATTTCCTGTTGCAGGTCCAGTGTGGATAACTGGAGGAGGCGGATGGCCTGTTGCAGCTGGGGCGTCATCGTCAGCTGCTGGCCCATCTTAATCTGAAGGGATGTCTTCATATAACTCGGTATTTACGACCTGAAAATCGAACCATCTTTTTGTTTGATGTACTTAGCATTATAGGCAAAGTCCTTGTGTATGGAACCTATTTTGCTTACCAGAGTAAATAGATAACTCTACAGTACGTGACATCGGTCTGAGTTTCAAAGACGGAAGTCGTCGCCGAGGTAGACTTCGCGTACCTGTTCGTTCGCCAGCACATCTTCAGCGGTGCCTTCGGCGATGATATGCCCGCCTCCAACGATAAAGGCTTTCTCGCAAATTGCGAGGGTTTCACGCACGTTGTGGTCAGTAATGAGAACGCCGATGCCCCGGGCTTTTAGCTGTCGGATGATATCCATAATGTCAGACACTGAGATCGGGTCGACCCCGGCGAATGGCTCGTCGAGCAGAATGAATGAGGGCTCGGCAGCCAGTGCCCGAGCTATCTCGACGCGGCGGCGTTCACCGCCGGACAGTGCCATACCCGCGCTGTCGCGAATGTGCTGAATATGGAACTCGTTCAGCAGCTGCTCCAGTTGCTCATTGCGCTGCTGTCGATTCAGGTCGTTGCGGGTCTCAAGGATTGCCATGATGTTGTCGGCAACGCTGAGTTTGCGGAAAATAGAGGCTTCCTGTGGCAGATAGCCTATGCCCTTGCGGGCGCGGCCATGCATCGGCAGGTGGCTGATGTCTTCATCATCGATCATGATGCGTCCACGATCAGCCTGCACCAGATTAACGATCATGTAAAAACAGGTTGTTTTACCTGCGCCATTGGGGCCCAGCAAACCAACGATCTGACCGCTTTCTACGCGGATAGACACATCTTTAACGACTTCACGGCCGCCGTAACTTTTGGCCAGATGTTCTGCCTTCAGTGTTTTCATTCTGTCGCTGCTTCCGGAGATTCTGTCGAGTCAGGTTCTGAGTCAGATTCAGGTTTGGGCGGCTGGATAACGACTTTGATCCGGCCGGAGTCTTCGTCGGTACTGTCGGTCGACGACTCGGCGATGTTGCCATCTGCACGTACGGTCTCTGTTGCCATATCATAGGTGATGCGTTCACCACTGAAGATGTTGCCTTCCTGTTCCAGTTCGGCATCGCCAGTGATAATGATGCGGCGCTCGCTGGTGTAATAATCGATGCGATTGCCCAGTGCGGTGGTCAGTGGTTTGCCGACTTCGATCTGCTGTTGATAGCGGGCACGATCGCCTTCTGCTACGGCTTTTTCAAGAGTGTCACCGTTACGCAGAATCATCAGACGGTCGGCTTCGATTTTCAGAGTGCCCTGAGTGAGGACAACGTTTCCTTCGTAGACGACGGTACCCGCGCGTCGGTCGATTTCTGCAGAGTCTGACAGAATCGTCATTTCTTTCTGCCAGTCATCCGGCAGTGCGACAGCGTAGCTAGCAATCACTGACAGCGAGATCACGGCCAGTTTATTGAACAGGTTCATAAGTCGTGCGGACTCCTGTTTTCAGTTCGAGGCGCTGACGACTGGCGTCAAACATCATTCCGGTGCCGGTCATGCGGCTATTTTCGCCCGTCATCGTGACCAACTCGTCGGTCTCGGCGATTTTCTTATCAATATGATAGGTCAGTCTCGAGGTTTCAAGGCGCATCGGGTCGCTACTGTCGAGGGGCCTGATCAGTATGTTGCCAGATAATTTCAGCGCTTGATCGTTGCCACGCATCACTCCTTCATCGGCGGTCAGTACCCAGTCGTCTTTTGAGCTGACCAGAAGGCGAGGTTCACTGAAAACGGTGAGGTCGCCCTCGGGAAAATGCTCTGATTTTGCGGCGTAAAAAGTGTCGGCCAGTGAGCCGTCTTTTTCATAGCGGCGACTGAACAGAACTTCACCATAATAATCTGGTTCACGAACAGCCTGTTCTGTCGTTTGCCCGGTAATATCACGGGTGTAGCGATCTACTGCCAGAAAGGCAACGCCAAAAAATGCGGTAACTAGCAGCAGTAGATAGCGCTTACGCATCAGATAACGCCTGCTCGCAGAAGGTCGTGCATGTTAATAACACCGACGGTGCGGCCTTCGTCCTGCACGACGAGCGCGTTGATCTTGCCGTCTTCCATGATTTTCAGGGCTTCCGCAGCCAGCATGCCCGGCGAGGTTGTCTTACATTCAGCCGTCATGACATCTTTGATGGTGGCGTTGCGGATATCGACACCGTGATCGATGGCACGGCGAAGGTCACCGTCGGTAAAGATACCGGCGAGTTTACCGTCGGAGCCTGCGACTGTGGTCATGCCTAACCCTTTCGAGGTAGCGATCAGCAGCGCTTCTGGCAAAGATGTCTCGGGAGACACAACCGGAATCTGGTCGCCGCTGTGCATGATGTTTTCAACTTTAAGGAGCAGGCGACGCCCGAGGCTGCCGCCCGGATGAGAGAACGCGAAATCTTCGGCGGTAAAGCCTTTGGCTTCGAGCAGCGCGATCGCCAGTGCATCACCCATAACCAGCGCACACGTGGTTGATGATGTCGGTGCCAGATCAAGAGGGCAGGCCTCCTGATCGACACCCGCATAAAGATGGCTGTCGGCTGCTTTTGCCAGTGTCGATTCTTTATTCCCTGTCATGCTGATCAGCTGGGTGCCTTGACGCTTCAGCAGTGGTAACAGACTGGTGACCTCGCTGGTTTCACCGGAGTTCGATAACGCAATCACAACATCAGCAGCCGTGATCATACCCATGTCACCGTGGCTGGCCTCACCCGGGTGAACGAAAAAAGCCGGGGTGCCCGTACTGGCCAGAGTTGCCGCCATTTTGTTACCGACGTGCCCTGATTTACCCATGCCGGTAACCACCACGCGACCACGGCACTGAATAATTATCTGGCAGGCGCGGGTGAAATTGTCATCCAGGTGGTTGTTCAGTAAACCGACCGCTTCCTGTTCGAGTTTTACAGTGCGGCGGGCAGAGTCGATAAAATTAAACGTTGTTGATTCAGTCATGCTTGGTTTGCCAGAAATAAGGTGAACATGTAGCCGAGGTAACCGGCGGTAAGAATGATGCCCGGAATGCGCCCCAGTGTCCCTCTGCGATAACAGATAACGAAAAACAGCAGCAGGGCAAAGGTGGCGCCAGCCATCACTATGTAGTCACGGTAAAGTGCCATTGGTTCAACGGCGGTGACCGCCAGAATTCCCGGGATAGGCATTACTGCGAGCAGATTGAAAATATTCGAGCCAATGACATTGCCAATGGCAATGTCGTGGTGACCTTTCAGAGCGCTGGCGACGGACGCAGCTAGCTCCGGCAGGCTGGTGCCAATCGCAATAATCGTCAGGCCGATCACCAGGTCAGACACTCCAAAGGCTGTTGCGATACCTGTTGCGCCCCAGACCAGTGCTTTTGAACTGGCCATCAGGGTGATCAGACCGACGACCAGCCAGAACACGGCTTTGCCGGTAGGTGTGCTTTCGATTTCGGCCGCTTCGTCTTCGTCAATCACCGATTCGCCGCTATCAGACGATTGCTGGAACATAAGGAACAGGGCGAATACCAAAGCAGCGATCAGTATCAGGGCGTCTACCAGATTCAGCTCAAGATCGATCAGTACGACACCTGCGAGCAGGGTGATCATCATCAGCAGAGGGAGTTCTTTTTTCAGCAAGCCCTTCTGCAATGGAATAGGCGCGACAAGGGCCGTGATACCAAGTACCAGTGCAATGTTGGTGATGTTAGAGCCAATAGCATTACCGATGGCCAGGTTACCCGCTCCGTCGATGGAGGCCATCGCCGAAACAAACATCTCTGGCGCGGACGTGCCGATGGAAACAATCGTCAGGCCAACGAGCATTTGAGACATGCCCAGATGACGTGCAGTCGCCGCAGCACCGATAACAAATTTGTCAGCACTCCAGACAAGTAAAATCAGGCCAACGAGGATTGCGCCTATTTCGGGATACATAGCAAAAGATCACGCTCAGGAAATTAAGCCGCTCATTGTACCGGAGCGGGGAATCGGCGCAATTGCAACAGGATGTTCCGTCTACCGTGCGGAATTGCCGTTGGTATGCCCTGAACAATCCGATATGCTAGCGGTCAGTTAAAGTACAGGGTAAATACAGGTCACCTGATGTCTGACAATAACAACCACGTCGAAGTTAAGGATGTCACCTTTTATCGTGGTAAAAGAAAGATCTACGACGGTCTCAATGTTGCCTTCCCGCGCGGTAAAATTACCGCAATCATGGGGCCGAGCGGCACAGGGAAGACAACGCTCTTGCGCATGATCGGTGGCCAGCTCAAGGCGGACTCTGGCGAGGTGCTGGTGGATGGCAGCAATGTCGGCACCATGAGTCGTGGAGATCTGTTCGAGCTGCGTAAAAATAAAATGGGCATGCTGTTCCAGACCAGTGGTTTGTTTACGGATCTCAATGTCTTTGACAATGTCGCTTTCCCGCTGCGTACCCACACCGATCTTCCGGACGACATGATCCGTGATCTGGTGCTGATGAAACTCGAAGCGGTGGGCCTTCGCGGTGCGCGTGATCTGTTTCCTGCGGAACTGTCCGGTGGCATGGTGCGCCGTGTTGCGTTAGCGCGCTCTATCGCCATGGACCCTGAACTCATTATGTATGACGAGCCGTTTACCGGGCTCGATCCTATTTCTATGGGGATGATTCTGCGCCTGATCCGAGGTTTAAATGAAGCGCTCGGTCTGACCAGCTTGCTGGTGTCTCACGATGTGGAAGAATCCTGTCAGATTGCTGATTACCTTTGCATCGTTTCAGGCGGAAAAGTGATTGGCTTCGGTACACCAGACGAACTCCGAAATGGCGACAACGCTGAAGTACGGCAGTTTCTTAACGGTGATCCTGATGGCCCTGTACCCTTCCATTATCCGGCCGATGACTATCGCGCTGATTTATTTGCGGGAGAGGCGTAATGCTTAAGCATGTACGAAGCCTGGGGCAGGTCGGTGTTCAATCGATTCAGTCTATTGGCCGGGCCGGAATGCTGTTTACTCAGTCGGTCACCTGGGGCGGCCCCGGCAGTGCCGGTTTCCTTGATCTTATCCGTCAGATTCACTCTGTGGGGGTTCGCTCGTTATCGATCATTATCGTGGCGGGGTTCTTTGTCGGCATGGTGTTGGCCCTTCAGGGCTACAACATTCTGGTGAAGTTCGGTTCGGTTTCTGCGCTTGGGACCATGGTTTCTCTGACCCTGCTACGTGAACTTGGCCCGGTACTCGCGGCGCTGCTGTTTGCAGGGCGCGCAGGCTCGGCTCTGACTGCTGAAATTGGTTTGATGAAAGCCACTGAGCAGTTGTCGGCGATGGAGATGATGGGCGTTGACCCACTCAAACGTGTGATTACGCCGCGACTATGGGCGGGCGTCATCAGTGTTCCCATCCTGGCGCTGCTATTCAGCACGGTAGGCATCTGGGGAGGTGCATTTGTCGCTGTCGACATGCTTGGGCTTTATGACGGTGCTTACTGGAGCAATATGGCGAACACCGTAGAGTTTTATGAAGACGTTGTTCAAGGCCTTATTAAGGCTGCGGTGTTCGGTGTGGTCGTGACCTGGATTGCCGTGTATCAGGGCTATGACGCCGCGCCAACCTCAGAAGGTATTGGTAAGGCAACGACACAGACGGTAGTGATCTCATCACTGGCGATTCTTGGGCTGGATTTTATATTGACTGCGGTCATGTTAGGAGGCGTGTAAAACATGCGTATGCGTAATGTCGAACTCATGGTCGGCGGCTTTATGGTAATGGGCATTATAGCTCTTGTGTTGATGGCACTGCGGGTCAGTGGCCTATCTATGGACGCGGCGGGTGAAACCTACACAATTAAGGCACGTTTCGAGAACCTGGGTGGTCTGACTGACCGTGCTAAAGTCTCGCTGGCGGGTGTCACTATCGGTCGGGTAACTAATATTACCTTGGATCAGGAGTGGTACGCCGCTGTGGTTGAGATGGAAATTGATAAGTCCATGAGCACCTTGCCGATTGATACCAGTGCATCGATTCTTACTGCCGGTCTGCTTGGCGAGAAATACATTGGTCTCAGTGTCGGTGCCGAAATTGATTACATGCAGGATGGCGACTGGGTGCAGGATACGCAGTCAGCGATTGTCCTTGAAGAGTTGATCAGCCGTTTCCTGTTCAGTAAGGCCGAGGGCGAATGAGCGCGCCCTCGTTGTCGGTCGCCACGGCCGGAGATATCCAGGTCGCGGGAGATCTTACTCTGCATACCGTCGCCAGTCTGATCAAACCTGGTCACGAGGCGATTGCACAGGCACAGGGTCAGGTGGTTGTTGATCTGGCCGCCGTGAGTCGTTTCAGTAGTGCAGGTGTTGCCCTGATTCTGAACTGGCTGCGTGCTGCTGAGACCCGCAAGGTGTCGCTCATGATCAAAAATCCACCTGCGGACCTGCCTGCGATCATCGAGGTATGTGATCTTGATGCGGTTTTTGAGCCAGTCCTGTCAGGTTCTGACCTGCCGGAGTAAGTCAGTACTTCGGTTCAGCGCCTAAATCCGCTATGATTGTGCGCTTTCTGAACTGAGTGGTAGTTACAATATGTCCTCGGATATTACCCCGAACGAAATCCTGGAAGTGTTACAGGCTGAAGCCCCGGATGTTACCTGGTCTGTCGTTGACGGCTACGTAAAGGAAATCACCGGAGTCGGGGAGGTTTTCGAAGGCCTGAACGCAGTGAAGCGTCAGCAGTTCGTCTACAAAATTCTGAATCCCTATATCGTTGATGGTCGGCTTCATGCAGTGTCCATCCAGACTTATACGCCTGCTGAAAAAGCCTGAGCGTGAGACCCTGAAATGGAAAAACTGAGAATCGAGGGCGGCAACCGCCTCGACGGCGAAGTCCGTATTTCCGGCGCAAAAAACTCGGCGCTGCCGATCCTTGCGGCAACGCTGCTGGCTGAAGGGCCGATGCAGGTGGGTAACCTGCCGCATTTGCACGACATTACCACCATGCTTGAGCTGCTTGGCCGCATGGGCGTCAGTGTTGCCATCAATGAAGATATGTCGGTCGAGACCGTCTGCGGAGAGCTGAACAGTCTTGTTGCACCTTACGATCTTGTCCGCACCATGCGTGCTTCTATTCTGGTGTTGGGCCCACTGCTTGCTCGCTACGGCGAAGCCGAAGTCTCCCTGCCAGGTGGTTGTGCCATTGGCTCCCGTCCGGTGGATCTGCACCTGCGCGGTATGGAAGCGTTAGGAGCTAAGGTCGAAGTGCTTGAAGGTTACGTTAAAGCCTGGGCACCCGAAGGCCGCTTAAAAGGTGCCAATATTTTCCTTGATACCGTGACCGTGACCGGTACCGAGAACATCATGATGGCTGCCGTGCTGGCCGACGGTAAAACCGTCATCGAAAACGCCGCGCGTGAGCCGGAAGTCGTTGATCTGGCCAACTGCCTTAACGCTATGGGCGCTAAGATTACCGGTGCGGGCACCGACACCATGGAAATTGAAGGCGTCGAAACACTGCACGGCTGTGAATTTAATGTCCTGCCAGACCGTATCGAAACCGGCACCTTTCTGGTGGCCGCTGCTGTAACGGGCGGGCGTGTTCTGTGCAAAGACACTGATCCGGTTCTGCTGGAAGCGGTTCTGCATAAGCTTCAGGAAGCGGGCGCCGAGATCAAAACCGGTGATGACTGGATTGAGCTGGATATGCACGGCAAACGTCCGAAAGCTGTGAATGTCCGCACGGCACCGCACCCGGCGTTCCCGACGGATATGCAGGCACAGTTTGTTGTGCTGAATGCCGTAGCCGAAGGCACAGGCACCGTGATCGAAACCATTTTCGAAAACCGCTTTATGCACGTCCAGGAACTGGTACGCATGGGGGCGGACATCAGCGTTGAAGGTAATACCGCCGTGGTTGTCGGCAAGGACAAGCTCGGTGGTGCCCCTGTGATGGCGACCGACCTGCGCGCATCTGCATCCCTGGTTATCGCAGCCCTGGTCGCTGAAGGCGCCACCGACGTAAACCGCATTTACCACATTGACCGTGGTTACGAATGCATTGAAGAAAAATTTCAGCAGCTTGGCGCGAATATTCGTCGCTTGCCTGCCTGACGTACACTCTGAACGAGGATCAGCAACACCATGACTCAGCCACTGACTATTGCTCTCTCAAAAGGGCGCATTCTGGATGACACACTCCCCCTGCTGGCGGAAGCGGGGATTCATCCGGCTGAAGATCTTAAGAAAAGTCGGAAGCTGATCTTCGACACCAATCATGAGCACATTAAGCTGGTGGTCATCCGTGCCACCGACGTGCCGACGTACGTAGAGTACGGTGCCGCCGACCTGGGTGTGGCTGGCAAAGACGTACTGATGGAATACAACAGCACTAACTTGTGTGAGCCTCTCGATCTGAATATCGCCACCTGCCGCTTGATGACTGCCGCGCTGAAAGATGCAGAACTGCCGGCAGGCCGCTTAAAAGTCGCGACTAAATTCGTCAATGTGGCGAAGCGTTATTTTGCTGAGCAGGGCCGTCAGGTCGATATCATCAAACTCTACGGTGGTATGGAGCTGGCGCCTATTATGGGCCTGGCGGATCTGATCGTGGATATTGTTGATACCGGCAATACGCTCAAGGCAAACGGTCTGGAGCCGTGCGAACTGATTGCTCCAATCAGCTCGCGACTGGTCGCATCGCGTGCCTCAATGAAAGTAAAATACGACCAGATCCAACCCATTATTGATCAGATGTCTGCCGCCGTTGAGCGTCAGCGTAACGCCTGAGGAGCACCGGTATGAGTATTGAAATCCGTCGTTTCCGTTCAGATCAGCCTGACTTTGCGCAGCAGATGGATGATTTGCTGGCATGGGAAGCAGTATCCGATAGCGGCGTACAGGAAGCCGTCACCAATATAGTGAACGATGTTCGCAGCCGCGGTGACGAAGCTCTGATCGAATACACCAACAAATTTGACCGTACCAGTGCCAGTACCATGGCGGACCTTGAGTTGACTCAAGAGCAACTGCAAGCAGCACTGGATGGCCTTGATGACGCTCAGCGCACAGCACTGATTACCGCGGCCGATCGTGTACGCGATTACCACGAAAAGCAGAAGCAGGATTCCTGGAGCTATACCGAGGCTGACGGCACAGTGCTGGGTCAAAAGGTCACGCCAATGGACCGTGTCGGTATTTATGTGCCGGGCGGCAAGGCGGCTTACCCTTCATCTGTACTGATGAATGCTATTCCGGCCCATGTGGCTGGCGTCTCTGAAATCATTATGGTGGTTCCTACGCCTGATGGTCAGCTTAATCAGCTGGTGCTGGCGGCTGCGGCAGCCGCGGGTGTGTCACGGGTATTCACTGTGGGTGGCGCACAGGCTGTAGCGGCGTTAGCGTATGGCACTGAAACAGTTCCCGGCGTCGATAAAATTGTCGGCCCGGGCAACATCTTTGTCGCGACCGCGAAGCGTATGGTATTTGGTCAGGTAGGTATCGACATGATCGCAGGCCCGTCAGAAATCCTCGTAGTCTGCGATGGCGATACTGACCCAGACTGGATCGCCATGGACCTGTTCTCGCAGGCCGAGCACGATGAAGATGCGCAAAGCATACTGGTTTCGATGGACGAAAACTTCCTCGATCAGGTACAGGCCAGTATCGAAAAACTGCTGCCGACTATGGAGCGCGAAGAGATCATCCGTAAGTCACTCAGTGACCGAGGCGCGATGATTTTAGCCTCGGGCAAAGAAGATGCGCTCAACCTGATCAATCGAATTGCGCCGGAACACCTTGAGCTGTCAGTCGAAGACCCTGACAGCTGGCTGCCGGGTATCCGCCACGCGGGCGCTATCTTTATGGGACGCTACACGGCGGAAGCCCTCGGCGATTACTGTGCTGGACCAAACCACGTATTACCGACGTCAGGCACGGCACGTTTCTCATCACCGCTGGGGGTTTATGATTTCCAGAAACGTTCATCGCTGGTGAAATTTTCAGCAGACGGTGCCTCTGAAATGGGCAAAGTGGCTTCTGTGCTGGCGCGTGGTGAGTTTCTTACCGCTCACGCGCGTTCGGCGGAATACAGAATTAAAGACTGACGTCTTTTTCTGATTTAAAGAGCCCGGCGATGCCGGGCTTTTTTGTGAGTTTTTGCAAGGGGCGGGCCCCTTCCGATCCCCCTTTCCGGCGTGATGTCATGATCCTTGTCTCTTGATACCGATTGGGGCACGCCTGCAGCGGCCATCCATGGCCGCGGGCAGGCTTAACCGGCGTCCTGCCGGTTAGCCCTCATCGTTATCTGCGATCCTGCGGGGTCATCACAAGCCGGGTTTCATCAGCGCTCCGCGGCGAGGTTGATTGTTACCGAATATGACTTTTGGTGGGTAGTACCCACCCTACGGTAGGGTGCGCATTGCGCCCCATGAGCGAAGCACGGTTTTGCGGACTTAAATGCGCCTCTGGGGCCGCCGGGATTTACGCCAGCTTTGCAGGCAACGTGAGGCAGGACGCCGAACGAGGCTCCATACGGGCATGGATGCCCGCCGGAGCCGGTTGCCGGAAAAGCCAGTAAATATCGGATTTACGGCCCAGAAAGCGCGAAAGCAGGGGGATGGGCCGCCCGCCCTGGGCGGTCCGACGTTTCGGCAAGGTCCCCCAACAAGGGCATTAAAACCCGGCGGCAGCCAAAGCAGCCCTCCCACCGAAGGTGGCTACCACTGTATAATGCATAACCCGAATCCTCAGACCACAGGCTCATCTCATGTCGATAGACGCACTCGTCGAAAACCTTATCCGCCCCGAAATCCGCGCCTTACAGGCGTACCCGGTTGGTAAAGCCGAGGGCATGATTAAGCTGGACGCGATGGAGAATCCATTCCGTTGGCCAGACGATATGGTGTCTGAGTGGCAGTCATTACTTGCTGATTGCGCTTTGAATCGTTATCCCAATCCGGTTGCGCCTGAAGTCGTTGCCGGTCTGCGTAAGGTGATGCAGGTGCCGGATCAGTATGAGGTGCTGTTGGGTAATGGCTCGGATGAAATTATTCAGTTGTTGGCGATGGCGGTTGCGCAGCCGGGAGCCTGTGTTCTGGCACCGGAGCCGGGTTTTGTGATGTATAAAATGATCGCGACTTTCGTGGGGATTGATTACTGCGGTGTGCCATTACGAGATGATTTTTCACTGGATCGAGAAGCCATGCTGGCGGCCATTGCTGAGAAAAAACCTGCGCTGACTTTTCTGGCACAACCGAATAATCCCACGGGCAATCTCTGGGCGGAAGATGATCTGGTGGCGATTATCGAAGCCTGCAATACCTCTGATTATCAGGGGCTGGTGGTTTTGGACGAAGCGTATCTGCCATTCTCAAGTCGCGATCATCTGAGCTGGCTGGATCGTTTTGAGAATGTAGTGGTTATGCGTACGTTATCTAAGGTCGGACTTGCTGGCTTGCGCCTTGGGATGCTGTTTGGTCGCAAAGAATGGCTCAGCGAGCTGGATAAAATTCGTATGCCGTACAATATAAATGTGCTGACTCAGGCTTCAGCAGCCTTTGCATTAAAACATTACGATGTACTGATGAAGCAGTGTGATGTCTTGAAAACAGAGCGTGAAAAAATGCACGAAAAACTCTTAGAGTTGGGTTTTGCTGCATTTGATTCAGAGGCGAACTTTATTCTGGCACGAGTTCCTGAGGGTGAGGTTGCCCGCGATATTTTTGAGAAGTTAAAGCAGCAGGATATTCTGATTAAATGCACGGATGGAGCACACCCATTATTGGCGAAAACCCTGCGCTTTACGGTTGGGGCACCAGAAGAAAATACAGCACTCTGCTCTGCGCTGGAGAAAGTACTGGCGGCCTGACTCCGCAGCATATCTCGGTCTCCGGGAGATCAGCTTTCTGGCTGATCCCGGAGTCCGGCGTAAGCGGTCGTTGTCAGTTGTTCGCCACGTCGCAGAAACTCAACCGTTATTTTATCGCCAGGTCTCAGGCTGGCGATTCGATTCATGGCATCCACTGCGTTATCCGCGCTGTCACCATTTAAACCGATAATAATATCCCCAGCGGCTAACCCAGCTTGTTCTGCCGGGCCTTCGGGAAATACTCCAGTGACCAGCAGACCGGTTAATTCATCCGGCAATTTCAACGATTTGAGTAGTTCTGGGGACGCTTCCTGAACTTCAATTCCTAACCAGCCGCGTATTATCGTACCGTAACGGGCGATATCGGCCATCGTCCGATGGGCAATATCCGCAGGTATCGCGAAGCCTATGCCTTCACTGCCGCCTGACTGAGTAAAGATCGCGGTGTTAATGCCTAAGAGTTCGCCGTAGGCGTTGATCAATGCACCACCAGAATTTCCTGGATTAATGGCTGCGTCGGTCTGAATGTAGTCTTCGAATGTGTTCAGGCCCAGACGGTTACGGCCCTTTGCGGAAATGATACCCATAGTCACTGTCTGGCCGACGCCAAATGGGTTGCCGATGGCCAGCACAACGTCTCCAACGTCATTATTGTTGATGCTGCTTATAGTTGCAGGGGCAATGTCGTCTGGGAGGTTGATCTGCAGAACCGCAAGGTCTGATTCCGGGTCGCTACCAATAAGAGTCGCCTCTTCATCTCTGCCATCGAACAGAGCAACCGTAATTTCATCGGCTCCCTCGATCACATGGAAGTTAGTAATGATGTGACCCTCGGTGGACATAATTACGCCTGATCCCAGGCTGCTTTGCATCCGGTCGCTCGGTTGCTCTGACTCACCAAAAAAGCGCCTTAGTGCAGGATCATCTAGCAGGGGGTTGGTCCGGCGTTTTACGATCTTACGGGTATAGATGTTAACCACGGCGGGTGCAGCAGCATTAACGGCATCGGAATAACTAATTGGTCCCTGCTGTACGTGGGCCGTAACCGTTGCCTGCTGTTGCAATTGCGCCTCGGGCGCTGGAGTCTCGACGTGGGGTAACACCCACTCGGGTGCGATCAGCAGTATCAGAGTAGCGATAAGGCCACCGATGGCTGCTGGGAACAATATCCGCAATGCGAATGTCTGCGTTGGAGACATTTGTCAGCGCTCCGCAATCTCTCTAAGATCAATGAGCAGACATGTTACAAACTTTTGGATGGCACGACTATGGCGGTTACACGTAAAGAGCTTATTTCTCATCTTGATCATATTTTGCAGAGTCGCAAAATCCGTGATTATTGCCCGAACGGATTACAGGTGTCTGGCAGTGAAACCATCCAGAAAATCGTTACCGGAGTTACGGCAAATCAAGCGTTGATCGAAGCTGCGATCGCAGAAGAGGCGGATGCGATATTTGTGCATCATGGCTATTTCTGGAAAGGTGAAGACGAGTGCATTACCGGTATCAAGAAAGAGCGTATTAAAGCGCTTTTGCTTAACGATATTAATCTGATTGCCTATCACTTGCCGTTAGATATGCATCCGATATACGGAAATAATATTCAGTTGGCTGACGTCCTGGGCATTCAGGTTGATGGCCCTATTGATGAGTCAGACCCATCAGTGCCGGGAAATATCGGGCGTCTGCCGCGGCCAATGACGGGCGGTGAATTGAGTGCCTGGATCGCACAGTGTTTGCATAGAGAGCCCCTGCATATTGGTGAATCAGGCGACACCATTGAGACGGTTGCCTGGTGTACAGGAGGCGCGCAAGGATATCTTCAGAAAGCGATTGATGCCGGTGTCGATGCTTATATTACCGGCGAAGTGAACGAGCCTGCTGTTCACCTTGCGCGAGAAACTGGCACTCATTTTTTCAGTGCCGGGCACCACGCAACCGAACGCTATGGCGCCAAAGCGGTTGGGGAGTATCTGGCCGATGAGTTCGATCTGGATGTTGTATTTATCGACATTGATAACCCGGTTTAAACATATACCGGGTATATCGTGGCATCGTCGTTTAGTGACGTGTGCTTAGGCGATTAACAAGTTGTACAGGCACCACAAGAATCACGCCCGTAGCAATACCAGTCACCAGATTGGTCGCCATACCCGACATCAGCTCTGCCGCAGGAATCGCCAGATACGACGCTGACTTCGCCACATCGTGGGTCATGTGCTCAATAGAGGGAATATGGTGAGCAATGATCCCGCCGCCTACAAGGAACATGGCGATGGTGCCCGCGATAGAAAGAAAGCGCATTAACCGGGGGGCAAGCCCCAGTAAAAATCGTCCGGTGACTGCCTTGAGCATCCCCAGGTGGGTTTGTCTTTGCTCCGTTAGCCACAGCCCAACATCATCGAGCTTTACGATGCCCGCGACTAAACCATAGACACCAAATGTGAAAAGCAGAGCCAGCAGTGACAGGGCAATTATTTGTGTAAATAAGGCTGCACTGGCCATCGTGCCAAGAGAAATTACGATGATTTCTGCCGAAAGGATAAAGTCTGTCCGAATAGCGCCTTTAATTTTACCTTTCTCGAACTCAACCATGTCTGTTTCGGGATTGCCCAAAGCCTCCACTCTGGCCTGATGTTCTTCCGGTTCTTTATGGAAGAACTTGTGAAGCAGCTTCTCGACGCCTTCAAAGCACAGGTAGGCCCCTCCAAGCATCAGGAGCCAGGCGATGGCTTGAGGAAAAAACGCACTGATCAGCAGCGCCGCGGGAACGAGGATAAGCTTATTAACCAACGACCCTTTAGTGACGGCCCAAACGACAGGTAGCTCTCGTTCGGCGCGAATACCCGTAACCTGTTGAGCATTGAGAGCGAGGTCGTCACCCAGTACGCCGCTGGTTTTCTTTGCCGCGACTTTCGACATTACGGCAACGTCATCCAGTACGGTAGCGATATCATCGAGTAACGCGAGTAGGCTGCCAGCGGCCATGGTTTTATTTCCTGTGGTCGATTGAGGTCAGAATGCTAAGCCTATCATCAGACTGTTATAGCGGATATTAAAGGCTCGGATCGACCGCTCAAATATATCTGAAATTTTGCCTTAGCATAGCGTGCTCCTTCACTAAGCAGAAATAAAAAAGCCCACCAGAAAGGTGGGCCTCTTTTACTGCGTGAACAGTTTCTTATAACAAGCGATCAGAAGTAAAAATCGACGGTTGCGTAGAGAGCGTCGAAGTCGCCAGGACCTGTAGGGTTAAGATCTTCATCGAAGTATTGGTCTTGTACTTGTCCATTACGGTCAACGTAACCGTCCTGAGTCAGGTATTCGAGGTATATCCAGCCCGGGCCATAGTCATAGCTCATACCCGGCGCAAAGGCGCGGACAGTATCAACGTTACTGCCATCGGTATTAGGTTGGGCATAAGAAAGATCAGCATAGAACGACCAGTTGCCAGTGTTCAGGCCGACTTCCGCAGCATAGCGATCGTTCTTAGCATTTAGACCAGCCAAAGCTCCATCACCATCCGCATAGACATCACCAGCAGACTCTTCAGGTACATTACGCTCTGTGGTTATGTAAGAGGCTTTTGCCCAGAGACCGCCAACCTTGAGGGTATAATACAGGGCTGCAGCGTTGTGGTCGCCTGAAACTTCAGTAGCGCTGTATCCATCAGTTTCATTGCCTTCGAAGGCTTGTAGGCCGCCGCTCTGCGCTGACACGCCTACGGTCGCCATATCATTAATTGAGTAACTCAGATTACCCACGAAAGTCTGAACTTTGCGATAAGTCGCTTTGCTACCCCAATGACCGTTGTCGTCCATGGTGTCGGTGCTGGTGGACCAGTCATCTGCAAGGTATAAGGCAGCATCATAGTGTAGTGCGCCCAGTGTTTGGGATACTTTTACACCGACATCCATCTGATCGCCGTATCCAGCCAGCAGCATATCGCCCGGCCAGAAGTTGTAGGTTTTCCAGGCGAATGGCACCTGGCTTTTACCAATGGTGATCATAGGGCCATCTTCAAACTGGTAACCAACCCAGGCTTTGTGAATTCCAAACTGGCTACCGGTGCTGTTGTTGTTTGCGTCTGTAAAACTGCCCGGACCAATGCGGGTCTCCGCAGAGTAAGTCCATGGGGTATCAGGCACATTGCCGTCGGCGTAAAGAATCAGGGCTTCGCTGTCTATGACCCCCCAGGATTCCTGTTGTGCTTTATCATTTTGAGCGTACTGGTAGTTAAACCAAACTCCACCAGAGAGATTAGGGCTCGCGTGTGCGGCAGTTGAAAGTATCGCGGCTGCGGTCAGCGCGGATACCTTAAAGGCAACAGACTTCGTCATGGATAGCTCCTGGCTAGCTGTGTTTATGATGGGATAATTATTAATTCCTGCTTTTTTGGCGCAGGACTTATACAAGTGTAGCAGTTTGTATAGAAAAATCAGGGGTTGAAAAGGAGATCGCCCATTATGTCCTGAAAAGATAGGGCGATCCGGGAAAGTCTATTTCAGGCGGGACACACCAAGCATGACCAGTGACATCCCCAGAACTGCGGCCCAGCCAAAGGGTTCACCGAGAAAGATAATCGCCATGATGGTTGTCAGCACCGGGCCTATGGTTCCACTGACGCTGGCCTTTGCCGGGCCGATGCGTTTTATCGCACCACTGACCATGAATGATGGCACCACGGTGACGAGTATTGCCAGAACCAGAGTACCTACCCAGCGTGTCGCATCCATTGCTGGCAAAGTAGCTCCCTCGGCAATACCGTAGTGAATCAGCGTAGCTAATGTTGCCGACCCCATCGAAATGCAGGTGAAGAACAAGCTGCCAAGCTCAGCGATACCGCGCTTGCTGAACAGAATGAACAGAGAGAACGACAGGGCGCTTCCCAGAATCAGCAGGGTGCCTTTCGTAATGTCAGCATCACTGGTACCCGGCGGCGCTATCTCAAGGTCATGGCCGTACATTACGCCCAGACCGGCGTAAGTCAGTACGAGTGCCGGAATCACAGAGCGTCCGACTTTTGCACCGAAGAAAATGGCGCCAAGAATCACGACCATACTGGGGTACGCATAGAGCATCAGTCGCTCGAGCTGGGCGCTGACGTATTCCAGCCCTGAAAGATCCAGTAAAGAGGCCATGTAGTAGCCCAGCAAACCGACGGCGGCCGCTCTCAACAGTGTTAGGCCGTCAGGCTTCGTCTCCATTTTTCTCCACAGATAGATCCCTATCACCAGATAGATGGGCAGTGCGATCAGCATACGCAGGCCCATAAGAGGAATGGCTGACATGCCAAGGCTATACAGCCACTTGATGATGATGGGTTTTGTCGAGAACAGAAACGCGGCAGTAAAGGCAAGCGCTAAACCGTATTTCAGTTCCTTGTTGCTCAGGTTCTCGTCCTTAGCAGAGGGGCTGGCAGCCATAGTGATGCATCCTTAAACAAAGTGAATCGTTGGCTGCGAGAGAGGGGAGGTGTTCGGTTGAATGCTTCCGGCTGCTCTTCGCAGCCAGTACCGGGAAAGATGACTCAGAACCGGAACGCTGCGCACACACCAGCCATCCACCACATCAGGGCAGACAGACGAGAGTTCGTCAGCAGTTTCGTCGTTTTGGTCACCGGAGTTCGTTTCCCGAGGTTTTACATAACCAGACCACAAATTAGCAAAGCTGACAGGTAAAGAAAAGCTCGCCATTGATTTACCCCAGTGGTGCTTTCGGGTAAACTGCCCTCCCATCTTGAGTGAGTGGCCCAGGTGCGCTTCAGGCGCCTATTTCATTGAAATTCACAGATTGAATTCATTGGATGCTGGACTGCTCCGTAACAAATTTTTCATCTCTGCTCGCGGACCTTCTATGACACGTTTTATCTTTGTCACGGGTGGTGTTGTTTCTTCTTTGGGGAAAGGCATCGCTTCTGCATCTCTGGCTGCCATTCTGGAAGCCCGTGGCCTTAAGGTCACCATGCTCAAGCTGGACCCGTACATCAACGTGGACCCGGGCACTATGAGCCCGTTCCAGCATGGCGAAGTGTTCGTCACCGACGACGGCGCGGAAACTGACCTTGACCTCGGTCACTATGAGCGTTTCATCCGTACCACGATGTCGCGTCGCAACAACTTCACCACGGGTCGTATCTATACTGACGTTCTGGCAAAAGAGCGTCGTGGTGACTACCTGGGCGGTACTGTGCAGGTCATCCCGCACATCACTGACGAGATCAAGCGTCGTGTACTCGAAGGCGGTGAGGGCTCAGATGTTGCGCTGGTAGAAATCGGTGGCACCGTGGGTGATATTGAGTCTCAGCCATTCCTTGAAGCGGTACGTCAGATGAAAGTCGAGCTGGGTTCCAAGCGCGCGCTTTCTCTGCACCTGACGCTGGTACCTTATATTGCCACCGCGGGCGAGACCAAAACCAAGCCGACTCAGCACTCAGTAAAAGAGATGCGAACCATTGGTCTGCAGCCTGATGTTCTGATCTGTCGCTCAGATCATAAAATTGATGCCTCTTCTCTGCGTAAGATTGCTCTCTTCACTAACGTTGAAGAGCGCGCAGTTGTGCCACTCGAAGATGCGGATACTATCTATAAGATTCCTCGTATGCTGCACGAAGCGGGCCTTGACGACCTGATCGTTGAGAAGTTCGATCTGTCGTGTAAAGAAGCTGATCTTTCTGAATGGGATGACGTTGCCGACGCCAAGCTCAACCCAGAGAAAGAAGTGACCATCGCCATGGTCGGTAAGTACATGGATCTTCTGGATGCCTATAAATCTCTGATCGAAGCGATTGATCACGCAGGTATCCATCACCGCGCTAAAGTGAACATCCGCTACATCGATGCCGAAGACGTTGAGCGCAAAGGCGTTGATGTCCTGAATGGGGTTGATGCGATTCTGGTACCGGGTGGCTTTGGTAACCGCGGCGTGGAAGGCAAAATTCGCACAGTTCAGCATGCACGCGAAAACAAAATTCCATACCTGGGTATCTGCCTGGGTATGCAGGTTGCTGTGATCGAATTCGCCCGCAATGTTGTGGGCTGGAAAGATGCTCAGTCGACAGAATTCAGCCGTGACACTCAGCACCCGGTGATTGGTCTGATCACTGAATGGCAGGATGCATCGGGTAACGTTGAAACCCGTGACGAAAATTCTGACCTCGGTGGCACTATGCGCTTAGGCGGTCAGGAGTGTGTTCTGACCGAAGGCTCCAATACCGCTGAAGCCTACGGTAGCGGCGTCATTACCGAGCGTCACCGTCACCGCTACGAAGTGAACTCGTCACTGGTGCCTGAACTTGAAAAGGCGGGCCTGCGTATCGCTGGTCGCTCTGTTGATGGCGAGCTGGTAGAAGTAGTAGAAGTACCAGATCACCCATGGTTTGTGGCGTGTCAGTTCCATCCGGAATTTACCTCGACACCGCGTGACGGCCACGGCCTGTTCTCAGCCTTTATTAATGCGGCTCTGAACAATAAATAAGCAGATTTAAACGTTAAAACTTAAAATTTAATTGCCAAGGCCAGAAGATTAGAGCGTTAGCGAGGCCGGCAGAGGAAGGAAACCATCGCCGCAAAAGCGCAGTTTACTGGAGTAAATGAGCATTTTAAGGCGATGGATGACACAGCTCTGGCAACGCAGGTAGCTCTTACGATCGGCAAAAAAATCAGGAGCATTTATGGCTAAAATTATTGATATCAAAGCGCGCGAAGTGCTGGATTCACGTGGCAACCCTACCATCGAAGCAGACGTCACTCTGGAAGGTGGTTTCTTCGGTACAGCATGTGCTCCAAGCGGCGCATCTACCGGTACCCGCGAAGCACTTGAACTGCGTGATGGCGATAAAAGCCGTTATCTGGGCAAAGGCGTACTGAAAGCCGTTGCCAACGTAAACGACACCATCAAGCCTGCCCTGATCGGTATGGACGCACTGGATCAGCGCGCCCTCGACAACAAAATGCTCGAAATCGACGGTACTGAAAATAAAGCCAACATGGGCGCAAACGCCATCCTGGCTGTGTCGCTGGCTGCTGCCAAAGCCGCTGCGGCTGCAAAAGGCGTTGAACTGTACGAACACATCGCAGACATCAACGGCACCCCAGGCGTTTACTCAATGCCAGTTCCAATGATGAACATCATCAACGGTGGTGAGCACGCAGACAACAACGTTGATATTCAGGAATTTATGGTACAGCCAGTGGGCGCACCGACGTTCGCTGAAGCACTGCGTTGTGGCGCTGAAATCTTCCACGCACTGAAGAAAGTACTGTCTTCTCAGGGCCTGAACACAGCCGTTGGTGACGAAGGTGGTTTCGCACCTAACCTGGCATCTAACGCGGATGCACTGGCAGCAATCAAAGAAGCGGTGTCTAACGCTGGCTACGAGCTGGACAAGAACGTCACACTGGCTCTGGACTGCGCATCTTCTGAATTCTACAAAGACGGCAAGTACGACCTGAAAGGCGAAGGCAAGGTATTCTCTGCTGAAGAATTCTCTGACTACCTCGCAGAACTGTGCGACCAGTACCCAATCGTTTCTATCGAAGACGGTCAGGACGAATCTGACTGGGCTGGCTGGAAATACCAGACTGAAAAACTGGGCGCTAAAGTCCAGCTGGTGGGTGACGACCTGTTCGTAACCAACACCAAGATCCTGAAAGAAGGTATCGAAAAAGACATCGCTAACTCGATCCTGATCAAGTTCAACCAGATTGGTTCTCTGTCTGAAACACTGGACGCGATCAAAATGGCGAAAGACGCAGGCTACACCGCTGTGATCTCTCACCGTTCAGGTGAAACTGAAGACGCGACCATCGCTGACCTGGCAGTTGGTACCGCTGCTGGCCAGATTAAGACGGGTTCACTCTGCCGTTCAGACCGCGTTGCTAAGTACAACCGTCTGCTTCGTATTGAAGAGCAACTCGGAGCGAAAGCGCCGTATAAGGGCCGTTCGGAAATCAAAGGCCAGTAATACCTGCTGCGCTCGATGATACGGCGTTAAAATTTTCTGCGGGGTGCTCATGTACTACTTGTACACTCCGCTCCCCCAGAAAATTTTGCCTTGTCTCATCATCGCTCACTACGGTCTTACAAATCGCTAGTGCGCTCGGCTGAGCGTTGTTAAAAGTGCTTTCAGAATACTCATGTACAGCTTGTACACTCCGTTTCTTCAAGCACTTTTGCCTGGCTCAGCCATCGCTCCTGACGCTTTTTCTACCTGCTGAGCTCTTGCCGTGATTACTAACTTGCGACACCGTTTTGGTAGATTGAGTTTAAAAAACGCCGCTTTTTAGCGGCGTTTTTTGTGTGTATGCTTGCAGATAGATACTTTTATTTCTTGGCATATTTGGGCAGTCTTACGCTAAAGGTTCTGCCGAAGCGGGCGTTGTAAAGATAAGTGACAGGGAGGTGTCATGGATTTAACGATAGGTAAAAACAGTGGGAAGTTTAAGGTTCGAGCTGATAGTTTAAGAAAACTTCATTCGTACTTGTCTCTGTATCTCAAGCGGCTTAAATATACGATTGAAGATTCAGAGGTAGATGAGGCCCGAATGGTTATTCGTGCGGCAAGAGGCTCAAAACTCTTTCATGCTCTACTGGATTTCGCGCAGGGCTACAGCCCAGTTCCCGATCTTTTTGACTGGGCTCTTCGCGTACAGCTACTGATAAGGGTCTATCCATCTCCCGACGGCGATGGCTATATGTTGCTTCTAACATGCGAGCCAGCCTGCAATGAAATTTTTCCAATGCAGGATTACTTAACAGGTAATTTCGATGACGATGATGAAGAGCCATCCGATAGTAGCAAGTTAAAGAAAGCCTTTGAGGAATTCGCAGGGGTAGTACTGGAGTCTTCTTACGCTCGTTGACTTGTTGAGTGATTGGCTTCAGCTTCGGTTTGATAATAAGTTTGTAAAAATTTTCTATGAAGTGGTTACGCCGTAACCACTTTGTTCCGTCCGGTTTCCTTCGCTTCGTACAATGCTTTATCTGCTGCTTTCAGCAGGTCTTCCATGTTATTTATATCCGTTGATGGGAAGCAGGCCACGCCAAAGCTGGCGGTGACTTCGATACTGTTGCCGTCGACAATGACGTTCATGTCGCTGATTTTTCGGCGGATTCTCTCTGCTATTTGTGCTGCGCGCCTGGTGCTGGTGCCTGGCAATAGCATGGCAAACTCTTCGCCGCCGTAGCGTCCGACTTCATCCGTTTGGCGTGCATTTCTCATCATGACCTTAGAGGCAGCAATTAATACCTGGTCGCCGGCGTGGTGGCCCTAGGTATCGTTGATCTGCTTGAAATGATCAAGGTCGATCATGATGCAGGAAAGCGATGGCGAAGTTGGCAGTGTTTGCTCTCGTGTTCGGGCAATTTCTTCCTGCCCACGGTTGATAAAGAAGTTGCGATTAGACAAGCGCGTCAGTCCGTCGGTTGTCGACATTTCAAGGTAGAGGCTCTCGCGTTCTGTCCAGCGTTTCATCGCTAGAATGCAGAGGTACACCAGGAAGCCCAGAATCGCCACGATAATGTCTCTGACGATCAGCCAGCCAACGAGGGGGCGGCCGTCGGGTGTCGTCATGGGTTGAATCAGTAACGGCGCGTGGGGCAACGAATACATATGGTCGGTGATTCCCATCGCAATAAGCACGGGCACCACGATCCAGTATGACTTACGAATTTTATTCACGCTGGCCAGCGTCCCGGTAATATTTACTCCAAGAAAAATCAGCAATAAGCCTTCACTGAAATGACTGCCGGTAAGGTACGAACTGACAAGAACCGTGATGATATAGCTGGCAATAATAATATTTTCAAAAATGGGCCAGTCGTCGCTGTGTTTACGTTTTGAGGTAGCAATAAGAATCATGCCGGTAAGCAGCAGAATATGCAGGCCATAGAGCCAAAGCAGACCGGGAACGTAGGTCTGATTGATATGCTCGGGAGCGAAAAGATCAGTCACAAGTAAGGCCGAACCAAAACCGACCGGAGCGAGTAGCACCAGTGCAGCAAGGAGAATAAACCGGTCTACGGCTCTCCAGTCCATCGGGTTGGGAATGCATTGCAGAGTCAGTTTCTGCATACAGCGCATTTTCATTACTTTATCCATCTGGCATTGGTCTCCCACGCTTTGGGGTACCGACCCTGGTACTCATTCAATGCCTTATTGATAGCACTTCAGGTTACTCTCTGGCGTAACCAGCCTCTCAGTTCGTGACATCATGTTTTAGGGGGGACGAAATTTGTGACGCAATTATCGATAGTTGGTGTCAGTTTCTTGTGGTTTCGGCGGGAGATTGCGCGGCGACCACCTGATTCCTTCCGCTGTCTTTGGCTTCGTAGAGTGCCTTATCCGCCGTTTTCAGAAGGTCGCTCATCGCTTCAACATCTGGCGATGGGTAGCAGGCGACACCGAAACTCGCGGTGACATCAATCTTCTGACCCTCGACCTCTACATTCATACTGCTTATCCGTTTGCGAATACGTTCTGCGATCAGTTTGGCCTGCAATAGAGTGGTACCCGGCAGCAGAACTGCAAACTCTTCTCCGCCATAGCGGCCGACTTCATCGTTGGGTCGGGCGCTGTCCATCATTACTTTTGAGGCTGCAACCAGCACTTCGTCGCCGGCATGGTGTCCCCAGGTATCGTTAATCTGTTTAAAATGGTCGAGGTCAATCATGATGCATGACAGAGGCGGCATGGCATCAGAAGCTCGCGCCCGACGGATTTCTTCCTGCCCTCTGCTGATGAGCGAGTTCCGGTTTGAAAGGCGGGTCAGGCCGTCGATCGTCGACATTTCGAGGTAGAGGCTTTCACGCTCGGTCCAGCGCTTCATAGCAAGTATGCAGAGGTAGAGAAGTGGTGCAAGTATCACGGCGACGGTCATTCGTACCATCATCCAGCCTCCGAGAGGGCGACCGTCTTCGGCGTAGGGCGAGCGCTCCATTAACATGGCATACGGTATGGCCTCGCTGTAATCGAGTGCTGCCATCGCGACGAGAATCGGTACAACGATCCAGAAGCAGAATTTAATTTTATTCACGTCGGCCAGCGTGCAGGTGATGATGACACCAAGGAATATGATCAACAGAGCCTCAGACAGATGAGTTCCCGTCAGGTACCCCGTGGTCATCACAGTCACCAGAAAGCTACTTATGATTGCATTCTCAAACAACGGCCAGTCATGCGTGTACTTTCTCAGTTTAATAGCAGTGAGGATGAAACTTGCCATCACCGCAATATGTAACACATACAAAACACTGAGCATGGTCACCAGTGTCTGGTTCAGCCACTCAGGAGCAAGAATGTTGGTCGCCCACATACTGACACCAAAAGACAGTGGCGCGAGAAGCACCAGACAAGCGAGAAGGATAAAACGATCAATGGCTTTCCAGTCCATCGGATTCGAAATCGCAGTCCGGCCGAGATCCTTCAATGTGTTTGAATCGGTAGTCATAGTGGTGTCTGTTATTCAGGTGATTTAATACTAGTCCAAGGCGTCCTGTTTGACCAAGTAACGAGACTGGAAAGCACAGAAAGCGGTGTCTGCTTTGATGTGCGCCAACGGATTGTCTGGTAAATTGACCGAAAGCCTGTAGCCGGATTCCCATATGTTGTTTGAACACAAGAACGAAGAACTCTTCACGCTTAATCGTAGTGATGCAGAGCAGCCGCTGTCGTCGTATGCCTTGTTTAGCTTTGAGCTGGATGGCGCAGAATGGCCGAGTGTTGAGCACTATTATCAGGCGATGAAGTTTGAAGACGAGGTACATCGGGAGAAGATCCGACAGGCCAGCAGCGCAGAAGAAGCAGCAAAGCTCGGTAAGAGTCGTAAGCCGAAGCGACGTAAAGACTGGAAGAAGACCAGTACGGTAGTTATGACCCGCGGCACCTATATTAAGTGTCGCACTCATCCTGATATTGCCGAACAGCTGTTAGATACAGGGGAACTGAGAATCGCTGAACTGAGCGGTTACGATTATTTCTGGGGCAGTGGTCGCGATATGCGCGGAAAGAACAACTTCGGAAAAGTGCTCATGGGAGTGAGAGATAAGTTGCGCTCTGAGCGGGAGCAGGGCGCGTAAACCTTCCTGCTTCCGTTTGGCCTCTCATCAGGGCAGTGGCGTAAATTCATGATTGTCTCCGGGAATATCCGGGAACCGCTGCTCTTGCCAGTCGCGTTTGGCCTGCTCAATCCGCTCTTTGCTGAACGACACAAAATTCCAATACATATGTGGGTGCTGAGGCCAGTGTTCGCCACCCAGAAATACAGCACGAGCAAATGCCTTGCTGGATACCGAGGCTTCGGCAGACAGAAGTATAAAGTCTCCTGTCTTATAGCATTCGGAGTCCACGAGTATTTCCCCCTCGATCACGTACAGTGCGCATTCCTGATCTGGGTTCGGGCGCTCAAAACTGCTATCTGCACTAAAAATGACATCAAGGAAGAACATCGGTGAGAAGGTGCGAATGGGAGAGGTCATTCCCAAAGCATCACCGGCGATCAGTCTCGCAAAAACACCTTCTTTGTTGAATTGCGGTAGCTGGCACTTCTTATGGTGGCTGAAAGCAGGATCAATCTCAGCAAACTTTTCGGGCAACGCGACCCAGCATTGCAGCCCATTAAGTGCATGGTTACTGGCTTTAGTTTCATGCGTTTCGCGTTCGGAGTGAACAATGCCTCTCCCTGCCGTCATCCAGTTTACGTCTCCGGGCAGGATCTCCACGTTGTTGCCGAGACTATCCCGGTGCAGTATCGAGCCTTCTGTCAGGTAGGTCAGCGTCGCCAGCCCGATATGCGGGTGAGGCCTGACATCGACACCCTCGCCAGCCGCGAAGTGCGCTGGCCCCATGTGATCCAGAAAAACGAATGGGCCAACCATACGTTTCTCTGCGTGCGGCAGGATACGAGTCACGCTGAAGCCATCAAGGTCTTTCGTTTTACCTTTCAGAAGGGTGCTCATGGTGGTGCCTCCGTGGTTTCAATGGCTTCTATCCTAAAGCTATGATGTAACTGGCACCAGTCATAGAAGAAGGCTGGTACATAGTGTTCAGAGAGGTAGAAATATGGCGAGCAAAACAGAGCTGGAGCATTTCTTTGCAACGGAATTTCCGCAGGCAGACTTTGTGATCGAGGAGTTGGGCAGCCGTTCGGCCACGATTCGAAAGTGTATTACCGAGGCGCACCTCAGGCCTGGAGGTACCGTGTCAGGGCCTGTGCTGATGGAAGTTGCCGATGCCGCTTTGTATGTCGCCATACTGGCCGAGCTTGGATTGGTTGCGATGGCAGTAACGACCAGCCTTAATTTTAACTTCTTGCGCAAGCCAGATTCCAACAGAGACATCATCGCAGAGTGCACCCTGATGAAAGTCGGTAAGGCCCTGGTGGTAGGGGAAGTCTCTATGTACTCCGAAGGTGATCAGGAACCCGTCGCACATGCCGTAGGTAGTTACGCAATTCCACCTCGGAATTGAGTCTCAACTCTGGCCTGTATTGATTGATTTAATAGGCCAATCGTTTATCCTGTCGGCCAAATAAAGGAACTGCATTGCTAAGGAAGCTTGATGGCCGCTGTACCCCTCTCAAATTACCTCGTTTATTCGTCGGAAGCTAAAGAAGGCGTTGGGCGTGCTGTGTATATTGACCCTTCCCTCATAGCGACATTTACTGAATGTGTCGACCCGACCTGTGAAGTCGGACGAAATGTCGCGATTCAGATTCAGCAGCAGTTATCATCTACTGCAGGTGGCGTGAAGTCGGGTCAGTCAGTTGGAGATGCTGCTGAGTTTTATTCTGATATCGGTAGTATCGACCAGCGATGTGTTCGGGTGTTTTATCGCATTCTGCAGGTCGAAAGTACTGAAAACAGCCGGGGCCCTGGAGTATATATCCATGACATCAAGCGGTTTCAGAATAACTCTGCGGGTACTGGTATTGGACTCTTCCGGATGAACCACGAAGCTGGTAGCTGGCGGGGGGCTGCTGAGCCACAAGGAACGTTGTCTACGAATATCTTAAGAATGGGGTCGCAGGCAACGAGTTCAGGCTTGATGGAATTAGATGAATTAGCGGACGAGTTGCTAGAGGCTAGTTCTCAAGCAACATATAAGACCGACTTTAATCTCTATCACTGCCCTTTAGCTATCGTAAATAACGGCAAAGAATATGACACTCCGGAAAAGCGATTTAAGATCTTAAGTCCTGAAGATCTTACTGATATCCTGACAAAAACTGTCAATATAAATCGCTGGGATAGTAAAAGCGTTGCTCAGAAGTCATATACCGTATATTGCTACGCTGATGCTTCTAAGCTATTGCAGGGTGCTCTTGAAAGGCTGGGTAGAGCGGGGAATGTATCGCTTTCAAAGTTTACCTTTGAAATTATTGCACCTCACAGCCCGTATAGTCAGCTAGAGAAGTTAGTACAGGATCTTGGCGGGATTGCGAACCTGAATAGCAGCTATGAAACAGCACCTTCCAGTATTTATCAAAGGTTCGATACTGGTTCGACAAGTGAAGATACAATTACCGCTTTTAATAAGTATCGTGAGTTAAAAAAGAAAACCCCAAATATTACCTTTTCTGAGTTATGGCGTGGGCTTGGTGGGGTTTTGGCGCTCAACTAACTGCCTGAGATAAAGGAACGATATTTATGAACTTCCCCAAGGTAAGCCTCACTGAAAATACGGCGACTTATTGTATACAAGTGAATGATGCCCGGTTGATGTTTCATTGTGAAGATGAGGCGAGGTATACCGATAAGTATGTCTTTCACTTTGAAGAGGTTGATCAGGGCCTGATTTCCAATCCTGACTATACGGGGGAGATTATCCCTTTGCGTACAAAATTTGCTCTGCTTGATGATGATTTGATGAAAGAGCATCCCAACTGGTTATGCCCGATAAAAATTCAGATATGGCCGAAATCTGAGCTACTTATGGAGAGCCGTAATTGGGAAGGTTCTAAGGATCTCCGCAGTAATTCATTAAAATTTTATGAGCGCTGGAAATCGAGCGAAGACCGGGAGGAAGATGATCTAACTCCTCGGAAGGCAGAAGATTTCTCTGTTTTAAGTGTAAATGGACGTTCATGGGCTTATGCTGCTTCTGGTCTTTATGGGCAGTGGGAGAACGCCATTACGGAATTGTCTGATAACCTGGTGTTAATTGTCATCTTTTCGGCGAAATCCTGCTGGCCTAGCGACACCTACCCCCCAGAAGGTCTCAAAGAGCACCTGATGCCTTTCTTTACGGACTATCTCTCCCGCATTCAAATCACCCCAACCGAGGGCGTTCCTGAGTCTGAACTGCCACCACTTGGTTTCTACCCTTCGATGCGTAAAGAAAAAGAGATCGATAGCGAAGGTAATGCTGTCGCCGAGGACACACCCGCTAGCTCATCCAGTGAGTGGGGCTGGTAAGTTATGGGGCTGCTAGGGAATATCCTGGTTACCTTTGCGCTGATGTTCTGGCCCATGACATGGTTTGCTTCTGTCATGGGGATGGGCGGCCCTGGTGCCTCAAACAGTCTGAGCTGGATTATTCAGCTTTTGGTGTTTATGTCGTATCCCGCTTGGCTTCTACTTTGGCTAAGCATTTCTGATAAAAGCTACTGGGGCACTGACCCCAAGTATTTTCTGCTGGGATTTTTGTGCATATTTACCGTTTTGAATGCTGGCATGATTCGGTATGCCTACAATCTTGTCAGAGGGATTCAGAACAGCGGATATTCAGTTGCCAATAATACGGCCTATTTCAATGCCAAACCCATAGCTGAAGCTGACGCTGAGTCGTTTGACATGTTCAAGGGCGATCTGGGTTACGTCTTCCGTGATCACGCCTGGGATAACCAACACGTTTATTATCGAGGTCGTATGGTTGAGGGACTGCAAGGCGGGCCTCTTGAGGCTTTGAATGATCTTGGCTGGAGTCGCGACTATGTCGCTAGCGGTGAAACGGTCATCTACGGGAACACGGTGTTACGTGGGTGTAGTTTAAGTCATCTCGAGTTTTTTGAAGATATTGAAAAGTATTGGGCTCGTTGCGGAGATAATATTTATCACGCAGGTGAGCTTGTAGAGGGCGCAGATGCTCAGTCATTCACGCCGCTGAATAGCTGGTTGGCGCATGATAACTACCGGTTTTATGAGCGTACTGAAATAATAGATACTACTGCAGATACTTCAAGCTTCCGAAGAATCGACGATGGATACTATCGTGATGACCTTCGTATTTTCTATCTCCCTGACAGTACGATCCAAGAAGTCGAAGGTGTCGATCTCAATACCTTCGAAGTCGTTTATGAAGTCTTAGGTGAGGTCAGAAGCGACGCCCGGGATGCTCACTCCCGATACTACAATGGAGAGAGGGTCTCCTCTCACTAATCCTGTTTTCTGATGCAGATGGCCTCTGCTATCTGCTTTAGTTTTTCTGCTGATCCTCCCCCTAACTCGGGTCGCATACCTGTCTCTAGAGGTCTTCTCTGGGCTGCTGGCTCGATAAGTACCACTTTGTCGAATTTCTTTCCAGAAATGTAATCAATTGTCAGTTCAGGCACTCTGGGGCTATCTTTGTTAATTTGTGTGTACATATATTGTATATACCTTGTATATGGCAAGCTAACCTAATCAGGAGAGACTATGAATTACATTAAGCCTCTGGCACTGACCACAATTGCGGCCGCGCTGGCCGCCTGTGGTGGCGATGACAGTAACGATGATCAGGCCTACCTTCGGGTTTTACATGCATCGGCGGATGCTCCCGACGTGGATGTTGCGCTCAATGGCGATGTTGTCCTGCGCGACGTCAGTTTTCAGCAGGGTACCGGCTACCTTGAGATTGAGGATGGCCTGACAACAGTAGAAATTCTGGTCGCTGGCACTGAAACCGTAGCGTTCAGTACAGAGGTTGATCTCATGGATAACGGTTACTACTCAGTAATCGCCATCAATGATGTGGCCGAGCTTGATCTCAAGGTTATCGATGACACCGCAACATACACAGACGGGGATGCTGACGTAACCGTCGTCCACGCCGCGACGGTTGCTGATGATGTCGATATTTTTGTGACTGCACCGGGAGACGATCCGGATGCTAGTGCGGATACTCCGGCCTTGGATGGGGTACCGTTCGAAGCGAACGCAACGCTTGAAGCCGTCGCGGCAGGAGATTACGAGGTCTTCATTGGTGGAGATGAATCCGAAGAGCTGGTTTACGCATCTGGAGAGCTTAATGTCGCAGGGGATATCGCGCTTGTAGCTGTTAACAGCATCAAAGGCCGTTCACCTGTGTCCTTAATTGCTTGGTCTGACTCTGGTGCAACCACGGTGTTGGACAATAGCGCAGAGCTGCGGGTCGTTCATGCCGTTGACGACATTGATGTTGATGTTTTCGCTAATGGCGAGTTATTCATTGATGGGTTTACTTACCAATCAGTAAATGGATATACGGTGCTCGATCCGGGTACGGTCAGTGTTGCTATTGCTGCAGATGATCAGGGGCTTGGTAATGCTTTGGCGAACCTGAGCGGAGATCTGACTCTGGAGCGCGGTGAGTCTTACACAGTCATCGCATCGGGAGACTCCGGAGCAGTAACGGATGCGCAGCTGATAGTACTTACCGATACCCGTGCAGCGGAAGATGCCTCGAATGGTTACGTTCGTCTGGTTCATGCCTCCTCTGCAACCGCTGCCGACCCTGTGGATATTTTTGTCTATGAAAACGGTATGACTCAACCGCAATCACCAACGTTTGCGGATGTTGAACAAGGTCAGGACACTGGGTACGTCGCTCTGTCACCAGCCACCTATACGGTAGACATCGCCGCCGATGATACCACCAGCCCCGCTATTTCAGGTCTTGATTCATTGCCATTTGCGGCCGGTGACGTGAAAACTGCGATCGCGATTGGTGATAGTTCCGGACTGGATGCGCTGCTGCTAAATGATAAGCGCGGATCAGGCGTGGAGTGATTTGATTGAGTACAGGTTAACTGTGTTTCGATGGAGAGCGGGCTCAGGCCCGCTTTTTTTATTGTTCGGTTTGGTCAAGCTGCCCCGCTGGTTTACTATGTGGCCATTCTTAACGTCTGGTCTTCTCCGACCTGGAGCACCTTGTACATGGCATTCCGAGCTACACATTTCTGGACTGCGGTAGGCATTTTTCTGCTGATCGTGCTGCAGTACCGCCTGTGGTTCGATGATAGCGGCGTGATTGCTAATCGCGCGCTTGAGCGCCAGATAGATCAGTTGCAGACATCCAACGATAAGCAGTCGGCTGAGAATCATGCCTTATTGAATCAGGTGATGGATCTACGCACCGGCGATGCCTTGCTGGAAGAGACTGCCCGCGAGGAACTGGGGCTGGTTAAAGATGGCGAGACCTTTATCTTATTTGCAGAACCCGATTCATGAGCGATTCTATCTGGGCAGTGCTCCCGGCTGCTGGTGTAGGCAGCCGCATGCAGGCCGACCGGCCCAAACAGTACCTTCCATTAAAAGGCCGTTTTCTTCTCGATCATACTCTGGAATGTGTGCTGTCTTATCCCGCCATTGCAAAGGCGGTGATCGTACTTTCTGAGGAAGACCCGTATTGGCCCGACAGTCAGTTCGCCAGTCATCCCGATGTTATTCGCGCTAAAGGCGGTAGCGAACGGTGTCATTCTGTTCTTAATGGTTTGCGCGCGCTCGAAAACGTTGCTTTAGAATCAGACTGGGTAGCCGTGCATGACATTGCTCGTCCATGTTTGCGCCATAGTGACCTCGAACAATTGTTCTCTGGTTTGGGTGACAGCGGTGCGATTCTGGCCTCGCCCACTCGCGATACGATGAAACGGGGGATTCTTCAGGCAGATGGTTCAGTCGCCATTGATCATACCGTAGAGCGTGATCAGCTCTGGCATGCACTCACACCGCAAGTATTTCGTCTGGGCGAGTTGAGGGCCGCGCTCGAAGGGGCGTTGGCAGACGGCTTTGAGGTAACGGATGAAGCATCTGCAATTGAGCACGCGGGTGGGCATCCGCGCCTGATAGCAGGTCGGGCTGACAACATTAAAGTGACCAGACCGGAAGATCTGGCGTTGGCAGAACTCTTTCTATCGCAACATTAATTCGTATTTAATTCAGGAACAGGTCATGCGCATCGGACACGGTTTTGACGTACACGCTTTTGATGAAGGCGATTTTATTACACTGGGAGGAATGAAAATTCCTCACTCGCATGGTCTCAAAGCGCATTCTGATGGTGATGTGGCATTGCACGCGCTGGCCGATGCTTTATTGGGGGCTGCAGCTCTGGGCGATATCGGTCAACATTTCCCGGATACCGATGAACAGTGGAAGGGGGCAGACAGCTGTATGCTGCTGCGTCACGTCGTTTCGCTGGTGGCCGATAAGGGGTATCGCGTTGGCAATGTCGATATCACCATCATCGCACAGGCTCCCAAAATGGCTCCCCATATTGCGGATATGCGAGCAGTGATCGCTGCAGATCTTCAGGTGAGAACTGACGACGTTAATGTGAAGGCCACCACAACTGAAAAGCTCGGTTATGTTGGTCGAAAAGAGGGCATTGCCGTTCATGCGGTGGCTCTTCTGCTCAACAGTGAGTCGCAGTAATGCAGGATTATTCAGTGCTGCCCGAGTGGGCGTCGGCCTACGAGGCGACAGGAGCGACAGCCGTATTAAAGCAAGAGAATAGTGATTTTGTGGTTACTGAGATACCTCTTGGGCTGCCGTCCGGCGAAGGTGAACATGTCTGGCTGGATGTCGCAAAAGACGGAGCGAATACACAATTCGTCGCTGCGCAGATCGCTGAGTTTGCCGGTGTTCGTGAGCTGGACGTTGGTTATGCTGGCCTGAAAGACCGTTACGCGCAAACCCGTCAGTGGTTCACTGTGTGGATGCCTAAAACAGAAGCACCAGATTTTACGGCCCTTGAGCATCCTGAATTCCGCGTCCTGAGTCAGGCCCGACATATAAAGAAACTGCGCCCCGGTGATTTGCTGGGTAACCGCTTTGAAATCCTGCTCAGGGAAGTTAAGGGAGATCGCGCTGCGATAGAGCGAAATCTGACTTTGGTTAAGCAGCACGGCGTCCCGAACTATTTTGGCCCTCAGCGTTTTGGACAGGCAGGGGACAACGTGGCCAACGGCATGGCGATGCTGAAGCGTGAAATTCGTGTGCGCAATAAAAAGAAGAAGGGTATCTATCTGTCTTCCGTAAGATCCTTCCTGTTCAATGAAGTCCTGGCGGCAAGAATCCGCTCAGGGCTATGGGGGCAAAGCCTTAAGGGCGATATTCTGACCGATGAAGGTGTCGCAACAGGACCTATGTGGGGGCGTGGTCGCCTGACCACCACAGATGACGCATTGGCGCTCGAATCAGAGATCGCTGAACAACATCCTGAGCTTTGTGAAGGCCTTGAATTCTCTGGTCTTAATCAGGATCGCCGCGCGTTGGCAGCAATGCCCGGTAATATGACCTGGAGCTGGCCAGAAGAGTCGCATTTACTACTCACATTTTCACTGCCTGCCGGTTATTATGCGACATCGTTAATACGTGAATGCATAGAAACAACCGAACCAGAAAGGTATGTACCCTGATGACTCTGCTGCTTTCCAATGATGATGGTGTTCATGCGCCCGGCTTAAAGATGCTGGCGAAGACGCTGTCGTCGGCGGGCTACGATATTCGAGTCAGCGCGCCCGACCGTGACCGCAGTGGTGCCAGTAATTCACTGACTCTCGATCGTCCATTGCAAGTGATACATCACGAAAACGGTTTTCACAGCGTTGATGGAACGCCAACGGATGCTGTTCACCTGGCGCTGAATGAATTTCATGCTGATCGCTGTGAGCGGGTCATCGCAGGTATTAATAGTGGCGCAAATCTGGGCGATGACGTGCTTTACAGCGGTACGGTTGCTGCAGCGACTGAAGGACGGTTCCTGAAGTGCACCCCCATTGCTGTTTCCTTATGTGGTAAGACGCACTTTGAGACAGCGGGGCGGGTACTGATAGACCTGCTGCCTCAGCTTGAATCGCTGGCCTTACCGCGCAATGCAGTGATCAATATCAATGTTCCGGACATCCCATACGAAGAGATTACCGGCGTTGAGGTGACTCGCCTGGGGCACCGCAACAAAGCGGATAATCCGGTGAAGACAACGAACCCGCGTGGTAAAGAGTTGTTCTGGATCTCGGCCGCTGGTGATGTTGCTGATGCCGGGCCGGGCACGGATTTTCATGCGATTGAGAATGGGAGGGTGTCTGTCACCCCAATTCAGATCGATATGACGCTACATAGCATGTTAGTTCCGATGTCGGAACATTTTGAGAAGTGAGAGTGCAGGACGCAAGGTGAACGAACATTACTTATCTGGCATAGGAATGACCTCGCAACGCACCCGCAATCGCCTGGTGCAGCGTTTACAGGAAGCGGGCATTCGCAATGAAGAAGTACTGAATGTCATTGCGACAACCCCAAGACACCTTTTCGTTGACGAAGCTTTAGCACACCGTGCTTATGAAGATACCGCTCTGCCCATAGGCAATGGTCAGACGATCAGCCAGCCTTATACGGTAGCGCGAATGACAGAGACTCTGTTGGCGAACGGGCCGCTTGAACGGGTACTGGAGATTGGCACTGGCTCGGGTTACCAGACAGCCGTACTCAGCCCACTTGTTCGTACTTTATACAGTGTTGAACGCATTGAGCCTCTGCATAATCGAGCCGTTGAACGCCTGCAAAGCCTTGGCTACGACAATGTCCAACTTACCCTTTCTGATGGCACATGGGGGTGGCCAGAGCACGGGCCTTACGATGGAATTCTTGCGGCGGCTGCGCCGGAGGAAGTGCCTGAGTCCTTACTCGCACAACTTGCAGATGGCGGACGTATGGTGATTCCGGTGGGTGGTAAAGAACAGAAGCTGGTACTGATCACCCGGCGTGGTGATCACTTCGCACGAAAAACTCTGGAAACGGTGCGTTTCGTGCCTTTCCTTCCCGGAGTTCAGAATTAACAAGAGGGCGCTACGGCGTCCTTTTCTTTATCTGTAACACGATCGGCAACCTGATCTACATTAACGAAACTCGCGCAGGCGCTGCGCAGCAACGGAGACATGATGGAGCATCTGAAAATATTTCTTAAGGGTATGGCAATGGGGGCGGCGGATGTTGTTCCTGGCGTTTCGGGAGGCACTATCGCATTTATCACCGGCATCTATACCCGATTACTGGATGCTATTTCCAGCGTGAACCTGGAGGCCTTAAAGAAACTCAGAGCCGAGGGTTTCAAGTCTGCCTGGGCTCATATTGATGGAACCTTTCTGCTGGCGTTAGGTACGGGCATTCTGACTGCCATCATTAGCCTGGCAAAGGTGATACATCACTTGTTAATGACGCATCCGGTTATGTTGTGGTCATTTTTCTTCGGATTAATCATCGCCTCCTGCATTCACATCGGCCGCACCATTCCTCAGTGGCGGGTAAAGGAAATCGGTATGCTGCTGTTGGGAGCGGTTGTCGCAGCCTTCATCAGCCTTGCCTCGCCGACCGAAACTGCAGTCACGCTGCCAATTGTCTTTGCCGCTGGCAGTATCGCGATCTGCGCCATGATTCTCCCCGGAATATCCGGCAGCTTTATCCTGCTGCTAATGGGGCTTTATACACCGGTTATTGCCGCTATTAAGGGGTTTGATTTGCCGGTGCTGCTGACCTTTGCCGCAGGCGCTGGCCTTGGATTACTCCTTTTTTCCCGTTTGTTGAGTTGGCTTCTACACCACTATGCGTCCGTAGTGCTCGCACTTCTGACGGGTTTTATGGTCGGATCATTAGTAAAGGTCTGGCCATGGAAAGAAACCCTGTCGACGCGGATCAACAGTAAAGGTGAAGAGATTCCTTTCGTGCAGCAGATGGCACTTCCGGTATTTGATGAAACCTTAGTGGCTTCGGTTATTTTGATGTTCGCAGGGGCCATTCTTGTTATTGGGCTTGAACGCTTCGGAAGTAATAATTCTGCGGAAAATTAAAATGAACGACTGTTAAGTCACTTCTTTTCTTTGAAAAACAGGTTTGAAATCCTGTATATAGTGGCTACGGATAAAAAAATCCCTCTATTTTTTAGAATACTTTGGAATTATAAAATACGTTTTTTATTCACCTGAGTTGCAAAGGTTGCAAACCGTTACATGGGCGGAAAGTCGTCACTATCGGGTGTCAAAAAGTCGTAAACTTGTCAGAACCTATGAAAACTGCCCGGCTTGTCATATTAGTCATGACCTTAACGATAGTTACTGCTTGTACATCTGGCGGTGGCTTCGTCTCGGTTGATCAAAAATTCGGCAGAGACAAAACAGCGTCAGGTTTTCATCTTGTTCGTGAAGGAGAGACTTTGTATTCCATTGCATGGCGCTATGGATTGGACTATCGCGAGTTGGCGAACGCTAACTCCATTTCTACCCCGCATACGATTTACCCTGGACAGAAAATTGACATCGACTATACCGCTGCAGAAGCCGCCAGTGCCCCACGTGTGAGTGTCAGAAACCCGTCAAATTCACCGACACCCGTAGCACCAGCAAAAGTTAGCAAACCTAAAAATGGTCAGATATCGCCAAAACCTGTGCCGACCGGGCCGGTTTCGGACTGGTTATGGCCCTCGGATGGCAAAATAATTGGTCAATTTTCGACCAGGAAGCCCGTCAACAAGGGGATTGATCTTGCCGGGTCGATGGGGGAATCTATTTTGGCAGCAGCGGCGGGGACAGTGGTTTACGCAGGCACCGGACTCCGGGGATACGGCAACCTTGTCATCATCCGGCACAATGAAAAGTTCTTAAGTGCTTATGCCCACGCTAGCCGCATCACCGTCAGCGAAGGCCAAGAAATTAAAGCGGGCGGAAAAATTGCCGAAAAAGGATCTACTGGTACCGACAAAGTGAAACTTCACTTTGAGATCCGGGAAAACGGCAAGCCGGTCAATCCACTGAAGTATCTGCCAAAGCGCAGAGGGGGTGGATAAAAAGTAAACAGTCGTTCTGGCACAAAACCTGTTTCGGTTCAGGTTCAGGATGACCAACCCAAAGGTGGGACTAAACATGGCAGTACAACAACGCGATATTAGTGAAGAAGAAGTGTTCGATGACGTAGAAACAGCATCTGCTGACGATTCTGCTGAAGAAAGCGGCCAGGAAAGGTTTGCTGCGGACACATCCGGGAAAACTCTTGATGCCACTCAGATGTATCTCAATGAGATTGGTTTCTCTCCGCTGTTGTCTGCCGAAGAGGAAGTGCACTACGCTCGCCTGGCTCGTAAGGGCGACGAGATGGGCCGCCGACGCATGATCGAAAGTAACCTCCGCCTGGTGGTTAAGATCTCACGTCGTTACGTGAATCGCGGTCTTTCTCTTCTTGATCTGATCGAAGAAGGTAACCTCGGTCTGATCCGCGCCGTCGAGAAGTTTGATCCAGAACGTGGCTTCCGCTTCTCAACCTATGCGACCTGGTGGATTCGCCAGACCATCGAACGTGCGATCATGAACCAGACCCGCACGATTCGTCTGCCGATTCATGTGGTCAAAGAATTGAACGTTTATCTGCGAGCGGCCCGTGAGCTGGCCCAGAAGCTCGATCACGAGCCAACCGCAGAAGACATTGCTGAACTGCTCGATAAGCCTGTCGCTGACGTTAAGCGCATGCTGAAGCTCAATGAACGTGTCACCTCTGTGGACACGCCGCTGGGGCCGAATTCTGACAAGTCGATTCTCGATACCATCGCTGATGAGCGTATGGAAGATCCCGGCACCGAGCTACAAAACGATGATATACAGAGCAATCTGTCTACCTGGATTGAAGAGCTGCCAGAAAAGCAGCGCGAAGTACTCTCTCGTCGCTTCGGTCTTCGTGGCTATGAGCCAAGCACGCTTGAAGATGTGGGGCGCGAAATCGGTCTGACCCGTGAACGCGTGCGCCAGATTCAGGTTGAAGCGCTGAAGCGTCTGCGCGAAGTATTTGAAAAGCACGGCCTGAATGCAGAGGTGCTGTTCGGTATGGCATAAGCCCCATCACCGAAAACAAAAAAACCGGCCACTGGCCGGTTTTTTTATGTCTGCTCTGTGCGCCTGGGCTCAGATGTATTTCACCTGCCCCGCGAGGAATGGCTTGCCATCCTCTGGGTCGGTTAAGCCGAAATCTACGCCGTCGTTACGGACATTAAAGCCGAGCGTAGCTTTACCGGGCAGAAAGATAGGCAGCTTAAAGTCTACGGTTACTTCTGCAGGGCGGCCTTTCATGTGCGATTCGATAGATGCCATTGCTCGTGCTTTTGCCCACATACCGTGAGCAATCGGACGTTTGAAGCCGAAGGCTCTGGCCGTGAACGGAAGTAAGTGGATTGGGTTGATATCACGCCCGAGAAGCGCGTACTTAACGCCTGTCAGAGCCGGCACTTCCCAGTCGACGATGCGTTCAGGATTCTCAAGCACATCCAGTGTTGGCGCTTTTTCCATATCCGGGTTCTTTTTACCGCGCTTGAGGAGCACGCTACGGCACTCCCAGACGAGTTCATCACCCATATACATGCGAGTGTAGAAAGTGAAGAGATCACCGTTATGAACCTTCTCAGGGCCTATCAGGGTGCAATCGGTATCCAGGGTTGCATCAACAGGAATCTGTTTGTGTTGAGTGATGATATTACGGATATGCACCAACCCCATGACCGGGTAAGGGTAGGCATCCGACAAAAACAACGCACTTTGCAGTGGGAAGGTCAGTAGAAAAGGAAAAGTGAACGGCAGGTACTTACTTTTTTCGAAGCCACACTGGCGGCGATACTCCTCCAGCTTGGAAGGATCGATCTTGACGTTTTTACGGGAGAAACGTGCACGTTCTTCACAGACCAGTTCCTGCTTCGGCTTCGCCGGGTTCTTCAGGGCAATACGAATGTACTGAATTACTGGTGGAGTAGGGTTCTTGATCTCTTTCGTTAACATCTGAGGCTTCCTTAATTGAATACCTGAGTCGGACTTTGTTTGGCCTATTATGCCCATTAGTCTGTAGTGAATGCGCAGCATTATAGAGTCTTAATGCAGCATTAAACTTGGCCTCAGAGACATACCGCTAACGTCGAATTTGACGTTTTGTCAGACAGGTGTCTTTTAATTTTATGGTGCCGGATACAAAAAACGGGGCCGAAGCCCCGTTTTCAGTTCCCTTAGAATGGGATGTCATCGTCAAAATCGTCAAAGCTGTTGCTCGGCTGAGGAGCCGGCTGCTGAGGCGCTTGCTGTGGTGGCTGCTGGTATCCACCCTGGTTGCCATAACCGCCTTGAGCAGGTTGCTGTGCTGGTTGCGGAGGACGCTGTGGTGCCTGCTGGTAACCGCCTGGCTGTTGTGCCGGCTGCTGTGGAGCCTGGCGCGGTTGTTGAGGCGCTTGCTGCGGTGGTTGCTGGTAACCGCCCATGCCGCCGCTCATACCACCGCTCATGTTGCCTGGCATCTGCCCTGTGCCGGAGTTCATGCCGTCACCACGTGAGTCCAGCATCATCATTTCATTGGTGATGATTTCTGTGGTGTAACGTTTAACGCCGTCCTTTTCCCATTCACGGGTGCGCAGCTTACCTTCGAAGTACGCGCGTGAACCTTTTTTCAGGTATTGCTGGCAGATCTCAGCGAGACGGCCATAAACTGTCAGGCGGTGCCATTCAGTCTGCTCGACCTTCTGACCCGTTGCTTTGTCGTTGTAACTTTCATCTGTTGCCAGAGACAGGTTGGCTACGGCGTTGCCATTCGGAAGGTAGCGCACTTCCGGGTCGCGACCCAGGGTGCCGATGAGAGTGACTTTATTAACACTGCGAGCCATGTTTTTCTCCTGTAGATTCGATCAAGGTCAGTGCGTCTTCGCGGCTGAATTCATCCGCACTGACTTTCAGATATACCGCGTCTTCTGCCGGAAGATAAAGTGCTTCAGCAACGCCAGGCAAAGCTTGAAGTGATGCCAGGGCTGAATTATCGAGGTGGCGATGGCCCGGCAGGCGGACACTGATCAGATGACGCGGAGCATTGGTCTGAGACATTAACAGCGCCCAAAGTACCACCAATGCCCCCAGTCCGACAAACAGAATTGCAGCACCGTACTGGCTGAGAATCCAACCCCCTAAGGAGCCGCCAAAAAATGCCCCAAGGAACTGCATGCTGGAGTAGATCCCCATAGCGCTGCCCTTGGCTCCAGCGGGCGCAATTTTGCTGAGCCATGACGGTAAGCTGGCTTCCATCAGGTTGAAGCCCCAGAAGTACAATAGTAGCAATATAATCCAGTGCCAGAGTGCTGAGGCGGCGCCCATCATCAGAAGAGCAGCAGCGATAATCAGCGCTCCGGTAATGACAACGCTTTTCATGCGTTGGCGTTTTTCGGCAATGATGATCAGTGGCACCATTAATACGAAAGCGACGAGTAGCACTGGCAGGTACAGCCAGCTATGGTGATTTGCGGTGAGGCCAGCCTCTACCAGCTGTGCGGGAATGGCGACGAAAATAGCGACCATGAGGGCATGAAGAAGAAAAATGCCCAGATTCAGAGGCCACATGCGGCGGTTTTTGAGCTGTTCGACGATCACAGGCAGAGCGGCACTGGCGTCCCTGTGTTGTTTCGCAGGTGGTGCCGGGATGACCCACAGCGTGACCAGTACGCCTCCTATGGCCAGCACTGCGGTGACGGCAAAAATCAGGTGCAGGCCACCGAAAGAAGCCAGCCAGGGACCAAGGATCAGTGCGACAGAGAATGACAGGCCAATGCTCGCACCGATGGAAGCCATGGCTTTCATCCGGTGCTCTTCGCGGGTCAGATCAGTGACCAGCGCCATAATTGCACTGGCAATGGCACCACCACCTTGCAGTGCCCGCCCTATGATCACTCCCCAGACACTGTCTGAGGTTGCGGCGATAACACTGCCGAGAGCAAAGATCAGTAAGCCACCGATGATCACTGGCTTGCGGCCAATGCGATCAGAGAGCGCGCCTGCAGGAATCTGAAGTAGCGCCTGGGTCAGGCCATAAACGCCCATTGCCAGCCCCAGCAACTGGGGTGTTGCGCCTTCGAGCTGTTCACCTTCGAGCATCATGACAGGGAGAACCATGAACAGTCCCAGCATACGAAGAGCGTATAGCGAGGCGAGAGAGATCACGGCGCGTTGTTCGGTTTTATCTGGGGTCACTGTGCGGCCAATCGATAACTGTTAATCAGGCCGGCTAGTCTACCAGATTGTCGGCGTTGGAGGGGTAGTCTTGATGACGCCAAATCCCACTACCATCTTGGTCTGATTGCGGTACACTGCAAAAAGGGTATAAGGGATATACCAAGACGGAAGCGACTAGCTTGGGCGAAAGTACATGGAGAGACTTTATGGACCAGAGATCACCTGCCATCGAACGAAGAATACTTCTTTTTGGTCAGACAAACCTTGAGAACTCGATACTGATCGGCAATGTTCATCAGAACACAGGTATTGAGTGTCAGCTGATAGATGTTCGCCATTGGCGGGCAGAATGGGAATTCGAAGCAGACCGGATGATTGCTTTGATCGACTCGGGGAGCGCTGCTCCTGAGCGTATCCGTGAGCTGGTGGATCGTCTGCATGACCTGCAAGCCGATGTCGCTATCGCCGTGTTTAACGTTGCGAAGAAACATCCCTCCGAACAGTTGATAAGCTGGCCTAAAGTGAATGGTATTATCTATACCGGGACGCCTCACAGCCAGCTATGCCGGGGCATTGAAAGCCTTTTCCTGGGTGAGATGTGGCTGCCACGCCACCTGATGGCTGCGTTTCTGGAAAGAACCCGTGAACGCCCCAAAAATGCTACCGGATTTGCCGGAATTCTTACTCGCCGTGAAAAGCAGATACTACGGCTTACCGCGACCGGGGCCACGAATGCTGAGGTGGCGGAAGAACTCAACGTCAGCATGCACACCGTTAAAACCCACGTCTACAACCTGTTCCGGAAAATCGGCGTGACGAACCGTATTCAGGCCGTGAACTGGGCAAAAGAAAACATGCATGAACTGCATGACAAGGAAGAAGCCGAAGCAACCGGATGATTCACAGTAAAAGCGGCTGAACCCGTCTTCGCCTTGCTTTACAATGGGGGTTTTGACTCAGGTAGTGAAAGCTCCACATGGATAAAATTCTCGTTCGCGGCGCACGTACACACAACCTCAAAAACGTTGATATTGATATTCCTCGGGATAAGCTCGTGGTAATCACGGGCCTCAGTGGCTCGGGGAAATCCTCTCTGGCGTTCGACACTCTGTACGCGGAAGGGCAGCGACGCTACGTTGAGTCACTTTCAACCTATGCCCGTCAGTTCCTGTCGATGATGGAAAAGCCCGACGTCGATCTGATTGAAGGTTTGTCACCTGCCATTTCTATTGAGCAGAAATCGACCTCTCACAACCCGCGCTCTACCGTCGGTACCGTGACCGAAATATACGACTATCTGCGTTTGTTGTTCGCCCGCGTTGGTACGCCACGCTGCCCGGATCATGATGTACCGCTGGAAGCTCAGACTGTCAGTCAGATGGTCGACGAAATTATGCTGTTGCCCACCGACAGTAAGTGCATGATTCTCGGCCCTGTTATCCGGGATCGCAAAGGCGAACATCTGCATGTGTTTGAAAGTCTGCGTGCGCAGGGCTTTATCCGTGTGCGCGTCGATGGAACCGTGTGTGATCTGGACGATACACCGGACCTGGATAAACGTAAGAAGCACACAATTGAAGTGGTTGTTGATCGCTTTAAGGTGAAAGAAGGTATTGAACAGCGTCTGTCTGAATCCATAGAGACCTGTCTTGAATTGAGCGGTGGACTGGTGCTGGTCGCCGATATGGACGCGCCAGAGAAAGAACCTATGATGTTCTCTTCTCAGTTTTCATGCCCGCACTGCGGCTACAGCCTCTCTGAATTAGAACCTCGCCTGTTTTCGTTTAACAACCCAGCGGGTGCTTGCCAGACGTGCGACGGTCTTGGTGTTAAACAATATTTCGATCCCGACCGCGTTGTGCATGATGACTCACTGAGTGTGGGTGAAGGCGCGATCCGCGGCTGGGATCGTCGTAGCGTTTATTATTATCAGATGCTGTGCTCAGTGGCGGATCATTACGGCTTTGATATTGATACGGCTCTTGCCGATCTGAAACCGGAGCACAGAGACGCAATACTGCGTGGTTCTGGTGATGACAAAATCGAATTTATTTACGTGAACTCCCGCGGCGATCGCGTCAGTAAATCACACCCTTTTGAAGGGGTATTGCCAAACCTTGAACGTCGTTACCGCGAAACTGACTCTCAGATGGTGCTTGAGGAGCTATCCAAGTATCTTAGCATTCAGCCATGCCCTGCCTGTGATGGCTCGCGTCTGCGTCGCGAAGCCCGGAACGTCTTTGTTGGTGATAAAACCATTCATGCCTGCACCAGCATGCCAGTGGAAGATGCTCACAATTATTTTTCAGAATTTCAGATGGATGGCCACAAAGGCGAAATTGCTGAAAAAATTCTGAAAGAAATCCGCGATCGTTTGCAGTTTCTGGTGAATGTCGGTCTCGAATACCTGACACTGAATCGCAGTTCGGACACACTTTCTGGCGGTGAAGCTCAGCGGATTCGTCTGGCGTCGCAGATTGGTGCTGGCCTTGTTGGGGTGATGTATATTCTTGATGAACCTTCTATTGGTCTTCATCAGCGAGACAATGACCGCCTGCTTAAAACCCTGTTCCACCTTCGTGATCTTGGAAACACCGTACTCGTCGTAGAGCACGACGAAGACGCTATCCGCAGTGCTGATCACCTGATCGATATTGGCCCCGGCGCTGGGGTACATGGTGGTGAGGTGATTGCACAGGGTACACCTGCTCAGGTAATGAAAAATAAAAACTCAGTGACGGGTGAATACCTCAGCGGCAAACGCGCAATTGCTTTGCCTGAAAAACGTACGCCGTACGACAAGAAAAAAGTCATGACCTTAAAAGGGGCGAACGGTAACAACCTGAACAGTGTTGATCTGACTATCCCTCTCGGATTAATGACCTGTATTACCGGCGTGTCTGGTTCAGGTAAGTCAACGCTGATAAACCGTACCCTGTACCCATTGGCGGCGACCGCATTAAATGGTGCGACAACACTCAAACCGTCTGAGCATAAGAGCATTACCGGTCTGAATCAGCTCGATAAAGTCGTCGATATTGATCAGTCTCCTATCGGTCGGACACCGCGATCGAATCCGGCAACTTACACTGGGATATTTACTCCGGTACGTGAAATTTTTGCTGGCACACAGGAGGCTCGTTCGCGCGGTTATAAAGCCGGACGCTTCTCGTTTAATGTGAAAGGCGGACGCTGCGAAGCTTGTCAGGGTGACGGTGTTATCAAGGTTGAGATGCACTTTCTGGCGGATATTTATGTTCCTTGTGATGTCTGTAAAGGGAAGCGGTACAACCGGGAAACGCTGGATATTCGCTACAAGGGCAAAAACATCCATGAAGTACTGGATATGACGGTCGAAGATGCGCGTGAATTTTTTGATGCAATTCCTGCGGTCGCTCGCAAGCTACAGACGTTGATGGACGTAGGCCTGAGTTATATTCGTCTTGGCCAGGCGGCTACCACGTTATCGGGTGGTGAGGCGCAGCGCATTAAGTTAGCGAAAGAGCTGTCGAAGCGGGATACCGGAAAAACCCTTTATATCCTCGATGAGCCGACAACGGGTCTGCACTTCCACGATATCGAACAGTTGTTAGTTGTTCTGCATCGCCTGCGCGATCATGGCAATACCGTGGTGGTAATTGAGCATAACCTGGACGTCATTAAAACCGCTGACTGGATCGTTGATCTGGGCCCCGAAGGTGGATCGAAAGGTGGCCTGATCATTGGCGAAGGTACGCCCGAAGATATCGGGGCGATGGAGCATTCGCATACAGGTCACTTCCTGCAGCCCTTACTTGAGCGTGCCTGATTCGGAAAACCTGATTTGCAGGGGAGGTTAGTATGAGCAGAGCCGAGTGCGACGGATGTGGGCGACCAGAAAGTGTCTGCCTGTGCAGTCATCTGGTGCATTACACGCTGCCTTTTAACCTCACCATCTGGCAGGACCCGGATGAATCCCGCCATCCGCTGTCAACCGCGCCTTTGCTGGAGCGTACGATTGACGGGTGTCGCAGGCTGGTGGGGGATCAGTTCGCCTATAACGATATTTTTTCAGGTGCCCCCGTCGAGACTGTCGCGCTGCTGTATCCGGCGGATGATTCTGTGGACGTTGTTGGGCCTGAGATTGGGCGCGATCGCGTCAGTCATGTTCTGGTGCTTGATGGGACCTGGCGCAAAGTACGCCGCCTGACATTAATGAACCCGTGGCTACTTAACTTACCTCGGGTGTCATTGTCACCTCAAACCCCCTCTGCTTATTTACGCACCAGTCAGCACGAAAGTGGTGTCAGCACACTGGAAGCGGTGCTGATGCTGGCGGATCTCTGGTATCCAGGGAATGCATACCTGGAAGGGACTGGCGTCCTGCAACGCATGTCAGAATTGCAGGAGAGGATGCGAAAACGTTGAGGCGCCGGGCTTACAGGGCTCAGGCGCTCTCGGTCATGCTGGTGATGTGTTTCATCTGGCGTTGTATCAGCGACTCAGTCTTCTCTGGCAGCTGGTTAAGCCAGTAAGTGGACTGAACCCCACCGTGCAGGTCCCGAATATTAGGGCCTTCGTTCCAGATGATATCGTGACCATCTTCTAACATTTCTATTAATGTCTGGCTGGCAATGATTCTGCGCTCTTCGCTTTGGGCCGCGAGGTGATAGGCCCAGTGCACGGCATCGCCGATCAGACTGTATTGTGTTGAAACACCATCCTGCAACGGTGCCATAAGGACCGGGCCCCAATGTGCAGCCACATTGAACTCAAGTGGCAGAACGCCAGAGTTTGTCTCATGCAGATGATTCACCAGACTGGTGAACAACCGTGCCGCATAAAGACAATGCATGGCCGCATTACGGTCGCGGCCGGGGACGCCAAACAGCATAACGACACCGTCGCCCAAGTAGCGGTCCACTTTACCGTTGTAGAGCTTCGCGGCTTGAGAAAGCAGGCGATGGTACTGGTTGAGTGTCGAAGTCAGCTCTTCGGCGCTGAGTCGCTGTTGCAGTAGCTCGAGGTCCTGAATCTCAATAAAGAGCATGGCACAGTCGTAATACTTCATCGGGTCAGGGAAGGGCGTGTCTTCATTGCCCATGAACTGGCCGAGAGCGACTTCAACTGCACGGCGCTGCTGTTCGCGCTTAGAAATATCGCCAAGAACTGAGTGGAGTGACAGTAAGTCAGGATCACCCGGCCCCATCGGTAGTGTCAGCTCTTCACCGTCACGCCAGCCGCTCAGTTTCGTGCGTAACTGGCGCACGTAGCGGGCGTATTTTTCGCTGAGCAACCAGCCCGTGAGACCTGCAATCAGGCTGAGGGCTGCTGTTACCAGAAGACTTTGTGAGGCAACGCGTGTCGCGGCGGTTTGCGCAGGTGTGTCTGTTGTATAGCCCTCTAATGAGCCATAAAGAGTACCGTCCTGACGGATTTCGACGGGCATCATCGTCAGTTCAGCATTGATCCGGCCTGCACTTGCGACCGGTTTACCATCACGATCAAGCACCCGAATAGCCGGCATCGCGCTGCCTGCGTCCCACTCGCTGAGGGTCAGATTCAGGGTAATGCGGTCATCGCGCACGAGGGCTGGCGTCAGAAGCGCCCCCAGGTGTTGTAACTGACGCGTATTCTCAGAGGCGATTTGCTGGCGAGCGTAGCTGCGGACTTCGGAGTAAGCCAGCGCGCTCAATATGATGCCTGCAATCAGAACCATGACCGCTGCCAGTAGACCAGCGCGCTGGCTGGTATTGAGAGTTTCGCTGAATGTGCGGAGATTAGGCATTGGCAGTCCTGATAATTCTAAATTTCCATAACTTTAATGGTATTATATGCCGCGCTTGTCGCAACGCCAGCACCGAACACGGCTTCTGTGATGGAAGACAGCTTGTAAATTACAGTTTAGATATAGTTTAGATGAGGAATGACCATGAGTGATGTGAAACAGTCTCTGCAGGACAAACTGGCACAACTTGAGAAAGGTCTGTTTCTGATGAGTGTTGACCGTGTGCGTGCTCTGTCTGTACACGAGACCGTTGAACTGATCGAAGAACTGCGCGCCGTTGTTGCCGCAGCTAAGTCAGACACCGACAAACTCTGATCTTCAGATTAAGCGAGACCTCCGTGACGGAATTAGTGCTCATCCGTATCACCGGTGCTGATAAGCCCGGTGTTACTGCGACCATCAGTAGTATCCTTGCACAATATGAAGTGACAGTACTGGATATTGGCCAGGCCGAAATCCACGATTCGCTATCATTGGGGATACTGGCTGCCATTCCGTCGACGGCGGAAGCGGCACCGGTTCTGAAAGACGTACTCTTCAGAATTCATGAAATGGGGCTGTCGGTGTCGTTCACTCCGGTGACGCCCGAAAGTTATGAGCACTGGGTCGCCGGTCAGGGAAAACCCCGTCATATTATCACGCTGCTGGCGCGTACTATTCAGGCCGACGCCATCGCGCGCGTGACCTCCATTGCTGCCGAGCACAACCTGAATATTGATCAGATCAGTCGTCTTTCGGGGCGCGTTCCGCTTGATAAGCAAAGCGAAACAACACGAGCCTGTGTTGAGTTTTCGGTGCGCGGTGAAGCAGATCAGACAGCCATGCGGGCGCAGTTTCTTGAAGCAGCCAACGATCTGAACGTCGATATCGCGTTTCAGGAAGACGATGTTTATCGTCGAACGCGTCGTCTGGTGTGTTTCGATATGGACTCCACTCTCATTGAAACCGAGGTGATCGACGAACTTGCTCACGCTGCAGGCGTGGGGGAGCAGGTGGCCGAGATTACCGAGCGGGCGATGCAGGGTGAACTCGATTTTACCCAGAGCTTCGAGCAGCGAGTTGCGCTGTTGAAGGGCTTGAGTGGTGATGTACTCCAAGGTATTGCTGAGCGCCTGCCAGTAACGGAAGGCGCAGAGCGCCTTATTCGCAACTTGAAGGCGTTGGGTTATAAGACGGCGATATTGTCTGGTGGTTTTACCTATTTCGGGCGTTATCTTCAGTCTCAGTTGGGCATTGATTACGTCTATGCCAATGAGTTGGAGATGGAAGGTAATGTAGTGACTGGACGTGTGACCGGGCGTGTTGTCGATGGTCAGCGCAAAGCCGAGTTACTGCGTGAACTGGCCGAACGTGAGGGCATTCGTCTCGAACAGACCATCGCCGTAGGTGACGGTGCCAATGACTTGCCGATGCTATCGGTTGCCGGTCTTGGCATCGCGTTTCGTGCTAAACCTCTGGTGCGCGAAAACGCCAAACATGCGATCTCAACACTGGGGTTGGATGGGCTGCTCTATCTGCTTGGTTATCACGACCGCGATATTCATTAAGTGTAACCGCTGTTCTGTTTCAGTCAGCGGTTAGTCACTGGTTATTGAGCTTCTGCCTGAGCAGAAGCTCGCCATTATTCCTCTGAGAAGTCATACGTCATATCCGCCTTTGGCGGCTGCACGTAATATCCCTGAATAAAGTGAACGCTGTAGTGCCAGATATTGGCAACGGTGGATGAGCTTTCGATAAATGGCGCAATGCTGATTTTTCCGGCGTCGTGCACATCCCCAAGCAGATCTTTTAACGCCTTATTGCCACTTGCGTTATCGCCACCTATTTCGCGGATGTAAGAGCCATCGACTTTTACATAATCAATATCGACCTGTTGCAGCAGGCGCATCGGTTCAAGCTCGCAGCCGAACCGACTGACGGCAGTACTGATGCCAAGTGCCCGCACCAGATAACAGAATCGTTTTGCCGGTGCAGCGTGGCGGACGGCGTCCTCTTCTGAAAACTGGAAAATGATGGCGTTGTGATTGAGCCCGGCAGCTTTCAGCGCAACCTGAACCCAGGCGGGTAGCTTTTCATCACGCAGAGATGCTCCCGTAATATTGATGAACAGCTTGGTATCTTTGCCCTGTTTCTGACGTTCTGACAGAAGCTTGGTGGCATGCAGGATGACCCAGCGGTCCAGTTTACGTTTGAGGGTGTCGCTGACCTCGGCACTGTTTATGAAGGCGCCAGCCTGAGGGTCAGAAGCATCCGCTCCGGCCAGGCGCAGCAGTACTTCATAATGCTCTGCCTCATCACCGCGCATGCTGATCAGAGGCTGAAAGAGAAGACGTAACTGATTTCGCGACAGCGCGGTAGTTATCTGTTTTTCCATCGAGCGGGTCTGGCGCTCTTCGGACTTGTCTTCTGGCATAAACAGGTGGGCACTGCTGCTGACCTGCTTGTTCTCTTCGGCGGCGGCATCACAGGCAAGGTGTGCCTGTTGCAGAATCTCAGCTGGTGCAGGGCTGGCATCCGTGATAAGTGTGATACCAAGACTCAAGGTCGGCTGAACAGTGCGCTGCTCGAGATCGACGAGGAGGTTATTGACTGTGCTGATCAGCTTCTGAGCCTGCTGGCGGGCCTTTGCTGGGTCACCGCCAGGCATCATCCAGATAAAGGTGTCATCTGAAATTCGCGCCGTCACATCGTATTCGTGCGCGATACTGCTCAGGCACTGACTGATTTCCCGGATCACGGTATCGCTGGCTTCAATACCAACATCCCGTCGGATGGCATCAAAGCCATTAATTTCTGCATATACCAGCGTGCTGAACTGCTTTTCCAGTACCGCGTGGTCGACGGCCCGGGTCAGCCTTTCCAGGAAATATTCTTTGTTATGCAATTGAGTGACCGCGTCACGGTGTCGCAGCTCGGTCAGCTCCGCCGCTAACTCACTTTCTGTATCGCGTCGACTGATCTGAATCTGATTACAGGGTTCATCACTGTATGTCGCATCACTGAAGCTCATCGTCATCGGGAACTGCTCACCATCGGGCAGGACACCGGTTGTTTCGAGCTCAAAGCTATCAGGAATGCCAGTCCGGTATTGCTTCAGAAAATCTTTAAAGCTCGCCTGACTGTCAGACGCGATCATGTCCATGATGGGCATACCTTCGAGATCGTCGACCGATTCGTAACCGAACATCTCAAGGTAGGCTGAATTGGCATGAACATGCATACCGTCATGGATATAAGCGATCGGATCACGAGAGCTTTCCAATAACATACGAGAGCGCTTCTCGGCGTCACGCAGCTTAACCTTTAACAGGCGAACTTCCTGGCGGCTGCGCAAATGCTCGACTTCGCGGCGGATCGTCTGCATAAGGATATTGCTTTCATCGAAAGCAACGACAGCACTGGCACCCTTCGTCAACGCGCTTTCGAGAAGAGCGTTGCTTGAGTTCGCTGGGATCAGAATCAGTGGGATGTCATAGTTCAGGCGATGAATCTGGCTGAGCAGTTCAGTGAACTGAATGTTCTCAAGGTCCGGGTCGGCAACTACAACGTCCCATTGTGCAGACTTCAGGGCTTCCTCAAACTGCTCATGTGTGATCACTGTCCGCGCACGCGTACTGAAACCGGAATTCCGCATCAGGCTGACGAGTTGCTCTGCGTCGTTCTGAGTTTGCGTCAGTAACAGGAGTTGCAGTGTGTCACGGGATAGCGACATGAGTAGACATACCTCGGTGAGAGAAAACCCAGAATTATAGGTGCTGTCGTATCAAAGAAAAACGGCATGGGTGACAAATTTTGTCACCCATTGGCCCGATCAGAGTTTATTCCAGAGAGAATCAAAATCATCTTCAATCAGAGCATCACCGACGCTGGTGGCTACCTGACGCTTCTGCTCTGATGATACACCCGACGCTCTGAACTGGAATTGCCCGAAGCTATTCGTAGATGCCAGGCTCTTACTCAGCTGATAGCGTCCACTAAGCTTCTCGTGCATCAATTCAATCTTGTTGCCGGTGCGGAACGGTACTCGCGGAAGAATGACGCTGGCAGGTTGTGCGATGGCTTTAATCGCAGGCAAAACCAAAGCTCGCATCTGTGGGCCATTGCTGCCGGTTTTTTGCAGCAGTCGGGCGATGCCGACTTCTGCTCGTGGCGCCAGCAGCTCAACACCGAGTTGAGTGCCCTGGCCTCTCAGGTGACGAATCCAGCGAATCGCTCCGACAGACCAATGGCGTACACCGCGCTCCTGAATGCCGATCAGCTCACCCGCCTGAATAGCGCTCGGTAGCTCACCTTTCCATTGCAGGCAGTAACCACCCGGGCTGGTGTTAATCAGAATAACGCCATAGCTGCTGTAGCGGGTTTTGGGTTCGCTGTTTTCTTCTTCTTCGACCTGATGGCGGTTAATGAACTCAATAGCATCGAGGTTCATCGCTTTGTTGTCAGGCATACGTGAGCCACCGGCATCAAAGGCGTCTGCCCAGACATCGTCAGACACGGTGGCTCCGGTATCTACAGACTTACCCGCAGGACCTTGTTCAACAGGCTTCATCTTCAGAGAAACCTGATCAAAATCTCGCTTTCCTGCGGTGTAATAGTGCAACGCAGACAAGCCGACGCAGACGCTGAGTTGACCGTCGGTAGGCACGCGACGGAATGAACGCTGCCAGTGAATTCCCCAGGATTGAATGGTATGGGAAATCAACGTCTCGCTGGTCTTATCCGGCACGATGATCCGGCCGTCACTGCCTGCAGAGGAATATAACTTAAGCGCCTGAACGAGCTTTTGAGTATTCAGGCTGCGGAAATTCATTTTCTGATTATCACGCAGGTGCTGGCGATACTGACCCGGCCGGTCACGATGGAGGTTGATGATAAACAGCGCACTCTCATCATCTGCCGGTGTAAGTTCAACGAGAGGTGCCCAGTGTTCACAGACCTCATACAGCTGAGCCAGATCCTGCTGACGCAGGTTGCTGGGTTTCGCTGTACCCAGAAGATGTACACGGACAAAAGCGTCACGGATCGTCGATTTATGAACGTACCGCGCCTGTTGATCTTCAATGGTGATGTTTTCAAGACGGCGCGCTTCGGCCATCAGGTAAATCTGGTTAACGTCGAGCCAGGTTCTGTCAGGCGGCTGAAAGTACAGCTGGTACGCACGCAGAATAATCTGACTGCTGTCGACGATCGCGCGGTGGATGGCCGGTGCGAAATGCTTGGGTGGGCGGTCACCGGCGCCAAGCAGATCGACGCTATGTGCAACGACCATTTTGTAGCCCGTAGCAAGATGCCCTTGCAACGCCTGACTCAGATTGGCGATTTTAAGTTGCTTGTCGTTCAGAGAGACAGAAGACTGCAGAAAGTGCTTATTCAGCACCTTACACACGGAATGTATGTAGGGACGGATAACTTCGAGCAGTTCAAAGCGCTGAGCTGGAGGGCAGCTGAGGGCGTTCAGCTCGCGAATCGCTTGATACAGGCGTCGGGATGCTTCTCCTGTATTTGCCATGGGCAGACTTTTGGCCCACTGTGAGAACGCCGGAAGCCCCGCACCACAGAACGACAACTCGCTTTGAGTTGCATTCGGGATATGCAATGTTATCGGTGTGCTCTGGCTGTCCATGCGATCCTGCTGTTAACTTTCGGGGTTAGCGATTTATATAGCCTCTATGGCGTGTTTTTTCCAGCAACTACACGACATTTAACCGTTTCAAATGAGAAATGTGAATTTCTTTTACATGAACTGACTACGCTATCACAAAATAGCGGTCAGATCAGGCCAGAACGGGATGGGGACGCTTGTAGGGGTCACCCGGCACTTCTCTCACAAGTTGTGGGACAAGGTAGCCAGGCAATTGTTCTCTGATGCCCAGATAGAGAGCGGTGGCTTCCTTGTCGCTGACGAAATAATGCTGCGTCCCTTCAACTTTATCTGGTAGGTGAAGGTAATAGGGTAGTACCCCCATTGTAAAGAGCTTCTGGCTTAATTCGGCCAAAATAACAATGTCATCATTAACGCCCTGCAGCAGTACGCTCTGGTTGAGCAGAGTGACACCACTATTTCTGAGTTCCCGCAGGCGGTCCCTATGCAGACTGGTCAGTTCATTTGGATGATTTACATGGAGTACCATGGCGTTATCGCAGCGGGTGTTGCTGAGAGTATTCTGAAGCTCAGCAGTCAGCCGTTGCGGAATAACCACAGGCAGACGAGTGTGTATGCGAATCCGTCGGACGTGGTTTATCTCATCGATGGCCGCAATCAGATCGGCAAGCGCTGAATCCTGGAGCATGAGTGGGTCACCGCCGCTGAGAATGACTTCGGTGATGCTTGAATCGCTGCGAATATAGTCCAGAGCCGAGTTTCGCTCATCACGACTTAAGCGGTTATCAGCGTAATCGAAGTGCCTTCGGAAGCAGTAGCGGCAATTTACGGCGCACCCTGTGGCTGCGAGCATCAGCACCCGGCCCTGATACTTGTGAATAATTCCCGGGCGTATATTGGTCTGACGCTCGGCCAGTGGATCACTGCTGTAGCCCGGCAAGTCAGAAGCATCGGCCTCACTGCCGGTGGGCAATACTTGCCGCAGCAAAGGGTCATTCCGATCGCCGCGGGCCATCTGATCAGCAAACGGACGTGGGACCAACAAAGGAAACGTCAGTGCAGGGTGGCCTGCCTTCAGAGCCGTCCCGGCCGGTATGTCCAGATAGCTGAGCAGGCGCTCACCGTCACGGAAAGAGTCAGCGAGAATCTGTCGCCAATCCTGCATCTCTACAGGCGGCTCTGTTCGCGTTATGATACGCACCTTAATTTATTACCTGACAGTAAGCGGAAGTCAAAATGGCTAACTATTCTACCAACGAATTTAAATCGGGTCTCAAAGTGATGCTCGACAATGAGCCGTGCTCCATTGTGGAAAACGAGTACGTCAAGCCGGGCAAGGGCCAGGCATTCAATCGCGTCAAGCTCCGTAACCTGCGTAACGGTCGCGTTCTTGAGAAAACCTTCAAGTCAGGTGACAGCCTGGAAGGTGCCGACGTGATGGAAGTGGATATGGAATACCTCTACACCGACGGTGAATTCTGGCACTTCATGGCAACGGACGGTTCGTTCGAACAGCACGGCGCATCTCAGGAAGCTGTTGGCGACACCGTTAAGTGGCTGAAAGAGCAGGACGTATACACGGTTATTCTGTTCAACGGTGCTGTTCTGACCGTTGCTCCGCCTAACTTCGTCGAGCTGGAAGTTGTCGAAACCGATCCGGGCGTGAAAGGCGACACTGCAAACGGTGGCAGCAAGCCAGCAACCCTGTCGACGGGTGCTGTGGTGAAAGTCCCGCTGTTCATCAACATCGGTGAAGTGCTGAAGATCGATACCCGCTCGGGTGAATACGTCGGCCGTGCCTGATACGCGCTGGCAACCCTCTTGCGATCGGGCAGCTCTGGCTGCCCGATCTGCGTTTTATCGTACCATTCGCGAGTTCTTCCATTCCCGGAATGTGCTCGAAGTCGACACGCCCCTATTGTGTGCTGCGCCAGTATCTGACCCTAATATTGAGCCAGTGCAGACGTGCGAAGGGCGTTGGCTTCATACCTCGCCTGAATACGCGATGAAGCGACTGCTGTGCGCGGGCAGTGGTGATATCTGGCAGTTATGCAAGGTATTCCGGGCAGGTGAAGCCGGACAACGCCACAATCCCGAATTCAGCATGCTGGAGTGGTATCGCACAGGCTGGGATCTTCAGCAGCTTATGGATGAAGTACGCGATCTGGTGCAGACGTTATTTGCATCGCGCTGGTCTGAGTTGCCTGAGATCCGCCTGAGTTATGCTGCTGCAGTAAAACAATACGCAGGGTTCGATGTGCACGCTTCCAGTGACGCGGATATTGCTCAGGTCGGCCAGCAGGCCGCGGGCAATGATCTCGATCTTAATCGTGACGGCTGGCTCGATATCATTATGAGTCACATGGTTGAGCCGGCGTTACCCAAAGACACTCTGGTGTTTATTTCAGAGTTTCCTGCGAGTCAGGCGGCGTTAGCGAAAGTCACGACAGGTGCAGAAGGATATTCTGTCGCTCAGCGTTTTGAGCTGTTTTTTAACGGCACTGAGCTGGCAAATGGGTATGACGAACTGATCGACGCTGAAGAGCAGCGCCGTCGCTTTGAAAAAGAAGCGAATGATCGTCCGATCGATGAAAATCTGCTTGCGGCTATTGCACATGGGTTGCCCGAGTGCTCTGGTGTGGCAATGGGCGTAGACCGTTTATTGATGCACCTGCTGCAGGCCGGGCGCATCAGCGATGTGCTCAGTTTTGACTGGTCAAAGGCCTGATCTCTGAAAGATCAGGCTTTTGTGTCAGGCCAGGTCGGCTATGGCCTCACCCATACGTACCGGTGCGCCCGCTTCGAACGTATCGTTCCAGTCGACGACACCTTTCGGGTGACACAGGATCACGGTTGAGCCGAGTTTAAAGCGGCCCATTTCGGCGCCTTTTTCCAGAGACACATCAACAGGTGCGCCGTACTCGCTGACCTTCAGCTCGCGTCTTGGGGGAGCGATATGCCCCGCCCAGACGGTTTCAACGGCGGCGACAATCATGGCACCGACGAGCACCATCGCCATCGGACCTTTATCGGTATCAAAAATACAGACCACGCGCTCGTTACGTGCAAACAGACGCGGCACATTTTCTGCGGTTACCTGATTGACTGAAAACAGATCGCCCGGGACATAAATCATGTCACGCAGCTTACCCGCCATTGGCATGTGCACACGGTGGTAATCTTTCGGCGACAGATAAATGGTTGCGAACTCGCCGCCCATAAAAGGTGCAGCGCGTTTGGCGTCTCCGCCGAGTAATTCAGTCAGGCAATAATCCTGACCTTTGGCCTGAAAAATACGACCATCAACGATTTCACCCCGTTGTGATACGGCGCCGTCAGCAGGTGAGGACAGCACAGACGCGTCACCTTCGATCGGGCGTGCACCATCAATTAATTCGCGTGTGAAAAAGTCGTTAAAGCAGGAGAATTCAGACGCTGACTGGCGCTGAGCCTCACTCATGTTGACGCCGAATTTTTTGATGAACAGATTGATCAGCGGATTTTTCACCCATTCCATTTCAGCCTCTGCCAGAGCGCCCACTGCGCGAGAGAGCAGGTGTTGTGGAACAACATACTGACTGGCGATAAACAGACTGTCTTTAATACTCATTGGGTCATCTCTTAATTAGGTTCAGTACCGGTTACGACCGGGGTGTTCTCGTCATTGCCCCACTCGGACCATGAACCAGCGTAACCCCGGATATCAAATCCAAGAATTTTGCCGACCAGATAGGTATAGCCTGAGCGGTGATGGGTCTGGCAATGCGTAGCAATTCGTTTACTACCGTCAATGCCCATGTCTGACAGTAAGGTGCGGAAAGCATTCAGATCTTTAATGCGTAGGCCACGATCTTTATCCATGCCCAGTGTCCATTCGTAGTTAACCGCACCCGGGATGTGTCCACCGCGCGCTGAAATCACTTTTTCACCCGTGTACTCAGCGGCTGAGCGTGCGTCCCAGATGGCAAAGTCTGGCTTACCCAGGTTGTCGAGTACCTGAGCTTTAGTGAACGTGGCATTTTCATTGATGGCGGTGATTTTATAATCTGAAGAACGTGGAGTAACTTCACCAGATTCTTCGGGTAACCCTTCCTGACGCCAGGCGACGATACCACCGTTAACGTAGGAATATTTCGTATGGCCAATGCAGTCTAGCACCCAGATCAGGCGTCCGGCCCAGCCGCCGCCTTCATCGTCTGAGCAGATGACGTGTGTCTCTGCTGTCAGCCCCAGCTCGCTGAATACAGTCTCAAGTTCAGACATCTCTGGGAGCAGGCCTGGCACTGGTGTGCCAGGACGCTGCAGGCGTTTAAAGTCGAGATGAACGGCCCCCGGGATGTGACCTTCCATAAAGGTCTCGGCCTTGCTTTGGTCAATGATCAGGACGTTATCGAGCGGCAACAGGTCAGCCAGTTGCTCTGGCTCAAGCAATAAAGGGAGATCAGCCATGGGTGGGTCACTCAGCTAGTTGTTTCGTTGGCACGAAGTGTATCTGAGAGACCACCCTGTGTCAGGTCACGACGTTTGCCGTGCGGTCTTATGGGGCTTGTCTGCGCTTTTGTTTTTCTGGGCACTGAGTTGGCGGAGAGAGGCCAGCCCCTGACTGGTTGTCGTGCAGAGTTGCCGGAAACGTTGGTATTGCGCTTTGGATATTGCTTTATTGCCAGAGTTTGCGGCAATGACAATTCCGATGGGGTCGCGACCTGCGTGGACTGACATCAGCAACAATTCTTGCGGAAGTGCATTGGCAAGTTCCGGGGGCATGCCTTTGAAGTATCGCCCACAAGTCGCCGGCGTGATATGAACGGCCGCTGACTGCTTCATTAACTGACGTAGTAAAGGAGCGACCTGCAACGGGATGCTGGTACTCGACAGAGGCGTCAGCCCGTCAGGGTTCTCCGAGTAGACTGTACGCAGGGATGAACGATTTTTACCGGGCAGCATAATAATCGCGTGATCGATGCCAATGCCAAGATGAATACCTTTCAATACCCCCTGCATCAGATAGTGCCAGTCACCGAAGCTTGCGGGGGACTCAGACAATTGCCCCATCAACTTAGACAGGTACGCGCTGCCATGACGAGCAGGTTTGGTTGGTGATTGAGTCTCGGGCGCCGACACTTTATCAATCTCGGCTTCTGAGCGTACATCCGGTTCGGCCTGCACGACTTTGGCTGTCGTGTCGTTGGGCGAAGTCGTGGCCGCATATGCAGGCGCAACTTCTGGAAGAGGTGTCCATTTAGGGTACGACAGTGCTTCTGGTCTCGGTGTAGTCAGCAACGCAATGCCAGAGGCCAATGCAGACTTTCTCAAACGCGCTTCATCCAGCTGAACTTTACGGCTCTCGCTGACCAGTGTCGGATAGCGGCGCCCTTGCGCATGACTGCTCATTGCCAACCAGCGCTGGCTTCGCTCACCTTCCGGGTTTATATGAAGGTGCCAGGCAGTATTCGCTGCGGTCAGCGCAAGCATAGAAGCACTCTGGCTTTTGTGGATCAGTTGGCGTCCGGTATCCAGATCTCTTGGGTCTTGTTTGCGCAGGCGTCGCCAGTCTTTCCTCTCTGGTAATTTATCTCGTTGAAACATATCGACAACCGGGTCGGGCAGGTTGTGCCGACGCACCAGGCGTTTCCAGTTCTCGGGTGAGTTACCGAATACTTTGCGAGAAGCGGTACTGAGATCATCGCCCTCGCTCAGGTAGTGAAACCAGTTGTGACTGGACTGATCGAGCAATAGCCAGGGCCAGAGGATAGAGTTAGCCAGCATGGCTGACCAATAGGCCGCACTCGTGGGTGTGCCTTTCGCACTCGCCCATTGTGCTGCCAGGCAACCGGCCATGTGCGCAGTGTACAGTGCCTGCCGATACACTTTCTGTGAAGCATCCTCCGGGTGGTCTTCAATCACCGGGAGCTTCTTCACCAGAATAATCAGCTCTTGCATACCGAGCAGCGACAGGCAGTTATAAACGCCGTGAATCTGTTCGCGGCAACCGGGGTTATGACTGACAGCCTTTTGTAGCAAGTGCCAGCAGAGTGCTGGATCTCTTTCCGCCACAGGTACCAGCGATTCAAAGCTGACCTGCGGGTTTTTGAGTTCGACCCTTAATGCATCCCGTGTTTCTTTCAGGATAGGTAAGTCACGGAACGCCAGGACGGCCTCCCATTGAGCGGCGCTGGGCGTCTGAAGCGCAGAATTCTGCATGGAGAGAGTGTTCCCGGTTTGTTAAACGGTCATTTGTATCCTTTACTTACTATAGTCGTGATGCGTATTTCGTCCCGTGTAATCTGTGTGTCTTTTTTGTCACGGAAGGGTTTCGGTTCGCATCCTGAGTTAAATGCGGAGTACCGCTGAGGAAATTGGCTGGATGCTATTTGTAGCAGGTGTCGTGATTGTTTTTGGCAGTGTCCTGTATGGCTATGTGATGTCACATGGCCAACTGCTGGCATTGTGGCAACCCTTCGAGATACTGATTATTGTCGGCGCGGCCTTTGGTGCCTTTCTTCTGTCGAATCCCTGGCATGTTGTCTGGTCGTCATTTCGCCTGATTCCCAAGGTGATTATGGGCGGGAGCGTCTCAAAAACCATGTATATGGATGTACTTGGGTTGCTCTATGACATTCTCAATAAAGCGCGCCGGGAAGGCATCATGGCGATTGAGGGGGATGTCGAGAACCCGGACACCAGTGCACTCTTTGCGCGCTATCCCGCGATTCAGGCGAATCATGAACTGGCCGTCTTTATTGCTGACTACTTTCGCATTATCGCCGCAGGTAACCTCACGTCGTTCGAGCTGGAATCCCTGATGGATCAGGAAATAGAGGCACGCATGCACGAGCTGGAACAACCGGGCATGGCGGTTGGTAAAGTGTCAGATGCCTTGCCGGGCTTTGGTATTGTTGCCGCAGTATTAGGTATCGTGATCACCATGGGCGCCATTGGCGGTGATATCAACGAAATCGGTGCTCATGTGGCGGCCGCTCTGGTCGGGACATTCAGTGGTGTTTTACTCGCCTATGGTCTGGTTGGGCCAATCTCTTCTGTCATGCGTCATATCGCCGAAGAAGAAATTAAACTCTACGAAGCTGCAAAGGCCTGCATTATCGCCTCCCTGAACGGACTACCGCCGCAGCTGGCGGTGGAGTTTGGCCGTAAGTCACTGTTCACCCATAAGCGTCCGACCTTCAATGAAGTCGAAAGCAAAGTGCGCAGCCGCTGATGAGTGATTGCTGATGGAGAAGTTAAGCCCACATCAGAATATCGTTGTCCGTCGTTATAAGAAGGGCAAACACGAAGAGCATGGTGGCGCCTGGAAGGTCGCGATGGCGGACTTTGCACTGGCAATGATGGCCTTATTTCTGGTGCTATGGGTCATTAACTCCTCCAACGAACAGGAGCGGGAGGCCATATCGGGTTACTTTCAGGACCCGAAAGCCTTTGAAGAGGGCAAGCTGGTGCCGTCTAAGTACGTTATTGATCTTGGCGGTTCACCAACAACCTCTGACAATATCGCTGTCTCAGAAACCATTGATCCCGAGAAAATTCTTCAGGCGGATGAGATTGAAAGCCTGGCTGATGCCATTGAGCAACGGCGCATGGAAGAAATGAAAGCCAAAATTCAGGCGATGATCACTGCCAGCCCGACACTGAGTCCGTTCAAGAATCAGCTGTTGCTCGACCTAACGACCGAAGGTCTGCGGTTGCAGATTGTGGATCAGACGAATCGGCCCATGTTTGATCAGGGCAGCGCTCATTTACGCTACTACTCTGAGGATATTTTATGGGAGCTGGCGCCCATGCTCTCAGGTCTGGATCATCGTTTACAGATTACCGGCCATACGGATTCATCTGGCGTAGTAAACCAACGCGATGAAGACGACATCAACTGGGGCCTGTCGTCGCTGCGGGCGGATTCGGCTCGTCGTGCCCTGATGGAAGCTGGTGTGCCTAAGTCACAGATCGCTCAGGTGATTGGCATGGGCGATACGGCACCGTTGAAACCCGATGACCCGGCGGCGGCGGTCAATCGACGCATTTCAATTACGCTACTCAATAAAGCGCTCGATGCAGGCATCAAAGGGCGCAGTGGCAGTGATGCCGATGTTGAATTTATCAACGGTGAGAATGGTGAAAGTAGCGAAGACGATCCCAGAACGCCTACGATTAATCGCACCGGGACCTTGCTCGAAGAGCTGCAGCAAAGACGTAACCGGGCCGATAACCCTTACGATAATCCGCCCAATAAAGAAGAAGTTTTCTGGTAGTACGCTGACTTACAGTTCAGTCAGCGTACTCAGAATGCGTTTGTAGCTGAAGAAGCGCTCGTCGCTGATCTCACCGTTTTCGAGTGCTTCAATGATGGCGCAACCCGGCTCAGATTCGTGTGCACAATCGCGGAAGCGACAATGACCGGCGATATCACGCAACTCGCGGAAACCGTACATCACCTCTTCTGGTGACATATGCCATAGCCCGAATTCACGAATCCCCGGAGAGTCGATCAGATCACCGCCCGCAGGGAAGTGATACAGCCTTGCAGTCGTTGTCGTATGCTTGCCCTTGCGGGTATTTTCCGACAAAGCTCCGATACGCAGATCTTCGCCCGGAAGCAGCGTCGCAATCAGTGACGATTTGCCTACGCCAGACTGCCCAACGAAGACACTGACACGGTCATTCAGAAAGGTTTTAAGGTCAGCGAGGCTGCTCTCGTCTTTACTGCATACGCGCAATGATCGATAACCCAGTACTTCATAGTCGCCGAGCAGTTCATCGAAGTAGGGCTGAATCTCTTCGTCAATCAGGTCAACCTTGTTGAGCAGGAATATGGGTTCTATACCACAGTTCTCTGCAGCAACCAGATAGCGATCAATCAGGTTGCGGTGGGCATGAGGTTCGGGAGCGATGGTTAGCAGAATATTGTCGATATTCGCAGCGACGGGTTTGATCTCGTTGTACGGATTCGGTCGTGATAACTCAGATTCACGTTCCTGCACCATCTCGACCACCCCGGTCAGTACACCGTTATTTTCAGGCCCTGGTCGGAAGACAACGTGGTCGCCGGTGACCAGTGACCCCAGGTTGGCGCGCAGAAAACAGCGATAGCGGGTACGGTGTTCGTCTTCGACCTCAACCTGAGAGCCGAAGTGAGCGATAATCAGGCCGTGCATTTCCTCGCCCAGCTCACCGGCGCTCAGCTGGTCTGAAATATCACGCTCTTTGCGTTTCGCTCGCGAAGCCTTTTCCTGCTGAATCTTTTCGACCCGCCAGGCCTGACGGCGATTTAGTTTGCGCTTAGCCATATTCGCTCTGATTTTTAAGATGGCGCTATTGTCGCGGTTGGCTGGGTTTGGTGCAACTTGCTAGACTGATATCTCCAATATAGTTACCGAGAATGCGACATGAGTCAGAAAGATAATCTGGTCTGGATGGACCTGGAGATGACAGGTCTGGAGCCAGAGCAGGATGTTATCATTGAAATCGCGACCATTGTGACCGACAGCGACCTCAACGTTATTGCTGAAGGGCCGGTTATTGCGGTGCACCAGCCAGACGTATTGCTGGATGCGATGGATGAGTGGAATACCCGCACCCACGGTAACTCAGGGCTGACGCAAAGGGTGAAAGACAGTACTCAGGATGCTCGTGCTGCCGAGCTGGCAACGATCGCCTTCCTGAAAGAACACGTCAAAGAGGGCGCTTCGCCACTGTGCGGCAACAGCATTCATCAAGACCGGCGTTTTCTGGTGAAGTACATGCCCGAGCTTGAGCGCTACTTCCACTACCGTAATATCGATGTATCTACGCTGAAAGAATTAGCTCGTCGCTGGAAGCCGGAGGCTGTCTCTTCATTCGAGAAGAAAGGGGCCCATCAGGCGTTGGATGATATTCGTGAGTCGATTGCTGAAATGCAGCACTATCGTAAACACTTTTTGGCGGTGTAAGTAATCGATCAAGCTTAGCTTTATGAAAAAGCGCCTCAATAATTCGAGGCGCTTTTTTCGTTTCTTATCCGCTGAAAAGCTGAGTCAGCGAAAGAGAAGCATCCAGATTGCCATTCCTACCATCATCAGATTTTCGGTCATGGAAATCGCACCAAGGGGAACATTGCTGTTGCCTCCGACACAGGCACACTTCAGTTCCCGCTTCTGAATATAAACGGCTTTATAGACCGACGCGGCGCCGATACTACCGATGAATAAGGCAACAAGTGCAACCAGTGGTGTCCACACCATAGCAATCATACCAATACCGGCAAACGCCTCGGCGAACGGGTAAATCTTTGAATAGGGGACGTATTTCTGTGCTAAGAGGTCATAGCCCAAGAACTGCAAGGAGAAGGCTTCGAGGTCCTGCAATTTCTGAATCGCAAGAACACACATGCTGAACGCGATAAACAACTCAAACCATCGATCACCGAAGAAGCTGCCACTCACCATGTGAGAAGCGCCCAGCGCCATCAGAAGCGTGACAGAAAAAATCGCAATGATCGGGGTGTAGCTTGTTGTCTTCTCTTTCTTACCTGACTTACCAAAGTGATCTTTCAGGGCGTCGTAACCACCGATGCGCTTTCCATCGATAAATGTTTGCGGAGTCGTTTCGACCTCATGTTCTTTTTTAAAGGCATCGGTTTCGGCTCTGGTCGTTAACCAGTTGTCTTCGACCTGAAAACCCTCGCGCTTAAGCAGGTCGAGAGACTTTAAACCGTATGGGCAGATGTGTTTCTCCATCACCATGCGGTAAATAACGGCTTGTTTACTCATGATTCACCTCCTGTGAAAACAGACTTGCTTTTTGCTCAAAAGTTCATTGTCGCAGGAGTCAGGTTAATGCCATTTTCCGAACCATTTTATAAATCACACTTGGGAACAATCGTTTAATGATTGGCCCCATGCCTTCTTTGCCTTTGGCGATAACGACCTGTTCTTTTTCATTGGCTACGGCATTTAAGACTTCGGCTACTGCCTCATCGACGGCCATGCCATTTTTGATCACGGTGTCGTCCACTTTTTCGAGAGCAGTGCCTTCACGACGAGCAGTTTCGATAATACTGGTGCGCACAAAGCCCGGACACAGTGTCGTCACGCGTAATCCTTTGTCGTGCACCTCTGAGCGCAGTGAGTCCATAAAACCAATAATGGCATGTTTCGATGAGCAATACGCCGAGCGGTACGGAATACCAATCAGGCCTGCGATACTTGATGTAGTGACAATGTGCCCTGAACCGCGAGCCAGCATACCGGGCAGTACTTTGCGGGTAATCGTCACCTGCGAGAAGTAGTTCAGTTCCATTACCTTGCGGTAGATATCCGCTTCGGTCTCATTGATCAGTGAGCGTTGCGTGATTCCGGCATTATTGAACAGGTAATCTACGACGCCGAATTCGTCGGCCACCTTGTCAGCTGCGTTGATTACATCGGCTTCATTCAACATGTCGAGTGGCAGCACAATATGTGTTTCCGGACTCTGGCACGCGCTTCTCACCCGTTCAAGTTCGTCTTCGCGGCGGGCAGACAGGATCAGGCGGGCACCCAGCTTACTCAGGTCATAACACAGCTGCTCACCAATCCCGGAAGACGCTCCGGTAATCCATATGAGTTTGTTATTGAAGACAGACGTCAGGTTCGTGGTCGCCATATGCTGCACTCTTGTTCAGAAAATATTGATGAGAATTCATAAAAGAAGAGCATCGACATTGGCAGAGGCTCAGTGAGGCGTCAAATAATTCTGGAGCAAATCTCCGGAACAAAGTGAAACAGCCCCTGTCCCTATAAGGGAGCGATTCATTTTCAGAAGGAGTACATGTATGACTTCGATCGATATTGGTATTAATGAAGAAAGCCGTAAACAGATTGCCGAGGGCCTGAGTAAAGTTCTGGCGGACTCTTACACTCTGTATCTGCAGACCCACAACTTCCACTGGAACGTCACCGGCCCGCAGTTCCGTGAGTTACACCTGATGTTCGAAGAACACTATACCGAACTGGCCGAAGCCGTGGACGATATCGCCGAGCGAATCCGTACTCTGGGATTCACGGCGCCGGGTACCTATAAAGAGTTTGCGCGTCTGAGCTCTGTGGAAGAGGTTGACGGTGTGCCGGAAGCTAATGAGATGGTCGATATCCTGACCAAAGGACACGAGCAGGTTGTGCGCACGTGTCGGAGCGTTATCAAAATGACTGACGAAGTATTCGATGAGGGTACGGCTGACCTGCTTACGGCCCGCATGAGTCTGCACGAGAAAACGGCGTGGATGCTGCGTGCACTGCGTCAGTAATCAGTAACCGATAATCCGGTGCACTGCCACCACTGACAACCATCTGCACAGATGATGTTACTGGCCCTGCTGTCGCAGGGCCCAGTCGATGTGCTCATCGACTAACCCTGAAATATTTCCTTTCTGCTTTTTCAACGCTTCCTGCACCTCAATACTTTGCGAGGCATTTCCCAACGCTACCGATATATTCCGCATCCAGTTTTCGTAGCCTGTTCTGCGGATTGGCATGCCTTCGGTTTTTTTCAGGAAGGTTGCTTCATCCCACTGAAATAGTTCGAGCAGTGTCGCTTTATCCAGCTGGTGGCGCGGGGTGAAGTCGGGTTCTTCGCTGCTTTTACTGAAGCGATTCCACGGGCAACCAATCTGACAGTCGTCGCAACCAAAGATACGGTTGCCTATGCCATTGCGAAGCTCTTCGGGGATTGGTCCATCAAGTTCGATGGTCAGGTAAGAAATGCATTTTCTCGCGTCGAGAACGTAGGGGCCTACAAAGGCCTGGGTCGGGCAAATATCCAGGCACGAGGTACAGCGACCGCAATGATTCTTCAGTGGCGTTTCATTGGGTTCGAGCGGAAGGTCGGTGAGAATTTCACCCAAGAAAAAATATGAGCCGGCTTCTCGGTTAAGCACCATCGTATTCTTACCAATCCAGCCGATTCCTGCCTGTTCTGCGAGAGCGCGTTCGAGAATGGGCGCGCTGTCGACAAATGCGCGAAAACCAAGCTCGCCGATTTCAGACTGAATGCGCTTTCCGAGTTGTGTCAGACGTTTGCGGATTAACTTGTGATAATCGCGCCCCAGCGCATAACGAGAAATATACGCGTTGTCTTTATCCTGCAGATGCTTCGCTACCTCTACACCTGGCGCCAGATAGTCCATTCTCAGGCTGATCACACTCAGCGTGCCGGGAAGCAGCTCATTAGGCAGAGCGCGCATTGGGCCCCGTTCTGTCACGTGATCGGCCATATAGCTCATTTCACCGTGATAACCGGCATCCAGCCACTGCTGTAACCGATTGCCGTGCTCTCCTGTATCGACGCTACTGAAACCACACTGCTGAAAGCCAGCTTCGGCCGACCATTGCGTAATATCATCACGCAACTTCTGCAGTTGTTCTCGGGTAAGTACTGTCCTGGAGGATGTCATTCTGGCCGGGCTGCCCTGGGACTTATATAATCCCGGCAATGTATCACAAGCGCAGGCCCATCCGCGATGAAGCGACCTTTCTCAGCCTATGACCACCTCCCCGGTAACATCGACAGTGTTGCTGGCGTACGGGAGCTCGACCGGCTCATCATTCAGCGGATGGGAGATAACGGATACCAACTGATGCGTCAGGCTGGCGAAGCTGCCTTTCAATGCCTGCGGGAGCGCTGGCCTGAAGCCCGCCATATTTGCATTCTTGCTGGTGCCGGCAATAACGGCGGTGACGGTTGGGTAATCGCTGCGCTGGCGATTGAACAGGGTCTCTCGGTATCTGTCCTGACGCTTGGAGATATTACCCGGCAAAGCCCATCGGCCACCGATGCCAGACACATGGCCGAGAGCGCGGGTGTGGTTGCTGGTGAATTTGATGGCAACCTGCCCGCAGACGCAGACCTTCTGATTGATGGTTTATTAGGAACTGGCCTGAATGCCGTCGTGCAGGGGGAGTTTGCCGAAGCGATTGATGCGATGAACGCGCATCAGGCACCTGTGTTTGCTTTAGATATCCCCTCTGGGCTTAATGCCAGCAGCGGTATGGTGATGGGGCATGCGGTTCAGGCGGATGCGACCATCACCTTTATCGGCATAAAGCCGGGACTATTGACCTGTGATGGGCCGGATTACGGTGGTGAACTGTACTACGCAGGGCTTGGCTTAACCGATGCACAGCGTCAGGCGGTTCCTGTACTGGCTCAGCGAGTGAGTTACCACTCACTTACTCAGGTTGGCCCTTTGTTACCTTCCCGGCGCGGTAATTCCAACAAGGGAAATCATGGCCATGCATTGCTTGTCGGCGGAGAAACCGGCTTCGGCGGTGCTATCGCTATGGCGGTGGACGCCTGCTGCCGCACGGGTGCAGGGCTGACGTCCTGTGCAACGCGCCCGGCCAATGTTTCTGTAGTGCTCGCCCGGCGCCCGGAATGTATGGCAGCGGCCATTAATGCCGGGCTTGAAATGCAGCCATTGATGGAAAAAGCGTCAGTGCTGGCGTGTGGTCCTGGGCTCGGGCGTAGCAGTTGGGCGGAGTTGCTGTTGCAGCAGGTTCTGCAGAGTGATTATCCGGTTGTGCTGGATGCTGATGCATTGAATATTATTGCCTCGCCGGGCTGGCAAACGGAATTCCCGGAGCGTGACGTCGTGATGACTCCGCATCCGGGCGAAGCTGCCCGATTGCTGGACAAGTCCGTGGCGGATATTCAGTCTGATCGCCTCGGTGCAGCGCAGGCAATCGCTGATAAATACCATGCGGTTGTTATTCTCAAAGGGCAGGGCAGCATCATTGCCTCTCCTGAGGGGGAACTGGCCATCTGTACGGATGGCAATCCGGGCATGGCAACCGGCGGCATGGGGGATGTACTGACCGGCGTGATCGCAGGTCTGTTGTCTCAGGGCTTAACGCCATGGGAAGCCGCGTTGAGAGGCACGTGTCTGCACAGTGCAGCCGCCGACCTGGCCGCGTCTGAATCCGGAACACGTGGGCTGCTTGCCACAGACCTGATGCCTTATATCCGACAACTGGTGAACTGATGACTGAGAGTAATTCACAGACTGCTGGCCAGATACGTCTGACCGGCGAAGATGAAATGGTTAATTTTGCAGGCCGTATGTCTTCAATACTGACGGGTGGCGGGCTGGTATTTCTTGAGGGTACTCTGGGTGCAGGAAAAACCACCCTGAGTCGTGGGTTGATTCAGACGCTCGGTCATACCGGTGCGGTGAAATCACCGACCTACACCCTGGTAGAAGAGTATGATCTTGCGACTGGTCGGGTCTGTCATTTTGACCTGTATCGTTTGGGTGACCCTGAAGAGCTCGAATACATGGGGATTCGCGAATACCTGACCGATGGAACTTTGTGCCTGATAGAGTGGCCAGAGCGTGGGCGTGGTGTATTGCCTGATGCCGATCTTACAATTCATATTGACGACGTAGGTGAGGCACGTATCCTCAACTGGCAGGCAGAGACAGATAAAGGGGCACAGTGGAGCAGGCAACTGCAGCAGCTGGTAAAAGAATGGCAGGAATAATCAAACGGCTGATCGCGTTTTTCGTCGTGACACTCTGTGTGCTGCCGGTCTGGGCAGACGTCAGTGACGTTCGTGTCTGGCAATCGCCCGATAAAGTGCGTCTGGTGCTGGACCTTAGCGGGCCACATGAGCATAAGATTTTTCAGCTCACCGGGCCGGACCGGATTGTTGTCGATCTCAAAAATGCTGACCTGAAAATGTCGTCTTTAGATAACGTAGCAGACGACTCCAGCGAGGTTATCCGGGTGCGTAGTGGTCGTCGTAATAAGACCGATCTGCGTCTGGTGGTAGAAACCCGTGCGACCATGAAATACCGCAGTTTTCCGTTGCCTCCCTCTGAAGGTGTATCGCATCATCGCCTTGTGGTTGACCTTGAGCGCCCCCAGTCAGAGGCGTCTGTCAGTGCGCCTGATGTTGTCAAAAAGGCGGAAACCTACGAGACCGATCAGCGCGACATCATTATTGCCATTGATGCCGGGCACGGCGGTGAAGACCCCGGAGCCCTTGGGCCCGGTCGGGTGATGGAGAAGCACGTGGTTCTGGCGATCTCAAAAGAACTGCAACGTTTACTCAATCAGGAAACCGGATTTGCACCGTACATGGTGCGTACCGGAGATTATTATATTGGATTGCGTGAACGCTCAGAAAAAGCCCGCAAGGCCAATGCTGATTTCTTCGTGTCTATTCACGCAGATGCATTTAAACACCCGAGTGCCAGTGGTAGCTCTGTGTTTGTGCTGTCTGACCGGGGGGCAACCAGTGAAACTGCACGATTCCTTGCCGACAAAGAAAACTCCTCTGACTTAATTGGTGGTGTCAGTATCGGCGATCGGGAAGACCATCTGGCGATGACTCTGCTCGACCTTTCAATGACCCATAAACGTACTGCCAGCGTTTCTATCGGTGATGAAATTCTGCAGGAAATGGGCAAGATCAGTAAGCTGCACAAAAAGAACGTCGAAGAAGCTGCGTTTGTCGTACTGAAATCGCCAGACATGCCTGCACTCCTGGTAGAAACCGGATTTATTTCAAATCCTGGCGAAGCCAGACAACTTAAGACCAGTGCTTACCAGAAGAAAATGGCGCGTGCGATTTTTAACGGAATTAAAGATTATTTCCAGAATAATCCTCCTGCTGGCACCTTGATGGCGGCGCGGAAAAAAGCAGCACAACAATACATCGAATACACAGTTCGCAGTGGCGACACACTCTCTGAGCTGGCAGTGCGCAGTGGCATGGGAATGTCTGAGCTGCGCAAACTGAATGGCCTGAGCAGTAACTCGCTGAGAGTGGGCCAGAAGCTACGTATTCCAAACTCCTGAATATTCAGTCTGAGCTATGAGCCGAATTCACCTGTTATCGCCACGTCTGGCAAACCAGATTGCCGCTGGCGAAGTTGTAGAACGTCCAGCCAATATCATCAAAGAGCTGGTCGAAAACTCGCTGGATGCCGGTGCTCAGCATATTGATGTTGATGCCGAGCAAGGCGGCATCAAGCTGCTGCGTGTACGCGATGACGGTCACGGTATTGGCAAGGATGACCTTCCGCTGTCTCTCAGTCGTCATGCCACCAGTAAGATCACGACGCTTGATGATCTCGAAGCTGTTGGCACGATGGGCTTCCGTGGCGAGGCGCTGGCAAGTATCTCGTCGGTATCACGCCTGACCCTGACTTCCCGAGAGAAAGGCTCAGATGAGGCCTGGCAGGTAAAAGCGGAAGGGCGCGATATGCAGGCTGACGTCAGCCCGGCCGCACACCCGACCGGCACCACGGTCGAAGCGCGCGATCTGTTTTTTAATACGCCAGCGCGGCGTAAATTCCTGCGTACAGAGAAAACAGAATTTTCACACCTCGAAGATACGCTGAAAAAGCTCGCACTCAGCCGTTATGACGTCGCCTTTACTTTGCGTCACAACAACCGCGTTATTCATTCGTTGCGCCCGGCGGCAAGAGCCATTGATCGCGAGAAGCGCGTGGCGACACTGTTGAATCCGCAGTTTATGGATAACGCAGTACATATCGAAACCGAAGGGGCGGGTCTGACCATTGAAGGTTGGGTTGGTTTACCGACGTTTTCGCGTTCGCAGGGTGATATGCAGTATTTCTTTGTGAACGGTCGTGCGGTAAGAGACAAGCTGGTGGTGCATGCCATTAAACAGGCTTACCGCGATGTGCTCTATCACGGTCGCCAGCCTGCGTTTGTGCTGTACCTCTGGCTGGACCCGAAGCTGGTGGACGTTAACGTTCACCCGACCAAGCACGAAGTGCGCTTTCGCGATGGACGTCTGGTACACGATTTTATTTTCCGCTCTCTGCACCGTGCTCTGGCGGATATACGCCCCGAGCAGCCAACGGCGAATTTGCAGCCGAGTGCGGCACCGGCTGCAACGGGTACAGAAGCAGGAGAATTCCAGGGGCAGAATCGACTCGACTGGCAACAACCGGCTAATGAACGGACCCCATTTTCTGCGCCTGCTGACGGTGTGGCGACTTCAACTGCGCAGAATTATTCGGGCGGTTCTTTTGGGCAGAGTTTTTCTGACAGTCGTCCCGGGCAGGGGGCTGTCGCCGAACAATTACGCAGTTACGAGCAGCTGAATCAGGGGGCGCCACAACCACTCCCAGAATCCAGTGCAGAAGACCTGCCGCCACTTGGGTTTGCCGTCGCTCAACTGCACGGCATTTATATACTCGCGCAGAACGCTCATGGCCTCGTGGTTGTCGATATGCACGCGGCACACGAGCGTATTACCTACGAGCGTTTAAAACTCGCTGTCGATGAACAGGGCGTTCAGAGTCAGCCGTTGCTCGTACCCGAAACACTGCACGTCAGTGAGCGTGAAGCCGATGCGGCAGAACAGTTCTCCGATGAATTCCGTCAGTTTGGTGTCGAGCTGGCAAGAGTATCGCCAGAGAGCCTGATGATTCGTCAGATTCCGGTACTGCTGCAACAGGCAAATGTCGGACAGCTGATCACTGATATGCTGAGTGATCTGATGGAGCATGGCGCGTCTGACCGGATTCTCGCCCATCGTAACGAACTGCTGTCGACCATGGCCTGTCACGGTTCTGTGCGGGCAAACCGGAAACTGACCCTGCCTGAAATGAATGCTTTGTTACGTGATATGGAAGCCACTGAACGTTCAGGGCAATGCAACCATGGTCGCCCGACCTGGACTCAGATGACGATGTCAGAGCTGGATAAGCTCTTTCTGCGGGGGCGGTGATGTCAGGCTCTCTTCCACCGGCGATTTTTTTGATGGGGCCGACGGCTTCCGGCAAAACGGCGCTCGCACTTGAGTTGGTTAAAAACCACGATTGCGAAATTATCAGTGTCGACTCAGCGTTGGTCTACAAAGGTATGGACATAGGGACGGCAAAGCCTGACGCCCGTATGCGAGCCCAGGCACCACATCGTCTGATCGATCTGATTGACCCTGCCGAGGCATACTCCGCGGCGAACTTCCGTGAAGATGCATTACGCGAAATGGCCGACATTACCGCCGCAGGCAAAGTCCCTTTGCTGGTGGGCGGCACCATGATGTACTTCAAATTCCTCCGTGATGGCGCAGCCGACCTGCCGAAAGCCGATGAAGCAATCCGGCAGCAGCTACTTGAAGAAGGCCTTGAGAAAGGTTGGCCGGCGATGCATGAACGGTTGGCAGGTATTGATCCTGAATCCGCAGGCCGTCTGAAACCTATGGATTCTCAGCGCATTCAGCGTGCGTTGGAAGTCTATCTGATCTCGGGTAAGACGCTCACAGAATACTGGGCCGAGCAACAGACTGAACCTCTGCCATACCATGTTGTGAATCTGGCGGTGTGCCCCTCAGAGCGTAAACGGCTTCACGAACGTATTGCCGAGCGTTTCCGGATCATGGTCTCCGATGGCTTTATCGACGAGGTAAAAGCGCTGCGTGCCCGTGGCGACCTTGATAAGAATATGCCGTCCATTCGTTGCGTTGGATATCGTCAGGCGTGGGACTATCTTGATGGTGAATACGACTACGATGAGATGGTCGAACGGGGCATTATTGCGACCCGCCAACTGGCAAAACGTCAGATCACCTGGCTACGAAGCTGGCCCGATCTTCATTGGCTGGATACCGATGATCCGGATATTGTCAGAAATACCTTGAAAATACTCAGCACCAACGCCATATTTAGCCGTGAGAACGGCTGCTGACCGTATTGAATTACCATAACAATGCAGAATTCGGCATTCTCGGGCTGAACCCGACGACCAAATATGTGTCTGTACAGATGAATCGGTGTAGGTGTACCGGTTTATTTCATGGCCGCCATGTTAGTTTTGGGGCAGGTTCTGGCCAACAATGGGGCAATCTACTATTACTTCGCCGACCGCAGATTGGAAGGCACTCTCTCATTTAGGAGAACAACTATGTCAAAAGGGCACTCTTTACAAGACCCTTATCTGAACCAGCTTCGTAAGGAGCGGATCCAGGTTTCTATCTTTCTGGTAAACGGCATTAAGCTGCAGGGACAAATCGAGTCATTCGATCAGTTTGTTATTCTGCTCAAGAACACTGTTTCTCAGATGGTTTATAAGCACGCAATTTCTACTGTTGTGCCTAGCCGCAATGTGCGTCTGGCACCAGCAGAACAGGCTGAAGGCGACGAATAATCGCCCGACCTGATCAGGGGCTTTGCCGTAAAGAGGGCAGGCCCGCTGATATTCCCACCATCCGACAGAGACAACCACTGTGTTGTTATTGAGCGTCTGAGGCGTTATTGCGTCTTGCATCTGCTATTTTTATCGGAAACATCCGGTACTGCCTGATTTAAAAATTCTGATTAATCGCCGACAAAGGTACATCTATCTGTGTTTTTTGAGCGTCCTGACAGTGGTGGCGAAGAAGCCATCCTAGTACACGTCGACTTCCCTGAAGGAGCGAACCGGGAGGATCTGAATGAGTTCCGCGAACTCGTCATTTCTGCGGGGGCGGATCCGGTAGATCTGGTGACGACCAAGCGCGATGTTCCGCACGTGAAAACCTTTGTCGGTAAGGGCAAGGTCGAAGAAATCGCCGAGGCTGTGCGTATGCATGATGTCAGCCTGGTGATTTTTAACCATGCACTGACGCCAAGTCAGGAACGTAACGTAGAGCGCGAGATTAAGTGCAGGGTGCTCGATCGTACTGGTCTGATTCTGGATATCTTTGCCCAGCGTGCGCGTACCCATGAAGGTAAGTTGCAGGTTGAACTGGCGCAGCTACAGCATCAGTCGACCCGTCTTGTCCGTGGCTGGACTCACCTTGAACGTCAGAAAGGTGGTATCGGCATGCGCGGGCCGGGTGAAACGCAGCTTGAGACTGACCGACGTCTTCTGCGGGAACGGGTAAAAAGTATTCATGCCCGTCTCGAAAAAGTAAGGGCGCAACGTAACCAGAGTCGTCGTGCGCGTAAGCGCTCGGATGTACCGACCGTTGCTATCGTCGGATACACCAACGCGGGTAAATCGACTCTGTTCAATGCACTGACGCAGGCTGAGGTCTATGCTGCAGATCAGTTGTTTGCAACGCTTGATCCAACCCTGCGACGTCTTGAAATTGATGACGTGGGTGAAATTGTTCTGGCGGACACGGTTGGATTTATCCGACATCTGCCCCATAAACTGGTAGAGGCGTTTCGCGCGACCCTGCAGGAAGCGGCAGAGGCAGACCTTCTGATGCATGTGATTGACTGTGCATCCGAAGAGCGGGACGGCAACATTGAGCAGGTTGAGTTGGTACTTGGTGAGATTGAGGCGGATGAGCTCCCTGAATTGCGGGTATACAACAAAATTGACCTGTTAGAATTTGGCGAGCCGCGCATCGACCGCAACGAAGATGGTGTACCGGTTGCTGTGTGGGTCTCAGCGCAGGAGCGACTCGGATTTGACCTGCTGTGTCAGGCCATGACCGAGCTGTTAGGCGAAGAGATTTTCGAAGACCACCTGACTCTCGCGCCTGCGGATGCACGCCTTCGTGCAATTCTTTACGAAAGCGGTGGCGTTCAGGGCGAGGATTTTGCCGATAATGGTGATATTCACCTGCACATACGAATGCAGTTGCAAGACTTTAAACGAGCGTTATCTAAAGCTGAGGTTCCGGAGTCGCGCTTTATTGCGCAGCCTGCAGATCCCTGGCTTTAGCAAAAGTCGGCGGTTAGTTGTGCGATTCAATGCCTGATGGGCTGGCCGCTGCGCTCAAATCCGTTATCATGGCGGACGTACTATTCATTTATGACAAAACAGCCACACTGACTGGAGTGATCTATGGCCTGGAATGAGCCTGGCGGTAATGGCAATAAGCCCAAAGACCCTTGGGGTAACAACAACAAGGGCAATGGTGGCGGTGGCGGTAATCAGCCACCCGATCTGGACGAAGTTATCCGCAAACTGACCGATAAACTGAATGGTCTGTTCGGTGGTAAAAAGAGTGGTGGAAATAACAACAACGGTGGCGATGGCAGCATCACCGGCTTTTTGGTTGTTGCCGCTATTATCGTAGCAGTGCTGCTTGGTATGAACTCCGTATACATCCTCGATACTCAGGAGCGTGGTGTTGTGCTGCGTACTGGTAAGTTTGATCGTATCGAAGGTGAGGGTCTGAACTGGAAGCTTCCGGTCATTGAAGACGTAATCATCGTCAACGCAACCCGTGTTCGTGAAACCGAAATCCGTGAAAGCATGCTGACCGAAGACGAAAACATCGTCGACGTGAAACTGAACGTTCAGTACCGTGTGACCGATCCAGTATCTTACGCGCTGCGTGTTGAAGATCCGGAACTGACATTACGTGATGCTGCTGAAAGTGCGCTGCGTCATGAAGTGGGTTCGACCGAGATGGACCCGATCCTTACGACAGGCCGTGTGGTTCTGGCAGAAGCAGTTAAACAGCGTCTGCAGTTCTATATGGACGAGTACAACACGGGTATTACTCTGCAGAACGTGAACATCAAAGACGCAACGCCGCCAGCCGCGGTGAAAGAAGCGTTTGATGATGTTCAGCGTGCCAAGCAGGATAAAGAGCGCACTATCAACGACGCCGAAGCGTACGCCAACTCGGTCGTACCAGAAGCTCGTGGTCGTGCTCAACGTCAGCTTGAAGAAGCCCGCGCTTATCGTGAGCGTGTTGTCGCCCGCGCAGAAGGTGAAGCGGATCGTTTCACCAAGTTGCTGAGCGAGTACAACAAAGCACCAGCGGTCACCCGTGAGCGTCTCTACATTGATGCTGTAACTCAGGTGTACAACAAGAGCAGTAAAGTACTGGTGGATGTTGAAGGTGGTAATAACATGATGTATCTGCCTCTCGATAAACTGACCCAGCAGGTTCAGGGTGCCGCACGTCAGTCTGATCTCAGTGATGACGACATTAAACGCCTGACCGATGAAGTGATCCGTGAAGCGAATTCTCGTCGTACTTCGGGCAGTTCATCTACTATTCGTCGGGAGGGTCGATAATGTCACCTAAAGCATTTACTTCGCTGATTGTTATTGCTCTGGTGGTCCTGATTGGTAGCCAGAGTTTCTACATCATCAAAGAAACCGAGCGTGCTATTAAGTTGCGCTTCGGTGAAATGATCGATGATGATGTACAGCCAGGTATTGGATTCAAAATACCTATGGCAGACGTCATTAAACGCTTCGATGCGCGTGTACTGACGCTGGATACTCAGCCATCACGCTTCCTGACTTCAGGTAAGAAATACGTCATCGTTGATTCGTTCGCGAAATGGCGCATCAAAGATGTGCGTAATTACTACCAGGCAACCTCGGGTGACCGTACCCGTGCGACGCTCCTGCTGGAAAACCAGGTGAACAAGGGCCTGCGTGACGAAATTGCAGCGCGCAGCCTGTATGAAGTGGTTTCCGGTGAGCGTGACCAGCTGATGACCAAACTGACCGCAATGCTCAACGAGCAGACGCAGGACGAGCTGGGTATCGAAGTGTTGGATGTTCGCGTTAAAGCGATCGACCTGCCAGATGAGCTGAGCAACAACGTGTATCAGCGTATGTCAGCTGAACGTGGTCGTGAGTCGCGTGAGATCCGCTCTGAGGGTAACGAGCTGGCTGAAGGTATTCAGGCAGATGCTGATCGTCAGAAAACGGTGATCGAAGCAGAAGCCTACCGGGAAGCAGAGCAGATCCGCGGTGAAGGTGACGCTGAAGCATCACGTATCTACGCGCAGGCGTTCAACAAAGATCCTGAGTTCTACTCATTTACCCGCAGTCTGAAGGCTTACACCGAGACCTTTGAAGGAAACGATATTCTGTTGCTCGATCCTAAGAGCGACTTCTTCCGTTACCTGAACGACTCTAAAGGGAACTAATGGCAGTCGGGCCTGAACATGTTTGCATGTTCAAGCCCGGTCAGCTCTGGTAGAATCCCGCAACCGGGCTGGTAGCCCGGTTTTTTTGTGCAATTCTGTTTTACATCAAGGTAGAGAAAGTGTCCGCAGAAGCCTGGCATACACTGGCGGTGGCCGTCAGTCTGGTGCTGATTATCGAGGGCGTTATCCCTTTTCTTTACCCCGCACGATGGCGCCAGCTGGTGATCCGGATGGCCGAGACAGATGACCGCACCATGAGAATGATCGGGCTCTTCAGCATGTCGCTGGGGCTCATCCTGCTTTACCTGTTTAACAATTGAAGGCTGGACAATGACTGGAGCTGACCGTTGGCTGCTGCCTGATGGCATTGACGAAATCTTACCGCCACAGGCGCGACGTATAGAACAGTTACGTCGCCATCTGCTCGATTATCTCGATAATTGCGGTTATGACTTCGTTATCCCGCCGGCGCTGGAGTATCTTGATTCACTGCTGACCGGCACGGGCAAAGACCTTGATCTGCGCACGTTTAAGGTGACTGATCAGCTGTCTGGCCGCCTGATGGGGTTGAGTGCGGATACAACACCGCAGGTCGCCCGTATCGATGCGCACAGCCTTGCACCAGAAGGTACCAGCCGCCTGAGCTATTGCCGTACTGTGTTTCACACGCGTCCGGCGTCACTGCTGGCCAGTCGCACGCCAACTCAGATTGGTGCGGAGCTGTATGGCGTAGCTGGCACCAGTGCCGATGTCGAAATCATCAGCGTGATGCTCAGCCTGTTGTCTGAAGCTGGTATCGAAGGTGTTCACCTGGACCTCGGTAATGTCGGTGTATTCCGCGCCTTAGCCGACAGTGCTGGTCTGAGTGATGAGCAGCAGAGCGAACTGTTCGACCTGCTCAAGCTTAAGTGTCAGACGGACACATTGGCGTGGGTTGAGCGTGAGCTGAGTGACAGCCGTTTAACTGAAGCATTCAGCCTGGTGGCTTCAATGCAGGGCAGTGCCAGTGCACTGACCGACAAATTTGCGCGCTTAGCTGAACTGGTGCCCGTTGCGGCGCAGCAGCTGAGCGATATGACACAGGCGATTGAAGCGCTGATGCAGCGTTTTCCTCAGGTATCAATCACCTGTGATCTGACCGAATTACGTGGTTATGATTACCACACAGGTCTGGTATTTGCGGCCTATGTGCCGGGCTACGGTGATGCTGTAGCTCAGGGCGGTCGCTATGATGAAACCGGTGCTGATTTCGGGCGAGCACGTCCGGCAACCGGTTTCAGTGCCGACCTTAAAGTACTGGCGGCTCTCGGTCAGCGTCAGTTTGAAGCAAAGGAAACCGTGGCCGCTCCTGCGTCGGATGATCCGTCGTTATGGCAGGCAATCACGGACTTACGGACCAAAGGATACCGTGTAGTGACCGAAGCGAATGGTGATGTTGCAGGGGCGTCTCAGCGACTGCAGCAAAACGATGGCCAGTGGATACTGGTCAGCGCCTGAATTTTTAAATTTAACGACTGAGTGAAAGATTCTGCCATGGGCAAAAGCGTTGTTGTTCTGGGCACCCAGTGGGGTGACGAAGGTAAGGGTAAAATTGTTGACCTGCTGACTGAAAAAGCAGCGGCCGTCGTCCGTTTTCAGGGTGGCCACAATGCAGGTCATACCCTGGTAATTAACGGTGAGAAAACTGCACTGCACCTGATCCCGTCTGGCATCCTGCGTGATGGCGTTCGTTGTGTGATCGGTAATGGTGTGGTTCTGGCGCCGGATGCTCTGTTGAAAGAGATCCGTGCGCTTGAAGATCGTGGTGTTCCTGTGATGGATCGTCTGCGTATCTCTCACGCTTGCCCTCTGATTTTGCCATATCATGTCGCTCTGGATCAGGCGCGTGAAATTAAGCGTGGTAACGCGAAAATCGGCACGACAGGCCGCGGTATTGGCCCGGCGTACGAAGACAAAGTGTCTCGTCGTGGACTGCGTGTTGATGACATGTATCAGCCAGAATTTGCCGACAAACTGAAAGAAGTCATGGAATACCATAACTTCTCGCTGGTGAATTACTACGGCGTTGAGCCGGTCAGCTACGAAGAGACGCTGGCTGCCTGCATGGACTGGGCTGCGCAGATCAAAGACATCGTTGTTGATGCGGTTGATCTGGTACACACCGTACGTGAAGACGGTGGCGATATCATGTTTGAAGGTGCTCAGGGCACTCTGCTCGATATCGACCACGGTACGTACCCATTTGTTACCTCGTCAAACACCACCGCCGGTGGCGTTGCGACAGGCTCCGGCGTTGGTCCGCTGTACCTTGACCAGATTCTGGGTATCACTAAGGCCTACACCACTCGTGTTGGCGCGGGTCCTTTCCCGACGGAACTGTTTGATGAAGTCGGTAAGCACCTGGCTGATGTGGGTAAAGAGAAAGGTACGACCACGGGCCGCGACCGTCGTTGTGGCTGGTTCGATGCCATGCTGGTTAAGCATGCGATTCGTGTTAACTCAATCAACACTATCTGCCTGACTAAGCTGGACGTGCTGGATGGTCTTGAGACCATTAAGGTCTGTATCGGTTATCAGGATGAAAATGGCAACACGCTGAAAGTACCTGCGTCGGCTGATCAGTTCGAAAAAGTGACTCCAGTGTATAAAGAGCTGCCAGGCTGGACTGAGTCCACGTTCGGTGCCAAGAGCATTGATGACCTGCCAGAGAACGCACGCTCGTACATCCGCTTTGTTGAAGAAGCGATTGGTGCGCCGATCGATATTATTTCGACGGGCCCTGACCGCGTTGAGACCATCGTTCTGCGTCACAGCTTCGAACTCTGATTACGATCACTTTTCGTAAGTCTCTTAAGACCCGCTTCGGCGGGTTTTTTATTGCCTGACGAAAAGCTGACGATCTGCCGGTAACTGACAAAGCCCGGTGGATCACTTATCTGTTTTCTGACGTTTTTCTATTTCGGGTTCCTGAATGTTCAAAGAGAGGAAATCGGAGCCGTCTTGTGGCCGGATAAGTCTTGCCGTTGGGACTAATAATAAAGTACTAGTTAGTATTCATAATTCGTTCCCTTGCCAGCATTGACTAGTACCTTATTCGTATATTTGATTATTTTTCACCCTTTTTATTTAGGCGGGCATAGTCGTTGCTCTAGTACTTTCGTCGGCAGTGACTGACACCTTTTCTTATCGCTGGCCACGATGGCGAGCACCAATGAAGTATTAATGGGGCGATTATCATGCTGGATTTATACGATTATCCGATTGTTGTTGAGATACCCGTAGCATGGGGCGAAATGGACTATTTTCACCATGTGAATAACACGGTGTACTTCCGCTACTTTGAAAGCGCGCGCGTAAAATACGTGGAAGCGATCAAAATTGAAGAATATATGGCGAAGACGGGCATGGGGCCGATTCTTGGCAGCACCAGTGCTAAGTTCCTGGCGCCGCTTAAGTACCCAGACACCATCAGTATTGGGATAAAAAGCGTTAAGCTGGACTCTGGCCGGATCGTTCAGGAATACGGCGTGTGGAGCCACGAGACGTCCCGTCTGGTTGCTAAAGGCGAGAGCACTATGGTCTTCTTTGATTATAAGAAAGGCCGACCGTGCGACATCCCTGAGGGCCTGCGCGAGAACATTCTGAAGTTAGAGCCATACCTGGCCGAAACTAACAAAAGTACGGAAACTGCCTGAGGCAATTTCCGCACTACCGGGATGACTGTGTTTATCAGCATCCCGGCTTTTTCTCTTCTTGTTTATTTTTTGATCACAACGTCATAGAGGTCTTTACGACGGTCTTTTAAGTTTCTGACCGAGCCTTCGTTATGCAGAATGCGTAACTTATCCATATCCAGATCCGAGAACAGCAGCATTTCGGTATTCGCTGTGGCTTCCGACAGGGTCGCATCATGCGGGAACGGGAAGTCTGACGGTGTCAGTACTGCCGACTGACCGTACTGCACATCGAGACTCTCCACTTCAGGAAGGTTACCAACGCTGCCTGCGATGACGACATAGCATTCGTTTTCAATGGCTCGGGCCTGGGCGCAGTGGCGTACACGCAGATAGCTATTCTTGGTGTCTGTCCAGAAAGGCACAAACAGAATTTCCAGGCCTTGCTCCGACATGATCCGGGACAGCTCCGGAAACTCAACGTCATAGCAGATCTGAATACCCACTCGGCCTGCGTCAGTTTCAAATACCTGTAGTTTGTCGCCGCCTTTAATGACCCAGTCATTTTTCTCGTGCGGCGTGATATGAATTTTGCGTTGCTCATCCACCTGTCCGCTGCGGTGGCACAGGTACGAGACGTTATAAATCGCTCCGTCGTCCATGATCGGCATCGAGCCGGTAACAATATTCGCGTTGTATTCTACTGCCATGCGCGACATGGCATCGCGGATCGGATCGGTAAAATCGGCGAGAAAACGGATGGCTTCTGTCTGAGATGTCTGCGGACCAAGCCCCATCAGCGGTGCGTTAAAAAATTCCGGGAACACAATAAAGTCGCACTGATAGTCCGATACCGTATCGACAAAGTACTCGACCTGCTTCAGCAGCTCCTCCAGTGACTGAACGGTACGCATCTGCCACTGAACCGCGCCCACGCGTACTGTCGTTTTGCGGAACTCAAGAACAGTATCGGTCGGCTCATACAGAATATTATTCCATTCCAGTAGCGTCGCGTAGCCAACAGACTCAGAATCTTCCGGCAGGTACTTTTTCAGCAGACGTTTTACCTGAAAATCATTCGACAGCTGGAAAGATAAAATCGGATCGTAAATTTCTTTGGTGTCGACCTTATGGATAAATTCCATCGGTGACATTTCTTTGCGATATGTGTGATAGCTCGGGATACGGCCACCGGCAAGAATTGCCTGGAAGTTATACTGGCGACAGAGTTCTTTACGGGCGTCGTACAGGCGTCGCCCGATACGCATACCGCGGTGCGACTTTTTAATAACAACATCAAGGCCGTACAGCGCGTCCCCGTCAGGATTGCTGCGGATAACATCATTAGCTCCGACAATATCCTCGTACGTGTGTGGGTTGGAGAAACGCTTGTAATCCACCTGCACAGAGAGAGCAATCCCTACGAGGGTGTCACCATCAATAACGCCGATCTGGCCTTCAGGGAACTCCTCGATCAGGCGCTTAATCGTATGCTTAGGCCAGGAGCCGCCAAGCTCTGGGTAAGCTTCATCCATGAGTACTTTAATGTCGGGATACTGCTTCAGTGTCAGGTTACATAACTCAAGATGAAGACGTTCTGATGCCATGTATTTACTTCTCTTTCAGGAACGGAGGAAATTTCCCCTAATCTAGCAGGAATGCGGTTCTATTCAAAAATATGCTGTCGATATCCGAACCAGTGAGACCTGTTGTGGCGAAAAGGATTCAATATTTTCTGAAAACAGCGATCTGTGGTCGGGACAGTACTGACCATTAAATGTAAGAAAGAACCTCCACGCGCGCGTTACTCCTGAAGTATGTCGCTTGAATGACAGCAACAATTTGTTGCGAATAAAGTGAAGCCTTCAATGACATTGCACCAGCATGTCAGTCCACTGCGGCAGAAATAAGCTGGCCTGTCTGGATTCTGCAGGCAGCTTCGCTGTCACAGAAACGACATTGCCTGCAGGCTTACTCAGTTCTCCAGAAACTTGGGGGACAATCCATGAATAACTCTAAATTAATAGCTCACCTGGGCTTGTTGGCTGCCGCTGTTGCACTGACAGCCTGTGGTGGCGACAGCAACAGCAGTAGCAACAACACTGAGGCACCCGATACCAGTATCGATACGCCAGTCGCCGAAGCACCACAGACAGAACAGCCTGAAAATGAAGATGTTGCTGAAGATGCGCGGTTCGGTGCCTTTAAAGTAGGCGTTTTGCCAGACACTCAGGGTGGCTCCGATGCTACGGGCCAGGCGCATGTCGCGATGCACCCGATGGACGAAGTGCTGAAGCACCAGCTGGCTGCCGGTGTTGATCTGGTGATACCCGTGGGTGACCTGACAGATAAAGGCTCAGCGGTTGAGTGGGAAGAATGGACCAGTGTTGCGCGCCCGTACAAAGAACAGGGAATGGAATTCCTGCCAGTCATGGGTAACCATGAACTTAATTACTCGTACACCACCGGTTGGATTAACGCGATGCGTGAATTCATTCCAGAAGACGCCGTGCATATGCCGGGGTATGAGTGGGTGAACTACTACGTTATCCGCGAGAACGTACTCATGATTGGGCTGGCTTATTACAATCTGCCGCTGGCGATTAAATGGATCGAGCAGGTCGTTGAAGAAAACCGCGCCGACGTCGATCACATTGTTGTGGCCAGCCACGACGGTCTGATCGGTGCAAAATACGGTCAGACCCGCGAACAGATTGTTGAAGGCACCAAAGACGACGATTGGGTTTATAGCGTTGCTGATGAAATTCGTGCGTTCTTTTCTGAGCACGATGTCATTTATATGCAGGGCCACGAACACCAGTATCAGCGCTCGCTGATTGCACGTGATACCGCTCAGACGTCATTCCCTTCAGGTTCCACGCCCGAAGGCGGTAACTACCGCATGAACACCTACACGCAGATTCTGTCGGGTAACGCGTCATACAAGGGCTATGAATTCCGTTACGGTGAGCGCGAACTGGTGCAGATGATTGTGTCGCAGAAAAACGCCACCATGAGCAAAGGCTCCGATCACTTTGATGTGAACTCAAGTGTTCTGGCATTTGATAACGACCGGGTGGATTACAGCTCGTTCTACGCCGAACACACGGCGCAGAATAATAATGCTGATCAGGATTTCGATGCTGACTGGCACCTGATGGATAAATTCTCGCGCACCACCAACCGCTGTGAGACGGTTGTTTATCCGAATAATATTCCGGAAGGTACCCGCGCCGTGATGGTATTTCAGCCGATGTATGAAACGGACTTCTGTCTGGCCGACGACGGCTCTGCCGCGCGTCTGGTGGGTGGTACCAACGACACCTTCAACCGCACCGACAGCCGCACCCGCGACATGGGCTTTACGCCGGGCTTCAGCCGTGCTGAAACTCTTACTGATCTGACCCGTCTTGCTTACCAGTGGCTGTATCAGTATCACGAAAGCTGGACGCCAAACCTGAACGCCGGCCTGCGTGCGATTCCTGACGGCGAAGCCAATGAGCTGCTGATTCCGGAAGTGACCGTCGACCTGAAAGAGCACGTGACACTGAGTTGGATGCAGGCGTCTGACGACACTGCCTCTGACATTCTGATTGTGTCTGGCACACAGAACCAGACCGGCATGTATCAGGGCGATTACGGCGAGCCGAAAAACATGCAGACCGATACCGGCCTGACCGTAAAAGACGACGACGGTAACGATTACACCAAGCCTGCGGTCACACTGCCAGCGACTGCTACCCAAAGCTGGGATATCTCAGATGCCGTTGCTGACCCTTACGCGGTTGCGTTTACTGCGTCTGCGGATCTGTCAGGCGACAGCGTGATTCTTGCACAGAAGAGCGGTGACGACTGGCAGCCTCTGGCGGATGCCAGCTGTATCGTCGATGGCATGTGGATGCAAAGCTATGTCACAACGCCACCAGTACGTGACGGTGCCTGCGCTGAACAGCCGCTGCTGGGTTACGACAGCGACGACAATATCTGGTGGACGGTGCTGAACGAAGACGCCGAACTGGCGCTGATCAGCCGCTAATTACCGATAGATAATGGTCAATAGAAAGCCCCGGTTTCGGGGCTTTTTTGTTGTTTTTTACTTTACTATCTGGGTTCACTGCCCCAGATGTTCGGTCAGGTAGGTGAGTAACACGCGCACCTTTGGCGATAACTGCCGCCCCGGCGGATACAGCGCTGAGATACTCTCTTTTTCTGGCCGGTAATCGGTCAGTACTTCAATCAGTTCACCTTGCTCCAGCGCGTCCCCGACATAATGGTTGGGCAGCTGTACGATGCCTAATCCACGGCGCGCCGCGTCGCATAAGGCCTCGCCGCTGTTGCAACGCAGCCGTCCGTTGACCCGCAGAATCCGCTCCCCCTGTTCATCCCGGAAACGCCAGTAATCCAGCGTACCGACCAGGCAATTGTGATGACGCAGCGCATCGAGGGTGTCGGGCACCCCGGCGTCGTCGAGATACGCCTGTGACGCACAGGTAAATAATTGACGACTGCCCAGCCGTCGCGCGACGAGATCGGGGGTATCGATTTTTCCCAGGCGGATGGCGATGTCGAAGTCGTCGGCGATCAGGTCCACCTTCTGGTTCGTCAGCTCACAATGAATACGGATATCCGGATACTGCTCCAGAAACGCATTTACCACCGGCGCCAACTGGCGCTCGCCATAGGTCACAGGCGCCGTCAGCCGGATCAGGCCCTGCGGCACGCTTTGTAACTGCTGTACGGCATGTTCTGCGCCTTGCAAGGCTTCGATCAAAGGGCGGCAGGACTGATAGTAGAGCTGCCCGGCTTCGGTCAGGTGTACGCGGCGTGTCGTCCGGTACAGCAGCTTGATACCGAGGCGCTCTTCCAGCATACGTACCTGTCGGCTCACCTGCGCGGTGGATATCGCAAGCTCAGAAGCTGCTTTCGTGAAGTTCTGCGATTCTGCGACCGCGACAAACTCGTTAACGCCTTGCCAAAGGTTCATTGTTACCAATATGTAATAGTGATTTTATAGAAAGTTAGATTATCTCTATTTGGTAACGAACTACAATGGCCTCCTAATTGGAATACAGATTAAAACCCTGATTAAAAACATGAGGAGATCATTCATGTCCGAGACTATTACCTGCCGCGCTGCCATTGCCTGGAAAGCCGGCGAGCCTCTGTCCATTGAAGAAGTACAGGTCGCACCGCCGAAAGCAGGTGAGGTCCGTGTGAAGATCGTCGCCACCGGCGTATGCCATACCGACGCGTTCACTCTGTCTGGTGATGATCCTGAAGGTATCTTCCCGGCGATTCTGGGTCACGAAGGTGGCGGTATTGTTGAATCTGTCGGTGAAGGCGTCACCAGTGTTCAGGTGGGCGACCATGTGATTCCGCTATACACCGCCGAATGCGGCAAGTGTAAGTTCTGTACTTCTGGCAAAACCAACCTGTGTCAGGCGGTTCGTGCGACTCAGGGGCAGGGCCTGATGCCAGACGGCACCAGCCGCTTCAGCCAGAACGGCAAACCGATTTTCCACTATATGGGTTGCTCAACCTTCTCTGAATACACCGTACTGCCAGAAATCTCACTGGCGAAAGTGAATCCGAGCGCACCGCTGGAAGAAGTCTGCCTGCTAGGCTGTGGTGTCACGACCGGTATGGGCGCGGTAATGAACACCGCTAAAGTCGAAGAGGGTGCTACGGTCGCCATCTTTGGTCTGGGCGGTATTGGTCTGTCGGCCGTGATCGGCGCGACCATGGCAAAAGCGTCACGCATCATTGCTATCGACATTAACGAGAGCAAATTCGATCTGGCAAAACAGCTGGGCGCGACCGACTGCATTAACCCGAAAGATTACGACAAGCCAATTCAGGAAGTGATCGTCGAACTGACCGACGGCGGTGTGGATTACTCCTTCGAATGTATCGGTAACGTTGACGTTATGCGTTCTGCGCTTGAGTGCTGCCACAAAGGTTGGGGCGAGTCCGTCATTATTGGTGTGGCGGGTGCGGGTCAGGAAATTTCTACCCGTCCTTTCCAGCTGGTGACCGGACGGGTCTGGAAAGGCTCTGCGTTTGGTGGTGTTAAAGGCCGTTCTGAACTGCCGGATTACGTTGAACGTTATCTCGCTGGCGAATTTAAACTGAGCGACTTTATTACGCACACCATGCCACTGGATCAGATCAATGAAGCCTTTGACCTGATGCACGAAGGTAAGAGCATCCGTAGCGTTATTCACTATTAACAGAGGAATAGTCGTCATGGAAAAAGTCAGCGAAAACCGTTGTTTCGATGGTCGTCAGCTGCAGTTTACGCACCGTTCGGAAGTGCTTAACTGCGACATGCGTTTTGGCGTTTATCTGCCACCTCAGGCCGAGGTCAGAAACGTCCCTGTGCTGTACTGGCTGTCAGGCCTGACCTGTACCGACGAGAACTTTACCCATAAAGCGGGCGCACAACGTGTCGCCGCTGAACTGGGTATTGCCATTGTAATGCCGGATACCTCGCCACGTGGCGAGGGTGTGCCTGACGATGAAAATGAGGCCTACGATTTTGGCTTAGGTGCTGGGTTCTACGTGAACGCCACCGAAGCGCCGTGGTCTGAGCATTATCGTATGTATGACTACGTCGTGAACGAGTTGCCCGAACTGATTGAAGCGGAATTTCCGGTCACGGAAAAACGCGCTATCAGTGGTCATTCAATGGGTGGTCATGGTGCGATCACGATCGGGTTAAATAACCCGGATCGCTATACCAGCATCTCGGCGTTCAGCCCGATCTGTCATCCGATGGATTGTCCGTGGGGTGAAAAAGCGTTGGGTAACTACCTGGGTCCAGATAAGTCGGCTTGGAAGAAACACGACGCCAGCGAACTGTTACGTACGGCAGAAACGCAGCTGCCTCTGCTGGTTGATCAGGGCCTTGCCGATAACTTCCTTGAAGAGCAGCTGAAGCCCGAAGCACTGGAAACCGCCGCCGCAGAATCCGGTTATGCAATGAAACTGCGCCGCCACGAAGGCTACGACCATAGCTACTTCTTTATCTCGAGTTTTATCGATGAGCATCTCCGCTTTCATGCGAAATACCTCGGTTGAGGATTTCGCATGAACCTTCTCTGAGTGCTTTCTCAGAGCTTCTCTTGCCCGGCAACTGCCGGGCTTTTTTTGTACTGTTCATCTCTGTTCTCTCTGACAATTAAGAAGGGAGACAAAGTGAGTCAAGCGAAAGGCTATTGCTGGCTTCGTCCTTGTGGCGGTTGCTGCCATTGATTATCTTTCTGGCGTCTTTACTCCAATTCAGCTCAAAAAATACAAGGAATGTTGATATGCGCAAAATCCTCCTGACCGCGGGTTTACTGCTCAGTAGCACTCAAATTGCTCTCGCTGGCCCTCATTATCACGGCAGTCACGGCGGAAGCCCCCTCCCGGATGAATCACCAGAGACACTGCCTGTACTTATTGTTGGTGCATCGTTCGCAAACGGTAAGGCTCCATTTGATGGTGACCTGTCGTCACCCTTGCTTGGCCTTTCAGTTGGCACTGGTCAGTACATTTCGTTGGGTGATGCCTTGATCCGGAATCGCACACACAGCGGCTATGTGGTTAATGAGGCACAGGCCTCTGCAACGACCTTCGCGCGTGAGAGTTGTCGTACTGCACTCTACGCTGGTGGCTGCAGCACCGCAGAAACAGACAGTTATCAGACGCAGGTATTGCGCGCCAGTTCGCGTGTCTATTCGTTGGCTAGCGGGGCCTACAATGCTGAGTACGTTGTGGTTACGGCGCCGAACGATTGCTTGCACTCTGATGCGTTTGGTCTGCCTGAGAGTGACGCGAAGCAGTGTGACGAAGAAGACATGCAGGATGTTGCCGACCGCATGGTCGAAATCGGACAGCTGGTTATCGGTTTAGGCATGACGCCTGTTTTTGCACCCTACCCGGACGTGAGTACTATCGACCTTGAACTCTTTCGTCAGAGCTCTTTGCTGGAGTGGACTATCTCCCCGACAGACTACCAGATGCTCAATAATATCGTCATGACGACACTTGCATCTGATCTGCCTGACGCTCTGATTATCGATTACTGGGCGGAATATGCTCACATCGGTGATGGTATTCATCCAGACCTGGCAACGGTGGAAAATGCAGCGGACATGATTCTCGAAGGTATTGGCTATAACGTCATCGCCGAGCATCCGCGAAACAATGGTCGAGGCCATAAGCACGGGCACCATCACCGTGATGGCCATAACAAACGTCATAATCGTCGCTGATATCAACCGAAGCGATTGGCTACACTTCGAGGAAAGCGCTGATCTGATTCAGCGCTTTTAATCGTTCAGCGGTCCATGGATGAACGTAGCCCAGCCTGAAACAATGGCGGAACTTATTTTCAGTTGAGAACAGCGCACCCGGCGCAATAAAAATTCCCAGTTTTTTCAGTTGTGAAAACAAGGATGAGGTGTTCTGGTTTTCCTGTAATTCAACCCATAGTGTTAAACCACCTTCAGGAACATTAAACCCATCAATGTTTGGCCACAGTCGAATGGCGTCTGCGAGGATATCTCTTTGCTGACGTAATTCTTTTTGTTGTCGTTTCAGGTGTGAGTCGTAGCCGCCATCGGCCATAAACTCAGCAAGACCATTCTGAATGCTTAAAGGGCTGGCCAACTGAGTCACCAGCTTTAACTGAAGTAACGCCTGTTGCCAGCGACCACCACTGATCCAGCCAATGCGCAAGTCGCGGGATAATGATTTAGAAAACGAACTGCAAAGAATGACGCGGTCTGTGCGGTCCTGTTTTTTTAGTGGATCTGGCGTATACGACAGTGCGGTATCCGCATAAATATCATCTTCAATCACTGCAAAATCATGATGCTCTGCAAGCTGCAACAACTGCTGACGCTCTGCATCTGGCATAACAGCACCCGCCGGAGTAGAAAAACAGGGCGACACGATGCACGCTTTGATGGGCCATTTCTGAGCTGCCTGCCTGAGCGAGTTTATCGACATCCCCGTTAATGAAGAGGAGGGGATCTCGATCACCTTCAACTGCAGCTGTTCAAGCAGCTGAAGCGCGCCATAAAAGCCGGGTGATTCAACCGCGACTACGTCTCCGGTTTTACAGGTTGCCATTAGTGCAAGAAACAGCGCGTTTTGACACCCTGCCGTAACAATAAAGTCTTCACTATCAAGCTGACAGCCGCGACGCAGATACCGTAGTGCGAGTTGCTGACGCAGAACGACTGAGCCCGCCGGATCATCGTAGTAAAGATGACTCTTACCCCGCTGGCGGCGCATTACCCGATTAATCGAACGGTTGAGTATTTCCAACCCCTGCGTATTCTCGCCACCGGCACCGGGCATCAGATCAAAGGCCGCACCATGCTGCATTAAATCCATCAGCAAAGGGCTGACGCGAGCGTTCACAGGAGCATTAGGGCGGGGCGTGGCGGATACCGGAGACTCGCGCTCAGCAACGTAATACCCCGAACGAGGTCTGGCGATTACCAGTCCGCGGGCCTCCAGACGGCTCAGAGCGTGTAGCACTGTGCCTTTGGCAAGCGTATACCTGTCGCATAACACCCGTACCGACGGCAACCTATCACCAGTACTCAGCCTGCCCTCAGCGATCTGCTCAGCCAGTGCGTCTTCAAGCACCTGATATTGATGAATCTTCATGACTCAACTGTACCACTTAAAGTTTAAAAAAGTGTGCCTTATATGATACAGATTGTGAGCGTAACCTCACCTCATAGTAGGTCGTCAAACAGAGAGAACTCTGTGATCTTAGGAGGTAACAGGTATGCAAAGAATCCCCGCTCTGGACATCACCCCAGCGCAGTCTGGAGAGAAAATACACGTCCGATTGTTCTCCGGGCGCTTTCAGACATTGCGTCGCACGATCAGCTGGCCCCTGTTGCTCGCCTATTTCGGCCTGGCGTGGATCAATATTAACGGTCAGCAAGCACTGCTATTTTCCTTTGAACATCGCAGGCTGTACTTCTTTGGTACTCAGTGGGGTTGGTACGACTTCCCGATACTTGCTGGCATTCTGGTTATTTCAGCCATCGCGCTGTTTGCGGCGTCGGCCGTGGTGGGGCGAATCTGGTGCGGTACTGCCTGTCCGCAAAGTGTGTGGACCTGGCTATTTCTGCGCATCGAAGAATTCACCGAAGGCCCGGCCTGGACGCGTAAGCGCATGGACGAAAAAGGCCTGACCACAGGGCAGCGCCTGCGTCGGATCAGTAAGCATGCGCTCTGGTTGCTACTGGCCGCCGCGACTGCCATCACCTTCACTGGCTACTTTGTGCCGATAAGAGAACTGGTGCCTGACATTGTATTGGGTGAGGCAAGCATAGCGACTGGCATCTGGTTGACCACCATGAGCGCGTTAACTTACCTGAACGCCGGGCTGGTGCGTGAAAAAATATGCTTGCACGCCTGCCCGTATTCGCGTTTTCAGAGCGTGATGTTTGACGACAACACTCGCACCGTTACCTACGACAAAACACGCGACAGCGACTGCATTGATTGCAGCCTCTGTGTGCAGGTGTGCCCAACCGGGATTGATATTCGCGATGGCTTACAGGCCGCCTGCATCGACTGCGGTGCCTGCATTGACGCCTGCAACAGCGTGATGGATAAAATTAAAAAACCACGAGGGCTAATTACCTACAACTCGGTAGAAAAGATCCGCACCGGTAAAAGCCCTATCCTGCGAACACGCACTCTGGCCTACGGCGTCGTGATTAGTGTGGCTGTCGCTATTCTGGGTAGCTTTATCGCCCAGCGTGATAGCATCGTCGTCGACATCGAACGTGACCGGCAACAGCTCTACTACCAGACCGTTAATGACCAAACCTGCAACAGCTACCAGCTCGAAGTGGAATACTTCGCAGCGGGCAGTCACCGCGTTGATGTGGCGATACAAGGCCTTACACATGCAGAACTGACCGGGCCTGCAACACTGCTGGTACCAGATAATGGCGTCGCAACACAACAGTATCAGGTGTGTGTAGAAACTTCGGCCCTGAACCGGACAGGCTATCGTAATGATATTGAGTTTGTTATTACGGCGGGGGATGAACAAGTGAGCCGTGGCACGACGTTTATTGCGGGGTGGTAAACTGCCTTATCGTTATACATGGCGCTTCCCGTCAGGTAGAGTGTTACCAGTGATGTAGTAAGGAGTGTCGCTTGTAATGGATTACCAGACGGGCAAGTTTTACAGCCATAACGTCAGCGATGTAATTAGTCGCTATGACGCTATCGATAGCCCGATATCGAAGTATTTTTCATTGGCATTTCCAAAGCCTGCTTCGCAGATTCTGGATGTTGGTTGTGGTACCGGACGTGATCTCCGTGCGCTGCTTGCTGCAGGGTATAACGCGTTTGGTATTGAGCCTGTCGAAGAGCTGAGACAGGCGGCAATTCAACGTTATCCATCTCTTTCCGGTTGTCTTCGGTCTGGCGCGCTCCCCGGGTTTTCAGTAGATGACAAGTACGATGGCATACTATGCAGTGCAGTCCTTATGCACATTCCTCAAGGTCAGCAGCTAGAGGCATTTCTTGATATCAGAAACCTCCTGAAAGTAGGAGGTCGCTTACTACTCTCGATTCCTGCTACCAGAGACGACCTTGATGAAGAGTTCCGTGATCCCGATGGACGCCTCTTTGTTCCTACTGATCCCGAACGAATTCGCTTAATCGCTGAGCAGATCGGCTTCACTTTTATCAGTCATAGCAATGACGAAGATGCTCTCGGGCGTTCAGGCTACTCGTGGAATACCCTGATTTTTGAGAAGTCCAGTGAGGCGAATCGTCCTTTAGATCGTATTGAATCCGTTCTAAGAAACGACAGGAAAGTGGCTACCTACAAGCTAGCGTTACTACGGGCGTTCTGTGACATCGCAGAGCGTGACGAGAATGCCGTGAACTGGTTTCCTGATGGTTATGTTGGGATGCCAATTGAAGCCTTGGCAGAGTGTTGGCTAGCCTATTACTGGCCACTGATCTCAGCTTCTGAACATATTCCGCAAAGCACAACTGATCACCCAGGTTCACAAAGGGCGATCACTTTCCGCGCGGCGCTCAGCGATCTCAACTGCTTATGTCGGGACTATTTTGACCCCGACCCTGATGTTGCATACACCCTGTTTGTTTTAGCGTGGAAGAAGGGAACCTTAACCAATGATATTGCTCGTCAGTTAAGAGCCGTTTTGTCTGCAATAAAAACGGCGTTGAGGGATGGTCCAGTTAAGCATGCGGCTCAAGGTGGAATGTTCCGGTATCAGTCGGGGCTGGTGATGTTGCATGTGGATCTATGGAGAGAGTTTTGCCTCTCCAGCCACTGGATTCGCGATTCGCTAATACTGCGTTGGTCAGAACTCTGTGAAAAATTTTCAATGTCGAAAGATCCATCAATTCAACGGGGTGCCACGTTATCTTATCTGTTAAAAGAAGGGCTACCAGAGCGCGAGCAGGGTATAGCCCGGCGTATGTATGAAGAACGTGAAAATCTATCTTGTGTGTGGAGTGATAAGAAAATTACTCTGGCAACGATGGATGTAGACCACGCATTGCCTTTCTCTCTCTGGCGCAATAATGATTTATGGAATCTCTTACCAGCTGCAAGAACAGTGAATAACGAGAAGCGTGATAAAATACCGACGCCCGAGCTCTTACGTAGTCGAAAAGAAGCCATCGTCGATGTCTGGCAGTTTGCCAATGAAATCGAGCCCAAAGTCTTTCAGTTTGAAGTAGAGAGAACATTAGGTAAATTCCATGAGTCGCGTTGGGAACAGGAGCTTTTTCAATATATGTCTGAAAGAGCGGCTGTTGCGATTTATCGGCGAGGCGAGACTGCGTGGAATTATGGTCTTTGAGAGCACACTTTGAGGTTTAGCTACTGGTCGTAGGGTGCGCACTGCGCACCAATCGTGTTTGGTCAGTTCTGCTCTTCGGTTTGTTTTGCCTTCTCAGAGGCTTCTCTTTTGAAATCCAGGTATGAACCTGTCTCTGCTTCTCGCTTCCATATCAGAGGCTCCATGGCTACGCCTTGATTTATATCTTTCGATACTGATGCGGCAATGGCCTTCTCCCTCTTAACCCAGTCAGGAAAGTCGATCTGGACGGTTTGCATGATGGAGGTGCAGTAGTCTTTTACTGTTTCGAGGTGATCCCGAACATCTGTGTTATTCGTAACGCCAAAGGTGAACTGTAGATAGTGGTTTTCTGTGATCGGTGTTATCCAAACATAGTCTTGGGAGTCAGCAGTCGCACAGTATTCGATGTCATTAACATAGAACAGGTAGTTAGCATCGTTTATAGAAACATGCTTGCACTCTTTCAATGCAGTGACATTTAAGTAGTAAGAATCATCATCGAATCGCTTGTGATTCTCCAAGGTTATGGTTTCTTGTAGCTGTTCGGGAATAAAGAAGTTTTGACCTTTGTTTCCTTTTACGATAGCTAAGTTTACGTAAATATGTGACTTCTCTGATTGCCTCAGAACTGTGCCCTTGATATCCCATCTTGTTCTGAAATAACTGTGATACCCAATTGAATTGCCATCGTGCTGATACTGTTCCTGGTCAAATATGTTGATGTTATCGGGAAAATTTTCTTGTTCGCCCCATTTGGTCAACACAGAGTTCAACTTTATCGAAACTTTTATATCCGAAAGATTGAAAGAGCGTTGTGGGGCACTCTTTAAACTAGGGAAACGGATTTTGCCAAAAATAGGGTAAGACATGCTTTAGGCTCGGTGGCGAAGCTTTTGGATCGTGTGGTCAATCATATCACCACCATTCTCGATTACTTTTGAATTGGCTCCGAAGTTAGACATAACCAGTGCAGCCCACCCGGTCGCAAACGATACAGCTTGAACAGATAGCGCTGCTTCCGGTATCAGGTAAGGGCTAGCCCCTACGGCTGCCATCATTGTACGTTTGAAACCAGTGGCAGTAAGTTGGCCAGGTGTCAGGTTGCGCAGGCCGTTTTCTCCTTGCTCTTTCATCTGCCGTGCTGATACATGAATCTCACTGATGGCGTTTCCTGTTCCCCAGGTTTGTGACAGATTCAGCTCGTTCATAAGCGGGCGCTGTGGGGCTAGTTGCATGCCCGCTTTCTTACGGTAATGGTCGATGACAGAGAGGTTCATCGTTGGGTTGGCATAGAATACTTTCTGTTTACCCAGGTTTTCGATCTCTTTCGGTGAAAGCTCCTTCAGCGCGATCTGTAGTGCACGTTTGAAAAGCGCATGGCCTTTCTCATGCAGTGTCCAGTTAAGCTCTTTACCAGCTCTCGCTTCAATACGGATTATCTGAGCAAGCTTCTTGGCGTTTTCAGATCCACCTTTGGTATTTACGATTGATGCGTCGAATACTTCTCGGAAATCTGATCCGATTCCTGTGCCAATATCGTTGTAGAAAATGGTGAAGTCACTATTTTCTAAGGTGGCTTTAGTGGTCTCTGGTTTGTAGCCACGTTCGATAAATGCTGGCATCTGCGAGGTTGCACTCAGGATGTCCGCGAACCCACCATTAACAGCAATGTGGTCCGAATGAATTCTGGATGTCTCTTTAGCTTCCCAAACGCCTTTACTGGAACCTTTGAATGCGACTTGATACAAGCCAGCTTTGTCTTTTGAGCGGCTTCTTACGACGTCATAGTCCTGAATAAACACACATCCATTAGCCATGCTGTAGCTGATATAGCCGCCGTCAAGCTCAAGCTTGTGTTCGGTCGGTTTGAATCGGCTAACTCTACTGCGGAGCAGTCCATGGCGGTTATTGAGACTGTCGAGTTGGGATAACAGGTAGCCTGCGTGGTAGTCAGTCTTGGCTTTGTTTTTCAGGCGATTGTAGTTTGAGTGTTCGCTCTTTGGGACGAACACTTTCATCCCTTGATCAGGCGGGCTGATTTGCTTCCATGGCTGGCCTTGAAAGGTTGCTTCATTCCCTTTAATACTGACTTCCATATCGCTTCCCTTGATGTTGTCTGGATATAGCGTGACCTTAACACAGCGTCTGGTATAGGTTAAGTTTGGCCTGACAGTCATGGTAGGAGATGTGATGCTGGTCTGCTAGGCTAGATAAATCTGCCGATTCTGACGCTGTTTGGCTAGTTCCATCTTATCGTCACCAAGCTAGATGGCCGGTGTGCAATGCACACCCTACGGTTCATTCGATCAGATCTCTTTATAAATGAAACACAGTCGGGGATATGATCCCCTCCTGCAGAGAGGAGGGCAGTCGGGTACTCAAATCTCTGCAAAACTCTTCACGGCTTTATGCTCAGCATCTGCCGGAATGTCATTTTCACGAACTAGCCATACCGTCTGCATCCCCGCTTCTTTGGCGGCATCCAACTCTTCTTTGATGTCTGATAAAAATAGTACGTTGTTTGCATGTAATCCGGCGTGGTTTTTCTGCAGATCAGCAAGAATATTCAGGTATGACTGAGTCTCGCGTTTGCCGCCCACAAGAGTATCGAAGTGGCCTTTGAATAAAGGCAGCAGATTGCCATCTTGTGAATAACCAAAAAACAGTTCCTGCGCTTTTACCGAGCCTGATGAATACACGTAAAGCGGCAGGCCGCTGTCGTGCCATTTTTTCAGGTATTCGGTGGCGTCCGGGTACATGTGCGCTTGGTAGTCACCATTTTCGTAGCCGGTTTTCCAGATGAGGCCTTGCAGGGCTTTGAGTGGGGTGGCTTTGCGGTCTTCTGCAATCCATTGCAGCAGTTTTTCGATGAGTGCATCTGTGTTGTCGGCGATGTCGTCGTTGCTGAGATTCTCTCCGTCTTCTGCTGCTAACTCTGCGGTCTGTTGCAGGGCCGGTTTTACAGCGTCGTCGTTGATATGATCGCGTACGTATTGCGGCAGGTGTTCTGCCGCGTACGGGAAAAGTACGTCTTTAACGAAGCTGATCGAAGAGGTGGTGCCTTCGATATCGGTGAGTATGACTTTTACAGAAGCGTCCATCAGTTTACTGTCACTTGTTTCGTGTTTATTTTAATGGTCAGTTGTCGAGGCGGTTAAAGCGGTCGGCGATGTCGCTGCCGGTAAAGTTGGCGACCCAGCCATCGGGGTTGTTAAACAGGCGGATGGCAATAAAGCCTGGGTTCGGGCCCATATCAAACCAGTGGGTGGTGTTCGCCGGTACGCTGATTAAGTCGCCTTCGGTGCAGTGTACTTCGTAGACTTTTTCACCGATGTGCAGGGTGAACAGGCCTTCGCCTGCGACGAAGAAACGTACTTCGTCTTCGCTGTGGGTGTGCTCACTGAGGAATTTCTGACGGAATTCGTCTTTCTGCGGATGATCGGCGTTGAGGCTGATGACGTCGACGGTTTGATAGCCATTTTCTGCAATTAAGCGGTCGATGTCGCTTTTGTAAGCTGCAATAACGTTTTCTTGTGGTGCGCCGGGTTCAAGTTCTGCGTCGGTTTCCCACTGTTCGTAACGCACACCGGCTTCTGCCAGCTGGGCGGCCATCTTTTCTTTGTTGTCGGTGGTGAACAACAGGTTGGTGATGTCGTGATCTGTGTATACGCGGAGTACGCTCATAATGGCCTCACGGTTGGCGTATTTTTAATAATTCGAGTTGGTAGCCTAACAGGTGTTCAATCGCTTCGAGATGGCGGTAACACTCAGCGATGTCTTTGCCCCAGGTGTATACCCCGTGGCCACGGATCAGGTAGGCATGGCCTTGTCCGTGTTGCTGCATATGATCTTCTACCTGTGCCGACAGGCGGTCAATATCCTGATCATTCGGAAAAATCGGGAAGGTGACGGTACCTTCGTGGGTGGTTTCACCGGCGAAGGCTTTTTGCAGCTCCCAGCCGGTGATGCTGAGGCTGTCGTCTTGCCATATCTGCGACAGTAACACCACGGTAGGGGAGTGCGTATGCAGTACCGCGCCTATATTTGCGTCGCGGCGATACAGTTGGGTGTGCAGTCCGGTTTCTGCCGACGGTTTACCTTCTGACAGCGGTTCACCTTGCATGTTCACGGCGAGAATATCCGCAGGCGTCAGTTCGCCCTTGTGTTTACCCGAGCTGGTCAGTGCGCAGACGTCTTCATTCAGGCGTACTGAGTAGTTTGAGCTGGTGGCGGGTGACCAGTTGTTGTCGTACAGGATTTTACCGTACCGGCAGAGGTCGGTAGCGGCTTTCTGAAATGCTGATTTATTAAAGGCGGTCATTAGCTGTTTACCATGACGGCGATGTTTTCGACCGTTGGATGTTCGACAAAGCCTTTTTCGGTCACGATGGCGTCGATCAGCTCAGCAGGCGTTACATCAAACGACGGATTAATTGCCTCACAGCCTTCTGGTGCGATTGGCTGGCCGTTCAGAGAGGTCACCTCTGACATCGGGCGCTGTTCAATCGGGATGGCGCTACCGCTGTCGAGTGACAGGTCGAAGGTGGTGGTCGGAGCCGCCACCATGACTTTCATGCCGTGGTGCTTTGCCAATACAGCGAGGCTGTAGGTACCGATTTTGTTGGCCACATCGCCGTTGGCGGTAATGCGGTCGGCACCGACAATCACCCAGTCTGCGCCCTTGGCGCGGAACAGCTGTGCCGCTGCGCCGTCGCACACGAGTTTTACCGGAATATTGTCCTGCATCAGCTCCCAGGCGGTTAAACGCGCACCCTGTAACCATGGTCGGGTTTCACCAGCGTATACCTGCGTGATTTTACCGTCGGCGTAGGCCGAGCGAATAATGCCCAGCGCCGTACCATGGCCGCCGGTCGCGAGTGCGCCTGTGTTGCAGTGGGTGTAAATGCGGCTGCCTTCTTTGATCAGTGACGCACCGAACTGCCCCATGGCCAGATTCGCTGCGATGTCTTCTTCGTGAATCTTCTTCGCTTCGGCGACGAGTGCGTGTGGGTCTTCAGTACCCAGATTCGCCATGCGTTCCAGCGCCCAGAAAAGATTGACGGCGGTTGGGCGGGATTCGGCCAGTACTTTGTAGGCTTCGCCAAGGTCGCGACCATTGAGGGCGTCCAGTGCATACCCGTAGGCGGCGGTGATACCGATGGCAGGCGCGCCTCGCACGACCATGTCACGGATGGCATCAGCAACGTCGGCAGCGGTGGTGTATTCATGCACTGTGTGGGTGTGCGGCAATACGCGTTGATCTAACAGATGTAGCGACTGGCCGCGCCATTCGATGGCATGAAACGATGAAGAATGCGCTGTCATAGGTAACACCAGACTGAAGGTATAAAGCGCCGCATTTTACACTGGTTAGCAATGTGTTGTCGTTAAGAAGGCTTATAGGTACTCAGCCCGCTATACGGCACTCCACACACGCGGAGGTGACAACAGATTTAGTACGTGGTGAGTAGCCTTTGCCAGCAGGGATGCTGGCAAAGAGCCTACAGGGATGTATCTACGGCGTGCTACAAACCACGTACTGAATCTGTATATAGGGTCACAGAAGCTTCTGCATACGATGGAATGCGTTAATCAGGCCGTTGGTCGAGCCGTCAAATCCGTCAGGTGCACTCTGCGACTCCAGCGCATCGAGCACTTTGTTACCGAGTTTCTTACCCAGTTCTACGCCCCACTGGTCGAAGGAGTTCACGTCCCAGAGCATGCCCTGTGCCGCGACTTTATGCTCGTACAGCGCAATCAGTGCGCCCACGACCTGTGGTGTCGATTTCGGGAAGTAGAGCGTGTTAGACGGGCGGTTACCGGGAATCACTTTGTGTGGCGCCAGCACCATGGCTTCGGCCTTGCTAATGCCAGAGGCGACCAGTTCTTCAATCGCTTCGTCTTCAGATTTACCCTGCAGTAGCGCCTGACTCTGAGACAGGCAGTTAGATACCAGCATGGCGTGGAAGTTATCAATCGGGTTGTGGCTGTTCATCGGCATGATGAAGTCGCACGGAGAAAAGTGCGTGCCCTGGTGCAGCAGCTGGTGGAACGCGTGCTGGCCGTTGGTACCCACACCGCCCCAGATCACCGGGCCGGTGTTGTAATTTACTTTGCTACCATCAATGGTCACGCTTTTGCCGTTACTTTCCATGTCGAGCTGTTGCAGGTGAGCAGGCAGCGAGCGCAGGTAGTGGTCGTATGGCAGGATGGCGTGGGAGTTCACACCAAAGAAGTTAACGTACCAGACACCCAGCAAAGCCATAATGACGGGCATGTTGTGTTCGAGCGGGGCCGTGCGGAAATGCTCATCCATCAGGTAGGCGCCGCGTAGCAGGTCGCGGAAGTTATCAATCCCGATGGCCAGCGCCAGTGGCAGGCCAATGGCCGACCAGAGCGAATAACGGCCGCCAACCCAGTCCCACATTGGGAAGATGTTCTCTTCAGAAATACCAAAGGCGGTGGCTTTTTCTACGTTTGAAGACACTGCGGTGAAGTGTTTGCACAGATCGTCTTCGGTGCCGCCGTTATCAAGGAACCACTGACGGCAGGCATTGGCGTTCTTCAGGGTTTCCTGCGTACCAAATGACTTGGATTGAATAATAAACAGGGTGGTCGCCGGGTCGAGTCGCTTTAAGATCTCGGTAATGTGCGAGCCGTCGATGTTAGCCAGGTAGTGAATATTCAGGCGGCTGTCCCAATAGGGCTTGAGTGCGCTGGACGCCAGTTTAGGGCCGAGGAAGGAACCACCAATACCGATCGATACGACGTCAGTGAACGGTTTGTTGGTGTAGCCACGCCATTGGTTACGGCGGATTTTCCAGCAGAACTCTTCCATGCGGTGAACCGTTTCACGGATCTCAGGCATGATGTTTTCGCCATCGACCATGATGTCGCGGTCGCCGAAGTTGCGCAGTGCGGTGTGCAGAGCCGGACGGTTCTCGCTGCGGTTGATGGTTTCGCCGTTGAACATTGCACCGATTTTAGCGGGCAGATCCTGCTCACGAGCGAGGCTCAGCAGCAGTGACATGGTGTCTTCGGTGATGCGGTTTTTGGAGTAGTCGAGGGTCAGGCCTGCAGCTTCAAGCTGGAAGGTGTCAAAGCGGTTGGGGTCTTCATTGAACCAGTCGCGCATGTGGTGGTCACTGATGCCGCTGTAGTGTTCCTGAAGGTCTTTCCACGCTGCTGACTGCGTCAGGCTTCCTGTGTATCCCATTGGTTTTCCTGCACTTTTTCCGTAACTGATGAATTGAGTATACGGTGTGGGTATTCAACGGGCAAAAAAAGACCGCCCGTGGGCGGCCTTTGTGGTCAGTTTGGCAGTGATCGTGTGATCAGGCCACCTGCACCGGAATGTCGAAGCTGGTGTGACTGACAGTGTTGTCTTCGTTCATATACACCATCTTTGGCTTGAACGTCGCAAGCTCTTCTTCGCTGTAGTTGCCATAAGCGCAGATAATGATGCGGTCGCCAACACTGGCGTGGTGCGCAGCCGCACCGTTTACAGAGATAATGCCAGAGTCATCTTCGCCACGAATAATGTAAGTGGTGAAACGTTGACCGTTATCAATGTTGTAGATCTGGATTTGTTCAAACTCACGCATGCCCGTAAGTTCGAGCAGCTTGCCGTCGATGGCACAAGAGCCTTCATAATTCAGCACAGAGTGAGTCACACGTGCCTGGTGAAGCTTGGCTTTCAGCATGATGGTTTGCATGGGTAAACCCTTCAAGTTCTCTGTTCGGGCAGCTCGAATCCGCTTAAATATGCGGGCGTCTGAACTGCTCATTTTCTAGCCTATCGGCGTAAGGCGCGGAAGTATGCCTCAAACAATCCCGCGATTCAATGTTACGACCAGATTATCAATAAGGCGCGCATTGCCTAAAAATGCGGCCCCCAGAATCACCACCTCTGAAACCCCTGATACCGCTGAGCTCAGATCTGTGGCGGATCTTACTTCAACATAGTCTGGGCGGAATCCGCGCTCTTCAAGGCGAAGACTAGCTGCACTCAGGCTACTTTCAAGCGATTCACCCGCGTTCAGTGCATCGGCGATTTCGTTCAGCGTCTTGTAGAGTCCGGTGGCGAGCTGGCGTTCTTCGTCCGTCAGATAGCCGTTGCGCGAACTCAGTGCCAGGCCATCTTCGGCCCGGGCGGTCGGCACAGTGACAACCTCTACCGGAATACATAGATCGCTAACCATTTTCTTGATGACGGCGACCTGTTGGAAGTCTTTCTCGCCAAAGAAAGCGGCGTCGGGCAGTACCTGATTAAACAGCTTGGTAACAACAGTCGACACGCCATCGAAGTGACCCGGACGGCTGCCTCCACACAGACCTTCAGAAACTACAGGCACATGGACGATGCTTTGTTCGTCCTGGCCGTTCGGGTACATTTCATCAACGTCTGGTGCGAACAGAAGGTCGCAGTTGGCTGCGGCAAGCTTTTCCTGATCCTGCGGCAGGGTGCGCGGATAGCGTTGCAGGTCAGTTTTGTCGTTGAACTGCAGCGGATTCACAAAGATGCTGCTGACGACGTAGTCGGTCTCGTCGTTGGCTCGATCTACCAGGCTGATGTGGCCGGCATGCAGGTTACCCATCGTCGGCACAAAGCCAATACGTTTTCCGCTCATACGAGCGTTGCGGACGTGTTCCCGCAGTTCAGCAATCGTATGAACTGTAATCATGCATCAAATCCGTGTTCTGGAGCGGGGAAGCTGCCATCGCGAACTTCATCGGCGTAGGATTTGATGGCTTCGGGCACAGTACGGCCATCGGTCATGTAGTTCTTAACAAACTTAGGAATGTGCTGAGTATTGAGGCCGAGCATGTCGTAACACACCAGCACCTGAGCATCCGTGTCTGAACCCGCACCAATGCCGACAACAGGAACATTCACTGCTTCGGTAATGCGCTTCGCAAGAGGGCTTGGAACACATTCAAGCAGGATAATATCAGCCCCGGCTTCTGCCAGAGCAATGGAGTGCGCGACCATGGCATCGGCTTTTTCTTCTTCGCGGCCCTGAACGCGATAACCGCCCATTTTGTTCACAGCTTGCGGTGTCAGGCCTAGGTGTGCGCATACAGGAACTCCCTGACGTGCCAGGCTTTCGACAAGAGGCACCAGCCAGTCATCACCTTCGACCTTCACCATGTGGGCACCCGCCTGCATGACAGCACGTGCGCTTGCTACGCCTGTCGCAATATCACCATAAGTCATAAATGGCAGGTCAGTCATAATAAGTGCCTGACGTTCTGCACGGGCGTTGCCGCGTGCCACGGCCGCGGTGTGATAAACCATTTCTTCGAGGGTCACAGGAATCGTGCTGGTCTGCCCCTGAATAACGTTACCGAGTGAATCACCAACCAGCAGGGCCTCAACACCTGCGTCGGCGGCAAGTTGGGCGAAGGTGGCATCGTACGCGGTCAGTACAGAAAACTTCTGACCTTTGTCTTTCATGCTTTGTAACGTGCGGATGCTGATAGCGCTCATGCTGTTTATTCTCCGGTAATCCCGATACGCGGGTTATGGGCGTATGGTGCGGATTGTGGGTTATAAGTCAATAACGGGCGATTGCAGCTTGTGCAGATCGCCATCAAATTCAGGCTCAATCTGACAGAGCGGTTGCCCGTCAGGAAGGACGAGATCCGGCGCGATCTCAAGCAATGGAGTAACGACGAACGACCGGTTCTTCATTTCGTGGTGCGGGAGGTTGAGGCGTTCTGAACTCAGTGTTTCATCACCGTACAGAAGAATGTCGAGGTCAATACAGCGCTCACCCCAGTGGCGCTGCTTTACCCGGCCCTGGGTCTTTTCGATCGCCTGTAAAGCATCGAGGAGATCCATAGGGGAGAGCCCGGTTTCAAGTTCGGCGACTGCATTCACATAGTCGGGCTGATCTTCAGGGCCGAGCGGTGCGCTGCCATAAAGAGAAGAACACCGATGGAGCTGAGTCTCTGGCAGTGCTTTCAGTGTTTGCAGGGCGATATGAATCTGCTCGATGGGCCCGTCAATGTTGGCCCCAAGCCCGATATAAACCGTGGTCATTGGGGTCAGCTACGGTTGTTATTGCCGTTGCGGCGACGACGTGGACGGCGGCGACGCTGGCCATCATTACGTTCGCCTGCACCATCGTTGCGTCTGTCGTGCGAACGACTGGCTGCCGGTGGATGATCTTTCTGTATGTCGGTCCAGAAGTCACACAGCTCCTGCAGATCTTCACCGGACTGATGACGTAATAGCAGGAAGTCGTAGGCGGCACGGAAGCGCGGATGCTGGGTCAGCTCGGCAGCCTTGCGGCTACGTGTTTTTGGCAGGCGCAGCTGCATCTCCCAGATCTCACGCATCGGGATCGAGAAACGCTTAGGAATCGCTGTTGCTTTCACCTGTTCCTGGAGCACTTTATCGGCAGCCTTCTGAATGGCCGGATGCGGCGCCATGCCGTCGTCTTCGTATTTCTGACGCACTTTATTCAGTTGTGGCCAGAGCAAGGCTGCGAGGAAGAAATAAGGTGTTACTGACTTACCCGCCTGGATGCGGGCATCGGTGTTACGCATGGTGTTCTCAATGAGAGACACGGCGTAATCGTCTTCCTGCATACGTTGCTCAGCAGACGGGAACAGAGGTTCGAACAGGTGGTAGTCACGCAGCATACGCACAGTATCCAGTGCGTTACCCGCCAGAATAAGCTTCAGTGACTCTTCAAACAGGCGTGCTGCAGGAATCTGAGTCATCAGCGGCGCCATGTCGCGAATTGGCGCCGCTGTGTTGGCTTCGATATCAAAGCCGAGTTTTACCGCAAAGCGGATAGCTCGCAGCATGCGTACCGGGTCTTCGCGGTAACGTGTCGCCGGGTCACCGATCAGACGGATCTGTTTTGCCTTCAGGTCGTCCCAGCCGCCAGCGTAGGAGTGCACGCTGAAATCATCAATGTTGTAGTACAGAGCATTAATGGTGAAGTCGCGGCGCATGGCGTCTTCATCTTTATTTCCGTAAACGTTATCGCGCAGGATCATACCCTGGTCGCCCTGACGGGATACTTTGTCTGAGTGCTCTTCAGAAGGTGGAGCACGGAAGGTCGCGACCTCAATCACTTCGCGGCCAAACACGACATGAACCAGCTTAAAGCGGCGACCGATCAGGCGAGAGTTGCGGAACAGAGCGTTAACCTGCTCTGGTGTCGCATCGGTCGACACATCGAAATCTTTAGGTGACAAACCCAGAAGGTTATCGCGGACACCGCCACCCACAAGGTACGCACCGTAGCCTGCTTTACGCAGTCGATAGAGGACCTTAAGCGCAGCCTCACTGATGTTTGTGCGGGAAATAGAATGCTCGTCGCGCGGAATCACACGCAGCTGTACGTCATCGGCAGCGACTTTCTGGCTGAACAGCTTTTTGACTCGGTTGATCAGGGTCACGATAGAAGTGGTTCTCTGGTTAATCTGCGAGCGAGTTTACAGCTAAGCCGGAGCGGACACAAAGTAAACAGTTGAAGCTGGCCCGGAGGGGTAGGTAACAGGCAAAGAAAAAGCCGCACTGATTGGGGCCAGTGCGGCTTTCTGAGTCGGTTGTGCCGGATGTTGTTATTGTTATGCCCAGCAACCATGTCGACAGATGTTTTGAATGGGCATCCCCTGCCTCATTTTTTATTGTTGTTGTCGGCGCTCAATGCGCATTCAAAACATTTGTCACCCAGGCCTTTGTTATTTTTATTGTTGGCCCTTCTTCTCTACCCGATCCCGTTGGAAGCACTTTGTTATTTTTATTGGTGCGCTTCGTTCTGAGATCTTGCTGAGGCGTCGCATTTGTTATTTTTATAGTTTGCGTTGCTCTCTGATGAATATAAAGCGAATGGTGTGCCAACTTTTAAAAACCTATATATATCAATAGCTTATGTTTCATTGCCCCGGTTTTTGAGTTGTGCTGTGGGCCGAAGTGTTACGAAAGATTACGGATTGTGTAACCCACAGGTAACAAACTTCAGGAAACGTAACACTGAGTAAATGTTCAATCAGCCTTACGCCGGATGCCACTGAAGAGTAAACCGTCGAGAGGTTATGAAGAGGTCGAATCGGGTAGGGCGAATTTCAGGCAATAAAAAAGCCGCAGGTGCGGCTTCTTGGATTCTTTCTGCAGTCTTTGTTTGGACGCCTCTGTTATTTTTATTGTTAGCGGCCCAACTGTCTTATTTTTCTCTGTTCTTCCGTACTTCTTATTGTTTGTGAAGGGGTTCTTCACCGGGCTTGCTGATTATTTTTATTGTTTGCGTTTCAGCAGCAAGCCCCGCAGTTCGACTTTGTTATTTTTATTGGTGTCGTCCTGCTGTATGTAAAATAATGCCAAGACCGTGCCAATTTTTAAAAACCTATATTTTTCAATGGGTTATGTTTTTTGGTGATGTGTGGTAGGCGCATTTTTACAGAAAGTGTTACGTAACATTACGCTGACATATGTCTATTGGTAACAGTTGGGTGAGTGGGGGTAACACTTTAGTCGAAGGCTTGAGGTAGGGGTAACAAAGACGTTACCGATCGGGAATGATTGCTGGGCCAGAGGCTGATGTCTGACGAACAGACAATAAAAAAGCCGCTTATGCGGCTCTTCAGGGGCGTTATTCTTATTATTCTGTGCTGCCACAGGTATCATCGTCGTTTTGAATAGGCAGAGCTTCTGTTTTTATTGTTGTTATGTCTCTGCTCATTCGAAACTAACAATGGTGGCCATTGTCGTTTTTGTTATGAGGTTGGGAATTTCCGGCGCTTTATTATTGTTATTTGTGCGCCTCCCGCTTACCGGCAGTGTCTCTTTGTTATTTTTATTGATGGACACCAGCTCAGTACTGTCTATAAAGCGAAAGCCGTGCCAAAAATAAAAATCACTTAAAAATCAATGATTTATGAAATTACACCTGTCTATAATTATAGACAGTTAGACTAAAGTGTTACTAACTGTGAGCCATTCGGTAACAGATTTGATACCTGAGTAACACTCTGTAACTGGATTCGTTATGTGCGTAACAGAAAAGGAAGAAGGCTGTCTCGAGAGGAGTGTGTAACGGTAAGGGCTGACAGCAGGAGTGGCCGAGCTGGAATCAGCGGCCACCCTTTTTGCGTGGAATACCCAGGCGTTGCCGGCGTTCCCACAGTGATTTACGTGAGATACCGAGCTTTTTCGCCAGTTCGGTCTCGGTCATTGAGGCTTCGTTTTCGAGCACGAAGTGCACAAAGTAATCGTCCAGCGACAGGTCCCCCTGTTGCTCGTCGTTCTGGTCTGTGGGCTGGTAGGGGTTGTCTTCGACAAGACTGTTACGCATGGAATCGCTGATGTAACGGTCGGGGCTGACTTCAATGCCCAGCAGATCGGGCTCGACCTCGTCGGATTCAGCAAGGATAACGGAGCGCTCTACTGCGTTCTCAAGCTCGCGTACATTGCCGGGCCAGTGGTAATCACGAATGGCTTTCAGTGAGGCATCGTTAAAGCGCATTGGGGCCGTCGCCATCTTTTCGCAGGCGCGAGCCAGCATAGCTACAGCAATCTCAATGACATCTTCACCTCGGTCTCGCAACGGCGGCAGGTGCAGCTCCATAACATTCAGACGGTAGTAGAGGTCTTCACGGAATTCACCCTGCGAGGAGAGTTCTTTCAGGTTGCGGTGTGTAGCGGCAACAAGGCGGACATTCACTTTCTGGCTTTGCACGGAGCCGACACGACGGATCTCGCCCTCCTGTAGAACGCGTAGCAGGCGAGCCTGTGCTTCCAGAGGCAGTTCGCCGATTTCATCCAGAAACAGGGTGCCGCCATCGGCAGCTTCAACCAGACCCTGGCGCTGTGCCGTTGCACCGGTAAATGCACCTTTCTCGTGACCAAAGAGTTCCGACTCGATCAGAGTTTCAGGAATGGCCGCACAGTTTACTGAAATCAGTGGTTTGTCGGCACGTCGGCTTTGATTATGGATCGCTTTCGCAACCAGCTCTTTACCGGTACCGGACTCGCCCTGGATAAGCACAGTGGCATCAGTCGGGGCGACTTTGGCAATCTTGCGGAATAACAACTGCATCGGCTCGCAGCTGCCTATAATTCCGGTTTTAGAGGAAGGTACTGGCTCGGGCAGGTCGTCGTGCGGGTCGGCAACTGCGTCAGTTGTCTCTGTACGCATCGCCAGGATACGTTCAACTGCCTGAATCATTTCGTCGTGATCAAAGGGTTTGGCAATGTAATCAACCGCGCCGAGCTTCATGGCATCGACGGCAGAACGCAGGCTGGCGTAGCTGGTCATGATAAGAACCGGCACTTTACCTGCGAGCTCAATAAGGTCAGTGCCATGGCCACCAGGCAGTCTCAGGTCGCTGATGATCATGTCATAGCTGGTCAGGTCGAGCGCTTTGGCGGCATCGACAGAGTCTGCTTCAGTCACTTCATGATTATGGCGAGTTAACAGGCGACGCACCGCGTTGCGGATAATAGCTTCGTCTTCTACGACCAGAATATGACTCATGAATGGTGATCCGTTAACTCAGGTTGTTCACAACGTGGAAGACTGACTGTAACACAGGTTCCGCGTCCGCTGGCCAATGGGCTGTCGATTGCGATGTGACCGTAGTGCTCTTCAATGATGCTGTAGACCAGTGATAGTCCCAGTCCCGTCCCTTTACCCACGTCTTTGGTGGTAAAAAATGGCTCAAATATATGATCGAGCGTTTCCGCCGGAATGCCGTGTCCGTCATCGATCACGCGGATTCTGACCTGCTGTTCATCCATATCGCCCTGAACCCAGATGGTGCCGCCGGCTTCGGAGGCATCGCGCGCGTTACCCAGCAGGTTTACAAACACCTGCACCAGACGCTGAGCATCTCCCATAGTCATCAGTTCGGGCGGGCAGTCGTTAATAAAATTGATGTCCTGACTGCGTTTACTCAGCTTAAGAAGCTGGATGGCTTCGTTAATACAGTAGGTGGCGTCGACCGGCTCGTGTTCTGTGCTGTGATGACCGGCATGAGAGAAGTTCATCAGTGATTGCACGATTCGGGTAACACGCTTGGTCTGTTCCTGAATCTGGTCGGCCATTTCCAGTAATTCCGGGTTGTCGGTCTCGTAACGCATGCTTTGCGCCAGACAGTCGATCCCCGTGATTGGGTTGCCAATTTCGTGGGCGACGCCGGCAGCAAGACGACCGATCGACGCAAGGCGCTCACTGTGCATCAGTTCTTCTTCAAGGAGCTGAGTTTCCGTCTGGTCCTCAAGCAGAATCACTGTGCCGCCGGGCTGGCTTCCACTTGGTTGCAATACTGCTTTGTGCATCCCGAACCAGCGCGGGCGCCCCGCACTATCGACCCGGTGCTTGTGTTTATGCATGGCGTGGCTGGTCAGAAAATCGGTCAGCATCGGCCCCCAGGGCGCAGGCAAGCGGCTGACGTGCGAGCCAGTCACTTCGCGGGATTCGGTACCGGTAAGCTGCGACATTACCTGATTCCACATCAGCACTTCACCATCCGGTGCCAGCGAGCAGACCCCCATGGGCAGTCGTTCGAGCGTCTCGCGGTGATAGCGACGCAGGTTATCCAGCTCACTGGCAAGGCCGCCCAGTCGGCTGTGGAAACCTTCAAGGCGTTGCTCAAGCTGAAAGATGTCTTCGGTCAGCTCAACGTCTTTCTGGAACGGCAGATAGCGGTTCACCAGATCGTGAGCAACCGTTGGGCCCATCAAACCTGAGAGGTTAGCTTCAAGTCGGGCGCGCAGGCGACGCAACGCGTACGGCCGGTCTTCGTAAGAAGGCAGCTCCAGATCATCTAACGCCTGATAGACTTCGCGTTCAGCAACGTAACGGCCCAATGACGGCGTCAGAGCGTTAATCACTTCATTGGTATTGACCGCCTGCAGAGGCAGGCGCGAGGGTCGTGATACGTTATCGATAGAGCAGGCATCCGCTGCGGACTGCTCTTCGGCGCTGCGTTTGGTACTCAGACTGATAATGACAAACAACAGAAAGTTGATACCGATCGCTGTTATGGCAGATAAGTGCCAGTTGCCTTCATCCGTCGGTGGCAGGAAGAACGGAATCTCCCAGCCCAGTGCCAGCTCGCAGAACGGTAATAACAGACCGTAGATCCAGGTGATGGTGCCGACCACCAGACCCGAGATAAAACCTTTGCGGTTGGACTGCGGCCAGTAGAGTAGTCCGAGGATACCGGGCAGAAATTGTGAGCAGGCAACGAACCCGAGAATACCCAGTTGGCTGAGGTCGAGATCAGAGCCAACGATGCGGTAAAAACCGTACGCCAGTAACAGGATGACCCCGATCAGCGAGCGACGCATCCACAGCAGCCAGCGATAGAAATCGTAGCGTGGTGCGGGTTTATAAATAGGCAGCACCAGGTGGTTTAGAAACATCGCCGCCGTCGACAGGGTGGTCACAATGATGATGCCTGATGCGGCGGCCAGACCACCGACGAAAATCATCACAGTCAGGAATTCAGATTCCAGCGCCAGGCCGATACCCAGAGCAAAGTAGGACGGATCGCTGTCAACATTCAGATAGTAACCGGCCCACAGAATAGGCGGCACCGACAGGCTCATGATCAGCAGGAAAAGCGGGAATCCCCAGCTGGCGTGTTTCAGGGCGCCGGGGTTGTTGTTCTCGGTGAACGCCATGTGGAACATGTGGGGCATGGCGACAGCGGCGGCAAAGAACATCAGCAGAAGGGTTCGCCACGGGCCATCTTGCAAACGCACTTGCTCGCGGGCGAGCTGAGCCTGGTTGTCTGATAACCATTGCTCCAGACCGCCGACTTCGGGGAATACGCCAAACAGTACAACACCACCTAGCACAAGAATAGCGACCAGTTTCAGAACGGACTCAAAGGCAATCGCAAATACCAGGCCTTCGTGCTTCTCGCGCGGAGATACGTGTCTGGCGCCAAACAGAATGGCGAACAGAATCATGATCAGGCAGTACGCCAGCGCCAGATTCTCAACCGGCCACTCGCGGTTAAGCAGGTACAAGGTGTCACCGATGGCTGTGATCTGCAGCGTCAGCATAGGAATCACTACCGCCAGCATGATCAGCGACACGGAGATTCCAGCCCATCGCGACCGGTAACGGAACGCCAATAAATCAGCGAGTGAGCTGAGCTGATACGTCCGCGTAATCTGTAAAATTGGCTTAAGCAGAATCGGGGACATCACGAACGCCCCTGAAATCCCCATGTAGTAAGCGAGAAAACCGTAACCGTACTGGTTGGCGAGGCCTACCGAGCCATAGAAAGCCCAGGCACTGGCGTAAACCCCGAGAGACAGAACATACACAAGAGGGTGGCGAACCCAGCTGCGTGGTAGCCAGTTACGCTCGACGGCGTATGCCGCGAGAAAAAGAGAAAACAGATAGCCAACGCCGAGAAGCGCCAGCTGACCAAGGCTAAACGTCATCGTTGTCCTTCTGCTTGCTGTTGAACCAGATGTAGAGAGCAATCAGAAGCGCCCAGATTCCAAATGGACGATACCAGGCGGCACGGTCATCGAGCCACCAGTCCATCATGACTGGAGAGATAAGGTAGATGCCTACCAGCATCAGCAGACTGAGGCGATAATCGTACATTTAGCGCTCTGGGTGTTTGGTTGCCCAGAGATTAGCACACCAGGCATCGATTATGTGCGTTGAAATGGCCCGGGCGCAGGCATTGATGTCTGCCCCTTCAATGGCTCTGTGTTCCAGTGGCGGACGGCCCAGTGTAAAAGTTCGCTCGCGGGCGCCCCAAGCAATGCCTGCGGAGGCGACTGGCGTAACCAGTGCAACGCTTGCCACAGTGTTTCACTGATGTGTTCGCCTGACAGAGGCAGGGCCAGATTCTGTTTGCTCAGTTTTTGCCCGTTCTGTTCTACCGCTACGGGAATATGGCTGTATTGCGGGACTTTCAGGGATAGCGCCTGTTGCAGCAGATACTGACGAACCGTGGAATCGATGAGATCAATGCCGCGTACAACGTGGGTAATTTCCTGTGCGGCGTCATCGACAACAACGGCAAGCTGGTATGACCAGAAGCCATCGCGGCGGCGGATCACGAAATCACCAATTTCATCCGCGAGGTCATAGCGATGGTCGGCCTGTAGGCCATCATGCAATGCGGTGACGCCGCCGGGGCACAGGTAGCGCCAGGCGAAATCATGGCTCGCAGGGGGAGGACAGACTCCCAGGTGAAGTTCTCCTCCGAGCTGTTTACGTGAACAGGCACAAGGAAAAGCATCGCCCTGATCGCGAAGTTTATCCAGAGCGGACTGATAGAGTTCACCACGCTGGCTCTGGTAAACGACGTCACCGTCCCAGTGCAGGCCATAGGCATCAAGAATACGCAGGATTTCGGCGGTAGCCGTCGGGTCTTCGCGGGGAGGGTCGAGGTCTTCGATGCGGACCAGCCACTGCCCCCGGCAATGTCGTGCGTCCAGATAACTGGCAAGTGCGGCCAGCAGAGAGCCAAAGTGCAGAGGCCCGGTTGGAGAGGGGGCAAAGCGCCCGATATAGTCTGTCATATTTGTGTTCCGACAGGCAGGTTAACCTGCCTGTCGGTCACTGTATTAAAGCGCCGGAGCTTATACGCCGAGTTGCTTTTCCTTGATCTCTGCAAGTGTTTTGCAGTCGATACAGAGGTCAGCGGTCGGGCGGGCTTCGAGACGACGAATACCGATTTCGACACCACAGGCTTCACAGTAGCCGTAGTCGTCTTTATCGATCAGATCAATGGTCTTCTCAATTTTCTTCAGCAGCTTCCGCTCGCGATCACGTGTACGCAGCTCCAGGTTGAACTCTTCTTCCTGGCTGGCACGGTCGTTCGGGTCAGCGTAGTTGTTGAGTTCGGTCTGCATGTGCTCTTTCGTGCGGTCGACTTCTTCCATCAATTCCTGGCGCCAGTTACGCAGAATATTGCGGAAGTGTTCCTGTTGCGCTTCATTCATATACTCCTCGCCATCTTTCAGGTCGTATGGAGTAAAGTCAGACAGGGCAAATTCTTTTTTCTCTTGCGGCATTTCTCTTGTGCCTCACCTGTTCAAATAATAGTCACGCATCAGCGCATTCTGAGCTATGCATCAGACGCGCAAAAAATACAAGGCCGGGAAACTATCAGATAACATCGCCAGCGCCAATACTTTTATGTGCTCATTTGTATGTTCGTATCCTGCTGTGCCAACACCTAATCTGGCACAATAGCCCATAAACCTTCAAGAATTTGAGAACTATGTCATTAACTTCGAAAAGAAGTGGCGAGATTAAGCCGTTTCAAGTCATGGCCATTCTGGCCGAGGCTCAGGCAATGCAGGCTGAAGGACGCGATATTATCCACCTGGAAGTGGGAGAGCCGGACTTCTCAACACCGGAACAGGTGACCGAAGCGGGCATTGCCGCTCTCAGGGCCGGAAAGACGGGCTACACCCCTGCATTGGGCTTGCCAGAGCTGCGCGAAAAAATCGCCGGATATTACCGCTCGCGCTTTGATGTAGAGGTCTCACCCTCACGTGTCGTCCTGACGCCGGGCGCATCCGGGGCTCTGTTGTTGCTCACGGCAGCGCGGCTGAATCCGGGTGATCAGCTTATGCTGGCAGACCCGGGATACCCTTGTAATCGCCACTTTGCGCGGGTCTTTGAAGCTCATGGTCAATTGATTGCGGCAGGCCCGGATCAGAAATACCAACTGACTGCCGCTGATATTGAAGCACACTGGCAACCATCGACACGCGCTGCCCTGGTGGCCAGCCCGGCAAACCCTACCGGTGCGGTTCTGTCGACAGATGAACTCTTACAACTCTCGCAGGCCGTTAGCAGGCAAGGTGGTGAACTCTGGGTTGATGAGATTTATCAGGGGCTGAATTTTGCGGAGGGCGAGGTCAAAGGCGGTGCAGAAACCGTATTGTCGGTCGCTGATGACGCCGTTGTGCTGAACAGTTTTTCTAAGTTTTTTGGCATGACTGGCTGGCGCTTGGGTTGGGCTGTGGTGCCTGAATCACTCGTTCCCGTGCTTGATACTCTCGCCCAGAATCTATTTCTGGCACCGTCTACACCAGCGCAGTATGCCGCTATGGCTGCCTTTTCGCCTGAGGTGATGGCGACACTGGAGGAACGTCGGCAGATATTGCACGAGCGTCGTGACTACTTACTCAGCGCGTTACCTGAACTAGGTTTTAAGGTGCCCGTTGTGCCAGAGGGGGCTTTTTACGTGTACGCCGATGCGAGCGATTTTACCGATGACAGCCTGTCGTTCTGCGCCCAGCTTCTGCGAGAAACAGGGGTTGCGATTACTCCGGGCGTGGATTTCGGTGATCATCGTGCTGGCGAGCATGTGCGCTTTGCGTTCACGACACGCATTGAGCGTTTAAAAGAAGCGGTGGGCCGTCTGGCAGACTGGTTGCCTGCTTATGTCGCTGATGCAGCACAAAACCGAGGGGACAAATAATGAAGTATGAATTGCCCCTGATCGAAGGAACTCTTATCAAGCGATACAAACGTTTTCTCGCGGATGTGCGCTTGCAGGACGGGTCTGAAATAACAGTGCACTGCCCAAACACAGGATCGATGAAACGCTGCGCTGAACCGGGGAGTAAGGTCTGGATATCGGACAGCGCGAACCCGAAGCGAAAATACCGATACACCTGGGAGTGGGTCGAAGTCGATAGTAAATACCGTGTGTGCGTAAACACGGCGCGGCCCAATCAAATTATCGGAGAGGCGCTTGAGGCCCGAGAAATAGAGAGCTTCGATGATTACGAGTCGCTTCAGCGGGAGCCGAAAGTTGAAGATGGTCGACTCGACTTCTGTCAGCTTCTCGACGACGGTCGTCGCTGCTGGATTGAAGTGAAAAGCGTCACTTTACTGGAGGAGGACAATGGTCTTGGGTGCTTTCCTGATGCAGTGACTGATCGCGGACGTAAGCACTTGCTTCGGCTGCAGGCTCTGAAAGAAGAGGGGGATAGGGCTGTATTGCTGTTTTGCGTGCCGCACGAAGGCATACGTGAAGTCACCGTTGCCGAACACATCGACCCGAAGTACGCACAGACATTGCGCGAAGTGATGGCGTCGGGGGTTGAAGTGATGGCGGCGAAGGTTACCTTCGCAAAAGATGACTCCGGCCTCGAGGTCAGTGGACTATTGCCCCTCGTACTCTGATAAATTTTACATTGCTGATCAGAGATCGACCCAAATACCTTCGTCGCGTACTTCGCAGGCGAGCGGTGTGAGAGATTGGCCAGTGCAGGGGCCGGATACGCAATAGCCACTCTCAATCAGAAACAGTGCACCGTGCATCGCACATTGAATTAATCGGCCGTCAGAATCCAGAAACTGATCGGGCATCCATTCCAGGTTTACCCCAAGGTGAGGGCAGTGATTGCGGTAGGCGTATACCTTGCCCTGCTGGCGGACGACAAAAAAAGAATGGCCGTCGAGTTCGAATCCACGGGACTGGCCTTCTTGTAGGTCGGAATCTTTGCAGATGGCTGGCACGGTGCGTCCTGTTACTTCTCTTGATCGTAAGCAATGCCGCAAAGGTATTGCCTTGCGGGGTATGAAAACCGGAGGACTATTCTAGCAAGTCGTTCTGACAAGCGGGCAAAAAAACGCCCCTCGACTCTTCGTGAAAAGATAGAGGGGCAAAGCAACCGTGATTAGCCTGGCCTCTCGGCCAGTGATGAGAGAGATCATCATTCAGACCATGTCAGAATGCTGAACATCGCTGGTGATGAGCCAGCGACAGGATTCATACTAGGGCAGGACCTAAATGCAGTCAATAATAATTATCATTTAGTTTTGTAAAGGGTGTGTCAAAGAGCAATTTTACGATTCTGGTGTAGCGATCAGTGCTGTTCTAATACCTGCTGGTTCATCATATTAATGCGTCGCGCCAGGTTTTCGATCAGGTTCACCGCAGCCTGGGGTTGCGCTTCAATCAAGACGGTAAAGTCCTGCTGTGGCACCGCCATTACGGTACATGCCGTTGACGCTATGATAGAGGCTGACCGTTTCTCTCCGGTGAATACGGCCATAGCGCCGAATACTTCGTCCTCTCCCAGTTCTCCTACAGACACGCCATCGACAATGACATCGGCGTTACCGCTGATGATGGTGTATACCATGTCAGCATCGTCGCCTTGCTGAATGATGGTGTCGCCCGCTGAGAAGTTAAGGAATCCGGCCGCGGGCTTGAGCTGCTCTTTCGACATGGCGCCCAGACGTTCGGTCAGCAATGAATTCAGAGTAACCAGGTAATGGCTCCAGCAGTGCTGGCGGCGTTTGTCGTTGTAGATATGCAGTAGAAAATCGTCGCGATTGATGGGCTGCAGTTCAACGTAGCCGTCGGTTGTCAGAGTAGGAGACGGCAAATGAAACGATTGGCTGATACCGATCAGGTCGCCTTCTTCGCACGAAAACAGCGTGTTTTCATTACAGCAGATGTCGATGATGCCATCTTTAACCAGGAACAGGGTGTCTTCATCAAAATGCTCATAGAGGTCATCCACAGACTCGAAAGTGACTGCATTCTGCGTGTAAGTGAAGCCTTGCAGCATCTCTCTGGCGAGTTGCTGAAGCCGGGGGGAGTTCGCTTCAAATCCTGTCGCGGGTTCAGTTCCATTCTGATACATGGTGCCTCTCTTGCTTCTGTGAGCAATTGCTGATGACACTACTTTACCCGATTCGGCTGAGATGTAAGCAGCCTCAAGCGCTCAGTGATAACTGAGTCACATATTGCTCGGGTGACGCAGGCGCGTCCCCATTGTTACCGATAAGCGGATCTCCTCGGCGCTCAGTTCGGGCGGGAAATAACAGCCGCTGATTTTGGCATCGGCGAGGCTGGCGCCACCCATCTGGCAACCGCGAAAGTCGATACCGCGCAAATCTGAGCCGCGGAAATACGTATCGGTCAGGTCCATGCCTGACACGTTGAGTTTACGCAGGTCCAGTCCACGCAGATCACACCCGGTAAGATCACAGGACTTCCCGGACTCCCGTGCCTGATTGAAACCAGCAACGTTATCGTCGCGTAGCATCAGATACATTGGGTCCTGACTGATTTGAGGTGTGGTCATGCAGTGACTCCTGAAATACACTTTGATGCTCTCAGTATAGGCACTGGTTCTGACATTGCTCTCCACACCGCTCCCCGCGTTTCTTCTCAGCAGCCGCTGGCAGGATGAGGGGGATAAAACACAGCTGACATTCTGGTGGTCGACTCCCGAGGGAGCTGTCCGCACCTGCATAGAACAACCGTGCGTATGCTTTATCCCGGCGCAACACGTCGTGCGTGCTCAGGAAGTCATTGCGGCACTGGGTTGGCCGGTCACTCTGCGAGAAGTCGGACTGAAGCTTTTTAATAAAGAGCCGGCCGTGGCCTGTTATCTTCCTTCATCCTATCTCTATCGCTGGCGGGATGTTCTGAAGGATCAGAAAGTAGACGTGTATGAGCTGGATATCCGCCCAACCGATCGTTATCTGATGGAGCGTTTTATCGCCGGGTCGGCCAGAATCCACGGTGGACAATGGCGCTCAGGTGACAACCTGACGGTTGCTTCCTGCTGGCAGTCAGCGACCGATGTGCAATTGACGCCTGGTGACTACCGCCCGGATCTGCGCTACCTGTCAGTCGATATTGAAACCTCATTCCCGCGCACCGATGAACCCGACCGGTTATTCTCTATCGCGTTTTATGCGCCTGAGTTTTCGCACGTTCTTATGATTAGTGACCAGGAAGGCGATAGTTATGAAGCCGTCGCAGATGAGCCGGCCCTATTAACACGCTTTCTGGAGGTCATCGCTGCATATGACCCTGACGTACTGATTGGCTGGAATTTCATTCAATTTGATATGGCGTTTCTCAGGCGTAAGTTTGCTGAGCACGATATTCCTTTTGCCCTGGGGCGCGATGGCAGCTTACTGGACTGGCGTCAATCTGCACAAAATCCAGATCGTATTTTTCTGCACACGCCGGGGCGCGTGATACTGGATGGCATCGAATGTCTGAGAACAGCGACCTGGCAGTTTGACAGTTTTGCTCTTGATGATGTCGCGGATCAATTACTGGGGGAAGGAAAACTCCTGCATGGTGAAGAGCGCGGTGGTGATATTGAGCGTTTATTTGTAGAAGATAAACAGGCACTGGCGGCCTACAACCTGAAAGACTGCGAATTGGTCTGGCGTATCTTTGAACATACCGATCTGTTTAATTTTCTGATCGAACGCTCGCGCATGACCGGACTGCTTATGGACCGGATGGGAGGATCGGTTGCGGCTTTCGAATACATGTACCTGCCGCGTTTGCATCGGGCTGGCTGGGTAGCGCCCAATATGGGCGATGGCTACAGCGCCGAAAAAAGTCCGGGTGGGTATGTTATGGATTCTCAGCCGGGGTTGTTCCGCCATGTACTGGTTCTGGATTTCAAAAGTCTGTATCCCTCGATTATTCGTACATTCTGCATTGACCCTGCGGGCCTGATTTCTGCTGAACATGCGGCTGAAGAGGAAACCGTACCGGGCTATTTCGGGGGTGTATTTCACCGTCATGAACATATCCTGCCCGATCTGATCCGCCATCTGGGTGAGTTGCGTGAAGGCGCCAAGCAGCAGGGCAATAAACCCTTGTCGCAAGCGATCAAAATCATCATGGCGTCCTGCTATGGCGTGCTGGGTTCAGAGGGGTGTCGTTTTTACGATACGAGGTTATCGGCTTCTATTACGAAGCGTGGACATGACATTATTCAGCGCACAACCGCGTATATCGCCGAGCAGGGGTATCAGGTTATCTATGGTGATACGGACTCTGTTTTTGTTTGGGTAGATCAGGAGCTCAGTGACCAGGACGCCGACACGCTGGGGCATCAACTCGCAGAAGATATTAACCAGTGGCTTTCTATTGAACTGAACAACGAATTCGGGCTCAAAAGCTATCTGGAACTTGAGTACGAAACGCATTACCGGCAGTTTTTTATGCCAGCAATCCGTGGTGCTGAAACGGGCAGTAAAAAACGTTACGCCGGCATTAACGCAAACGACGACCGTCTGGTGTTTAAGGGGTTGGAGGCGGTGCGCAGCGATTGGACGCCGCTGGCACGAGAGTTTCAGAAAGAACTGTATCGCCGGGTGTTCTGTGGAGAACCCTGGGGGCAATGGTTAAAGGGGCAGGTGAGCGCACTTTTTGATGGCCAGACAGATGACTTGCTGATATATCGTAAGCGTCTGAGACGGCCTCTGCCGCACTACCAGAAAAGCAGGCCGCCGCATGCAAAAGCGGCGGCGGTTATGGATCGTTGGCTGCAAACCCAGAGACGTCCACCGAGATATCAGGAACGAGGTGGGTGGATCAGTTACATCATGACAGTTAACGGGCCAGAGCCAGTAGAGGTAAGGCAGTCTGCGATCGACTATCACCACTATCTGGAAAAACAACTTAAACCAGTGGCTGATTCTATCTTTCAGTTCACTGGACATAATTTTGATCAGGAAGCCGGGCAGCAGCATCGATTGTTCTGACCGAAAGAATAAAGACAGGAAACATTATGATCAGATGTATGCTTGAGAGCAGTGACGGTTCTATCCGCACCGGTGGTTCTGAATTATTGATTGAGTGGCAGCGAAACCGCGAAGGTAAGTTCTGGCTGGATGTTCAGGAAGAAGACACCTCCGGCGAACGTAAGCTGCTTGAACGATTGGGCTTGCACACATTAGCGGTGCAGGATGCTCAGCGTGATCGTCATCCGCCTAAACTGGAAGAGTTCGACGACTTTACCTTTGTCTTGTATCGCGGTATCGCCAGTTTCAATGCAGAGCTTGAGCATGACTCTCAGAATATTGCCTTTTTTGTCGGTCATAATTTTCTGATTACCCGCCACCCTAAGCAGGCGGCGAGTATTGAGAAACTTTTCAGTGATCAGGGGGCGGCCCTGTTGAAACAGGGGCCGGGATTTTTAGCACTGAGAATTATGCACACGTCGGCCGGATTGTACCTGGACGCTTTGCTTAAGTTTGAAGAGCGTTTGAGTGACATCGAAGATGCGCTGATGACCAATGGCAACGATGACCTGATGCGTGAACTTGTTACGTATCGCACGCGGCTGGTAAAACTGCGCCGCCTGTTCAATTATCACAAAAATATCACCGATGAATTACTCAGCGACGACTACATCGCGTTAAGCAGTAAAGATGACGCCATGGGGCACGCCATTACCGATCTTCATGATCGTTTTGATCGTCTTTATACGCTTGCAGAAATTTTCTACAGCATCAGCGGTGATTTAATTGATGGTTATATTTCGATTGCTTCGCATCAGTTGAACCGCACTATGCAAGTGCTCACGGTCATTACTGCGATCTTTGTGCCTCTCGGGTTTCTGGCAGGGCTCTACGGCATGAACTTTGAGTACATCCCTGAGTTAAAAATAGAGAATGGTTACTTTATTCTGCTCGCTGCGATGGGGTCTATTGCCGTCGGCTTGCTGGCGTTGTTCCGTAAAATACGCTGGCTTTAATTAATCATGAAAACGGACTCTGGCAATCAGAGTCCGCACTCTTCAGCATCTGCCGGAAGCAGATGCTCGTATTGCTCGTCGGTCAGGCTATAAAGAAAACAGACCAGCCCTTCGATATCGTTGTCACTCAGGGCGTTGCCCTGACGTAGTTCCGTGAAGCTTATATTTTCGCCGACTTCCGGTGCCGCCCAGGCGATCCCGGTTTCAGGGTTTATGCCATTGGTTGAGCTTACCAGGTGGCGATCGTAAAAGCGGATGACGGTATCCAGAGACTGAAATACTCCATTGTGCATGTAGGGCGCCGTAACGCCGACATTGCGCAAGGTAGGCACCCGGAACTTACCCTCCAGCTCACTTGTATCAGGCTCGTCTGAAACAGCGTCAATGGCAGCAAGACCCGTATCAGTGAAGCCTTCATCGCTGCCGTTTGCTGTGCGTAATCGGGTGTTCACCGGTACGCCAATATTGTGGAATTCGTAATTACTGAATGTCTCGCCCTCATTGCCATTGGGGCGAAGCTGGTGGCAGGTTGCGCAGTTGGTAAACTGCTGCGAGAAAAAGCGTGCCTTACCTAGTGCGGCTTTGGAAACCGGACTGTATTCATAGTCACCGCGAATAAATTTGTCGTACTTTGAGGTGAAGGGTGACATGTCAGGACTGCGCTCAAAAGCAGCAATTGCCTGAGTCATCGCGCTGTAGGCTTCATCAACATCATCAAAAATATTGGTGCCGTACAGTTCGGTAAAGGCGTCTTCATAGTCGGTGTTTTCACGCAGGCGCGCAACGACGGTTGCTTTGTCGGGCAGATTCATTTCAATAGGGTTCAGAGGCGGGCCACCTGCCTGATCTTCCAACGTTGCCGCACGACCATCCCAGAACTGACCACCGATGTAGCCTGTGTAGTCGCCTTGTGGGCTGTTAAAGCGCTGGTGAGTCCCATAGGTGAACTCGGGAATACTGGCTGAATACAGCGCTGTTGGCGTATTTCTGTCACCAAGGGATACGCCGTCGTCGCCGATCGATGCAGAGCGCACATTACCATTTCCGTTGGTCGAGGGATCTGTGAACGCATGGTCCGGGTCGTGACAGGTCGAGCAGGCCTGCGTCCGCTCCAGCGAGAGGTTGGTGTCGTGGAACAGAGCGTCACCTAATTGAATCTCTGTGATCGATACTGAACCTGAATCATCAGATCCTCCGCTGCCTCCGCCACACGCAATCAGGGTTGCAGGGAGTAGTAAAGCCAGGGGTCGCACGCTCAGTTTCATAAGCCACACCGTTGATACCTCAAGAAAATACAACCATTTGAGTCAGTTGGTCAGAGTACGCGGATGATAGCAGATGATAATGATTTAAATCATGACACTAGCTTACATTTGTTATTGAAAGTAATTCGCATTGAGTTTAATGTACTTCAACTTTTCTAGCCCCAGTGGCTCTCAGATGATGGAGTAACCTATGAAGCTTTCTCGACTGGCGATCGTTGTCGCGGCCGGATTTACACTGGCTGCCTGTGGAGGCAGCAACAGCAGCAGCACGGAAGATATCCTTAACCTCGAAAACGTAGGTAAGGTACTTGAGACCAATGCGGAGATTGCGTACGCAGCCTATTTTGACTCAGTTACAACCGCACAAGCGTTGAAAGCAGCACTCGCTGACTTCCGGGCGGACCCGAGTGAAGCAAACCTGCAGGCGGCCAAGCGTGCCTGGCTGGTGGCGCGTGAGCCCTATGGCCAGACTGAGGTTTACCGTTTCCGTAACAGCCCGATTGATTCAACCGACTACAGCAGTGAAGACGGTCCGGAAGGCGCGATCAACGCATGGCCATTGGGTGAAGCGCTGATTGATTATGTGAAAGTTCTCGACGATGAAATGAACGTCAGCGCGGATTTCGGTACGAGCCAGATTGGTGTGACGGACAATGAAGTATCAGGTTCCAGCGGTCGTGTCGGTGACGAGAACGTCACTGATGATGGAACTCTCTACGAGATCACTGCCGAAGATTACGATAATTCCGACAATATCATCGCGCGCACTGATATTGAGATTAATACCGCACTTCTTGAAGTAAGCGCTTCAGCTGAAGACGAGCATGATGTTATCTCGGGGTACCATGCGATTGAGTTCCTGCTCTGGGGTCAGGATCTGAATGACAACGGCAAGACTACCGACGGGACTGACCGTAACAATGCGGTAAAAGTGTTCGATGAGGAAGATGCGGGTGAAGACAATTCTTTCTATGCAGCCGGCGGTGATCGCCCAATCACTGACTTCCAGCCAAGCTATGATGCTGACGAAGCCGCTGAGAATGAGAACGTCGATGCAGCGTACGATCCAACCGTTGAATCTCACCGTCGTCATAAATTCCTTGAGGTTGCGGTCGATAAATTGATCGCGGATCTGGAATCTGTACGCGATGGTTGGGCACCGGGTGCCGCTTACCGTACAGCCTTTACTACGGTGAATAACGAAGCTCAGGCTAAACAGAAACTGACCGAGATTCTTACCGGTATGGGTACACTGTCTGAAGGTGAGCTGGCCGGTGAGCGTATGCAGATCGCTTTCTCTGCAAACTCTCAGGAAGACGAGCACTCATGCTTCTCTGATAACACACACCGTGATATCTGGCTGAACGCTGAAGGCGTATCAAACAGCTACTACGGTCGCTATGCAGGCTATGACAGCACACTGAATGGTGTTGATGACATTACCACCAATGCTGTGAACGGATACGGCATTGATGACTGGCTGAAAGACTCAGGCGAAGCAGAACTGGCGGCTGACATAGCCGTTGCTCTGTCGGCTACTGAAACTCAATATGTCGCCATTGATACTCAGGCTCGCGCGGGCTCTCCGTTCGATGTTCAGATCATGGAAGAAAATGCCGAAGTGAGCAGTGCGGTGGCGCAGACCATTATTGCCCTGAACGCACAATCAGCATTGATCGCTGATATCGCTGATAAAGTAGGCATCGACGGATCTGTTGTCGTCGACCCTGAAGCCTCAGCTTGTGATACTGAAGACCCAACTGCGAGCTGTGACGAGTAAGTCTGCCGTGGTAAATAAAAAGCCGGCACTTCGCCGGCTTTTTACGTTAGTGGTTGGCATTTCAGGGCTTTCTTCTCTGATGTTGCTGTGTGGCTGCGATGACAGTAAAACGCTGAATCAGCAGGTTCTGGCGGGCGGTGCTGCAACCTACGCAGCAACCCACCTGACACGCTTTGATATGCCAGCGCCGCCGCTCACGGATGCGCAGAAAGCCGATTTTTATGCAGGGCGTGCATTGGCTCATCAGCCATGGGTGAAGGCGCCGACGAGTACAACCGCGCGTGATGGCCTGGGGCCATTGTTTAATGCCCGCAGTTGTCTTGGTTGCCATATTGAAGGCGGGCGGGGGACATTACCTGCCGACAATACCCAAGCGGTTTTCACCGCCTTTGTGCGTTTAAGCATTCCGGGCGAAGAACCGCAATTGGGCTCAGTGCCTGAACCTACCTATGGCCAACAGGTTCAGACACAGGCAACGGGTTTGATGGCACAGCTTGGATTGCCCCCCGGCCCGGATGACCTGAAGCCAGAGGCCGACCTGAGAATTAACTGGCAGTACCATTCGCACACCTACCCCGATGGCCATGTCGTGGAGTTGCGAGAGCCTCAACTGGATTTACGCCAACTCAGCGATGGGGAACTGCACCCTGAAACATTATTCAGCCTGCGTCAGGCGCCGGGTATGTTTGGTATGGGGCTCATTGCAGCAATTGAACAGGCTGATATTGATGCTCTGGCAGATCCCGCCGACAGTAATAACGATGGTATCTCGGGCAGAGTGAATCAGGTTTGGAGCGTCTCGGAACAATCTACGGTTCCAGGGCGCTTTGGCTGGAAGGCCAATCGTCCTGATCTGGAAATCACCGTGGCGGCAGCGTTTGCAGATGACATCGGTATTTCAAATCCATTGTTTCCGATGCAGCCTTGCACAGATAAACAGCCACTGTGCCAGCAGCAACCAAATGGAAATAATGCGGATGGCTTCGAAATTCCCGCTGATTTATTAGATTTAGTTGTCGAGTTTCTGCGCCATACCGGAGCGCCGGCAGCTCGTCTGACAGAGAAACACAGCGCTGGCCAAGCGGCGTTTAACCTCGCTGGCTGCCAGCAGTGCCATCAACCTTCTTTTATTACTTCAGAGAATGCGCCTGAAGCGTATCTGGCGAATCAACGTATCTGGCCATACAGCGATTTTCTTTTGCACGACATGGGGCCTTTGCTTGCGGATCAGAGGCCCGATTTTCAGGCGTCGGGCTCTGAGTGGCGAACGGCTCCTTTATGGGGAATTGGCCTGCAGAAAACCGTGGGTGCTGAATTGTCGCTTTTACATGATGGCCGCGCACGAACGGTAGAAGAAGCGATTTTATGGCATGGCGGAGAAGCCACTAAAGCGCGTGCGCTCTTTGAGGCTATGTCGGCAGATACCCGACAGCAACTGATCGATTTTGTTGAGGCGCTATGAATGGCCATGCTACGTATTCAGGCAAGTAGATGACAACCAGAAGAACGCTTCTTAAAGCAAGCTTGTTAAGCAGCGCGGTGTTATTGCCACTCCGTGGGATGACTATGGGATTGTCTTCTGGTGCATCGTCAGACACGCAGATTGAATATTGGGGCTCAGCAGTTCTATCTGAGGATCAGACCGGGTTTGCCTCCGTATCCCGTAATCAATCGGCCGTCCCAGAGCAAACGGTATTTCGCGGTCATGGCGTATGTCTTAATCCAGCAGGTAAGGAGAGCCATTCGGCCCTGATGATGGCTCGCCGCCCCGGCAGTGAAGGTATTCTTTTTAACCTGGTTACCGGTCAGGAGTCCGGGCGCTTTCGTGCGCTACCTGAGCGCCAGTTTCAGGGCCATGCCTGCTATAGCGCGGATGGCACTGAAATATACGTCACGCAGACCGTATTCTCACCCGGAAGCCCGGACCACGGTAAGGGCATGATCAGTGTCCGTGATGCTGACAGTTTTAATCAACTTCGTGAATTTGAAAGTGGTGATCCAGAACCTCATGAAGTGCTGCTTATGCCAGATGGAATACATATTGTCGTCGCTAACGGTGGTCGTTATCCGGGAGTGGATGGCCGGAGTAACGATGCCACTGAGATGAGTTCATCACTGGTATTGATTAATAGCACGACCGGAGCAATAACCGAGCGTTACACCCTTGATGAACCGAAGGCGAGTATCCGTCATCTTGCCATCAGCGCACAGGGCAGTGTTGTAGTTGCTTTGCAGGTACAGCGGCAGGCGATGAATGATTCTGCACCACGGCCACTCGCCGCCGTACTGACAGAAAAACGGCATTTCGATTACTTACCGGCGCCTGAAAACCTGTGGTTAGGCGCTCATGACTATATGGGCAGTGTGGCGGTGCACGCTCCGACCGGCATTGCCTGCATGACGACCCCGAAAGGAAACTTCGCAGCTTTCTGGCATGTGACCTCGAAAACCCTGCTAGGTTACTTTCAGATGCACGATGTATGCGGTGTGTCTGTCAGTACATTGCATGATTGTTTTGTGCTGAGTAATTCAGCAGGTGAATTGCGATTTATTGACCCTGTATCCCAACAAGAAAATACAGCGCTGCGTCAGAGTTACCCCAACCTGCGCTTCGATAACCATTTATCTCAACCTGTGATAACCCTAAAAGGCTGACTACTTTGAATAAGCCCAAGACTCTACTTCACCGCTTCCGGAGCGATTCAGTACACGGAGAAAAGCGTTTAAGAAACACAGCGACGATATTGCTGGCCGTGCTGCTGACCGCCTGTGGAGGTGAGCGTAAAAATGATCCGTTAATTCTGACGGATGATACGCTGAATACAGCATTAACACGTATCATCGATCAGACTGTCATACCTTCTGTGGAAGCTTTTTCCCGTGATGCCGATGCGCTGGTCGTCGCTACCTCAGACTTCTGCTCTGGCCCGGATACGGATGGGCTTGAGCAGGTCCAGAGCGCCTGGGAGAAAAGTACTACCAGCTGGTATCGTATTCTGCCTTTTCTGTTCGGGCCGCCTGACGATAACCTGCTGACCCCCGGTTATCTGTTTATCGATTCGCTACGCCAGCGCGGTAACGATTACACCTCAACCGTACGTGCTGAAATTAATGAGTCCGCTTCAGGAAGTGAATCATTAAACGATGCATATTTTGACCGCCTTAGCTTTACTAAAACAGGCCTGCTGGCCTTAGAAGTCGCGCTCTTTGAAGACGCCTCTGAAAGCACATCTGATTCAGACATCGTGGCTGGATTTATTGCAGAGCCCCGACGCTGTGACTACCTGAAAGGGTTATCTAACTTGCAGGCAGATTACGCGAATAAATTTCATCAGGGTTGGGTCAGTGACTATCAGAATTCGGGTGAAGCCTACCGCGAACGATTTCTCAGAGGTGCAACTGACGATGGCTCGGCGCCACTCACTCTGCTGCTCACCAGTGCTCAAGAGCACCTGAATTATCTCAAACAGCGCACAGTGGCTGATCAGGCAGGTCAGATATCCGGAATCAGCTGGTCACTTATGCAGGCAAGTATCGAGGCGACTGAAGCCATTGTAGAGGGTGATGAAAGCACCGTTGTGACCCTGGCTTCTCTTATGCTGGCTGCTCAGGAAGAGTCTGCCTTACTGTCTGTTCGCGATAATTTCGAACGCGCTTATGAAGCGATTAATGATGCAAGTAATCTGGACTTTTATACCGCTGCCGGATTGCTGGATGGCAATTTTAAACGAGAAATTCCCGATGGCCTGGCCGTAGAGTTAGGTATTAATTTCAGTGACGGCGATTAATAGATTGTACCTTCGCTACGACCAGATACAGGACATAAGAAATGAAAACGAACACGAAACAACAAGCGAATTTATGCACACCCGTGCTGACGACACTGACTGTGGCTGTTTTGTCAGCGGCCGGATTAAATGTATCTGCACAAGAAGCGTCAGATGATCCGGTATCCCGTGCCGAACTCGAACAGCGTATTTCTGAGCTGGAAACGATGCTCAATGAAAGGTTAGGAGCGCTGGCAGATACCATGGATGAAAACCTGGCGCAGGAATCGACTAAGCAGGTACATCTGGGCGGCTATGGCGAGCTTCATTACAACAACCTGAGTACCGACGACGAAGAGAAACGACAGATTGATCTGCATCGTCTGGTGTTATTTGTTGGCTACGACTATTCAGATTCCATCCGTTTCGTGTCTGAGTTCGAGGTTGAGCACACACTGGTCAGTGGTGGTAGTCAATACGGTGCAGTAGAAATTGAGCAAGCCTACATTGAAATGGATGTACTGAATGGCGCTCAGTTCCGTACCGGTGTTATGTTGATGCCCGTCGGTATTGTTAATGAAACACACGAACCGCCTGCTTTTTACGGTACCGAACGTCCGATCATTGAGACAACAGTGATTCCATCCACCTGGTACAGCGCAGGTATTTCATTGTCAGATACATTGGATAATGGCTTCAGTTACGATGTGCTCATTACCGAAGGTTTTAAAACTGAAGACCCGACTACGAATGACGCTGCCGACCCCTTTGATTTGAAAGCAGGTAAGCAGAAATCGTCTTATGCGTCTGTTTTTGATCCGGCGATAACGGCGCGTTTGCGTTACCGCGGTATTACCGGCCTCGAAGTTGCGGGGTATACCCAGTACCAGCCAGACCTTGATCAGAGCGCCGAAGAGTCCTATGCCGACTCGGCATTACTGCTCGGCGGTCACGTTATTTATACCCTCAAAGACACAAGCTTTACGGCTCTATATGCCCGCTGGGACCTCGAAGGCGACGCCGCAGAAGACGCAGGCAAAGCTGAGCAGTACGGTGCCTATCTTGAGGTTTCTCAGCGTTTGGGCGAGAAATGGGGCGTGTTTGCGCGTCAGAGTAACTGGTCTCAGGCAGAGGATGACAGTGCCGCTCAAACAGATTTTGGTGTGAACTATTATCCGCATCCTGACGTTGTGTTTAAAGCCGATGTTCAGATGCAGAATGACGATGCCGAAAGTCGCGGCGATATCAATTCAGGCAGTGGTTTCAATCTGGGAATGGGCTATCAGTTCTGATAGCTCTGAGAGGTAATCTGATCGTTGCTACCGGGAGATCGTGGTCTTTCGTCAGCCTCTGTCTTGTTTTTAACAGGCAGGGGCAACCGTAACTCCAGTCTCGATTTCAGTTCAGTTTCTCCGCCAGTGCGAACAGGCGTCACCCATGCTTCTTCCTGAAGATGTTGATCGGCACGGGTAATAATCACCTCATTGGAGGCGATCAGCTCGGGCAATACGACTTCAAGAAAGTCGAGCGTCTCCGGGTAAGGGTGGCCTATTAAAATAGCACTGCCTTTGCGTTCGGCGATGTCTATCGCCCGCTGAAACTGCTTAAAAAGTCCTTCGAGGCTGCGGTCATTGTCGAGGAACACATCCCGACGGTCGGTAAGAATACCCGCCTGTAATGCTTCTTTTTCTGCCACGCTCATGGGATTAGTGAGGCTATCGATAAAATACAGCCCGCGCTGTTGCACAACCTCCATAACACTTTTCATGGCGATATGATCTGCCGTGAGAACACTGCCCATATGGTTGTTAACGCCCTGCACATGTGGAATAGAGTCCAGACTCTCTGTCAGGGTTTTCTGCAGCTCTTCGGGGCTCATATCTTGTGTCAGAGCACCAGGCCCCAGTGCGGCGCCTGTGGCATTTGCCATGGGCGCATGAAGCATAACTCCTTTGTTGTTCTTAGCGGCTTCATTGGCGAGACGTTTTGCATGTGGCGTGTGAGGCAAAAATGCCAGCGTCACCGGGCCAGGAAGGGCGATGGCGCGCTCGCCTAACGGACCGTTATTTCCGACGTCATCGATAATGATAATGAGTGTGGGGATGCTACTGCTGGCAGAGTGGCTCTGAGGTGACGAGGCTGCTGGCAGGGATTTCAGCGACAGGGAGATCAGCGCAGTGAGAGTCAGAAAAAGCCCAGCAACTGGCTTTCGTACAATATTTCTCACCGCGCGTTTCATCCTTATTCCGCAGTTGCACTGCTTTTGGAGGTCTTCGGACTAAGAATGGTGACACCACGCAGCAGCGTATGGGCTTCATAGAGTTGGAAGTCACGACGAATAAGGTCATCGCTTTTGTTCTCTTCGTTGCTCTTAGGCCCGTTATTTAAAGTCACTTCACCGTCAGGATTTTCGAGGTGCCCCGGTAAATCAGATTCTTTGTAGTACTGCTGTTCACTCGGTGTGACTTCGCTTTGTTCTACGACGATATCCGGCACGATGCCCTGCGCCTGAATAGAGCGGCCGTCTGGTGTGAAATAGCGCGCTGTGGTCAGTTTAACGGCGGCGGTTTCTGATACCGGAAGTACTGTCTGGACAGAACCTTTACCGAAGGATTGAGTCCCCACGATGACAGCACGGCTGTGATCCTGTAGTGCTCCTGCGACAATTTCTGAAGCCGATGCTGAGCCACCGTTAATCAGTACGACAATCGGAATGTCTGGCATCAGTGTCTCCGCGCGCGCTTCGTAGCGGACATCAGACATTGGCGAGCGACCCTCGGTATAAACGATCAGGCCCTCTGAAATAAAGGTATCAACGACGACCACTGCGGCCTGCAATACACCGCCAGGATTGTTACGCATATCCAGAATGACACCGTTAAGGTTGGTATCTTCTTTCCAGGCGCGTAAAGCTTCCTGAAGCTCAGTGCCGGTGTTTTCCTGGAACTGGGTCAGACGCACGTAGCCGATTTCTCCGTCGAGCATTTCGGTACGAACACTGGCGACTTTAATTTCGGCGCGCTCTATCGTGAAGCTGAGAAGGTCGGATTCACCTTTACGGCGGACTTCTAAAGTAATCGGTGTTCCGGGCTGGCCTCGCATCAGTTCAACGGCATCACTCAGTGATAATCCCATGACGGGTTCACCGTCAAGGCTGACGATCAGGTCACCGGTGCGGATGCCTGCGCGTTGTGCTGGGGTGTCGTCGATGGGCGTAATGACACGCACCAGGCCATTTTCCATGCCGACTTCGATCCCCAAGCCACCAAACTTGCCGGATGTGTTTTCCTGAAGATCAGAAAAGTCTTCTTCCTGAAGGTACGAGGAGTGAGGATCGAGGGAATTCAGCATGCCTTTAATCGCATTGTTGAACAGCGTCTTATCATCGACTTCTTCAACGTACGAGCTGCGGATGCGTTCGAATATTTCGGTGAACGTACGGAGATCCTGAAGGGGCAGTTCCTGCTGTATTTGCGGGCTGCTTTCTATCGCTGACTGATCCTCAGTTATTTCTACTGCGGTTTCTTCAGCGATACCTGATAACGGCATAAAGATGACTGCGCTGGCAATCAAGGGGCGGAGCAGATGTTTCCGTAGCATGTTCACTCGCTCTGTATTACGTGCCGCAAGCATGGCACAAAACTGTCTGGCTGTTAAGAATGGCCTCTTCAGAGGCGTTTTGCTTGTTAACCTGTTCGTTTTATCCGCGCTTCAGCCACACAGCCGGGTCTTGTGGTTGACCTTTATGGCGGATTTCGAAATAGAGAGCCGCGCTCGGTTGCCCACCGCTTTTTCCTGCTGTGGCAATGATTTCGCCGCCATTCACCCAGCTGCCAACATCTCTGAGCAGGGTCTGGTTGTGAGCGTAAAGGCTCAGGTAGCCATCGCCATGGTCAAGAATTATCAGCAGACCAAACCCTCTGAGCCACTCTGAAAATACGACCCGGCCATGATGAATAGCCCGGATATCGGTGCCTTCCCGGGTGCCTATTTTCCAGCCCTCCCAGCGTGCATTGGGGCCATTACGGTTGCCAAAGGCCGCCAGAACAGGGCCCGAGAGCGGCCTGGGGAGTTTGCCGCGCATCTTCCGGAAGGGGACTTCGTCGTTGTGGCGCGGGCTGTTGCTGACCAGGGTTTCTACTTCGGCCAGGAGTGACTCGAGTCGTTTGCGATCGGCTTCACGTTGTTTCAGGCGCTGGCTTTCGCTGCTCATCTGGCGGTCAAGCTTAGCTAACAGAGTTTGTTGCTCTGCGCGGCGTTTTTCGAGTTGTTGGTTTTCCCGGGTCAGGCGGGCATCGCTTTCGCGTAGTTGTGCTTCCTGCTCTGCAATTAATACTTCCAGATTATCCAACCGGTTAAGCTCGGCGATGGTATTGCTGAGGTTCTCAAGACGAGCGCGATTGAAATACCCGAAGTAGCGGGTGAGGCGTTGATTCTGAGCCGGGTCATCCTGGGCGAGCCAGAAACGTATCGCTGCTTCATCCCCCATCTGGCGGGCCAGGCGAATCTGTTCGCTCAGTAACTTCTGGTGACGGTTACGGAGCTGACGAACTTGAGCCTGCTCCGCCTGGAGCTTTTTTAGGCGGATCTGCTCCTCACGCAGGCGGGCTCGGGTCGCTTCAATTTCTTTGATTTGGGCGGCGATTTCCTGGTCGGATTTGCGCAGGCGTTGTTGCAGTTCATCATGCTCTTCACGAGCATCAGTGAGCCAGCTTTGCAGCTTTTTGATTTCTGCTTTGATCTGATCAAGGCGAGCCTGATCATCAGCCTGAGTGTTCAGACTGATGATCAGAGTAAGCAGTAAAGCAACAGAACGCAGCATGAGGTAAGTGTCTGGATTACTTGGTCAGCAGAGAAACACCGGTCATTTCAGCCGGTTGCTCAACGCCCATAATATCCAGAAGAGTAGGTGATACATCGCACAGACGTCCGGTGTTCAGGCCGCCTTCGTTGCGGTTATGAACATGAATCAGGTTGACCGGGCCAGTGGTGTGTTGAGTCATGGCCTGACCATTTTCATCCAACATCTGCTCAGCATTGCCGTGGTCTGCAGTAATCAGGCACTCGCCGCCGACTTCGAGAATCGCGTCTGTTACTTTCTGCAGGCAGTCATCGATGCATTCTGCCGCTTTCACAGCAGCGTCGTAGACACCTGTGTGACCAACCATGTCGCCATTCGCATAGTTGCATACGATCAGATCGTAGCCACCATTTTTAATGGCATCGACCAGCTTATCGGTGACTTCCGGCGCACTCATTTCTGGTTGCAGGTCATAGGTGGCAACGTCTGGTGACTTCACCAGAATACGGGTTTCACCCTCGTATTCCTGTTCGCGACCACCTGAGAAGAAGAAGGTCACGTGAGCGTACTTTTCTGTTTCAGCAATGCGCAGTTGCTTCATGCCCTTATCAGAAACATATTCGCCAATGCCATTGACCAGTTTCTCGGGTGGGAAGGCGCAGTTAGCTGGAATATCCGCAGCGTACTCGGTCATCATGACGTAATCACAGAGTGTCGGCTGTGCCTGACGCTCAAACCCTTTGAACTCATCGCCTTCAACGAACGCACGGGTGATTTCGCGAGCACGGTCAGGGCGGAAGTTGAAGCAGATGATGGCGTCGCCGTCTTCTACTTTGGCGGGTTGGTCACCAATCACTGTAGCTTTAACAAATTCGTCGTTCTCGTCGCGTTCGTAGGCAGCTTTTAGTGCATCAACGCCCGTTGGCGCAGAGAATTCAGCCTGGCCCAGAGTCATCGCGTTGTAGCCTTGCTCGACGCGATCCCAGCGATTATCACGATCCATCGAATAGAAACGTCCAATCACAGTCGAGATAGCGGCGTTACCCAGTGTCGCGCAGTGTGCTTCGATCTTGCTGAGTGAAGGTTCGGCTGAGCGAGGCGGCATATCGCGGCCATCCAGAATGGCATGGATACATACTTTGCCGACGCCTTTCTCTTTCGCCATATCCAGCAGCGCGATCAGGTGATCTTCGTGGCTGTGCACGCCGCCCGGAGAGAGCAGCCCAAGTAAATGCACGGCTTTACCGCTCGCCGCTGCTTTGTCCATAGCAGCAGCCAGTGCTGGATTGCTGGTCAGTTCACCGTCGCGGATAGTTTTGTTGATACGGGTGTAGTTCTGATAGACGATGCGACCCGCGCCAAGGTTCATGTGGCCAACTTCAGAGTTACCCATCTGGCCATCTGGCAGGCCAACGGCTTCACCGGAAGTCTGGATCAGTGCGTTCGGATACTCGTTCAGCAGACGATCCCACGTTGGTGTGTTGGCATTGGCAATGGCGTTATTCGCGGTTTCTTCGCGGTAGCCCCAGCCATCGAGAATAATCAGGGCGGTTGGTTTTGGTCGCGTGGTCATGTCCGTACACTCAGAATTACAGCAAAACGGCAGTATACCTTACCCCTGTACGACACTGAACAAAGTCCCCGCGAATAATTGTCATATACAGGAATGACAATGCGTCTGCGGTGGAGGCATAGCGCCAGTGACGGTATACTCCGGCCTCCATATTGAAAGACAGTAGACAGGGTAATGGATCAGTACATTGAATTTGTCGTAAATCATTGGTGGCTGGTAGGTATCTGGGCAGCGTTTCTGATCGCTTTGCTCTGGGATAACAACCGCCGCAACGGACAGACCGTTTCTACCACTGAAGCGACCACCATGATCAACCGCCAGGACGCATTGGTTCTGGATATCCGCGACAAGGCCGACTTCAAAGCAGGGCACCTTGTGAACGCGATTAATATTCCGTATGCAAGCCTGGCCCAGCGTATGAATGAGCTGGAAAAAGAGCGTGAGCGTCCGATCGTGCTGGTGTGCAAAACGGGCCAGACCGTCAGTATGGCGGGTAAAATGCTGCGTGAGAAAGGCTTCAACGCTGTACGTATGAAAGGCGGCATGATGGAATGGAACAGCCAGAATTTGCCAGTCGTTAAGAATTAAATCTGATAAGGAACCAACAAATGGCCGAAAATAAAGAACAGGCGCAGTTCGCTCTTCAGCGCATCTACACCAAAGACGTGTCATTCGAAGCACCTAACTCTCCAGCGGCGTTCACTAAGCCATGGAAGCCAGAAGTGAAGCTCGACCTCAATACCAATGGTCGCAAGGTTGATGAACAGCACTACGAAGTGTCTGTGAAAGTGACCGTTACCGCGAAAAATGACGGCGATACGGCCTTTCTGGTTGAGCTGGTTCAGTGCGGTCTGTTCGTAGTTGCGAATATTCCAGAGCAGCAGATGGGCCCAATGCTGGGTGCCATGTGCCCTAACATTCTGTTCCCGTATCTGCGTGAAAACGTAGATAACCTGGTGATCAAAGGCGGTTTCCCGGCGCTGATGCTGGCTCCGATCAACTTTGATGCTCTGTATCAGCAGCGTGTTAAAGAAGCGCAGGCTCAGCAGGCTGGCGAACAGCCAACCCACTGAGTTCTGTTCTAAGAAACAAAAACGCCCCGTTCATCGGGGCGTTTTTGCTTCTGTGGTTCTACGTCTGTGGTACTAAGATCGCGCCCTACTGTCCGCCGTCGTACCCCAACTGGCGCCATGCCTCATAGACCATTACAGCAACGGCATTCGACAGATTCATGCTGCGGCTGTGAGAGAGCATGGGTAGGCGTAGCCAGTCTTTCTCGGGAATGGTCAGTCTGACATCTTCGGGTAAGCCGCGCGTTTCAGGCCCGAACATCAGGTAATCTCCCTTGGTGAAAGCAACGTCAGAGTGACGTGTCTTGCCCTTGGTCGTCAGGGCGAAGAGACGCTGCGGTTGTTCGCATTCAATAAACGCTTCGTAGTCTTTGTGTATCTTCACGCTTGCCCATTCGCTGTAGTCCAGGCCCGCCCGGCGCAGTGCCTTTTCTTCCATATCAAAGCCCAGCGGCTCAATCAGGTGCAGATAGCAGCCTGTATTGGCACAGAGACGAATGATATTGCCGGTGTTAGGCGGGATTTCAGGTTCGAAAAGGACGATGTGAAACACGATTTGAGTCCGTGGTCAGAGGCGTTGCAAGGCAAGCTGGAATAATAAAGCTTGGTGATTCGGGCCATTAATCTGGTCGGCGTAGTGTCATTATAGTCAGGCGTGTCGCCTCAGACCATCGCTTTTCCCACCATGGTCTACACTCAGATTCAGTAAGTTGAATTTGTGTGAGGGTTGCCATGCAGCTGCCGTGGCTGAAACAACGTCGAACCGCGCAGGGATGTCTGGGAATAGAGATCAATCATGGTCGTGCCTGGGCAGTACACCGCACTCAGCGTGGGGTCGTCTCCAGCTATATCGCAGAGGCTGATGAGTCAGGCTTTGCTGAATTGTCCGAATGGATCGAAGCTCAGGGGTTAGCAGGTTCGCCGACCGTGGTCTGCATGGATAGCGAACGCTATGACTTGCAGCTAGTGGATGCACCCCCAGTTGCACCGGAAGAGCTGACAGATGCGCTGAGCTTTCGTATCGACGAGCTGGTCGGAGCGCCTGCCGCCGATAAGGTGTTGCAGGCATTTCCTCTTCCCGGCGATGCGTATCGTGGGCGAATGAGCATGGCGTTTGCCGCGATTACCGACAGGGCATATCTGCAGGAGATCGTTGAATTCTGCCGTGACAGCAATCTGCAGTTAGAGCAGATCATTATCAACGAGTTGGCGGTTCTGAATCTTCTGGCAAGTATTGAGCCCGAGGACAGCGTCGCTGTCGTGCGCCTCGAAGGTAATAGCGGTGTCATTTATCTCTACCGTGACGGAGCACTCTACTTCACTCGTCAGATTTCTCTGGGAACCGACGATCTGGGCCTCAGTTCGCTTAATGTCGAAGAGGGTGGGTTGAGTATGCAGCCAAACAGCCGCATTGATGTGCTTGCCCTTGAGCTGCAACGCTCGATGGACTATTTCGAAAGTCAGCTGGGGCTGGGTGCAGTTTCTCAGTTGTGGATGCTGAAGTCTGATCTTGTCGATGTGACCGATGCCTTGGGTGAACTTGAGGAGCGTGTGAATACGCCCGTCCGTCTCATGTCGCTGGAAAGCTCCTTTAACCGTCAGGAAGATGACCGTCCACTCACGGCGTCCCTGGCTGTTGCACTCGGAGGGGCGCTTAGCTATGAGTTGGGAAATTAAACAACGGGTCAATTTCTATCTGGACGAGTTCCAGCCTCCTAAGATCCCTGGTGATCTGAAGATGATTCTGATTGGTGCTGGCTTGCATGTTGGCATTGCGGTCGTTGTTCTTCTCGGTCTGGTGATCAACTGGTACTGGCAGGGGCACCGTCTGGAAGGCATGCAGGAGCGTCAGGCCATTGTTGAGCAGCAGGTTGCCAATATTGAAAGTGAGCGTCCGCCGCTCAAATTGGATGATGCTCTTGTCGCTCAGCGTGCCAAACTCCGCGAAGATCTTGAAAGCAGTCAGCGAATTCTGCGCTATCTGACTCAACAGGAACTCGACAGCAGCACGTCATTCACCACCATGGTAAAAGAATTGGGAGATCAGGATGTCCGTGGTGTCTGGCTGAAAAGTTTTGCTTTTTACGATGAAGGCCGGCACATCAATATCTCAGGTTTTACTGATGATCCTGCAAAAATTTCCCGTTACGTTTCTGATCTTCTGAAGCGCAGTGGTTTTTCAGAACAGGCTTTCCGGTTTGTGGATGTTCGCAAACAGGAAGATAGCCGTTGGCTGACCTTCAAACTGGATACTCGCCCTCGCGAAAAAGAAAACGCAGCCGAACCCCGCAATACGGTCATGACGTCTTCAGAGGTGATGCGACGCGCACGGGAGGGCTCATTATGAGAATAATCTGGTGGCAAGACTCACGCATTGTTTCAGGTCTTGAAAAGTATCGTGAGCTGAGTGCGCGTGAAAGAAAGCTGGTGCTAGTTACGGCGCATGTCGTGATCGCCGCTGTTTTGGTGTTTTTTATCGCAGGCCCCATCTGGACCACGGCACTGAATGAACGTAAGCAAGCTAACGAACTTGAGTCTAACGCATTACGTCTTGAGGCTCATTTGCAGCGTTTACGCAGTACGCCAGTGCTTGACCCGAATGATGCTGTGCGCGATGACATAGAAAAAGTTTTGAGCCAGAAAGCCGTCGTAGATGAGCGGATTCAGAGTCTTACCGATACCCTGGTCGCCCCTGAAAATATGCCATCGGTACTGGAATCGATGATGACTCAGGACACCCGACTCAAGCTGATCAGTCTCGAGAATAGTGAGGGCGAGAGCATCGCGCTCGGCTCTGAATACAGTGACGTCGACCTTTACCGCCATGGCATGAAAATTCGCATGTCCGCTGACTACCCGTCGCTGATGAGTTATCTGCAACGTCTGGATTCGATGCCATGGAAACTCTACTGGCAGTCGCTTGACTACACGGTTGAAAACTACCCCAGCGGTGAGCTTTATCTTGAAGTCTTTACCCTCAGTACCCGTGAGGAGATTCTCAGTGATTAGATCAGTCGTTATGGCGCTTTGCCTGAGCGGACTTTTCCTGAATGCGATGGCGGCCAGTGATCCGATGAAGCCGCCACAGTTCGCTCCTGCAGCGGTTGAGCAATCAGCAGTAAAGAGAACAAGCTTTACGCTACAACAGATAAAAATGAGTCAGAACGGAGCGTCTGCGGTAATTAACGGCAACTTAGTGAAAGAGGGCGATATCGTTTCCGGTGCCCGGGTTGTGAAAATTACATCAGGCAAAGTTGTTCTGAAATACAGGCAGAAACTTAAAACACTGTCTTTACTTAGTAATACGAAACATTCTGGTAAGTAGGATGCAGACTGTGAGAATATTTAGAAATACAAGGTTCGACCGAGCTGCTGTGATTGTTGCCAGCCTGCTTATGGCGTCATGCGCGACGACCTATACGCAGAAGCAGACAGATCAGAAAGCAGAGCGACCAGCTGCACCAAAGAAATTACTCGAAGCAGATGCTCCTATGCTGGCTGGCCTGGACCCGAAAAGCCTGATGCCAGAAATCGCCTTGCCAGAAAAAGCTGAAGAGCGTTTTGATGTCACTGCCAATCAGGTGCCTGCACCGGCATTCTTCAACAGCCTGGTCGAAGGTACTGGGATGAATATGATTGTTCATCCGGATGTCAGCGGCAAAATCTCTTTAAACCTTAAAGACGTAACTGTCCGTGAAGCCCTGATGGCTGTTCGTGATATTTACGGGTACGACTTTAATGAATCTGGATATGGTGTGCAGATTCTTCCTAAGGCTGCGCAAACCCGCATATTTCCGATTAACTACCTAAATGTCATGCGTTCAGGCCGTTCAGGTATGAAGGTCAGTAGTGGTATGACCAGTTCTGACGCAGAGAACAGCGGAGCAGCGACCTCTGTGTTCGGCGAGTACGACGGTAATCAGACTAATTCCTCAGAAGTAGAGACACTGACCGGCTCTGAATTCTGGAAAGACCTGCGTTCGACACTGTCTCTTATGATGGCTTCAGAGGAAGGTGCCTCCGTCGTCGTTGACGCACATGCCGGTCTTGTTATCGCTCGTGCAATGCCTGGAACACTGACTCAGGTTCAGAAATACCTGGAGCAGGCTGAGTTGACTGTCCAGAAGCAAGTTCTGATCGAAGCAAAAATAGTAGAAGTCACACTCAGTGACGGTTACCAGAGCGGTATTAACTGGAATACGATTGCGGCGCAGACGGGTAAGAATGACGTCTGGGCAACACAGACCTCAGCCGCTTTAAATGACCCGAATGAATTGGCTGGGATTTTCAGTCTCAATATTGATGCAGGTAACTTTGCCGGTGCCCTGAGCCTTCTGGAAACACAAGGTGATGTCGAGGTACTTTCTAGTCCACGTATCGCCACCGTCAATAATCAGAAAGCAGTGATCAAAGTCGGTAACGACGAATATTTTGTTACCGACGTGACCCGCACAACGACGGCAACGGTAACAGGCACCTCGGATACCCCTAAAATTGAGCTGACGCCATTTTTCTCGGGTATTGCTCTCGATGTGACCCCACAGATTGGTGATGACGAAGACATTACCCTGCACGTTCATCCGAGCGTGACAGAAGTCGAGGAAAAACAGAAACGTATCCAGCTGAACGATGATGAATATTCGTTGCCGGTCGCAGCCAGTACCGTTCGCGAGACAGATTCTATTGTTCGTGCCCGCTCAGGCCAGATCGTTGTTATTGGCGGACTGATGCAGAACAAGTCAAACGATGTTGTGCACAAGGTACCGGTACTGGGAGATATTCCTGTGCTGGGTGCATTGTTCCGTCAGACGCGCCGCGAGACAGTCCAGAGTGAACTGGTCATTCTTATTCAGCCCCGAATTATCGGTACACAGTTACCTGCGGAGCGTATAGAGCAGCTCAACAGCCGTTACTCTCGCGTGTTATTGCCGGAGTGGTGAGATGGATGTTACTGAGATCAAGCAAGCTTGCGAGTCACATTATGGACTGAGTGACACCCCTTTCTCTTTGACGCCGGATACCGGATTTTACGTCGGCCTTGAGTCTCATGACGAAGCATTTGAAGCCGTTCAATATGCACTGGCTGGCGGTGAAGGTTTTATCAAAGTCACTGGAGAAGTCGGCACTGGAAAAACATTGTTGTGTCGGCGTCTTCTGAATCACCTTGAATCAGTTAACAGTGATACTGCTTATATTCCTAATCCGACGCTATCTCCCACAGCACTTTGGCTGGCAATCGGAGATGAACTCGGATTATCTGGCCACTCTAGACTGAGCCAGCTGAGGGCGGATATTCAGCGTTATCTTCTTAATATCGCTCAGGAAGGACGGCGCCTGGTCCTGGTCATTGACGAAGCCCAGTGTTTGCCAGCAGAAACGCTGGAGGCATTAAGACTCATTTCCAACCTCGAAACAGAGCGTCAGAAACTGGTCCAGATCGTTCTCTTCGGTCAGCCTGAATTAGACGATATCCTGAGTGAGCAACGCTTCCGGCAACTGCGCCAGCGCATCACCACGTCCGCTCATATTGAAGCGTTACGTACGCCTGAGAGTGTCAGTCATTACCTGAATCACCGACTGGTCTGCGCAGGCTACCGTGGTGAGCCGTTGTTTACACGGGGGGCCGTTCGATTTTTATGGATCAGCAGCGGTGGTACACCGAGGCTGGTCAATGTTCTGGCCGCCAAATGCTTGCTGGTGGCCTTCGGTCAGGGCAGTAAGGCCATCCATGCTCAGCATGTAGAAAAGGCGGCAGCAGACACTGAAAGTATTCAACAACCGATCGCATGGCGTGAACGTCTGAAACTCGTTATCGGGCTATAAGGAGCGAACTATGAGTCTTATACATCAGGTTCTGAAAGATCTCGATGGTCAGCGAGAAGTCACACCCGGAGAAATTATTGGCTATGCCGATCACGAGTACAACCATCGTGTGATGATATGGCCTGCACTTGTGATCTCTATTCTTGCTGCTGTGTTTGTATTGTATTTCAGTCAGTATTTTGAGTCTGATCCGTCTGTAATTAATCGCAGTTCTATACCTGTTATTCCTGTAACGGGAACGAATCCAGCCGTTGTTCCCGTCATTGCTGAAGTGTCTGGCCCAGCAGAGATGCCTTTCAGCGACACAGGCAGAGAGACGCATCAAATGCAGCAACCCGAAACAATTACGTTGGCCATTGCACCAGAACCTGAAGTGGCAGGTAATTCAGTATTTCTTGAAGAGGTAGCCGCTCAGGAACAGTCGCCACCTGCCGCGGTCGTCCAACCTGCTGAAGCCAGATCAGAGGCTCCAGTTTCAATTCCCGAAGCTCTGGTGGTCGACGAGCCTGAAGCAGCATCCGTGCAAGTCTCCGCCATAGAAGCCCACTCCACAGAAGCCTCCATTGCAAAAGACGCTAACGCAGCAAGTGCGAGTGTGACACGACGTCTGGACCCTGAGAATTTCTATATCCGGGCTGTGACCTACTATCGCAATGGAGACTGGCAACGGGCACTGTCTCAGTTGGATGAGGCGATCAAGCTGGGAACCGCGATTGAGTATCCCGCACTGCAGGCCCGTATTTATCTGGAGCAGGGGATGCGTGATGAGTTTATTGCTGCGTCCGAAAAATACGCCACGAATCAGAGTCGCATCTGGCTCAGTACGATTGCACCGGGCCTGCATATGTTTGGGCAGTATCAGGCGGCCGCAGAATACTACTCGCGCCTGATACAACAGGAGCCGCGTAATACACAGTGGGCTATTGCCCGTACTCAGGCACAAATAGACGCTGGCGCAACCGCCGCAGCACAACAAAGCCTTGAGTTCCTCACCGAAAATTACCCTCTGAGTAAACCACAGCAAGACTGGGTGAAATATCAGCAAGGGCTGCTGGAGTAAAACATGGAAGCAAGATTACGTCGTAAAGTTCGTGTCGGCGATCTGCTACTTGAGAAGCAGTTAATCGATCAGAAACAGTTGCAGATGGCGCTGGTAGAGCAGAAGCGCACCGGAAAAAAATTGGGTAAAGCGATTACGGATCTCGGTTTTGTCTCAGAGGTTAAATTGCTTTCTATTCTTTCTGATTACTTTGGTTATCCATTTATCGATCTGTCGCGTTTTCGTCTCGATAATGCGCTGATACAGCAGTTGCCTGAAACTCAGGCCCGTCGATATCGCTGCCTGCTATTGTCAGAAGAGCCGGGCGGAATGATGGTCGGTATGGCAGATCCGACCGACCTTATGGTGATTGATGATCTGCAGCGAATCCTCAAAAAACCAGTACTGCCCGCATTTGTTCAGGAAGATGAGCTGCTTTCTATTCTCGACAACGTCTATCGTCGTCAGGAACAGATGGCCTCGATTGCGGGTGAGCTCGCAGGTGAGTTACAGAGCAGCGACTTCGATATCAATGCCATTGTTTCAAGCTCTGATACGTCAGAGGCTCCTGTCGTACGTTTGTTGCAGAGCCTCTTTGAAGACGCCGTACAGGTAAAAGCATCGGACGTGCATATTGAACCGGAAGAGAGTCAGTTACGGATTCGTCTGCGTGTCGATGGTGAACTGCAAGAGCAGATCATGAAAGAGAAACGCGTTGCCTCGGCATTGGTATCGCGTTTAAAAATCATGTCGGGTCTGGATATTTCGGAGAAGCGTCTACCACAGGATGGCCGCTTCAATATCCGTGTCCGTAATAAGAATATCGATGTGCGTCTGTCGACTATGCCGGTGCAGTTTGGTGAGTCGGTGGTTATGCGTCTGCTGGATCAGAGTGGCGGCATTCTGAGCATGGCATCCCTCGGTATGAGAGATCAGATCAGGAATCGTTTTGAGTATCTGATCACACGTCCTCATGGATTGATCCTTGTCACCGGCCCGACGGGTTCAGGTAAAACAACAACGCTGTACGCGGCACTGACTCAGCTGAATCAGGCCGAAAAGAAAATTATCACCGCCGAAGATCCTATCGAGTACAGGCTTCCGCGAATTAACCAGGTCCAGGTAAATACCAAAGTGGGTCTCGAATTTTCGACTGTTCTTCGTGCGGCTCTGCGTCAGGACCCGGATATCGTTCTGATTGGTGAGATGCGTGACCACGAGACGGCAGAGATCGGCTTACGAGCTGCAATGACAGGTCACATGGTGCTGTCGACGTTGCACACCAACGATGCCCAGTCAGCAGCGGCACGCCTGATGGATATGGGCGTTGATAGCTATCTGGTTGCTTCGTCACTGAGAGCTGTTCTGGCACAGCGTCTTATTAAAAAGCTGTGCCCTCATTGCACTCAGAATTACGAGCCTGATGATCAGGAAAAAGCCTGGTTAGAAACTATGGAACCTGGCAGCTCAACACGTCAGTTCTTGAACGGAAGAGGTTGCCACCACTGCAACAATACCGGCTATCAGGGGCGTGTCGGTATTTACGAGTTACTGGAACTCGATGCCAACATGATAGGTGCATTGCGTAAGGGGGATTCTCAAGGGTTCTCTGAGGCAGCGTTGAAATCTCCGTATTTCCGCCCGTTAGCAATGTCTGCACTGGACTTTGCGACAGAGGGTGTGACCTCCCTTGATGAAGTCTTCCGTGTATCAGCAACCCTGGATGGCGAGGAGATCTGATGGCCATTTATCTCTATCGCGGTCGCGATAATTCGGGGGCGGCGGTAGAGGGCTCCCTACAGGCGGGTAGCCGGGAAGTCGCAGTGTCGCAGCTGATACAACGCGGCATTACCCCGCTTAAAATTCAGCAACAGAAAGTATTACCCTCGAAGGACGGTAAAACGGTCCAGCGTTCTCGAAAAATTAAATCTGAAGAGCTCGTCCTGTTTACTCGTCAGTTGTATGCACTGACTAAGGCGGGTGTTCCTATCATCCGGGCACTGACCGGGCTGGCCGAAAGCGCAAACAACGATCAGCTACGCACGGTACTTCAGGATATCAGCGACCAGCTGGTCGGTGGTTCTGATCTGGCTTCGGCATTTAGAAGGCACCCTAAACTCTTTTCTCCTATTTACGTCAGCATGATCCATATAGGTGAGAGCACAGGGAATCTTGATGATGCACTGATCCGCCTGGTGGGCCACCTGGAAATGGAACGGGAAACCAGAAAGCGTATCAAGTCCGCGTTGCGCTATCCCATTATGGTTATCGGTGCCATTGCAATCGCGATGGTGGTTGTCACTATGTTTGTGATTCCAAGCTTCTCGTCGGTATTTAATAAGCTAGGCGCTGACCTGCCATTTGCCACGTTAATCCTGATTGCTGTTTCCGATTTCATGCAGAACTGGTGGCATGCCTTGTTGGCCGGTCTGATTGTTGGCGGTATCGCTTTCCGGCAGTTTATCGCCACCGATGAAGGGGCTGTCTGGTGGGACAGAACCAAACTGAATATTCCTCTTATCGGTACTATTTTCGAGCGCATCGCACTGGCGCGTTTTTCCCGTTCTTTTTCCATGATGCTGACTGCTGGTGTGCCAATCCTGAATAGCCTGTCTATTGTGGCGGCGAGTGTTGGTAATAAATATATCGGTAATGCCGTCAGCGATATGGGCGATGGCGTCCAGCGCGGCGAAGGGCTGACCAATACGGCGCAGAGAACTGGCCTGTTCACACCACTAGTACTTCAAATGATGTCGGTTGGTGAAGAAACAGGGGCTGTTGATCGGCTACTTGATGAGGTCGCTGACTTTTATGAAGAAGAGGTCGACTACGAGCTCAACCAACTGTCAGACGCGATAGAACCCATCCTGCTCGTGTTTCTGGGGGCGCTGGTACTTCTGCTCGCTCTGGGTGTTTTCTTACCCGTGTGGGAGCTCAGTGGTGCAGTGTCACGTTAGACACTGACGCCACATATGTAACAGAAGTTTTTGTAATTCAATATTTGTTTATTTTCGTTAATACCAGCTTCAAAAATTCAATTGTTGACTAAGGTTTAAGTATGCCAACGACGTTACTGAACGTCGGCCGGAAACGAGGCTTCTCTCTACTCCAGTCGGCGATCGCATTGGCGGTAATGATGGTCGGGATACTGATTCTGGTGCCCCGGATGGACAACATTATCGAGGATGCCTGGCGTGCACATGTTAAGTCGGTGGGTAGCTCCCTGCAGACCGGAGTGATGATTTTCCGGAAAGCCTGGATGACCGATAAAAACAGCACCCTGCTTGAAGGCTTTGCTATGAATCAATATGGCTGGCCGGTACCGCAGGAACCGGACGGGATGTCCGGATCAGGAGTAACAACGACACTGAGTTGTGAAGCGCTGTGGAATAGTCTTCTGGATATAGAAGTTCCGACACTGACCGCTGGTGATAATGCCAGCGCCGATTTCCGGGTCGAAGTCGTAGAGGGACATTGTCGGTACTACCACAGAGCAAGTGGCGACAGATTTTACATTGACTATAGCTCGGCCGATGGCCGCGTAAGCTGGAATATCCGATAACACACAGGAGTCGGGACATGAAAAAACAAAGAGGTTTTACACTGATCGAACTGGTCATGGTAATTGTTATTCTCGGTGTGCTCTCTGCCTTTGCGCTGCCGCGTTTCGCAGATTTTGGTCAGGACGCGCGGGTTGCCAGTCTGAATGCACTGGCTGGAGCACTCCGTGCAGCCGCCAATATTGCTCACGCGCAGCAGCTGGCAGATGGCTCGACACCCGGTCAGGCAGTGGTTCTTGAAGGTGCCTCTATCGCTATGGTGAATGGTTACCCTCAGGCCGTACAGGCTGGTATCACTGACGCTGCTCAGGTGGCGGGTGACTACCAGATTACTCATGGAACCGCCGCAGGTGGTGAAGAGGCAGTTTACACCCTGACAACTGGCGCTGGCTGTACTGTGACTTACACCGCTGCAACCGCCGCAGTGGAAAACGTGAATCCAATCACCGCCGCGCCAAAGGTTGTTGTTGATCCAAACGGTTGCTGAGGCTGATTTGATCCGCCAACGAGGCTTTACTCTGGTTGAGATGATAATGGTGATCACATTGATCGCCATTATCTCAATCGGCGCAAGCAGCCTTTTCCTGAATACCGATCGCTACACTACGCTTGCTGCTCGTGAGCAACTGGTGTCGGTAGCAATCCTTGCTCAGAGAAGAGCACTGGCAAATGCAGTGGCGGCAACTCCGGTCAATCTCACGGTTTCTCAGACCAGCTCTGATTGGCTTTTCACTGTTTCGCAGGGGACAACCACCTTTGGCACGCGGGAAGCTCCGCGCGCAGGGGCAGCGCTGGCCATTAACGGTGCTACTCTGGCTAACGGTGGCAGCACAACGATTAATTTTGATATCAATGCAGAAACCGGCGCTGCGAATCAGTTTGTTTTTTCCGCTGGTAATTCTCACTCACTCTGTATTTCTGCCAGTGGTTTCGCCTATATCGGCAACTGCCAGCCCTGAAGGAGGCACGCACTTATGCTAAGAATGCGCGGCATGTCTCTGGTCGAAATGGTCATTACTATCGTCATTATTTCTGTCGCCTTAGTTGGTTCTCTGCGGGCGTTCAGTGTTCTTACCGGGCGATCTGCTGACGTTCTTATTCAGACCCGCTCCGTCGATCTGGCTCAGCTTTATTTTGATGAAATACTGTCGCGTCGCTATGACGAGGCCACGGGGACGAATGGTGTTCCTGCCTACACTGGGGCGTGTCGGATTACTAATGACGGCGAAAGCCGTGACAATTACGATGACGTCGATGATTACGATGCCGTCACCAACGAATCCCCGGATACGATGGACGCCTCTCTTGCAACGGATTACAGCGGCTACACGGTGTCTATCAACGTAGTCTGTGATGACTCTATTGGTGTGAACACCGGTGGCGCTAAGCGTATAGAAATCACGATTGACGACCCGATCGGCGATACCTCGGTATTCTCTATGTATAAGGGGAATTACTGATGGTAACAAAAGTGATGACGTTAACTTATCTGCGGCGTCAGTCTGGATTTACCCTGGTTGAGCTGGTGATGACATTGGTGGTGGCTGCGGTGTTGGGCATCATGTCGGTTCAGTTTATCCGCTCTACCAGTGAAGGTTTTATCTCAAGCAACGGTCGTGAACAATTAGCGGCGGCTGGCTATGTCGTTAACGAACAGATCAGCCGCGGATTGCGCGACGCTCTACCGGGCAGTATCCGTACCACCGCTGACGGACTGTGCGTTGAATATATGCCTGTAGTCGCCGCTTCGATGTACACCGATTTATCGGTTAATTCGGCAGTTACCTCATTCCGTGCCGCACCATATTCTGTATCCGACGGTGCGAGTGGTTACGTATCTGTTTATCCTATCGGGTCGGCTAACCTGTACGCCCAGAATGATCCGGGACCTCTGACGCCGGATATCGGCTCAGTGCCCGCGGGGACAGCCGAGGTTGATGTCACGCTTGCGAGCTCTCATACCTTCCCATCAGATTCGCCGGAGCGTCGCTACTATTTAACGTCTGCGCCTGAAGCCGTCTGTCAGGATGGAGCCTATCTCTATCGTTACCGCAACTACGGCTTTATCAGTGACGTCGCTAACCTAAAGGCAGCCTTACCTACCAATCGGGCTGGCGGTCGCACCGTTCTGGCATTTCCACTTCAGGCAGGATCCATGACATTTCGCTTTCAGAATCCAACGCTGGCGCGAAGTGGCCTGGTGGCATTTGAGTACGTGCTGCAACACCCGACAACAGGCGAGACGCTTTCCATGGGGCAGCAGGTGAGGGTTGTTAATGTTCCCTGATGATGTGAAACGGATAGCTCTATCCCCGCAGCGCGGCTTTGGTCTGCCAATGGCGCTGTTTGTTATTACTGTGCTTGCTGTGATCGTCACGGTAATGGGGTCTATGCAGACGACCAGTGGTCAGTCGAGTGTGCTTCATATTCAGGGGAAGCGCGCTTTTTACGCTGCTGAATCAGGTACCGAAGCGGCTCTTAATGTACTGCTGCCTCCGGATGGTTCTCCCGGACGCGCCTGTGCAACTTCCCCATTTTTTACTGCGACTTTTACTGCTCCTGGTCTGCGCGGATGCAGTGTTTCCGTCAGTTGTGTTCAGATGACCGTCGATGGCGAGGATCTCTATACCCTGATATCGCAGGGTTCTTGTGGCACCGGACTTGATCAGGCGTCACGAACGCTAGAAGTTCGGGCTCGGTAGTGTTTCCCGCCTATAGCTAGATTGCCGTTACATAGCGCTGTGATTACGAGGTTAATACAGTCCATCGTGACGTTTTGTGAAAGAATAGAAAAAGCCAAACTGAAGAATATCATTTAGTTATATCGGGAAGGTTTAGCAAGGTGCTGCAGGTTTTGCCGTAACCAAAGGTTAGCTGGAAGAATATTATGCTGAAATATGCGCTGCTGTCTTTATTGTTTACCTCCATGAGTGCCATGGCTCGCATCGATTTATGGTCGGACGACTTCGAGCGGAGCAATCTGAACGGCGGTCCTCAGAAGTACACAGTAACGCCTATTGGTTCTCGTGGTGAGGCGGGCATTGGAACTTACATCGCAAACTCCGGTTCCCGCAGCATGTTTATTTGTTGCGATGAGGTTTACGTTACTTCAGATCCAATGGACCTGAGTGCTTCGAATTACGCAGAAGTTAATTTCTGGTTAAGAAGCGGTTCTGATAACTACAGTGAATGGCCTTCAAGCAGTGATGATCTCCGCCTGGATGTTTTGCTGGATAATGGCAGCTGGCAGGCTTTGCAGTTATGGGAAGGTGGCGGCTCGTTAGGAGGGGATACCTACAACGTTTATGCCAGAATTCCTGTTGCAGGCTTACACAGTAATTTCCGTTTTCGTTTTTACCAGGCTGACGGCTCAGGAAGCTCTTTTACCCGTCGGGACTTCTGGCATATTGATGACCTGAAGGTGACCGATTTTGAAGTGGGCACCACTCGCTATCCACTTTTCGAAGATCAGTTTGAACGCAATTTCCTTCTGTCACCACCTCCCGGCGGAACATTACCTGATTGGTACGTCACCATTTTCGACGGTAATTTTACATCGCAAATCAGTAATCACACCGCTGAAACTGGCACCCGTAGCATGTTTACCTGCTGCGGTGAGCGAACCACGACCACACGTAGCATCGATTTGTCCGGAGAGACGTTTGTCGAATTGGAGTACTGGATTCGCTACGGCGATGATAACTTCAGTGGTACAGATGCCATCACGCCCGGAAACTACGACAGTGAAGACCCGTCCGCAGCTGAAGTATATGTTCAGATTTATCTGCCTGATGGCACCTGGCGTACGATTGATTTCCATGACCCCGCAGCATCAAATTCGGGCGAAGCATACCGATATGAGGCTCGGGTACCTGACGATGCCCTGCACAGCGACTTCAGGCTCAGGTTTTATCAAGCTGATGGCACGACATCGATATTCAAGCGTTACGACTTTTATCATATCGATAACGTCTATGTCGGCACGAGGGATGACACGTCATCTGCGGTTCACCACTTCAGGTTTTCGTATAATTCTGCAGCACTGACCTGTAATCCGCAGGACGTGACGATTCAGGTGTGTGAGGACGCATCCTGCTCAAGCCTGTATACAGACCCTGTAGACATTTTTTTATCACCGACAGGGTGGGTTGGTGGAAACGCAGTAACGATTACCGGTGGGAGCCGGGTTGTGTCGTTGGCGCGTACGACAGCCGGAACGATTGATCTTGATGTTGTGTCTTCAGTGCCGGTAATGACTGGTTCAACCAACCGCTGCTCAATCGATGGTGGTTCTTTTACTCCCTCATGCTCTCTGACTTTCTCAGACTCGGGTTTTTTGGTAAACGTCCCTGATATTGTTGCGGGTAAAGCCACATCCGCGGCAACGATTCAGGCCGTTCGTAAAAGCGATAGCGCAGCGGAGTGCATGCCTGCGTTTGCTAATGTCACTAAAAATGTGAATTTCTGGACCAGTTACGATATTCCTGCGTCAGGTACGATGGCGACATCACTTGGCGGTGCGGCAGTATCAGGAAATAGTCTGACACCAACGACGTTGGCCATGAACTTTGATGCTAATGGGCAAGCAGCTCTTCCGGATTTAAATTATCTTGACGCCGGTCAGAAATCGCTTTACGCCAGATACGTGGGTACCGGCGCTGACCTCGGCCTGATTATGGAAGGAAGTGACTCTTATATCGCACGTCCTGCTGGGCTGTGTGTGGATACCGGCAGCATTTGTACTTCAGGCTCAGCGGCCTGTGGAGTATTTGGTGTAGCGGGAGTTTCTTTTGATGTCGATATTACCGCTGTCGCCTGGGAGTCTGATGGAGACTCCAACTTCTGCTCAGGTAACAGCGGTACGCCGAATTACAACTCTGGCGGTAACGTCGTATTGTCATCGAGCTTGTTGGCGCCGAATCCGGGGAGCCCCGGCGCTGTAGAGCCAACCGGGTACAATCATCTTGCTGCAAACGGGTCCGGTGGGAAGAATACCGTTGGGCTCGCACAGAGCGAAGTCGGAGTATTTACTTTCAGTGCGACCCCTCCACTGTATCTGGGGGCTGCGCTGGGGTCGACCTCAAGCACGACTTCTGTCACTTACACCAGCCAGCCAACTGGCCGGTTTATTCCCGATCACTTTGAGGTTGCGGTCAGTGATATGGGTGAATTCTCGTCAGGTTGCCCAACGGACAATACCTATACTGGCCAGTCATTCAATTGGTTAATTGCTCCTGCGGTGATCTTTACTGCCTATAACGCTGCGACCCCTAAAGCGATTACTGAAAACTACACGCACAATGATTTTCGTCGCCTGACTGCGGCAAATGTCGCAGATAACATTACTTATCCGACGGAGGATAACTTGACGGATGGTAGCGATGGCAACCGGATGCAGCTTTCTGGAGCACCTGACACTCAATTTAACGATGGTACGATCAGTGTTACGGGCGCAGGACAAACTGAATATGTGTTTTCTGCGGCTGATACTCTCGCCTACTTGCGCAGTAGCGTCGCCGAAATTAATCCGTTTAACCCTAACTTAGTCTTCGAAATTGATTCCGCCGTCACGGATGGCGAGGTGAGCGTAAACAACGCGGTAAATATCACGCCGGATGGTAGCGACGTCGATATACGTTTTGGTCGATTGATCGTCGAAGACAGTTATGGGCCCGAAAACAGTGATCTGACGCTTCCGATGCACACGGAGTATTACCAGGATGGGGAGTACATCCTGAATACGTTTGACTCCTGCACAGGCTGGAGCAGCGTCAATGCCAGCGTAAACAGCCTCAGCAGCGTACAGACGGATTCTGATACGCTTTCGTCCGGGAGTTCGGGAAGTGATGGTCTTCGATTAACAGCGCCAACGAATGTTGCGGGCACGCCAGATATTGGGGATGCCACAGTCACTTATGATGCTCCAGCCTGGCTGGAGGGGGATTTTAACGGGGATGGCAACTTCAACAATGATCCATCAGCAACGGCAACGTTTGGTATTTATCGAGGCCATGAACGAGTTATCTACAAAAAAGAGGTGAGATAAATGCGCCTCAGCAACAGGAAAGTTCGCGTACCGCTCACGGTTTGGGTTATTTCGGCATTATTTTATCTGTGCGCTTCCTCTGTGTCGGCTCTACCGGTGCTGTTTAACCTGCTTAACAGTGCCGTCGTCGGTGTGGACTGGATTGCCAGTAATACCTCCCGGGTGGTGATTAATTCACTTGGCGAACTCAACCTTCGTAACGGTTATGTCGAAGTCGAGTCGCGGGTGTTTGATTTCTCAGAAGCAGATTCCGTCGATATTAACTTCGATGTATACGTACCTTTCAGTCTCGGGTTTGGTCTTATCGGTACAGCACCCAATCCGGGAGAAGACTTAGTTGTTCAGTACCGGCGCAGTAACGGCGGCTGGCAGACTCTGACGACCTTTGTTGCAGACTATGGCTTTCTTGGGTTGCTCTCGATAGGAGATAGCTATTCCTATTCCGCCTCGTTGCCTGCAGATGCTTACCACGATAATTTTCAGTTACGTTATGTCATGACCGGCGGAGGGATCAGTTTCTTCGATCTTCTCGGTGATAACTGGTATGTCAGTGATATTGAGATCACTGCGGATCTGCCACCGGCTGGCCCGGATCATTTCCGGTTATCCTATGAGTCTGACGCTTTAACCTGCAAGCCCCAGACGGTTGATATTCTGGCATGCGCAGACAGCACTTGCTCCAGTCTGTACACCGACGATGTGAATATAACCTTGTTGCCAGCGGGGTGGGTCGGCGGCAATACACGAACTCTGTCGGGCGGAAGTGGTAGTTTTGAGCTGCGCCAGACTGTCACAGGTACAGCGGTTGTCGGAATCTCATCATCTTCCCCTTCCAAAGTCGGCGGAAGCAATCTTTGTTCAGTGGATGGAGGCAGTGCTTCAGTGAGTTGTAGTCTCACGTTTGCTGACTCCGGTTTTTTAGTCAGTGTACCTGACTTCCTATCAGCGAAAGGGCCTGCCTCGGCGACTCTGCAGGCAGTCAGAAAAAGCGATGACTCGCCCGAGTGTGTGCCGGCTTTCGCAAACGTATTGAGGGATGTGGATTTATATACCCGTTACGACGCGCCTGCTTCTGGCAGTAAACCCGTGAGAATATCAGGCGTTGATATTTCTACATCGCCTGCAAATCCAACAAGCGTATCTCTCAGTTTTGATGCTTCCGGCACCGCCTCACTGACGCCCTTTAACTATGACGACGCAGGGCAGAAAACACTGTTTGCCAGTTATACCGGAAGTGGTGCTGATGCTGGACTGATCCTGAACGGACAAACCAGCTTTGTAGCGCGCCCGGCGGGTCTGTGTATTGATCCAGCTAATGTCTGTAATGAGCCTTATGAAGACTGCCCTGTGTTTGCGCTCGCAGGTGCGGCATTCCCGGTTAATATTCGTGCGGTCGCGTGGGAAGCAGATAGCGACAGTGATTTCTGTTTGGATAATATCACGACACAAAATTACAGCTCAGTATCGCCAATTACTTTGTCTTCAACCGTTGTCGCACCAGCCGCCGGACAAAATGGCACACTGGAACCTGCTGAATATATTCACACTGCGAGCGTCAGCGGTGTTTCGAGTATTAATCTTGCGCAAGGAGAAGCCGGTGTATTTACTCTAAGTGCAACGCCGCCTTTGTATTTTGGCGCAGCGCTCGGCACCTTGTCAGATACCAATTTAGCTGCCTTCTCAAGTGCTCCGTTGGGGCGGTTTGTTCCCGCATATTTTGAGGTGAGTGTGGCAGACTCTGGCATATTTTCTGGCGCCTGCACTACTGGTAACAGCTACACCGGGCAATCTTTTTCATGGCTGTTAGCGCCAGCATTAACTATTTCTGCTTACAACGCAGCGGCCGATGCTCAGATTACTCAGAATTATACTGATACTGCTTTTATGCGTTTATCGGCCGGTGACGTATTTAATGGAGTTTCATTCCCGTTAGTCGACCAGGGTGTTATGGGCAAGGATGGCCTGGCGCTCCCTTTGGCTGGTTCTCCTACGATTGAATATCAGGCTGGCTCATTAACGGTAAGTACGCCGGGGGTGATGGAGTATGTCTTTTCACCACTAGATAACATCGCCTATGTGCGTGATTTAAATGCTGAAATAAATCCTTTTTCTCCGGAGCTGCAATTTACGCTTACCGGTGTTACCGACGGCGAGGTAACCCAGTCTGCCAGTGTCGACTTTACACCTGATGGTAGTGGGGTGAGTGTGCGCTTTGGCCGTATGCGTTTACAGGATACCTTTGGTGCCGAAACCCACGATCTGACCGCAAGGCTGATCACAGAATATTTCCAGGGCGGCAGGTATGTACAGAATACTGACGATGACTGTACCGTCTGGGACAGTGCCAATGCTTCTGTCGATGGTATCAGTCAGATTACGGCCACCTCAGGTCAGTTAACCGGGGGGAGCAGTGGTAATGCGGGAATTACCTTGCTCGCGCCAACACTGGTACCCGGTACACCGGATACAGGTGATGCGACTCTGAGCTACACTGCGCCGCTTTGGTTACAAGGAGATTATGATGGTGACGGTAGTTTTGAATCGCCCTCATCAACCGTCAGCTTCGGTGTCTTTCGCGGGCATGAACGCATTTTATACCGCAGAGAAGTCCGGGAGTAATAAACTCCCGGTTGTTTTGTAACGATCAGCTAGATTAGTCAGTCATCGCCATGATCGTCATCATGATGATCATCGGTGTCCATCTGCAGTTCTTTGATTTTTCTGGTGAGGGTATTACGGCCCCAACCAAGAAGATTCGCAGCATCGCGACGGCGACCGGCGGTGTGCTTAAGCGCGGTCTCAATCATAATGCGTTCAAAGATCGGGACGGCTGTATCCAGCAGATCGGTCATGCCTGAGGCAAGCTGCTGATCAGCCCAGAAACGCAGGTTCTGTTCCCAGTTACCGGACGTCTGAATATCGCTTTTCTGTTCCAGAAGCTCTGGCGGCAGGTCTTTCACCAGTACTTCACGACCGGATGCCATTACTGTGATCCAGCGGCAGGTATTCTCAAGCTGGCGGACGTTACCTGGCCAGTCCAGCGTTGATAAAAACTCTTCAGTTTCCGGGCGCAGTGTTTTGGTTTCTACTTCCAGCTCTTCGGCTGCACGCTGTAGGAAGTGCGTCAGCAGTTTAGGAATATCTTCTCGACGATCGGCCAGGCGTGGCAAGTGAATACGAATGACATTCAGGCGATGGAATAAATCCTCGCGGAATTTTCCGTCTTTTACCAGCCCCTCCAGATCCTGGTGGGTTGCCGCAATAATGCGCACGTTTACTTTTACCGGTGTTGTACCACCTACGCGATAAAATTCGCCATCTGCCAGTACCCGCAACAGTCGCGTTTGGGTATCTGCTGGCATATCGCCGATTTCATCGAGAAATAAAGTGCCACCATTCGCTTGCTCAAAGCGCCCGCGACGTTGGCCGCCAGCACCTGTAAATGAGCCTTTCTCATGGCCAAAAAGCTCAGACTCAATCAGATCTTTCGGGATCGCAGCCATGTTCAGTGCGATGAAAGGTTCTGGCGCTCGTGGGCTGTGCTTGTGTAAGGCGTGGGCAACCAGTTCTTTACCGGTACCGGATTCACCATTGATTAACACCGTAATATTCGACTGCGACAGACGACCAATCGCCCGGAAAACTTCCTGCATTGCAGGGGCTTCGCCGATAATTTCCTGAGTTGGCATTTCAGGTTCGATGGTCGGTGTCTGTGCTGAAATTTCAGAGAAATGATCAATGGCTCGCTGAATCAGGCTAACGGCTTCGTCGACATCGAATGGCTTGGGAAGGTATTCAAAGGCACCGCTCTGATAGGAGCTGACCGCGCTTTCGAGATCCGAGTGCGCTGTCATGATGATGACGGGCAGGTCAGGATGGGCTTCGTTAGCATGCTTCAGCAAAGTAAGACCATCCATGCCTGGCATACGGATATCCGTAATAATGGCGCTCGGGTGCTCTTTTTTCAGTTGATTCAGCGCAGGCTCGGCCTGCTCAAACACTTTGGTTTCAATCCCTGCCTGTTGCAGTGCTTTTTCTAAAACCCAGCGGATGGATTTATCGTCATCAATGATCCAGACAGTGCTCATAGTGATTCCAAAGGCAGATAAATAGAGAATGTGGTGCGTCCGGGCTCGGATTCAAATTCAATGATGCCGTCGCACTGATTAATAATGGATTGTGATATCGAAAGACCAAGACCAGTACCCTCAGGGCGGCCTGTCACCATAGGATAGAAGAGGCTCTCTTGAATCTCTTCAGGAATGCCCGGGCCGTTGTCGGTAATGTCGACACGAACAACCAGACGATGACGGTGGTGACCAATCGTGAACTGACGAATCGATCGGGTTTTCATCGTCAGTGATGGGGGCCGCTCAGGATTTGGATTTTCCATCATGGCTTGCATCGCGTTGCGGCAGACATTCAATAAGGCTTGTACCATCTGTCCGCGATCGGCTTCCATTTCAGGAATAGAAGGATCGTAGTCGCGGATGATTTCAATCTTATGTTCTGATTCTACGTCGACCAGCTGACACACACGCTCAAGCACTTCGTGAATGTTAATTTCTTCCGTCTGAGGCAGAGTACGAGGGCCAAGCATGCGGTCAACGAGATCGCGCAGGCGGTCCGCTTCCTCAATAATAATATTGGTGTATTCCGCAAGGTCGGCCGTGGGTAACTCACGCTCCAGCAACTGAGCCGCACCGCGAATGCCACCGAGTGGATTCTTGATCTCGTGGGCCAGGCCGCGCACCAGATTGCGGGTCGTTTCCTGCTTAGCGATCAGCTGCTCTTCGCGGCTGATGCGCATCAGGCGGTCACGCCCTTGCAGTTCAACCAGCAGGCAGGGCAGGCGTGTTTCAGGATGTGAGAGTGGGCTTACGCTATAGTCCAGCGTGGCCTGCTGCTGATTGTGTAGCTCAATGGTCGCTTCGCGTTTGGTGTAAGAGTGCCCGTTGATGAGAGCATCGCGAAAGGCCTGTGTGGCTTCGTCAGACTCTCGGGCGAGCATGGTGAACTCTACCCCTTTTCCACGTTGGCCACTGACTTCAAGCAGGGCTTCAGCCGCGGGGTTCATGAAAATAATACTCAGATCCGCATCCAGCAGAACAACCCCGGTATTCAGGTGTTCCATCAGGCGTTGATTGAGGTGTGGGCTGGCGAGCATAGCTATCTCCGTTTGCACTCAGTTCAGCAATAATTGAGCCAGAAGTGAAATCTGCACATAAATGGCGCGAGGTCGCTTCCAGCGTGCTGCCTGACTGTTCAAGTGGAGAAAAATATACCTCAATATGCACTAATTATGTGCATTAGGTGGGGCTGATGATGTGTTTTGGTGCTCTTTTTCGGTGCCTTGACCCTCTTTGAGGCACCGCAGTTGTTATCGGGCCAGAGACGATGCACGCTTCACATGCAGAATGATGGGCTGGCTGGTGATCCGGACTTCGCCGTCAGGCCCCCTCACTTCCATCTGCAGGCGATGTTCACCTCGGTCCAGGTTGTCTAGCTGAAAACTGGTCTGGCTGCCGCGAGCTATTTCAGTACCGGCGTCCAACAGTACAATGCTGTCTTTTTTCTGAAGTGCTGGGGTAAGCACACCTGAAATCCGCACATCGCCATTCACGCCGATGGGCAGTGTAGTACCATCGGCCGGAGAGATAATACTTAGGCTGGTATACGTTGGCGTAACCGGCTCATCGCTCGATTCACCAGAAGGGCGTTCGGGCTCAGGAACATTAAACGCAGGCATGGACGGCAGCTCTTGAACCACATGAGTTTCTGAGCCCGCGCTTTTACGATCGCTGAATATCGGGTTACCGTCGGCATCCCGTGTGATATACACCTTGGTCTGGGCAATAGCGGGGAGCGCACTGGTGACCAAAATAGCCGCAGTGGCCAGAAGCGTTATAAAGGTGGTCGTTGAGTGTCGCATATCCATATCTCCGGGGTGCTAAGGCACGTATTTGAACTGAGTATAGAACGCGCTATCCTGCGCCCGCAAACCGCAGCGGTATTTCAGTGGGAGTTTTTCAATGATTGGCTTGATACAAAGGGTGTCTGAGGCAAGTGTTTGTGTCGACGGTGAGGTCATTGGTAGCGCCGGGCGCGGTCTGCTGGTGTTGCTTGGCGTGCAGAAAGGCGATGATCAGGAAAAGGCTGACCGCCTGTTAGATAAAATTCTGCGCTACCGGGTCTTCCCGGATGATGAAGGGCGAATGAACCGGAGCATCAGCGATATCGACGGCGATCTTCTGGTTGTTTCTCAGTTTACCCTGGCGGCAGACACCCGAAAGGGCACACGCCCGGGCTTTTCAGGCGCAGCAGCACCGGACGATGCCAACGCCTTGTATGAATACTTTTGTGCGCGGGCCAGTGGAAAAGTGACTACGGGTACCGGATGTTTCGGTGCAGATATGCGGGTATCTCTGGTAAACGATGGTCCGGTGACTTTCTGGTTGGAGGTTTGACCCAGGTTCAGGAGCGCTTTATTGATACCGGTCAAGTTTCATTGTCCGGCGCTTCTGATATGCTTCGCGGCTGACCGATCGTCCGAGGGTACCCAGCCCGGCGTAAACATTTAAAATCCGAATAATGAAGGAATCCCGTCATGTACATGGCACTTAAACATTCACACATTGGCTTTGTTTACCTGTCGTTTATTCTGTTTCTGGTCCGCTTTGGACTGGCAAATTACAAGCCTGCGCTTAACGGTAATAAAGCACTGAATATCGCAACGCACGGCATTAACGCACTGCTTCTCGCGACTGCGGGTGCTCTGTGTGTGACTCTGAGTCAGTATCCGTTTGAAGCGGCGTGGGTAACAGCAAAACTGTTGGGCCTGATTGCATACGTTGTGCTGGGTGTAATTGCGATTAAGAAGGTCAATGTAAAGGCCTTTGTTCTGGCGATCGTCGTATTTGTATATCTGTTTGGCGTGGCTAAAGCGCACAGTGCGTTATCTTGGGTAGGTATGCTGATCGCTTAATCTTCACGTAGCTTTGCATCAAAAAAGGCAGCCTTAGCTGCCTTTTTTGTGCACATTTTTCTACTTGCTGATTAAAAACGCCATCAGACAGTGAAGTTAGAAACGCTTTTGCGCATATCGGAAATATTCTGCTCAAGCACATTCACAGAGTCGACCAACTGGCGGGTACTGGCCTGGTTTTCCTGACTCATATGGCGAGCCTCGGTCAGGTTCTGATTAATGTTGTTTATCACAGATGTCTGCTCTTCAATCGCTGAAGCGACTTGCAGCACCTGATCTTTGATCCGCACCAGCGCGCCCGATACCTCACCTATGTTCGACTCTGAGGCTCTTGCGGTTTCGACCGAGCGCTCAGCGGTTTCTTCACCACCCTGCATACTGTTCACCGCGCGGTTTACGCCACTCTGTAGTTTGTCGATCATGCTGTTAATGTCTTCCGTTGCCTGCTGGGTTTTGCTGGCCAGGCTGCGGACTTCATCAGCAACAACCGCAAAGCCCCGGCCTTGTTCGCCTGCGCGCGCTGCCTCAATAGCCGCATTAAGCGCCAGCAGGTTCGTTTGCTCAGCGATGCCCTTAATAACATCCAGCAAAGAGGCGATGCCTGTGGTTTCCTGTTCCAGCTCGCGGATGACACCGGCTGATTCACTGACGCTGTTGGCAAGCGCTGCAATGTCGGTGACGGCACTGCGGAATTGTTCAGCAATTTCACGGACGTGCTTTTCAGCGTTGGTCGCTTCTTCGGCGACGCGTGTGGATGACTGGCTGACTTCGCCAATCGCCTGTTCCATTTCACGGTTCGCATGAGTCACGTGCTCAAGCTCGGCAACGAACTGAGCTGTGGTTTCCTGACTCTTCTGGGCGCCCTGTTCGAGTTGCTCAGTCGTGCCACGTACCTGATTCGAAACCGTCTGAACATTGGTGACCAGGCTTTGCATGCCTTCAAGGAATTGATTGAAGGTCTTCGCCATTTCACCAATTTCGTCGTTACTTTCAACCGTGAGGCGGCGGGTCAGGTCGCCTTCACCACGAGCCAGTTTATCCAGCGCCCAGGTGGTTCGTTTGATAGGTCGGGTTAACAGCGGTGGAAGCAGGACAATCACTGCGATGATGATGGCAACCGATAAGCCTGTGAGGATGAGCAGGTTGTTCCTCGCGGATTTATTCAGCATGACACCGTCTGAATGCAGAGCGGCGGCTGATTCAGATAGGTTCTCACCAACGGTATCCAGAATCTCACGCGCTGATTCAAATTCTTTTTCGAGCGTCCCTGTGCTGAGAGCTTCTGCTTGCTCATAAGAAATGCGCCCCGAGGTCACATCTGCAACGAGTTTTTCTGACTTAGGGCGCCACTTCGCGAAGGCCGCCAGAAACGCTTCGGCCTGAACCCGTGTTTTGTCATTTACTTGCATATTAATGACGGCATTCAGGCGATCGTACACTTGATCCAGGTTCTCTTTATGAGATGCCTTGAGGCCTTCGTAGCTTCCGCCAAAAGCCAGAGTGCGCTCGGCGATCTGAGCTTGATACAGGTCGCGGTCAGCATTAAGCACCTTATTCAGGGCCGGGGTGTAGGTGCCATTAATCAGCTCTGATGTTGTCGTGACACCACTCAGAGTATTCAGCTGAAGTATGCTGAGGATGACGAGAAGCACCCCAATGACAGCCAAAGGTATACGAAGCTTCAGAGTGAGGCTCAGATCGCGCCAGTTCATACGTTTCTCCACAGAACAGGGACTATCCATAGAGCATAGTTCATGTTGGGCCAGTCGCCAGAGAATTGTGTAACCGGATATGCGGCCTGAAGGCCGCTACTGGGTGCTAGAAGAGAGAGCGTTATCAGGCCTGTAAGCTGAGGAGATCGCGACTGTTATTAACCCGGAACCAACCGGCAATGCTGTAACGATGATTCTTTGCGGGCAGCACTTCGTGAGGAAATTCTTCAGACAGAAAAATCACCAGACGATTCAACACGGGCTGAACCTGCGTAATCAGCTGATCTTCTTCAGCATCATAAATGGCAAGCTCTCCGCCATCGCCGGGCTGCCAGTTGTCGTTCAGGTAATAGACTGTGCTGAGTACGCGATTGGATTGTCCTTTAAAAGCATCGTAGTGCTTTTTGTATCCCGCACCGGGTGGGTAATGCGCGAAATGACTTTCGTATTCAAACAGCCCTAACAGCAGCTCCCGGTTGGCGTAACCGCGCAGGTGCTCCATGGCCGTTAGCCAACCGGATTCTGAGGCGTCTGAGCGATTCATCCACTGGATGGAGTCCTGGCGGATACTACGCGCAATCGTGTGATCGTCGCGACGTCCGATACCGGCTACTTTGAGGTCGCCCGTGTTTTTTATTGCCAATATCCTCTGCTGCAGTGCACGTGAGAGTGCCGCAGGCAGTGCATCGTCTACAACTACATAACCATCGCTGCGAAGCGCATCCATGATGGTATTCAGCAAAGGAAGGCAGCGAGCGGGCACTGCACTGTTATTGATGGCGTTCACGGGCGGGTATCCAAGTAGGCGAGGCGCGGTTATACCCGCCGCAAATCACGGCGTACAACGAGAAAACTTTGTCGTGACGATCAGGGATTCAGCTGCTTAAAAGCGTGTAGGCTGCAAGACCGAGGAAGACGACGGCCGTGAGGCGGCGAGCAAGGTCTAAAGGCAACCGGTCCATTAACCACTGCCCCCAGATCACTACAGGCGCATTGGCGATTAACATGCCCAGCGTGGTGCCCGCAGTAACCCAGAAAAAACTCTGAAATTCCGCGGCGAGAATCACCGTGGCTATCTGTGTTTTATCTCCGACTTCGGCGATAAAAAACAGCAGAGTGGTGGCGATAAAGGCGCCATATTTAGCGAAATTATCGTCGTCATCATCTTCTTTATCCGGAATCAGTACCCAAAGAGCCATCAGGGCAAATGATCCCGCCAGTACATAGTCGACGACTCGACCAGATAACCAGCTTTCCATGTTTTCACCGATCCAGATACCTCCCCAACTCGAGAGACCATGATTCAGTAGAGTGGCAACGAGAATACCGCCAATGATTGCCCACTTATTACGGAAGCGTGCAACTAGCAGGAGTGATAGCAATTGTGTCTTGTCGCCAACTTCGGCAATAGCGACAGCGACGGTAGAGGCCAGAAAAGGTGAGGCACTGAAGGTGGTAATATCAAACATAAAAACTATTCCGGGCGATGATGAGCACAAGATAACGTCACAGCATCGCCCAGCGACTGTGTCGTTATCTCAGGTCTCATCAATCCCGATGACGGGACGTCTGCACCATGAGCTTGAGGCTCAATTATGTTGATACAGACACCAGAATCAGCAGCCTGATTGGCTGTGACGGCAGATTACTCCCCCAAGAGAGCGCTCATAGTAACATTTTCTTATCTGTACGATAAATAAATCTCGTTTTACCTCAAGCGACACCGGTGCAACTATCTGCGCATCTTAACCATACCAACCAGTACCTACAGAGGCGGACTGCCGTGTTATCTCAATCGTTTCGTGATCTTCTGACCATCCTTGCGCGTGCGCCGTCTGTGGTCGGTGCAGAACATTCGTTTTTCCGGGTATTGCAGCGCGCGCTGGAAGAACGCGGAGCCGACGTAAAGTGGTACGAAGGTGTGCTGGTGGCACAGGGGCGCCGCCCGCACTCTTTAATGCTGTCGGCCCACATCGACCGTCATGGTCTGATCTGTACTGGCCCGAACGAGTTTCAGTATGCCGCGTTTGTGTCAGGCGGTCGCTCTGACCTGCTGGGTAATTCTGTTTCTGAAGAACTGATGCAGCTGATTGTTGACCGCATGGGTGACGAGAAGGTTTTCGCTTATGAGCCATGGTCGGGCATGTACCGTGGCCGTGGCAGTATTCGTCAGACGTATGTGTGTCCGCATCGCAATAACCTGATCTTCGAACTCGAAGGTCTTGAGCACGTGGTCGCGGGTACGCCAGTAGCCTTTCAGGATGATCTGCGCATTACCGACGACAGCGTAACCGGCCAGATGGATAACGTTCTTACGGCGGCCATTCTGGTGTACCTGTTTGAACTGGGCTTTGAAGGCACCGCTTTCTTTACCGCACAGGAGGAAGCGGGCCGGAGCTGGCGTTACCTGCTGGAATGGTTCCGCCGTTTTGGTGGATCAACCAACCAACTGGTAGTGGTGGATACCAGCCCGTTCCCGGATGTGCCCACTGCACGTGAGCATACGCTGACGCTGCGCCACAGTGATGCCAATGCCGAGTTTAATGAAGAGCTGACTCAACAACTGGCTGATACCTGTGAACGCATGGGTATCACCTACCAGTTTAAAGACAGCTACATTAAGGCGCAGAACGCAGCACTGGAAGCGCAGGGTGAATCGCCAAAGTCACTGGGTTCGACCGAGATGGGGCGGATTATTTCAGCGTCAGGCGGGCTGGTGGACGGGACGACACTGCAGATACCGACCACGGGATATCACACCATGGATGAGAGTGCATCTGTGGTAGCCTGTGAAGCGTTTATTGATGTGCTGTGTGATCTTGCTGGTATTCAGCCGGAAGAGTGATACAGAGTGCCTGTGAGAAACTATGAGTAAACTACCCACGCCTGATCTTAATGATCAGGCCGACAACTGCTTGCTGATCGCTCGCGGTGACGACGTATCACCGCATTGGCTGGTCTATGAAGTGCATCGGGATTTTTTGTCTGCACCGCGTACCTTTGCAGTATTTCGCTTATGGTCAGAATACGATTTTGACTGGTTAGGGGATGAGTTCACCGAAGGTCTGCAATGCATCAGTGCGGCGGATCAGCACTGGCGTATCAGTCTGCCCAGACTGAGGTTTGAGTGCTGGGGTGAACTTGAATTTATTCAGACCTGTTACGGCGCCGCATCGGCCTCTGAGGCGTTGGTGCGTGCTCTGACGCCGGATTAATCGTCGTTAGAGGCTGAGTCTGCGTCTGAATTTGAAATTGGAACCGATTCTGATTCTGGAACCGGATCGGTGGTGTGAATATCATCAATCCGCTCTCGCAGCTCTCCTATTTGTCCGGCCGGGCGAATAATATGAAAACCGTAACGGGTTTCTACCGGGCCAATCCAAGGGCTGCTGCCGTCGTATTCCTGCATGGCCTGAATCATCTCTTCGGGCAGATCATCGACGTCGTGATCTCCCGCAAATCCTTTGTTTGAACCCGACGGGCAGGCTGAGTGTTCGGCCGCCAGATCTTCAAAGCGGGCGCCTAACGTCAGCTCTTTGAGAATATCGTCAGCCAGCAACGGGCTTTTCAGAAGAATATGGTTCAGCGGGATGATGGTCACTGGAAGCCTCCGGAGGATTGGATCGTCGGCTTCCAGTATAGACGCTATCTCAATAGAGAAAGGGCAGGGGTACTTCCGGGGGAATTATTTGGGCAGGCGGTGCTGAGCGAGCAACTGACCTGAGATGATCGACAGAATGCAGAAGCTCAGAAACCACCAGAAACCATCGAGCAGCGTCGCCTGCATTTCAGCGGTCGCTTTGGCGGTTAAAAATGCCACCAGAATACCGACCACAAACACATCGACCATCGACCACTTGCTGATCGCGGCGACAATGCGCCAGCGCAGATCGCTTGGCCACAACCAGGTGAAGAGAATCGTCAGACCTTTAAGTACTGGGATAACCACACTGAAAGTCACGATCAGAAATGCCACCAGGGCATAACCCTGATCATTCAGAGATGTCACCGTCTCCCAGATGGAACGGGTCTCGTTGAACAGTTCTGCCTTCAGGCCAAACATATTCACGCTGGCCTTAATCGTCATGATCGGCTCAGTCACCCCGGGCCAGAGTACCACGTAGCTGGCAATGGCCAGTAACAGGCCGAGGCGCTGTGCCCAGGTAGACTGTTGCAGGCTGTTGACCAGACGGTTCATGCTTTCGCCTTCAGCGGAAATTGATCGAAAGTGATGTTATCGGTGCCTTCGCGCAGAACGCGGCGCAGGTTGTGGTGGTTATCAACGTCTGGCGTCGCCAGCACATCACGATAATGTTCGCCGAACAGACGCAGCGTCGTTTCTTTGTCCAGCTCCAGTAGCTGACTCAGAGCAAACACCTTAGCGCTGCCCTGATTCTGGTCTGCGCTATTCATCACGCCGCCGTTATTGAACGCGGTTGGCGTGAAATCGTACCAGCCTTCGATAAACGCCAGTGTCGATGCAAACATATGCTCATCGGTGGTCAGAGAATCCAGAAATTCAGACTTGGCTTTGGCGAAATCGGTCATGAGCGTCCTCAAAATATGGGCTTAATAAAAGTAAGAATAAATACGAATTTATGAGAGGCGACAAATTAGCAGAAATGCCGCGGGGCTGCTATGTCTGAACAGGCTAGTGTATGGGTACTCGCCGGGCGTGAGTGAAGCGCTTCTTCCAGTAATCGGAGGTCAGATACGAGACCATAACCCCGCGACTGCTCGACACATGCAGAAACTTATCCTGCTCTATGTAAATGCCGACATGCCGGGAGTTCACTCCTGTATCAAAAAATACCAGATCCCCGGAGCGCAACGAGTGTCGAGAGACCGGAACACCCTGACTGGATTGTTGGCGGGTGCTGCGCGGCAGTTGGGTATTAAATTCATCACGAAACGTCACGTATACCAGCCCTGAGCAATCAATCCCACGCTCTGATAAACCACCAAGGCGATGGGGCGTGCCCTGCCATTGCTGGTATTCATTGTAGAGGCGGGAGCGGACATCCGGGTTTTCAAACTGGATTGAACTCTGGCTATCGGGACCGGGAAGCGCCTGAAAGCCAGAGCAACCAGAGAGCAGTACTGTAAAAAACAACAGACTGCTCCAGACCTTAACGGGCATCAATCAACGACCGTACATGCCAGTGATTGAGGTTTTCTCTATGGTATTCGCATTCACCATATAGCCGATCAGAGCAGCGCTGGCGTCTTTTGGTAGGTCCAGCTGCTCAACAGACAGGGCGTGCACTGTGAATATATAGCGGTGAGGGTCATCACCCACTGGCGGACATGCGCCACCAAAACCGTAAGTGCCAAAATCTGAGCGGCCATGCACCGCGCCATCAGGCAGATTTTCGCCCCCGGTCATGCCTGCATTAGTTGGCAGAGTCGTGACATCCGCCGGGATGTTATAAACAATCCAGTGCCACCAACCCGAACCTGTAGGTGCATCCGGGTCGTAGACTCTGACCACATAACTCTTGGTGCCCTCAGGGCCTGCTGTCCAACTCAGATCGGGTGAGATATTTTCCCCTTCGCAACCAAAGCCTTTAAACACCTGAGTATTCGCCAGGGTGCTGCCGTCGGCAAAGGTGTCACTTGAAACAGCAAAATCGTCAGCCAGAGCACTACCTGACATAAGTGCCAGAGTGGTACCCAGAAGGGTTGCGGTGCGGCGCATAAAAGTCTCCTGTTTAAATACTGAAAAGCGGACTCTTAAACTATCAGTCTTTCAATAATTTTTCATAGACTTCTTGCGAAAAGAGGCGAGACGGTGTCGGGACATCCTAATAACCATTCATTAACTCTCGATTAAAGGATGGGACCTGCACGCCAACGAATGGCGCTATGAGTCTATTCGGTCAGGCGTATGGATTCTCGTCAGGGGCCGATATTTGCCCATTGCTCGACACCTATGGCGTTCATCACCAGCTGAACGGATAAGGCCGCCAGAATCATCCCCATGATCTTCGTCAGCAGAGATGCACCACCACTGCCAATCACCGCAAGAATACGGTCTGAGAAAAACATCATCACCCAGGTAATGGCCAGCGTTGCTACGACAATAAGCCCCGTCATCAATTGCTGAGCAATCGGGTAGATCTGGTTATCGGTTAGCAGAATCACCGCAAGAATAGCGCCGGGGGTTGCCGTGGCTGGGATCGCAATCGGGAAAATGGCCACATTGTGGTCAGGCTCTTTGCCCGAGCTCTGGTCGTTTTCAGTAAAGATCATCTGCAAACCGAACAGGAAGAGGATAATGCCACCCCCCAACTGGAACGACAGCAAACTGATGCCCATGGCTGTCAGCAGCACCTGACCAATCACCAACGAACCAATCAGAACGCCGCCGGCATACAGCACAGCGCGGGTCGCGGTTTTACGACGCTGGGTAACTGACATGCCCGCAGTTAAGGCAGAAAATATGGCAAGCGTGCCAATAGGATCAATGGTTGCCCAAAGAATCAGGGCATCCTGTATGGCTTTATCAAACATGGGTGGTATCAAGCATAGTGGCGTCCCGGAACAGAACGCCGACTATAGCAGACCGCCTGTACCGCAGGGCAGACGGAGAAGTGCAAAGCTACGTCAGATCTTACAGGCACCGCCTTCGCAGCCATCGTCTTCCTGCTCCTGGTACGACTCAGGATCGATCTCACCTAACTCCATATCATCCAGGAAGGACAGCTCATCCCAGTCGGTGGATTCTTCGGCTTTCTTTGGCTCTGCTACGGGTTCGCTCATGATGGCCTCGCATAAAAACGTTGCTGTAAAACTCAGCCTAAAGAATGCCTGAATTACACCTCAGGTCAAACACTGGCTTAAGATGGCACTCAGTGTTGCAGTGGTGGGCTTACGAAAGCTGCTTTGCGGTCGATTCCATGATCTCTGAAGGGATATGGGTTAAGAGACTATCTGGTACTTCTAGTATGAGTTTCTGGTCAGGAAACTGTCGAAGGTGAACTCTCAGATAATTGCTGCGTAATAGCCTCCCCACCAAACGACTCAGAAATAAAGGTGCTTTTGCAGGTGGCAGCCCTCTCTTTTCGACACTTATAGTAATGTCACTCCACGGTATAAAAAGATCCTTGTGACCGAATTTGAATAGGAAGAGAACTTTAAGGTAAAGGCCTTGAGTAGTGACTGCGATTTTCAATGACCCATCGCAGCGGACCTCCCCAACATATCCACTAACCGCGCGGAATTGTAAGCGATCCCCTGTAAGCCTTTTGATGCCGTACTTCTCAGAAAGGGTCTTCCAGCCGCTGTTTGAACTTAATTTTGCTAAGATTCCGAACCAGGCACACAGAAACAAACCTAGGAACCAGTATGAACCCAGGAATGACATGAGCAGGCTTTCAAAGCTGGTTGCATACCATTGAGCTGAAGTGGGCACTTCGCCACAACAACCCGCATAGAATTGGACTGCGAAGAATAAAACAAACGAAATAGCCCCAACTAAACCAGAAATTCTAAGAATCGATTTCATAATACTCGAACATGTTCGTTCTAGCCGTACGTCAGTCATTATTAACTAGGATACACTTCTTCCACTGCCACTGATTTACATATGACATAGCATGTATCAAATACCAAAGCCTTGTATCCACCCTCTGGGGTATGTGAGGGAACAAAGTTGGTGTGAATATAGTTATCCACTGCAACCTTATATATATCCATCAGAGGTTTGGGCCCACGTGCCAGTAATCCATTAGAGCCCTCGCAGAACGCTATAGCGTGCCCTACATCGTATGTATTGGCGAAGTCGGCAAGTGAGCGCCAGTCACCAAGTACTTTCTCATGCGCCTCCCAGATTCTGCCCAGTAGTTCGTACCTACTTTCTGGTTTTGATGTGTAGTAAAGGTAACCCTGTTGTTCATTGTAGCTCCACAGTAGCTGGTGAGAGCTTGTGAATTCGACCTCCCCTGAAACACAAGGAAGAATCTCGGTTTCCTTCACTCCGTGGCAAATGATTCTGAAATGGCGGGAGACTTCAGGATCATTCCAATCATCACACAGGAAATCAATGACTAAATCATCTGTGTAATCTACAGTCAGAATACGTCCGTTCAGATCGTCATATAGATTTTCTGATAATTCTTCGATGTTCATAATTCGATGTTCATAAGAAGGGGCAGCTAATAATTTTCGTCTTGAATGAATATTGGATTACTTTGGCACCAGTGTTAAGCACTATCTCCGTCGGCTGGAGTAACTGCGTAAGTAGGATTGAGCCCAGATGCGCCACGGCATTCTGTATACTTTAAATCTTGACCACCTGTCTACTTCCCCCGCCTTTCCTGTTCGGCAAAGGTAAAGTCCGCCAAAAAGAAGACCTAGAACGTCTCCTGTGATGGCAGATATCAACATACCAGTAGTAAGTATCCATGCAGAGTTGATCAAGCCCCATTCTATGTCCAGCTGATTTGAAGCAGCGAAGAACATAGTTAACCCTATCAACCTACCAATGACAGAAAAATCCTGAAACTGCTTATGTATTTTAAGGGTTTTCATTGGTTTGATACTCTTCGTCCAGTAGTGAATATCATCCAGATTGGCTGGCCTTGTTAATATTTATCAGTATCCATCTTTAATTTGTTAGATATTGACCTGAGAAGCCTTACAGTCTTTTCTTGTTTGATCAATCGGATGATGTTGAAAAGAACTAACATAAAAATTGCGGCAATCAGATAGATTTTCTTATCATTATATAATCCAAGAGAAATGAATATAGAAGGTGGGATTATCTCGACCGCCCAGATATTAATACGCTGAGATAATTTTACTGGGAGCTTGCTGTACGCATCTATAAGTAACTTTTCGTCTTTAGTAAATATCATTAGTTAGCTCTATTATAGTCCGGTTGTGTTATATGCTAAACGTTTTCTGCCTTTAGTTTTTAAGTGCTTATAGGCTTGTATGTCCGTGTTTGTTTGCCATCCAGCTAGGCGGCGCACCACCTTGCCAGCCAATTCGTTTGCTTAAGCCTAAAACCTGCTTAGAACTAAACTTTACATTGCCGTCAAATATCGAGTTGGCTATTTCTGCGCGAAGCTTATCAAGGAACTTTTGATTTACACCCAATATATTTATTGTGTTTTCTGACTCCTCATAGCGATAAAGGGCAACAGCATAGGCGATAAATCTAGCGTCTAACTTCAGATGCTCTACAGTAGCCTGCACCTGCATTACAGTAAATTGATCCTGCTGTCCATATCGCTTTATCAAAGCTGGCCCAAGCTCATGAATATAGCTCTTGAAGGCTTTTCGTAACTTCCATTTACGCAGGCACTCAATCATGACATTTAATTCCCAGCCTTTTGGGGCGTGCTTTTCAGGGGTAACAGCGGCCGATTGTTACGTGGTTCCACAGTCATAAAGACCTTCAATAAATTCATTAAACGAACCCGCCAGTTTGGTCATGTTAAACTCTGAAGGCTCAACTTCGTCATCATATTCGTAATGATTCCAATGGTAAACTGCACCAAATTCCTCTGACCTGAGGGCTAAACAGTACACGTCGCCACCAGGGCTCTCTCCGAAGGGTAGGTAGTAGTCAAGAATCAGGCCTCTATATGCTTTAACATTTTTTTCTAAATCATCGTGATTCGAATCTTCTCGTATAGCATATAGGAAGCCAACAAAATCAAAGTGCTCTCCATTGACTCTAACCCCGTCCGGAAATGGGCGTCCACCGTTACGTCTCATTAAAAATTCAATATACTCTGGAGGAAACTCTACAGAAAGCTCTCTTTCAGCTTCTTTGATATCAGTTCGTTTAAGTTGCTCGTATGAGCTGTCAATTTGAAGCATTATGATCTACTCGTGCACGTAACGCCGGCCAGGAGGTTCTGTTATACGTTGCTTTACCCCCAAAACCTGATGATAAGATTTACATGTAAATTCGATAACTGACGAAGTAACTCCGAATCAAAGCAAGCTATGGCAGCTCCATCTTCTGGCTGAACCAGGCAGTCTAGATCTATTGTCCAGCCACCTTCTTCGAGCTCTTTTAGCTTTTCAGTCTTACCGCCGAGAAGATCAACCCATCTTCTCAACTGCTCCTCAATATGGAGGTCTTTGTCTGGAGTGAACAATTTCCATGCTGTATTTTCTCCCTGTTTAGTACCTACCGACGCATTATCTGGCATCATTTCGAGAATTTTAGAAATTTCCTCGAAGCCGAAGCTCCCTTCTCTATATATGACAAATACCGAATTTTCAGACTGACTCATAATAGGTTACGTATAACTCCCAAAGCACCGAACGAGCGCAGCGAGTCCAAGGCCTTTGTTTGTTATGTGCTCACTCATACTTTTTCCACTGGGCTTTGATATCTTTATATTGATTGGGAAGATTATCTTTTGCCTCGGCTATAGAGCCACAAACGGAATCTTGCTCTTTTTCCCAATTAAAATCACAGCTGAATCTATAAAACGCTTCTGAGTCTTCGTACTGGCAGATTGCTAAACCAAATATTTTTGTGGCGACTTCCCCTGTCTCATAGCGAATCACTCCAAATGGCTTTTCGCCGGACCAAGCCCATTCGAGGACTTTAGCACCGTCAATTTCTTGTGGTGGTTTGCTCATCCTTTACCTGACATATAACGCCCGGCCTTTGGGCGCGCGCTTTTTGCGCGTCCCGCCACGCTTTTCAGTGGCCTAAACGGCCGCTTGTTGTACGAATCTAGCTTTTGATTCGCCACGGACCAGACTCCGAGACCCGCTCAATTAATTTTTCTTTTGCTAACTCTTGAAGGATAGCCACTAACCAATATTGCTGGTTAGATGAGGTTGCAACCGGATAGTCTCCCCAGTCGAGTCCGCATTTTCTGAATATCACCGACTGTTTTAAACCATCTGAACCTACACCACAGTCAGGATCTGACTTCATAAATTCAAGTACTAACGATTTGGCCAGCACTCGAATATCTGCACCTCGTTTCGTGAAATCAGACATATGACTAGCTCCTACAGTTGAATGTACGTACAACAGTTTATTCGTGAGCGTGCTCATTTGCACACCTGACTCCTTTTTGATAATCCGAGCATAACCCCCCGTCACCACTATGAAAAGCGCCTGAGGCGACGCCTTTTGCCAGTGTGAAAGTGTGCATGCGCGTTTACACCCCTTCGCCGCCTTTACATCCGGCACACTATCACCCCATCAGGTTTTGTAACTCACTGATTCCAATGGGTTATTTATTATTGATAAGTTTCATAGTGTGCATGCTCGTTTTGCCCTGATCCTGCAAATGAGCAATGAATTTAACGGTGTTGCGAACTATACTGTTTATGTATACAGTGTTTTCTTATGAGCATTTGCCCGTGTGTCTGGGCAGGAGTGACGTACCCATGAGTGAGCCTGGCCGTAAGGTATTGCATATCGACTGTGACTGCTTTTTCGCGGCGGTTGAGATGCGTGAGCAGCCGCATCTGCGTGATGTGCCGATTGCGATTGGTGGTGAGTCTGACCGGCGCGGTGTTATCGCGACCTGTAATTATCCGGCTCGGGCATTTGGGGTTCGCTCAGCGATGGCGACGGCGACGGCACGGCGTCTTTGCCCGGATCTTGTGTTGCTGCGTGGTCGTATGGAGCTGTACCGTGAGGTTTCTGCTCAGGTGATGGATATTCTGAGGCAGTATTCTCCGTTGCTTGAGCAAGTGTCGGTTGATGAGGCCTATCTTGAGTTAGATCCGGATCATCAGGCGAGTATGATTGCGTCTGAAATTCGTGAGCGCGTCAGGCATGAGTTGGGTATCAGTGTGTCGGTGGGTGGTGCGCCCAATAAGTTTCTGGCTAAGGTCGCGAGTGACTGGAATAAGCCCGACGGTCAGAAGATGATCCCTCCGCAGGAGGTGGATGAGTTTGTGAAGGCATTGCCCGTTGGGCGCATACCGGGTATCGGCCCTGCGCTTCAGGCACGTTTGAAGGTGTTGGGCATAGAAACCTGCGACGATGCCCGAGCCTGGGATCTTAATGAGTTGGTTCGCCGTTTTGGTCGCTCGGGTGTGCATTTATACCAGCGTTGTCGGGGGCAGGATAACCGGCCATTGAGCATGGATCGTGAGCGAAAATCAGTCAGTGTCGAACGTACCTATGCTCAGGATAAAACCCGCCACGAAGAATGTGTGGCTGAGGTCGCGGCTCTCTACGAAAAATGGCAGGAGAGGGTGAGCCGAACCCCCTGGAAACCGGAGGCTCTGGCGCCTTTCGTAAAAGTGAAGTTTGCTGATTTTACCCAGACCACCATGGCGGATATTCAGGAATCGGCAACGCCTGAAGGGTTTCAGCGGTTGTTGTTGCAGGCTCTTAAACGTGAGGATAAGCCTGTACGCCTGTTAGGTATCGGTGGGCGTTTTCCTCAGGTCAGTGAGAAGCAGCTGAATCTGTTCTGAAGCTTGTATCGCGCTATATCCTTTAGAAGCTGCGCATGTGCGACAACCTGTCGCATTTCCTCTTTGCTGTACGTCACTATAATTCGTCGCACTTGAAACCTACTGACAGGATGACATCGTGCGCCGACCATTTACTTCTGCTCTTCCTTCTTTACTTCAGGCTTCTTTTCTTCAGGCTTCTTTCTTTCGGCCTTCTTTTTCACTTGCTGCTGTTCTCTCTTCAGCGGTTTTGCTGACGGCGTGCGGTGGTGACAGCAGTTCATCGACAGAAATTGTTGGGCCTCGTGAAATTTCAGCCACGATTCCGTTTGCTGCCGTCGTTGGTGATGCCAGTGTTGAATGTGGTGAGGATTACCTGAACGTGGGTAGCGATGCCACGACCGTTAGTTTTGTCGATTTTCGTTTCTATGTTCACGATTTTAAGCTGGTCACGGATGCTGGTACTGAAATTAACGTCAGCCTTGATGATGTATTGACCGACGGTTCAGATGAGAGCAGCCCGTCCCAGAACAGCCGCGTCGCTCAGCTCGATTTTCGTGACACTTTGGGGTGCGAAGCAGACGCCGATGCAAACCCGAACTTCAACGATGGTGTGCAAGTCAACGCGACGGTTGAAGAAGGCGTAACGGTCACGGCCATTCGCTTTACCTTGGGAGTACCGTTTGATCTGAACCACAAGGATCAGGCAGCGGCCGAGGAGCCTTTGCGCAACCCGGGCCGGGCGTCGGGCGCGGGCTGGAACTGGCAGGGCGGCTATAAGTTCACGGGCATTGATGTGGCTCCAGTCGGTGGCTGGACTGACCCGCAAGACGGCGAGCGTACCGGCAATCGTTGGAATATGCACCTGGGTAGCACGGGTTGCCCAGTGTCGGTATCCGATCTGGAGTCGGGCACCGAGCCAGAAACCTGTGAAAATCCTAACCGCCCTGAAATCACGATTGAGCTTGGCGCTATTGATGTCGAGCAGGCTGAGATCGTGATCGATTACGCGGCGCTGGTCAGTGGCGTCAGCGTGGCACAGGACGAGGGTGGTGCTCCGGGATGTATGTCTGGCACGACCGACCCAGAGTGTGGGGTTGTATTTGCTAATCTGGGTTTAGCCTGGGGCGAAAATGCAGAGTCTGAACAATCGGTATTTTCCGTACGTGAGAAAGCAGCCGCTGAGTGATCAGATCTGTGTTTGCTGTGTTCAGAATTAACGTTACCGGATTATTCGCTCTTGTTGCAGCCACTCTGTTTCTGAGTGGTTGCCAGACAGAGAGCCAGACGCTCGTCGACGATGCCGGTGCGCGTGAGTCGGCGTTCGACTGGCGTGTTCCTGCATCGGTTCCTTTGCCGTATGAGCCGGACGATAACCCAATGACGGAAGAAAAATTCCAGTTGGGGCGTCATTTATTTTATGACGCACGGCTCTCGGTAAATGGTGAAATCAGTTGTGCCAGCTGCCATGAACAGGCCCGCGCTTTCAGCGATGGTCAACAGCACCCAAGCGGTGCGACGGGTGAAGTCCATCCGCGCAATAGTCAGTCACTGACCAATGCCGCGTATTTTAATAACCTCACCTGGGGCAACCCAGCTCTGGCCACAATCGAGCAGCAGGTTATGTTGCCACTCTTTGGTGAGTCGCCGATCGAGCATGGTATCAATGAGGATAATTTCGAACAGATTCTGATGTCGATTCAGGCAGACGAAACGTATCTGCGTTTATACGCCGAGGCGTTTCCTGAGCAGGACGAGCCGTTGTTAGGCGAGCTGGCCTGGGATAACTCGGTAAAAGCCATTGCCTCGTTTGTGCGTGGGATGACGTCGTTCGACAGCGCCTTTGACCGTGGCGAAATGAGCGACGCTGCGAAACGTGGCGAAGCTTTATTTAACAGCGAGCGTCTGGAGTGCTTCCATTGCCACGACGGGTATAACTTCAGTGATGCGACCATTGATCGCGGTGTCACTTTTCTTGAGCCGTTGTTTCACAATACCGGTCTCTACAATATTGACGGTATGGGGGCCTACCCAGACCCGAATACCGGCCGCCATGAGGTGACGGGCAACCCCGATCACATGGGGCAGTTCCGCACTCCATCATTGCGCAATGTCGCCGTAACCGCGCCGTACAATCACGATGGTTCGGTGCCGACGCTTGAGGGCGTGATTCGTAATTATGCCGCAGGCGGTCGTGTTATTGCGTCAGGTGAACATGCCGGCGACGGGCGAATGAACCCTTTAAAGGATGGCGTGTTGGTGTCGTTCCAGATTACCGACGCCGAGGTCGATGATCTGGTGGCATTTCTTGAATCTCTGACGGACGACGCTTTCCTCACTGATCCCCGGTTTTCTGATCCGTGGCGCTGATCAGGCGCCAGACACTATTTTTGATTCGCTGGAAAACCATAATATGAAGATAACCCTGACTCCTTCTAAGCGTCTGGCCTGTGCGGCGGGGATGTCTGTCGTGTTAATTCTGCCGTCTCAGGCGTCTGCGCATTATATTCCCGCAGAGGGTGAGCCTGTGCAGGTTCACGGCACGGTGATGACCACCTGGCGCTCTGCGTCGCCTGTTGACGAGTACGAGTTCTGGCAGATTCCTGGCACCTCTATGGGGGGCGATGCCTGGCCTGTGTCGCAGGGCGTGAGCCTCGATGAGGTATCTGTGATGGCGGCTAAGCGGCTTGATCAGAATACTTTCGTTAAGTTGGGAGTGAGCACGCACGATGGCAGTGATGGACATCAGAGTGTAGGTATTGAGCACGCAAGCCTGGGGTTTGTCTGTTGTGATTCAAAAGGCCCATGGGTGGTCGAGGCTGGTCGTATGACTGCCGCATTTTCGCCAGAGTTGTTGGCGCACAGATCTGCTTCAGAGTTTACCGAGCCGTCGTTAATTGCCGATGTGTTTTTTGGTCGTCATTTTCATGATCAGGGCTTACGTGTGTGGCTGCACGAAACGGCTGGCTGGTCTGCTGGAGCAGAGATCTGGCAGGGAAAAGCGTTCCCTGCAACTGATGGTAGTGATGGCGGTGCCTGGGATGCCTTTGCGCGCTACTCATTTTCTGTTGGTTCTGTCGATGCCAATATCGGCGCCTGGCATTACCGGGCTCAGGCCACGTCGCGTGCGGACCACAGATACGGCGGCGGGCATCAACATACACCCGTCGCCGCGCTGGGTGAGGTGGCTACGATATTTCCTGACGTGCGTTACACGGGTGATGTTGATCTCACCGGTGTTCATGCGGGCAGCAGCGTTCGCATTGGCGCTGAATCTACGCTTGGAATTAAAGGGGCGTGGGCTCAGTTAAACATGGAGGGTGTGCTGCACGATTCAGGAAGTCGCGAAGCCGATATTGTCGCAGACCAGTATGCGGTTTGGTTGCAGCCCTATCTTACTTTGCACAACCATACGGTGTCGTTGCGTGCGGAGCGACTGGTCGCGGATAACACCCTGACGGGTGCCGCCGCTGCCACCTTAGGCGAAGGCGCTGGCCTGCTCAGTGAAGATGGCCACACCCCTGAACGTTTTTCACTGTCGTGGCTGTATCAGTGGCGCCCTCAGATCGAGTTCAGGGCTGAATATATTTCAGATCAGACGTTGCCTGAAGAGCAGGACCGCTTTGCGGTGGGGGTGGTGTGGCAGGGGAGTCTATTGTCAGGGCATGCCGGTCATTAAGCGGCATGTCCGTCATTAAGCGGCATGCCTTAGAGCAGCTTAGCCCATCAGGTCTGCAAACATTCCCAGCGGAAACAGCAGCAGTGATGTCCAGCTGAGGATAATCCCTAACGCAGCTCCGACGGCAACGTCGGTTGGGTAGTGCATGCCAAGGATGACGCGTGACAGAGCAACCAGAAACGCGAAAGGCACAACGATGTACGCCAGCGGCGGGTATGCCCAAGTGAAGAGGACAGCAAAATTCACGGCATTCATGGTATGACCCGACGGAAAGCTGTATTTATCCAACGGGGCTGTGTGTGCGTGAATGTCCGGAAATGAAATAAACGGGCGCTTACGTACCAGGCGATTTTTCAGCTGGCTGTAGATCAGAATGCAGACCAACCCAGCGACTGTGATATGGCCAAGTTTTGCCAGACCTTCCATGCCCGCCAGCAGAGGCAGAGCAAGCGCCAGTGAATACCAGAAAACACCATCGCCCAGACGGCTGATACCTTTAAAAAACAGGCGGATAGCCCGCATGTGCCCCATACGGTTGAGGCGTTGGCAGAGGCTTAGTTCAAAGTGATCCGCTTTGCGGAATAGAAACTCGGCTCTTGCTTCGCGCTGCTTCAGAATGTCCATTGCTTGTTACCTCTGTCTGAGCTGCAGCCAGATGCTGCAGAAACTCACTGATAATGCTGTCCCATGAAATGCCTTGAGCAATGTCGCGGGCGTTTTTACGAATATGTTTGAGCAGGTTCGGGCGCTCGCTGAGCGACAGAGCGGCACGTATGAAGGCCTGTTCATCGCCAAACGGTGGCAGCATCGCGCTGTCTTCGTCCTGAGTGTGTTCGTGGGCGGCGGCGTAATCGAAACTGACAACGCCCAGTTGGCTGGCGAGTGCTTCGGTGACGACGTTGCCAAAGGTGTCGGTCAGGCTTGGAAACAGAAAAATATCGCCGCTGGCGTAATAGCGGGAGAGTTCTTCTCCACGGCGGATACCCGCGCAGATAATCTCAGGATGACGCTGACGAATGCTTTCCAGTTCAGGTCCGTCGCCTACCAGTACCAGGCGAATGCTGTTGTCCTGATTTTTCAGTTCTTCGTAGGTGCGCACTACCAGCTGCAGATTCTTTTCTGCTGCAATGCGTCCCACGTAGAGAAGGACTGGCGTGTCATCATTAACACCCCAGCTGGCCCGCAATTCCTGGTTACGATGTTCAGGCGAGAATTGTTCGCTGTTTACGCCGCGTGCCATGACGCTGACGCGTTCGAAACCGTGACTGTTTAATTCGTCGGCCTGCGCCTGTGTTGGCACCAAAGTGGCGGCTGTATTGTTGTGGAACCAACGCATGTAGCGGTAGCCCAGGTTCTCGATAAGGCCGAGTCGGTAGTGTTTGCCATACTGGTGGAAATTCGTATGGAAGCCGCTGACAACGCCGGTGCCGAGTTTTTCTGCCGCTTTACAGGCAGCCCAGCCCAACGGACCTTCGGTAGCTACATAAATGGCTTGAGGGTTGAAATTCTTCAGAGCGGAAAGAACACGGCGGTAGTAGGGCAGGCCGAACTTAAGTTCTGGGTAGCCAGGAATCGGTAAGCCCGGAAGAGTAAGAGAATACTCGTCGCCGTGATCATGCTTATTCTGGCGCGGTCGAATAATCTGAACTTCGATACCGCGTGCTCGCATGCCGGATACCAGAGTCGCCAGTGTGTGCGCTACGCCGTTGACTTCGGGGGCGTAGGTTTCGGTCACAATGGTGATTCTTGAGAGCTCTGGTGTCATCGCATTTGCCTGTTCTTCGTGCATATACACTACTTTGCAATTGCGATATGACAGAAAGGTTTCAGCTCGGTGAAGCTATGATGACGAAAAGAGAGGTTGTTTAAATTAAGTAAAATGCGGTGTGTGCCCTGTTAAAAGGGCACACATTTAAGGCTCAGGGTTTACCTTCGCGGTAGTAAGAAGGTGCGTTTTGAGTCCAACGACGGAATGCCTTGCGGAAGTTAGATGGGTCACTGTAACCGACCAGCGCGGCAATCTCTTCAATCGGCAGGTTCGAGCTGCGCAGGTATTCAATGGCCATTTCTTTGCGCACTTCATCGAGAATACGCTGATACGACGTACCCACATCCTGCAGACTGCGGCTGAGTGTCCGGGTTGAGGTTGCCAGCTGGCTGGCGACGTCGTCGACCGGCGGGAAGTGCCCAGGATTGCTCAGCAGTATGCGGCGTACCTTGGCAATGATGCCTTCTTTGGGGCCCATGCGTGCGAGGATTTCTTCACACTGGCTCTCGGCCATAGCTGCCGTCGCTTTGTCGGCCATGACCAGTTTGAAGTCCAGTACGGTGTTATCAATGATGAACTCGGTACGAGGCTGATCAAATTTAACAGTGCAGTCGAAGAATTCTTTATAGCGGGCGGCGTATTCGGGTTCTGGGTGATTAAGGTGTACTTCAATCGGCTGGGCATCGTAGCGTCCGGTCAGGAAGCGGGCCAGCGTAGAAAAAGACGCCACAAACACATCACAGATCATGCGGTAGATGTGTTCGAACGGGATATGGCTGGTCAGGCGTACCGCCGAGGTTTCACCCAGGTTCATCACTTCAAAGGTGAACGCTGGGTCGACCAGTGTGTGGTATTTAATCCCCAGTTGCAGTGCACTGCGCAGGTCGGCACAGCTGAGAATGGCATAGCCCAGCATACCGAACTGGTTAATATTGATGGCTGCGCCGAGGTCCAGGCCGACACTGTCGTCCGGGTAGTTACGGATCAGGTTCTCAGCCAGAAATAACAGCTGTTGATAGGTCAGACGTGCAGATGGGTCATCCAGCACTTCAGCGCTGATGCCTGTGTTTTTCAGAAGGTCGTCACGGCTGACGCCTTTATCTTCGCCGACTTTCAGCATGGTGGCCGGAATGTTCACCGGTACCAGTGGATCTGTCAGACTCCAGGTGCCTCTGATCATGGGGTATCCGTTTTATTGTTATGCCTGTCGCTCAAGGCGTTAGGTTACACGATTCGGTGGTTTTTAATCACTGGCCGAATTTTAACGTGTTCGATGACGCCATACCTTACTATAAAGAGGGCATTTAACGCCATACGGCAATGTAACCAAATGTATCAGGGGGTGCGGAAGCGGTGGCGGTGCTTGCTCAGAAAGCGGCCGAACTCAGACAGCTGAGCGCTGCGTTTCGACGACATTAAGTGCAAGATAACCTTGTTCAGGCCCTGTGAGGACTTGTTGCAGAAGAAAAATGCGTGCTTGCCTTCTTTTCCGAGTGGCCCAGAAGAAATGGCAGAGAAGCCACATTGCCTGAACAGAACAACCAATGCTTCGGCGCTTTGCGGGTGCATCAGAAACCACCAGTATTTGCTCCTTATACGTTCCAGAGCTTCCTGGCGAATGCCTTCAATAACGACGGTCGCTGGTAACATAGCGTCGCGCTGGCGTGCTCCGGCGTAGCGGATCAGAGGCAGTAGTTGAGGTAATAGCTCGTGGGAGGTCAGCAGCAAACGGCCGTCCCATTCTCTGTGTGTGGCTGTGAGTGTGCGTGGTATGTCGCGCATCTGCTGATCAAAGACTTCTTCGCTTTCGGGGGCTTCAAGCTCCTGATCGTTCAGAGCCGCGTCGCGCAGAGTCTGGGCCTGAGCCATAGTGTCGCCCGCTGGAAGTTCTTTCGCACCGGTCAGCCGGGTAATAGAAAGTGGTCGATGCACCTGCTTCTGCACCGCCAGGTGTTCCAGCTCTTTTCCCAAACCTTGCCAACCGTGTGCCTCATCGACCAACAGGATACTGGTTTGCATCAGTGCAGCGGACAGGTCGAACCAGGTGTTTGCATCGGTGCTGAGTGGGTTGAGCGGCACGTAGTCGGGCAAGGTCATATTCTGGACTGTCTGGGTTGCATACCAGACAGGCGCAAAGCGCACCAGCAGAGAGTTAACTGCCGATTCGATGCGATTGATTAATGTATCCTGCATAGTGTTTCACTCAATGCATGCCACTTATATAAGTAAAGCAGACGAAAGTGAGGTCTGCATGAGCTGGTATACTGCGCGTTTTTCAGGAGACGTTATGGCAAAAGTATATATTCCTGTGGGCACGGTCAGCGGCACGGCAAAAGCCGTTGCAGACGCATGCGCGGTGGCGTTGCGGGTAGAAGGGCATGAGCCTTGCGTTGATGCTGAAGCGAGTGTTGATGCTTTAAACAGCGGCGACTGGGATGCTGTTCTGGTAGTGACGGCAACCACCGGGCGGGGCGATGTCCCGAGTAACCTGATGCACTTTTACACGGCGCTGGAAGAGCAGCGTCCGGCGCTGAATAGTCGGACGTTTGGTGTGATCAGTCTGGGCGACAGCTCCTACGATATGACCTTCTGTCAGGCCGGCGCTTTGATGGAAGCGCGCCTGAGTGAGCTTCAGGGGCAGGCCCCTGTGCCGCGTGTGACAATAGATGCAACCGAAACTCAGACACCAGACGATGATGCTCTGTTCTGGCTGAAAGAGTGGATGGAAAAAGCACTCTGATGAGCGCGCTCGCAACGCCATAGCGTTACGAGCGTATTAGCCTCAGAAGCGAATCGCGACCGAGAGTTGAGTCTGGTGGTTCAGCTCTTCGGCACCTTCAGGAGGGCGGCTGTCCCAGCGCGTTTGCCACTGCCAGCTGAGGTCTGTATTGCTGGCCAGCGGCAGACGCATTTTAAAGCGTGCCAGGGCGCGGACGTCATCTGTGTCATCAATGGATGGCTGTAAGTACACGGTGCCCAGTATGTGGCTGTACCCAAGCGGTGTCTCACCGTGTGTGTATAGATTAAGGCGTGTGAGTTGAGCTTCTTCGTTGCCAGTGCCGTTGTCTTCTTTGATTGATTCATGAAAAGCGCCGACGCCCTGGCGAATCAGCTGGTCTTCTTTCCAGAATTTCTGAAAACGCACGCCAGCACCGGCGAGAAAACGATATTGAAGCTCAGCAAAAGGATCGCGTTCATACTGTAGGAAGGTCTCCTGACCAACCGTCGCACGGAAGTTATGCACGTAACGCAGGTGAGCAAAGGTGTTGTCACTGGTACGTTCGTCGTTCACAGATTCATACGTCCTGGTGTACCAGCCAAATGCACGATGCTCTGCATTTTGCCAGCTGGTGTTCAGCCCGAGATTCCATTCCCGTTCTTTGGTGTTTCCTGATTGCGCATCCAGCCCGACAGTGGCACTGCTTTGCCAGCCATCAGCATCAGCGGCGCGGCGTTTCTCTTCAATATTGGTGATTGCAAAAGTCTGGAGCGGGATCAGGGTCAGCACGAGAAGCGGACGAAACATACGTTACGGGTCTCCGTTAAAAATTGGAGAGCCAGTGTATCATCCCTGTTGAATTATGAAGCTTTTTGCTGAGGTGTGGCAGAATCCAGGTTGCTGAACAGGGTGTGCAGTTGATGAACCTGCTTACGCTGGCTGTAGGTTGCGCCGGGTTCCTGTGTTTGCTGATAGGCCTTGTCTATGATGGCTTTGGCATCCACAACGCCAGCATCATCGCTGTTCAGTCGAGCAGTGTGAATCAGGCTCAGCGCCTGAATGCCCTGATTATCAATCAGACCGTATTCCTGCAGGCGGTTCTGGAACTGTCCGAGTTGTTCTGGAGCCAGCGCATGGATGTCAAACTCCATGGCAACAGCACTCATCATCACCGCACGGTCAGAGACGGTGTATAACGCGGGAGAGGAGTCATCAGTTTTTGTTTCTGCGCGTTCAGAGACAGCCGAAGGCGCCTGAGTCTGCTGGCTTTGCAGGTCAGAGCTGGTGGGCTGGTTTTGAAGGTAGTTCGTTAGCGCGTTAAGCAGCATGATAATTCTCCTTTTCTATCAGGAGGTAGCATGGGCTATGCCAATAATGTAAGTGTTTGATAATAAGGTGTTTTTTCTTTCTTTAGGGGGCTGTGGTCGGAGCTGTTTGTCGAAGATTGCCGCTAATGACGGAAATTTAGCGCATGTCTTGCCGCTCTGGCGCTTCATTCGCTTCGGGGATTTCCCCATAATAGACCCCAGAGAGGGACAATAATGAATAATAATAATGACCGCCGCCCTGACCAAGAAGGGAAGGCCGAGCTTAAATACCGGGGGCGACGAACCAGTCGCGAGAAAAGTGAACAGCGACGTCGGCAGATTCTTGAAGCGACGATGCGCATCATTGTCCGCGATGGTGTCAGGGGGGTCAGGCACAGAGCCGTGGCCGCTGAAGCTGAAGTGCCACTGGCAGCAACCACCTACTACTTCAAAGATATTCATGAGTTAATCGCGGATGCCTTTACTCTGTACACCGAGTGGGCGCTCGCTTACGTGCAGAAGTTTGCATCGGAGTTCCGTGATACTGCGCGCGATATTCGTGGATACGATATGACCGACCCACGCCAGCAGCTGGAAGCGATTGAGCGACTGGTAACCAGCCTGAGTGGTTTTTCGAGAGGCAAGCTGGCAGAAGATACGCGCATGCTGATCAGCGAGCAGGCGTTCCGTTACGAGGTATTTGTTGAGGATCGTGTGCGTCGCCTTGCACTGATGCATCGCAAGGCCCTGACGGATGCCGTCCGCGAAATTACCATGTTAATGGGGTCGCAGATGGTGGAAGAGGACACCGCCATCGTGATGGCTATCCTGCATTCTGTCGAGTACCAGTTATTACTCGATGAGGGGGACAGTGATGCACCAGAGAGAATTCTCCGGCGCTATCTGAGTATGCTGCTGCCAATGTTGGTGCAGCCGGAGCTCTGATCTTTCAGAGCCCTAAGTCGTTAAGGTACCCGGTACCCCGCGCGACCGAGTACTGCCATAAGCATGTTCATTTCAACGTTGCTGAATGGTCGTACGTGGGAGCAGTGTTCACACATCACAGTGCTGGTGCTCTTCAGAGTCTCCAGACTGACTTCCGTTTCTTTGTCGCAGTGATCACAACCAACAGGAATCAGCACACGTTCCGAAAGGATAGTGCTGATATCGTTATTGTTGTCTGCAGTCACTCGCATCGCTTGAGTCATGGTTCGCCCTTTATTGATTTCGTTTTCTGAACGTACTTTCAGATTAGCAGCTACTCCCTGGCTTCCGGTGTCCGCCATGTCATTTATGGTGAACAATTGTAAACCCCATACCGTCGGCATTTCGCTGCGATTAAATAGAGTGTAGTAGCAATGTAAGAACTCGCCACACAATGTTACACAAAAGTCAGGTCGACGTTGAAACTCTGGCGGTGATTTTATCGGCCAGCGCCAGAGAACTGGTTAAACCCGGACTCTCTATCCCAAGTAAATGCAGTAATGGCGCGGTTTCCATTCGATTGTCACGAAATATGACAAAATCCTGCGCAGATTCGCCCGGGCCGCTGAGTTTTGGGCGAATGCCCGCGTAATCGGGATGTAACTGAGAAACGTCAACATTTGGAAAATAGGACGAAATAGCGTGGTAGAACTTGGTTTTCAGCTCCTCTGAGACTGCGTAGTGCCTGTTATGACCAACAAGATACTCGGTGTCAGGACCAAACCGCACCTGACCTCCCAGATCGAGAGTGGCGTGTATGCCGAGGCCTGCAAGGTCTTTTTCGGGGAGAGGGTAGATAAGGTGACGGAACGGCGACTTACCCTGGTATGAGAAGTAATGGCCCCGGCAATAATGGAGTGTTGGTAGAGTTGATGTGTCCGTCCCTGAGCGGGCTGCAACGTCATGTGAGTGAAGTCCGGCAGCGTTTATTAAGTGCTCAGTGGTGACTCTGTAGTCACCGTCACTGGTCTGCAAGGTGATGTGCCAGAGGCCGTTGTCAGCTTCGCCTTTCAGGTAGCGGGTCTGCTTCATAAGCAGGGCGCCCTGACGCTCTGCCTCTTGTGCGAGGCGCTGCATGTAAATGTGGCTATCAATAATACCGGTTTCGGGCGAGAACAGTGCCGCCTCAGCGCGGACATCGGGCTCACGCTCCTGAATCTCGTGGCGTGTCAGACGCTCTATCGGGATGTTAAGCATCCTCGCTTTCTGTTCCAGCCGATCAAGCTCAGGGTGGTCGCTTGAAGGGGCGACAATCAGTTTGCCGATTTTCCGATAGGGTACGTCGTGGTGTTCGCAGAAATCATAAAGGCGTTCCCGCCCTTCAATACAAAGTGATTCTTTCAGAGACCCGGGAGGGTAGTAGAGACCTGCGTGAATGACTTCGCTGTTTCGACTGCTGGTTTCGCTACCAAACAGGTCATGCTGTTCGACGAGTAATACTGAACGGGTGCCAGACAGCGCGCGTGCGCACGCCAGGCCGATCACCCCGCCGCCAATGATGGTTACGTCAAAGTCGGCGGGCATGGCTCAGAAAAGAAGATCAGTAGCGCACTCGTGGTGCATTGGATTCGCACGGCAGCGGAGTTTCTTCATCAGTTTCATCATTTGCGTGTCGTATACGCCCTGTGCCGCCAGCTCATCGCGGATACCGGCAAGCATATCGAGGTATCCGAGTTCCTGCTCGTCCGGGAGGTCGATCCAGTAATTCTCAGGAATTCCACGCTCTGCTGTCAGGATATGTTCCATGCCCAGATCGAAGTTATCGGCGAAAAATTCGCGTGATGACTGACCGAAGCCTTCAGGCAGGCGATCTTTGTAAGTGATCAGCTGGAAGTTCATTTGTGCAAAAGAGAATCGATAGATGCCGCCAGCCTCTCCGAGCCCCTTGTACATTTCGAACGGCTCGTAGGCGACTGCCGGTGCATAAGCGATATCTACGTCACCATTATTAAAGCGTGGTGCGAAGGTGGCTACCGTGGCCGGTACCATCGTTGCTCCAATGTGCTCAACGACTTTTTTCGAGGCGAGATCGTAATCCAGTGTCGCGACTTTGCGGCCAGCGGCGGCTTCAACTGAGTCGATTGCACGGTCACGAACGAAAACGTAAACCGAGCCCCCCGGAATAATGCCCGAAACTTCGTAGCGGCCATCGACCATGTATTTGGCGGCCTGAGGGCGGGCCAGCATGTTGATCAGCTCACGCAGCTGCTGGTAACTGGTCAGGCCACCAACGGCTTCAAGGCTGCCTGTGAACACATTGAACGGACGGATACGCGTGCCGGTAATCAGTGAGCCGTCGCAGACACCCGACTGAAAATCTGCCAATGCGACCGCTTCGTTGGTATAGGCTTTCAGTTCAGCTTCGACGCCCCATTCCAGCGCCGCAGTGCGAAAGTCCTGCATCCGGGTAAATATAGGGCCGTTGGCACCTACCGGATCAAAAATACAAAACGTTTTCTGTGGAAGCTCCTTTCCCTCCGCAGCGAAGGCAAAACTGAACAACGTCAGTGCGACTGCGATCAAGCGCATTTTAGTATCCCCAATGATTTTATTGTTATATCGAACTGCCGGTTTTCACGGATGTTCAGTGAGCCGGGCAGAGCTGTGTGATTGATGCGGCCAATGATACGCATATCTGCGGGGCAAAAAAAAGGCCTGATGCCGCCAACCCTGTGCGCCTGAGCTGCATTACTGGCGTAGTTTAAGTACCATTGGGCCCAATTTCATTTTTGTCGGGATTGCCGGATGGACACAGCGTTACTTGAACAGATTGGTATGACCCTGGGTGTGGGCGGGCTGATTGCGTTTATGTTTTTTATCATTTTTGACCTGGGTAAGCGTTCAGGGGCAGGTAAGTTCGGCACCATGATCCTCCTTCTGGGGCTGGGTGTTGGCATGGCGGGGTACCTCATTAAGGTGATTCTGCAGTACGTACTTGAGATCTGACGCGCCGGCTTGATTCGTCTGTGGCTGAAATTATCCAGCCTTGCCTGAAGTGGCACAGTCCTTGTAACGCTTATGTATCACTACATATGCAAGGGAACTACTTTCCCTGCAGGAGCCACGAGAATGACCGCATACAGCGCGACTCTGCCGGGAGCAGACAACGGACTCACAGAAACCGCGACCCCCGGAGCGATTTCTGAACGCACACTAAAAGGTCGGCCGGTCTCGGTGTTGCAGTACCCAGGCGCCAAAACAGTGCAGTGCGTAGAAGAACAGGTGTCAGATTTACTTCCTCTGGCACTGCACGCACTGAGTCGCTACCCCGAATATGAATCCAGCCCTCTGTTCATGCTGCATTGTGATTTTGCTGATAAAAAAGCCAATGATGATGCACAACTGACTCATTTTCTGCAGCAGCACGAGGGTGAACGCCTGATCTGGATGCCTGTTGCCGCGAATGCCAGTTTATTGATCAGTGCTCTGAAACAGGTGTTACCGTCGAAGTCTGACAGCCGACTCAGGGACATGACTCTTCTCTATGTCGGCGATGCAGGACTGAGGGAAGTGCTGCAGCAGCTGGCTGAGAAGTGCGGAATGAAGTTCTGCTTTCAGGCGTTTTATTGATCTGCGTCCGTCCACCAAGCCATACCTTACTTCTTACATAGTGTGAAAACTATTTTCACGGAGTAGACTGGAACTGAGACATGCGGAAATTATCAAAGCATTGTCACTTCCAGTTAAAGGAGAAGGTTATGGTTAAACAGGTTCTCAACGAGCAACTCGAATCCCTTCATCGTACCCTCAAGGAAAGCCCCGAACTTGACTCTGAAACCCACGATCTGCTGCTCAAAATCGCTGATGACATCGCAAAGCTGGAGGGCAATGAAGCAGGCTCACCTGAATTGAGCGATGCGGTGCAGGAGCAGGTCATCCGCTTTGAGCATGAACATCCTGCGATCTCGGCTATACTTCGGCAACTTACCGACACTCTGGGACGCATTGGCGTCTGAGGAGCACTCCTGATGCGTCATATGCCGACCATTACCGAACTCATGACGGCGTTTCCTGCCCATGTTGATGAAAACACGAGTCTTGCGGAAGCGGCCCGCGTGATGGAAGTTCATCATTGTCATCACGTCCCTGTCATGAATCACCATGAAGTCACGGGGCTTCTTACGTGGGCTGATATTGAACTCGCACGAAGCCCTGGGCACCCTGCCAGTGATATCAGCGAACTGACGGCCGTGGATATGTGCCGCCGGGAAATCCCAGCCATCGATCTCCATACTCGCCTCGATGTCGTTCTTGATCAGATGGTCGCTGATGATTTTGATGCGGTACTTATCATGAAGGGTGACCGTCTTGCAGGGATATTCAGTCTGGAAGATGCTGCGAAAGGCTTTTCGGCCTGGTTAAAGAAAACTTATTTACCTACCGATGACCCGGGGTGCGCCTGACAGGTGTCCGGCTGAATAAAAAAATTTTCTGCATTAAAAAAGGGCGTTAAGCGCTTGCTCTGCATCTGGATGAAGCAGTAATCGTCCGGGTGCCACAAGCGCTTGATGGAATAGGTGGTTGTCGTGTTTTTTTTCTTATTGTCACATTACTGAAAAAATTCTTTCATCATCAACAAGTTAGGCTGCAGCACCGGCTATCGCAATGCTGCAGCTCGTGGTTATGAGGGTGTATTTTCGCGCCTTTTACCAAATTTTATTCGGCCCGATTAAGCTGGTACGGGTTTTGCGACAGCATAAGCATTCAGGAGGAGCAGCCTATGTACAAAATCGCAGATATCCAGGAATACCGTAAAGACAATGGCATCAAATCATCCCCATCCGCATGGGTAAATGAAGTCGCCAATGTATTGGAAAGTCGCTACCACGATGACGAAGCTATTCAGCAGTTGCTGATGCTTGCCACGCAGGTGACTGGCCTGAGCAATATTTCAATTGCCGTCCCCGACTCACCGAGCCGTTTTAAAGCCCAGTTCTGTTCAACAGGGATCAGTAACGGCGTATATAGCTTTGCAGTACAACATGCACTGTGTCGTCAGTTCGAAAGCCGCGAATGGCTGACGATTGGTGACAACAGCGAGCGCCCGGAGCACTTTGATCCACAGCTGGAATCGCTGTCGGGTTCAATGCGTTGTCTGTTGGTGCCACTGACTATCCGTCAATCGGTGATGGCCGTGATGGTGGTTGACCTGCGTGGTCATGATGCAGGCACTCTTGACCTTGCGGAAATCCGCTTCATTGGTGCGCAGATCGCGACTATTCTGGCGACTCAGGTTGTACCGAACTTTAAGACTCTTTATGCGCGTCCATATCAGCGAGTTCAGGAAAACGAGCTGGATGATATTCACGCTGCGATTGATAAGTGTAACGGCAATAAAACGATGGCAGCCAAGGTTCTTGGGCTGACACCGCGCCAGCTGCGCTATCGCCTGTCAAAACTCAGCGAAGAAGCTGCTGAGGCGTAATTAAACTGTCATTGATTGCCCGGCAAACTAGCTTGTATGAGTAGTTATTGCTGGGTATGACATGAGCATTCGTCACATATGTGTCGTTACAGAAACGTATCTTCCTGAAGTGAATGGTGTTGCGAACTCCTTGCAGCACCTGTTCACTCATCTTAACTCTGATCTTTATCAGGTCTCTATTGTGCGGCCTGCACCCAGGGTCGATATGGACGTCCCTGACAATGAAGTCTGGGTAAAAGGTATCAGCATTCCGCAATACCCGGATCTGCAATTAGGTTTACCATCAAAGACGGCTCTCAGGTCGCACTGGAAAGCCACTCCACCGGATCTGGTTTATGTGGCCACAGAAGGGTTGCTTGGTGCGTCTGCTGTTTCCTTGGCCCGGGAATATAACCTGCCAATGATCAGTGCATTTCATACCAATTTTCATCGCTACAGTGGTTATTACGGCCTGGGGGTTATGCGTCGCATGATTATGGCCTGGATGCGTCGTTTTCATAATCGGACTCACGTCACTCTGGTGCCTTCTCGATCTATGGTGAGTGAATTAACGGATGAGCGCATGGAACGCGTCGAGTGGTTACCTCATGGTGTGGATTGCCGCCGTTTTAATCCTGCGCACCGTTCAGCGACCTTAAGAGAAGAGTGGGGCATTGAGTCGGGTGAGCAGGTCGCCCTGTGCGTAGGCCGTGTCGCCGCGGAAAAGAATCTGGTGGTCGCTCTCAAGGCTGTGCGGCAAATGCGCATCGAAGGTCGCCAGATACGACCTGTGATCGTTGGTGATGGCCCAATGCGTGAAGCCTTGTCTGAAGAGTTTCCTGAGGCTGTATTTACGGGCGTAAAAACCGGCCAGGCGCTGTCTGAGTGTTTTGCATCAGCGGATCTCTTTTTGATGCCAAGCCAGACGGAGACCTTTGGTCTTGTGACGCTTGAAGCGATGGCCAGTGGTCTTCCTGTCGTCGCTTATGACATGGCTGCGGCCAGAGAGTTTGTCCGTACTGGCGTTGATGGTTCTCTGGCATCCGATGACAGTGAGGAGGCCTTTATTGATGCTCTGCGAGTGGCATTGCGCTTTGACGCCACCCTGATGGGATTGGATGCCCGTAGTCAGGCTGAACAGCTTTCATGGGACATGGTTGCGCGTCAGTTTGAACGCCGGGTTGAAGCTTTGTTAGCAAGTCATTGCGAATCACGCGGAATGGTACACCCCTTGCAGACGACTTCTTGATAAGTATATCTGTAGGGGGGAAGAAGTTATGGTGGAATTCAACCGCCGTAGTATTGCGTTACTCCGAAAAATAAAAAAAATCGCTAAAGACGAAGTGGGTTGCGAGATCCATTTCGATTCAAATACTCTCGAAAACGATTTACGAGTGCTGGTGCGAAGCGGCGTCAGCGCTGAACTTCTCGGGCTGGTTGAGGATTTCCTGCCGAGCCAGGCGCCACCGGTTGAACCGCAGATGCAGGAAAGCCGAAAGGTATATCGTGGCAGTGAAATTCTGATGGACGACTCCTCGCGGGTTCGGCAAGCGAAACAGAAAATGTATCGTGGTCGTCTCGTTGAGGCTTAGTTTCGATCTGTGATGGTGCAATGGCAGCCTTTGTGACATAAAAAAGTGCAATTGCTGCCGGTTTTTCGTCAATTGTCTAACGGTCGCACGGCCGTTTTCTTTCGAGAATACTGACCTGAGTCAAACTGTGGGTGAGTGCTCTATTCCTCTGTAAGCATATTTGATTCAAGTCAATTCCAGTTATGCCAACCTCGCTATATTGAGATTGAAACAACGACTGATGTCTCTTCTCAATGCGAGGTATTTATTATGTTTATGGATGAGGTTGTATTCTCTGGTCTTGCGATTGTCGGGCTCACTTGTGCGTTCTTTGTTGGCGTTTATATCGCGGTAAAGAAAGACATTAAAAAGCACGGCACCGGCGAGTAATAGTCTGGTCTCTCAGCGTTGCAATTGATGCTGAGAGAGCAGAACCAGCTGGGTGATGCCTTCATTGTTCAGCGCTTCAATCAAAAGCGGGACTTCGGACTCTGGCACGGGGCCTATCCGAACCCGGTGTAAGGTGATGTCGCCTTTATCTTTCGGGTAGATACCTACAGTCCAGTCTCCTGCACCCACCTTAGCACTGATATCAGCCAATCTCTGACGCAAGCGTTCTGCCGAATCAGAGTTGCTGAGTGCGCCCGCCTGTATCCACAGGACGGCCTCAGAGAGTGGCGCTTTTAGTACTTCTATCGTTACGGGGGCGGTGCCATCGTTATGAATATCCAGCTTAACTGCGGCCGCGTATGACAGGTCTATGATTCTGTCTTCATGGAAAGGGCCGCGGTCATTGACTCTGACGATGACTGATTGATTGGTATCCTTGCGTGTGACTCGAACGTAAGACGGCAGCGGAAGCGTTTTGTGGGCTGCGGTCATTTTGTAGACGTCGAAGGTTTCCCCGTTTGAGGTGTCGTGGCCGTGAAATTTCATGCCATACCAAGACGCAATCCCTTCCTGAGTAAAGCCTTCGGCGTCTGTCATGACTTCATAGTCCTTGCCCAGAACACGGTAGCGGGCAGGGTTACCTAAGCTGCTGCGCGGCTCGGAGACAGGCACGGGCTCGGCGATCGCTTTGATATCAGCGATCGGCGCTGGCGTGAAATCACTCTCGTGTTGATAACGGGATGTTGCGCAACCGTGAAGCAGAGCAAGACTGACCAGTACGGCCAGTCCGCGCATCATTGTTTGTCCTCACTCAACGCCTGGCTGAGCTGATATACGGCCATCGCGTACAGCTTACTGTGGTTGTATTGAGTGATAACGTAGAAGTTATATTCACCGAGCCAGTATTCATCGCCCTGCTTGCCTTCAAGGCGCATCAGGTTGGCAGGCTTGTCGCCTTTGATCTCTACTGGCAGTTTTACGCCCGCCGCTGTCAGATCAGCAACGGTATGTTGTGGCTTGCGGCTGACGTTAACTAGTGGTTCGTATTGGTCGCCACTGACGGTCACCCGGTGAGTCACGGGTTCTCCGGTTTTCCAGCCGTGTTCTGAGAAGTAGTTAGCGACACTGTGGATGGCGTCGACAGGGTTGCCCCACAGATCGCGCTTGCCATCACCGTCGCCGTCAACCGCATAGTGCAGGTAGCTGGAGGGGATGAATTGGCCGTAACCCATCGCGCCAGCATAAGACCCTTTGATTGTGCCCGGGTCGACACCTTCTTCACGCGCGAGAGCGAACATGGCTTTCAGCTCGCGCCAGAACAGGGGGCGCTTCGGGTAGTCAAAGGCGAGTGTCGAGAGTGAGTCGAGAACCCGGTAGCCACCCTGACGGGTGCCGTAAAAGGTTTCGACACCAATGATGGCTGCGATGATTTCAGGGGGGACACCGTATTTTTTTTCGGCCTCAGCCAGAATATCTGCCTGGCTTTCGAGAAAATTCTTACCGGCGCTGATGCGCTTTTTCGTCAGAAAAATATCCTGATAGCGAGCCCAGTTCATGGTGCGCTCGGCGGGGCGCTGGATAGCTTCGAGTACTGAGTCCATTTTCTCTGCTTGTTTAAGCCAGTTGCGCACTTCCTCGGCAGGAATGCCGTACTCTTTTTCAACTTCGGCGACGAATTCGTCCGTGCGCTCGTGTTGGTCGTAGGCTGCGGCTGCAAAAGGTGCAGAAACTGCCAAGGTGATTGCTGCTAACACATGTTTCAACATAGTAAGAACCCTGTTATTTCCTTTGCCGATGAGTGTACATCGACATAATAAGCCCAAAACCCAGAAGCAGACTGACAACGGACGTGCCGCCGTAACTCACCAGGGGCAGGGGGACACCTACGACCGGGAGAATGCCGCTGACCATGCCTATATTCACGAAGACATAGATAAAAAACGTAACTGACATGCTACCAGACAGCAGACGACCAAAAAGAGTTTCGCAACGGCTGGAAATGTAAAGGCAGCGAAGAATAATCAGAGCGTACAGAGTCAGTAAGAGGCAGACGCCAATTAAGCCATGCTCTTCCGCGAGAACGGCAATAATGAAGTCTGTATGGCTTTCGGGGAGAAACTCGAGTTGCGATTGCGTTCCTTGCAGATAGCCCTTGCCGTGAATGCCGCCTGAGCCGATGGCTGTTTTCGATTGAATGATATTCCAACCTGAGCCGAGGGGGTCTGATTCTGGATTCAGAAACGTAAGAACGCGCTGCTTCTGATACGCGTGCATCACGAAAAACCACATCATCGGCGCCATGGCCGCCACTATGCCGATCATGGAAAAAATCAGCAGCCATGACATGCCCGCAAAAAACAGGACTAACAATCCCGAGGTGCTGATGAGTATCGACGTACCCAGGTCGGGTTGCTTAAGGATCAGAATCGTAGGAATGAAAATAATGACCAGCGCCTGAAGCAGATCACGAAAGCGCGGTGGCACTGGCCGTTTGGCCATGAACCAGGCGACTGCCAGTGGTAAGGCCAGTTTCACTAATTCAGACGGCTGGAAGCGGGGCAGTGGCCCCGGTAAATCAAGCCAACGCTGAGCCCCTTTGGCGCCAACGCCCGCGACTAGCACGCCGACGAGGAGCAGTGTCCCCGCCGCCAATGCCCAGGGGGCTATCAGCTGATAGAGTCGTGGCGGAATCTGCGCAGTAAAAAACAACAGAATCATGCCAATACCAAAGTGAACGGCCTGACGTTTCACCATGCCGATTTCCTGACCGCTGCCGCTATAGAGTACAGCAAGCCCTGTAGCGCCTAACGCGATCAGGAGTAGAAGCAGAATCAGGTCGATGTGCAGTCGTGCGAAAAAGGCGCCGCTGCGGTCGAACGTATGATGCTGTGACGGCGTGGAGACCGTGCGACTGAAATCTGTACTGGCCATCAGCCTTCTGCGCCTCCCAGGTATTCATTAATGATTGCTTGAGCGATGGGTGCTGCTGTACGACCGGATGACTCGCCGTTTTCAACGATAACCGCAATCGCAATCTGTGGTTTCTCTATCGGGGAGAAGGCCATGAACCAGGCATGATCGCGCAGGCGCTCCTGAAGTGCTTCAGAATCGTATTCGGCATCCTGTTCAATACCAACCACCTGTGCAGTGCCGGTTTTTCCTGCGATCGGGAAATCCAGGTTGGCGCGCAGCGCGCGTGCAGTACCATGACGACCAGTAATCACATGATCCATGGCGGTGAACATACGGTCCCAGTCGGAAGGGTCTTTGAGCTTGATGTCAGGGATATCGCCATGAGGGAACTCGGTCGGGATATTGTCTTCGGCGGCAAGCAGCCTCGGGACTTCCCATTTACCCTTATTGGCCAGTACCGCGGTTGCAGTGGCTAACTGCAGCGGTGTGACTGCCATGAAGCCCTGACCGATGCCAAGGTTGACGGTATCACCCGGATACCAGGGGCCACGCCCGGTGGAGCGTTTCCATTCCCGGTCGGGGAGAATGCCCGATACCGCTGAGATAACATCAATCGACATATCCCGACCAAAGCCAAACTGGCCAAGGAAGGGCGTCAGGTCATCAATCCCTGTTTTAACAGCGACGTCGTAAAAATAGGTATCGCAGGATTCAACAACAGCCATTTCAAGATCCACAACACCATGGCCTTCGCGCTTCCAGTCTCGATAAAAGCGCTCGTCATTGTCGAGCTGGAACCAACCCGGGTCGCGGACTTTGTAATTCCAGCTGGTGCTGCCGGCTTCGAGTGCGGCAAGACCGACAAAGGGCTTCAATGTGGATGCAGGCGGATAGATACCGCGTGTCGCACGATCGAACAGGGGTTTATCCAGGCTAGCTGTAAGCGCTTCGTAGTCATCAAACGAAATACCCGTAACAAACGAGTTAGGGTCGTAACCGGGATTACTGTACAGCGTGAGAATACCGCCGGTTTCTACTTCAATGGCAACGACCGCACCACGACGCCCCTCAAGCAACTCTGCCGCGAGTAACTGAAGTCGGCTGTCGAGGTGCAGCGTCAGGTCTGTACCGGGCCTCGGGCTCTCTCGTTGCATCGTTCGCAACAGGCGTCCACGCGCGTTGGTCTCGATACGCTCGTAACCTACGTCGCCATGAAGAATATCTTCGTAGCGTCTTTCGATACCGGTTTTACCGATGTGAGAGGTGGCGCTGTAGCGCCGCTGACTGTCTTCGTCTTGTTCGATACGCTCCTGGTCACGCTGGTTAATCCGGCCTACGTATCCGAGCACATGTGCAAACGCATCGCCGTGCGGGTAATGGCGTATCAGCTGTGCTTCAACGTCGACGCCGGGCAGGTAGAAACGGTTTACCATGACGGCTGCAATTTCTTCTGCACTCAGTCTCTGACGCAGAACAACGGGTTCATAAGGTCGGCGCCGATAGCTTGAGCGCTTTTCAAATTGCTCAAGATCGCGCTCAGAGACGCCGACCAGCTCGTCCAGAAAGGCGAGGGTCTCTTCGAGGTTGTCTACTTTTTCGGGGACGAGAGTCAGGCTGTAAGCAGGAATATTTTCAGCGAGCAGAACACCATTGCGGTCATAAATTAAACCTCTGTTAGGTGCGATAGGGCGTATCTTTACCCGGTTGTTTTCTGACAGGTCCTGATATTTTTCGTGCAGCGTAACCTGAAGATAGGTCATTCGCCATGCGAGTGTAAGCAGTGCAGATATAACAAGAACAGCAGCGACGATGGCGCGTGCGCGGAAGAGTCTGCGCTCGTAGGCCTTATCCCTGATCGACTGTTCCCACATACTCCAGCCTTATTTGTGGTACGGGTGACCCTGGAGAATCGTCCAGGCGCGATAAATCTGTTCTGACAGTAACACTCTGACCAGCGGGTGGGGCAGCGTCAGTGGCGACAACGACCAGCGTTGTTTGGCCAGTCGCAAAACCTCGTCTGTCATACCGTCGGGGCCACCGACCAGCAGAGCGACATCACCGCCCTGACTGCGCCATCCTTCCAGCTCTTCTGATAGCCGCTCGGTCGACCAGGGTTTGCCCTCTACGGCCAGTGCTACGACGTGCTCGCCAGGGCGGATCGCTTTCTTTAAGGCATCAGCTTCCTGCTGCATGGCTTTATCCGTGCTGGCGTTCTTGCCACGATGGCCAGGAGAAATTTCGACCAGTTCGAGACTGCAGTCGCGAGGCAAGCGCCGTGCGTATTCCTGATATCCCTGTTCTACCCACGCAGGCATCTTATTGCCAACGGCGAGCAGCCGTATTTTCATGCGTCTTTCTGTCCGGCGTCGGGTGTTTCTCCCCAGAGGCGTTCAAGATCGTAGAAGTGACGAGCCTGTTCAGTCATGACATGCACGACGACATCAATGAGGTCGATGAGTACCCAGTCGGCTGCAGAGCGGCCTTCGGTGCCGTTCGGTTTCAGGCCTGCATGTTTCGCTTTTTCTTCGACATTGCCTGCAACGGCAGTGACGTGGCGGTTAGAGGTACCGTTGGCGATGATCATCCAATCGGTGACGGACGTGCGGCCACGTACGTCCAGCACAGTGATGTTATGTGCTTTCATGTCTTCCAGAGCGTCGATGACGAGCTCTTTGATTTGCTCAGTTTGCATGCAGACCTGTCGGTAAAGTTATCGGTACAGTTGGTGTTCTTTTATGTATTCCAACACCGGGTGGGGTGTCAGAAAGGCGATATTGTCGCCTTGCTTGAGTGCCTGACGCAAGTCGGATGCGGATATATCCAGCTCTGGCCAGGCCTGATGACAGACTGCTCCGTGTTGAGTCTCGTGTAAGCTATTGAGTGAACAGTGGTTTTTATCGAAAATCTGACCGAGCCAGCCATCCTTGCGGGCCTCATCGCCCGGACGTGAAATCACCAGAACATTGGCCTTAGAAAGGATGTCTTCAGGCGATTTCCAACGATCAAAGCCATTCCATGCATCCGTGCCCATCACCCAGGTGAGGTTCGCTTGCGGGTACTGAGTCTTGAGCAGTGCGACAGTGCGCGCTGAGTAACTCGTGTCTTCCTGACTCAATTCGATATCACTCGGCTCGATACCGTCGAGTTCTGCCGCGGCGAGTTCAAGCATGCACAGGCGTTGTTCGGCTGTGGCAGCGGGTTGTTCACGATGCGGCGGCACACAGTTAGGAATAAGCAGCACCTGATCGAAGCCAGCTTCGCGCAGGCGCACCGCAATGCGCAGGTGCCCGATATGGACGGGATCGAATGTCCCGCCCAGTATGGCAATGGAAGAGGCTTTATTTACGGACTTCACCGTTGCCCAACACTACGTATTTCTGAGAAGTCAGGCCATCCAGGCCGACGGGGCCACGGGCGTGGATTTTGTCGGTGGAAATACCAATTTCTGCACCCAGACCGTATTCGAAGCCATCTGCGAAGCGGGTCGATGCATTGACCATGACGGATGAGCTGTCTACTTCGGTCAGGAACTGGCGGGCCAGAGTGTAGTTTTCACTGATGATGCTGTCGGTATGGTGAGAGCCATAGGTATTGATATGGTCAATGGCTTCGTCCATATCTTCGACAATTTTTACGGCGAGAATGGGCGCCAGGTATTCTTCGTGCCAATCTGCTTCGGTCGCGGCAACCATGTCAGAAACGATATCGCGTGCCTTATCACAGCCACGTAATTCAACCCCGAGCTGTTCATACGCGTCGGCCAGCTCCGGCAGAATCGTGCCCGCGATGCCAGCATGCACCAGCAGCGTCTCCATGGTATTGCAGGTGCCGTAGCGGTGCGTTTTCGAGTTGATCGCAATATTAATTGCTTTGCTGCGATCGGCCTCACGGTCGATATAAACGTGACAGATACCATCAAGATGTTTGATGACGGCAACGCGCGCATCGCGGCTGATGCGTTCGATCAGGCCTTTGCCGCCACGCGGTACAATGACGTCGACATATTCGGGCATCGTGATCAGTTGACCAACCGCTTCGCGGTCTGTGGTCTCGACGACCTGAACGCAGGCTTCTGGCAGCCCTACGGCTTTCAGAGCGGTAGTGATGCATTCAGCCAGTGCCTTGTTCGACGCAATGGCCTCAGAACCCCCACGCAGAATCGCGGCATTGCCTGATTTCAGGCACAGGCTGGCGGCTTCGATCGTTACGTTCGGGCGACTCTCATAAATAATACCGATCACACCGAGAGGAACGCGCATCTTACCAATCTGGATACCGCTCGGGCGGTATTTCATGTCGGTAATCTCACCCACAGGGTCGGGCAGTGCAGCGACCTGTTGCAGGCCTTCAATCATGGTATCGATGCGTGCGTCTGTGAGTTCAAGGCGATCCAGCAATGCTGCATCGAGGCCGTTTTCTGCACCACGGGCCATGTCTTCTGCATTCGCGGCACGCAGTGTATCGCGGCTGTTGCTGATTTCGTCAGCAATGGCGAGCAGTGCGCGGTTTTTGTCATTGGTGGACGCCCGGGCCATGGCGCGGGATGCAGCGCGGGCCTGCTGGCCAAGGGTCTGCATATAGTCAGCAACGTTCATCTGGAACACCTTAAAACGGAAAGTCTGTAAGTCAGAGTGTGCGATAGTATACACGAACTACTACACTGTTTAGCGGAGGCCGAGAGGTCAGAGTTTGTCAGGAACCCGTTATTCATGGAAAAAGCACGCTTTCACAGTCTGGTAGTGCTGCAGGTCAAAGTTATTTATTGCCTCTTTGCGGCACTGGCGTTGAGTATTATCGCCGTGCTGGATCTGGTTGAGGCACGCACAGTATTCGCGGCGGTCGCTGCCGGATTTGCTCTTGCTCTGTTGTTGTATGCACTGATTCTTCTGTTGCGAGGTCAGCAGCGATCATCGCCCGTGACCGAATGGTTGATGATTTTTGGGTTGTGTCTGTTTACTTTGTTCGGCATGCAGCGCAGTGAAGACGTGGTGCACTGGGTGTACTTCGTGCCGGGTTACATCTATTTCATGTTTCCTTTTCATGTTGCCAGCTATTTTGCGCTGATTTACAGCACCGCGATGGTGTTGATGGTGATCAGTGAATTCGACAGTTACCTGCGGTTGCAGATTTTGTTTACCTACGGCGCCTGTTACGCCTTTGCGGTTATGTATGCGTTGATCAATGACCGACACAACCACGGGCTGAGCGCTATTGTGAATACCGATCCGGTGACGCAGGTGTATAACCAGTATCAGCTGGGCCTCGACCTGTCGAAGGAGATGACTCGGGCCGATCGTCAGATAGATCTTCTTAGTCTCGTCGGTATTGCGGTACCAACCAGCTGGCAGGTGTTAAAAACCGAGGAGTATGAGAGCCGCCTCAGTTATCTGACCAAGCGCCTGAAGCGATGTCTGCGGCGATTCGATACCTGTTACCGGCTTGATTCCGATGTGTTCGTTGTTTTGCTTCCACACAGCACTCAAAACGTAGTGGAAGCCTTGTGTGAAAACCTCATGGATGATCTTGAGGGCAGTGGTCGGTTCGAGGGGCTTGCTGACATCAGGCTGCATCGTGATGTCTACAGGCCGGAAGATGATGTCGATGTATTGATCGAACGGATAGAGAGAAAGCTCAATGATCAGCTTTAATACGCCGCCTCAGGAGCAACTGTTGCCCCGCTTGCAGGTGATTGTTTATTCGCTGGTGGCCTTTGCGCTGCTGTTATTGATTTACGATCAGTACCGCCAGGGTCTGTATTCATTGGTTCTGGCAAATGCGATATCGATTCCAGCGTTTCTGTTCAGCGCTGCCTACATATACATCAACCGCGATCGTGATTCGTTTCTCTGGGTGAATTACCCCTTAGTGGCAGCGCTTGCGGGGTTGGCTCTGGTGCAATTACCAAGATATCCCGACCTTATGATCCATTACCTGTTCGCGATGCCGATGTTTACGTATTTCTGTTTGCCTATGCAGCATGCGACGGTCGTTAATATTCTCGTCGCCGGTGCGATGGGCGTGATTCTCTGGGGTAAGGTGGATGTTCAGACAGCGGTGCGTTACACCACTAATTTTTCGCTGTTGGTACTGTCGACCTGGTGTTTTTCTTATCTGACGTTGTTGAAAGGGATATCGCTACAGCGTCTTGCACTCACCGATCAGGTGTCGGGTGCCTATAATCGTGAACATTTTTATCATCTGTTGGAACGTGAGCTGGCCCGAGGTGAGGCGACTCGCCAGAGTGTCAGTATGATCGGTATTGTGTTGGATGATTACCGTCAGTTGATAGATCTGCATGGCAACCGCTCTGTGGTGCAGTTTATGCCGCAGTTCGTTAAGAAAATCCGTCAGTTGATTCGTGGCGAAGACGATATTTTCAGGCTCGAAGACGACCTGATTATGCTGGTATTACCTAATTGCGGTGAAGAAGGCGCCATTGTTCTGATGGAGCGTATTAAGCGAAAAGTTCAGGAACAGTCCTGGAGGCCGTTTGCGGAGGTCTCTATCAGCATTGCTGCAGTAACGCGCAATGCCGATGAAGACAGCGAATCTATTGAAAAGCGGTTGCTCAAACGCCTGAATAAACAGCAGAAAACCAGCCTGCAGCTGGCAGCTTTCAGCGACTGATTCCCGCTTTAATGATGCGCACCAGAGTTTGAATTTTTACTTCTGGCAAGTGACTTAGCTTGCCGTAGAAGCTTGCTGGGTCATGGACTTCAACATCATCAAACCCGTCTTCCTGGAAGCCTTGTTTGATGGCTGTATCGGAAGGATAGTGCAGTGGCCATTGTCCACGAGTGAAGAGACCAACCAGTTTCTGTGCAAATTTCACGTAGCGGTAGGACGGGTGCTCGGCAAAATCAGGGTACAGATCCGTCACGTACCAGCCTTTCGGGAAGGTTTTTAATCCGCTGGCCATGCGTGACCAGACCTCACGGATCTCATCCAGTGCAAAGTAGTTCACCAGCCCTTCGGTAATAATCAGAGTGGGTTGTGTCGGATCGAGCTCACTCAGTAGTGCACCAATTGATGCTGGTCCGTCAGCGTTGAGGATGTTGCACTCGCGAACTTCGTGCCCGTCGACCAGTCCTACTTCTTCAAGAAGCGCTTTTTTCCGTGCTGCCATGCCGGGCAGGTCACCCTCAATGTAGCGTAGCTGAGGGTAGGCTTGTTTCAGGCGATAGCCTCGGGGCGAGAGACCGCAAGCAAGCTCGACTACTTGAGTGACACCCTCTTTTTCGATCAGTTCTTTTACCTGATGATCAATGACTGAGTGGCGTTGAAGCAGGAATATGTCAATGTCAGCACCCGCAAGTGCTCGTAGCAAGGCATTAACCGGGGCCAGCGTCGCATTTGCAAACTGTCCGGCGCGGGTGACAAATCCTTGGGCTGAGAGGCCGTGTTTGTACCAGATATAACCGGTGTAGTGAGCACTTACGCTGATTCGCGAGGTGTCTGTAGACGCTGACTTCATTGTAGTATCCGGGGAGTGTCGTGAGCGGGAGCCCATCGCACGCCATTCCTTATTGTTTATATTGGTGGGACGAAGGTTAACTGTATATCTAGTTAAGGCGCAATGGATTTACCAGTCAATAATCGTGCAAATGCTGTGCAAAATCGACGAATGCCTGCCTGATGGCCATGTGCAGGCCGCAAAATATGGGGTGGAGGATCTTTGGGCGAAGTAAATTTTTCTGAGTGGGGCACCGGTCTTTTGTTGTGCGCCGTGTTTATTGTTTCTCTCATCGAGTCATTGGCTGTTGTCGGCTTGCTGGTACCTGGAGTAGGCCTTTTGCTGGCGCTCACTCTGGCAGCCGCCGCGGGCGACATCCCCCTTTGGTTGTGGGTTAGCTGTGGCACGGCTGGGGCTTTTCTGGGTGATGGCATCAGCTTCCTTCTTGGGCAACGCGCTGGCCCCGCGGTTCATGGCTGGCGTTTCTTTCAGCGGCATCCGCATTGGCTGACGCGGGGGGAAGTTTTTTTTCAGCGCTGGGGGATCTGGAGCATTATGACAGGCCGCTTCATCGGGCCTATTCGTCCAGTGGTACCGCTGGTGGCGGGTGCTATGCGTATGTCACCGCGTCAGTTCTGGATCGCGAATACGATATCTTCGCCCGCTTGGGGGGTGGCGTACCTGGCAACCATGTATTGGTTGGGAGAGGCATTTCGTGATGCCTTTGATTTGCCAGTCGTCGCCGCTTTGCTGGCCACGGCAACTTGTGTTGCCTTGTTGATCAGTGTGCTGATCAACAGGCGTCATGGCTAATCAATGGTGGGCAGAGCCATCGGAGTGGCGACTGCGCTCATAGGCCAGGTCTTTCTTTAACGATCCCATCTGATATTCAAGGTCGGCGTTTTTCTGTCGTAATTCGCGGTTTTCCTGTTCGTGGGCTTTATAACGCTCAGCCATGCCGTCCAGCTCCTGCTTCGCTTCGTTAACGGCACTTTTCCAGCGCTTACCAAGAACCGATGCTGTCAGTGCGGCTCCCAATACGAAGCTGGCGATAATGGCTGCAATTAACATCATCATATGGTCCTCAGAGTCTCGTAATTGAGACTCAATGATAACGAAAACCTGATACCATGCGCACCTGAATTACTGCAGGAGAAGGTTGTGTCTATCACTCAGTTTGTTGCCAGCACCGGCGCCCGTATGCGCGTGTTTGATCTTGGACGTCGTATATCCAAAATCGGTCTGAGCGAGTTCGAAGCGATTGAGGATCTGGCGCGACCTTATCCCACACCTTACCTCCGTCATGCCTGGGTGGGTATTCTCAGCTGGAATCCGGATGAACCCGGCCAGCACAATATCTGGTTTCTGAAGCTTCCTTTAGACGAGCAGAATATTTTGCAACCGGGTCCGCGCGATCAGTTTCTTCAGCATTGGCTGCGTGTAGTGCAGCATCCGGACAAAGATCATGGCGAGGCGCCTTGTTCGTTTAAGCCTGACGGCAATCGCATGGCGTACTTTCATTCCATAGCATTGAAAACGCTGAAACAACCCGAGACCAAGTATTACGCAACGGCACGCGCTTATTTCAGTGGCGATACAGGCTGGCAGAACTGGCAACAATTGGGGCTTCAGGGCATCGCTGAAGTGGTAGCAAGGCTGGATGAAAGCAATAACAGTGAGCTTTTACAGAAGGCGTTACCAGAAATGGATAAAGTCGGAGCCAGTGTCCCGCGCAATGTTCTGCTGGGCTTCCTTGAAAATGCGGAGCCTGATGTGAATCTGACCATCGCTCTGACAGACTCACTGGCGGCGGCGATGAAAGGCCAGCCCGATGCAACCGCACTGGCGCTTTACTGCCGGGCTATGTCGCAGAGCGTCAGCGTTAACCATCGACGCGATGTTCTGCAGCTGGTGTTGCAGCACCCATTGGCGAGTGAAGTGGAAATTCTCAGTGCCGTTGGCAGTCGTTGTTGGAACGACCTTGAAGGTGACACCTTGAGCCTCTACCTGGAGAAGTTGGCCCTGGCTGGGCAGGATGTGTTCCTTGCTCTGGTTGCCGATCTGATGACGTTGCCGGGTAAGCGCAAGCAGATTCTGGAGGCCTTCCGCAATCCTCAACGCAGTGATGAGTTGGGGGCAGCGATCGGTGTGCTGATGAGTGCTGCCCGTGGCGGTGTGCAGTGAGCCAGGTGGTAGACCAGCCACAGGCTCGGGCGAAGGAAGTCTGCCCGTGTAATAGGGGCAAAGCCTACGGCCAATGCTGTGGGCTCTATCACGGTGGTCAGGCAGCTCCGACACCTGAAGCCCTGATGCGCTCGCGTTATTCCGCTTTCGCGCTGGAGAACGCCGACTACTTGCTGGCTACGTGGCACAGAGATTACCGTCCGCAAACGATAGAATTCGCAGCAGATACACGCTGGACAGGGCTTGAAATATTGCAGGCAGGCAGCGATGGCGACACCGGCGTGGTGCATTTCGTCGCTACGTTTAACGAAGCGGGTGAGTGGCTTCTGCTGGAAGAAAAGTCACGTTTCGAACGACTTGAAGATCGTTGGTACTACCTGGCGGGTGAAACCGATTTCCGTCCGGCCAGTGTTGGGCGGAACGATCCCTGCCTGTGTGGCTCCGGGAAGAAATCAAAAAAGTGCTGCGGCTGACAGGCCTACTTTTCTGACGGCTGCATACCTTTCAATAGCATACCCCAGGTCATAGCGAGTGCGCCGGCCAGAGAGAGTAACAACATCAGGTTAATAAAGACCGTGTTGCGTTGGTAGTAGCTGATCTGGGGAACTGCTTCTTCTGAACAGGCACCGCTGGTATAGTCGTAGTGCAGTCCTGCGTCGGTGCAGTGACCGGCAGACATTAATTCAAAGCCGAAGGCAATAATCAGGATAATCGCAGGAAGGGCGAATAACAGGGAGCCGTAACGCGTCAGCATGTGCGCAATCTCTCTAAACGCAGAAAGGAAACTTGACAGAAGTTATAAGAAGTCTGCATCTTACCCCTCACTGCTGGTTCACCACAACGATAATAAGTGTTTCATGAAAAAGATTTCTTTGCTTGTTTTGTCCGTATTTCTCGCGGCGTCGAATGCCTGGTCTGCAACACCTGAGCAACTGGATCAGCTGCTGCAACAGATCAAAAACGACATTTCGGCGAAGCGTCTGTCATCGCCCGAAGGCAATAACGCGCTGGAAAAAATAACCGAATTCCGCAGTGAAGCGCCTTTCGATTATCGCGTTGTGCCGCTCGCTTACGACTGGGGCGAGGCGTACGTTTCTCTGTCCGCCCAGGCCCGGGAAAAGGGGCAGTTGAGCAAAGCTCAGGGGTATCTCGATAAGGTTTGGAAAGTAGCAGCCTTGACGCCGGGTCTTGAAGATGAGCAGCGAGCTCTGGATCAGGCCATGGCTAAATCTGGTGTGGATACCCGAGCTGTCGCAGCGAAAGAGAAAGCTGATGCTGAAGAGCAGGCACGTCAGCGCGAGTTGGCTGCTGCTGCAGAAAAAGAGAAAGAGCGTTTACGCATCGAGGCTGAGAAGCAACGTAAGATTGCGGCTGCAGAAGCGGCGGAAAAACGACGTCGTGAGGCGGCTGAGAAAGCGCGTCGTGCTGAGCAGGAACGCCAGCGTCGTGCCGAACAGGAACGTCAGCGCCAGATTGCCGCCGCAGCAGCTGCTAAAAAGAAGGCTTCGAGTTCGTCGCCAGTGCTGAATTCACCGATCGATCTTGATGATGTTGCGCTTGATCCTGTAGTACCGGCTCCGGCATCTAAACCACGCCTTGCTGCGCCGAAGGCCGCTGCGAAAACACCAACGGCTCAGTCCACGCGACTCTGGGCGCAGGCGAAAGAAGAGAGCGACGCCATTGCGGAATATACGGTGCCACCTCAGGCACTGCAGTCCAAAGACCGTGCTATAGCCGATAAAATGGGTGATATCTGCCAGAAGATGGTGGACGAAGACGCTTCTGTGGTTGTTCACTCGGCCAGTAAGTCGGATTATCGTTGGTTGGCTGTACGCCTGACTCTCTGCGCACGTCGCATTGACCGTGGATACCGCCTGCGCCACAGCTATCAGCCAGTTGCCGTTGGGGAGTCTGCGATCGTGGCGCTGCACCCACCGCGCGATTCTTCTCTGCTTAAGCAGGTCGGTCAGTAAGCCGTCGGAAATGCCGGTCGTGGTTCCCTCGGGTGGAACCAATACCTGTGGCTCGGGTCGTATGAGCGGAGAGCGCTGACAAGCGCGTCAGCCGTGATACAATCCGGGCCATTATTGTTTTAATTCAGCCAATACTGATAGCGAACCATGTACTTATTCCGTCTGTTTATTTCTGCGTTACTGTTTTCTTTTTCTTCACTGACTCTTGCAGCTGTCATTATTCCTAAACCTCCGGTTCTGGACGCCACTGCGTACATACTGATGGATGCGGACAGTGGCGAAGTGCTGGTTGAGCATAACTCTGGTGAACGCCTGCCACCGGCGAGCATGACGAAAATGATGACCAGCTACATTGCTGTTCATGAGATTATTGAAGGCAATGTCACTGAAGATACGATGGTGCCGATCAGTGTTACAGCCTGGAAAAAAGGCGGCTCCAAGATGTGGGTCCGCGAGGGCACTGAAGTGAAGATGATTGATCTCCTGCGCGGCATTATCGTGCAGTCGGGTAATGATGCTTCAATCGCAGTGGCTGAATACTTCGCGGGTTCAGAAAGCGCGTTTGCGGGCTGGATGAATCAGTACGCTCAGGAGTTTGGTATGTTCGATACCAACTTCGAAAACGCGACAGGCTGGCCTGCCGAAGGCCATCTGACCACGGCCAGAGACCTTGCTTTGCTGGCTAAACACATTATTAAAGACCACCCTACCTACTATGGCCTGTACGCTGAAAAGTATTTTGAATACAACGATATCCGTCAGCCAAACCGCAACAAGCTGTTGTGGCGCGATCCTAGCGTTGATGGCCTGAAGACTGGTCACACTGAAGAAGCAGGATACTGTCTGGCTGCTTCGGCAAAACGCGATAACACCCGTCTGATTGCGGTAGTAATGGGGACGCGCAGTGAAGAGGCTCGTGCTCGTGAGACTCAGAAGTTGCTGGGTTATGGGTTCCGCTATTTCGAAACACACAAGCTGTACAGTAAAGGCGATGTGTTGGCGACTGAGAAAGTCTGGCTGGCGAAGCAGGACACCATCGACCTGGTGGTTGCTGAAGACATTTACATGACCCTGCCGCGTGGCTCGCGGGGTGAGTTAGTCGCAGAAGTCGTTAGCCCTGATTATCCAGAAGCTCCGCTGTCGGCCGGGCAGGGTGTTGGCACGCTGACGCTGAAGATGGGTGAGGAAGAACTGGGCAAGCATGATCTTGTTGCAGCGACGGATATTGAAGAGTCGGGCTTCTTTGGACGTCTGATCGGATCCATCAAACTTTTCTTCGTGCGCCTCTTCGCCTGAAGCTGGTGCCACTAGGCTGCCGCTGACCGTACTGGCAGCACACTTTTCATGTCTGCCGCTTGAAAATTCAGGCGGCAGCATCCATAAATGTAACCATTGTTCTGTTTATCTTCTGAGATACCGCCGTGAGCCAACCTGAAGCCCCTAAAATTGAGTTTCCCTGTGAGAACTATCCGATCAAAGTGGTCGGCGAGGCAATGGAGAACTACGAAGAGGTGATCGTCGAAATCGTTCGCGTTCACGCGGAAGACTGCGACATGGAGCGAATCCGTATCCAGGAGAGCTCTAATGGACGTTTCCGGTCGGTGACTCTCTATATCACAGCAACTGGTAAGGATCAGTTGGTGAATATCCATAAAGACCTGATGGCACACGCTAACGTTCGTATGGTGATCTGATGCAGATCCGCATGCTGGGGTTGGCGGATTATCAGACGGTCTACGACGACATGACGGCCTTCACCGAAGGGCGCAATGACAACACTGCTGATGAACTCTGGTACTTGCAGCACCCGCCTGTATTTACTCAAGGGCAGGCGGGTAAAGCCGAGCATGTGCTGTTTCCTGGGGATATTCCAGTGGTTCAGACAGACCGTGGCGGTCAGGTGACTTATCATGGCCCGGGTCAGCTTGTTGTATATCTGATGATCGATATCGCTCGCCGCGGTTGGGGGCCTCGACAGTTAGTCAGTGCCATTGAACAGGCCATTGTTGATACCCTCGCAGAATGGAAAATTGAGGCCGCGCCGCGCAGTGATGCTCCCGGTGTTTATACCGGTGAACGCAAGATAGCCTCGCTCGGCCTGCGAATACGCCATGGGCGCTCATTCCATGGGTTGGCGTTAAACATTGATATGGATCTTGAACCTTTCCGCCGTATAAACCCGTGTGGGTATGCGGGAATGGAGATGACACAGATGGTTGCTGAAACTGACAACGCGGTGAGTTTCGATGCAGTGGCTGATCGTCTCGACTATCATTTACAGCGTCTGCTAGCTAACGATGGCGCAGGCACTGACAATACGACTCCGGAGTAATTGATGTCAGAACGACGCAAAGTAGTGCAGGGCGAAAAACTGCGCGGTGCGGATAAAGTTGCCCGTATCCCGATTAAAGTCATTCCGACCGAAGAAATACCGCGTAAGCCCGACTGGATTCGCGTACGCATTCCCGCAACACCCAAGATCAACGAAATTAAACAGAAGTTGCGCAAGCATAAGCTGCATACCGTTTGTGAAGAAGCCAGCTGCCCTAACCTGGGCGAGTGCTTTGGCGGTGGCACGGCAACCTTTATGATCATGGGGGATATCTGTACTCGTCGTTGCCCATTCTGTGACGTTGGTCATGGCCGCCCTAATCCGCTGGATACAGAAGAGCCGGTCAACCTTGCAACTGCCATTGCTGATATGGGCCTGAAGTATGTGGTCATTACCTCTGTTGACCGTGATGACTTGCGTGATGGCGGTGCTCAGCACTTTGCCGACTGTATTCGCCTGACGCGTGAGCACAGTCCGGGCATTCAGCTGGAGGTTCTGGTGCCTGACTTCCGTGGTCGTATGGAGATCGCCCTCGATATTCTGACGCAAACTCAGCCTGATGTGTTTAACCACAATCTCGAGACGGTACCGCGTCTGTACAAGGAGTGCCGCCCAGGCTCTGACTACGAATGGTCTCTGACCTTGCTGAAAGAATACAAAGCACGCAACCCTGAAATTATTACCAAGTCGGGCCTGATGCTCGGGCTGGGCGAGACTAACGAGGAAGTGGTTGATGTCATGCGTGATATGCGTGCGCACAATATTGACCACATCACTCTGGGCCAGTATCTGCAGCCAAGTCGTGATCATTCACCGGTTAAGCGATTTGTGACCCCAGAAGAGTTTAAAGAGTTGGGCGATATCGCCAAAGAGATGGGCTTTATCCGAGTGACCAGTGGGCCGCTTGTGCGCTCGTCTTACCACGCTGATCAGCAGGCCGAAGGCATTGATGTCAGCGGCGTGCCCGTCGGTTAAGCGGTTGTTGTAAAGCGTTGTCGTAAAGGGGAGGGGCATGCCTGCCCCTTCTTCAACTCGTGCTCAGGCCTGCTTGAGCATGGCGTAGAGGTCGTCTTTCAGGTGTACGCGCTTAAGTCGTAAAGCGTCGAGGGTGTCATCCGACGCGGGTGTGGTGTCCTCTTCGATTTTCCGTACTTCTTTATCCAGCTCGTGATATTCATCGAACAGTCGGGCGAAGTGCCGATCGTTCATTTTCAACTCGTGGATCTGCTCAGCCATGTCTGGGAAGTCGTGGTGTAAATCATGGTGTTCGACGTTCATAGTGTTCCTCCTGTTCGGACAATTTCAGATTACCTTTGCTGCCCGTATCGACATTGACCTGGATCAGGGTAGTGAGTTCCTGTGATGCACTATTCCTTACATTTTATCTGGACGAATTTCAGGTTGTGGTCTTTATTTATAGGTAACTCAATTAGTAAGTGGTTTATTCAGCCACGAGGAAGAAAATGCCAGGTAAGGTTGTTGTTCTGGATAATGAAGCACATTCGATATCCTTGTTAGGTCATATCCTCAGTCACCTTGATGTTGCCGGCTTCAGTACGGTTGAAGATTACCTCGCCTCTGCTGATAAAGATTCGGATTGTATTGTTCTCGACGGTTCGGGAATGAACAGCAGTGACGATGAACTGTTCCGGCTGCTTCGGGAGCACCCTGATACCACTGGCATTCCGGTGATCTATGTCGGCGATAATCTCAGCATAGATACCCGTTTGGCTATTTATGAGGCAGGCGTCGACGATTATGTGAGTAAGCCGTTTGATGTTGCTGATCTTCAGGCCAAGGTATCACGGGCGCTGCACCAGCGACGTTATGAGCGAGAGCTCCTGGACAATGCAGAGAATGCTAAGCAAGCCGCCTTTGAGGCCATGACGCACTCTGCAGAGCAGGGCGAGATCGTGCGCTTCATGGAACAGATTTCCATGTGTCAGAAACTCGATGAGCTGGCACAGGCGCTGCTGAATCTTCTGTCCCGGTTTGGTCTGAATGCTGTTTTCTCGTGTTGGCTCGAAGGCGATGAATGGCCTCATTACTACTCGCATTCGGGGGTGGCATCGCCGCTCGAACAGGATCTGATGCAGTCAGGTCATGGTGGTGGTCGCATTATGGAGTTTGGCCGCCGTATGCTGGTTAACTACCCACGGACTGCACTTCTTATCAAAAATGTACCTTACGAAGAGGAAGCCCGTTTCGGTCGTATCAAGGATCATCTGGCTGTCGTATTGAGTGCCGCGGATGCCCGGGTAAGTAGCCTCAATATGGAAGAGCGGTTGCGTCAGAAAGATCGTCTTCTGGATGTTGTCTCTGATGTGAAACAGGCATTACTGGACGTGCAGAAACGACAGGATGAAATGAAAGTGCGTGCGGCCAACGAGCGTGATGATGTCAAGCTGGAGTTGAGGGAGGAGCTCCTGACGCTGGGTCTGCATGAAGAGCAGGAGGAGCGGATGTTAAGTCTCGTTATGGATTTCCTGAAGAGCCTCGAAGGGCTGTATAACGAAGCAATGGACTGGCAGAAAGATCTTGAGCCTGTCATGGATGCTGTCGAATATGTTGTCAGTGGCGGTGAGTCGTCGGCCTGACGCTCACCTGATTCTCTGCGGGTTCAGCTGGCTTTGACCAGCGCTTGATGTACCCACTGTTTCAATTGCTGGGCGGGCAATGCCCCGGCCATCTGATCTACAATCTTTCCGTTTTTGAATACCATCAGAGTGGGAATGCTACGTATAGCAAACTGAGCCGCTGTCTGTTGTGCGTGTTCGGTATTCACTTTCGCAAAGCGCGCCTGATAAGGCATTGCCGCAGCAACCTCTTTAAATATCGGTGCCATCATCTGACACGGACCACACCAGCTGGCCCAGAAGTCGACGACGACGGGCAAGTCATTCTTTGTGATGAAACGCTGGAAATCAGCGTCGCTGAGATCACTGACTGACCCTGTAAACAGTGGGCTTTTACATTTTCCGCACTGTCCGGGTTGATTCATTTTGTCGTCGGGGATGCGGTTGATGGCTCCGCAATCCGGGCAGGTAATATGCATAGCTGTCTCCTGTAGTTGCTACCTATATGAGGCGACAGTTATGTATTTCAAGGGGCGGGTGAAATATTGAGTGCTTCCTGCAGAAACTCATCTTTCTCGCGCTCACCGATAATACGACCACTGGCGTTTTCTGCACCGGGCTGAAAGAACAGCACCGTAGGCGGCCCAAAAACAGCCTGAGCCTTCATAAACGCCTGATGCGCGTCAGTATTGTCGGTGACATCCAACTGAACCCATTGAACATGGCTTAATCGCTCCTGAGCCTCGTCGGTGGCGAATATCTCTTTATCCATGATTTTGCATGAGATACACCAGTCGGCGTAGAGGTCGACCATGACCGCTGTGTTTGCGTCTGCAATCAGACTTTTTACTTCTGCTACTGACTCTGTCTGATAAAACGGGCTGACATGGATCTTTTCTGCGTGGCCGAGCGGATTCAATGGATCAGAGCGGCCGCTGACGGCGCCTGCAAGTGCAATAATGCCGTAAGCAAATACACCAACCGCGACCGGCTTAATTAAGCGCTGTGGCCCTTCGCTGGCGGTATTCAGGGCGCCTGCGGAAACACCTGCACCCACGGCCAGTGCGCCCCACAAGCCAAGTACAATGTTGCCCGGTAATAACCGGCTTACCAGCCAGATAGCCACACCAATCAGCATGATGCCGAACAGATACTTAATGCGCTCCATCCACATACCCGCTTTCGGTAAAACGCTGGCGCCTGTCGTGCCCAATACAATTAATGGCGTTCCCATACCAAAACCGAGCGCCAGCAGGGCAAGTGCTCCGCTTGTGGCGTCACCTGTGGTACTCAGATAGGCGAGAGCGCCGGCCAGTGGCGCGGATACACACGGAGAGACAACCAGGGCCGAAAGAACGCCGATAATGAAGACGCTGCCGGCCTGTCCTCCGTTTTGCTTCTGACTGGCTGCATTCAGGCGGTTACGCAGGCCGGACGGTAGCTGAAGTTCGTAAACACCGAACATAGACAGTGACAGCACGACAAAAAAGATGGCGAAACCGATCAGAACTGGGGCGCTTTGCATCATGGCCTGCACGTTAGCGCCAGCACCGAGCAGGCCAACGGTCAGCCCCGCTGCGGCGTAAGTGATGGCCATGCCGGTGACGTATAAAAAAGAAAGCCAGAAGCCACGGCCTGCGCTGGTTTTACCACCGCCCAGAACAACACTCGTGAGGATGGGGACCATAGGTAACACGCAGGGCGTGAACGTCAGGCCCAGGCCCAACAGAAAGAAAATCCCGATGACTGCAGGGAGTGACCGCCCAGAGAAAAACGAGTCATTGCCGTCGTCTGAAGAGGCTGATGCTTCGCTAGGCGCGTTGCTTTGGCCAGCTTGAATGGATTGTGAAGTCGATGCTGGAACGACAGTAACCTCGAGTGTCTGAGGTGGGTAGCATAGTCCGGCGTCTGCGCACCCCTGATAGTGGAGAGTCGCTGCTCCCGGGGAAAGCTGGGTGGTGTCGAAAGACACTTCGAGTTGCCCGTAATAGGCAATAATGTCACCAAAAGCTTCGTCGTATTTCTCTTTGCCGTCTTTAGACCAACTGACCGGGTCCAGTCGCTCGGAGCCTCGGGTCAGATAGATACGATGCTCATAGAGGTAATAGCCGTCGGCGCTATCCCAGCGTGCTGTGACCTGTCCTTGACTGGAATATGCTTCGAGAGGAAATGCCTGCTCAACAGGCAGGAAGTCATCCGATCCGCCAAGCCCATCCAGCAGACCGGAATGCGCCGGGATGCTGGTAATAAACAACAGTAGCCAAAGTCCCGCGCGCATCATGTGATCTGTTACTCCGTCAGGTGGTTCGTTCGACCGCGATGGCTGCCAGTGCCGCGAGGGCATCGCGGGCAACGGAAGCTGGTAAATTTTCCAGGTGTTTCTGGGCCCGGTCGCGACATGCATTGGCTTGCTGGCGCGTATAGTTGAGAGATCCGCAGCTCTTCACGACGCGCAGGACGTCATTCATATCATCCAGGCCACCTTTACGGATGGCGTTACGGATAAGCTGTCGGTCTTCTTCGTTCGCATGTGCCATGGCATGGATCAGAGGCAGGGTGGCTTTACCTTCGGCGAGGTCATCACCCACGTTTTTGCCCATCTCTTCGGCATCGCCTTCGTAGTCGAGTATATCATCGACCAGCTGGAAAGCCATGCCCAGCTCTTTGCCGTACTCTTTAAGCGCATTGCGATCTTCGTCACTTAATTCGAGCAATGCCGCAGCAGAATGCGTCGAGGCTTCAAACAGCATGGCGGTTTTGCCATGAATAACTTCCATGTACTGGGCTTCAGTCGTATCCGGGTTCTTGACGTTGGTCAGCTGCATGACTTCGCCCTCGGCGATCACGCAGGTGGCGTTGGATAGGATCTCCATTACAGGCATAGAGCGCAGCTCGACCATCATTTCGAAAGCGCGGCTATAAAGGAAATCACCGACCAGAACGCTGGGAGCGTTGCCCCAGCGGGCATTGGCGGTTGGGTTTCCGCGGCGCATGTCGGAGGTGTCAACGACGTCATCATGAAGCAAGGTCGCGGTGTGTAGAAATTCAATGACCGTTGCGAGCTTGACCGCATCAGCGTCTGCGCGTTCGAACGCCTTGGCCGTCAATAATACGAGAAGAGGGCGGATACGCTTACCACCGCTGCTGACGATATATTCGGCGATTTTTTCAACCAGCGGAACTCGGCTTTCGAGCTGCTCGTGGATCAGCTTGTCGACGGCCTGAAACTCTTCGTTAACCGTGGCAAGTACGTCTTTAATATGCATGAATTTGGGTGCCTGCTTTATAATGCAACGAATGCTAGGGAGGCCGACCCGCCCTGTCAAGAAAAAGGCCTGTTCCATACTTGCGGCCAAAACAGGAGTACGGTATAGTCTCGCGCCCCGAAATTACGCTCCCTGCCATATGGACGCCAGAGTGCTGCCAATAGAAGCAGGCTTAAGTAGCGAGAGGGAAAGGCAGTGTGGAAGACCGGCGTCAAGACGTCAGTCGCGGCGATAAAAGCTGCCCACTGAAAAGTCATGCACACTAAGTGCTAGCGGAGAATTACAGTTATGTACGCTGTAGTAGTAACTGGCGGTAAGCAATACCGTGTCGAAGAAGGTCAGACTCTGAAAGTTGAAAAACTGGAAGTAGCAACTGGCGAAAACGTTGAACTGGAAAAAGTTCTGCTGATTGGTAACGGCGACGATGTTAAAATCGGCGCTCCAGTGGTTGAAGGCGCTAAAGTAACAGCTGAAGTTGTTAATCACGGTCGTCACAAGAAAGTGAAGATCATGAAGTTCAAGCGTCGTAAGCACCACATGAAGCAGATGGGCCACCGTCAGTGGTTCACTGAATTGAAAATCACCAGCATCGCTGGCTAAACACTAATTTCAGAGGTCCGTGCGGTTAACGCCGCCGCATCCGCAGTGTTGCAGTGACCTCGCAGCTAGGAGTAAAGCAATGGCTCACAAAAAAGCTGGTGGTTCTACCAAGAACGGTCGCGATTCCGAAAGTAAACGCCTTGGCGTAAAACTGTTTGGCGGTCAGGCTGCTAAAGCTGGCGCGATCATCGTTCGTCAGCGTGGCACTCGTTTCCACGCTGGTGAAAACGTTAAGATCGGTCGTGACCACACTCTCTTCGCTACTGCTGAAGGCGCAGTGAAGTTTGAGGTTAAAGGTAAGAACAACCGTAAGACCGTAAGCATCGTTCCAGCGGCTTAATTGCACCGGAATATGCTGATGCGCCCTGACTGCATAGCAGTTGGGGCGTTTTTATTTGTACACCCTGAACCAGAGCGTTATTACCATGAAGTTCGTTGATGAAGTCCGTATCGCTGTAGAAGCTGGCAAAGGCGGCAATGGCTGCGTCAGTTTCCGTCGAGAGAAATTCATCCCTAAGGGCGGCCCTGACGGCGGCGACGGTGGTGATGGCGGTTCTGTGTATCTGGAAGCCGATGAAAACACCAATACTCTGGTGGATTATCGCTATACGCGCCGTTTTAAAGCAGAAAATGGCCGCCCTGGTGCGGGCCGTAACTGCACCGGTGCGAAAGGTGAGCACATCGTTCTGAAAGTACCTGTGGGTACAACCGCGATTGATGATGACACCAATGAAGTGCTGGGTGATCTGACTGAGCATGGGCAGCAGCTGCTGGTCGCTCAGGGTGGCTTTCATGGCCTCGGTAATACCCGATACAAGTCATCGACGAATCAGGCACCGCGTCAGTCAAAACCGGGTCAGCCGGGTGAGTCGCGCAACCTCAAGATGGAACTGAAAGTACTGGCCGACGTCGGTCTGCTGGGCTTGCCGAATGCGGGGAAATCGACCTTTATCCGTTCGGTATCGGCGGCGACGCCAAAAGTGGCCGATTACCCCTTCACCACTCTGGTACCAAACCTTGGTGTGGTCTCTATCGAGGAGCACCGCAGTTTTGTGATTGCGGATATTCCGGGGTTGATTGAGGGCGCTGCAGACGGCGCTGGCCTTGGCACGCGTTTCCTTAAGCATTTAGTGCGTACCCAGTTGCTACTGCACATTGTCGATATGGCGCCGTTTGATGATTCCGATCCGGCAGAGCGTGTCGAAGCGATCAGCCGCGAGCTTGAGAATTTCTCGCCGGGGCTGGCACTCCGTGATCGTTGGCTGGTACTCAATAAGCTGGATCTTTTGCCTGAAGACGAGCGTGAGGCGCGTTGTCAGGAAATTATTGAGAAGCTGAACTGGGATGGTCCGGTGTATCGTATCTCGGCGATTAACCGTGATGGCACCCACAAGCTGGTGTGCGACATTATGGAGTACATGGAAGAGCGTCGTCTGCGCGCCACAGAAGACGAAGAATTTGCTGAGGCTATTCTTGCTGAGCGTGAGCAGGTCGAGGAAGAAGCACGCGAGCACCTCGAGGCGCTGCATGAGCGTCGTTGTCAGGAGCGGGCCGAGCGTAAAGCAGCCAAGCAGGATGACGATGATGACGACTATGATGTTGAAGTCGTCTATACCAACGAATGAATTAAGACAAACGATTAAACCCTAACCTCCAATCCGTGCCGGACAGTAACGCATGACAACAGAGCAGTGGCAGGCTTCGCGTAATAATCTGAAAACAGCAAAGCGCTGGGTGATTAAAATCGGCAGTGCCTTACTGACTAATGATGGCACTGGCCTCAATCGCGAAGGCATGCAAAGCTGGGTGGATCAGATTGCCGGTTTGTTACAGGCCGGGCATGAGGTCGTTCTGGTTTCCTCTGGTTCGGTTGCTGAAGGTATGACCCGTCTTGGCTGGAAGACCCGCCCGGATGAAGTGCATAAGTTACAGGCGGCTGCCGCCGTTGGTCAGATGGGGTTGGTTCAGGCCTACGAAACCTCTTTCTCAAAGCACGGTCGCCACACTGCGCAGGTGCTACTGACGCACGATGACCTCAGTGACCGTAAGCGTTACCTGAATGCCCGCACGACACTGCGTACTCTTCTGGATATGGGTGTCGTTCCTATCATCAATGAAAACGACACCGTGGTGACCGATGAAATCTGCTTCGGTGATAACGATACCTTGGGTGCGTTGGCGGCCAATCTGGTTGAAGCTGACCTGCTTGTTATTCTCACGGATCAGGATGGCCTGTACACGGCAGACCCGCGGTCTAATCCAGATGCAACGCTGATCTTTGAGGGTATGGCCACTGACCCGCAATACGCCGCGATGGCGGGAGGCGGCGGTGCGCTCGGTCGCGGTGGTATGGTGACGAAAGTGCGTGCGGCGACCCTGGCTGCGCGTTCGGGTGCCGATACTCTTATTGTTGGTGGCCGCATAGATAATGTTATTTCCCGCCTTCATCAGGGCGAGCTGGTCGGCACTCTGCTGAAAGCCGGGCAAGCGCCCGTAGCTGCGCGTAAGCAGTGGATTGCCGGACATCTGAAAACGTCAGGTGTTTTGACTCTGGATGATGGTGCTGTAAAGGCATTGCGTACCGGTGGTCGTAGCCTGTTGCCTATTGGTGTCAGCAAAGCCACGGGTCGGTTTGAACGTGGCGAAGTGGTGGAGTGCCGTGACGAGCGTGGGCAGTTGATTGCCAAAGGCCTGGTGAATTACAGTCTCAGCGAAGCGCAGAAGATTTTAAAAACACCGACGTCCGGGCTTGAGCAGGCGCTGGGCACGGTGACGGAACCCGAGATGATTCACCGGGATAATCTGGTTGTTCTCTAACCAGGGTGTGTGAACATCTAACAGGATTTTAATTCAGGAGATAACAGACATGATTGAGACGGTTAACGTAGCCGGTCTGGATGTAAACAACGACAAGCCATTCACGCTGTTCGGCGGCATGAATGTGTTGGAAAGCCGCGACCTGGCCATGAAAATCTGCGAAACCTACGTCGAGGTGACCGGAAAGCTGGGCATTCCCTACGTGTTTAAGGCGTCGTTCGATAAAGCGAACCGTTCTTCGATCAACTCGTACCGTGGGCCGGGTATGGAAGAAGGTCTGAAGATTTTTGAAGAAATCAAAAAGACCTTTAATGTGCCTGTGATCACTGACGTTCACGAGCCGTATCAGGCAGCACCTGTTGCAGAAGTGGTTGATGTTATCCAGTTGCCGGCATTTCTGGCTCGCCAGACCGATCTGGTGGTTGCCATGGCGGAAACCGGTGCGGCGATCAATGTGAAGAAGCCTCAGTTCCTTGCACCGCATGAGATGCGTCACATTATCAAGAAGTTTGCCGAAGCCGGTAACGAAAAAGTGATGCTGTGCGAGCGCGGTTCGAGCTTTGGCTATAACAACCTGGTGGTTGATATGCTGGGCATGGATGAAATGAAGAAGCAGGCGCCAGTAATCTTTGATGCTACTCACGCGTTGCAGCGACCGGGTGGTCGTGCAGATTCGGCTGATGGTCGTCGTCAGCAGGCGTTTGAATTGGCTCGTTCTGGCATGGCGCTGGGCATTGCGGGTCTCTTTATCGAAGCTCACCCGAACCCGGCTGAAGCCAAATGTGACGGCCCATGTGCGTTGCCGCTGGATAAGCTGGAGCCTTATCTGGCTCAGATGAAAGCCGTTGATGACCTGGTGAAGTCTTTTGGGCCGGTAGTTATCGACTGATACTGACTCAGACTCTGGCTCTGGCTCGCATTGAGCTTAAGGGAAAGGGGCTGTAGCTGTTGACAGCCCCTGCTTATATCCGGATAATTCCGGCCCTCTCTGGGTACCTACACACAAGTACGTAGATTCCCGACTAAAGTTAATAACCGAATTTGAGGAGCCGACTGTGGCAAATTCCGCTGGTTCTCGTAAACGCGCCCGTCAGGCTATCAAGCGTCGTGCCCGTACTATGGCACTGCGTTCTATGGTGCGCACTTATGTTAAGAAAGTTAATGCCGCCATCGAAACTGCTGACTACGAGCAGGCTCAGGCTGCGTTTACTCAAACCAAACCTTACATCGACAAGTCTGTGACTAAAGGCATCATGCACAAGAACGCTGCTGCCCGCATCAAGAGCCGTCTGAACACTAAGGTTGTCGCTCTGAAAGGTTAATACCTGCTTCAGATCGAAGAAAAAACCCGCCAATGGCGGGTTTTTTTGTGTATAAATACCGCATATCCGCACGGAAACGCTTATGTCCGCTACGCCTGAATCCGGCCCCGAGGCGAAAAGCAGCAGTCTGCTCCGCTCATCATCCATTGTCAGTGTTATGACCCTGCTCAGTCGGGTTCTGGGGCTGGCGCGCGATATTATTGTGGCTCAGTATTTTGGCGCGCGTGCGGATGCTTTTTTTGTCGCATTCAAAATTCCGAATTTCTTTCGACGGTTGTTTGCAGAAGGCGCATTTTCCGTCGCCTTTGTGCCTGTGTTGAGCGAGTATCGCACGCAGCGGGCATTTACAGAGGTGCGCTTATTAGTCGCCCGCGTGTCAGGTGTGCTGGGTATGGCGTTGTTGGGTGTGACCTGTTTGGCGGTCCTTGGCGCTGACTATCTGCCCTGGGTATTTTCTCCGGGCTTTCGCAGTGACCCCGAAAAGTTTGCCCTTACAGGCGATCTGCTGCGTATCACCTTTCCGTATCTGTTTTTTATATCGCTGACGGCGTTTGCGAGTAGCGTGCTTAACGCTTACGGGCGCTTTGCTGTGCCAGCCTTCACGCCGGTCATTCTTAATGTCACCTTGATCGCCGCGACACTGGGCTTTACGGATTACTTCGCAGAGCCGCTTTATGCCCTGGCATGGGGTGTTTTCTTTGCCGGGTTATTCCAGTTTATGTTTCAGCTGCCTTTTATTGCGCGTATGCGCCTGTTGGTTCTGCCATCGGTAAAACCGAAAGACGAGGGCGTGCGCCGTATTGGCAAGTTGATGGTTCCGGCGTTGTTTGGTGTGTCCGTCAGTCAGATTAACCTTCTCCTTGATACGCTGTTAGCGTCTTTCCTTGAAGACGGAAGTGTCAGCTGGCTTTATTACTCTGACCGTCTGAATAACCTGCCGCTTGGCGTCTTTGCGATTGCGATCGGTGTTGTGATTCTGCCGGCCCTCTCTGGAAAGCATGCGGCTGATGATAAGGCCGCGTTTTCGCGCACCATCGACTGGGCTGTGCGTATGGTCTTTATGATTGCGACGCCCGCTGCGCTGGCTCTGGTACTTCTCGCCACGCCTTTGATGGCGACGATTTTCTACTACGGTGAAGTCACGGCTTACGACGTCGGTAAGATGACTCTGAGTTTGCAGGCCTACGCCGTTGGGCTGCTCGCCTTTATGATGATTAAGGTTCTGGCGCCGGGCTATTACGCCCGTCAGGATACGAAAACACCAGTGAAAATTGGTATTCAGGCTATGGTCGTGAATATGGTGTTGAATCTGGCACTTGTGTACCCACTGCAGCACGCCGGTCTCGCTTTAGCGACCTCTCTGGCAGCTTATTACAACGTCTTCATGCTTTACCGCGGACTGCGTAAAAGTGGGGTATATCAGCCTCAGTCTGGTTGGTTGAAGTTCATGCTGATCCTTTTGCTGGCTAACTCGGCTCTGGCCGCCGTGTCTGTATGGTTGATGGGGGCTCCGGGAGACTGGTTAACCTGGGAAACGATGCAACGAATAAGTTGGCTGTCTGTGCTGGTTGGGGCCGGTGTGGTGGTGTATTTCGCCGTAATGACAGCGGCAGGGTTGCGTCTGCGTCATCTCCGCGGCGAGCTGTTCTGATCAGTGTTAAACCGCTATAATCCGTGCTTTTAATTTTGCAGCGGTACCTGTGATGCGCCTGATTCGTGGCCTGCACAATCTGAATGCCAGTTTGCCCGTCGATTTCGATGGTTGCGTCGCGACCATCGGGAATTTTGATGGCCTTCATCTTGGCCATCGCCGCATCCTGGAATCACTGCAAAAGGTATCAGCAGAGGACGGTAAGCCTACTCTGGTGATGATGTTTGAGCCTCAGCCTAAAGAGTTCTTTGCGCCTGATCTGGCGCCACCGCGTCTGGCAGGGTTTCGCGATAAGTTTCAGGATCTACGCGACGCTGGCATTGACTATCTTCTGTGCCTGCCATTCAACGAATCACTGCGAAGTATGTCTGCTGCTCAGTTTATCCAGAGTATTCTGATCGACGGCATTCAGGTGAAGCACCTGATTGTCGGCGATGACTTCCGGTTCGGTTGCGATCGCAGTGGTGATTATGCCGCACTGGAGACCGCTGGTAAGGTGTCAGGGTTCAGTGTTGACGATACCCCAACGCATGAAATTGCGGGTGATCGGGTAAGCAGCACCCGCGTTCGCAAAGAGTTGGCCCGTGACAATTTACCGATGGCTGCGGAGCTGTTGGGGCGTCCATATCAGATGTCAGGCCGTGTAGCCTATGGTCGCCAACTGGGGCGGACGCTGGATACACCGACAGCTAATGTGCTGATTAAACGTAGCCGACTGCCGATGACCGGTGTGTACGCAGTGCACCTGATTGAGCAGGAAAGCCGCGAGGAATACATCGGCGTGGCTAATCTGGGTGTTAAGCCGACGATCAGTGGTGAACCTGAGCCATCATTGGAAGTCCACGTGTTTGGTTTCAGTGGAAACCTGTACGGTAAACACCTGACCGTCTCTTTTATGCAAAAGATTCGTGATGAAATGAAATTCGATGGACTTGATGCGCTCAAGTCTGCAATAGACTCTGATAAGAAAGCGGCGCGGGCATATTTTGCTTCGCGACCGGATTCTTTCCGATTTGACCGATAACAGGCCGCGCATTAACGCAGCAGGCCCCTGACGCAATCAGTGAATTTATGAACGATAAAGTGGAAAGCCAATACAAACCGACATTGAACCTGCCGGATACAGAATTTCCAATGCGTGGAAATCTGGCAAAGCGTGAGCCTGAAATGCTGGCGCGCTGGGAAGAAATTGGTCTGTACCGCAAAATCCGTGAAGCACGCGCAGGACGGGATAAATTTATTCTGCATGATGGCCCTCCGTACGCGAACGGCAATATTCACATCGGTCACGCAGTTAACAAGATTCTGAAAGACGTCATCATCAAGTCCCAGACGCTGAGCGGTAAAGATGCGCCGTATATTCCGGGCTGGGACTGCCATGGTCTGCCGATCGAACTGAAGGTTGAAGCTAAGGTTGGCAAAGTCGGTGAGAAGGTCAGCGCCAGCGAGTTCCGCCAGCATTGTCGTGAATACGCGGCTGAGCAGGTGGATGGTCAGCGCAACGATTTCAAACGCCTGATGGTTCTGGGTGACTGGGAAAACCCGTACCTGACCATGGACTTCAAATTTGAAGCCGACATCATCCGCACCCTTGGCAAGATCATTGATGCCGGACACCTGCACAAAGGCTTCAAGCCGGTTAACTGGTGTTCTGACTGTGGCTCTGCGCTTGCGGAAGCAGAGGTTGAATATCAGGACAAGAAATCCGTCGCGATTGACGTGAAGTTCACCTTCCCGGATACCCAGGCAATTGCTGGTGTATTTAACGTCGACGTCGATAAGCCAGTCAGTATCGTGATCTGGACCACGACGCCATGGACCTTGCCTGCTAACGAAGCGGTATCTGTTCACCCTGAACTTGAATACTCACTGGTCCTGCTGAAAGAAGCGGACGAAGTTCTTCTGCTGGCTACAGACCTCGTAGATGACGCGGCTCAGCGTTATGGGCTGGATGCAGATGGTTATGAAGTTCTGGGCACTGCAAAAGGTAAAGCGTTTGGTCAGACGCCAGACCAGAATGAAGCGCCGTTTAAGGTCAAGCATCCGTTTATGCCGGGTAAAGAAGGCGGCGATAAATTCGTGCCTGTGATCACCGGCGAACACGTCACGGCCGATTCGGGTACCGGGGCTGTTCATACCGCGCCTATGCACGGTGTGGATGACTACGTTGTCTCGAACGTTTACGGCGTTAAATCCGACGAAATGCTGGTTGATTCGCAGGGTAACTTTATTGCCAACCCTGCCCTGGAAGCGCTTGAGCTGACGGGATTAAGTACAGCGGATAAAGGTAACTTCCCTGTACTGGGCATTCTGAATGAGCGCGGTGCACTGGTGAAAAAAGCCAACATCACCCACAGCTACCCGCACTGCTGGCGCCATAAAACGCCGATTATTTTCCGTGCGACGCCGCAGTGGTTTATCAGCATGAATCAGGCAGGCCTGCTCGATCAGGCGATGAATGAAGTTGAGAATACCGTCGAGTGGCGTCCGTCCTGGGGTAAGGCGCGTATCGAAGGCATGATGAACGATCGTCCTGACTGGTGTATCTCGCGTCAGCGGACGTGGGGTGTACCGATCGCGCTTTTCGTTCACAAAGAAACCGCCGAACTGCATCCACGTACGCCTGAATTAATTGCTCAGGTTGCAGAGCGCGTCGAAGGTGCAGGCATTGATGCCTGGTTTGATCTTGATCCGGCAGAACTGCTGGGTGATGAAGCGGCTCAGTACGATAAAGTCGTAGATACACTGGATGTCTGGTTCGATTCTGGCGTGACTCACACGGCCGTCTGCATGGCGCGTGACGAGCTGGAAATGCCAGCAGACCTGTACCTGGAGGGTTCTGACCAGCACCGTGGTTGGTTCCAGTCATCACTGCTGACCAGCGTCGCAGCCTATGGCAAGGCACCCTACAAAACAGCACTGACTCACGGCTTCACCGTTGATGGTCAGGGCCGCAAGATGTCCAAGTCGATCGGTAACACGGTTGAGCCTCAGGAAGTCATGAACAAGCTGGGTGGTGACATTCTGCGCTGGTGGGTAGCCGATACTGACTATTCAGGTGAGATGACGGTTTCTGATGAAATTCTGAAACGTAACGCCGATTCTTATCGCCGTGTACGTAATACCTGCCGTTTCCTGCTTGCGAACATCAATGGCTTTACGCCAGCGACCGATATGGTGCCAGCGGAGCAACTGTTGCCACTCGATGCCTGGATGGTCAGTTACACCGAGCGACTCCAGGAAAAAGTAATTGCGCTTTACCACAACTACGATTTGAAAACGCTGACTAAGACGCTGATGAATTTCTGTGTGTCTGAGTTGGGTGCCTTCTACCTTGATGTAATTAAAGACCGCCAATACACCTGTAAAGCTGATAGCCTGCCACGTCGCAGTGCGCAGACGGCGCTTTATCATGTCGCTGAGGCAATGGCTCGCTGGATTGCGCCTGTGCTGTCTTTCACCGCTGAAGAAATCTGGAGCGCATTACCTGCGCCAGTGAGCGGTGAGCGCGAAGAGTCAGCTCAGCTTTCAGAGTGGTACACCGACTTTCCGCAGATTGCCGCGTCCGAGTTTAATGATGCTTACTGGCGCTCCGTCATGGAAGCCAAAGAAGCGGTCAACGGCGCGTTGGAAAAAGCACGCAGTGAAAAACGCATTGGTGCATCTCTGAGTGCTGAAGTCGTATTGTTTGCTGCTGACGAGCTGAAAGCCAAACTGGATCGCTTGGGTGACGAATTACGCTTTGTACTGATTACCTCGGGTGCCGTTGTAAAACCTCTGAGCGAAGAGGGTGGTGAAGCGACTGACCTTGATGGTCTTCGCGTTGCTGTTATGGCATCCGATGCCGAGAAGTGTGAACGTTGCTGGCATCACAGTGAGACGGTGGGTAGCGACGATCGTCATCCAACCTTGTGCGGCCGTTGTGTCGAGAACGTTGAGGGTGACGGTGAAGTCCGTCATTACGCCTGATGAATGATTCAAGTGCTGTAGCGGACAGCGGACGCTCGCCGCTGATCTGGTTGTGGTTAGCCGTGCTGGCCGTGGTGCTGGATCAGGTGAGCAAAGTGGCTGCGGAGAACATGCTGACCTACGCCCAGCCGGTGTACATCCTGCCTGTTCTGGACTTTACCTTGCTCTATAACCCAGGTGCGGCTTTTAGTTTCCTGGCGGATCAGGCGGGGTGGCAGCGCTGGTTCTTTACGATTATCTCTGCGGGCGTCTCAGTTATGTTGCTGGTGTGGCTGGCCAGACTTCCGCGAGGAAGTGTCTGGTTGCCTATTGCGCTGACGCTGATACTCGGCGGTGCCGTGGGCAATCTGATTGACCGGGTATTGTATGGGCATGTCGTCGATTTCATTTCGTTTCACTGGAACAACAGTTATTTCCCAGCGTTCAATATTGCTGACTCCGCGATTACATTAGGCGCGATTATGATGGCGCTTGATGTGGTTCGGGAAATTAAAGAAGAGCGGGCGAAAGCCTGACATCTGCGTACTAACGCTGCACCTTCATAGTGTGTGGCCCATTAAAAGGTGTGAATATGTCTCTCGGAATTATTGCTGACGGAAGTCGGGTAAAACTGCATTTTGCCTTGCGTCTGGCAGATGGGCAGGAAGTGGACTCCACCTTCGAAAATGACGCGGCTGAATTCTCGGTCGGCGATGGAAACTTACCCGAAGGCTTTGAAGAATGTCTGATCGGTTTAACCACGGGTGATCACAAGACTTTTACCGTGCCGCCCGAAAAAGCATTCGGGCAACCAAACCCGCAGAATCTTCAGGATATGAAACGCTCCGATTTTCCGGTGGATATGCCGGTGGCGCCAGGTTTGATGGTGTCATTCGCAGATGCTCAGGGGGCTGAGCTTCCTGGCGTAATCAGCTCTATTGAAGGTGACTACGTTGCCGTTGATTTCAATCATCCGCTGGCAGGAAAAGAGCTCCATTTTGAAGTTCAGATTCTCGAGGTGAAGGATGCAGATTAAGCTCGCTAATCCACGCGGTTTCTGCGCTGGTGTTGATCGGGCGATCGATATCGTTAATCGCGCACTGGAACTGTTTGAACCGCCTATCTATGTTCGTCACGAAGTCGTCCACAATAAGTTTGTAGTGAATGACCTGCGTGATCGAGGTGCTATCTTCGTCGACGAGCTAGATGAAGTGCCAGACGATAATATCGTTATTTTTTCAGCTCATGGAGTGTCTCAGGCTGTGCGTAAAAATGCAGCCGACCGAGGTCTTAAAGTATTTGATGCGACCTGCCCGCTAGTGACTAAGGTTCACCTTGAGGTGACCCGCTACAGCGCTCTCGGCCGAGAGTGCATTCTTATCGGCCATAAAGGGCACCCGGAAGTCGAAGGTACCATGGGGCAGTACGACTTCAGCAAAGGCGGAAATATCTACCTTGTTGAAGACGAAGAGGACGTTGAGGCTCTCGAGGTCAAAGATCCTTCTGCTCTCTCATACGTAACTCAGACAACATTATCGATGGATGATACTGCCCGGGTTATTGATGCACTGCGTGCAAAGTTTCCTGAGATTACCGGGCCTCGAAAAGACGACATTTGTTACGCCACACAGAACCGCCAGGACGCCGTTAAAATCCTCGCGTCTGATTGTGACCTGATGCTGGTAGTGGGTTCGCCCAACAGCAGTAACTCCAACCGTCTCCGTGAGCTCGGTGAGCGTATGGGGGCAAAAGCGTTCCTCATCGACAATGCCTCCGAAATTCAGGCTGAATGGCTCGAGGGCGTTAAAGCCGTTGGCATTACTGCAGGTGCGTCAGCGCCGGATGTACTGGTGAAAGAAGTGGTTGCTAAGCTGGTATCACTCGGTGGTGAAGAGCCTGAGGAATTGCAGGGCAGAGAAGAAAACGTGGTTTTCTCGTTGCCGAAAGAGTTACGGATGACGGAAGTCTAAGCTGTTATCTTACAGGTAATAAAAAACCCGGCGAATGCCGGGTTTTTTAATGTCTGGTTATCGAGTTTACCAGTGGTCTACACGTTGTTTCGTTCCGCCGGAATCCGGTACAAGTCGCCACTGCTGACCACGGCTGTTTGTCATGATATCTCCAGACGGAGCTTGTGTTCCCTGGGCGACTGCTCCTACCTGTACGCACTGTGTCAGAGGAATATCATTAGCACAGCCATCAGCACCTATCTGGTAACGCCCGCTGTCCGTTGTGACTGTCACCCCAGCAAATCCGAGGTCTGATAAATCTTCAGTATAAGTTCCATTGTCACCATAAAAACGTTCCTGGGCCTGCATCACAAGCTGCAAGGATTCTATAGCTTCAGTTTTAAAACTATTTCTTTGGCTCTCTTGATACGTTGGGATGGCTACTGATGCGAGTATTCCAACGATAGCGATGGTGATGAGTAATTCGATAAGAGTGAATGCTGACTGGCCTTTCATTGTTATCTCCAACCTTTATTCGGCAGATCGACAGTTATTGTTAGAGGATAGCGAGCGATCTGGTCGTCAAAAGTATAGGGTTCTCCGTCGAGAAGAATAAAGCTTCTTCTGTCCGGGTTATTTGGCGTATCGCTAAATGAGCGGGTTAAAATGCTAAACCTTGTCGATAGTACGTTATTCCAGTCCGTCACAGCTGTGGCGTTCACGTATCGTGTTACATTTTTAAGCTCTTCGCTTCCCGCGACAGCGCTTGGCCCATCTGACTCACCATAGAGCACTTGTAAGCCGATGATACCAGTTGCAATTGCCTGGGCGTTGCCAATGGCTAATCCTGTATCTTCATTATAGGTCACGCAGCGTAGTTCATTATCATAGCCATTGTTATCGTTGCCACTTTCTATCCAGTAAACATCGACAACAGAAGTTTGATTTGCCAGTCCATGAGCTGCGCCTGTGCACGTGAGTAAGTCACGCGCTGCAGAAGTATCCGGATCGAATACCCATTGGATAGCGATTCTATCGTTGATCGCAACACCCATGGTTGAGTCATAGCTACAATCTGCATTAGCCGCTGGAGGTACAATCGCTGGGTCTGCACATATGGCGGCAAAGGAGGGCACGGTAGTGGCATCTACTGAAGGTGAATAACCGGCTCTCCGAATTTCTTCCTGCAGCCATGAACTAATGAATCGTGCTGATTCCTGAGCTTCACTGCTACCGCTGTTAGTCGCGGCGGAAGAGTTACTGCTAATTACCACGTTGCCTACGAAATAGGCGATGATCACGCTGAGCAAACCAGCAATCATTAATTCGATCAGCGTCAGGCCAGATTGAAGTTTCAGGCCTCTCGAAATCCTGTTCATAAGTTGTAAACCATATTCAGTGTTGACTGTCCGGTTGCAATATTACCTGTATCGGCATAAACAGCGTTGCCATCCGCATCTGCTCCGGAAGTCCTGCCATCCCAGCGGATAGTAATGTCTACTCTGGAGTTAACGACAGAAACTGTGAGCTGGGAGTTGGGGAGATAGTCGGCACCACTGGTTCTGGTGTTACTGTTGACTACATCTGGTGACGTTCCACAGGCCAGTTCCCAAAGATCGAATATTGCAACTTCAGCACCTGTGCAGTCTGCTGCTGCGTTAACGACATCCTCACCGTTGTGGTAACTGCTGCAAACTTTTTGAGCAACAAAGTTTTCACAGTTGATCGGGTTTCCCCCTGTATCGTAGTTTGCCATGTTGATACGGTTTGCACGTATACGATTCGCTAGATCTTCAGCGATCCATATCGCGTGAGACCGGTTGGCGGTGTCACTTACTGCCCGTGTGGTCTGTAACTGCAGTGAGGCTAACCCGACCAGACCGATGATACTTATGCCCAGAGTGATCAACACTTCAAGCATTGAAAAGCCAGACTGATTTCTCATGGACATGCAGCCTCCGTGACAATGACTTGACCAACTAAATTCAGGGTAATCGTAATCCGATTGTCTCCAGTACATCCGGGCACATTGATGTTGATGTCCCCGGTAGGGGAGGCCCGGCCTCTCGAGTCGAAAACGATCGGTGTTGCGATACTGAAATCGTTGCTGGTGATCACACCTGCGTCTGCGACTCCTTCTTTGATCCTTAAATCTTCCGTAGCACTGAAAATTCTCCATCCCAAGTTCCAGTCAGGATTCGCATCTGCATCGGCCTGAGGCTCAATACTAATGGTCTCTCCCTGAGAAATGGCGGTATTCCGGGCATACATCAAATCAAGGCGGAGCTCCTCAGTCAGTCGAGTCGTTTCGTTATTCGCACTTATGGGCTGCAACACAGGAACCACAATGGTCGCTGTGATTCCTATGATCGCCATAACTACAAGAAGCTCGAATAATGTGAAGCCGTACTGCTTGTATCGGAAGTGCCGCATTATCAGAGTTCTCTCCAATAGTTCCGGGAGACCGTCGTACATGAGTCCAACGCTACGGATTCACTACCAATAAGAATTGCTAAGGCCGCTTCACATGGAATGTCTCCATCTCCGTCTGGGTCCGGATCAGGATCAGACCCGGACTTAGATGGAGGGAAGACGATCTTAGGCTCGGCTGGTATGCCTGTCTGTTTCAGCTCAGTTTGCTCTATTACAACTACAGGGCTGTTATCACCGGGGTTGTAAGCAGAGAAATCGACACTGTAGAGATTTGTTGCGCCTGTGGCAGCCGAGCATGATTCCAGCCCTGAAGATGCAGAGGTGACGACTGGGCTGTATGTGCCGAAATAAACGACATTATCAGCGATGATGGCATCCGTCAGAGCCTTTTCTCCCGTTGTCTCAAGATCCAGATAGAAGCCATTGAGCAGGTCAGAGTCTGCTGCAACAGCCAAACTGCCAGAATCCGCGAGGTCGTCAAGTTCGATGGTTCGATAAGTATTAAGCTGTTGCTTGAGATCGGTTCTGTTTGTTGTTGTTTTATCGTCGATAATCACAAAAAACCGGTCTTTGTTATCGGTGACAAGCGGATGAGCGCGGTAGCCGGAACCTATGGCAATCACATAGCTGTCCAGATCATCATTGTAAGCAACGACAGGTGATGTAAAGAAACGGGTGTTATTCGCAACTGATCCGTCATTGAGGTCCGCAACTTCGGTTGCCATTGGGTTATTGTTGCTGAACAAATCGATTCGCCAGATACGTCCACCGGTATCCGCAGCATAGAGAATATCACTCGTTCCGTTTCCGTCATTATCAACAGCAGTGATATCGCTCACGATACTGTTTGTCATGCCGTTGACGGTAAGGTCCGCAGAGCTATCTGGAGAGGCGGTCCATAGCAACTCACCAGTCAAAGCATTGACCATATAGATAGCGTTGCCTCTCGAATGGCTGATGCGAGTACCACCCGATGTATCATCTTCGACTGGGTCATAACCACCCCCGAACACAAGAACCGGTATAGGTTTTGAATCTTGCGGTTCTACATCAATTCCTATCGCTTCTGGAGACACATAGATAGGTTTCATTGCTGACCATGTCTGGCCAAGTCTTTCGAAGCCGGTGTCGTCAGACGTGATTTGCCAGAGATACTTAGGCTGTTTAGGGTCTGTTACGTCGAGCGCATAGTAGACCTCACCACCTCTGCGCATCCCTGCGTACATATACGCCTTGTCATTTGCGCTTATGAGGCTCTTTGATGATGTTTTTCCAGCATTAAGCTCAGTATCGTTGTGTATGAAAGCAGTTATTGGTCCATCCAGACCATAATGCTTTCCGTATTCAGCACCTTCGCGATAATACACTTCGATATTAGGGAGTAATTCGTAAGGAACGTAGGCAAACAATTCTTCAGGGCCATTAATGTCCGTTGTCATTGCGTGCAGATAGCCAGAGTTGGTTCCGAAATAAATCACGCTTTCGTATGACTGTGCGGTACCGTAGTTCAGAAGCAGAGGTTCACTGTGTAGTGGGTCTTCAATTTCCTGTCTTGGAGTTTCATTCCCATCTTCATCTGTTTTTATACCCGATGCCCATTTAAGCATATTAATCAATTCCAGATCGGCGAGCGTTCCGGAGAATAAATCTTCAAGGATATAACTCGGCACTACGTAGCCTAACGCTGATTTTTCAATGAGAGGGTCATCAATCAGGCCATCTGCCCCACCAGCGTAAGTTACGACGTTCCTTTCAAGTGTAAAGTGGCTAGACGCACCTCCCTTACCGACGGTTTTTCCATCAGGAGCCTCTTCTTCCTTGGTCCAGATGCTGGTCGCACCCTCAGCGAAGTAGCCGGTTTCTTCGTCAACAGCATCTTGATTATCAGCGTCAAGTACTTTACCAGAGCTGCCTAATTTGTACCGTTTAAGATTTCCTGACCAACCTTTTGTCGCTTTGGGCTCAAATACTGTGTAGTAAAGCTCTTCTGAGCTTTCAAGGCGGTTTAGGGCGTTAACGGCAACTGCGGGTGAGGATGTTCCTATCGTTGCCTCGTTTTCGAAACGGTTAAACAAGTCCCTCAGAGTCTGTTTAATTTCAGCTGAATTATTCGCGAGGCGATATAGGCCGTCTGAATACTCAGCTGCTCTTTCAAGTTGGCCTGCGACGGTATCGTTCGAGCCCATGAATGCACCGATTGTATGAGTGGTAATTCGCTGGACTTCTTCCGTTGAGCTGGATGGATCAACATCCAAGGCACTGTCGTTGAATAGATCAACTTCATAGCTGTACAAAGCAAGCTCTTCCAAACAGCTATTGGATGAAACCTGATTAGTGTCCGATGTAGCACAGCTTGTGGATATACCCGTCAGCCCAGCTCGGTCGGAGCTATCCACTTCTGCAAGCAAACTTCTGATTTTGGTATCACTCGCTCCATCTTGTGTCGAAGCACCATCAGTAAAGATAACGACGTGGTTTTGCTGGCAACTATTGGTTATGGGTGAATTGTACTTACCGGTATTTTCGTCGTATGACTCGCTATTGCTGAGATAAAAATACTGCGGGGAGCTTGCTGCTTCGCAGCCACCGTCTCGCCATTCCTCATACTCATAACCTGGGATAGTATTGGTTCCGGTGACAATCCAGTCAGTTTGAGGGTCGATTAACCCCAAGCCCTGACAGTAGGAATCAGGCACAGTCGAGACGGTACCGTAGGTCCAACCGCCAAATAGTCTCCAGCGCCTGCAGTCCTGTGGTGATTTGGGCCACAAACTGCACCGCTGACATTCAATGATATCTTCCTCGCGTGGAGGGACCGTAACGGTTACATACCCTGGATCTGAGCACTGTACAGCTCCGTATTTTTTACCGTATCTGACATCTTCGCCTTTGAAATATCGGATCGTCTCATCGTAGGTTTCAACGAGGGGAGTCCAGGCATTCGTCGGTAGCTCATTGATGGCGGTAATTAGTCGGCTTCTATGGGCATCATCGCTGATATCTTTCGCAGGAACTTCAATATAGCCACCGCCGTCACGCTCGTTAGGCACTCCTTGGCTGTACAGTTGGCTGTCAAGTGAGTAAGGAATGCCCTCGACGGGATACGCGTAGTTTTGTACGACATCGAAACGGGCAAGTCCGAAATTGATGTTGTTAATTTCTGTGTCGCCGATGATGCTGATTGCGGCGTCCTTAGCAACCTGCATCCGGGTCTTCGTTGACCCGTCGCCCGCAGGATCTCCCATACTTCCAGAGGTATCGAAGATGAACACTACGTTTGGCTGAACGCCGGAGGAACCACTTGCGCGGTAAATTTCGGTATCGTCAGCAGGTGCTGTAAGAGGGCTTGCTGCAATCACTGAAGTAATAGCCCATTTACACAACTTTCTTATATTGAGACGTTCGGTAAATAGATTCATATTGCAGGCCCTTCAAGATTGAAGACAATTTCTTGGGTAGAAGTGATTCGTCCGGAGGCATCGCTTCCGCTGGATGTGAAGTTAAAATAGAACTTCTGTGTGGTTCCTGTTGAGGCTCCGGGGTTTCCCTTTAGATACTGTGACGATGCCAAGGCTGGGTCGGAGATATCGCTAAGCTGTAATGTATCAACAACGGTTACGTGTTCAGAATAGCCAGTTGGATCATCCCAGCCTGGGCCCAAATTGATGTTGGTCAGTAATAGACTGGTGTCATTGGACTGGATCAGAGGCCCGAGAGTGCTCCGTGCGACGCCAATATTTTCGTCTCGCTGAAGAAAAGAAACCCCTAGTTCAATGTGATCATTGGTCGCATTGAACACTTCCTGATGGTGCTGCATGTTGTTGAGCATCTTAATCTGAAGTGTTGAGCGCTGCATACCAATGACAGCCGTTAACGTGATCACGGTTAACAGAACCAGGCTCAGCAACATCACAGAGCCCGATTGGGAGCGTACTTTAGGAGACCTCATATTGAGTGCCCTCACTTATAGAAAATTCCGTATTGATAGCTTACAAGTTCGCTTCTGCCTAGCCATTGAATTCTGATGGGAGGTGACTCTAGGTAGGTGAGCGGTTAATACAGGGTATATTAAGTCCATTAGCTAACTCAGGAAGGCCGTCACGGTTCTGATCTTTACCTTCGCGAACTCTGCCCATGCGGGAGATGATAAGTGATGTTCCCCGGTCTCTCGAGGAAGAAGTTTTGCAGTAACTGAGTGACCCTGCGTTTACATTGGATCTGCCAAGAGGTCCGAATGAAATTCTGACATTGTTGTATGCTCGGTGCTCCGACTGCAGAGATGGTGAAAGCACTTTTAGTATCTGTTCGTTGCCATTAAGTGTTTTATCTCCATTCTCATCAACGAATACAATTAACTGTTGGTTCCAGTCTCTTCCGCAAGTACCGTTTGTTGATACAGGACAGAATACGACCGTACGCGCCATCGAAATTGCAGAGTTTCGTGAGAACACCAGAGCTTGCTTTAGTTCAGTTGCTTTTTGCTTGCTCTGACTGTCTGTTAGTAACGTTGACACCTTGGGGGAAATCAGTGTTGTTGTAATGACTATGATCGCCACCACAACCAGCAGCTCAAGTAAGGTGAAGCCCTTGTCCGTATACGCTTGGATCTTCGTTCTGGTGTTCATCCTTGAAACCCCAATTGCCCGATATGTAACCGATTACCATATCAGCTGAATGGGTTAGTGCACTCAGGCGGTTTTCGTATTTTTATAAGTCGTTTCAGGATGTGTAGGGCGGTGTGACAGTAGCCGTCTAATCGCCTTTTGGTAGATTACTAATCGATGGCGAGTTTCTTTAGCCGGTAGCGGAGAGCACGGAAACTGATACCAAGACGCTCCGCAGCGGCGGTTTTATTCCAGCGTGTCGCGTTGAGGGCCTCTTCAATGGCTTCTCGTTCCAATCGCTCAAGATAGCCTTCCAGGTCGCCAACGGCTTCGCTGTTTGAGTGGTAGCCACCTTGCGGTGTTTCAGGCTCGAAGCTGAGGTCACTCAGTTGAATCTCTTCGCCTTCCATAAGCGTGAAGGCGCGTTGCAGAATGGCATCGAGTTCACGTGTGTTACCGGGAAAGTCGTATTCGCAAATCGCCTGTAGAGCATCATCGGCCACGGCCACTTCGGGCATGTCCCACTGGCTGGCATAGGTCTGAAGCAAGTGGTTGGTGAGCTGCGGAATATCTTCGCGGTGCGTGCGCAGCGGGGGGACGCTGAGATGTACGACACGGATACGGAACAGCAGGTCCTGACGGAACTGACCTGCATTTGCTAACGCGGGCAGATCAGCGCTGCTGGCACTGATAATGCGGATGTCCAGATCCTGCTCTTGCGTGTCATGCAGTGCCCGGATTTTTTTGTCCGTCAGTAGTTGCAGTAGTTGAGCCTGTAACTCGATACTCAGGTGTTCGATATTATTGAGGAACAAGGTGCCTTGGTGAGCATTCTGGATCAGCCCATCATGGACAATGCCATGATCGTCTCTGAAGCCAAACAGCGTTTCGGCGGCACTTTCATCCTGAAGGGCATCACAGTTTATCGTTATAAAGGGGTGTGATGACCGGGAGCTCATCAGGTGAATGGCGCGGGCAATGCCTTCTTTTCCCGTACCGTATTCCCCCTGGATAAACACCGGTGCCTGAGTACGCCCGACCTTGCGCAGCGTTGTACGCAGCTCCTGCATCGGGCTGGAGTCGCCGATGATAAGGTTGGTGCATTGTTCAGGGAGTGTTCCTGTCACCTTCGACAATCGCAGGGCTGCCGTAGCCAGGTTGCGCAGCTGCTGAATATCCAGCGGCTTGGCAACTACATCGAATGCTCCGGCTTTTAGAGCGTTAACCCCGACCTCCATATTACCGAATGCGGTGATCATGGCGACTGGCATGTCTGGATAGTTGCGATTGCAGTGGTGAATTAACTGAACACCATCACCGTCGGGTAATTTCATGTCTGTGATGCAGAAATGGAAACTTCTCGATTCAAGCAATGCTATGGCTTCGGTAACATTGGCGGCCTGTTCGCATGTAATGTCTATGCGTTCCAGGGCCATGCCTATCAGTGCGCGGATGTCCTGCTCGTCATCGACGATCAGTGCGCATAAGTCGGGCAACATCGCTGTGGGTTTCCTGTCAGTCATCGTAGCCTTGTATTATTCATGAGTTGGTTTAACGCTGGTGTGACATAGGCCTCAGTTTTATGTCCGCTTCATAGTAACGAGAAAACGGGCTCCAGGATGATTCCCAATAAACTCAATGGTTGCCTGGTTAGCCTGACACAGTTCGCGGCATAAGTAGAGACCTAAGCCTGTGCCGTCGTGTTCGGTGGTGCTGAAGGGTTCAAATAGTCGTTGTATCTGGTTTTCGGCAATACCGAAGCCATTATCTGTTATTTCAATCGACACCGTGCTGTCTGATTCGGGCAATATTTTCAAAGAGACTTCAGCTGCGTCTTCCCGCGCTTTTCGTGCATGCCTCAATCCATTCTGGCACAGATTCGTCAGAACCTGATTGAGATGGTCGGGATCAAACAGTACTGTCAGCTCGCTGTCTGAGTCGTAGATAAGTTTAAGGAAACTTTCACCGCTGGCCTGATCAAAGTTCTGGGCAAAATTATTCAGGTACTGATGTATCTTCAGAGGGGCCGCATGTGAGCGTTTGCCTCGGGAAAGCTGCAATATGTCACCAATGATGCGGTTAATCCGCTGACTGTTGTGTTCAATAATACTGGTTAGTTTTTTATCTTCGTCAGGCAGATGTTCAGATTCATCCAGAAGTTGCGAGGCCTGATTGAGCGCTGACAATGGATTGCGGATTTCATGAGCGATGCTGGCAGTGAGGCGCCCGAGGGAGGCTAGCTTGGCTTGCTGGATCTCTGCTGAAATACGAGCTTCGTCTTCAATCAGTAATAGAAAATCATCCTCTGACCCGCCTGCTTCAAGGCGCGTGACGGTTAAGCCTTTTAGCTGGCCGGGGAGCGGCTGCTCAGTGGTCGATTCCACTAGCCATTCGGGAACTGCTGCCCCCGGTTCTAACTGGAACCATGCCGTCGCTGTATCATTGATAAATAGAACACGCTTGTCTCTAGTACAGGCAATGATGCCATCCGGTAGCTTCATCAGCGCCTGCTGACTCAAGCGTTGTAAACGTTGTACGTCACGGGCAGTGTCCTGGGCCAGGTTAAGCGCTGCATTAATGCGGTGGGATAGCAGCTGAGTTAACCATGCGAGAGCAAAGCAGATGCCACCATACACCCCCGTATTGGCGGTATCCCGGATACCAAATTCTCCGGGCGCGATGTGTTCGGTGTATATCACAGCAAGACTCAGCCAGGCCGCAACACTGTAGCCAAGTATGCCCGGTGCAAGTAAGTTGGCCATGACGACAGGAATCAGCAGCAGACTTGAGAATCCGGCTGTCAGCCCTCCAGACGCGAACATCATGCCTGTTAGCAGAGCTGTTTCCAGAAACAGGTAAGTCGTCGCTCCCTGAGAATCGGTAGTTCGGGTTATCAGTGCGACGAAGACAGCGGCTGCAAGAACGTATAGCGATGAAAGTACAAGGAATAGGTGGGGAGCCTCTTTCCCAACGATCACGTCCATCGAGTCCAGGCCATCGACGACCACGATCGACAGCGAAAGGATCAGCGAATAGTAGCTGTATAGTGACAGCAGGCGGCTGCCCCGTCCGATGGATATTGGATGATTCATTGGTCTTTCATTAGTCTTCCGGTTTGCGTCCTGACGCGTATTTCCAGACAATACGCGCATTACTGAAGAGAGTACCCCCAGACCATGTCCAAGTCACTGACTGCCAGCCTGAAAATTGCGTTGGCGCAATGTAACTTTCACGTCGGCGATATCCCCGGCAATACGGCAAAAATCATAGAAGCTGCAAAGAAAGCGGCAGATGATGGTGCGCAGTTGATTGTATTCAGTGAACTCGCTCTGACGGGCTATCCGCCAGAAGACCTGCTTATGCGTGCAAGCCTGGAGCTCCGCGTGAAAGAAGCACTCAAAGAAGTGGCTGCGATCAGTCATGACATCGCCGTGGCGGTAGGGTATCCAGTAACTCGTGATAATCGCCTCTATAACTGCGCAGGGGTATGGTTTGAAGGTACTTGTCTTGGAGAGTATGCCAAGCAGGAGCTGCCGAACTATCAGGTCTTTGATGAAAAACGCTACTTTTCAGCGGGCGAAGACGCGCAAGTGGTCGAGCTTCATGGCGTAAAGTTGGGCCTGACGGTGTGCGAGGATGTCTGGTTTGATGCACCTGTGGCGATGGCAGCGGAGGCCGGTGCCGAGTTGATCCTGAATCTGAATGCTTCACCATTTCATAGTGGCAAGCAGCAGGAACGTATCGACCTCATCAAAAAACACACGTCGCAGCATAAACTCCCCATCCTTTACGTGAACCAGTCAGGCGGGCAGGACGAACTGGTATTTGATGGTAGCTCGTTTGCGGTAAATGCCGACTCTGATTGTGTATTGCAGATGGCGTCCTGGCGGGAAGATCAGGCGTATGTGATGTTCGAGCAAGGTGAGTTACGCGCAGAGTCTGAATCGCGGGCGGCGAGGGAAGACGGTCTTGCCAGTCTCTATAACGCATTGGTTGTCGGTGTTCGTGACTATGTGAATAAAAACCGCTTTCCAGGGGTCGTACTTGGTCTTTCTGGCGGGATCGATTCAGCGCTGACGCTGGCCATTGCGGTTGATGCGCTTGGGCCGGAGCGCGTGCGCGCCGTTATGATGCCGTTTACTTACACCTCGGGCATGAGTAAAGAAGATGCCGCGTTGCAGGCTGAGGCGATGGGCGTTAAGTATCAATCCATTTCGATTGAACCCATGTACCGCGAATTTATGTCTGCGCTTGCTCCCGACTTTGAGGGGTTGAAAGTCGATACTACGGAAGAAAATCTGCAATCCCGTTGTCGTGGCGTGTTGTTAATGGCGTTGTCGAACAAGACGGGATATATGGTTCTGACAACCGGCAATAAAAGCGAAATGGCCGTCGGTTATGCGACGCTCTATGGGGACATGGCCGGTGGCTATGGGGCGTTAAAAGACGTCTACAAAACCAAGGTGTTTGCCCTGGCTGAATACCGGAATTCCCTTTCGCCTGTGATTCCGCAGCGCGTCATTGATCGTCCGCCATCCGCTGAGCTTGCACCGGATCAGGTCGATGAAGACAGTCTCCCTGCTTATCCTGTGCTGGATGACATTCTGGAGCGCTACATCGAACATGATGAAAGTGCTGAGCAGATCATTACGGCCGGACATAATCGTGAAGACGTGATGCGGGTAGTGCGGCTGGTGGATGTTAACGAATACAAGCGTCGTCAGGCGCCGATCGGTGTCCGGGTGACTCGCCGTGGCTTTGGTCGGGACCGTCGTTATCCTGTGACAAACGGCTGGAAGGCGGGGATCTGACCCCTTTCCGGCTGTCAGGATAACGCTACAGGCATTGGCTGCATGGTAGGGGCGAAAAGAGCGGCATGTGCGCCAGGGACGGCGCACTTGAGCCTACAGGGATGTATTTACGGCGTCCGCTCGTTCGCTTATATCAGGCAGCGCCATACATTCGTTAAACCACACGCTCATTCATACGGTTAGCCCGCTTAAACGTTCCCATGTCATTAAATCGAATACCGTGACGGCGGAGCACTTCATGGGATTCTTTCTCGCCTAAATGTCGAATATAAAAGGGGTCACGTACAACAAAGTGATGAATCGCATGAGTGCTGCCGAAGTTAAAGCAGAACAGCTGAAGTGGGATTAAATACCACTTATTCATCACCTGACATTGCTCATGAATAATCCCCGGCGTGTTGTCGCCAAAGTAATGCATATTCGATGAAATAAAGTGCAGACAGAAAGTACGCAGGACGTTAGGTGCAATCAAAATAACAACGGTTGCAGTTACCCAGGCTTCCTGCGCCAGCAGCCATTGTGGCCAGTCAATCGTTGTTCCGAATGCCCAGGCGATACCGTTGGCGAGGTGAAATAATACAAAGCCATGCCAGAGGGTGTAACAGATATAGCCGATAGGGTTAAAACTTAGCGCACCAATAATTCTTAAGTTTTTAATATCTGTCTTATTTATTTTACCCTGTTTCAGCAACTTTCTGGGTACCACGAAATATTTACCCGCACGCAGATAAAAAGCCAGCATGTTGTCACCAACCATCAGAAAGCGTTTCCAGTCCCATTTTTCGCCGTTGGTAATGCCGCGTTCTTCCAGGTCTGTTTCTGTGCCCGACACTTTATGGTGATGCAGGTGCAGGTAGCGGCGAATCCATGGGTTCTGAGTCAGTGGGCGTGCCAGATACACGCCAGCCATCATCAAGTGATGCCAGACCGGTTGCTTGCGGAAATACATGTAGTGAATCAGATCGTGCTCTAACTCGTGTAACAGTGACGTCCAGAACGCACTTAACACAATGACCATCCAGGCCGGCATGATGCCTTCCAGCCAAAGCACACCATTGAGAACCATCCCGGCAATACTGACCAGAAAAATGCCCATGCCTACGGCATTCTGGTGCTCAACCAGAAACGGATGACGAGCTCGAACCTTGTCACTTACCTGCATCAATTCTTTCTGGATCTGGCGATCTTTAGCGCGGAGTGCCTGAAAGCGCTCGCTGTTTTTATCCGTGGTATCAGTCATACTTATACTCCAAACTCATGGCCCGGCAGACATACACAGGCCTTTGATTACATACTGGAGAAAAACCTGTTTCCATGCTTTGCACTGACCGCCAACCAGTTGACCGGAGACGCCAATGACTGAGCAACCCAAAGCGGTGGCCATGTTTCTGCGTCCGCTGGCTAACCTGCTGCAACAGCATGGTGATGATCCTGCAGCTTTGTTTGCGGAGCATGGCGTCTCGGTTGAAGATACGTTCAACCCGGAAGTCTGGATCAGTGTCGATGCGACTTCAGCCTTACTGACGGCTGCTGAGGATCGTCTTCAGGATCCTTCTCTGGGCATTAATATGGCTCGCCGCAGTGAATACTCTGCATTTGGTGGGCTGGGGCTGGCATTGTCTGCGGGTGGTAGCATGCTCAGCGTTCTGCAGCGTCTTGCTCGTTACCAGAGACTGATCAGCGATGCCGTGCAGGCTGAGCTGGTGGTTGAAGATACTACCGTGTGCGTACAGTTCCGGCCTTCAACCGGGCATGTGCCTCACCCTCAGGGAATACAGTATGTGATGTCCAGCCTGATGCGCCTGGTCAGGCTCAGGGTAGATCCTGCATTGAACCCTCTCGAAGTTCATGTGGCATCTCATGACGATGATTATTGCGCATCGATGGCCCGCTACTTTCGTGTGGCGCCGACCAAAAGCGACTACTACGGCCTGACGTTCGACCGGAAGCAGGCTGCAGCCCAACTGCATTCCAGCGATAACCGGATGGTTGCTATGCTCGAAGCAACGCTGAATGAGCGACTCGCTGAGCAGGAAAAAGGCTCGCTCGTGATTCAACTTTCGTTGTGGCTTGAGGGGCAGCTTCCAGAAGGGGAGCCTACGATGACAGACGCTGCGGAGCGCTTTCACATGAGTGTCCGTAGCCTGCAGCGGCGCCTCACTGATGAAGACCTGAGCTGGAAGGCGTTACTGGAGAAAACACGCCGGACTCTGGTCGAAAGACACCTGGCGCTTCCTGGTACTACCATAACGCAACTGGCGTTTATGCTGGGCTTCTCCGACGTCAGTGCATTCTCCCGCGCTTTCAAAAAATGGTACGGCGTGTCACCGACCCAGTTTCGCGCCAGCGAAACCTCTCAAAACCAGTAAGACTCCTGCAATACGTATTGGGCCAGCTCTGCCTGTGATACTGACTTCAACCTCGCACCTCCTCTATTCTGCATCGACCTCCAGTCCAGAGGCCTGTGTCCATACACAGTTTTATTAAAATTAATAAGTGTATTGTTAGTAAAGTTACAAATGAAAAACATTTGCATTTGCAGTTAAGTGAAAATAGTATACGCGCAAATTCCCCCGTATGGACCTTAAACATGAAGTTTCGAAATCAGCTTTTTCCTTTGAGTGCACTCGCTGCAGCGGTTGTTGCCTCCGTGTCAGCGACAGCCGAAGAGCAGCCGATCGAATTGGAAAAGTTCGTTGTTACGGCGGCCGGTTACGAGCAGAAAGTGGTTGATGCTCCAGCCAGTATCTCTGTAATCACTCAGGAAGATCTCCGCTCACGCCCTTATGTCACGCTTCTGGATGCCGTCCGCGAACTGGAAGGTGTCGACGTTGGTGAGACCCGAGATAAAACCGGGCAGGGTACTATCTCGATCCGTGGTATGGGGGCAGATTACACCCTGATCCTGATTGATGGCCGTCGCCAGAACAACCACGGTGACATCTACCCGAATAACTTCGGTGGTAACCAGTTCAACCACATTCCACCGTTGGATGCGATCGAACGTATTGAGGTTATTCGCGGGCCAGCATCTACCCTTTACGGAGCGGATGCTCTGGGTGGCGTAATCAATATTATCACCAAGAAAGTGACCGATGACTGGACTGGTTCTGCAAGTATCGGTCGCACTTTTCAGGAGTACGATGAGTACGGTGCCGACACAACTGCAGACTTTAACGTTGCCGGGCCGTTAATCGAAAACGTACTGGGTATGGAGTTGCGCGGCAGTATTTATAAGCGTGATGCATCAGAGCCAGAGTACGACTCTGTTACTGACCCGAACGGCGATGAGCAGACACGTGAACTGGGCTTCGGGCGAGGTGGTAAAACCACCGACAATACCAACAAGAGTATCGGCATCGGTTTTAACTGGAATGTGGCTGATAACCAGAGCCTGACCTTCGACTACGATACATCCAAGCAGGTGTATGATAACGAACCTCTGGCGGATGGAAGCTTCCCTCTCGGAACTGTAGATAGCATCGATACTATCTGGCAGGACCGAGGCGGTGTTGTTAGTCCTCGCGCAGGTTATGCTCAGGATCAGGAGTTCACTCGTGATCAGTGGGCGATCTCACACGAAGGTGAGTGGAGTTTTGGTAACAGCCTGGTGTCTCTGCAGAATATCGAAACCAATAACAACGGCAGAACTATTCCACTCTCTGTATCAGAACGTCTGCTGCTGCAGGAAATGTACGATGGTACGGGCGATTATGCGGGGCTGAGCGAAGATGAGCGTCGAGCGATTGCTGAAGATACCTTTCTGCCACGACCTGAACGTACCATGGAAAGCAGCCAGTACGTTCTGGACGCTAAGCTTGAATTGCCGGTTCAAGATCTGGCTGGCGATCACCTCTTCATCGTCGGTGGTCAGTACGTTGACGCGGAGCTCACTGACGGCGTATTTGGTCGCGAAGAGGGTGATTCCGGGCGGGTTTCAGACTTCACTACGTATTCCTTGTTTGCTGAAGACAGCTGGACCATGGTGCCTGACTTTACGCTGACCGCGGGTCTGCGTTACGACGGCCACGATGCCTTCGGTAGTAACGTAAGCCCACGCCTTTATGCGGTATACAGCCTGACGCCTGAGTGGACGGTAAAAGGTGGTGTGAGCAGTGGTTATAAAACACCAAAAACGACTGACCTCTATGATGGCATTATCGGTTTCGGTGGTCAGGGAACATTCCCGTTTGCGGGTAACCCGGACCTTGAGCCAGAGAAAAGCCGCAATACAGAAGCTGCGATCTATTGGGAGTCGATGGAAAATCGTCACAGCTTTAACGCGACCATTTTCCACAACCGCTTCGAAGATAAAATTGCACGTAGCGATGCAGTGCCAACCTGTGCTCAGACTGGCGGTGAACGCCCATGTGTGAATCTGGGTGAGTACGAGCAGCTTGGAGGTAGGTTGATTCTTTCTCAACCAATCAATATCGATGACGCTCTGATCCGTGGTGCGGAAGTGGCTGGTCGCTTACAGATTATCGACTCATTGGCATTACGTGGTAACTACACCTACACCGATAGCCGTCAGCTTTCTGGTTCGCAGGAAGGTCAGCCGCTGACCAATACGGCGGAGCACATGAGCAACGTGACTCTGGAATGGGACATCAATACTAAGCTCTCGGCACAGCTGACCAATGAGACGCGCTCTGCTCGCTTCCGTGGCGTGGATGAGAATAATGATCCTCTCTACTACAAGGATTATCGCGTGCTGAACCTGGGTGCAAATTATGCGGTGAACAGCTACTTCAGTGTGTATGCACGTATAAACAACCTACTGGATGAAGACTTCACCACTTACAGTGTGCGCTACGATGATGCGAACGATGATGGCGTTTTCGATGCGGGTGATGATGAAGTTATTTTCGAAGATGACTACAACAACAAAGACAAGCGTCGCAACCTCTGGGTTGGTCTGAACGTACGCTTCTGATTCAGGTAAGTGCGAATAAAAAAGGGCCGCAAGGCCCTTTTTTTTACGGGAGGCTTTTACCTTTGGATAATGCATAGAAGTGTCATTATCAAATAAAAATACTTCTCATTAACTTGCCGTTTGTTAGTATTCTCACCGTTCGCTGATGGGCTTTTTTGGATGTAGTCATGTTTTCTCGATTTATCCCGGGCACATTACGTCAGTGGCACTGGGTCAGTTCGGCAGTATGCCTGGTAGGTATGATTCTGTTTGCATTCACCGGTATTACCCTAAATCACGCCGCCGATATCCCCGCAGATCCTGAACGCACAACAGTAGAATCAGAGCTACCACCGGGAGTGCTCAGTGCGGTTCAGAATCGCTCAGAAGGGCCGTTGCCTATGGCTGTTCGTCGTTGGTTGAACGATCAGCATGGTATCTCCACCCGAGATGTTGATGCTGAGTGGGATGAGTATGAAGTCTACCTCGGCATGCCCAAGCCCGGCGGTGATGCCTGGCTGAGTATTGATCTGGAAACCGGCAGTTTTATTTATGAAGACACAGATCGCGGAGTAATTTCCTACCTTAATGATCTTCACAAAGGTCGGAATACCAATACCGCATGGTCGTGGTTTATCGATATTTTTTCGGTGCTTTGTCTGGTTTTTTCCCTGAGCGGATTATGGCTTCTCGCCCGATATGCCAGACAACGTCCAAGTACCTGGCCACTGGTGGCATTCGGCGTTATTGCACCCATTATTTTACTTGTTCTCGCTGCGCACTAAGGAGTCGCTGATGAAATTAATTAAATCCGGACTGATGACTGCGGTCGCACTCGCTTCTTTTACACAGGTGCTGGCGGCTGATCTTTCGGTCTCTGTAGAGATTCCAGAGTTGGATGTCGCTGAATATCACAAGCCTTATGTTGCTATCTGGATTGAAGATGATCGCAATCAGGTCGTTAGTAATCTGGCCGTCTGGTACGACGTGGATATGCGTAATGCCGAAGGTGAAAAGTGGCTGAAAGACATGCGCCAGTGGTGGCGTCGCAGTGGCCGCTCACTGGATATGCCTGTCGATGGCGTCAGCGGTGCTACTTATGGTCCGGGCGCTTATGAGCTGGAGTTTACGTCTGGTAAGGCACCTCTCGCAGACCTCAAGCCTGGCGAATATCGCCTGCGTGTTGAAGCGGCGCGGGAAGTGGGTGGCCGCGAACTGATCAACATTCCTTTCAGCTGGCCTCAAAGCGGTGAGAAGACACTTGAAGAACAGGGTAGCTCTGAACTGGGCGCTATCGAACTGACCATCAAACCTTAAGGAAATGCAGATGAAAATGAACGTATTAAAGCCTATTTTATTGGGCGCTCTTGTTGCTGGCACTCTGTCCGCGGAAGCTCATCGCGCCTGGATTCTTCCACAGGAAACTCAGCTCTCGGGCGAAGATCGTTGGGTCGGTTTCGAAGCAGCAGTATCTAACGATATTTTTGTCGCCAACTATCACGCCGTTCGTTTTAATGATCTGATCGTCCTCCAGCCAGACGGCGATAAAAGCGAAGCAGAGAACCTGCATACCGGTAAGTACCGCACTGTCTTCGACGTAAAACTTGAAGACGAAGGTACCTACAAAATCTTTACGGCAAGTAATGGCATGCGTGCCATGTGGGAAGAAGACGGTAAGCGTCGTATGTATCCTGGCCGTGGCGAGCAATACACTGACGAAGGTTTTGCTGAAAACGTACCTGAAAAAGCAGACAAGCTGCGTGTAATGCAGTCATCGCGTCGTATGGAAACCTTTGTCACACTCGGTGCGCCAACAAGCGACACACTTAAGCCAACGAACAAAGGACTCGAGCTGGTGCCAGTGACGCACCCGAATGATCTCTATTCCGGTGAGCAGGCGACTTTTAAGTTTCTGATTGATGGTGAACCTGCTGAAGGCGCTGAACTGACCGCCATTCGTGAAGGAACCCGCTATCGCAACAGTCAGGATGAAATTACTGCCGTTGCCAACAAAAAAGGCGAGGTTAAACTTAATTGGAAAGGCGCTGGCCGCTACTTTATTGAAGTTGAATATAAAGACGACAAAGCGAAGAAGCCGGCCATTGAGCGCACGGGCTCTTACGTGACTGTGCTTGAGGTCTTACCGGACTGATTTATGTTAACGGTGGCTCCTTATATTCAGGCTGGAGTGCTTTTTCTGGCCTGGGTCGCTTTCACATTCTGGTGCTATCGACGAGTGATAGCGAGAAGCATTGAGGTAAGGCAGCATACCGATGCCGATACTGTTGTCGCTTTTGCCAGTGAGAGTGGCTCCGCTGAGTCACTTTCGCGGCAACTGGTTGAAATGCTGAGAAGTCAGGGAGCTACAGTACTTCATCAGCCGCTTAATCAGGTGACGCCAGATCGCCTGAGTCAATGTCGCTCTCTTTTTGTAATTGCGAGTACCTACGGGGAAGGGGATGCGCCGGACAATGGTCGCTTCTTTATTCCTTCGTTGAAAAAAACACTGGCGAGATACCCTGAGCTTGGTTTCTCAATTCTCGGCTTGGGAGATACAAGCTATGAACACTTCTGTGGCTTCTCCTACGATATAAATACGGTTTTGCTTGAGAGTGACGCTCAGGTGCTGGCGCCCTTGGTTGCCGTTGACCGCAATGACCCCGAAACGATTGCATCATGGTTCGCTCAGCTAGCCGACGCTGGACTGATCAGTCGTAATCAACTGGATACTCTTAGGGTTTCGGTTAGAGCGTCAGTAAACCCTCTTTATCCACTGATCTTTAAAGAGCGTCGCCAACTTAACCAAGGCAGCCCCGGAGCACCTATATTCGAAGTGAAGTTGGATGCTCAGAACCAGTTTGACTGGCAGGCAGGCGATATTATTCAACTTCATATAAAAGGCCAGGTGCGCGAATACAGCATCGCCAGTATTCCACAAGAATCGGAAGTGACATTACTGGTGCGTGAGCAGAATCATCCTAATGGTACTCTAGGCCTCGGGTCTGGTTGGTTGTGTCATCAGGCGAATAAAAAGGATGCCATTAAGGCGTCGGTGCGTAGTAACCCCTCTTTTCATTGCTCAGCAAGTACAGATAAGCTGATATTGGTCGGCAATGGTTCTGGCCTGGCAGGTTTGCGAGCCCACCTGAAAGCCAGAGAATTGTCTGATCAGCATGACAACTGGTTAATCTTCGGAGAGCGCTCTCCACTGTTTGACCGCCACTGGGATAAACAGCTGACAGACTGGTGCGACTCCGGGCACCTTACTTATCTTAACCGAAGTTATTCGCGCGCTGATTCTTCTGAGTTAGTCTCCGTAGCCGGTGATGCAAGTAGGGGCTATGTTCAGGATGTTGTGGCAGATCACAACGAGCGGCTAAAACGTTGGATTAATGCTGGTGCAACGATTCTTGTCTGTGGTAGCCGTGACGGTATGGCTCAGGATCTGGATCATCAGCTTGCTGCTATTATTGGGAGTGATCAAGTGGAGGCTTTGACGGCAGCAGGGCGCTACCGTCGGGATGTCTATTGAGCTGGTCTTATTGAGCTGGAATGAGTTCAGCCAGCTTCGTTTAATTGTTCAGAGCGGGTAACCTGATTGCGGCCGTTCTCTTTAGACTGATACAGGCAGCTATCTGCCACACCCAACAGTTTCTCTTCAAGGCCCGGCTGTGATGGAATAGTGCAGGCCACACCGATACTGATGGTCATGTTTTTGCTTTGTGACCCTTGCGTCACCGTTGTTTTCTCAAACGCTGCTCTGAGCATTTCGCCGACCTGAGCTGCACGGTCTTCGGTTGTTTTGGGCAACACAACAACGAATTCTTCGCCGCCGTAGCGGGCTGCAAATGCGCCCGGCATGGTGACGACCTTACGGATAAGCTGAGCGGCACGTACGAGACACAGATCTCCGAATGCATGGCCGTAGTTGTCGTTGAGCTTTTTAAAGAAGTCGATGTCGACCATCATGACGCTGATCGGGTGCTGATCCTTATACGATTGCTCATAGTGGTCGCGGAAAACCTGATCAAAGTATCTGCGGTTAAAGAGCTTGGTCAGGCCGTCGGTCACACTCAATTCTTCAAGCCTGCGGTTGGCTTTCTCGAGAGCAGAAGTCCGCTCTTTTACCTTATTGTCCAGCTCTTGATTCATGGCGACCTGCATATCAAGAAGCTTGGTCTGAGAATTAATCCTCAGTTCTTTCTCCTGATTCATCTTGTCTGCAAAGGCGATAGAAAGAAGTGAGAGTTCGGCGATGAAGCCGATTGCAAAGGCATGGTTACCAAGCTCGGTGGCTGGAATCTTGCCGGTCATATCCAGTAGATACCAGCCGATAAATACCAGATGCGCAAACCACGCAATAGTGAACAGGCGAGCGGACTTCATACCCATGACCCAGCCTTTTATACCGATATACAGAGCACAGACGACACCGAACAGTGCAATCGAATGTCCCAGTTTGACTATCAGGCTATATGGCACAGTAAAGCTCGCAATCGACATCACAATGAGTGTAAACAGCATAAGGTAGGCAACAGAGCGGTCTAACACAGAACCGAAGTTCTTCAGGTCGATGAACTTGAGTACGAAGGCCATGGCAGTCAGTTGAACAAAGGGCGCCAGGAAGGCGATAACCTGGTTATTAACACCGGGTCTGTCGCCCCAGAAATACTGCTCACCAAAACCGAACATGGTGGCCTGCATCATACCGGCACAGAGAAGATACAGCACATAAAGAATGTAGGAGCTTTCAGTTAGTGAGAAATATAAAAACAGATTGTATAAGGCCATGATGGCGATAATACCCAGGAAGGCACCAGCCCAGAGGTAGAGCAGCTTTTCTTCTTCAGCGGCTTCTTTATAGCTCATCAGGTCCAGCGGCATCAGCAACGGCCCCGGCGTTGATATCCGGATATATATTTCCTGCTCGTCAGCGCTGGCATCATCCAGAGGGAACCAGAACGTACGTTGATCAATCGGACGGCTGTCAAAGGGCAGCTGGTCACCTGCTGAAAAATGGCGGATCATTTTACCGCGCTCAAACAGGTAAAAATCGACATAGTCATGATGAGGGTAATTCAATCGTACAATCGGTTGTCCGAAGGCATCCGAGACCCCAGCGAGACGCACCCTTGCCCAGACTGGTTGGCTGGTTTGCCCGAGGTTGTTGTTGATGCTCTGGCGATGGTGCCAGTCGGCTTCGGGGCGAACCAGAATCTCGTCGAGCGTTTCTCCGTTTCGTTCTGAGACAAACTCAAGTAATGGCAAGAGGCTTATCTTGTCGCCCGTGAAGTGGACGGTTTCGATAGCTTGAGCCCGGTGTACAAGAAGTGCAGCGATCAAAATCGTCAGAGACAGCAGAGCCTGAAGGCAATGAACGAAAAGGCTGTGTCGCTGACCGTGCGACTCTGGATGTGTTTTTGGAACTGGCATTCCGGACCCTGTACTTCCCCGAATATTATCTATTAAACCTAGTTCAGATTGGGGCAGAGTCAACGGCTCAGGACCCAGTGTTACGCAGGAATGCGACCTGGTTCCGACCATTGCGTTTTGCTGTGTAAAGCAGGCTGTCTGCGGCTTGCAGAAGCTTTTCCCAGGCTGAGCGGTCGACGGGCTGCTCGACAGTCAGGCCAACACTGATTGTCATTATCTTCTCATTGGCGCCATCTGTGACTACGTGGCGTGCAAAGGCCAAACGTAAAGCCTCTGCTTTGTTCTGCGCTTCTTCTGGGCTGGCATCGGGCAGAATCACGACAAACTCTTCGCCACCGTAGCGCGCACAGATCGCTTCCTGACCGGCGACCACATTGCGGATCAGACGGCCGGCATCAATCAGGCACAAGTCTCCGAACCTGTGACCGAAGTTATCGTTCAGTTGCTTAAAGTGATCAATATCAATCATAAGCACAGCCAGTGGCTTACCGTCCCGGCAAGCCTGAAGGTAGGCTTTCTCGTAGAGTTCGTCGAAATGACGGCGATTGAATAACCCTGTCAGTCCGTCGGTTGTGCTCAGTATTTCAAGACGTCGGTTAGCTTCTTCCAGCTCACTGGTTCTTAAACGGACTTTCTCTTCGAGTTCCGCATTCATAGCTACCTGAACATCCATGAGTTTGCTCTGGCTCCGCAACCTTAATTCACGCTCATGATTGATCCGGTCCGCGAATGCGATAGATAGCAACGCCAGTTCTATGACCGAACCGAATGCCAGAATGTGCTCGCCAAATGGGCTGGTGGGCAGGATGGAAGCAAGCTCAAGTAGGTACCATGCTATGAATATAAGGTAGATAAACCATGCCATGGCGAACAAACGGGCATACGGAACCTTCTTACGCCAGCCGACGATACCGATGTAAAGACCGCAGCTGACACTGACGGCACCGGTAATGTTCACCACTGTCAGGAAGCTTGCGTACTCCATAAACGGAGCGCCGGTTACCAGCAACCAGGAATAGATAAGAAGAACAGTTCCTGCGATCCTGTCAAACCGACCGAAGTTTTCGTATAGACGAATAAACCGGATAACGAAGGCAACAGCGGTGCCTTGCATCAGTGCGCTGCTCAAAGCCACGGCAAAGTTATTGTCGAACAAAGTACTCTCTGGCCAGAAATACTGATAGCCAAGGCCCTGTAGTGTCAGTTGATGCAAGCCAACACTGGCCATGTAAACCAAGTAGTAAATGTAGGCAGTGTCGCGCAGAGATCCTGAAATAAACGCATTATAGGCGAACATAATCAGCAGGATGCCGAAATAGATACCCAGAGCCATCGAGCTGTTTCGGTCCTGTATTTTATTTTCACTGCCGGTAATCAGACTGAAAGGTATCAGTAATGGACCGGGTGTGCTGATACGGAAGAAAATCTGAGCACTGTCCGCAGCATTGAGTTTCTCGAGAGGAAACAGATAGGTGCGTTGATCAATCGGACGTGAATCGAAACCCCGTTGGTCGCCGGTGTAGAAACTCTGAACTACGGTTTCGCCACTGACCAGAAATACGTCCACAAAATCATAATGTGGGTAATCTAGCAGAAGATATGCGCTGTCTGCGCGCAGGTTACCTGTATCCTGCAAATCGAGTCGGAACCAGGTTGTTCCGTAATCCCGCCCGAGGCTGCGACTGCTTTCGGGCAGCTCTGACCATCGATCATCGGCGATAGTCATGACGTCTGACAGATTATCCTCGCCCTCGTCGGGTCGGACCTGAACTGCGTATCTGGCGAGAGGAATCTCGTCAGTCAATGAGGTTAGGCTGAGACTTGGAACACCGCTGGCCTGAGCCGTTGCTACAAACATCATAAGCAGACAGGCAACAACCAACCCAGCGCCTGTCGACACTGTGTTAAGAAATCCCCGTATGACGTTTGAACCAGGCACTTAGACGTGCTCCTTATTGTTTGATCCTGAAGTGTCGCCGTTAGACACCCCAGTACAGACTCCAGAATAGCCTTAACAAGCCGTCGAGTTGTACATACAAGTCACAAACTGACCTTTCGAATGGATAATTTACTTTTCATTGACGGGTGTCTATCGGATCGCGTCATGATAGCCGTGGAGAACGGAGCCGGATGGAGATAGTGAGAGTTCAGTGAGAACGAGATAGGTACATATCATGCTCTGATACGGAGAGGGCGAAGCCTGACTATCGAATCTCATTTATGAGCGACTAGGATCGGTAATCAGGCGGTTTTTATAGAGGCTACAGGAAAAGCTGTAACAACATACGTACCCCGGTCAACAGCAGAACAACGGCAAAGATCTTTTTAAGCAAACCCGCATCAAGTGATGAGGCGAGTCGGGCTCCTACCGGGGCGAACAGTACGGTTAATGGCACTATGCAGATAAAGCCGATCAGGTTGACTAAGCCAAAGGTGCCAACGGGTGCATCCTCTGGGGTAACACCTAATAAAAGCATCATCAGTGCACCCGGCAGAGAAATAATCAGCCCAATCGCTGCTGCCGTGCCAACCGCTTTATGGGCAGGATAGTTAAACAGAGTCAGCAGAGGCACCGATAATGTGCCACCGCCGATGCCAACCATCGCACTGAAGAAACCGATCGACGATCCCATGGCGGCCTGGCCCCCAGAACTGGGTAACTCCGCAAACAATGCGGGCTTTCCAGTTCTGAACAGCATATTCAGTGCCGCAAGTGTTGCAATGATACCGAACAGGATGGTCAGCCAGTCGCCGTCTGCACGTGTGACCAGCCAGCTTCCGGCGAGAACGCCCACCAGGATAAAAAGACTCCAGCGCTTGAACAGATCACTATCGACATTTCCAAGCCGATGATGGGAACGTATTGAGCTTATAGAAGTTGGAATAATGGTTGCGAGTGAGGTGGCCGTCGCGACTAACATGGCTGAGTCGGCAGATACGCCAAACCCCTGAAACAAGAAATACAGGACAGGCACAATCACAATACCGCCACCGACACCCAGCAGGCCTGCGAGAAGTCCGGCAGATATCCCTGTTACTATCAATGCAAAAATGGTCATCAGGTGAACTGACATAAATTCAATGATATCCATGGTTAATCTGCCAGCTCCTTGCGAATAATCTCAGCGCCAGCCGCCAGAGCCTGCAACTTCTGACGTGCAATCTCCCGTGAAAGAGGGGCCATACCACAGTTAGTGGAAGGGTAAATCTTATCGGCATCTGCGTATTTCAGTGCTTCACGAAGCGTTGCCGCGACTTCTTCTGGCGTTTCAATCGTATCGCTTGCCACGTCGATGGCACCCACCATAATCTTCTTACCTTTAAGTAGACTCAGGACTTCCATCGGTACGCGGCCGTTGTGGCATTCAAGTGAAACAATATTAATGCTGGATTTCTGAATTGCGGGAAACGTTGTTTCGTAATGACGCCACTCAGCGCCGAGTGTCTTCTTCCAGTCGGTATTTGCTTTTATGCCGTAGCCATAACAGATATGCACAGCGGTCTCACAGGTCAGACCTTCTGTCGCTCTTTCCAGAGCTTCGATACCCCAGTCATTCACCTCATCGAGGAATACATTAAAAGCCGGTTCATCAAACTGAATAATATTAACGCCTGCGGCTTGTAATTCTCGGGCTTCTTCGTTCAAAGCTTTGGCGAACTCGAATGCGAGTGTTTTACGGTCCTGATAGTAATCGTCATAGAGGGTATCAACCATGGTCATAGGTCCGGGCAGAGCCCATTTAATCGGTTGATCTGTTTGAGTACGCAGAAATTTAGCGTCTTCAACAAATACCGACTTCTGACGACTGACCGGGCCGATAACTCCGGGGACGCTGGCGTCGTAGCGGTCACGGATGCGCACCGTTTTCTTATTCTCAAAATCGACGCCGCTGAGGTGCTCAATAAAGGTGGTCACGAAGTGCTGGCGCGTCTGTTCTCCATCACTGACGATATCGATACCAGACGTCAGTTGTTCCTGAAGGGAAATGCGCAGTGCATCCCGCTTCCCGTCTACTAATGCCTGGCCTTCGAGCTTCCACGGAGACCAGAGTGTCTCTGGCTCAGCCAGCCATAAGGGTTTTGGCAGGCTGCCTGCTGTTGAGGTTGGAAATAGCTTTTTCATCGTATGCTCAATCTGAATATCGGTAACTGTTTAAGCGAAATCGGCCGACCACTTTTCAAGGATTTTCTGGTACGGCTTAATGAAGTTTTCTTCGGCAAACTTGCCCTGTTTAATTGCCAGCTGGCTTCGCTCGACACGGTCATAAACGACCTGTGTCACTGAGTGATCTGTATGCGAAAGATCGGGTTGATACTCGTATCCAGCGACTGAGTTGGCGTTATAGATTTCTGGTCGATAGATCTTCTGGAAAGTTTCCATGGTGCTGATCGTGCTGATCAGTTCAAGATTGGTATAGTCTGTTAACAGATCACCGATAAAATAGAACGCCAGCGGAGCGACACTGTCTGGCGGCATAAAATAGCGGACGTCGAAGCCCATCTTGCGGAAGTACTGTTCTGTCAGCGAAGTTTCATTAGGAGTGTATTCAACTCCAAGAACCGGGTGCTGGTTTTCAGTGCGGTGATACGTTTTGGTGTCTGAAACACTGAGGCAGACAACCGGTAATTTGCTGAAATTCTTTCTGTACGTGTCGGACTTAAGAAAGTCTTTAAATAGCTTGCCGTGCAGTTCGCCAAAATCTTCGGGAATACTGAATTGTTTCTGCCCAGCATTGTATTCACGAAGCAGTACGCTGAAATCATAGTCGCGCACGTACGATGAAAAATTATTACCGACGATCCCTTCGATACGCTTATTGGTCTTACGATCGATAATATTGGTTTTGAGTATCTCAATGGACGGGAAGCCGTCACCATTGCCTTCAATGTCGATATCGACTGAAATGATCTCAAGCTCCAGCGAATAGCGATCACCACGCGCGTTATCCCAGGGGGCAAGCGCATTGAAGCGGCGGTCGATCATTCGTAAAGCACTGCGCAGATTCTGTTCGCGTTGCTCGCCGCGCGCCAGGTTTGCGAAGTTTGTGGTGGCGCGAGTGGCGTCTGAAGGTTCGTAATGCTCGTCAAAGATGACGCGCCGTATCGTGTATGAAAAGCCACTACTCATGACTGCGGATCTCCCGTTTCCTGAATTAAGTCGAATCAGGGAGACGTTTTACGCGCCTTCATGCATGAATAAAATTGATTTTATATAATCAATGTATGAGTAAAAATAATCTAAAGGTTGGCGGGGCTGAGATTGGTGGCTGGATGCTCATAAGCTTTAGCGAGATCGATAAAGGCTTTGAGGTAGCCTGTATCTTCGTCGCCATCCCGGGTGCCCAGGTAAATCTGTTTGGCGATGCCATGCTCGCCAAGCCGCACAACATCCAGTGGTAATTTCTGGCAATACTCTTCAGCAAGCCATCGCGGTAGTGCCGCAACGCCACGGTGGCAAGCGACCATCTGCAGCATGATCTCAGTGGTTTCACTGGTCTTGTGTTGCTTAGGGACGACCCCCGCAGGCGTCAGAAACTGAGAGTAGATATCCAGGCGATCGGTGGCGACCGGGTAGGTCAGCAATACTTCATTGCGCAAGTCTTCTGGCTCAGCGAATGGCTGACTCGTGAGCGTGTGATCTTTGGGCACCACAAGTACCTGTTCGTAATCGAACACAGGAGTAAAGCTCAGGTTGCTCTTATAAAAAGGATCAGGCGTCACCAGAAGGTCGATTTCATAGTCCAGCAGCGCGCCAACACCGCCGAACTGAAATTTCTGTTTTACATCAACATCGACATCGGGCCAGGTATCCAGAAATGGCGATACGATTTTCAGCAGCCATTGGTAGCAGGGGTGGCATTCCATCCCGACACGTAGCGTCCCACGTTCACCCTGCGCCATCTGTTTCAGTTTATCTTCTGCATGAAAGAGCAGAGGCAGCACCCGGTTAGCAATGTTAAGCAAGTAGCGGCCGGCTTGAGTTAGTCTCAAACTGCGGCCCTCGCGCAGCCAGACAGGCGTTCCCAGATTGTCTTCGAGCTTGCGTACCGTATGACTGAGAGCGGACTGAGTAACGCACAGCTCTCTGGCAGCGGCGGTCAGTGAGCCATGCTCTTCAACGGCTTGAATGATTCTGAGATGACTGCGTTCGATCATGGCTTATCCAACTGTTGATGAATAAAAGTAATTGAATGGTGAAAATATACCATTTTTATTCATTAAACGAGTTTTCTAAGCTTATCCACCATCAGAAGGCAGAGCCCCAAAAGCGGGAATCTAAAAACGTGAGTGGATGAATAATGAGTAAAGTGGCTGCAGTAGACGTACCAGAACGATATTCACATGAGTGCCGGGTAGCGAGTGTACGCTTCCTTAACCGGGGGACATTTCAGGTAGAGCTGGAATCCTCGACAGGTGCTGCCCTCCGCTATACCGCTGGTCACTATTTGCAGCTGAATATCACTATTGATGGTCAGGCTCACTCTTTGTCTTACTCGGTGGCTAACCGACCAGACAGTAAACAGCCGCACAGGCTACAGCTCTTCATACAGAATGGCAGTCTGTTTACCGAGAAGCTGTTGCGCCGCCTTGTGCAACTATGTGGCCGCCAGGAACATCTAACAGTAATACTGCCAATGGGACGTGCGTTCTTACAAAGCGACTTGAGGCAACCCCACCTTCTGGTTGCGGCAGGCTCGGGGATATCAAAAATAAAATGCCTTGCCGAAGAAATAGTGGCAAGGGACCCGAGTACAGACGTCAGAGTGTATTGGTCAAATAAAGATATTGATGACTTCTATTTGCTCGAAGAATTCCGGGAGTGGGAAACTCTGGGCGAAAACCTCAGTTTTACACCGATACTCGAAGCTGAACATCCAGACTGGAATGGGCGCACGGGATTTATTTTCGAAGTCATTCAACAAGACCTATGCATCTCAGATAATACAGTCGCTTACCTCTGTGGGTCGCCGCGAATGGTGTATGGCACTATTGATCAGCTGACACCGTATAGGTTGCATGAAGCGAATTGCTACTCTGATGTTTTTGAATATGCGCCGCGGGAGCATAAAACAAACGTTGCGGTGTGATTGTCCCTAGCAATTAGTGACAAAAATATCGGGAATATTTTTGCACGAGCGAAGCGAGCCTTTGGTGAAAGCCAGGGATGGATTTCATAGCTCCGGGAGTATGATGAGTTCAGAATCATTATCTTCAGATGAAAATATTAGTGCCGACTGAAAAACAGGCGGGATTGTACTCTGGGCCATCCATGGCCCAGCCCCTTCGGGCGCCTGCGGCGGTACTGATTGCTCCCGGCAATCGGTGAACCCGAGACTATGATGAGTTCGGAATCACAATCGTCAGACAAATAAAAAGGCCCGGCCGGAGACAGAGGCGGGATTGCACTCGGCACATCCATGTGCCTCGCCCTTCGGGCAGCGGAGCTGTGCAAAACGGCTGTCCTGCCGTTTTGCGAACCCGGAACTATGATCGATTCAGAATCACATTCGTCAGACAAATAAAAAGGCCCCAACCGGAATACGGTTGAGGCCTTTTTATTTGTTTGGTGGAGATGGCGGGATTTGAACCCGCGTCCGCCAATCCTCCACTAGAGGATCTACATGCTTAGTCTTCTCTATTGATTTAGTTCGTCACGGGCCGAGAGACAGGCCGTTCGGAACGAGCTGGATTACGTTTAGTCCTTTGGCTCCCAGCAAAGCCTCCGGACGATCCTGTAGGGCTGCGCCCTCGTCCCCCGGTTACAGGAACCCGGGTTCGGAGGTAAGCGGGGCTATTAGGCCGCTAGTGCGTAAGATTCGTCGTTTGCGAATATTTAAATGTACAACGTTTATTTACGAGATCGTCGTACGCTCTCGGCATGCACCCATAGCTTTGTAATCAACGTCGAATCCAGATCATCCCCGAATTCTGGTCGCTCTCAGCCAGGAGCTGGATCATTTCTGATCCTTGTTCTTTAGATGGGGCTGGTTAGTGGAAGTTCAACCCCAGAACAGTTGCTAATGTAGCACAGGTTGCAGTGAGCTGTCAGCGTACCGAGTGCTTCATAATGCGTTCTTTCTGCTTCGCCCAGTCACGGTCTTTGGCCGTGTTGCGCTTGTCATGGCTCTGCTTACCTTTTGCGAGGGCAATCTCGGCCTTCACGTGATGGCCTTTCCAGTAGAGTGCAGTGCAGACACAGGTGTAACCTTTCGCCTGTACCTTTTGTGAGTAACGCTCAATCTCACGGCGATGCAGAAGCAACTTGCGCTGACGACGAGGTTCAGCAACAACGTGCGTCGAGGCCTGAGTCATGGGGGTGATCTGGGCGTTATGCAGCCAGGCTTCACCGCGATGAAACTCGATAAAGGAATCCAGCAACTGAACCTTGCCTTCACGAATGGATTTCACTTCCCAGCCGACCAGCTCAAGGCCCGCTTCGAGCTTATCTTCCAGAAAGAAATCGTGTTTGGCCTTTTTGTTCAGCGCAATTGTTGAGGAGCCGCTATTGGCTTTTTTCTTTTTGCTCATCGCGTCAGTATAACTGACAGTGAGTCTGAAGGGCAGAGGGGGGAGCTTGAGGCAAGCGTTTAAATTTCGGACAATAGCCCCTTCGCAGAATAAGGATAATGGTAATGACGTCAGATAAGCGCGGTATGCATGGTATCTGGGCAAGTCGCTGGACATTCATTCTTGCGGCCGTGGGTTCGGCTGTAGGATTGGGCAATATCTGGAAGTTTCCATACATCACCGGTGAATACGGTGGTGGAGCATTCGTGATGGTGTATCTGCTGTGCATTCTGTCGGTAGGTATCCCGGTCATGATGGCCGAGGTGTTGCTGGGTCGTAAGGCCCGGATGAGCCCGATTAATACCATGCATCGCCTGACAGCCAAGTATAAAGCCCCGGCGTTCTTTTCGGGCATCGGCTGGATGGGGGCGGTCGCAGGGTTCTTTATTCTGTCGTTTTACAGTGTTATCGCCGGCTGGACGCTTTATTACTCACAGGCCATGGTGACAGGTACTTTTGTGGATATTTCAGCCGAAGATGCGGGGGCGTTATTTGGAGGCTTGTTGGCAGACCCTGGCACCTTAATCGGTTATCACACCTTATTTCTGTTCCTTGTTGGTTTTGTCATCTCAAGAGGGGTTCATCGTGGGTTGGAGACGTCTCTCAGGCTATTGATGCCTCTGCTTTTCGTCATGTTGTTGGTACTTCTTGGGTATAGCCTTACAACGCCTGGATTCAGTCAGGGATGGGATTTCTTGTTTCGTTTTGAGCCAGAAAAGCTCACTCAGGAAGCCGTGGTTACCGCACTAGGGCACTCGTTCTTTACGCTCTCGCTGGGCATGGGGGCCATCATGGCTTATGGCGCCTACATGCCAGCGAACTCCCGATTAGGTAAGACTATTCTGACCGTCGGCGCTCTTGATACTCTGGTGGCTCTGGTCGCAGGTCTGGTTATTTTCCCGATCGTGTTTTCTAACGGACTTGAACCGGGGTCGGGTCCGGGCTTGATGTTTCAGACTCTGCCGATTGCGTTTGGGCAGCTGCCCGGTGGTGTGGTAATCGGTACTGCATTCTTCGTACTGGTAGCGATTGCAGCGTGGAGTTCGGCAATTTCATTGGCTGAACCTGCCGTCGCCTGGGCGGTTGAGAAAGGGTTCAGCCGTGGTCGTGCCACGATTGCTGTGTGTGCTCTGGCCTGGGTGATAGGGCTGGGTACTGTGATGTCATTCAATGAGTGGGAGAACCACCAGTATTTCGTGAGCGTTGAAGGTGTTGATAGCGCCGGGGAGGTTCAGCACGATGAGTTCCTGCTTTATGCGGATGTAGGAACCTTAAAAGAGTCACTGGGGTCAACCGGTGGCCTCGAATACGAAGTGAAAGGTAAAACATTCTTCGATGTGCTCGACTTTCTGACGACGAATATCCTCTTGCCAGTCGGAGGCGTATTGATTTCGTTGTTTGTTGGATGGTTTATGACCCGGCGGGCAATTGCGGATGAAGCACGTATGAAAAGTGAGCGATTGCTTACACTCTGGCGCTTTATGATTCGAGTTGTATCGCCGCTCGCGGTACTATTCGTGTTTTATCATGGCCTCCTGTGAGCGGCTTAAAGAATTGCTTTACTGAATCAATGGTTGGTTGAGTTAAATGACCCGAATATCGCGAAGCGCGCTTGTATTACATACCGCAGAGCAAATGTTTGACCTGGTGAACGACGTTCGTCGATACCCGGAGTTTCTTCAGGGGTGTGAGTCGACGCATGTGATCGACGAATCTGAAGATTTTATCGAGGCCAGACTTACTCTGGCTAAAGCTGGATTTGAACAAAGCTTCACCACGCGCAATGAACTCAGCCGTCCGGAGACAATGAAAATCAGCCTTGTAGAAGGGCCATTCAGTAAGTTTACTGGTACATGGCATTTTCAGAAACTGTCTGACGAGGCCTGTAAGGTCACCCTTGAACTGGAGTTTGAGATGGCTAGCCGGATTGCTGGTGCGGCTATGGGCGCCTTGTTCAAACAGGTGGCAGGTATGATGGTTGATGCGTTCGTGAAGCGCGCGAAGGAAATTTATGAGTGACGAAAAAATTCAGGTAGAGGTTGCGTATGCCTTACCTGAGAAGCAGAAAATCATCGCCATTGATGTCGTGCCAGGCACCACAATGATGCAAGCCGTTGAGGCATCGGGTATCACCGCTGAGTTCCCCGAGCTGGATTTAGGCGCCGCTAAATTCGGTATTTTTGGTAAGGCTGTTCGCTCACCTGACAGTGAAGTGCTTAAAGCCGGTGATCGTGTAGAGATCTATCGGCCTTTAATTATTGATCCTAAGCAGGCACGAGCGAATCGTGCCGCAAAAGCAAAGAAAGCCGAAGAGTAATCACTCTTCGATTGAAGGGAGAGTCGGGTTACGCTCTTCTGGCGGAACTTCACTGGTCTGGTTTTCTTCGCTGAACTCTTCAGGTGGCAGCTCTCCACTGTAGTGACTGTAGAGCGCAGCGTCGTCGAAGTGCAGTGTGACCTGATAGCGTTTGGTGATTTTATCTCTCACTTCCAGGGTGTAGATGTAGTTCCAACGCTGGTCTGAAAATGGGTTTCTGGCGACAGGGTTGCCCATCAGATAAATGACCTGGCGTTCAGTCATTCCGGACTCCAGTTGATCCAACATGTCTTGGGTAACAATATTGCCTTGTTGAACGTTGAGTTTGTAGACGCCTGGGAAGGTACAGCCGGAAAGGGTTGCAAAACCCAGTAATCCGGTCAGAATTAAAGCTCGCATAGTCAGGGTTAAATCCGGGCATTAGTTATTAAGAATGGACGGGATGATACCTGATCACCCCATCCACTGTGAAATGATAGAGGAATACCGTGTCAGAACAGAACATGGAACTTCGTAAAGCGGGCCTTAAGGTCACGCTGCCCCGAGTCAAAATTCTCAGTATTCTTGAGAGTAACCCAGAAGCGCACATGAGTGCTGAAGACGTGTATCGTTCACTGATCGACGCGGGCGAAGACGTGGGTCTAGCCACTGTTTATCGTGTACTGACTCAGTTTGAAAGTGCGGGTCTGGTTGAGCGCCACAACTTCGATGGCGGCCACTCTGTATTCGAACTCGCACGTGGCGAACACCACGACCACATGGTGAACGTCGAAGACGGCACCGTGATTGAATTCTCGAACGAACAGATCGAACGCCTGCAGCACGAAATTGCTGAAGAACATGGTTTTGAGCTGGTTGATCACAGTCTGGTGCTTTACGTTCGCAAGAAGTAACGTCAGGCTGTTATTAGCAAGCACGATCAAAAAGAGCCGCAACTGCGGCTCTTTTCGTATCTGCTGATTCAGCGTATCTGAATTGTTGCGGTTCCGAGCTTGCGGTTCTGAGAGCAGCGCATTAAAACTAAGAACCCGCCATGGCCAGCATTTCACCGGCGTGAGCCAATGTCTGCTGTGTAATCTCGACACCACCCAGCATTCTTGCGAGCTCTTCTTTGCGCTGAGAAGTCGTCAGAGTGCGGATGCTGGTGTGCGTGGCTGAGTCGCCGCTGACTTTACTCACCTGAAAGTGATTATGGGCCTGTGCCGCTACCTGAGGCTGGTGGGTCACGCACATAATCTGGGCCTGTTCACCAAGCTCACGCATCAGGCGTCCGACACGCTCAGCGGTGCCTCCGCCCACACCGACGTCGACCTCATCGAAGATCAGACATGGGGTGTGCGACGTTGCTGCAGTGACGACCTGCAGTGCAAGGCTGATACGCGAGAGTTCGCCCCCAGAAGCAACTTTAGCCAGAGGGCCTGCGGGCATACCTGGGTTGGTTTGCACTTCAAAGCCAACAAAGTTAAGCCCGTGCGGGTTCAGTTCACCGTCAGGCAATTCATCGCATCGGGTGGTAAAAATAGCCTTGCCGAGGCCCAGGGAGTCGAAGTGACTGCTTACTGCACTGCTCAGTTTACTGGCCGCTTTCTGACGCTTAGCAGACAGCTGCTGAGCGTCTTTCAGACAGATCGCTCTGAGATTGACCACTTCTTCTTCCAATGCTTCCAGGTCATCGTCTGACAGGCTCATGGCTTCTAATGCCGCTTCCTGTTCCTGCCAGTGGGCATAAAGCGACTCGGGGCGGATCTGATGTTTGCGCGCCATGCTATAAAGCTCGCTCAGGCGGGCATCAATCTGCTGCAGACGGTGTGGGTTCATATCGATGTTATCCAGATACCGCTGCAGAGAGCTGGCCGCTTCATCGAGTTGAATTTGTGCCTGATTCAGCATGTCACGGACTTCGTCCAATAACGGGTGTGTATCGTTGATGCTATCGACTTCCTGCAGAGCGCGGTGAATCATCTGGCTGGCAGCGTCATCGCCAGAGTCGCCGCCGTTGCAGACGATCATGGCAGACTGGCCACAGAGCAAGGTGTTCTCGGCACCGGATAAACGTTTCTGTTCGACCTCAAGGTCGCTCAGCTCGTCTGCTTTCAGCTCCAGGTCACGTAACTCACTGACCTGATACTCAAGTAATTGACGTTGAGCCAGCAACTCGCTGCTGGATTCGCGCAGTGTAAGTAAGCGCTTCTCTTCTTTTCTCCAGGCCGAAAACCCATGTCGAACAGTCTCTGCGAGTGGGTTTAGCCCAGCATAGGCGTCGAGAATGTCGCGCGCCGCGTCTTTTTCAAGTAATCGCTGGTGAGCATGTTGTGAGTGAATTCCTATCAGATGCTGCCCCAGATCACGAAGGTCCGCGGCGGAGACCGGGCGGCCATTCACATAACCACGAGAGCGTCCTTCAGCGGAAACCACCCGTCGCAGGATAACGTTGTCGTCTTCTGCGGGCAGATCATGCTGTCTGAGCCATTCCAGAGCGGCCGTATTCACAGTAAACGTGGCAGCCACGTCGGCTTTATCGTGACCTTGTCGTACGGCACCTGCTTCCGCCCGCTGGCCCAGGGTCAGGCCCAGTGCCCCCAGCAGGATGGACTTACCGGCGCCGGTTTCACCGGTGATAACTGTCATGCCTTGCGCAAAATCGAGTTCCATATGCTCGATGAGGGCAAACTGATGAATCGACAGTGAGGTCAGCATACGACATCCTCTGATCTGAATGTATATACAGTGTTTTTATATACAGTATCGATTCCTGTCAAGGTGTTTTCCATGAACAGGGATTGAAAACAGGGGTTGAACTGTCAACGGCTGGCCCCATATAGCCGACAGCGATATGAATTAAGACCGATGACAGAGGTGACTGATGTCTGAAGAACAGAAACCCCAGGAAGAAATTCTGGAAGAAACTGCCGAACAGGAAGCGGTTGATGACGCTCAGGTAGAGGCAGAATCCCCGGCTGCTGATGAGCTGGAAGCGGCCCGTGCGGAAGCGGCAGAAGCCAAAGATCAGGTACTGCGTGTGCAGGCTGAAATGCAGAACGTTCGCCGTCGGGCTGAGCAGGATGTCGAAAAGGCGCACAAGTTCGCTGTCGAGAAATTCGCCAACGAAATGCTGACCGTCGTCGATAACCTTGAGCGTGGCCTTGCCGCAGCGCCGGAAGAAGAAGCCACTAAGGCGATTCGCGAAGGCATGGAAATGACTCTCTCTGGCTTAATCAGCTCACTGGAGCGCTTCAAAGTCGAGCAGGTTAATCCAGAGGGTGAACCTTTCAACCCAGAGCTACATCAGGCAATGACCATGGTTGAAAACGCAGAACTTGCGCCGAACACAGTGATGGCCGTAATGCAGAAGGGCTACACCCTGAATGGCCGTCTGTTGCGCCCAGCGATGGTGATGGTCAGCAAAGGCGCCGCTCAGATCGACGAGAATGCCTGATAAAAAGTATGGAATAAGGTCTTGAAAGCAAAAAACGTGACCTTATATAGCTAACAACGACAGATAACGCTGTTTTTACAAAGTTTCAGATAGCCGCAGCAGGCGGCAAATTGGAGATTCAATTATGGGTAAAATTATTGGTATCGACCTCGGCACCACTAACTCATGTGTTGCGATTATGGACGGTGACAAGGCGCGTGTTATTGAGAACGCCGAAGGTGATCGTACAACCCCTTCTATCATCGCGTACACCGACGACGAGACTCTGGTTGGTCAGTCTGCAAAACGTCAGGCTGTTACTAATCCACAGAACACGCTGTTCGCAGTGAAGCGTCTGATCGGTCGTCGCTTCAAAGACGACGTTGTTCAGAAAGACATCAAAATGGTGCCTTACAAAATCATCGAAGCCGGCAATGGTGACGCTTGGGTTGAGGTGAAAGGCGATAAGTTTGCACCGCCACAGGTGTCTGCAGAAGTTCTGAAGAAAATGAAGAAAACTGCAGAAGACTACCTGGGTGAAGAAGTCACTGAAGCAGTAATTACTGTTCCGGCTTACTTCAACGATTCTCAGCGTCAGGCAACGAAAGACGCGGGTAAAATCGCAGGCCTCGAAGTTAAGCGTATTATCAACGAGCCAACCGCAGCAGCACTGGCATACGGTATTGATAAGCAGACTGGCGACCGTACTATCGCGGTATACGACCTGGGTGGTGGTACCTTCGATATCTCAATCATCGAAGTCGCTGACGTTGATGGCGAGAAACAGTTTGAAGTACTGGCAACCAACGGTGACACCTTCCTCGGTGGTGAAGACTTTGACCTGCGCCTGATCGAGTATCTGGCAGAAGAATTCAAGAAAGAAAGCGGCATTGATCTGCACAACGATCCACTGGCTCTGCAGCGCCTGAAAGAAGCCGCAGAAAAAGCGAAAGTTGAGCTGTCTTCAAGCCAGCAGACTGACGTGAACCTGCCGTACATCACTGCAGACGCGTCTGGTCCTAAGCACCTGAACGTTAAAGTGACGCGCGCCAAGCTGGAGTCTCTGGTAGAAGAGCTGGTTAAGCGTTCACTTGAGCCATGCCGTACCGCACTGGCGGACGCAGACCTGAGCGCTTCAGAAATCGACGAAGTGATTCTGGTGGGGGGGCAGACTCGTATGCCACTGGTTCAGAAGAGCGTTGCTGAGTTCTTCGGTAAAGAGCCACGCAAAGACGTGAACCCGGACGAAGCGGTTGCCGTCGGTGCATCGATTCAGGGTGCGGTACTGTCAGGCGACGTGAAAGACGTTCTGCTGCTCGACGTAACCCCGCTGACGCTGGGCATCGAAACCATGGGTGGTGTAGCCACACCAGTGATTGAGAAAAACACCACGATTCCTACTAAGAAGTCGCAGGTATTCTCAACCGCAGAAGACAACCAGACTGCTGTAACCATTCACGTGGTACAGGGTGAGCGTAAGCAGGCGGCTCAGAACAAGTCACTGGGTCGTTTCGACCTGGCAGACATTCCGCCAGCAGCACGTGGTATGCCTCAGATTGAAGTGACCTTCGACATCGACGCCAACGGTATTCTCAACGTCAGCGCGAAAGATAAGGCGACTGGCAAAGAGCAGTCCATCGTGATCAAAGCGAACTCAGGTCTGAGCGACGAAGAGATCGAGAAAATGGTGTCTGACGCGGAAGCAAACGCTGAAGCGGATAAGAAGTTCGAAGAAATGGTTCAGGTTCGCAACACAGCAGATGGCCTGATCCACGCGACTCGCAAGACACTGGAAGAAGCCGGCGACAAAGCGACCGATGATGAAAAATCAGCCATCGAAGCAGCCATCGCTGATCTGGAAGAAGCACTGAAAGGCGACGACAAAGACAACATCGAAGCCAAAACCAATGCTCTGACAGAAGCGTCTTCATCTCTGGCTCAGAAGCTGTATGCAGAGCAGGCAGCACAGGCGGAAGCCGCAGGTGGTGCGGAGCAGGGCGACAGTGCATCTCAAGATGACGATGTGGTTGACGCTGAGTTCGAAGAAGTCAAAGACAAATAAGGCTATAGACCTGGCTGCGTTGCTATCGCGGTGTTGGAAAAGAGTTCGGAATGCTCATGTATGACTAATACACTGCGCTTCCTCACTCTTTTCCGCCTTGCGCTAGCGGCCTCGCCGACGGTCCTGAAACACCGAAGTTGTGAAACAGGTGTTTCGGAAACCTTAGGAATAAGTGGACGCGGCAACCAGTTTGCCGCGTTTTACTTCGTAGCGGAGCTGCGAAGCAGTTTTAATTAACAGGTGAATCATGTCCAAGCGGGATTATTACGAAGTTCTCGGTGTCAGCCGGGATGTCGACGCGAAGGAGCTGAAGAAGGCTTACCGTAAACTGGCGATGAAATACCATCCGGACCGCAACCCGGATGATAAAGACGCAGACGCTAAGTTTAAGGAAGCGACTGAAGCCTACGAAATTCTGGGTGACCAACAGAAGCGTGCCGCGTACGACCAGTATGGTCACGCAGGTGTCGACCCGAATGCCGGTGGCGGTGGCTTCGGTGGCGGCGGTGCTAACTTCAGCGATATTTTCGGTGATGTGTTCGGTGATATCTTTGGTGGCGGCGGTGGCCGTGGCGGTCGTGGTGGCCCTCAACGCGGTTCTGATCTGCGTTACACCATGGAGCTTTCTCTCGAAGAAGCCGTGCGCGGTATTGAGAAGAAAATTCGTGTACCGACCCTGACAAGCTGTGAAACCTGTGACGGCTCAGGTGCCAAGCCTGGCACGTCACCTAAGACCTGTGGCACTTGTGGTGGCGCAGGTCAGGTTCGTATGCAGCAGGGCTTCTTCTCTGTGCAGCAGACCTGTCCGACCTGTCGTGGTCAGGGCACTATGATCGAAGATCCGTGTAACAGCTGTCACGGACGCGGTGTCAAAGAAGAAACCAAAACACTCTCGGTGAAAATACCTCCGGGTGTTGATACAGGTGACCGTATTCGTCTGTCAGGTGAAGGCGAAGCCGGTGCCATGGGTGGCCCAGCGGGTGATCTCTATGTTCAGGTATCCGTAAAAGAACACGAGCTGTTCCACCGTGATGGTCGCAACCTATATTGTGATGTGCCCATTAGCATTGTGGATGCAGCGCTTGGTGGCGAGCTTGAAGTGCCGACTCTTGATGGTCGTGTTAAGCTCAAGATCCCAGCAGAAACGCAATCAGGCAAACTTTTCCGTCTGCGCGGAAAAGGCGTTACGCCAGTCCGTGGCGGTACCGCCGGTGACCTGCTCTGCCGGGTGCAGGTAGAAACGCCAGTGAATCTGTCGAATGAACAGAAAGATCTGCTGATGAAGTTTCAGGAGTCGCTGACCGGTGAGAAACACTCGCCGCAGAAGAAGTCGTGGTTTGAGGGAGTTAAACGCTTTTTTGAGGATATATAAGGCCTAGCTGCGTTGCGATTACTGCGTTAAAAAAATTCCCTGAATGCTCATGTACTACTTGTACACTGCGCTTCAGGGAATTTTTTTGCCTTGTACTCGCGGCCTCGCTGACGGCCTCGGCATCGTAGTTACCGCTTCGTCCATAGTTTGGTGCTTAGATGACTACGCCTTCGCTTTTTGTAGGAGCGCATCATATGCGCGAACAATTCTCACCTGAGCACTGATGTCTGCCTAACCAATGGCGTTTACTCTGTATGAGCGCACCCCATGCGCGACACTCTGGCCTTTCCCGCGCTTTTCCTTACCCAACGCCTTCGGTATCCTTAGACCAACTATTTAGCCTATCTACAAAGCAGAAGAATAATGACCCGAATTGCTATCACCGGTGCCGCCGGTCGTATGGGGCGTGTGCTGATCGAAGCCGTCCATAATGATGAATCCGCTGACGTCGCTGGTGCGATTGTTCTCGAAAATGATCCGATGGTCGGTGTTGATGCTGGGGCTATCGCTGGTCTGGCCACCATTCTGAACGTAAAAGCTGTCACGTCGGTCGAGGAGGCGATCCCGCACTTCGATGTGCTGATCGATTTCACTTCACCAGAATCTACCATGGCCAACGTTGAATTGTGCCAGAAGCATGGTAAAGGCATTGTGATTGGCACGACAGGACTGACCGACGAACAGAAGTCGAAGCTGAAAGCGGCTGCCGGGGACACCCGCATCGTTTTTGCCCCTAATTACTCGGTCGGTGTAAACCTGTGCCTGAACTTGCTGCGTATGGCGGCGAAAGTCATGGGCGACGAGAGCGATATTGAAGTGATTGAAATGCACCACCGTCATAAAGTGGATGCACCATCCGGTACTGCACTGCGCATGGGTGAAGTCGTTGCAGAAACCATGGGGTGGGATCTGAACGAAGTCGCCTGCTATGGCCGTGAAGGTCAGACCGGCGCGCGTCCTCACAAGCAGATCGGTTTTGAGACCATTCGTGGCGGTGACGTCGTCGGTGATCACACCGTGATGTTTGCCACCGAAGGCGAACGTGTTGAGGTGACGCACAAGGCACAGAGCCGTATGACCTTCGCCAAGGGTGCAGTACGTGCGGCGAAGTGGCTGACTGAACAGCCTGCAGGGTTATACGATATGCAGGACGTATTGGGATTCTGATCTGACCTCCTGAACTTGCCCATGCGGCGTTAAAAGTCAGCGCGGAATGCTCATGTATCACTTATACACTCCGCTTCCTTGCTGACTTTTGCCTTGCCTGACCTTCGCTCAGAAGCTCAGAAATAAAAAAGGCCGCGATTGCGGCCTTTCTTATATCTGGTGATCAGGCTCAGTCGTCGTTTGGATCAAGCGGATCACTGTCGTCCAGTTCGTCGATCTTGGCGAGCAGCGCTTTCAGACCTTCTTTATCTTTGGCAACATTCGACAGGTCGTCTGGCGTTGCGTCGTCGAAATCGCGCTCGCCATCCTCCAGTAGGTCTCGCATACCGCTGAGGGTAACGTACGGCGCGCGGCTGGATACGGCGTTTGCAAGCCACGAAGGCAGACGCCCGGCGAGGTCAACAAAGGTTGTGAAGCGCACTTTGGTCATGTCTTCGCTGAGTGGCGTGATTTCGAACAGGTTCGAGAACTCACGAATTTTCACCATGTTGTCATGCTCGGGGCCAGCGTCTTCAATATTCCGGCTACTGATGTAGATGACGTCGTTTTCAATCCATGACTTGCTTTTGATTGTCACGTAGCGCGCAGCCACTGGCCAAACGCCCTTATATTCCATGTAGCTGTATTCAGGCGGAACGGCAGCGCTTTTACGGCAGAAGTAGACCCACTTATAAAGGTCTTCTGGAGTATCAATGGTCAATAGAATATTCAACGCTGGTTCGTTGAGAATGACTTCGCCACGAAACTGTTTTACGTCTGCTCCGGGGATTTCCCGGCGCCAGGTCGACACCTCGCCCACGTCATCGCCTGAAGAGGTGACTTCCCATGGGATAGAATCGTCGATTTCTGTGACTTGTGGTTCAGCGGTTGCACTGAAAGGGATGGTCAGTAGCAATGCAGCGGCCGCCGCACAGGAAAACATCGCGCGTTTCACGGTATTAGTCTCTTGTTGTGATAATTTTTAGTAGGTTAACCCCGAATGACCATGCTATGTAAGGTTGGTCTGGGCCGCAAGCGGAGAACGCGCCACGAGTGTGGCGCATTATAACCTGAGTAATCAGGCAGATTGCACGCCGAGGGTGTGGCTGAAGCCTCTTGATATAAGCTCACGGATAGCTGCTTCGTCTTCAGCGTCGGGACTGAAGACCATCATTACCAGCATATGAGCATTGCCTAATGCCCAACGTGCACGGTCGTGGGCGGGCAAGCCGGGCGCGAGCCGGCCGTCGTTAACGGCGTTTTCTATCTGAGTTTCTATAAGAGACATCATCTGGTTCTGAAATTTCAGGTATCGGGGCCAGGTATCTTCACGTACAGACGAACTCCACTCCAGCCAGATTTTGAAATAGTCCGGATATGTCTTACAGGCGTGGATAACGGTGGTGATGCAATGGTCCAGAACTTCTGCTGCGCTGCCTTGCTTGTCAACGGCTGAAACAGAGAGGTCGATAAGGTAGTGTTCGACTTCATCGAGTACTTCATCTACCAGGACTTCCCGGGTATTGAAGTAGTTGAACACCGTGGCAACCGATACGCCGGCCCGTTGAGCAATTTCGGTATGTCCAGCGCGGCCGATACCACGAAGGGCAAACACCGTAATGGCGTCTTTCATCAGTAGTTGCTTGCGTTTGGATGGATTCAGTCTGCGGCGGACGTGCGCTTCTCCGTGCATGGTCTTGCCCTGTAATAGTTATTTTCCTGATGGGACACAAGTATGCGACAAGGGGAATAACAAAGGGAATACGTTAATAACAAAACTTATACAATAGTATGAGTTTGTATCAGGATTCAGGAGCGAACTGACCTCTGCCGTTACGAACAGCTCACGTGGACAATTGGTCATTATTTCGGTATCATCCCGCGCAATTTACGTATGTACAGCGGACGCCAGTCACGCACTGTCAGAATTGATCCGGAAGCGGGATGGAGTCAGAAAAGTCACCATCCCGCTTTTTTACGGCTCACGCAAGTACAGTCTGGCGTCAGCCAGATGCATACGCTACCAGTTTTATCGTAAAATTTCGGGGAAAGAGTCTTGTCTACGCCAGCAATTCTAGCTCTTGAAGACGGCAGCATCTTTAAAGGTACCAGCATCGGTGCTGAAGGTCTGTCTGTCGGAGAAGTGGTATTCAACACCTCCATGACCGGTTATCAGGAGATCCTCACCGATCCTTCTTATGCCCGCCAGATGGTTACTCTGACATATCCTCATATTGGTAACTACGGCACCAATGATGAAGATGAAGAGTCAAACGATGTTCACGCTACGGGCCTGATTATTCGTGATCTGCCACTGATTGCATCAAGTTTCCGCAACCAGAAAGCACTCGATGTGTACCTGAAAGAGCACAAGGTTCTGGGTATCGCCGACATTGATACTCGCCGCCTGACGCGTATTCTGCGCGAAAAAGGCTCTCTTAACGGTTGTATGATCGCTCGCGACGATGCGCATTCAGATGCCACTATCGCCGAAGCGATTGAAGCGGCAAAAGGCTTCCCGGGTCTGAAAGGTATGGATCTGGCTAAAGAAGTGACTGTTTCAGGAGCCTACAAATGGACTGAGTCAGATTGGACTCTGGGCCAGGGCTACGGTCAGGTCAGCGACCCTAAATTCAAAGTGGTTGCGTACGACTACGGTGTGAAACGCAACATTCTTCGCCTGTTAGCTGAGCGCGGTTGTGATCTGACGGTTGTTCCTGCTCAGACTCCGGCATCCGAAGTACTGGCGATGAATCCCGACGGTATTTTCCTGTCCAATGGCCCGGGTGACCCGGAGCCGTGTGATTACGCCATCAGCGCGATCAAAGACATTCTCGAAACTAAGATCCCTGTGTTCGGTATTTGCCTCGGGCATCAGCTGCTGGCTCTGGCGTCCGGCGCTCAGACTGAAAAAATGCCGCACGGTCACCACGGTGGTAACCACCCAGTTCAGGATATTGAAACGGGTCGCGTCATGATCACTGCGCAGAACCACGGTTTTGCCGTGACTGAAGCGACCCTGCCTGCCAATGTGAAGGCGACTCACAAATCTCTGTTTGATGGCACCCTGCAGGGTATCGCTCTGACTGACCGCCCGGCATTCAGCTTCCAGGGGCACCCCGAAGCCAGCCCAGGTCCGAAAGATGTTGCACCACTGTTCGACCACTTTATTGAATTGATTGAAGCCGCTCAGGCCGCGAAGTAACAGAAACAGGAAATACCGAGACATGCCAAAACGTACAGACATACAAAGTATTCTGATTATCGGTGCTGGTCCGATCGTTATCGGTCAGGCCTGTGAGTTCGACTACTCAGGCGCCCAGGCTTGTAAAGCACTGCGTGAAGAGGGTTACCGGGTTATCCTGGTGAACTCTAACCCTGCGACCATCATGACTGACCCGTCGATGGCCGATGCGACCTACATTGAACCTATCACTGTAGAAGCCGTTGCTAAAATCATTGAAAAAGAACGTCCTGATGTACTGCTGCCTACCATGGGTGGTCAGACCGCACTGAACTGCGCCCTCGGTCTTGAGTCAGCTGGTGTACTGGAAAAGTTCGGCGTTGAGATGATCGGTGCCAACGCAGATACCATCGATAAAGCAGAAGATCGTGACCGCTTTGATAAGGCAATGAAGGCCATTGGTCTTGAGTGCCCTCGTGCCGGTATCGCGCACAGCATCGAAGAAGCGCGTGAAGTTCAGAAAACACTGGGCTTCCCATGCATTATCCGTCCGTCGTTCACCATGGGTGGCACCGGTGGTGGTATTGCTTACAACAAAGAAGAGTTCGAAGAAATCTGTACTCGCGGTCTGGACCTGTCTCCAACCAACGAGCTGCTGATCGACGAGTCTCTGATCGGTTGGAAAGAATATGAGATGGAAGTGGTTTGTGACAAAAACGACAACTGCATCATCATCTGTTCGATCGAAAACTTCGATGCGATGGGTGTGCACACCGGTGACTCCATTACGGTGGCGCCTGCGCAGACCCTGAGCGACAAAGAATATCAGATCATGCGTGACGCCTCTCTGGCGGTACTGCGTGAGATCGGTGTAGAAACCGGTGGTTCTAACGTTCAGTTCGGTATCAACCCGAAAGACGGCCGTATGGTCGTCATCGAGATGAATCCTCGTGTGTCCCGTTCTTCGGCGTTGGCATCGAAAGCGACCGGTTTCCCGATTGCTAAAGTGGCTGCCAAGCTGGCCGTTGGTTATACGCTCGACGAGCTGCAGAACGACATCACCGGCGGCGCGACGCCAGCGTCATTTGAGCCGTCGATCGACTATGTCGTGACTAAAATCCCTCGTTTTACCTTTGAGAAATTCCCACAGGCTGACGGTCGTCTGACCACTCAGATGAAGTCCGTGGGTGAGGTAATGGCGATTGGCCGTACTCAGCAGGAGTCTCTGCAGAAAGCCCTGCGTGGTCTTGAAGTGGGCTCTGTTGGTTTTGACCCAATGGTCGATCCAAAAGATCCAATGTCACGCGACAAGGTGATTTCGGAACTGCGTACGCCAGCGTCTGAGCGCATCTGGTACGTGGGTGATGCTTTCCGTCTGGGTATGTCGGTTGAAGAAGTGTATGAGCACTCTGCGATTGACCCATGGTTCCTTGTACAGATCGAAGATCTGATTAAAGAAGAAGAAGCTGTAGCTCAGAGCAGCCTGCAGGCGCTGAATGGCGACCGCATGTTCCGCTTGAAGCGCAAAGGTTTCTCTGACGCACGTTTGGCAGAGCTACTCGGCGTGACCGAAAAGACCGTGCGTAAGCATCGCCATAAGTTGAACATTCATCCGGTGTACAAGCGCGTTGATACTTGTGCGGCCGAGTTTGCGACAGACACCGCCTACATGTACTCAACGTACGAAGAAGAGTGTGAAGCGAATCCGTCGGACCGTGAAAAAATCATCGTTCTGGGTGGTGGTCCTAACCGTATCGGTCAGGGCATTGAGTTTGACTACTGCTGTGTACACGCAGCACTGGCATCGAAAGAAGAAGGTTTCGAAGCCATCATGGTCAACTGTAACCCAGAAACAGTATCGACGGACTACGACACCTCTGACCGCCTGTACTTCGAACCGGTAACTCTGGAAGATGTACTGGAAATCGTTGCCAAAGAGAAGCCGAAAGGCGTCATTGTTCAGTACGGTGGTCAGACGCCACTGAAGCTGGCTGACGAACTCGAAGCGGCGGGCGTACCGATTATTGGTACGTCACCAGAAGCGATTGACCGTGCTGAAGACCGTGAGCGCTTCCAGCAGATGATTCAGCGTCTGGGTCTTAAGCAGCCGGTGAACGCGACCGTGACGTCCACCGAAGAAGCTATCGCTAAGGCGGCGGACATTGGTTATCCGCTGGTTGTTCGTCCGTCCTATGTACTGGGCGGTCGTGCCATGGAAATCGTGAGTAACGAGAAAGCGCTACGTCGCTACATGACCGAAGCCGTAAAAGTGTCTAACGACTCTCCGGTTCTGCTTGATCACTTCCTGGACCGTGCGATCGAAGTCGACATCGATGCCGTATGTGACGGCGAACAGGTGGTTATCGGCGGCATCATGCAGCACATCGAACAGGCGGGTATTCACTCTGGTGACTCTGCGTGTTCACTGCCTCCATATAGCCTGGCAAAAGATGTTCAGGACGAAATGCGTGCGCAGGTTGCTGCGATGGCGCTGGAGCTGGGTGTGGTTGGTCTGATGAATACGCAGCTGGCGTATCAGGACGGCGAAATCTATGTGATCGAGGTGAACCCTCGCGCATCCCGCACGGTTCCATTCGTATCTAAGTGCATCGGTACGTCATTGGCAGCCATTGCTGCGAAAGTGATGACGGGTAAGTCTCTGGCGGAACTTGGTTTCACCAGCGAAGTCGTACCATCTTACTTCTCAGTAAAAGAAGCCGTCTTCCCGTTCAATAAGTTCCAGGGCGTCGATCCGATTCTTGGTCCTGAAATGAAATCGACCGGTGAAGTCATGGGTGCTGGCAGCACGTTTGGCGAAGCTTTCTTTAAGGCGCAGCTGGGTGCGGGTGCGTTCCTTCCGAATGAAGGTCTGGCTTTCCTGTCAGTGCGTGACGCAGATAAAGAAGGCGTTGTCGAAGTGGCGAAAGGCCTGATTGCTTGTGGCTTTAAGGTGATTTCGACCGATGGTACCTGTCGCGTGCTTCGTGAAGCGGGCGTAGAAAGTGCTCGTGTTAATAAGGTTAACGAAGGTCGTCCGCACATTGTTGATATGATTAAGAACGATGAAATCGCTCTCATTGTTAACACGACTGACGGCCCGCAGGCGATTGTGGATTCTGCTGATATCCGTCGCAGTGCACTGCAGCACAAGGTGTATTACACCACCACGCTGGCAGGTGCTGAAGCGGTAGTAGAAGCGTTGCGTTCCGAAGGTCTGAAAGAAGTTCGTCGTCTTCAGGAACTGCACGCTTCGATTTAATTCAGTCGAGGCGCGTTATTCCATCATCGCGAATGAAATAGCGTCATTAATAACAATATCCAGATGCCCGGAGCGAATGACTTCGGGCATCTTCTATAACAAGGGAGTCAAAATACGATGCAAAAGTATCCTATGACTGTCGAAGGCGAAAAAGCGCTGCGAGATGAACTGCAGCAGCTGAAAACAGTTGAGCGTCCTCGTGTTATTCAGGACATCGCTGATGCACGTGAGCATGGTGATCTGAAAGAGAATGCTGAATATCACGCGGCGCGTGAGCAGCAGGGCTTTATCGAGGGTCGTATTCAGGACATTGAGGGTAAACTGTCAAACGCTCAGGTGATTGATATCAAATCGATTCCTCATTCCGGCAAAGTACTATTCGGTACTACAGTGAGCATCATTAACGTCGATACTGATGAAGAAGTGGAATACCGCATTGTTGGTGACGATGAAGCAGATATTAAAAACAACCGCATTTCAGTGTCTTCACCGATTGCGCGAGCGCTGATTGGGAAATCAGAAGGTGACACTGTGGTGGTTAATATCCCAAGTGGTACCGTTGAATATGAAATTGATGAAGTGAAGCACGTGTAGTTGTGTTCATGATTTCGTCAATGAAAACAAAAGAGCCCGCGTCCAGCGGGCTTTTTTGTTGGGGTGGTTCAATGAACCGGTTGGGTGCTGCTATTTATGTTACTGAGCTGAGGATGCTGTTTTCAGAACCTGCCAGTAACTTGGGGGGACAGGGGTAATTTTGTGTTCCTGCATCAGTCTGTGCAACTCGGGAAGCTGCCAGAAAGGTACAGAGACCAGAGCATGATGTTCAATATGGAAATTAACATGGCATGGAGCGAACAGTGCGCGGGCAATAACACCGGCGCGTGTTGTCCGTGTGTTTTTAAGCATGTCTCCGGTACGTTCTGTGACTGCATGTTCGGCAATGGCTCGTACCCTGATGCAGAAGGGATATGTGAACAGATAACTTGCCCACCACAGTGCGAATAGCTCGGTTAGATTCAGGCTGAATGCCGCGGCAAAGAACACAGAATGAAAAATCAGTGTGCGGCGACTGTTGACGAGAAAAGCGCGCAGATGTCGAAGTTTTCCCCAGTCATCCCGATCCAGTTTTTCGACTACGCCAGTCACATTCCAGCGAATTAATTCCGCGTTCATCATGGCCAGGCCGATGACTGATTTGAGACCTGTCTGACCGGTGAAGTCTCTTATGAATTTTCGAATCAGGGATGGTTTGGTGGTCGGAAATCCTTCAATCAATGGAAGGTCGACGTCTTTTTCTGTTCCGGTATGAATGTGGTGTTGGGCGTGATGGTGTCGGTATTTTATAAGATCCAGATAAACGGGCGCGGCGCATAGCCAGTGGGTCACGGTGTCATTCAGCTTGCCGTTGGCAAACAGTGTACGGTGGGCGCCTTCATGAGTCAGGATGGCTAAAGCCAGAATGCGTCCGCCAAGGAATAGCAGGCAGAGTGTAACCACAGGTATAGACCAGTAGCCTAACTGATCCATAGCCAGCCAGGCTGAAGCAAGCAGCATTGAGATTGCGATCCAGCACTTGGCCACCGCCATTGCGCCGTGAAGGTCTGAGCGTTGCTGCAGTCGAGCGATGGTGTCAGCCCCCAGGACTTCGTTGAGCCTTTGGCGGGCGGACTCCCGCAATAGTCCAGTTTCAAATAGAGCTCTATCGTCGTTCATTGGGTTACCAGTTTTATTATTGTATCCTCCTATTACACTATTTGAATCAATGGGGTGAATCAAGTAACTATTCCTTTCGGGCTGCTATGCTAGTATGTGACGACAATAAGATCAGAATGCCTGTATGCCCAGCTCCGAAAGCTCGTATCCCGCAAAGAAGTTAATCCTGAACCTTGTAAAAGAGGCGCAACAGCCGATCTCTGCACAGGTCATGGTGCGTATGGCAGAGTTGTTTTCTGTCGAAGCGAATAATGTGCGTGTAACCTTGAACCGGTTGACCCGTCAGGATTTTCTGGATCTGACAGAGCGCGGCATTTATGTGCTTGGCCCCGCTGCGAAACATCTTGCAGAGCGGCAAAGCGCCTGGCGGCGTACGGAAGACAAAGTCCGTCCATGGGAAGGTCAGTGGATTGCTATATATGCAGCACATCTGGGACGGCGCGATCGTAAAGTGCTTCGCCAGCGCCAGCGTGCTATGACCATGTTGGGCTTCAGCGAACTTTATCAGGGGATGCTGGTTCGCCCTGATAATCTTCGGACTTCATTGCCCGATCTGACCAATCAGTTGTTTCACCTCGGGCTCGAGACAGAAGCATGTGTATTCCGTGCAGAGGCTTTCAATCCGGGGGCAGAACCTGTGCCACAGACGCTGTGGCCGGTTGCAGAGATCAATGCCCGGTATCGTAACAATACGGAAGAAATGCAGAACTGGAGGTCATCGTTTGAGGACAAGCCGCTCGATGTTGCAGCACGAGAGTGTTTTCTGATCGGTGACCGCGTGCTTCGCGATATTGCTTATGATCCGCTTCTTCCTGAGCAGATTGTGGATCAGCAGGCCCGCAGTGAGATGGTTGAGACAATGGCTGACTTTGATGATCTTGGTAAGTCTATCTGGCGGGAATTGATCAGCCGCTTTATCGAAGATCAGACCTGAGCGGTCTGATCTTACGTTCCCGATTATCTCGATGACGTTATGGGCAGCTGACCAGGTCTACGCCCAGCTCGTCTGATCCATCATCGGCTTCGATAGCCTTCATCATTTTCTGAAGTCGTTTACCGGCTTCACGACGCTTCATTGCCTTGTTATAGCGGCGAACCTGAACATCGTCTTTCAGCTCAAGCGGTGGCAAAGGGGTAGGCTTATTGTTTTCATCCATCGCAACCATATTAAAGTAGCAGGTGTGCGTGTGACGGACGGTTTTCAGTTTGATGTCCTCAGCGATCACTTTGATGCCGATTTCCATGGAGGTGCGTCCGACGTAGTTGACCGTCGCAAGGCAGGTAACCAGTTCGCCAATATGAATGGGCTGCTTGAACAGCACATTATCGACAGAGAGCGTAACAGCGTAGTGGCCGCTGTACCTCATTGCGCATGTGTAGGCGACTTTATCGAGGAGTTTGAGTAATTCTCCTCCGTGCATGTTACCGGAGAAGTTGGCCATGCCGGGGGTAACCAGCTCGGTCATTTCGGTCTGGATAATCTGACCCATGAATCTTACCTTGGTTTAGACAAGCGTTCATTTTGTCAGATTATTCGATATTTATCAGCGGTTTAGTGCCAACGTCGGCTTTGTCGTACAAGAAATAGAACCGCTAAAGAAAAAGCCGCACTGCGAAACACAGTACGGCTTTAAAGAGCGGAAGTGTCAGGCGTTATATCTTCTCGACTAACAGGCTGCCGACTGAGTAACCTGCACCGAAGGAGCAGATCAGGCCTTTCTCGCCGCTTTCGAAGCCATCTTTGTGGCGGTGGAAAGCAATCAGGGAGCCAGCGGACGCCGTATTCGCAAATTCATCCAGGACGATGGGGGTTTCATTCGCCTCGGGTTCGCGGCCCAGGAGCTTCTTGGCTGCAAACATATTCATTGTCAGGTTGGCCTGGTGCAGCCACATGCGTTTGAGGTCGCTGGCCTCAAGCTTGTTCTCTACCAGCTGTTCACTAATGAATCCAGTCACCAGGGGCAGCAGCTCTTTGAATACCTTACGGCCATTCTGGCGGAAGTATGGACGGTCTTCAGGCAGTTGATCATCACTGAAGCTGTGGTCTGTATAGTTGCCGTCGCAGCGGATGTTGTCGGAGAAGGTAGTCATCTGCTTGGTGTCGAGTACGCGGAATGCGTAATCGGCTGTACAGGTATCTTCGAGTTCCATGACAACTGCGGTCGCGACGTCACCGAAAATAAAGTGGCTGTCACGTGATTTGAGATTGACCTGAGGAGAGGCAAACTCAGGATTTACCACCAGAACACACTTTGCTGTTCCAGCCTTGAGGGCTGTGAAGGCGTTAATCATTGCAAAGGTCATGGTCGAGCAGGCAATCCCCATATCGTACGCGAACCCTTTGATGCCCAGTTTCTGCTGAACTTCAACCGCGGCAGACGGATAGGGACGCTGATGATTGGTGGTGCCCATGATCACCAGATCGATGTCTTCCGGCTTTTTATTGGCTTGCTCCATCGCTTCCCGACCCGCCGCAATAGCCATAGTGACTGTTTCTGGCTCGTCACCGGCCAGGGCTGGCTTGAAAGTGGGTGCCATACGCTCAGGGTCCAGCATCCCTTCTTTATACATCACATAACGCGATTTGATGCCCGAAGCTTTCTCAACGAACTCGCTGCTTGATGTAGGTAATGCTTCAACATCTCCCGCTTCAATCGCGGCGGCATTTTCAGCATTAAACTTTTCAACGTAGGCGTTGTACGCCTGGATGAGTTCATCGTTGGAGACAGTGTGTGGCGGAATAAAGAGGCCTGAGCCTGAAATAACAATGTTCGACATCGCTGCTTAACCTTTTTTATTTTGCATTATCCCCGCTGCGGGCTCGGTATCCAACCTCTGCACGGGTCCGGTGGTTAATTTGTCCTGATTTGCGGCGCTCAGCGCTGCAGGTTTGATAAAGCCGGTTTTGCTTTCGGGTTCCGTCGCAGAAGCAGGGCGGTGTTGCCGATCTGCTGGACCAATTCTACTCCGGTACGTTTGACCAGCTCAGTGATGACCGCTTTTTTAACCTCACGATCACCGACTGATACTTTGATTTTTATCAGTTCGTGATCATCGAGAGCACGGTTCAGCTCTTCCATGACGCCATCAGTGAGGCCGTTGCCTGCCACTGTGACAATAGGGTTCAGGGTATGGCCAATAGATCTGTAGGCCTTCTTCTGTTCGTTGCTTAACGCCATAGGGTTCGGTCGCTCGACTTTAGGGTGTAAAATATGGCCAAAGTATACCTCAGGTGCATGAGAATAACTGCATTCTGAGTGCCACACAGACGTAAAATTACGGAGTACATGGCCTTATGGCGCGCTCGAAATCCAGTGCAGACTGGTTGAAAGAACATGTTGACGATATCTGGGTCCAGAAGGCACAGCAGGATGGCTATAGAACGCGGGCCAGTTATAAACTCATTGAGCTGGATGATAAGGACAAACTGATACGCCCCGGTTCTGTGGTTGTGGATCTCGGTTCAGCGCCTGGTGGTTGGTCGCAGGTGGTTGCGCAGCGAGTCGGTGAGAAGGGGCTTGTCATTGCTTCTGACATTCTGGAAATGGACGCCATCGCTGATGTGACCTTTATTCAGGGGGACTTCACCACAGAAGAAATCTACGACCAGCTTGTCGATGTGATCGATGGTCGTCCGGTAGACCTTGTAATCTCGGATATGGCCCCCAATATGAGTGGTATGTCGTCTATTGACCAGCCTGGCGCTATGTATCTTGTAGAGCTGGCGCTGGACATGGCGCGTCAAGTGTTGAAACCAAACGGCAGTTTCGTAGCCAAAGTGTTTCAGGGCGAAGGCTTCGATGCTTACCTGGCTGATATGAAACAGTCGTTTGCGAAAGTAATGATTCGTAAACCCAAAGCATCACGAGCGCGGTCACGAGAAGTGTATATCGTCGCTAAAGGTTTCCGTCCCTGAGCATAGGCTGCTAAGCTAAGCAGAGTGATTCCGGCCGCGTGGCGGTCTGTACGAGTAAGGTGGTGCCTCACATGGCAAAGAATTTCGTTTTATGGGCTGTTATCGCCGCTGTGCTGATGATGGTATTTCAAGGTCTGAACCCGGTAGACCGCAGTAACAGCTGGTCATACTCCGAGTTTATGAAGGCTGTTGAGAGTGGTCAGGTCGAGTCGGTGACCATCTCTGGGCAATCTATCAAGGGTACGTCGCGAGGCGGGCAGGCTTTTGAGTCTGTTCTACCAGCGTTTGATGACAAACTGATGGACACCCTGCTGGTGAATGACGTCGAAGTAATCGGCGAAAAACCAGAGAAACAGAGCTTCTTGTCGCAGTTGTTGCTGGCGTCCTTGCCGATCCTCATTATTATCGCGGTCTTCATGCTGTTTATGCGTCAGATGCAGGGCGGTGGCTCTGGTCGCGGCGGCCCTATGGCATTTGGTAAGAGCAAAGCCAAGCTGCTGAGCGAAGATCAGATCAAGACGACCTTCGGCGACGTAGCCGGCTGTGACGAAGCTAAAGAGGATGTGAAAGAGCTGGTTGAGTTCCTGCGGGAGCCAGGTAAGTACCAGAAACTGGGCGGTAAGATACCTCGCGGTGTTCTGATGGTCGGCCAGCCGGGTACAGGTAAAACATTGCTGGCGAAAGCGATTGCCGGTGAAGCACGTGTACCTTTCTTTTCAATTTCAGGGTCTGACTTCGTAGAAATGTTTGTCGGTGTGGGTGCGTCCCGTGTCCGAGACATGTTCGAACAAGCAAAGAAACAGGCTCCATGCATCATCTTTATCGACGAAATTGATGCCGTGGGTCGTTCTCGTGGTGTTGGTATCGGTGGTGGTAACGACGAACGCGAACAAACCCTCAACCAGCTCCTCGTTGAGATGGATGGTTTCGAAGTGAACGATGGCATTATCGTTATCGCCGCGACTAACCGTCCGGATGTACTCGATCCGGCGCTGCTGCGTCCTGGACGCTTCGACCGTCAGGTGGTTGTTGGTCTGCCAGATATTCGTGGCCGAGAACAGATTCTTCAGGTGCACATGAAAAAGGCACCCGTCTCCGATGATGTGAACGCGTCTCTTATTGCCCGTGGTACGCCTGGCTTCTCGGGTGCAGATCTGGCAAACCTCGTGAATGAGGCTGCGCTCTTTGCTGCCCGTGCCAATCGTTCTGAAGTAACGATGGAAGAGTTTGAAAAGGCAAAAGACAAGATTCTCATGGGTGCTGAACGCAAAACCATGGTCATGTCTGAGAAAGAGAAAGAAAACACAGCCTATCACGAGGCTGGACACGCGATCGTTGGTCGACTCGTACCAGAGCATGATCCGGTCTACAAAGTATCTATCATTCCACGTGGTCGCGCGCTGGGTGTGACTATGTTCCTGCCGGAAGAGGATCGTCACTCAATCAGTAAACGCGGTATTGAGAGCAATATCTGCTCGCTCTACGGTGGTCGGATCGCTGAAGAACTGACGCTGGGCAAAGAGGGTGTAACGACTGGCGCTTCGAACGACATTGAGCGCGCGACTAAGTATGCGCGCAACTATGTCACCAAGTGGGGGCTGTCTGACAAGCTGGGTGCTCAGTTGTACTCGGAAGACGAGCAGGGCGGTTACCTGGGAAGTTCAGGTGGCGGCCAGATGGCACACCTGTCTGATGATACTGCGCGGACGATTGACTCAGAGGTGAAAGAGCTGCTCGATAGTTGTTATCAGCGTGCGACTCAGATTCTGGTAGATAACCGCGATAAGCTGGAAATGATGAAAGATGCTCTGATGGAGTACGAGACGATCGATTCCGATCAGATTGATGACATCATGTCTGGAACCAAACCGCGCCCACCAAAAGGCTGGGGAGATGGTTCAGGTGGTTCTCCTGCAATGCCTGCTGATGATTCGGTGGAAAAAGAGTCGCGGGATATGGCCAGTGATGACGATGATGTCGCTGGTGAGCCGGCTGGCGAACGTCAGTAAGTATTAAGGCTCTGAAAAATGTAACAGGCACCGGTCTCCGGTGCCTGTTTTTTATTAATACCCTCGTATGATCTGATCCGGACCTCCCTGTGAAACTTTCTTGTGGTAACCGCACTCTGGACCTCGGTTCCGCCCATGTTATGGGTATCCTTAACGTCACCCCTGACTCCTTCTCTGATGGCGGTCAATACAATCAGTTGGATAAGGCCCTTGCTCGTGCCGAAAGTATGGTGGCCGAAGGAGCAACCATTCTTGATATTGGTGGTGAGTCCACTCGACCGGGAGCTGCTGCAGTCACCGTTGCGGAAGAGCTCGAACGCGTCGTGCCTGTTGTAGAGGGGATTGCGGCGAGGCTTGATGTTGCTATCTCAGTCGATACCAGTACCGCAGAAGTAATCAGTCAGGCGGCAAGCGCGGGAGCTCACCTGATTAATGATGTCCGAGCGTTACGTCGGGATGGGGCTTTGCAGGCCGCAGCCGATTCGCAGTTGCCTGTTTGTCTGATGCATATGCAGGGGGAACCTGACACTATGCAGAAGAATCCAAGATATGATGATGTTGTTCAGGATGTCAGGAATTTTCTGAAAGAGCGCATTGCCGCTGCTCACGCTGTAGGCATTGCCTCCGAGAAAATTCTGCTCGATCCGGGGTTTGGTTTCGGTAAAACACGTGTACACAATTACACGCTCCTGAACCGACTCGAGCAGATAGCCGCTTTGGGGTATCCATTACTGACCGGCTTGTCTCGTAAACGTATGATCGCAGATGTTCTCAATAGCACTGGGGACGCAACTGAGCGTGACGATGCAAGTGCAGCGGCTGCGACGCTTTGCGCTATGAAAGGTGCGCGCATTATCAGGGCGCACAATGTTAAAAAGACCTGGGAAGCGTTGCAGGTCGTGAATGCAACCCTGAGGGAAGGGCATGAGTAGAAAGTATTTTGGCACCGATGGTATCCGAGGACGGGTCGGTGAAGGGGCTATCACCCCAGAATTTGTGATGCGTCTTGGTTGGGCGGCAGGGAAGGTGTTTGCCAAGCGTGGCGTAAGCCGTATTCTGATCGGTAAAGACACCCGTATTTCGGGCTATATGTTTGAGTCGGCGCTTGAAGCTGGTCTGTCAGCGGCTGGTGTTGATATCGGTTTGCTGGGGCCTATCCCAACGCCGGGTATCGCTTATCTGACGCGTACCTTCCGTGCTGATGCTGGCATCGTGATCAGTGCGTCACATAACCCTTATTACGACAACGGCATTAAGTTTTTCTCAGCGGATGGCACCAAGTTACCCGATGAAGTGGAGCTTGAGATTGAGAGTTATCTGGACCAGCCGATTGAGTGTGTCGAGTCGGATAAACTGGGTAAGGCTGTCCGCATCAACGATGCGGCCGGGCGCTACATTGAGTTCTGCAAAGGTACGGCAAATTCCCTGAATCTGCGCGGCCTGAAGCTGGTACTGGACTGCAGTAACGGAGCAACCTATCAGATTGCGCCGTCAGTATTCAGCGAACTGGGTGCTACGGTGACAACCATAGGCAATACCCCGGACGGTCTGAATATCAATAAAGACTGCGGCTCTACATCGCCAGAAAAACTTCGTGATGTGGTTCTGGAGCAGAAAGCCGACCTGGGTATCGCTTTCGACGGTGACGGTGATCGCGTCATGATGGTTGATCACACAGGTGAACTGGTCGACGGCGATCAGTTGCTTTACATCGTTGCCAGCCATGCTGCTGAGCAAGGCCGGTTAAATGGTGGCGTGGTGGGTACTCAGATGAGTAACCTCGGCCTTGAACTGGCGCTTAAAGAGCAGGGCATCGATTTTGTGCGCGCAAAAGTGGGCGACCGCTATGTGATGCAAAAACTGGTTGAGCACAACTGGCGCTTCGGTGGTGAATCGTCCGGGCACCTTCTTTGTCTGGATGCCAATACCACCGGCGACGGCATCGTGTCGGCTCTGCAGGTTCTGGTCGCTCTGCGGGATACCGGCGTTGGTCTGCGTGAATGGACTGAGCGCATGAGTAAAATGCCACAGACAATGATTAATGTCCGCCGTCAGCGTGATCTTGATGTCATGGCGGATGAGCGTGTTCAGCAAGCGCTTACTGCAACAGAGAAAAAACTAGGCGACCGGGGCAGAGTGCTGCTGCGCCCTTCAGGCACTGAGCCGCTAGTGCGTGTGATGGTTGAAGCAGACGATCCGGCGGTAACACAGTTATTGGCGCAGGAATTGGCCGAAGAAGTCAGCAAGGTACTGGCATAGACAGACGTCGCCAGTATCGTCCATCTTGTTTCAGACGAGCTTCTCAGATAGTATCTGCGCTCTTTGAATTTTGGGGTGACACATGCGTCGCATATTAGTAGCCGGAAACTGGAAGATGAACGCTTCGCGCGCTCAGACTGACACTTTGATTACGGGGCTCCGTAATGCCGGTGAACTTTCATGTGATCTGGCTGTGTTTCCTCCGTTTCCGTACCTGAGTCAGGCTATTTCCGTCGCAGACGGCAGTCAGATACGTGTTGGTGCCCAGAACTGCGCCGAGGCAGGTAGTGGTGCATACACAGGTGAAGTATCCGCAGAAATGCTGACAGACCTGGGCGCCAGTATGGTCATTATTGGTCATTCAGAGCGCCGGACTTTGTACGCTGAAACTGACGACGTCGTTCTTCGTAAGACACGACAGGCACTGGACCACGGTCTGGTCGCTGTTGTTTGTGTCGGAGAAACGCTGGAGGAACGCCAGAGCGGAAAAGCTGAAGAAGTTGTTGGGGCTCAGATGTCGCTTCTGATTTCAGAGCTTTCTGATGCAGATTGGGAAAACGTAGTCATTGCTTACGAACCCGTCTGGGCGATCGGCACTGGCGAAACAGCAACACCTGAGCAAGCGCAGGCCATCCATGCGTTTATTCGTGGATTGTTGAATCAACGGAATACAGATCTCGGTGCGGCGACACGTTTGCTTTACGGCGGAAGCGTAAAAGCTGCAAATGCGGCTGAATTATTTTCACAACAGGATATCGATGGTGGTCTGGTCGGCGGGGCTTCCCTCGATGTAGATGAATTTCTCGGTATTTGTCGGGCATAAGGGCTCAGGATTTTATGGAACAGATTATTCTCATCGGTCACATCGTCATTGCTATCGCGATTATCGCTTTTGTTCTGATGCAGCAAGGTAAGGGTGCTGACGCAGGCGCTTCGTTTGGTTCGGGTGCGTCCCAGACTGTGTTCGGTTCTGCGGGGTCTGCTAACTTCCTGAGCCGTACCACTGCAATTCTTGCTACCGCATTTTTCATTACCAGCCTTGGTTTGGCCATTTATGCCAAGCAAAAGGCCTCTGGTGCAGATGAAGCAGGAATTCCTACACTGGAAGTGCAAGAAGTACTTGAGCAAGACACCCCAGTTGTGGAAGAATACGCGCCGTCTGAAGATGACGCTCCAGAACTGGACGCTTCTGCTGAAGCAGATGCACCGGTTGTGGAAACGACGGAAGAAACGACTAAGTAATTTCTTCCCCTGTGTGCGGATGTGGTGGAATTGGTAGACACGCCATCTTGAGGGGGTGGTGAGCAACGCTCGTGCGAGTTCGAGTCTCGCCATCCGCACCAACTTATTCCGATGATCGTGACTCAACGGTCATCTGAGAAAGCGGACCAGGGTTCGCTTTTTTTATTGGCAGCGCGTATAATGCGTCTGCTTATTTGAAAAGCCCCTCACGTCAGGGGCTTTTTAGTAGCTGGCATTCTGAAATTGTCTGTTTATGGATGCTCAGTATCACAGGAATCTGCTCTGCAGGTTCCGGTCTGCAAAAGGCAGTAGCGGACTGGGCACATGTTGCCCAGTTTTTGTTTGTGGCGAGAGCCAAATCCCCGGGAGAATTTATCGTGGCAAAAGAGAGTCTGTTAAACGAACTGCTCGGTCCGGTCGTTGAGTCCATGGGATATACCTTCTGGGGGCTTGAATATCTCTCCCAGGGTAAAGACACGGTATTGCGCGTGTTTATTGATCACGAGAACGGTATCACCGTTGATGACTGCGCTGCAGTCAGTCGTCAGATCAGTAGTGTGATGGATGTAGAAGATCCGATCTCTCAGGTTTACAACCTGGAAGTGTCATCCCCAGGTATGGATCGTCCTGTGTTCACACTCGAGCAGTACGCGTCATTAGCAGGAAATATTATCGACGTACGTTTACGCATGGCGTTTGACGGGCGGCGGAAATTCAAGGGCCAATTAATTGGTGTGGAGCAGGAAGACATCGTTCTTCGCGTTGACGATAACGAATACCTGTTGCCTATCGAGCTGATTGAAAAGGCTAACGTTGTTCCACAATTCAAGGATTAAGGTTGCAAAGCGAGGCTAGAAGATGAGCAAAGAAATTCTCCTGGTCGCGGAAGCGGTTTCCAACGAGAAAGGCGTTTCCAGGGAAATTATTTTTCAGGCGATCGAATCGGCGTTGGCCGCGGCAGCGAAAAAACGTTACGAAGATGAAGAGGCCGTTATTCGTGTGGATATCGACCGCAAAACTGGCGACTACGAAACTTTCCGTAGCTGGCTGGTAGTAAGCAATGATGTGGTTCCAGGACTTGGTGACGAGCTGACCCTGCAAGAAGCGCATGAAATTGATACGAACCTGCAGCCGGGTGATACCTATGAAATTCAGGTAGAAAATCCTGATTTCGGTCGTATTGCGGCCCAGGCAGCTAAACAGATTATTGTACAGAAGGTACGTGAAGCTGAACGTGCGCAAGTCGTTGAACAGTATGAACACCGCGTCGGTGAGTTGATCGGTGGCACTGTTAAGAAAGTGACTCGTGACAATGTGATTGTCGACCTGGGTAACAACGCTGAAGCGCTGATGCCTAAAGATCAGTTAATTGGTCGTGAAATTATGCGTATGGGCGATCGTATTCGCGCCATTCTGTTTGATATCCGCCCAGAGAATCGCGGCCCTCAACTTATGCTGAGTCGCACGGTTCCAGCCATGCTGATCGAACTGTTCCGTATCGAAGTTCCTGAGATTTCTGAAGAAGTTATCGAGATTAAAGGTGCAGCACGTGATCCGGGTTCACGCGCAAAAATCGCGGTTAAATCCAACGATAAGCGTATCGATCCAGTGGGTGCTTGTGTGGGTATGCGCGGTGCGCGTGTTCAGGCCGTTACCAACGAACTCGGTGGCAACGAACGTATCGATATCGTTCTCTGGGATGATAACCCAGCTCAACTGGTGATCAATGCGATGGCGCCAGCAGAGGTTGCTTCGATTGTTGTTGATGAAGAAGCCAATTCAATGGATGTTGCGGTTGCAGAAGACAATCTGGCACAGGCTATCGGCCGTGGTGGTCAGAATGTTCGTCTGGCTTCTGAATTGACGGGTTGGGAAATCAACGTCATGACCGAAGAAGACGCAATCGAGAAGCAGAACGAAGAAGCGTCTGGCTTTATTGAAGGCTTTGTGAACAGCCTCGATATCGACGAAGACTTCGCAATACTTCTGGTGGAGGAGGGGTTCACTACCCTCGAAGAAATCGCCTACGTACCTATGGAAGAAATGCTTCAGATCGATGGCCTTGATGAGGATGTCGTGACCGAGCTGCGTAATCGCGCCAAAGATGTGTTGCTGACTCAGGCGATTGCGTCTGAAGAAGTACTGGAATCAGCACAGCCGGCGGAAGACCTTCTCAATATGGAAGGCATGGAAAAGCATCTGGCATTGGTTCTCGCCAGCAAAGGTATCTGCACAATGGAAGACCTTGCTGAACAAGCAATTGATGACCTCCTGGATGTAGAAGGGATGACCGAAGAAAAAGCGGGTGAGCTGATCATGACTGCCCGTAAGCCTTGGTTTGAAGGCACTGAATAATCACTCGCCCGGTATAGGAGAAACGTATGGCAGATGTAACAGTTAAAGAACTCGCCGACGTGGTAGGGACGAGCACAGACCGCCTGCTCTCCCAGATGAAAGAAGCGGGCCTGCCTCAGAGCTCTGAGGCTGACACCGTGAATGATGAGCAGAAGCAGAGTCTGCTCGCATTTTTGAAAAAAAGTCACGGCGAAGCGAATGCTGAACCGAAGAAAATCACCCTGAAGCGTAAAGTCACTACGACTTTGAAAACCGGTCAGGGCGGTAAAAAAGCGGTCAATATCGAAGTCCGTAAAAAGCGTACTTATGTGAAGCGCGAAGAAGTGGACGTGGCGGCAGAAAAAGCACGCCAGGAAGAAGAAGCGCGTATTGCAGCAGAAAAAGAAGCAGCGTTAAAAGCGCAGGCAGAAGCAGAAAAAGCGGCAGCTGAAGCAGCTGCCCCTGCGAAAGCTGAGCCGGTAGCGGCACCTTCAGAAACTAAGCCTGTGGAATCTGCAGCTGAAGCCAAAGCAGCACCGGCAGAAGCTAAAGAGCCAGCGAAGAAGAAGGCTGATGCAAAACCTGCGTTGACGCCAGAAGAGGAAGCAGCGCAGAAGCGTGCTGAGGCCGAAGCGGCACAACAGCGCGATGAGCAGCAGCGTAAGAAGAACAAAACACCTGAGCGTAAGCGTACTGACAAAGATAGCCGATTCGATAATGAAGATAATCGTGGTGGCCGTAATCAGCGTCGACCAAAAGCTAAGCTGAAGACCAAAGGTCGTAGCAGTAACCGCAATGCAAATAACGAGCATGCGTTTACTAAGCCGACAGCACCAGTGGTTCGTGAAGTTGAACTTCCTGAAACCATTACTGTGGGTGATCTTGCCTCTAAGATGGCCGTGAAAGCGGGTGAAGTGATTAAAGAACTGATGAAAATGGGCGTTATGGCGACCATTAATCAGCCTCTTGATCAGGACACTGCATCACTGGTTGTCGAAGAAATGGGTCACAAGGTGTCTAAGCTGATTGCCGACAACCAGCTGGAGCAGGACGTGACTGAAGGCGTCAGTTATGACGGCGATGAAACCACTCGTGCACCTGTGGTTACCGTGATGGGTCACGTTGACCATGGTAAAACCTCGCTGCTCGATTATATTCGTAGCTCGCGTGTCGCTTCGGGTGAAGCCGGTGGTATTACTCAGCACATCGGTGCGTACCACGTTGAAACTGACCACGGCATGGTGTCTTTCCTGGATACACCAGGGCACGCGGCGTTTACCTCAATGCGTGCTCGCGGTGCTCAGGCAACCGACGTCGTGATTCTGGTGGTTGCAGCCGATGATGGTGTAATGCCTCAGACCGAAGAAGCGGTACAACACGCTAAGTCGGCAGGCGTACCTCTGGTGGTTGCCGTTAACAAGATGGATAAAGAAGGTGTTGATCCGGATCGTGTTAAAAACGAACTGTCAGCACGCGATGTGATTCCGGAAGACTGGGGCGGTGATGTTCCATTTATCCCAGTATCCGCGAAGACCGGTATGGGGATTGAGGCACTGCTGGAAGCCGTCATTCTGCAGGCTGAATTACTTGAGCTGAAAGCTCACTTTGAAGGCCCGGGTCAGGGTGTTGTCGTAGAGTCGCGTCTTGATAAAGGTCGCGGTCCAGTGGCAACTCTTCTGGTTCAGAACGGCACCCTGAAGAAAGGTGACGTGGTTCTGGCGGGTACTTGCTACGGTCGTGCTCGTGCGCTGCTCGATGAGAACGGCAAGCCGACTGAGTCTGCGGGTCCTTCTATTCCGGTAGAGATTCTGGGTCTGAACGGTACGCCAGACGCGGGCGACAACTTCATGGTTGTTGAGAACGAGAAGAAAGCACGTGAAGTTGCTGAGTTCCGTGAAACCAAGCTGAAAGAACAGCATCAGCAGCGCCAGCAGGCCGCGAAACTGGACGCTCTGTTTGCCGGCATGGCAGAGGGCGAAGTGGCTGCACTGAATGTCGTCGTCAAGACTGACGTTCGTGGTTCTCTTGAAGCGATCGTGTCTTCACTTCAGAAGCTCGCAACTGACGAAGTGAAAGTAAACGTCGTTGCTTCAGGCGTCGGTGGTATCACCGAAACTGACGCAACACTGGCCGTCGCGGCTGGCGCGGTACTATTTGGCTTCAACGTCCGTGCTGACAACGCCGCTAAGAAGGTCGTTGAAGGTAATGATGTTGATATGCGCTACTACAGCGTTATCTACGACCTGATCGATGACGTGAAACAGGCAATGGCCGGTCTGCTGGCACCTGAGTTACGCGAAGAGATTGTGGGTATTGCTGAAGTACGTGATGTGTTCAAGTCGCCTAAGTTCGGTCAGATCGCTGGCTGTATGGTGACCGAAGGCACGATTTACCGTAATAAGAAAATCCGTGTACTGCGTGAAAATGTGGTGATCTACGAAGGTGAACTGGAATCTCTGCGTCGCTTTAAAGACGACGTGCAGGAAGTTCGCCAGAGCACTGAGTGTGGTATCGGCGTGAAGAACTATCAGGATGTTCGCCCTGGCGATCAGATCGAAGTCTTCGATGTGAAAGAGGTTGCACGTACTCTGTAACCAGGAGTGCCTGCACCATAAACCAGAGCCCGGCCATGCCGGGCTTTGGTGTCTCTGGGCAACGCCCGGAATCCGCATTTACCAGGCCGGAAAGCTGGCCTCAGAGAGATAAAAATGCCTAAAGATTTCAGCCGTACTTCCCGACTCGGGGAGCAGATCCAGCGCGAAGTTGCGCAGATGATTCAGTTTGAAATGAAGAACCCGAATCTGGGTATGGTGACCCTGAATTCGGTTAAGGTTGCGAAAGACCTCGGTTATGCCGACATCTATTTCACTGTGATGGGTGCCAAGGGCGAAACCGATGCCGAAATTCGTGCGAACACCAGCAAGATTCTGAACGAAGCCGCAGGCTATCTGCGCTCACAACTGGCAAGAATCCTGACGACGCGAGTGACGCCACAACTGCGCTTTCATTACGATGAAACGTTGGAGCGAGGCCATCATCTGACTGGGCTGATCAAACAGGCGCGTGCAGAAGATGACGCCCGTCATGAAGGCGATAATAGCGATCAGGACGACGCTCAGAACTGATATGGCACGAAAGAAAAAAGGCCGGGACATCTCCGGCATTCTGGTGGTGAACAAACCACTGGGGCTTAGCTCAAATCAGGTTCTGCAGCGGGTTAAGCGTCTGTTCAATGCCAACAAAGCCGGGCACACCGGGGCACTCGATCCCGAGGCGACCGGTGTCTTACCCATCTGCTTAGGCGAAGCCACCAAGTTTTCACAGTTACTGCTCGACTCGAACAAAGGCTACGACACGGTCGGCGCGTTGGGCCAGGTACGTAGTACTGGCGACAAAGAAGGCGAAGTTCTGCAGGAGCGTCCGGTACCTGAGCTGGACGCTGATAAAATCGAAGGGGTTTTGCGCAATTTTAGAGGTGACGTCGAGCAGGTTCCACCTATGTTCTCGGCACTCAAAATGGACGGTAAGCCGCTCTATGAGCTGGCCCGGCAGGGCATGTCACAGGATGAAATGCGCGCTGTCGCTGAAAAGAAACGCCGCGTTATCCGTATCCACGAATTGACCCTGAACACCTACACTCCGGATTCGCTGAGCTTAAGTGTACGTTGTTCCAAAGGCACCTATATCCGCACTCTTGTCGAAGATATTGGCGAAGCCCTTGGATGTGGCGCTTTCGTTCAGGACCTGCACCGCACGCATTCTGGGCCATACAATGAAGCCATGTCTCATACGCTTGAAGAGCTGGAGCAACTCGCAGAGCAGAGTGATGATAAAGACGCTTTGGACGCGCTCCTGATGCCTCCAGAAACCGCTTTACCGGAGTCCTGGCCGGAAGTATCACTTTCTCTGGCAGAAGCCGCACGGTTACTGCAGGGACAGGCTATAAAAACTGGCTTAACAGACAACCCTTCTGTACAATTATGGGCCGTTGAATCTGGGGTTCGTATTCTGCTTGGCATTGGCCGGGTTGAAAACGGCGCCATCCGTTCGCAACGCCTGTTACAGGTCGCGCTTCCGGACACGGTTTAACCGTCACATAAGTGACGACGCATGCCACTGTAAATGTGCACGGTGGTGATGTTTTTTAAGGCACATTCATGGAGTTAAGAACATGGCATTATCTGCTGAAAAGAAAGCTGAAATCGTAAACGAGTTCAAGACCGCTGAAGGCGATACTGGTTCTCCTGAAGTACAGGTTGCACTGCTGACTTACAACATCAATGGTCTGCAGGGTCACTTCAAGAGCAACAAGAAAGATCACCATTCACGTCGTGGTCTGATCCGCATGGTAAACCAGCGTCGCAAGCTGCTGGACTACCTGAAAGGTAAAGATGCAAATCGTTACCTTGAGCTGATCAAGAAGCTTGGTCTGCGTCGCTAAGTAAGCGCGAACAGCAAGATAAGAGCCGCATTGCGGCTCTTATTGTTTTCACTGTAAGTACTGCCCCTCTGTAACTTCAAAAAACACAACCTGCGTAAGCTGTGGTGCCAACCCCGTGTATCAAGTAATCCACGGTGGTGCTTCTAACCATTTATCTTCTTTCGGTTTTATCGACTGAAGGTCAATGCTTAGAAGCACCGGCAGTCACGTAGGGAACTCATTGTAAAAATGTAAGGAAAGACTGAATGAGCAATATCCCTGTTGCTAAGACAAAAACGTTTGAATTCGGCGGTAAGACCGTCACTCTCGAAACTGGCCGCGTTGCACGTCAGGCTGATGGCGCAGTACTCGCAACCATCGGTAAAACTCAGGTGCTGGCAACCGTTGTTGCTGCGAAGAGCACTAAGCCGGGCCAGGATTTCTTCCCGCTGTCTGTTCACTACCAGGAAAAAATGTACGCCGCTGGCCGTATTCCGGGTGGCTACCTGAAGCGTGAAGGTCGTCCTTCTGAGAAAGAGACCCTGACTTCTCGCCTGATCGACCGTCCTATCCGTCCGCTGTTCCCAGAAGGTTTCCTGAACGAAGTACAGGTAATTCCTACTGTGATGGCGTCTGAGAAGGGCGTTGATCCGGACATCTGTGCCATGATCGCTGTATCAGCGGCACTGGCTGTGTCTGGTGTACCGTTCAACGGTCCTATTGGTGCTGCCCGCGTTGGTTTCACTGACGAAGACGGTTACACCCTGAACCCAACTGCAGAACAGCTCGAAGACTCTCTGCTGGACATGGTCGTTGCGGGTACTAAAGACGCCGTTCTGATGGTTGAATCCGAAGCGGACGAACTGACCGAAGACGAAATGCTGGGTGCGGTTCTGTTCGCACACAAATCATTCCAGAGCGCGATCACTGCTATCAGCGAGTGGACTGAAGAGCTGGGTGTTGAGCGTTGGGACTGGACTGCAGAGGCCCGTAACGAAGCATTGTACGAAGCGGTTAAAGCAGAAGCTGCGGCTGCAATCGGCGAAGCTTATACCATCTCTGACAAGATGGCTCGTTACGCCAAGCTGGATGAAGTTAAAGCCGCGACCGTTGAAAAACTGGCCGCTGCTGAAGGTGAAGAAGGCTTCACCGCTGACGAGATCACTGACATGGTTGGCGAGCTGAAGTACGAAGTAGTTCGTCAGCGCAGCGTTGATGGCAACCCACGTATCGACGGCCGTGACAACGATACCGTTCGTCCGCTGACGATTGAGACTGGTGTACTGGCAACCACCCACGGTTCTGCTCTGTTTACTCGTGGTGAAACTCAGGCGATCGTGACTACGACTCTGGGTTCAGCTCGTGACGCTCAGATGATCGACTTCCTGCACGGTCTGACCACTGATCCGTTCCTGTTCCACTACAACTTCCCAGCATACTCTGTTGGTGAAACAGGTCGTATGGGCTCTCCGGGTCGTCGTGAGATTGGTCACGGTCGTCTTGCTCGTCGTGGTATCCAGGCGATGATGCCGACTCAGGATGAATTCCCATACACCATCCGTGTGGTATCAGAAATCACTGAATCTAACGGTTCTTCGTCTATGGCGTCTGTATGTGGTGCCTCTCTGGCGCTGATGGATGCGGGTGTGCCGATCAAAGCACCGGTTGCCGGTATCGCGATGGGTCTGATTAAAGAAGGCGAGAAGTTCGCTGTACTGACCGATATTCTGGGTGATGAAGATCACCTGGGCGACATGGACTTTAAAGTAGCCGGCACCGATGAAGGTATCACTGCACTGCAGATGGATATCAAGATCGAAGGCATTACTGAAGAGATCATGGAAATCGCTCTTGAGAAAGCGAAAGCAGCGCGTCTGCACATTCTCGAAGATATGAACAAAGTGATCGCTGAGCCTCGTAAAGAGCTGTCTGAAAATGCGCCGACCATGTCGACCATGAAGATTGCTTCTGACAAGATCCGTGACGTCATTGGTAAGGGTGGTGCAACCATCCGTGACATCACCGAGAAGACCGGTGCTTCTGTTGATATCAACGACGACGGTGAGATCAAGATTTTTGCCACAGATAAAGCCAGCGCTGATGCGGCAATCAATATGATCGAAGGCATCACAGCCGACATCGAAGTGGGCGTTACCTACGAAGGTAAAGTCAGCAAGATTGTTGATTTCGGTGCCTTTATCACGGTACTGCCAGGCAAAGACGGTCTGCTGCACATCTCTCAGATCAGCGAAGAGCGTGTTGAAAACGTCTCTGACTACCTGAGCGAAGGCCAGACAGTTAAGGTTCACGTGATGGACGTTGATCCGAAAGGTCGCGTTAAGCTGACTATGAAAGGTGTTGAGCAGTAAGTTCTGCTGAATATCTGACAAAGAAAAGCCGCTCATTGAGCGGCTTTTTTTATGCTTCAGCTTTTTTTGGCAGCGCTTACTGTTCTTCATCCTGAGTGACAGTGAAGTAGTTCAGACTGCCACGGTTACCAGGACTGCGATCAACAATAGTCAGTGTGTAAGTGCCGCTGATGCCGCCGGTGGTCGCTGCATACTGCCCGGCAGTACCAGATACCCCAGTGCGGCTCATGGCGGTCTGTGAACCGTCAGGAGCGGTGAGGGTTACACTCAGTTCGTTGTGATTATTGTGGTTAATAACAACGTTCGCCTGGCTATTGTCGCCGTTGTTATCCACGTTCAGAGACACTCGTGAAACCCCTTCGCGAGTGAAGAACCACCAGTAACGGCTTGCGTCATTCAGCGTGATATTGGTTGAGCCGCCGTAGGTGATTGTTTCAATAACGGGCTCTGGGTCGGTCGGATCCGTTGGGTCTGTCGGATCCGTTGCGTCTGTCGGATCCGTTGCGTCTGTCGGATCCGTTGGTTCTCCGCCCGTGACCGCTAATAATGCAGCGTGGGCATCCACCAGGCCTGTTCCGCAGCCGTCACAGTTTCCGACAAAAGGACGAGCTGTGTTCTTGAGAACCGTTTCAATATCCTGCGGAGAGAGTGCCGCGTTAGCAGAACGCATTAGGGCGACGACACCTGCGATCTGAGGTGCAGCCATCGAGGTGCCCTGGTATTTTGCGTAGGCTGCACCAGCACGCCCCTGCGAGCCACTGTCAATCGTGCTTAAAATGCCGTCACCGTTGCCACCACCCGGTGCTGCGATATCAACGACGCTACCATAGTTGGAGTAACTGGCGCGGCTGCCATCGACGCCTACCGAGGCGACAGTAATGACGTTGTTGCAGTTGGCGGGAACAGAACCAGAAGCGTTGGTGTTTTCATTGCCAGCAGCAACCACCACGACAGATCCTGCCTCCGTGGCAGCGTTAATGGCATCCTGCATAAAGCCAGGGCAACTGCCGGCACCGCCCAGAGACATATTAATCACGTCAGCAGGATTGTTGTTGGTTGGCAGCCCGGCAACGGGTAAGCCAGCAGACCACAGAACACCATCAGCGATATCAGAAAGTGATCCGCCACAGGTGCCCAGTACCCGGACAGGAACGTGTTTCGCTTGAGGAGCAACACCGGTAATGCCGATACCATCATCGGCTGTGGCGTTGGCGATGCCAGCAACATGAGAGCCATGCCATGACGAGTTACTGGAGTAGCCGCACGTCCAGAACGTAGTGTAATCGCCTTCATCAATGGCGTTGCCATCACGGCCATCACCATCGCGGGCACTGCTCGAACTACTGATCATGTCATAGCCGGGCAGAAGATTATTATTCAGATCCGGGTGTGGAACGTAGCCGGTGTCTGCGACAGCTATTACAGCCCCTGCGCCCTGAGTGATATCCCAGGCATCCTGGGCGTTAATCCCAGCGGCCGCACTGAATAGCCCCCATTGCTGACTGAAATACGGGTCGTTCGGTACCAGGCTGGCAGTCACATGGATGTCTGGCTCGACAGCTTCGATCAGGTTGTAGCGCTTCAGCGCTTCGATCAGACGGGTGTTGTGATCAGGTAGGTTGATAACCCAGCGGCGACGGTCGGCCATACGGCGTTTAACGGCCATCTCGGGAAACCATTTCTGAAACCGTTCTCCGGCATCATCTTGTGCGACTCTGGTGGTTACAACGTATTGACCCGCCAGTGAAGTGTTAGCACCCAGTGCGACTAAAGCAGCAAGAGCTGCAGGCACATACTTTTTTATTGTCATTATCATGTCCTGTTTATTGCGTTCAGATTCCATTGCTCAACCCAGTATTCCACTCTATTTAAATGTCTTGGGCAATGGCATGACGTGCCACCGTTAAGGTGTTAGTGTGTAGAGGCAGTAATCTGACCTGTCGGGTGCTAAATCCGGACACAATGCGATGGCGTTCAAAATTGCGTCTGAGGTTTTTGCGTTGAGGCCAGATTTGCTACTACACTTACAGTGCTGTCTATCATGTCTCTTCGATTTGTCGAAGGCACAAAAATAACAATCTGGTTCGTACCGGCATGAAAAACTCGTCAAAATCCTGGTTACTTGGTGGCATTTTATTGCTTCCGGGAGCGTTAATTGCGCTCACCATGCAGTTCCTCTCGCCTGACCTCTTGTCGTCAGACCGGCATCAGTCTATTAGGGTCCTGTCTGCACTGCCGCCCACTGCGGCCGGTGATTTCGAACTTATGGATATTGGCGGTGAAATCTGGGCCGGAGCAGTGAAGCCGGTGACATATACCGAACGTATCCGCACGGACGAAATGACCGCCAGCCTGACGTTGCAGGTACTCAAATACAGATTCCGTCGAAACCAGCAAATCGCAGCAAGAATGCAATTTGCTCCTGAATCAGGCGAGCCGCCGCGCGGCGCACATATGTCTCTGGCAGTGACGACCCGCCAGGGAAATTACATAGCCGAAGCCTCACCCGACTGGATTAAGACCGGAGAGGGTACCGTTGGTAGTGTGATGATAACCCCAGAACCCGGTTGGCCAGATGAACTGACGTTGGTTCTGACTCTCAAGGCACCGGAGCGCTTACCGGTTGAGTCTTCGGTGGATATCGAGCTTTTCAGCCCTAAGGTATTGATAGAGGGGGTCGGTAACATTTCCAGTGAAGGTGATGAGTGGTTAATCCCGATCAATGCCGAAGTGTATGAGCCAGGGGTTGTCGTCGTGTCTGCGCGTCTATTGGATAAAGCGGGCAACCTGGTGACTCATATTCACAGCCGGGGGCACTTTGACGAAAGCGGAACGCTTGAAGTCCGTTTACGTAAAAAGCTCATCGAGGCGTCGATGCTGGATGATGGCTTGGTGATGACCGATATTTCGGTTCGCCACATCGCAGATTCACTGAACGCGGATATGGGGTGGGGGGACTCTACTCAGGCCAGTTACCGGATAGACCCTGTTTCAGGGCAGTAACCTTCCTTTAGATTTACAGGTCGGGCTTTCAGACATACAGGTCGAGCAACCGACCGCGATTATCTTCAACCGACATTGCCGCGACCTCACCATAGGCAGAGGTGGGTCCAGCTGTCTTTTCACGTTGAAAGCTGTTTGCCATGGCCTCAAGGTCGGCATCGTCCGGTATTGCTGGAATATACTCGACCTTTCGGGCTGCCTCTCTCTCATCAATGTTTTGCGTCGCTTGTTTGCGGGCAGGGGCCTGCTCCCGTTCGCTATCCTGAACGGGAGGTACAAAGACGGGTGGCAGAATTGTATTTGAAACCATAGCTCAGAGTGTAGCTGGTTTTGCAGATCTGGTGCAGTGACTTGTCAGTCAGGAATGCGAATAACACCCTGCATATAGTGGTAGGTAGATCCGGTGATCCTCACGGTATCACCTTTCATATCAAGGCTAAGCTGGCCACCTCGTTGAGAGATCTGCCGCGCCTGAAGGCGGGTCTTTCCGAGCTTTTCTGCCCACAGTGGCGTGAGAGAGCAGAACGAAGAACCGGTTACCGGATCTTCATTTATTCCCTGGCGTGGTGCAAAGAAGCGGCTGACAAAGTCAATGCGTCCATGTTCCGCCGGTGCAGTGATCGCCAGTGCAAAACAATCCAGGTCACCTAATGCTGCGAAATCAGGGTTGCAGTCACGAACAGCAGCTTCGTCTTTGAGGACGGCAATCAGGTCTCGGGACTGGTGCAGTTCCTGCACATCAGTATTAAGTATTTTACTGATCTTGTTCAGTAAACGTTTCCCCGTGACTGCTTCCGGTGCACGTTGCGGGAATTCCAGGCGATAGCGCACTGGGGACTTTTTACTCAGCACGCTGACCGATATGTTACCCGCCTGACAGGTCATCGGCAGTTGCTCCCGCTCATCCCCCAGAATCTGATGAATCACATGGGCGGTTGCCAGAGTAGCGTGTCCACACAAGTCGACTTCACTGGTCGGCGTAAACCACCGCAAGTGATAGCTGTCGTCGTCCTGTTTAACAAAGAAGGTCGTTTCGGAGAGGTTGTTTTCTGCAGCAATATCCTGCATCTGACGATCGTCGAGCCAGTCATTAAGCGGAACAACGGCTGCTGGGTTGCCACTCAGGGCGCTCGGGTTTTTCAGCGTAAAAGCGTCGATCTGAAATATAGGGAGATCCATGCGCGATGTTCCAGAGAAAATTCGCAGGCATGCTATCACGACGCCTCGTTCAACGGGAGCAGTAACGGGGGCGATCCCGGCTGCCAGGGAAGGCATTTGCCGGGAAAAGAGATATTCAGCCTTTAATAGCGACGCCCACTGGTAATTGATCGAACCAACGCAGGAAGTCGGCAACGTGAGGTGGCTTAAACAGCCGGCCGTGTTGAGGGGCCATGATCTTAATGTCGAGCGCACTGACTCTGCGAATCCAGTCGTGCTTGGCCGCGTCTGAGGGCATCCAACGCTGATGGAATTTCTTCATTTTCGGCCCATGCCGCTCCATGCTATCTACCCATAACGGGGCGCCCGGCTCTTCAAGTGCGGCGCCAACGTCGCCGCTCATGAGAATACCGGCCTTGGCATCCCAAACATGGAAATTGCCAGAAGAGTGCAGGTAGTGCGCAGGAATAAACTGCAGCTGGATACGTCCGAGCGTGATCGTCATACCTTCATCGGGGATTGCCTTATAGGTGATGTTATTCATGCCGAAGTGACGGATAAAGCTTTCCCACAGCCACGGAGAATAAAGATCAGCATTTGGCAAAGCCTGATCCCAGAGACCCAGCGACGATATGATGTCAGGGTCCTGGTGGGATGCGAATAACTTAGTGATGCCCTCCGCCGGCACGTACTTAAGCACAGAAGTCAGCATTGGTGCGAACAACTCGATGCCACCGGGATCGAGAAGGATAGCTTCATCGCCGCTCTGAATCAGGTATTGATTGGTGTCGATAATGCCGTCTGGCTTACCTGGGTCACGCGCAAACATGGTCCAGCGGTGGTCGCCATCTTCATACAAAACGGTGGCTAGCATGCGATTTTCCTTTCCCTGTGGTTCTGGCTGAGCAGACTGTTAGCGCGATTAAGATGAGCTGCAATCCGGTCTGCCGTTTTGCGGATGTTGTCGGCAATTACCTCCAGTTGTTCGCGGAAGTCGCCAGCGGTTGCGGCTTCAACGTGGCTGGAGGTTGCAATCAGGTTTGCAGTCCGGATGTGTTTGTAACTCTCATCAATTTGCCCAATCAGGTCTCTGAGGCCGATCTGTAGCTCGTGATTGAGCGCATTAAGCTGTTTGTCGCACTGGTTGATGTGGGGGCTGATCGAGGCCAGGTATTCCGGCTTCTGCGCTTCAACCCAACGAAACTGTGCCATCGCGTTATCTGAGTGCCACGCGGTGACCGCCTGCGTTGATAGTTTCTCAGCGTGATGATTGATCACTCGTGACTGTGAGATGATGGCGCTGGCAAGTTCTTCAATGAAATCGGTAATCGCCCGGAAGCCAACTGTTTTACTACCCGCACGGACTGCAAGTGCCCTGGCATTTTTGGCTGTTAAGGCCAGGCCTCGGGCTTCAATCATTGCCTGGTGCAGCTCAGCGGATACGCTGGCTGCAATTATGAATACTGGCGCTGCCACAACATCTCTCCATCAGGTGGGCGTTTCCACTAAGCTTAGAATAGATTCTGAATTAGGGTAGTTCTGTGCCGGCAGCATTTGTTCTGAGCCAGCCACGGATTCGACGCAGTACGGTATTGCTGTCGGCAGAGGCGCTGCTCAGGTGAATTTGTTGGTAGCGGTCGCGATGACGACGTTTCATCGCGCCGATGCGTTGTTTGTCCTGCCAGGAAGAGGATCTCGCATCTGCTGTGAGAATATCGAGTACCGGAACTTCCAGAGTTTCCAGAACCTGAGACAAGCGCAGTGGGCTCAGTGGGTGTTCTCTGGGATCGACCAGTACCAATACCAGACCGTTCGAATTCTCGGTCTCCCGTTGACGTGTCTGAACGGCATTTGCTGCCCAGACCGCACTGTCGCCGTGGGCAATCAGTACATTGTTCAGCTGGCCCCGACTGGCCAGATACCCCAATCCAGAACGGATACGTTCAGCAATACCGTCGGTGTAGGCTTTGCGCTTCTGTTCAGGAGTGAGGCCGGTCTCCTCCTCGGAAACGCTGCTTTCAACAGGCTCATCGTTGCTGTTGTCGTCAGGCTCAGTGTTCTCATCTTCCGTGTTTTCGACTTGCTGCTGACCTGCCTCCTCATCGTCTTCTGCGGCGATATCCTCTGAGCTCTCTGTGTTGTCTTCAGAAGAGCCGGTGGTGGATTCTGTAGGTTTGCGAACCGGCAATCTCTCTACCGGGGCGCTGGGCAGTTCAATGGCAAGTGTGGTCCAGCCGTAGTCAGTCAGCGCTTCTCGCAGAGGAGCGACCAGTTCAGGCCAGTGCCCATGTTGCTCTATATCATGAAGTATCAGTGCACCGCCCTGCGGTCGGCCGCTTTGTTCCCGCAGGAATAGCCCATAAAATGAATCGGGACCGGCGACGAGAGTGACGACCTCATCAGAACGTTGAAAAAGTGCCAGATGCTCAATGATGCTCTGGTGTCTTTCTGAATCCGGGTACGGGACAGCCCGCATGGGGGCGACAGGTGCGGGTGAGTCTTCGGAATCCCCTGCCTCCCTGGTGCTTTTCTCTGTTGCGGCTTCTTCCGATGCGGTTTCTTGCAGAGCAGGCGCCTGGCTCTGCTCATCTTCGCTGAATGCCGGCAACGGGATGGCAAGCAGAATCATGATAGCGGCAAACATTGGTTTCATAGCGTCAGAATAATCGCGAATCCGGGACTTTGGAGAACAGCAGCAAAAACCGTTCCCTATGCCCAATGCTAGAGGAGACAGAATGGCACTGGAAATGGCACAGGAGAGTGAGAGCACGTACAATACGCCGAAATTCACTGCCCTGGAATCCAAGCCCATGAAGGAATGTCTGATTGCCCCGTCTATCCTGTCCGCCGACTTTGCCCGCTTAGGTGAAGAGGTCGATAACGTTCTGGCAGCCGGTGCCGATGTCGTTCACTTTGATGTGATGGATAACCACTATGTGCCGAACCTGACGATTGGCCCTATGGTGTGCAAGGCACTGCGTAATCACGGTGTCACTGCACCGATTGATGTGCACCTGATGGTCAGCCCGGTTGATCAGATGATCGGCGATTTCGCCGAAGCCGGAGCAACCTACATTACCTTCCACCCGGAAGCGTCAGATCATATCGACCGCAGCCTGCAGTTGATTAAAGCCGCGGGCTGTAAAGCCGGTCTGGTGTTTAATCCGGCAACGCCGCTGCACTATATGGATTACGTTATGGACAAGCTTGACGTCGTTCTGTTGATGTCGGTTAACCCAGGGTTTGGTGGTCAGTCTTTTATTCCGGCGACGCTGGATAAGTTGCGTGAAGCACGTAAGAAGATTGACGAGTCAGGCTATGATATCCGTCTTGAGATCGATGGTGGTGTGAAGGTCGACAATATTGGTGAAATTTACGCTGCTGGGGCGGATATGTTCGTTGCTGGTTCTGCGATCTTTAATGCACCAGATTACAAAACCGTCATTGATGACATGCGCACTGAAATCGCCAAAGCGGGCAGCTGATCCATGTTCAATGCAGACGTCTGCACACTGACAGGCGATGGTCAGCCGCAGCTGGTACTGCTCGATCTGGATGGCACTCTGATCGACAGCGTGCCTGATCTGGCAGCAGCAACCGACAAGATGCTGGTGGCACTAGGTCGTAAAGCGGCAGGTCCACAACAGGTAGCGCATTGGGTAGGTAACGGTGCTGATATGTTGGTGCGTCGGGCGCTGGCAGAAGGAAACGAAGACGCGGCGTTAGCGCTCGATGCCGACGAGGTGGCGGTTGCGCGAAAGCATTTCGATGACGCGTATCTTGCCTGTCTTCATAACGCGACCGGCGCGTTTGATGGCGTCGATGAGTTTCTGCAAACCATTGAGGCTAAGAAAGTCCTGGTCACCAACAAGCCTCGTCTTTTTACCGAGCCGTTAATTCGATCTCTAGGTTGGCAGGCGTATTTTCAGTTCCTTCTCTGTGGCGATGACCTCGCTGAAAAAAAGCCATCGCCCGTTCCGGTTTTGCATGCCTGTAAAGAAACAGGGATAAAGCCTTCTCAAACCATCATGATTGGTGACTCCCGCCATGATATTGCCGCGGCAAAAGCGGCAGGGGTTGCGACGGTCGCAGTGACCTACGGATACAATCATGGCGACGATATCCGCAATAGCGCTCCGGATCTGGTGGTCGACTCATTGAGCGAATTACTTGTTTAGGTAAATCATGACCGAATCTCTTCAATTTCTTTCAGATTCACCGTTACTCGCTGCATTAATAGCGGCTTTTGTTCCAGCCACATTTGCGTTGGGCTGGTTGTTGCGCGAGCGCAAAGCAGCGTCTGACAAAGAAACATCAGCGCTACAGATTCAGCAACTTACGGCGGACGCAGAGCGCCTGCGCGAAGAAAAGTCCTTGCTGGCAGATCAGCTCTCTGCAGAACGATCGATTCGCCAGGAAGCAGAAGCCCGTGCCAGTGATTCCGGACTGGCGCTGGCCAGAGAACAGGAAAAACTGTCTGCGTTATCGCGTCAGGAGCAGTTACTGGAGAAACGGCTGACCGAATCGGATTCAAGATCAGCGCAGTTACAGACCCAGCTGAGTGATGTGCAGTCGCGGCTGGCGACCGAGCAGGAAGCCCGGCAGCAGGAGCAGCGCAGTGCCGATGAGAAGCTTGCGGTCATAAATGAATCGCGTGAGCAGCTCCTGAAAGAGTTTGAAAACCTGTCACAGAAAATCTTTGAGCAGAAAACCAAGCAGTTCAGCGAACAGAGTCAACAGGGCATTAACGCATTGCTGAATCCTTTTCGGGAACAGCTCGATGGCCTGAAAAAGAAAGTCGAAGATGTGTACGTCTCAGATGCCAAGGATCGAGCGTCATTGCAGGCTCAGATTGGTGAGTTGCATAAACTGAATCAGCAGATGAGTGCCGAAGCCCATGCACTGACGACCGCCTTACGTGGTGAAAAGAAAAAACAGGGCAACTGGGGCGAGCTTGTTCTTGAAACAGTCCTCGAAAAATCAGGTCTGCGGGAGGGCGAAGAATTTGTCCGCGAGCAGTCGCTGAATAACGACGAAGGCAAACGCTACCGCCCGGATGTGATCATCAACCTGCCGGACGATAAGCATATTATTGTCGATTCTAAAGTCTCACTGAACGCCTACACCGATATGGTCAACGCCGAAGATGACGGTGAGCGTCAGCAGTATCTGCGCCAGCACGTTGAAGCCATCCGCCAGCATATCCGCTCTTTGAGTGATAAAGCGTATCAACAGCTCGAAGGGCTGAATTCGCCGGATTTTGTATTTCTGTTTATGCCGGTAGAGCCCGCCTTCATGGCGGCATTCGAGCAGGATGACAGCCTGTTTAACGAAGCTTTTGATAAGCGCATTGTCGTCGTTACGCCCACCACACTGTTGGCTACTCTGCGCACGGTGGCAAGTATCTGGGCGATTGAACGTCGTAATAAAAGCACTGAAAAACTCGCCGACCAGGCCGGGAAAATTTACGACAAACTGGTGATCGTCGCTGAGCGTATGGAAACCATGGGTAAACAGCTGAACACCGTTCAGGGCACCTACGACGATACCTGGAAAGCGCTGAAAAGCGGTCGTGGCAACCTGATCAATCAGGCTGATCAGTTCCGCAAGCTGGGCGTACGGGCAAAAAAAGAAATGGCCAAATCGCTGGTGGAAGAAGCCAACGCTGAGCATGAGCTTTATGAGTCCGGTGTGGCGCGTGAAGAAAAGAACACGCAGGACGAAATGTTTGCTCTTGAGTCTTCGTCTCCTGACCCGGAAGTGACAGAAAAATGAGCGATCAGGATAATATTTACAACACGCCTCAGACTGCCGTCGCTGATTTTGAATTTAATACCGCGGTCGCCCGTGTGTTCCCCGACATGATTAAACGCTCGGTGCCGGGGTACGCTGAGACGGTGGCGATGTCGGGCATTATTGCAGCGCGTTATGCACAGCCAGGCACCCACCTTTACGATCTGGGCTGCTCTCTCGGTGCCGTGACGCTGGCCATGCGTCATGCATTAAAAACTTCCGACTGTAAAATCATCGGTATTGATAACTCCGAGTCAATGCTGGAGCGCGCCGGGCATTATCTTGCGCTGGATGATGATGGCCCCGAGGTTGATTTGGTGTGTGCCGATATTTGTGAATGCCCGATAGAAAATGCCTCAGTCACCGCGCTCAATTTTGTTCTGCAATTTATAGAACCTCAAAAACGCCTTGCGTTATTAACCCGTATTGCCGAGGCAACCTGTGAAGGCGGGGCATTAATTCTGTCTGAAAAAATCGCCTTTGATGATCAGGAACAGGCTCTGCAAACAGAGCTGCATCACGATTTTAAACGGGCAAATGGGTACTCCGATCTGGAGATTTCACAGAAGCGCAGTGCCATTGAAAACGTATTGATACCCGAAACAGAAAGTGCCCACCGAGAGCGCCTGATGCAGGCGGGATTCTCACAGGTGATCCGTTGGTACCAGTGCTTTAACTTCGTTTCATACTTAGCCATAAAATAATGACGTATTCCGATGACTCCCTGTTGCCATGGTTTGATCATGTTCATGCGTTTCTGCGTGAGGGTAAATTTGCCCCTTGGGGAAATGTACTGCGTGATCAGCTGCAATTGTTTTTGCATGACAAAGAGCATGGTGATCAGGCTCGCTGGCTCGAAGCACTGGATTCTCTCCCCGCGATCACTCCGGATCAATGTGATCTGACAGCGCATGATCTTCGCCTGACTAAAGCACATATCTCTGATGAAGATAGCGCAGCCGTGGAGGCCGGTCTGCGTGGTTTAATGCCGTGGCGTAAAGGTCCGTTCCAGTTTTTTAATACGCACATTGATACTGAGTGGCGTTCTGACTGGAAGTGGGATCGTGTCGCGCCACATCTTGCGCCGTTAAGAGGTCGCACGGTTCTGGATGTTGGTTGCGGCTCTGGTTACCACATGTGGCGCATGTTGGGTGAGGGGGCTGGCCAGGTGATCGGTGTTGATCCGTCACGATTGTTTCTTATGCAGTTTCAGGCCTACAAACGATACGCTGAAAGGGCACAGGGAAGGTTAAATATCGACCTTTTGCCGCTGCGTATGGAAGACGTACCGCCACGATTACGTGCTTTCGATACCACGTTTTCAATGGGCGTTCTGTACCACCGTAAGTCACCGATTGATCATCTTCAGGAGTTGCGTGACACGCTGCGCCCGGGTGGCCAGTTGGTGCTCGAGACTCTCGTGATTGAAGGCGGGCTGGGCGAGGTGCTGATGCCAGAAGACCGCTACGCCATGATGCGCAACGTTTGGTTTTTACCTTCTGTTGAGACCTTATTGCTGTGGTGTCGCCGCGCGGGCTTACGCAATGCCCGGGTCGTCGATCTGAATCAGACGTCGCTGGATGAGCAGCGCAGTACTGATTGGATGCGGTTTAATTCGTTGCCGGATTTTCTTGATCCTGAAGACTCTTCAAAAACAGCGGAAGGCTACCCAGCGCCATTAAGAGCGGTGATTCTGGCCGAGACTCCAGCTTAAACACTGTTTTTAACATCGGGCTTAATCGTTGTGTTTCTTGCATCTACTTACCTGATGCAGGCAGTAACAGGCGCTCATCAATCGGAATAAAACGATCCGCGGCGTCGATTAAAGAACGCGCCGTGAGTGCCTCTACGCCGACAACCCAGCATTGCGCGCCATCCTTTCGAGCGCGCTCCAGAGCCAGATCAAAATCACCGTCGCCTGAAAGCAATACGATAATGTCTGAGGCAGGCGCTGCATCCACCAGATCAATCGTAATACCGACATCCCAATCGCCTTTTGCTGAACCATCACGACGTTGAATATAAGGTTTAAGTCGTACATGGAAACCGAGTTCCTTGAGAATACGCTGAAAATTCATCTGCCCGGCATCACCGCGATCAATAGCGTAAGCGACGGCGGTATGAACTTCGCGCCCCTGTGAGAATTCGTTCCACAAGGCCCGGTAATTAAAGTGACGCCCGAATTCCTGTCGGCAGGTGTAGTAAATATTCTGCACATCGGCGAACAGGGAAATGGTCTGCGTCATAACTCTCTACTTACTGTCGGTGGATATTGCGATCATACAGGGTATCAGGCTTTGCTGAGCATCGCTGTATCACGCACATGCCAACGGCGTATTCATCTCTGTGTTTCGGCGCGCCCAAATCTTCTCGTGAAAGTAATATCCTACTGTGTTGATGGCTGGCTCCACGATGGCGATTGCTCCACCGACAATAAAGCTACCACTCAGGGCGTAAGCCACAGAAAAGGCAATGGCGAAGTGCATAACTGCAAAGCTGATGGTCTTGGTCATGAGTCTGATCTCGCTGTGAGTTACATCAATGGCTTCAGAATATCACCTGAGAATCATTCTCATATTTGGTTTTATCGATCATACGAATAGCCGTTCGCTATGACGAAAGTGCTTGACCAGTACAGCTAAGGGTGTATACATTTGTATGCAAATAAGGAACATCAACTCAAGGACGATAGGGTGCTAAACAAATCCCAATCCATCAGCGTCAGACTGTCTCCGGAAGATTACGCGTATCTTATGCGTATTGAGCAAAATGGTGCTGTCACCCAGAGTGAAAAAGTACGTGAGCTGATCCGCATGGCGCGCGAGCAGGTCGGTTCCGAAAGTTTTTCTCGAGCATACTTGTCGTCTTCAGAAGTAGCAGCGCCCATCCTTGCAGAATGTAAATCTGACCCTGAATCACGCAGTGATGTGTGTGAGGCTCTGCTGATTGGGGTAGCCGAGATCGCCGCATCTGTGCAGGCCACTACGCGTGATGACGCCTTTCTAAGAAACCTGGAGCACGGCTTACTCCCTGTTGCTGAGCAATTGGTTAAGCAACTGTTACCTGCTCTGATATCTGAACATGCCAATCGTACTGAAGAAGTAGATGTCGACCGTAAACAGCGGCTTCTTCATTTGATTGAAACTCTGACTGAATAGATTAACGACACACTGAGGAACACATTATGCCGGAAGGATACATCGCAAGAATCGGGCGCCTGGTAGCAGCATCCGCTAATACTCTGATTGATTCACTGGAGAACGTCGCACCTGTCATGGTGATGGAGCAGACGATCCGCGAAATTGACGAAGCTATTGAAGAAGTCAGGCAGCAGCTGGGCAAGACAGAAGCGGCCCGTTATCTCAGCAGCCAATCTCTGAATAAAGATAATGCCCGCCATGTCGAGCTTCAGGAGCAGATTGAAATTGCAGTGAACGAAGGACGCGATGATCTTGCAGAAGCCGCTATCGCGCGTCAGATGGACATTGAGGCCATGCTTCCGGTGGTTGAGAAATCAATTACTGATGCCGATGCTGAAATCGTTGAACTGAATTCTTACATTCAGGCGCTGCAGGCGAAAAAGCGTGAAATGGAAGAAGCGAAAGAAGAGTACCGGAAAGCAGAAGCGCAAGCTTCTGGTGAACCTGGTGTTCCAGGCAGTAGCGAACCCTCCCGCCGTGTAGAGAAAGCCACGGCAGCGTTTAATCGCGTGATGAACAATGCCGGTGCGCCGGGGATCAGCGGAAATCAGGATGCCGCTAAATTAGCCGAGCTGGAGTCTCTGTCACGTAGTAATCGAATAAAAGAGCGTCTTGCGCGTATTAAGTCCGGATCGGAATCGTAAATGGAATTTTTGCTCGCTGATAATAACTTTCCATTCAGTGTTGCCTTGATGCTGATGCTGATTATTGCACTGACTGAAGGCGTGCTGACGGTGATTGGGGCTGGGATGTCGGAAGCAATAGACAGTTTGTTGCCTGATATTGAGTTTGATATCGATGGAAATATCAGCTCTGGCGGAGTGCTGACCAGCTTCCTTGGCTGGATTCGTTTCGGGCAGGTTCCTGCGTTGGTGCTTCTGGTTATTTTCCTCGCCACTTTTGGGCTTGCGGGGTTAGTTTTCCAGTCAGTTCTTGAAAGTATTCTGGGTTTTACGTTACCCGCATTAATTGCTTCTCCTTTGGCGGTTGTTGCTGCGTTGCCAATGGTGCGCGGCTGCAACGGAGTATTGGCAAAAGTAGTTTTCAAAGACGAGACAGAATCGATATCCGCCAGCACCTTTGTTGGTCGGGTTGCGGTCATCACCATAGGTGAAGCTCGTCAGAACTCTCCAGCGGAGGCCCGTTTTAAAGATCGTCACGGCACTACGCATTACGTGATGGTCGAGCCAATGGAAGACGTTGTTTTTAAGCAGGGCGACAAGGTACTCCTGGTCGAGTCTGCTGGGGCAACGTTTAAAGTGATAGAACCTGCTAACCCGAATCTGGGGCAGGTATAAATAGTAGTGAATCCCTCATAAGGAATTGAAGAAAAATGAGTAATCTTGGTTCAATTATTTTTATTTCAGTGGTGCTGTTTGTTGCGCTGCTGGTGGTCGGTATTATCTTTTCGCGGTTATATACCCGTGCCTCTAAAGAGCGGTCGTTTGTTCGTACGGGCATGGGCGGGCAGAAAGTAATCCTCAATGGTGGTGCCATGGTATTACCGGTACTTCATGAAGTGATTCCGGTAAATATGAATACCTTGCGCCTGGCTGTATCACGTAAGGAACAGCAGGCACTTATTACTAAGGATCGTATGCGTGTTGATGTTCTGGCTGAATTCTATCTGCGGGTTAAGCCAGAGAATGATGCAATCGCAAACGCCGCTCAGACACTGGGTGCGCGTACGTTGGACCCTGAAGCTCTGAAAGAGATGATCGAGGGTAAGTTTGTTGATGCTCTGCGCTCTGTAGCAGCCGAAATGGAAATGGCAGAGCTGCACGAGCAGCGTAGCCAGTTCGTTCAGAAAGTGCAGCAGGTAGTGAGTGAAGACCTGTTAAAGAATGGTCTCGAGCTCGAGTCTGTGTCTCTCACAGGGTTGGACCAGACTCCACGTGAATTCTTCCAGCAAGACAACGTGTTCGATGCTGAAGGTCTTTCGAGAATGACTCGCTCCATCGAAGCACGTCGTAAAGAGGTGAATGATGTTGAACAGGAGACCAGGGTTCAGATCGAAACTAAAAACCTTGAAGCGGAACGTCAGCGTCTCGAAATTCAACGTGAGGTCCGTTATGCACAAATGGATCAGCAACGCGAAATTGAAAACCGTGAAGCGCAGCAACAAGCGGATATAGCGAAAGAAAAAGCAGATAAAGAGCGGACTGCACTTCAGGCTGAAATTATTGCTAAACGCGAAGTCGATGAGTCTCGTATCGATGCTGAGCAGCAAACGCGGTTGCTCGAAATTGAGAAAGATCGTCGACTTCGTGAGCAGGAAATTGAACGTGAACGCCAGCTAGAAGAGCGTGAAATTGAAAAGCAGAAGTCTCTGGAAATCGCTCAGCAGGAACGTGCCATTGCGGTCGCTCAGAAATCGAAAGAGCAGTCGCTGGCTGATCAGGAAGCTAACGTAGCTCGCTCAGAAGCAGTAAAAGCGGAAGAGAAAGTAATGACTGCGAAGCAGGTAGAAATTGCAGAGCGTGAAAAAGAGATCGAACTGATCGAAGCTAAAAAAGAGGCAGAACGTCAGGCAACAGGCGTGAAAGTATCAGCCGAAGCTGAGAAGTTTGCTGCTGAAGACAAAGCCGAGGCACTGCGCTTGCAGGCACAGGCTGAAGCCGATGCAATTCGCGTCCGGGTTGAAGCTGATCGTGAAAAATATATGGTCGATGCAGAAGGTCAACGTGCAATGAATGAGGCTCTGAACAGCCTCAGCGAAGCACAGATTGCTCTGAAGCGGGTATTGAGCCTGCATGAGAGTCTGCCAATGATTATCCGTGAAAGCGTCAAGCCTCTGGAGAACATCGACGGTATGAAGATCGTATCGATTGATGGGCTGAGCGGTCTGGGTGAGGGCGGCCATAAAGGTATTCTGAGTGCGGATAAAGAAGCCGGGCAAAGTTTACCTGAGGCTTTGGTCGATAGTGCCCTGAAACACCGTGCCATGGCGCCTTTGGTAGATTCACTGTTAAAAGAAGCAGGTGTGAACGATCTGACCGCAGATCTGAATTCCTGATGTATATCCCGCCAGCTGACCTGCACTAGTGGGTCAGTCAGGCGGTCAGTCAGGCCTCCAGTCAGGTGGGTGCGACCCTCTACAGGTCTGACTCAGATGCCAACCTTATCTTACTGAAAAACGCTTCCCTCGAACGCTCGCGCTTTACACTATCGAATACAGACTTAATCGTTTCCGAGTGCATCGAAAAATAGTGTAGCCATTGTTTCAACCGGTCCGTGAGCTGCTTGTCTGTTAAGTGCTCCAGCGACTCTGAAAGTGTTTCAAGTAACCCCAGGTGTTGATGCCAGGTCATTGGCTGATAATCGGGTTCTTTGATGATTCGTGCCAGATCGGGCGTCGCGACCAGCCCACGTCCGATCATCAGAAGATCAGACTGACTTTCCTGTTGGCATTGGTGGGCTTGTTCTGGCGTCCAGATTTCGCCGTTGGCGAGTACCGGGATATCAATTACCTGCTTTATATCAGCGATCCATTTCCAATAGGCCGGGGGCTTATAGCCTTCCGTTTTCGTACGTGCATGAACGGTTAACCATTGAATTCCGCCGGATGCGAGTGCGGATGCATTCTCCAGTGCCAGACTTTTATCTTTGAAGCCGAGGCGCATTTTCGCACTGACGGGGATGTGCGCAGGAACAGCACTGCGCACTGCGCTTGCGATGCGGTTCAGCAGGTCAGGGTATTGCAGCAGAACAGCGCCGCCCTGGCTGCGATTAACCGTTTTTGCCGGGCAGCCGAAGTTCAGGTCAATCGCTAGTGCACCGAGTTCAGCGGCTTTCGCAGCATTGCCAGCCATCAACTCCGGATCACTGCCAAGTAGCTGCACGTGGACTGGTGTCCCGGCGAGTGTGCGTCCGCCGTTATGTAGTTCAGGGCACAGGCGGTAGAAAACTTTCGACGGGAATACCTGCTGCGTGACGCGGATGAATTCAGTCACGCAGTGATCGATACCGCCGACAGCGGTCAGGAGTTCGCGAAATGTTCCATCCATCAGACCTTCCATGGGCGCGAGGGCGATATAAGGGCGCTTTGTATCTGTAAAAGGAAGGTTGCTGGCGAACATCGGGTGATCTCAGAGGAAACGCTGTAAAGGGCGCGCGAGTATACGCGAGCTACTGTCGTTCATGCTACTGCCGACCAGTGTGTGAGCGGGCTGTGGCCGTTTTAGGCGGTTGCTTTGGCTGGTCAAGTTGAGTACTCTAGCGCAGCTTGCCGGACTCCGTGGCAGGACAGTTTGTGTCTGACCGACGGATACGGAGAGATCCACAGAGACCATTTTGAGGAGCGCCTGCATGGCTGAGCCAAGCGTCGTATCACAAGGTCTGGAGCTGATGATTTTCGGTATGGGCGTCGTCTTTGTCTTTCTGACAATGCTCGTGTTCGTGACCGCTGCTATGTCCAGAATTGTGAACAAAATTGCTCCTGAGGTAGAAGTGCCCGCGGCAAAACCCGCCGCAGCGCCACAGACCACAGGGGTGGATCCGCAGTTGTTGAAAGTATTATCTGCGGCAGTAAAAGAGCATCGTGCCCGCCAAAAGTAAGGCACGGTATAAGAAGAACTCAACGTTAATTAACAACGTTTACGGAAGAAAAGGCCATCATCCATGACCGATTCTAAGAAACCATTAGGTATTACCGACGTCGTCCTGCGTGACGCTCACCAGTCTATTCTGGCGACCCGCATGCGCATTGATGACATGCTCCCTATTGCTGAGAAACTCGACCAGGTTGGTTATTGGTCACTTGAGTCCTGGGGCGGCGCAACATTTGACTCCTGCATCCGCTTCCTCGGTGAAGATCCATGGGATCGTATCCGCGAATTCAAGAAAGCAATGCCAAAGACCAAGCACCAGATGCTGCTGCGTGGTCAGAACCTGCTTGGCTACCGTCATTACGCTGATGATGTTGTAGAGAAGTTTGTAGAGCGTGCGGCTACCAATGGCGTAGACGTTTTCCGTGTGTTCGACGCAATGAACGATCCGCGCAACCTTGAGACAGCACTGAAAGCTGTTAAGAAACAAGGTAAACACGCGCAGGGTACGCTGTCGTACACCACCAGTCCGGTACATACACTGGATTCATGGATTGATCTGGCGAAACAGATCGAAGACATGGGTGCTGATTCTATCGCCATCAAAGACATGGCAGGCATCCTGACCCCATACGATGCATACGAGCTGGTATCACGCCTGAAAGCACAGACTGATCTTGAAGTTCAGCTGCACGCGCACGCGACAGCAGGTATGTCTGATATGACCATCCTGAAGGCGATCGAAGCGGGTATTGACCGCGTCGATACTGCTATTTCTTCTATGTCGATGACTTACGGCCATACTGCAACCGAATCTGTTGTTGCTGCTCTGGCTGGCACCGATCGCGATACAGGCCTGGACCTGCTGCTGATCGAAGAAATTGCTGCTTACTTCCGTGATGTTCGTAAGAAGTACGCTAAGTTCGAAGGCGCGCTGCGCGGCACAGACAGCCGTATTCTTGTTGCTCAGGTGCCGGGCGGCATGTTGACCAACATGGAAAACCAGCTGCGTGAGCAGGGCGCTTCTGACAAGTTCGACGAAGTTCTGAAAGAGATCCCACGTGTACGTGAAGATCTGGGACATATTCCTCTGGTGACTCCAACGTCTCAGATTGTTGGTACTCAGGCAGTACTGAACGTTCTGACTGGCGAGCGTTACAAGTCGATCTCGAAAGAGACTCAGGGCATTCTTAAAGGCGAATACGGTGCAGCACCTGCCGCTATGAATGCTGAGCTTCAGGCTCGTGTTCTGGAAGGCAAAGAAGCAATTACCTGTCGCCCAGCTGACCTGATCGAGAACGAACTCGATAAAGTGATTGCTGACGTTGACAAGCTGGCCGCTGAGAAAGGTATCGAGCTGTCTGCCGACAAGATCGATGACGCTCTGACCTACGCTATGTTCCCTCAGATCGCGCCTAAGTTCCTTGAGAACCGTAATAACCCAGACGCATTTGAGCCAGCTCCAAAAGGCGCTGATGAAGACACCTTTACTGTCACTGTTGATGGCAACGAATACGTTGTGAAAGTGGATGACGGCGGCGATGTGACTGATCTTAAGCCAGTAAATGGCGCACCAATGTCATTCGGTGGTGATTCAGGCAACGCGGGTGCTGCGACATCTGCTCCGGTTGCAGCGGGCGGCGGTGATCCTGTTTCTGCGCCACTGGCTGGTAACGTCTGGAAGGTACTGGTTCAGCCAGGTCAGACCGTTAGCGAAGGTGATGTTGTCATCATCCTTGAAGCCATGAAGATGGAAACTGAGGTGCGTGCACCGCGCTCAGGCACCATCGGCAGTGTGACAGCCACCGAAGGTGCTGCTGTTAAAGTGGGTGACACCCTCTACACACTGGGTTAATGGGAGCTGACTGATGGAAAGTTTACTCCGACTCTGGAATGACACTGGTATCGCTCACATTGAGCCAGGCCAGGCGTTCATGATGCTGGTTGGCTTCGGTATGTTGTACCTGGCCATCAAGAAGGGTTTTGAACCACTTCTGCTTCTGCCAATCGCTGTTGGTACTCTGATGGTAAACATCCCGAGTGCCGGACTGGGTTGGTCTGCGGCTGAAGGTGCAATCCGTTCTGCTGATCCTGCACTGCTTGCTCAGTTCCGTGACCTGTTTGGTCTGGCGGCTGATGCGACTGTGCACAATATACTGGATGCGTATCACAGTGCCGAATCCGCGCTGTATAAGAAGGCACTCCTGCTGGGTAAAGAAGCTGGTTTTGAAAACGGCATGCTCTACACCTTCTATAGCGTGACGATTGCCAGTGGTGTTGCACCTCTGCTGATCTTCATGGGCGTTGGTGCTATGACTGACTTCGGTCCGCTTCTGGCTAACCCGAAAACACTGCTGCTCGGTGCTGCTGCTCAGTTTGGTATCTTTGGTACCGTTGCTGGTGCGGTATTACTGACCGATGCGGGTCTGATGGACTTCACCGTTCAGCAGGCAGCTGCGATCGGTATTATTGGTGGTGCAGATGGCCCGACGTCGATCTTTATTGCATCTAAGCTGGCTCCTGAACTGCTGGGTGCGATTGCGGTTGCGGCCTATTCATACATGGCGCTGGTTCCTTTGATTCAGCCACCAATTATGAAAGCACTGACCACAGAAGCTGAGCGTAAGATTCAGATGGAACAGCTGCGTACGGTGACAAAAGGCGAGAAAATCGTTTTCCCGATCGCGGTACTGATTCTGGTTGCACTGTTGCTGCCTTCAGCGGCACCGCTGCTGGGTATGTTCTGCTTCGGTAACCTGATGAAAGAATCTGGTGTGGTAGAGCGTCTGAGCGATACTGCACAGAACGCACTGATCAACATGGTGACCATCTTCCTGGGTCTGTCAGTAGGCTACAAAATGAGCTCTGACGCCTTCCTGAATGGCAGCACTCTGGCGATTATCGTTCTGGGTCTGGTTGCCTTTATGGTGGGTACTGCGGCAGGTGTCGTGATGGCTAAGATCATGAATGCACTGTCTAAAGATCCTATCAACCCACTTATTGGTTCAGCGGGTGTTTCTGCTGTACCTATGGCGGCACGTGTGTCGAACAAAGTGGGTCTGGAAGCCAACGGCCAGAACTTCCTGCTGATGCATGCGATGGGCCCGAACGTTGCGGGTGTAATCGGTTCAGCAGTTGCGGCAGGTGTGATGATTTCCTTCTTCGGATAAGACTCACAACTCTGCAGTTCAAAAACGGCACCTTTTTAGGTGCCGTTTTTTTTGCCTGTTGTTTGTACCAGGACTGTCCAGTAGCTACTGAGAGGAACCTCGTAGCATGCTTTGTGCTCCCAATAGTGAGAGATTAATGGAGTAGTTACATGACAGAGCTTGAATGGACACAAATGTTAAATCACTTTGTGGACCTTGGGATTGCTTTCTTACTGGCCGTACCGGTCGCTGTAAACCGTGAACTCAGAAGCAAAGGCGTTGGCCTGCGTACGTTTCCTCTGGTGTCTGTGGCATCCTGTGGGTATATGTTACTGGCGATGCAGGTTTATAGCGGCTCAGATGCTGAGGCACGGGTAATGTACGGCCTGATTACAGGGATAGGTTTTATTGGTGGTGGTGCGATACTGAAGAATGGCGGCAATGTTTCGGGAACGGCAACAGCGGCGAGTATCTGGAACACTGGAGCGATTGGTGTCTCCGTGGCGTACAGCTATTACGAAATTGCGATTACCCTGTCGCTGATTAACTTTCTGGTGCTGCAGTTTGGTGGCGTTATTAAACAGGAAACGAAAGCGGTGTCTCAGAAGCATAGCGACGATGAGGCAGGTAAACCGGCAAGGAGCTTAAATGAGAGCGACTGATAAAGTGGGCGCTCAAGAACAAAAAAAGCCAGGCGTATGCCTGGCTTTTTCAGTTTCGCGAGTGCTTACTCGCCGATCTTCAGTGTACTGAGAACTTCTGAACGAATACGACCGAGGAGTTCTGCGTCGTTTTTCAGAGACTCGCCGTATGAAGGAATCATCTTCTTCAGACGCTTATCCCAGCCTGATGCCATTTTCTCAGGGAAGCAGCGCTCCAGCACCTCGATCATCGCCTGTACCGCGACAGATGCACCCGGAGAGGCGCCAAGCAGCGCGGCCAGCGAGCCGTCTTTCGCTGCGACCAGCTCGGTACCAAATTCGAGTTTACCGCGGCCGCTGGCGTCTTTCTTGATGATCTGTACGCGTTGGCCGGCGCGGGCCAGAGTCCAGTCAGACGCTTTGCAGGCTGGATAGTAACCGCGCAGAGTACCCACGCGCTCTTTATGAGACTGGCGTACTTCGCTGATCAGGTACTTGGTCAGGTCCATGTTATTGAAACCGACGTCCATCATAGGCATCAGGTTGCTGACGCTGACAGATTTCAGCAGATCAAACTTAGAACCAGACTTCAGGAATTTCATGGTAAAGCCCGCGAACGGGCCAAACAGCAACGCGGGCTCGCCATTGATGATGCGGGTATCAAGGTGAGGCACTGACATAGGAGGCGCACCAATCGCAGCCTTGCCATACACTTTGGCACTGTGTTGAGCAACGATCGCAGGATCTTTGCATACCAGCCACTGACCAGAGACCGGGAAGCCTCCGTAGCCGTCAGCCTCGTCGATACCGGAAGCCTGCAGTAGCGGCAGAGCACCGCCACCGGCCCCCAGGAAGACAAAGTTAGCGTGAATAGTTTTCGATTTGCCTGATTTACGGTCTTTCACGCGAACGTGCCAGCTTCCGTCTTTGGCATGATCAAAGTCGTTCACTTCGTGATTCAGGCAAAGAGTAAAGTTGTCATCATCCTGCAGGTTCTTGACCATGTTACGGGCCAGTGAACCGAAGTCGACGTCTGTTCCGTGAGCGATACGGGTTGCCGCGACTTTTTCTGAAGGATCGCGATCCTTCATTACGAGCGGCATCCATTGTTCCAGTACAGCTGGATCTTCGGAGTACTCCATCTCTTTAAACAGGTGGTGCGCGCTCAGTTTTTCATGGCGGCGGCGCAGGAATTCAACGTTCTCCTCACCCCAGACGAAACTCAGGTGAGGCGTCGTATTGATGAAGTTTTTTGGCTCTGGCAGGCCGCCTTCACGCACCAGATAGCTCCAGAGCTGGAGTGAAATTTCAAAGTTTGCGTTGATCGACAGAGCCCGGTCGATTTCGACATCGCCATCGGCGGTTTGTGGCGTGTAGTTCAGCTCACAGTATCCGGCATGTCCGGTGCCTGCGTTGTTCCAGCCGTCTGTGCTCTCGTGGGCTACGTGGTCGAGGCGTTCAACCAGGGTAATTTGAAGGGATGGGTCCAGTCTGCGAAGCAGTGTGCCCAGGGTTGCGCTCATTGCACCGCCGCCAACCAGCAGTACGTCGACCTTTTCTGTCGTCATTCGGGAATCGCCTTTAATTCAGATACTCTTTCAATGCAGGCAGAAGGCCGGGAGCAAGGGGTGTCCTTATTAGCCAGCTTCTGATCCGATACAGAACGGGATATCCGTCTGAACCTGCTCGTCTGTATGAAGAGAATAGACCTGCAAATCAGGCCTGGGCCAGTATCGTGTCTGTACTGGCTCTACATAACATATGTCTTTTCATTCGCTCGCGAAAATACCCGAAAACCCTATACGGGTCAATTGGATAGCTACTTTGTCAGGCTTTGACGAATGGCTTCAGACCGGGGTTCTGGCGGTAGATTTTGGGCGCAACAGAACGAAATAGAGAGTATGAGGAACCTTGATCAGTTCCCTTTATCTCAAGAATGACCAGAACGTCGGACGCAATCCGCCATAAAGGGGTGATTACTCTGTGTCATGCGTTAGGGTGAAATGAGAGGAGGACACTATGTCGTTGAAGAATGCCGTACAACTAATTGCCTATCCAGACCGTATTGGTAAAGACCTGAAAGACCTGGCGGGTTTTATGGAACAGCACCTGAGTACTGCCGTCGGGGGTGTTCATATATTGCCATTCTACCCGTCTAACGCGGATGCCGGTTTTTCACCTCTGACGCACAAAGAGGTTGATCCCGCGTATGGTGGTTGGGCAGACATTGAGCGTATCGCCGCGCAGTTCGATATCTGTGCTGATCTGACCGTAAATCATATTTCCGACGAGTCTGAAGAGTTTAAGGACTTTCTTCAGAAAAAGGACGAATCGAAATACGCTGAATTGTTTGTCCGCGTCGATAAAATGGGTGAGTTTTCCCCGGACGATATGGCGAAAATTCATATCCGCAAAGAGAAAGAACCTTTCCGTGAGGTGACCTTCGCCGATGGCTCGACCGAGCGTGTCTGGTGCACATTCACCGAGCAACAGATTGACCTGAATTATGAAGCCGACGCTACTTATGAACTGATGGAAGATTACATTGGGTTCCTTGCCTCAAAAGGTGTGAATCTGTTCCGTCTTGATGCGTTTGGCTACACCACAAAGCGGGTCGGAAGCAGCTGCTTTCTGGTAGAACCCGACGTTTACCGTAATCTCGATTGGGTCAATTCGGTGGCGCAAAAGCACGGTGCACGTTGTTTGCCTGAAGTTCATGATCACAGCAGTTATCAGTACGCCATCAGTCGTCGTGATATGCATCCGTATGGCTTTGCGTTGCCACCGTTGGTACTGTTCTCACTACTGGATGCAAACAGTGTGTATCTGAAGCACTGGTTGCGTATGTGTCCTCGTAATATGGTCACCGTCCTCGACACCCACGATGGTATCTGTATTCCTGATGTCGAAGGTGTTCTGCCTGAAGAGAAAATTGCCGCTCTGATCGATAACCTGCAGCAGCGCAGTGCCGATCCGATTATGCGCAAGTCAGCTGCTAATATTCACAGTGTTGGTGCGATTTATCAGATCACCTGTACGTTTTACGATGCACTGATGCAGAACGATGACGCTTACATTGCCGCTCGCGCGATTCAGTTCTTCACACCAGGCATTCCTCAGGTGTATTACGTTGGTTTGTTGGCGGGCGTTAATGATGAAGAACTGATGGAGGAAACGGGTGAATTACGTGACATTAACCGCCACTACTACAGTCTTTCTGAGGCCAAAGAATCGTTAACAAGCCCGGTTGTAAAGCGCTTGCTGAAGTTAATGGAGTTCCGCTCGAACTACCCGGCCTTTGATGGACGTTTTGAACTGCACTCCAGTAATGACAGCAGTGTCCACATGGCGTGGCGTCACGGCGAATACTACTGTGAAGTTTTTGTGGATCTGAACTTTAACACTGTCGCATTAAGCTATCTTGATACTGAGACGCTCGAAGAAGTCTCTGTTACCTGTTAAGTATTTGAGGCCCGCCATTGCGCGGGCATTACCATAGGTAAGTATCACATGCTCAAACAACTGCGGCCCGTCCTGTCATTATTGGCGGGCGTCAGTCTGTTGCTACTTGGCAGCGGACTTCTCAACACATTACTGGCTGTCCGCGGCAGCGAAGAATCCTTCAGTGATCAGGCAATGGGCCTGATTATGTCGGGCTACTTTGTTGGTTTTTTCGTGGGCACTTTTCTCGCGTTACCTCTGATTCGTCGTGTAGGGCATATACGAACCTTTGCCATGTGCGCGGCGGTGGGGTCTGTGTCGGTGCTGTTGCACGATGCTTTCGCGACCCCCTGGGCGTGGGGCGGGCTGAGAGTCCTGACCGGCACTGCGTTGGTCATTCTTTATACCGTGATTGAAAGCTGGCTGAATGCCACGACACCGCCACAGAATCGTGGCCAGGTGTTTGCCGTGTACATGGTGGTGAACCTCGGGGCATTAGCGGTTTCTCAGCAATTTATGTCGCTAGCGCCGGCGTCCAGTTATCTGCTTTTCGCACTGGCATCGGTATTGGTGACGCTTTCTCTGGTGCCTGTAACGGGCACACGTTTTGGTCCTCCGGAAGTTCAGCAGGTTAAGCGTTTAGGGATACGCTTTCTCTGGCGTATTGCTCCGCTGGCGATCAGTGCCGCGTTTCTCTCGGGACTTGCGATGGGGGCATTCTGGGGGATGAGTGCGCTTTATGCCTCACGGATTGGATTACCTACGTCTGAGGTGGCGACCTTTGTTACTGCGGGCATTATTGGCGGGGCTTTATTGCAGTATCCGGTGGGGCGCCTGTCCGACAGGTTTGATCGCCGCCGGGTTCTTGCTGGTATCGTTGGCGTAGCTGCTGTGTCTGCCTTATTAATTATTCCGGCGTCGTTTGCTTCGGTGGAATTTCTTTATGCCGCTATCGCCTTGTACGGTGGGTTGGCTTTCGCAGTTTACCCGGTGGCCGTCGCTCACCTGATCGATCATCTGGAAAGCGGCGATATTCTTCCGGGGGGCAGTGCGTTACTCTTGGTGCACGGTATTGGTGCAGCCATAGGCCCGGCATTAAGTGGACAATTGATGTCTATGACCGGCGCGAGTGCACTGCCTGTGTACTTTGCTGCGGTTCAGGGCACTCTGTTTATGGTAGCGGTATGGAAAATGCATCAACGACAGAAGGACGAGACGACAGGTGAGCCTGCACAGTTCGTACCTATGGTAAGAACGACGCCCACTGCTCTGGAAATGCATCCGGATGACAGTGAACAGTCGCCGGATCTGGCTCCGGACGTAGCACATGGAACAAGTGGGGAGTCAGACATTCATGAGGAGAGTAGGGAACCACCTCCGTCTCAGGCAGCTCAAAGCTGAAAAGCTCCGGCTGTGTCAGATTGCATTCGTGCAGTCGCCCGGTGTTACCTGCCGCCCTGACCCGGCGGTATCCCGGAGCATCTAAATAATCGCGGTCGCATAACTGGTTATTAATTAACCCGCACTGCAGTCGGCACAGATGATCGATTGAAGTACGAGCGGTGCGGACAGCGGAGAAAATTATGTTACTCGCAACAGATCTGGACGGAACCTTTCTTGGTGGCTCGCAGGAGCAACGCCAGCAACTTTATCAATTGATTGCTGCTCACCCGGATATTGATCTTATTTTTGTTACCGGGCGAGGCCTTGAGTCGGTCATGCCATTGTTGGCTGACCCAACCATTCCTCAGCCTGAATATATCATCTGTGATGTTGGCTGCACCGTCGTCAATGGCGAGACCCTACACCCGGTTGGTGAAGTACAGTCGCGTATTGATGATAAGTGGCCCGGTGAGTACACAATTCATGCAGCGGTAGAGCACATAGAAGGGCTGGTCCGTCAGGATGTTCCACAGGAACGTCGCTGCTCGTACTTTGTTGCACCCGATATCATGGAAAAGCACCGCGAGGAACTTGAGGCGATTGGTGAGAAACTCGATTGCGACGTACTGTATTCAGCAGACCTCTATCTGGATTTTTTGCCGCGCAACGTGAATAAAGGATCGACGCTGACCGCGCTGGTTGAGCACCTCAATATCGACAAAGCCGATGTGATGGTGGCGGGTGACACCCTGAACGATTTATCGATGTACGAGTATGATTTTATCGGTGTTTGCGTAGGCGAGTCCGAAAAAGGCTTAACAGAAGCGACAGAAGGCCGTGCCCGCGTATATCACGCATCGGCACCGGGTGCTGGTGGCATTCTGGAGGCCATCAGTCACTTCGGTTTTTTAGGTGTTGAGGGTATTGATGCCGAAGGACGCGATGACATTGAGCCCGGTGGTTCCGATCTGGTAATTGTCTATCACCGCCTGCCTTATGAAGAATACATCGAAGATGGCGAGATGAAACGCCGTAATCACCGTTCACCCAACGGTATTATTCCGACACTCGCCAGTTTCTTTAAAGACGGAAGAAAAGGCGCCTGGGTTGCCTGGTCGATCACAGACCCGTCGTTGAAAGAATTTGAAGTTCATACCGAGGTCGATAAAGAACAGTACCCTAATCTGGTAGCCGCGCGTGTTGGGCTGACGAAAGACGAAGTCGACATTTTTTATAAGCGCTTCTCCAAAGAAGCTTTCTGGCCAACCTTGCATACCTTCTGGGAGCGAGCGAGCTTCGTTGAAGAGCACTGGAATGTATTCTGCGAAGTGAACCGCAAGTTTGCTGAACAAACGGCTAAAGAAGCTGCAGAAGGTGCAACCGTGTGGCTGCACGATTATAACTTGTGGATGGTGCCAGCGTACCTGCGTGAAATCCGCCCGGATCTGAATATCGCATTTTTCCACCATACGTATTTCCCTTCCGCTGACGTATTTAATGTGCTGCCGTGGAGAAAGGAAATTGTCGGTAGTCTGTTGCAATGCGATTACATTGGCTTCCATATTCCACGTCAGTCGGAAAACTTTATTGATGTAGCAAAAGGTGTCATGCCGTTTGAAGTGACTGAAAAATCTGGCTGTGCGCCACGCTTCCTGACCTACGGTTGCGCCGTGGGCCTGGATGAAATGACGACTGAGATTAAAGTCAATGATCGAACCATCCGCCTGGGTGCCCACCCGGTTGGTCTGGATCTGAAACGCGTTGATACGGCGTTAGAAAAACCTGAAATTCAGAACCGTATGCAGGAGCTACGGGAAGAGTTGCACGGTATTAAACTTGTTCTGTCAGTCGAACGTCTGGATTACACAAAAGGGATACCCGCTAAGCTGGAGGCCTTTGAACGGCTTATGGAAGATCATCCAGAGCTGCACGGTAAAGTGACACTCGTGACTGTGTGTGTCCCCGCTGCGAAAGAAATGACGGTGTACAACGAGCTGCAGAACGAAATTGAGCAAGCGGTGGGTCGTATTAATGGCAAGTACGCCCATGTCGGCTGGACGCCAGTGCAATTCTTTTTCCGGGCTGTTCCGTTTGAAGAGCTGGTGGCCTACTACGCGATGGCCGATGTTATGTGGATTACGCCACTTCGTGATGGTTTAAATCTGGTTGCTAAAGAATATGTTGCAACTCAGGGCAAAACTGAGGGCAAAGGCGTGTTGGTACTGTCAGAGTTTGCCGGTGCCGCTGCTGAAGTTAAGGGCGCTGTATTATGTAACCCGCATGATCCTGCGGAAATGGCAGAGACCTGTTATTTCGCCTTGTCGATGCATCCAGACGATGCGGCGGCACGCCTGAATGAAGCCTATGACGTTGTCAGTTACTACGACATTGCTCACTGGGGGCAGGATTTCCTCGATGAGGTCGCTGACAGCGCACGTAAAAATGGTCGTGGTAGTGCTGACCTGACGGTTGTCGCCTGATAACTTTTAGGAGCTATTGTTTTCCGTCACTACTTTGCAACTCGCCGTGAATACATCCATGTAGGCTCGGTTATGGCGTCCATGCCATAAACGGTTGCTCAGCAGTGGCGGAAAACAGAAATTTGAGCATCCATAACGTGCGGAATATGAAAGACCACTTGAATACTTACCGTGACCGTGTGCAGCAGGGATGCTGCATTCGAGACTACAGGGACGTACTTGCGTCGTGTCGCGGTAAGTATTCCGGTGGTTTTGGTTTTATCACTTCGATCCTTTTCCCATTATTGTCTATCAGGCTGCCCAGATCTGTTTGATATTCACGAATTCTCGAATACCGTGTGGCCCTAGCTCCCGTCCGTAACCGGATTTTCCTATCCCACCACTCGGGAGTCGGGGATCTGTTTTGACGATACCGTTAATGGCTACCTGGCCTGCGTTTAATTCGTGAGCGGCTCTTTGAGCACTGGTTTCACTACCAGTCCAGATACTGGAACCAAGGCCGTACTCGGTATCGTTGGCAATGGTCAGAGCCTCATCGAGGTTTGCTGCTTTGCAAACGGCGAGTACGGGCCCGAAGGTTTCTTCGCGGAACACGGCCATTTCAGAAGTCACACCGGCCAGCAGCGTAGGGGGATAAAAGAAGCCGGGCATGTCCGGTTTTTCACCGCCAGTCAGGCATTTAGCCCCATCCTGAATAGAGCGCATTACCTGACTGTGTAATTGGTCGCGTAAATCTTCGCGCGCTATCGGGCCGATGCATTGGTTTTCCTGTGATGGATCACCGAGCTCAAGTGCGCTGAAGCGCTGCGTTAATTCGCGGCAGACATCGTCGTATACGCCGGCTTCAACAATGACACGCTTGGCCGCGATACAGGACTGACCGGCATTGATCATGCGTGACAGTGTGATGACGTCACAGGCCTTTTGAATATCGGCATCGTTTAAAACGATGCAGGGGTCTGACCCGCCCAGTTCAAGAACGGCAGGTTTTAAGCCCGCCGCAGCCCGCGCTGCGACTTTCTGGCCCGCGCCACTTGAACCGGTGAATGAGACGGCTTTAATACCCGGATGATCGATGGCATCACCTACGAGTTCGGTTGTAACCGGCAGGTTTTGCATTACACCGTCTGGAAGGTTTCTCTGAAAAATGCGAGTTAAGCATGCTGCAGATTCGGGCACATTCGGGTCGGGTTTCATCACGCAGGTGTTACCGGCCATCAGCGCCGGAGCAAGAAATCTGAGCGCCAGCCAGACGGGCGCATTCCAGGGAAGGATTCCGAGGACGGTTCCCAGTGGCTGGTGGCAGACGTAGCTGTCCGTCGCATCCGAGGCTAATGTCTCTGGTTCAAGAAAGGCTTCGCCGTTGTCGGCATAGTATTCTGCACAAAATGCTGATTTTTCGACTTCACCAAGACCTTCGCGCAGAGGTTTCCCCATTTCTTTCGCCATCAACTGCGCCAGTTCATCTTTTGACTCACGCATGTCGGCGGCAATATTAATCAGGCACTTTGCTCGCTCACTGTAGCTCATAGCCGCCCATGCAGGGGCTGCCGCGACCGCTTGTCCTATGGTGTCTTCAGCTTCTGCCAGCGTCAGTGATTCAACTTCAGGCAGAGCTGTTCCGGTTGTTGGGTTTATTGGATTAAGCATGGTCATTCCTCCTCAAGCCGTAGCATCGGTTTTGCTAGCTGCATCTTTGTCGTTTTCAGCAGTGGATGACTTACTTTTTGCGCCTTTTTTTGATCGCGCTGAGCCAAGATCAATGGCACCATTTTTTTTGGTTTCGTCAGGCTTTACCGTGAAATCGCGATCCAGGGTGAAGAAAGATTCACAGCCGTCTTCGGTGACGTGAATGGTGTCTGAAATACCGCAGGTTTTGTCGCCATCAACCCCCCACATCCATGGAATAAGGTGGAAGGTCATGCCTTCTTTAAGCACGGTTCCATCTCCTTGTTTCAGACTGACGATATAGCCTTCATCCCAGCTGGGTGGGAAGGCGATGCCAATGGAATACCCTGAGCGGGTAATCAGACGCGCACCCACGGTATTGTCGGAAATAATATTGCGCACCAGGTTATCAACGTCTGAGACAGTCATTCCGGGTTGCACAATATTGTGCACGGCATCGAGTGCCTTTTTCATGGTCTCCTGCGCCTGATACATCGAGTCCGGCATATTACCGAGCATGACGGTGCGCATCATGGCCGTATGGTAACGGCGGTAGCAGCCGCCGACCTCAAGAAAAACGTGCTCGTCCGGCTGGATCACCCGACCTTCCCAGGTGGCATGGCCAATCATGGTTCTCGGGCCGGACGTCACGTAAGGCATGACCGAAGGAAATTCACCACCGGCGCGGAACATAGCAGCACTGATGGCTGCGCCGACTTCATTTTCGGTGGCGCCGGCATGACAGGCATCAATACCTGCGACCATGCCGGCTTCAGTGGCGATGGCCGCGCGCTTCATTATGTCGATTTCAACGGCGGACTTGCAGACGCGCCCCTCTTCAACAATGCCGAAGCAGTCCAGTAACTTACCGTCCTTCAGTGAGGTGTGAATCACATCCTGATGGTAGGCGGGGAAGAAGTAACTGTTACGTTCGTAGCCAATGCGCTTATTGGCCAGACCAAATTCACGCAGGGCGTCGACTAGCATCTGAATGGCATCACCGGTATCCGGGTAGGGGCGGGTGACCTCTACCCAGGTTCGGGCAATAACGTTGGACTCTTCAAGCGCCCGGGTAATCATAAAGGGCTCTTTTTCAAGTGGTACGACTAAGGCCTGGAAAAAACTGTACCCGGTGGTTTGATAATCCGTCAGGTACATGATGTTTTCAGGATCAGAAATTACCACTGCATCAAGATGTCGTTCCTGAATCCGCTGGCGTAGTTCTTCGATCCGGCGCACGTACTCTTCGTGCGGAAAAGTCATATCATCACGATCAATCATGCGGCTTTCTCCATAACGCTGCGGACAGATTCAGTCAGGATTTCCAGACCAGAAATCAGATCAGATTTGGGAATGGTCAGTGGCGGAATAATTTTCAGCACTTTGCCGCCGGTGCCACAGGCCGCGATAATTAATCCCTTTTTAAAACACTCCTGTACTACGGCCGCACTGCGTTCGCCCGAGCCCATATCAAGACCAAAAATCATGCCTTTTCCACGTAGCTGCAGGCTTTTATCTGCGTGCAGTAACGGCTGAAGGTACTGATCGACTAACGTAGCTTTTTCTTTTACCTCCTTCATTAAGTCGTCATTGCGGAAATAATCGAGGGCGACTTTGCCAGCAACAAAAGAGAGGTTCTGCCCACGGAACGTGCCGGTGTGCTCGCCCGGTGACCAGTGTTTATCCAACTCAGGGTCGACCAGGTTCATTGCCATTGGTGTACCGATACCGCCTACACCTTTTGCCATGCAGACGATATCTGGCATGACACCGAGGTCGTCGAAGCTGAAGTAATTGCCGGTACGGCCACAGCCGACCTGAATATCATCAATGATAAGTACGGCGCCCAATTCTTTTGCCAGTAACGCGACGCCTTTCATCCATTCTTTACTGGCGACGTTGACGCCACCTTCAGCCTGAATGGTTTCCAGTAAAATAGCCGCTGGTTTGGCCATACCGCTTGAGGTATTCAGGTAGCGCGCTCGCAGGTGATCAAGTGAGCTGAGACCACATCCTTGATTACAGCCATTGCAGGGGACTTCGCAGCCGAATGCTTCGTGGCGAACGTGATTCAGTGGCACACCGGAAGCGTTGCGGAAATACTCGTTAGCCGTGGCTGCCAGTGAGCCCAGTGTCATACCGTGGAAGCCCTGACTGAATGCCAAAATTTCTGTCCGGCCGGTCGCACGGCGTGCAATTTTCATCGCCGCTTCCACCGCATTCGTTCCTGTTGGCCCCATGAACTGAATGCGATGAGGCATATTGCGTGGCTCAAGAATCAGATCTGTGAACGTCTGCATGAACTCCGCTTTGGCACTGGTCTGCATATCCAGACTGTGAAGAACGCCATCGTTTTTCATGTACTCGATCATGGCATTAATCATGGCTTCATTATTGTGGCCAAAATTCAGCACACCTGCGCCGGCAAAAAAGTCGATATATTCTTTACCTGTATCGTCGGTCTGACGTGCGTTTTTTGCGGTCGTAAAAGTAACAGGGTATACGCGGCTGTAACCGCGCACATTTGATTCGCGCTGCTCAAAAATAGTCATGAGTCTGATCCTCTCGTTAATAGTATTTTTTACGGAGTGAGTCAGACCTCAGGGTGGAGTGCGCATCCCCGTTAAACGACAGAACCAACGACAGACGTCTTCGATCAATCTGTCGTTGAAGTCGTAATGTGGGCTATGACATGGATACGGGTTACGGCGACCGTCGTCGCTGCCGATCAGTGCGAACGCACCAGGAATTTCCCGTAAGTAGTAACTGAAATCTTCTGACGCCATGACCGGCATCGGGCGGCCGTGGTCGAGAGCTTTCTCGCCATACAGCTCTGTCCATGTCGCACGCGATGTCTGCGCTTGAGCTGAGTGATTTATCGTTGCCTGATAACGTCCGTGATGTGTCACTTCACACTCAACGCCGTAGGCTGCCGCTGTATTGGTCGCGGTTTCGCTGATCGCGTTGTTTACCAGGGCCCGGGTAGCTTCATCCGGAACCCGGATACTGCCACCTATGGTCGCTGTGTCTGCGAGTACGGTTGGGGCATTTCCGGCGTGAAACTGCGTGATACTGACCACGGCATTCGCTTGTGGAGGCAATCGCCGACTGACAACCTGCTGCATAGCGACAACGATTGCCGAGCCTGCCAATACGACATCGGTGCAGATTTCTGGCTGACTGGCGTGGCCGCCTTTGCCTTTAAGAGTAATATCGAACGTTCCGTTGCCGCACATGACGAGCCCGTCTGGGCATGCCATGGTGCCATACGGCAGGGCTGGCCAGTTGTGCCAGCCGTATATTTCACTGACGCCCTCAAGGGCACCTTCGCGAATCATTTCGCGCGCACCGTGGCCGCCTTCTTCGGCGGGTTGAAAGAGTAAAATAACCTGGCGGGATAATTCAGATTCGTGCTGTTTCAGCCAGCGAGCGGTGGCAAGCAGGGCGGCAGTGTGCCCATCGTGGCCACAGGCGTGCATACAGCCCGAGTGGGTAGAGGACCATTCAGCTCCAGAGTCTTCAATAATCGGCAACGCGTCGATGTCGGCTCGCAGCGCAATCGCCGGCGTTGTGCCGTGCTCATTTAATACCGCAACCGTGCCGGTTTCTGCGCATTTTCTCCAGCGAATCCCCAGTGCTGTCAGCGTCTTGCGAATGGTTTCAGCGGTACCATGCTCCTCCCAGCTTAATTCCGGGCGCTGATGCAGTTCGCGGCGAATATTCCTCGCGAAGCTTAATGTCTCTTGCCAGTCGTCAGACATAACGTCTCCTGCCTGTCATGAGAGAGCAGTCGTCTGCTCTGTCAGCGAATTATGGGCTGCTTTTTCTCTGTGCCTTGAATTATTGATTGCAACGTGCAGGCCAGTTTTTGAAGTGTTTAGTGGGCTAAATTTTTAAATGTGAGAAATATAATTTTAAAAAAACGCTATTTTTCAAACGGTTGAGTAGCAAGAGTTAAAGAAGAAATAAATGGGAGGTAGTGAATGTGTTTAGGCCCCAAAACAGTTCTTGTGCATGTGTATGTAACCTTGTGGTGCGGGTGCTCGATATCGGGGCATTATTTGAGGTGAGGGGTAACAGGTGTGCGGTGAATCCGGAAACACCACTTTTCACGCCAGAATACCTTTGGGCTATGGCTTATCTGGCCAATAGGTTGCAGCCAGCACTTGCGTGCCAGTAGCATTATCCAACTGTGTAGTATCACAACTTATAAAAATAACGATATATATCTGGGGTTACTATGAACTTCCGTAAAACAGGTCTGACACTGGCGTTTGCGTCAGCGGCTGCCGTATTCTCTGCTCCTGCATCTGCGGGTTGGTTCGATTGGCTTTTTCCTTCGCCTCCAGTGGAAGAGGAAGAAGAGGTTGTTGAGCAGCCGGACTACTCGGACGGGCTCCGCCCAGCCATTTTCGTTGGCAACAACTGGGACGGCACCATCGATGTGATTGATGGCGATAACTACGAAATTCTGGGGCGTGTGAATGGTATCCCCGATTACGAAGAGCGTATGGAAGAAATCAAAGCAGATTTCTGGCGCTACACGGTTTTCCTTGGTATTCGACAGCTGATTGGTGAAGGTAACGACCAATACGTCGATGACATGTACAGCACCAACGATGGTGAACTGCTGATTGTCTCCCGCCCTAGCTTTGCTGACGTTGTCGCTCTGGATCTGGATAACGGCGAGATTGTATGGCGTTTTGAAGTTGACGGGGCACGCTCTGACCACATGGCGCTGTCTCCGGACGGTACTCAGGTGGCGGTATCGGCGTCGACAGGCAGTGTTGTTCATCTGCTGAATGTGTACACAGGCGAAGAAGAAGGACGCTTCCCTACCGGTAATTCACCGCATGAGAACCTCTACTCTGATGATGGTAAGTACATTTACCACTCCAGTATCGGTTTCGTTTTTATGCCATTTGACGGCAAGGTTCTGCGCGATACAACCCGTGGTGAGCGAAAGTTCATCGTCTATGACACAGAGGCCGAAGAGATCGTTAAAGACATCGATATCAAGGCGAAACTTGAAGAAGCGGGTTTGGGTGATCTGAGCCCGTCTATCCGTCCGATGGCACACACCAGTGATTACCGTTTCTTCTACTTCCAGCTGTCATTCCTGCACGGGCTGGTGGAGTTTGACATGGAAACCGAGACCATCACCCGTCTGGCAGAGCTGCCTAACATGGTTCCATACCTGCCTAAGGTTTACTACGTGAATGACTCGGCGCATCACGGTTTGGCCATGAGTGCTGATGACTCTGCTCTCTGTGTTGCCGGAACTATGGATGATTATGCAGCCATTGTTGATCGCGAAACGTTCGAATACACGATTCTTGAAGGGCTGGGCAAGAAGGCGTACTGGGCAGTATCTGACCGCAGTGGCGAAAACTGCCTGATCTCGTGGAGTGAGACGGATCAGGTATCTGTCATCAACTACGCGACTCGCGAAGAGATCAAGCGTATTGATGTGGGTAACCACCCGCAGCGTATTCGTGAGGGTATGCTGAAGGCAGACTGGATGTCTCTGTACTGATTGAGCAAGAGGGGCTCTTGTCTGAGAGCTCCTGCCACAACAAAAAAGCCCCGTCAGTTGTATCTGACGGGGCTTTTTTGTTGGTGATGGACTGAATCAGTCGTCGTCTTCTTCCAGCTGCGACTGCTGGTAACGTTCGATACCAATTTTATCAATCAGGCTCAGTTGAGTTTCAAGCCAGTCAACGTGTTCTTCTTCAGATTCCAGAATATCGTTCAACATGTCACGGCTGACGTAGTCTTTGACTTCTTCACAGTAGGAGATGGCGTCACGCAGGTCGGGAATGGCCTTCATCTCAAGCTTTAGGTCACACTCGATCATCTCTTTGGTGTTCTCGCCAATCATGAGGCGACCCAGGTCCTGCAGGTTAGGTAAGCCCTCCAGAAACAGAATGCGTTCAATCAGAACATCAGCGTGTTTCATTTCATCAATGGACTCGTGGTACTCATGATCTGCAATCTTCTTGAGTCCCCAGTCTTTATACATGCGTGCATGCAGGAAGTACTGATTAATGGCCACCAGTTCATTGGCCAGAATTGTGTTGAGGTGTTCTATAACCTTAGCGTCGCCTTTCATTGCCAGCGTCTCCCTGTGGGTGAATATGACTCTATTCTGGGTACTGATTCGGGCCCGAGTCAAACGATTAGGGAGCTTTGGGGTGAAAAAAATAAGGGACTGAAAACGATTTAGCTTTCAGTCCCATATTTGGGGGATATTTGGCCATAAATGATAGGTATTTATGGCTTAACGCAGGTCGAAATCGTAACGAATGGTTTTATCAGGCGCCGCTGCTCAAGCCGCAGAGAAGAGGTGGCTCATTTGAGCGGCGGTCTGTTTGGCTTCGTTAAAGATAGCTTTGGCATCGCGTGCACATTTTCCGCACTGGCTTCCGAGGCCAGTGCATTCTTTTAGCTGACTCATGCGGGTTGCACCTTGCTCGGCAGCAGCAACGATGTCGCGGTCAGTTACTCCTTTGCAGATACATACGTACATTTAAGCTCACCTGAGGGTCGTTAAGAAACTGATGCCAGTATAAATACGAATTACTATCAAACGCAAGCGTTTTGGGAGTAGAAGTGCGAATGATTTGTAACAAGTTATATTCGAAGGGTTGGTAGGGGCCCTTTAACAGGCGCTGTCAGTTAAGTCAGGTCAGCGGACGCTTGTTGAGTAAAGATCATTTAAAAAACGAACAAACGTTAAGTAGCGCACATTACGTAATGTACAATTGTTTACGATAAACATTGTGGGGATCTTCAGTCTGGTAAACAGATTCAGATACCCGCGCTCAAGGAAGGCACTTAGATAATAAAAATACGACTTGGTGCGTAACTAAATATGAGCTTCTCAAATTTTTTTCCAGCGTTGCTTCAAGGCGACAGCGAGTTTTTTGAAAGCAGAGTGCGAATACTCATGAAGCGAAGCATCGCCGGAGGACTTATCGCTCTGGCCTTCAGTATCGCATCTTTAAGCATGGTAGCTGTTCGTACCGCCTGGCCGCACTGGGACGTTGTCGCTGTCCTGCTCACCGGTTACATCATCCCTGTATCAATGGCATATAAGTATGTGCGGAAGCGCCCTGGTGACGTCTGTCCAGCTTCCGCATTCAGAGCTCTTGTGAGGGTATTCTGTGTTCTGATTATTTTCTGGGTGGCGGTTGGGATGATTATCCTCCCAGGACTCGATGCTGATACACGCCTGATTGCGGTATCGCTGTTTGTTGTGACTGTTTATGCCCACAGTTTACCTTTCGCAGTTTTTCCTAAGGTTGGTATCGGCCTGATGGCGCTGAACTTATTGCCACTGGCGTTGCAGTTAACCTTTCTTGGCGAGACTTCAGTGATCGCTTTTGGCCTGAGCGGGATAGTACTTATTGCTTGTGAAGTGGGTCTTTTTTCCTGGATTTACCTTACCGATATCAATCGTTTGCGCAAGAGGAGAACAGACACAAGGGCCGAAGTTAATGAGCCTGATATGTCCCAGATCGGTTTTAGAAGGCGTCTCATTTACATCCTCCATGCTGGTGCCACGCCGGCCGTTATGCTTCAGATTACTGCTAGTTTTTTCATGGTGCTCACTCTACGTGTTCCGGAGTATGAAGGGTTATTATGGAGTTGGTTTCTGGCCTATCTGTCAGTACAGACATTACGCACAGCAGGCTTTCTATTACATCTGGAAAATCCCGAACGATTTCGTTTGCGAACCTGGCGGACTCTGTTTGGTATTGGTGTTGTGGCGAATCAGCTCGGCTGGTACGCGTTATTGGTGCTTTTCTACGAAATCATGACTGGTTTCAGTCTTGGGGTGGTTAGCGGAACGCTGATTGTTATTGCGGTGATAAGTACGATGGGATTGAGTGGAGACCGCTTACTGTTGTACTTGAACAGTGTGATGTGTGTTGTTCCTCCTGCAATTATTTTGTTTTCGGGAGAAGACTTATGGTCCTCTATCTCGTTGGGGATGCTCGGCTCTATCAGCTTTTTGTTGATTGTAGAAAACATTCATCAGTCGACTGTGTATTCAATGAAAGGGCGCCTGCTGCAGAAGTTGTCAGAATTCCGGTCGAAAGAAATGGAAGTTCTCAACGTCGAACTTACAAATGCTCGTGAGAGTCTGACAGAAGTGAATGCTAACCTAGAGCAACAGATCGAAGAACGCACGCATGAACTGAACTATCAAGCCACGCACGATATGTTGACGGGCCTGGGAAATCGCTACTACTTTTCCCGAAAAGTGAGCGAGGCGCTGAAAGAGCAAACCGATGAGCAAAGCACGTTTGCTGTTTATCTGCTTGATCTCGACAGGTTTAAGGAGGTGAATGATGGGCTGGGCCATCTTGCCGGTGATCATGTTCTTCGTGTTATTGCTGAGCGTATAGCAGACGCCTGTGTCGATGAGGTGATCTGCGCCCGCTGGGGCGGGGATGAGTTTGTGATTCTTGAACGCCGTGATGTATCTGAGATTGAGGTAAAGGAGTTCGCTACCCAATTGGTGTCTGAACTTCGCAAGCCAATTGAGCTGGACAGCGGGCCAGTATCTTTGGGAGCCAGTGTAGGTATAGCACTTTGCCCGGATCATGGTACTAGTGCTGAACAACTGTTAGAACACGCTGATATCGCCGTCTATCGCGCGAAGTCGCGCAAGACCGGCGTCTCTGTTTACGACGATAAGTGGGGGTATGAGGCTAGTGAGCGTCTGCAATTGGTTCAGTCGCTCGGCTATGCGATTGAACATAATGATATCGAGATCGCATTCCAGCCATTCGTGTCTGTTGATGACGGTCGCCTGACTGGGTTTGAGGCGCTTGCCCGCTGGCATGATAACGTACGTAATGTAGCGATCAGCCCGGGAACATTTATTCCGCTCGCTGAAGAATCTGGCCTGATGCCGGCGATGGGACGGATGATCCTACGGAAAGCATGCGAGACGCTGATGAAAGAAGCTCCGGACACTGATCTACGTGTGGCGGTCAACATTTCTGTAATGCAGTTAAGGCGGCACGACTTCGTGGATGACGTTGTTTCTACCTTGGCGGCAGTCAATATGCCAGCGAATCGCCTCGAACTGGAGCTGACTGAGTCCGTGTTTGCGGGAGATGTCCTTCAGATCCGCCAGATATTGAGCACGTTACGTAATCTCGGTGTTCGGATATCCATTGATGATTTTGGTACAGGTTATTCTTCGATCAGCTATCTGCGCGACTTCCCACTGGATACACTGAAAATTGATCAGTCCTTTGTGGCTGGCCTTCGAAACGGTGGGGAAGGGCTCTTCTCGAGCATCGTCTCTCTGGCGCATGGCCTTAAGCTATCGGTCATTGTTGAAGGTGTTGAGAATCGTCACGACCTGGATAAGGTATTGTCGTTGGGGGGGGAAGAGATTCAGGGTTACTTCTTTGCCCGTCCTATTGAATCAGGCAAGTTGGGTGATTGGCTGGATAAGCACAGTACCCGGCCGTTCTCAATGAAGCGACGGCATCTGTCGGTCGCGGTCGATAATCAAACCGGGCACTCCGGATAGTAAAAAGCACATTATGCGGGCTTTTTCGTATTTCTTCTGGTTCCCCGCCTGCGCGGGGATGACTCGTGGTGTGCATTCCATAACGGCGTGCCTGGCCACGTTCCCCGCGACAGTATGCTGTCATTTCCGCGAAGGCGGAAATCCATGATCAGTCTTCGTAGTTCTCAATCGCCGGGCAAGAGCAGATCAGGTTACGGTCACCGTAGACATCATCGATACGGCCTACCGTTGGCCAGAACTTATGAGCACCCAGTTCTTTCACAGGGAAGGCAGCAAGCTCTCTCGAGTACGGGCGCTCCCACTCTCCGGTAACGACTGCCGCGGTATGCGGTGCGTTCTTCAGTGGGTTGTTTTCCCCGTCTAATACGCCGTTCTGTACCGCATCAATTTCAGCTTTGATCGCGATCATAGCGTCGGCGAAGCGATCGATCTCCGCCTGACTCTCAGATTCTGTCGGTTCGATCATAAAGGTACCCGCTACCGGGAATGACATTGTCGGTGCGTGGAAGCCATAGTCCATCAGTCGTTTAGCGATATCCACTTCGGTGATGCCGGTTTCTGCCTTAATCGGGCGTAAATCGACAATACACTCATGCGCAACACGGCCGTTCTGACCGGAGTACAGGATTGGGTAGTGTGCCGACAGACGCTTAGCCAGATAATTAGCTTTGAGCAGAGCGTTCTGGGTAGCCGTACGCAGCCCTTTACCGCCCATCAGGGTGATGTACATCCAGCTGATGGTGAGAATGCTGGCAGAGCCGTAAGGGGCTGCCGATACTGCGCCATTGCCCTTGGAAGCATCGTCAATCGGACGTACTGCATGGTTCGCCACGAATGGCGCCAGGTGTGCAGCGACACCAATAGGCCCCATGCCCGGGCCACCGCCACCGTGTGGAATAGCAAAGGTTTTGTGCAGGTTCATGTGCGAAACGTCGGCGCCGATAAACGCTGGCTGAGTGACACCGACCTGCGCGTTCAGGTTAGCGCCATCCATATACACCTGACCACCGTGCTGGTGGATCAGGTCACAGATTTCTTTCACGCCTTTCTCATAGACACCATGAGTAGACGGGTAGGTCAGCATCAGACACGACAGCTGATCAGACAGCTCTTCGGCTTTCTTTTTCAGATCATCAAAATCAACGTTACCCTGCTCATCACACTCAGTGACGACAACACGCATCGACGCCATCTGTGCTGATGCTGGGTTAGTACCGTGTGCAGAACGCGGAATCAGACACACATTACGGTGACCTTCGCCACGGCTCTCGTGGTACTTCTTAATTGCCAGCAGGCCTGCGTATTCGCCTTGTGCACCGGAGTTAGGCTGCATACAGATGGCATCAAAACCTGTGATATCACGCAGGTAGCCATCCAGTTCGCGCACCAGTTGCTCGTAACCCGGAGTCTGATCTTTCGGTGCAAACGGATGAATATTTGAGAACTCAGGCCAGGTCACCGGGATCATTTCGGTAGTGGCGTTAAGTTTCATGGTGCAGGAACCCAGCGTAATCATAGAGTGATTCATCGCCAGGTCTTTGCTTTCGAGGCGCTTCATGTAGCGCAGCATTTCGTGTTCGGTGTGATAGCGATTGAACGTTGGATGCTCGAGGAATGCGGCCAGGCGCTGAAGCCCGGCCGGAATGCTATCCGAGCCCGCCTTTACAACGGCGTCATCGAGATCGTAGACATCAAGTCCGTGGCCGGCGCCAAGGAAAATATCAAAGAGTTCGGCCACATCGCTTGCGGTGGTCTTTTCTCCCAGTGTCACACCTAGTGTGTTATTACCCAAGCCGAGTGCTTCGTCATCACGGAGGTTAACTTCGTGCTCTGCTGCGCGCTTCAGAACGTCTTCACGATGACCGACCTTAATCGTCAGAGTATCGAACCAGGTCGGGTTCAGAAGTTCGACGCCTCTGCTTTTAAGCCCTGCTGCCAGAATATCGGTCAGGCGATGAATGCGGTTGGCGATGGTTTTCAGACCGGTCGGGCCATGATACACCGCGTAGAACGAACTCAGGTTGGCAAGCAGTACCTGCGCGGTACAGATATTCGAGTTCGCCTTTTCACGGCGAATATGCTGCTCACGGGTTTGCAGAGCCATACGCAGCGCCTGATTGCCCTGGGCGTCAATCGAAACCCCGATGATTCGACCAGGAATCGAGCGCTTGTAAGCATCACGAGTGGCGAAGAAAGCGGCGTGTGGGCCACCAAAGCCCATAGGAACCCCGAAGTGCTGGGCATTGCCCAGTACGATGTCCGCACCCATTTCGCCTGGCGCTTTGATCTTGATCAGAGCCATCAGGTCACTGGCAACAGCGGCCAGTGCGTTTTTGTCATGCAGTGCGCTGATGACATCTGAGAAGTCAGTGATTTCACCCTGACGACCCGGATACTGGAACAGGGCACCAAACACGTCATGTTCTGCAGCCTCGTTTGCAGGACCAACGATGATGTCCCAGCCAAAGGCTTCGGCGCGGGTACGGACAACGTCAATGGTCTGTGGCAGACACAGTTCATCAACGTAGAAGGTGTTTGATTTGTTTTTACGTACTGAGCGCTTAGCCATCGCCATGGCTTCGGCAGCGGCAGTGCCTTCATCAAGCAGAGAAGCATTCGCCAGTTCCATGCCGGTGAAGTCGATAATCATCTGCTGAAAGTTAAGCAGTGCTTCGAGACGCCCTTGGGCGATTTCTGGCTGATACGGGGTGTAAGCGGTGTACCAGCCCGGATTCTCCAGTACGTTACGCAGGATCACCGGTGGCATGATCACATCGTGATAACCAAGGCCAATATAGCTTTTGAATACTTTGTTCTGTGCTGCAACAGACTTCAGGCGTGCCAGTGCTTCAGCTTCTGGTGTCGCTTCTCCGAAGGACAGAAAAGCCTCGCGCAGGATGTCAGCGGGGACAATTTCACTGGTCAGTGACTCCAGAGAGTCTGCACCGACGGCAGCCAGCATGTCTGCTTCTTCACGCAGGTCGTAGCCTGCACCGTCCGAGGCAATATGGCGACTGACAAAGTTATCGCGCTGTTCCAGTTGTCTGAGAGAAGGAGTACTCATGATTGAACCTGAATGTAAAAGTATCGGCTATATGGGCTGGTGCCCACGCTAAGTAAGAATGTAAAACGACAACGCAGAGGAGGCCTCTGCGTTGTTTCAAGCGGGGTCAGAGTAACGTATTACTCACACGCAGCAGCGTAACCGTCCGCATCAAGGAGCTTGTCCAGATCCGCAGCATCCGCCAGTTCCATTTTAAAGAACCATGCATCTCCGTACGGGTCTTCGTTTACTTTTTCCGGAGCATCGGCAAGATCATCGTTCACAGCGATGATTTTCCCTGCGAGTGGGGCGTAAATATCGGACGCTGCTTTTACTGACTCAACCACGGCAATGTCCTGATCTGCAGTAACTTCGCTATCTACCTCGGGAAGCTCTACGAAAACGACATCGCCCAGCTGGTCTTGTGCGAAGTCGGTAATGCCAACCGTCACAGTGCCGTCGCTTTCAAGGCGGATCCATTCGTGGGAGGCAACGTATTTCAGGTCTGCAGGAATGTTGCTCATGGGGTTTCTCCAGTTAAAAATTAACGATTAATCTCAAAATTGTTTTTGGCCGTTACGAACGAACGGGAGCTTGATCACACGAACGTCGGTCAGCTTGCCGCGCAGGTCGACCTGGGCGGTATCACCGGTGGTTGCCGGTACCCGGGCAATCGCAATGGAATACTGCAACGTCGGGGAAAAGGTGCCTGAAGTCACTTCGCCTTCACCTGTGCCATCGACAACAACTTTCTGATGCGAGCGCATCACTCCACGGGTTTCCAGAACGAGGCCGACCTGCTTCATGGCGATACCGGATGCTCTTTCTGTTTCGAGTGCTGCGCGGCCGATAAAGTCTCGATCAGAGGGCTCCCAGGCGACTGTCCAGCCCATCCCTGCGATCAGCGGGCTGACGGATTCATCCATATCGTTGCCGTACAGGTTCATGCCGGCTTCGAGACGCAATGTGTCGCGAGCGCCAAGACCGCAAGGTTGGACACCCGCTTCGCTCAGCTGCTGCCAGAAATCGGCGGCGTCGTCTTTCGGGATCATGATTTCGAGGCCGTCTTCACCGGTATAGCCTGTGCGTGCATAAAACCAGCCGTGCTGTGCCAGGCCCTGGAATATCTTCAGGCTGTCGATCAGGTCGGCGGCTTCTGGGCGTACTTTTTGAACCATGCCTCGTGCTTCGGGCCCTTGAACTGCGATCATAGCCATTTCAGGGCGTTCGGTGAGGCTGATGTCGAAGCCCTTGGTATGGGCAGTCATCCACTCGAGATCTTTCTCACGGGTGGCACAATTCACAACAGTGCGATACCAGCCTTCCATGCGATAGACGATCAGGTCGTCGATCACACCGCCATCGTTGTTCAGCATGCCGGTGTAGAGTGCTTTACCAGTTTCCTGCAGCTTATCAACATCGTTGGCCAGAAGCTTTTGAAGGTAGGCTTTGGCGTCAGGGCCCCGCACGTCAACGATGGTCATGTGTGAAACGTCGAACATGCCGGCTGCCTCACGCACGGCATTATGCTCCTGAATCTGGGAGCCATAATGGATGGGCATATCCCAGCCACCGAAGTCTACGATTTTGCCGCCCGCGTCCAGATGGCAATCATACAAAGGGGTTTTCTTACCCATGTCAGATCCTGATACGTTTGGACGCAGGGCGCCCTGAGTTCGGTTGACGACCAAGGTCAACGAAAAGTCGGCAATTATAGCGCTTTAAGGGGCGTGGTTCACACAAAAATGCGATTGCGGCACGGGAGTGCCGCATTCTGGGGAGGTATCAGTTAGCGTTGGTGCGGTTATCCGGCACTGGCATGCCTTGTTTCGCATGGGTCGGCGAGAATCCGCACCATTTCTTATACGCCTTAGAGAAGTTCGCAACGCTCGAGTACCCCAGGAGTTCTGCGACCTGGCTGACGTTATACATCCGGCGGCTGAGCCAGAAGCTGGCTTGCACAAGGCGCATATCAGCGAGCAGTTGCTGGTAGTGGGTTCCGGCCTCCTGCAGACGGCGTTTGCAGGTACGTTCAGTCAGACCGAGCTTCTGCGACAATTCATTCAGCGTTGGCGGATTAGCAAGGTCATTGCGAAGCAGGTTGGACGCTTTCTGGGCAACAAGATGCGCCGGACGCAGTACGCCCTGCGGCTGGAAGTTGGCCGTGCGGATAACCAGTGCCTGGGTCAGAAACTGTGAAGGTAAGCGTACAGTGAAGTATGGCGCACCGAAGGTCACCTTCATCGGTGCGTACTTAGCATACTCCTCAATATGTTCCGGCTCTGAATACGGAAGAAAAACCGACAGCTGGTCAGTAAGGCCCTGAAGCAGGTTACTACCTACGGTATAGCCGAACGCAAGCAGGAGTTCAGAAAGCTCTGCGGAAGGAACGCGGGTTGGATCCTGCTTCCAGAAGAATTCGCAGTGACTGACCTGTCCATCATCAAGAATATGCAGGTCGAACGGACGTTCGGTCGTGCTGATCTGAGCGCACATTGACTGGAACAGCTCAAGCAGATTGCCAGCGGTTACCTGGTTCTGCATCGCCATAATCTGGCCGTACTCCAGGTAAACTTCGGGCAGCTTCGATGACAATTCGCTGTCGCTTAAAGTCTTGAGTACCTGCAGAAGTGCGGGCGTACTGCTCTGGAGTCCTTCTCCAGCTGCAGAAAGTTTTGGGGCTGACTTACGCAATTCCTTCTGTGGCATCAACCTTCGCAGGGCCTGTAGGGTCTCTGCGTGTGGTTTTAACGAATACATCTGGAGAATATCTACTACTTTGTTATTAGTGGTGAGTAGCGCCAGAGTGCGCGCAGGTGTCCCGTGGCACAATGTCATTTTACGCAACATGCCCCTCGAAGAATGGCGCAATATGACTTCGTGTGCCGGTGAGGTCAGAAACTACGGGGCTTACCAATATCCTTATCAGTAAGCATTTAGATTTATAAATAGTGGTAAAAATGCGCCAATATTAAATTCTGATGCAAAATGACCTGGTGTGTCATTTTGAGTCAGGGCGTGATCTGGCCCCTCTGGCAAGAAGGATTAACTCGTCCTTGAAACCCCTTGATCATTGGCAGCAACCAAGGCAGGTGTGAAAAGACTGATGACTTTCCAGTCATTTTTGGGTTCAAAAGTACCATCAACTTTGCTGGTTAAAACCTTGCCTTCTGGTGTAATAGCGAATAAGGGAATGGCGTCTTTGCCGTTCTGCTGTTGAAAATCATTCCACGTAAATTCGTTGCTTAGTCGGGTGGAGTGCAGCTCGGCACCCTGCGCCAGCATGCTGGAGAACTTACTGTAGGTCAGGTTCTTGCTGAACAGATATTGGCCGCGGTGCTCTTCGCCGTCGATATGCATTTCAGACAGGCGAGCATCAACAGATGTCCGCAGCGCGTAAATGTTGTGCTGGCCAAACTCGTTGCCAAATCTCATCCCAGCGACTGTGTTGATGCTGCGTTCCGGGGATAAACCGAGGAGCTTACCGAGGCCAACCAGGTCAAGTCGTTGCTCTGCATATTCAGATACAGGGTTTCCGTAAAACGTGCGGAGTCCATCCATGCGCGCAGCGCGGATGTTATCCCAGTTTGAATCTGTGAGAAGTACATCCACTTTGTTCTTCCTGAGTTCAAGGGCGATGGTGCGTGCGATGTTATTCGCGCCTACGATAAGAAAACCATTCGGGGGTGGCTCTGCGACTCCCAACCAGCGAGCCATCATGCGCGAGGTTGCGCTCTGGAGCACGACGGTTCCAAAGATAACGGAAAAGGTAAGGGGGACAAGAATGGCAGCGTCTGCTTCACCTGACTGCTCCAGCTTGATGGCAAACAGTGCAGAGACCGCGGCGGCAACAATGCCTCGTGGAGCAATCCACGACAACAGAGACTTCTCCTGCCAGCTGAGTGTGCTGCCGATAGCAGAAACCCACACCGAAAGAGGCCTTGCGATGAATTGCATAATGGCGAGCAGGGCGAAGGGCATCCATCCAAGCGCGATCAGGTCATCCAGTGTCAGGCGTGCTGCCAGGATGATAAAAAGCCCCGAAATAAGAAGAACCGTAAGGTGTTCCTTAAAGTTAAGAATTTCACTGATGCGGATATCTTTCTGATTCGCTAGCCACATCCCCATCAGGGTCACCGCCAGCAGGCCAGACTCATGAGCAAGCATATTAGCAACACTGAAGCTGACGAATACCATTGAAAGAGTGGCCATGTTCTCAAGGTACTCCGGAACCCAGCGACGTTTCAGGATAAACCCGAGTATCCATCCTGCTGCGAGGCCGAGCACAGTTCCAGATGCTATGATTTCAACAAAGGCGAGCATGCCGCTGAGAGCCCCCTGCGCCTGCCCCTGGGCGACGATGAACTCATACACGACCACCACTAGCAGCGCCCCAAGAGGGTCAATCAGTATGCCCTCCCAACGTAGAATGTTACCGACATCAGCGTTTGGCCGGACAGTACGCAACATAGGTACGATGACGGTCGGACCGGTAACAACGGTCAGTGCACCAAAAAGGATGCTGAGCTCCCAGCTCAATCCGAACAGGTAGTGAGTAGCAACCGCCACGACCGCCCAGGTGATAGCGGCCCCGATAGTAATCAGCCGTTGAACGACCCCTTTTTGCGATCGTATTTCTTTCAGGTCGAGAGTCAGGCTACCTTCAAAGAGAATAATGGCGACGGCCAGAGAGATCAGAGGAAACAGCAAGTCTCCGAACAGGGCGTCAGGATTGAACTGCTGGGTGACTGGGCCGATCAGCAGGCCCGATGCCAGTAAAAACAGAATAGCGGGTAATTTAACGCGCCAGGCCAGCCATTGGCTGGCGAATGAAATCAGACCAATAAATGCAAACGCAATGATGCCACTATCGAACACGGTGATTCCTTTATATGAAGCGGTGAGAGCGGTTGATTGTAGCGGTGTGCTCTAACCCTGTACAACGCTTATACGTGGGCCTCAGTCGCTCAGGCGCAGAGTCGGCCTGAACAGGTAGGGTTGTTTGAGGTCTGTGGGTACAGCAGGAACAGGGCTGGTGGCCAGAATCGCGCGTCGCGCCCATTCGTCGGTCGCTGGATTGCCACTACTGACAATAACGTCAACGGCAGTGATGACGGCGCCGTACTTAATGGTGATCTGTAAACGAACATTGCCCTGAATGCCATCAGGATGCGCGGGCAGCTTCTGATTCAGGTGCGCCATAAGGCGTTCGTAGTATTTCTGTTCAACCGGGTCACTGAAGCGCTGATCATCGCCAGCAAATCTGGCCTCTGTTGCGCTGGATGAGGTTGCGGTAGGGGTGGCAGGTTTTTCAGCGGCGGGCACTGGTTCGGGCGGTTTTGGGCGTTGAGGGGCTTTTACCTGTGTGGGACGTTCAGGTGTGTCCGGCTTCTGGTTTTTTTCAGTTTTTGCTGTGGTTGTTATTTGTTCTGGCGTCGTCGTTGAGCTGGTTGTGGCTGCTTCGCTGACAGGCTCAGCCTCTTTAACGGGGTCTGGCCTCGGTGGCGTCGATAAGGGGTTGCTCGGTGTCGATCGCTCACCACGTTGGTCTTCTTTGTTAGCCCGTTCTGGGGTTTCTGTTTTCAGGGTGGCGAGAATGACCCGAGTGGCTTGCTCGTTTGTTTGCAGGCCGAGATCGGGCAAGAATATCAGATGCAGGCCCAGTGACAGTGACAGTGCCAGCCAGAACCTGCGGCGCGCCCAGAGTGACTTGGCGGAGTGGTGGCTGCTCATGCCAGTACGCGAGCGTCGAATCCAGCTTCTGAGAGAATGTACGCTGCAGCTTCAGCGCGCCCACCACCTGTTGTGACGTAGATAAAATCCCGTTCGAGAGACTTCAGCGTCTCGCGGAGTCTGGACAACGGTACGTTTCGAGCTCGGATAACCGGAGCTGCGCTGGCTTCTTGGGTGTGCCTGACATCAAGGATAATAACACCGGTGTCAGCCTCATCAATCAGGGTGTCGAGTTCACTCTCCCGGATATAGCTGAGTACAGGCTTTTTCAGCAAGGGGTCAAAGTCTTCTTTTGAGAGCCGGGCCAGGGTTCCTGATGAGGTCATGGTCACGCTGGCGTTGCGTGGCAGTTCGCTTACCAAGGCATCTTCGCCAAACAGATCGCCGGGCCCCAGGGCGGCAAGCGTCTCTTCTTCCTGATCCGCTTTGCGCGTCACCAGTGCACCGCCGGTCTTGATCACGTAGCAGTGCTCACCAATTTCGCCTTCACGGATCACAACATCGCCCAGCGATGCGGGTAACTCTTCAAAACGTGACAGCAGCTTCTGGATATTGGCGGGTGGGATTCGGGTAAACAGATCTGAAGTAATCAGTCGTTCCAGCCAGTCACTCTCTTCGTCGTGTTGACTGCGACTTTCTGATTGGCGAAATTCCGACCAGGTTGAAATCAGTTCAAGATAGGCACGCTTGACAGATACCAGCTGGCAGGGGGTCCGGGTAATGCCCGTATACCGATGAACAACGTGCGTGTTGTCCAATGCCATAAAATTCTCGTCGCTGTCAGCATCTATGCCGTTGATATTGAAGTCATCGTCAGCAAGGTCGATGCCGCCACTGAGCAGAAAGTGACATTCGTCGTCGCTCTGGCCACGCTTAAACAGGATTTTTCTCGCGGAAAGCGTATGCTCGCGAAAGTGGGGCGTCAGTTCTTCGATGATGTCTTCGGACCATTCATCGAAGGGGATAAAGTGCTGCAGTTTTTTACTGAGCGGCGTTTCCATGAATTCTCAGTCGATTGTCTCTTAGATATCTTCAAACTATAGCAAGGAGCCGTACCTTCGTCACTGAAACCGGTCAATCCGGCCAGTGCAGGCAGTCCGACACCTGTTTCAGGGAATCTTCATCGAAAGGGTCGATGGATGCTATATGAGGGACTGTTCCCAGGCTTTGAATATCACGCTGATTAAACCATTGAGTCAGATAACGTAGATTATCCTGCTGGGCCTCCATGTCTGGATCGACAGAATTTGCGACCCAGCCTGCAACCGTCAGCCCGCGTTGCTGGATCGCCTCAACCGTCAGGCAGGCGTGGTTAATGCAACCCAGTTTAAGACCAATGACGAGTATGACTGGCAAATCGAGGGTAGCTGTAAAGTCGGCGAGAGTTTCTTTGTCATTCAATGGAACCAGCCAGCCACCGGCGCCTTCGATGAGTTGGTAGTCGGCGGTCTGTATTAGCCCGTTCTCACACGATTCGATCAGCGAGCTGCATGTCAGGCTCAGGCCCGCTTCTTGTGCCGCAATATGGGGGGCGATGGCTGGCTTCAGTGTGATGGGGTTGTGGACCTCATACCCAAGGTTGCCTGATGAGTACTTCTGATGAAGCAGGGCGTCGCGATTTCTGAGTCCTACTTCGGTAACGTCGGAGCCTGAAGCAATGGGCTTCAGGCCGAAGCTGGTATGTCCGTCGAGAACAGCACGCTGCAGCAGTGCTGCGCTGATCAGTGTTTTACCAGCGTCTGTATCGGTACCTGTCAGAAAGTAGCGTTTCATGGTTTTGGCTCAGTGGGGTGTTCTGGGTGTACAAGGGCATAGATCCAGAGCACTTCGTAGCTCAGTGGATAGGCGGTTTGTCCCATATGTAGGGTGGTTGGATAGTGCCTGCTCAGTGCCTCAATGGCTGCGCGGCCACCCAGGCCAGCCCGGCGGCCTGCATTCACATTGGTGGCGCCAATGGCTTTCAGGCTGCGTAGCAGGTCAGGTACAGAATCGTAGTACTCGGTCAGGCAGTCCTGCTCAAAAACAACGTCTGTGAAACCAGCCTGCGTTAACGCATGGTTCAGGCGTTTTGGGGTTTCGAATTCATTCACATGAGGGCGATCATCAATCGCTTCCCAGGCTTGCTGTAGCTCTCTTTGAGTGCCCGGGAGCAAGGTTGCTATGGCAATGCGGCTCCCCGGTTTCATGACTCGCCGCCACTCTTTGAGTGTTTCTTCCGGTGCTTCGCTCCATTGCAGCATCAGGCTTGAGATCAGGCCGTCTGCCGAGCAGTCGGGTAGAGGAAGGTCGTCTGCATCGGCAAGCAACAGATCAGTCTGAGGATCTGCGTGACTGACAGCGGCTTCCAGCATGCCTTCGGCGAGGTCGATTCCGGTAACCCGGTTGGCACCTTTTAAGCGCAGGTGCGGTAACGCGACGCCGGTACCACAGCCGATATCGAGCCAGTGTCCTGACAGTGCAGGCAGTTGATTGAGCAATGCCGTGACAGCGCGTTGCTGAATGCTGGCGGCACGATCATAAGTCTGAGCAGCACGACTGAAATGCTGCGCGACCTGACGTTTATCGCGGCCCGTCATTGCATTTCCTCTCGTTTGGCTGATTCATGCTGTAGCTGCTCTGCCAACTGATGCAGCCTTTCCAGCAAGTGATGCTTGCCTTCTGTCGTAAGAAAGAAGGTATGGCTCTCTCCCGGGCTTAGTTCAGCGGGGGGCATATGAGAAGGCTTAAGCGCATCTGCGTGACCGTACAAATGCAGGCTCCGGAGTGAGGGAAGCAGATCTTCGTATCTTAGCCACTCAAGTGTGTGGTTAAGCTCGCTCCGAACGGGGTGTTGGCTGCTCTTTAACTGCTTCATCAGTGAACGTGCTTCAGAGCTGCCCTGTGCACACAGGCCCGTAAAACGTTTCAGTGTTGTCTCTGCGTTCGAAGTTAAAGACTGAGAAAATGCCTCAAAGTCTTCTGTCGGCATACCGTTGCCCGTCTTATCGGAAAGAAAACGCTGCCCTGTTGCCAACGTGACCAGGAAGTGATTTCGAGGGGCGGGGGTTGCAGAGAAGGCTTTGGCTGCCAGTGCGCCGCCTAATGACCAGCCAATCCAGATTGCCGGTAAATTTACGCCGTCACCCGTACCGGGGGCTGTCGCCGCCAGGCTCGCTGCCGCAGTTTCAAAACTGACGGCGCAATTGAGGTAGTCGGCAGCCCAATGGTGGCCCGGCAGCTCGTCATAGAAAGTTTCAAATACATCTGCGCTGAAGCTCCAGCCCGGTAGCCATAACCAGTTCAGGTCGCTGCCCGGAGTGGTCCGGATTTTTTGCCAGGGTGACGTCATTGAACATCCCCTGTGAATGCGGATTCCAGAGCGGTAAGCAGAGTCGCGATATCTTCGGCGGTATGAGCAGCTGTCAGGGTGACGCGTAACCGCGCTTCACCTTGTGGGACGGTGGGCGGACGTATCGCTGATATCCAGATGCCCTGTTGCTTTAGGCTGTCACTGATTCGTAGTGCACGATCGCTGCTTCCTGTCAGAAGTGGTTGTACAGGGCTTTCAGAGTCCATCAGAGGGAGTCCGCGTGCTTCGGCGCCACTGCGAAACAGCTTGATACGATCGGTCAGAGCCTCTCGCAGCTTGTTGTCTCTGGCGCGCTCGAGGTTCCCAAGCATCGCTTGTGCGACGGCTGGAGGCATTGCTGTGGTGTAAATATAGGAGCGCGAAAATTGAATCAGGTACTCAATAAGATCATCACTGCCGGCAACGAAGGCTCCATATCCCCCCAGTGCCTTACCCAATGTTCCTATATAAACAGGTAAGGCCTCTTGCGGCAGGTCGAAGTGCTCTCTGACGCCATGGCCATTCTTGCCTAGAACGCCGATCCCGTGCGCATCATCAATCATCAGCAGTGCGTCATGGTGCTGACTGATTTCGGCGAGCCTGGCGACGTCTGCCAGGTCGCCATCCATGCTGAAAATACTGTCGCTGACGACTAAACAATCGCCCGAGGTAGCTGACAGTAAATCATCCAGTTGCTGGTAGTCGCAGTGGCGGTAGCGGGTCATTTTTGCGCGACTTAGCTGAGCGCCGTCCAGCAGTGAGGCGTGGTTCAGTTTGTCCTGAAAGATAAAGTCGCCGCGCTGTGCCAACGCACTGATCACGCCAACATTAGCCATGTAGCCGGTTGAGAACAGTAAAGCCCTGGGGTATCCGGTGAATTCAGCCAGTGCTTTTTCAAGATCATGATGTGCACGGGTGTGCCCACAAACAAGGTGAGAAGCACCGCTACCGAATTGCCAGTCCTGTGCCGCGCGAGCGAGGTCGTCGCCACCGGTGTTGGCCAGGCCGAGATAATCGTTGCTGCAGAAGTTCAATAACTGGGCGTTGCCACAGGATACGTGGGTGCTTTGCGGAGAGTGCAGCGTCTGCCGTTGGCGCAACAGGTGATTTTGTTTTCTTTGCTGAAGAGCAGACGAAAAACGGTCTTGCCAACTCATAGATAACTCCGCAAGTAAGTGTCGGTATCTTATTCTGTCGTAATCAGTGGTCAACTACGGAGCAGTACTCTGGTTTACAGGTGGCATAAAACTGCGTCATCCTAAGGCCTGACGGGAGTACAGCCAGAATCTCAGGAGCACACATGTCCACCCATTTTATCCAGCCTGACCTTAATTATGATCGTGAGCATGTCTGGCATCCGTACAGCTCAATGACGGACCCTGGCCATACCTGGCCCGTAGTCAGTGCGTCGGGAGTGCGTCTGAAGCTGCAGGATGGGCGAGAGTTAATTGATGGTATGTCGAGCTGGTGGTGCACGGTTCATGGCTATAACCATCCTGTGCTGAATGCGGCGTTGAATGAACAGGCTGAACGAATGAGCCACGTTATGTTCGGTGGCCTAACCCATGGTCCGGCAATTGAGCTGGCAAGGCGCCTTGTTGCGCTGACGCCCGACGGACTGGAAAAAGTGTTCATTGCGGATTCCGGCTCAGTGTCTGTCGAGGTCGCGATCAAAATGGCCATTCAGTATCAGCATGCACGCGGCGAAACGACGCGCACGCGCTTGTTGGCGCTGGAGCGTGGATATCATGGCGATACGCTCGGCGCTATGTCGGTTTGTGATCCTAAGCGGGGGATGCACCATCTCTTCAGCGGTATTCTGCCTGAGCAGTTTTTCGTTCCTGCGCCTCAGACCCGTTTCGAAGAGGAATGGAATCCTGATGACATTGCACCTCTGAGAGAGTGTCTCGAAAAAAATCATAAGAGTATCGCGGCCTTAATTCTTGAGCCTGTTGTGCAGGGGGCGGGAGGAATGCGCTTTTATCATCCGGAGTATCTGCGTCAGGCACGCTCCTTGTGTGATGAATTTGGTGTTCTGCTGATTGCGGATGAAATCGCAACAGGGTTCGGACGATCCGGAAAGTTGTTTGCTTGCGAGTACGCCGGGATCAGCCCGGACATCATGTGCGTTGGGAAGGCGATTACTGGGGGGTATATGACCCTGGCGGCGACGTTGGCGACCACCGAGGTTGCAGAAACGATCAGTCGCGGTGAGGCAGGGTGCTTTATGCACGGGCCTACCTTTATGGCTAACCCTCTGGCCTGTCGTGTTGCTTGCGCCAGTCTCGACCTGCTGATGGAGAATAACTGGCAAAGGCAGGTCTCAGGAATTGAGCTAGGCCTGAAGCAGGGCCTGAGTCGTGCTTCTGAGCTTGAGGGCGTAGCTGATGTGCGTGTACTTGGTGCTATCGGTGTTATTGAGTTGAAGGACCCGGTTGACGTGAAGCGTCTCCAGCCAGCCTGTGTTGATCGCGGTATCTGGGTTCGCCCTTTTGCGCATAATTTTTACGTCATGCCACCTTACATCATGCGTGAGGGTGATCTTGCCTATCTGACCAGCAATATGGTGGGCGCATTGGCGCAGACTCTGGGCGAGTAGTACGTACACCGGGGCAATGCCCCGGTGGATGCCTGTTCAGACGTTGCCTGTCTGAGGTTCTTCTTTTTGTGGTTGTTCTGCTCTGCCAGAGGGTTGGCTGCTGTGGGGTTGATGATCATCGTGATGACGATGACGAGCCTGACTTTGCGAGATACCCGCAGTTACAGCAAAGCGCATAGCATCTTCCACCGACCAGTCGACGTAAGTCAGGCGGTCTTTCGGTAAAAATAGCGTGTATCCACCGACCATGTAGCTCATCGGCAGGTAAACGGGCAACAGGTTGTCTGCATGAGCACTTTCAGACACTTGCTCCGGAACGTGATCTGCGGTCACGAAGCCCACTAGCTGTCCAATACCTGGCATTTCGACCAGGACGACTTGTTGAGCTTTGGGCTTGTCGCCGTCAAACATGGCGGCGAAATCTTTCACTGCACCATACAGAGTTTTCACCAGTGGTAAGCGCAGGAAGGCGTCCTCGACATACTGATAAACCCAGTTGATGGGGTTCAACTGGAAGGCCAGCCCCACTGCGAGCAGAGTTACAAGCATCACAACAACCCCCATGCCTGGGAAAAGAACCAGATCGGGATGTAATAATTGGAGTGCACGGACGCCAAGGTCATTGAGCGATGTCAGGACAGACCATACCAACCAGACGGTAACCAAAAGAGGCAGTAACACCATCGACCCTTTGATAAAGGGTTTAAGCAGCAATTGTTTCATTGTAACCAGTACATTCCTTGGAAAGTCTGAGGAGTGTAAAACGTCTGCCCCCGCATTGTCCCTATGTTTCCGGCAACTCTGGCTGGTTTTTATCGGAATGGTGATCGCGGGCTTTGACCCGGCTTCTGTCAGGCCATTGCTGCTCTAAGAACTTAAGTTTGTTAGTGGTCACTCTCATATAATAAAATTGTCTAAAACTGCATGAGTAACCACTAACTTAACAAGTTACTTTAACTATCTGGCGCAGGTGGGGTACTTCGTTTGGGTTTTATTCCCCACTTCCTCCCACCCTTTCCCCCACCTCTGCTAAGTCCTTGTGTTTATTAAAAAAAATAGCTGATTTCACACCCCGCAAATGCTTGCAAAGGAGCAGTCTGATTCCTATAGTGTCTAATTGTGGAGAATAGTGGGTAATTGTGGGAAGTTAGTGATGTTAGTACTTACCCACATGTATTAAGGACGGACGCATGTTTCGCGGTTTAAACACGATCAATCTGGACGCCAAAGGGCGCCTGGCGATCCCGGCTAAGTTTCGGGAACGTCTGGCGGTGCTTTGTGGTGGCCATATGGTTGTGACGATCGATACCGAAGAGCGTTCTCTACTCATCTATCCCGTTAATGAATGGGAAGAAATCGAAGCGAAAATCACCTCCTTACCAACCTTTGATCCTCGCGCCCGCCGTATTCAGCGTTTGCTGGTGGGTCATGCTACCGATGTGGAAATCGATGGTAGTGGCCGGATTCTGTTGCGGGCTGCGCTGCGCGAATACGCCGGCCTTGAGAAAGAGACCGTTCTGATCGGTCAGGGTAAGAAGTTGGAGTTATGGAGTAAGGCGTCCTGGGAAGGTACCCGGGATGAATATCTGGAACAGGTGAATGATGAAAGTCAGCTGTCCGAACAAATAATGAGTATTTCCCTGTGACCATTTCTCCTGAGTTAGCACATACCACGGTTTTACTGAATGAGACGGTGGATGGATGCGTTATTGATCCGGACGGTGTGTATGTCGATGGCACATTTGGTCGCGGCGGACATAGCCGGCAGCTGCTGAGTAAGCTCGGGAATCAGGGGCGCCTGATTGGTTTTGATAAAGATCCCCGTGCCATTGAAAGTGGCAATGAGCTGGCAGCTGAAGATGCACGCTTTCAGATAGTGCAATCCAGCTTTGCAGATATGAGGTCTGCTCTCGCCAGTCTTGGTATCGAGAAAGTGAATGGCATTCTGTTGGATCTTGGGGTGTCGTCTCCTCAGCTGGACGATGCTGAGCGTGGATTCAGCTTTATGAAAGATGGCCCTCTCGATATGCGTATGAATCCGGACTCGGGCATCAGCGCTGCAGAGTGGGTGGCCACAACACCAGAATCAGAAATTGCCCGAGTGTTGAAAGAATACGGGGAAGAGCGTTTCGCGAGACGCATGGCAAGAGTGCTCGTTGAAAAGCGAAAAAATGAAGAAATCACCCGGACACTTCAGCTTGCAGAAATAATTAAACATGCGAACCCCGCGTGGGAGAAACATAAGCATCCTGCTACACGTGCGTTTCAGGCAATCAGAATCGCAGTGAATAACGAGCTGGGTGATCTGGAAAATGTACTGGCTGACAGTGTCGACCTTCTTTTGCCAGCTGGGCGTCTCTCGGTGATTAGCTTTCACTCGCTGGAAGATCGGATGGTCAAGCGCTTTATCCGCGCCCAGGAAAAAGGAAAAGATCTGCCGCCGGGGTTACCTGTTATGGAAGATCAGCTTGGCAAAACAATGAAAAAAATCGGCAAAGCAATCATGCCGACTAGAGCTGAGATTGATCGTAATCCACGTGCGCGCAGTGCTGTATTAAGAATTGCTGAGCGCTTGGCATGACATGGGGAAATTCAGTGCTTTGGGGAGCGGTGCTTATATCTGCAATATCGCAGTTGAGTGTTGTTACCTGGAATCGCGATTTGCTGCAGGTTTGGCAGAAAGCAGACGCTGACCGTCAAGCGCTGGCTGAAGAGCATAGTCGTCTTGTGCTCGAGAAAAGTACGCTTACGGCCCATGGACGAATAGACACTCTGGCGCGAAAGCGCCTAGGAATGAAAGAACCAGAAAATACACGGGTTTTCCGCTGATGGCACTTGAAGAAAATGAGTTGAAAGAAGGTATTCAACGCTGGCGCTTTGCGCTGGTGCTGGGTGCGTTTGCTCTTCTGCTTTTCGTCGTCGCTGCCCGTCTGGTGATGCTGCATACCGTCGAGCAACCCTTTCTGTTTGAACAAGGCGAAAAAAGAACCGTACGGAGTGAAGTACAGCCAGCTACCCGCGGCATGATTGTTGATCGCCACGGTGAGCCGCTGGCGGTCAGTACGCCGGTAACAACACTCTGGGTAAATCCTCAGCAAATAGACTCTTCTGAACTATCACTCGTTGCTCCGCTACTGGAATTGAACGGCGCAGAACTGAAACGTCGGGTTGATCGTGCGCAACGTCAGGGGCGCAGCTTTTATTATGTGAAACGTCAGGTTGAGCCTGAAATTGCTACCCAGGTGTTGAATAAAAAAATCGCTGGCTTGTACGGCGATACGGATTTTCGACGCTACTACCCAGCGGCAGAGGTTACTTCCCATACATTGGGCCTGGTAAATATTGATGGTAAGGGTCAGGAAGGGTTAGAGCTTGCATTTGACGATTATCTGTCAGGGAAAGCAGGCTCTCGCCAAGTCGTAAAAGACCTCTACGGTAACGTGATTAAGCAACTCGGTGTTAAAGCCGTTGCTGAACCCGGTAATGATCTTCAATTAACCATTGATCTGCGTCTGCAATATATCGCGTATCGTGAATTAAAAGCGGTAGTGCAGTCTCACCATGCGACCGCAGGCAGTGCTGTTATGCTGGATGCTAAGACAGGTGAGGTGCTGGCGCTCGTCAGTCAGCCTTCTTACAACCCAAATAACAGGGCTGATCTGAAGCCCGGAAATATGCGTAACCGTGCTGTTGCCGATCTTGTCGAGCCGGGTTCGACTATGAAGCCATTTACTGTCGCGGCTGCGATAGAAAGTGGTCGGTATTCTCCGGATACGATTGTTGATACTTCGCCAGGCTGGATAAGAGTCAAAAGGAAAGCGATTCGGGATCACCGTAATTATGGTGAGCTGGACCTGACAGGGATTATTACCAAATCGAGCAATGTGGGGGTATCGAAGTTAGCTCAGGACCTTGGGCCAGATTCGATGTGGCAATTTTTCGATCATGCAGGGCTGGGCCGCCCCGGCACATTGGGCTTCCCCGGAGAAGCAGTGGGTAGTATGCCCTACCCGGAACAAATGGATGACCTTCGTCTTTCGACCGTATCTTATGGATACGGTCTTTCCGTTTCTCCACTGCAGTTGGCTGAGTCCTATACCAGTTTCACAGATGGCTGTCGTGAGCACGTTTCACTCTTGATGTCGCAAGTAGGTCAGCAACCTTGTGAACGAGTTATGTCTGAGAAAACTGCACGACAGATTCTCGATATGTTAGGGACTGTCGTTGGTCCAAAAGGTACTGGTAAACGCGCAGCTGTCGATGGCTATCTGGTCGGTGGCAAAACCGGAACGGCTCACAAAGTTGGTCGCGGTGGTTATGAAGATTCTGAATACACCGCAGTGTTTGCGGGTATCGCGCCTATCTCTGATCCAGAGCTGGTTCTGGTGGTGATTGTTGATGAGCCTCAGGGTAAAGAATACTACGGTGGGGAAGTTGCGGCGCCGGTGTTCGCTCGGGTAATGGAGCAGGCTCTCCGATTACGTCAGGTGATTCCTGATGCTCCGGTTGAAAATGAATGGCTGCAAGTTGCCGGAGGTGCGAGATGAAGATCTCTGAAATGATCGCCGGTACAATGTTTATGCCTCCTGAGTGGGATCGTGAATTCAATCACATCCACTCTGATAGTCGTGATATTCAACCGGGCGACTTGTTTGTCGCTCGAAAAGGTCACGCTTCACATGGTCAGGAATTTATTTCTGCTGCGATTGATGCGGGTGCGGTTGCTGTGTTTTCTGAGAACGCCGAAATGTTCCGTTGTGAATCTGGAAATGTCCCGGTTTTTCCTGTCTCTGATCTGGAACAGCAGCTTCCAGTGTGGCTGCAGAACCGTTATCCGGGTTTTAAATCGTTGACACTGTATGGTGTGACAGGGACGAACGGTAAATCATCCGTGACTCAATTCATTGCACAGCTTGCAGCCGCTAGTGGAAAACGATGCGGTGTCGTTGGCACGCTGGGAAATGGTTTCTTCCCGGATTTTGAAGAAACAAAGAATACGACACCAGACATCTGTGTGGTTTACCGTTTGCTCGATCAGTTTTTCGAGGCAGGCGCAGACTCAGCAGCCCTGGAAGTTTCATCGCATGGTTTACATCAGGGCCGTGTCGCCGGATTGATTATTGACGTCGCTGTACTCACCAATATTACTCAGGATCATCTTGATTACCACGGCGACATGGCAAACTATTTTGCCGCAAAAGCTGCACTATTTGATAAAGATACAGCAAAATCAGCCGTTATAAATATCGATGACGAATACGGTGCCCGTCTTCTGAATATGCCGGATCTCTGCGATCACTATCTGACAATTTCATCCAGTAAGAATAATAAAGCGGATGTTTTGTTTAATAAAATTACTGCAACGAAAAGTGGTATGAAAGCCGAGCTACAGACTCCATGGGGAGCAGGCGATGTTTATTTGCCGCTGCTGGGTGAATTTAACGTTGCGAATCTGGCAGCTGCAGTGACGACGCTAGCTGTCACCGGCGAAAATTTTGATGATTTACTGGCTAAAGCTGAAACTCTGCAACCGGTCGCGGGTCGTATGGCGCTCTATACGAAACCCGGTGGCTGCAAGGCTGTGATTGATTTTGCGCACACGCCAGAAGCTATTCGTGTTGCGATAAACAGTTTGGCTCCGCTAAGTGATTCGATTTCACTTGTTTTTGGCTGTGGTGGTGACCGCGACCGGACTAAACGCACGCTTATGGCAAGTGCCGCAGCGTTAGCCGATAACGTGTGGCTGACAGACGATAACCCTCGTACTGAATCGGCAGAACAAATTTTTAATGACGTCTCTGACTCCCCGGATGCGTCGGATTTTACGTACATACATGACCGTGCTGCAGCAATTACTGCCGCTATTGAAGCAACACCTGAAGACGGTGTTCTTTTGATCGCAGGTAAAGGTCACGAGAATTATCAGGACATCATGGGTGTTAAGCATAAGTACAGCGATGAAGCAGTGTTGCTGTCATTAGGATATCAGCGTGCCGGAGGTGGTTATGCTTCGTAATCCTACTCTGGCTGAGATTGCAGAGATTACAGGTGGAGAGTTGCTTTGTGGGGATGCCGAGGCTATCTGTCTTGCGGTCTCTACGGATACGCGCACTATTCAGAAGGGAAGTTTATACGTTCCTTTAAAAGGTGAGCGTTTTGATGGGCACGACTTTGCCAATAGTGCTTATAATTCTGGCGCCTTGGCCATGCTTGTTGAGCGCGAGTTGAGCACTGAGCTGCCTCAGATAAAAGTAAAAAATACTCTGCGTGCACTGGCTGATATCGCAGCCTGGCATCGTGATCAGTTTACTGGCCACGTTGTCGCGGTGACCGGCAGTGCTGGAAAAACTACGGTTAAACAGCTGATGGGATCGGTGCTTAGTCAGCGCTACAAAACCTTAATTACGCAGGGCAATCTGAATAATCATATCGGTGCACCACTCACGTTGCTGTCACTTCAGCCAGAGCATGAAGCTGCCATGATTGAGTTGGGTGCCAGCGGCGTAGGAGAGATTGCCTATACCGCCAATCTGACGCGTCCTGACGTTGGAATCCTGACAAACGTCGTGCCTGCGCATCTCGAAGGGTTTGGCTCTGTAGATAATATTGCCTTAACGAAAGGTGAGCTTATTGATTCCGTAGCTCCTTCTGGCGCCATGATACTGAATGCCGATGATCGTTACTTCAGCCAATGGCAGGCGCGTGCTGCATCTCTGAAGATTATTTCTTTTGGCTTCAGTACTGAAGCGGATATTACCGCCACTGATATGCATGAGTCTCTGATGGGGAATAAATTCACTCTCAAGCTGCCTCAGGAATCAGTGCAGGTCTCACTGTCATTATCTGGTCTGCACAATGTTCGAAATGCGCTTGCTGTCGCTGCTGCAGCCACTCATCTTGGTTTTAGTGCCGCTGAAATTAAGGCAGGGCTTGAACAGGCGGCGGCTGTTGCTGGTCGGCTGGAACACTGCGAAGGCCGTGAGGGTCAGGTGATTTTTAACGATGCCTACAACGCTAATCCAGAATCATTTTGTGCTGCAATCGATGTGCTCAAACTGGCTGAGGGGCGCCGCATCCTTGTTATGGGCGATATGGGTGAGCTGGGTGATGCTGCAGAAGAGATGCATGCACAGGTAGGTGCCTATGCGAAAGAACAGAATATTGAATGTCTGGTCGCGACCGGCCCTTTGAGTAAGTCAGCGGTTGAGACGTTCGGCGATAGCGGACATTGGTTTGAAAGCCGACATGCCGTTACTGAATATTTAACAAAAACAACTAAAAACGGAGACACCTTATTGGTGAAGGGGTCCCGCAGCGCAGGAATGGACCTGGTTGTCCGTTCACTGACAGAAAAAGAGGAAGACTGACTATGTTGCTTTGGCTGGGTGAATGGCTCGCACAGTACCACTCTGGATTCGGTGTGGTGACTTATCTGACACTGAGGGCAATATTTTCAGTAGGTACTGCGTTGGCCGTTGCCTTGATATTGGGGCCGGTGGTTATCCGTAAATTGCGTGAATATCAGATTGGTCAGGCGATCCGTGAAGTGGGCCCTAAGTCGCACCTGAGTAAAGCCGGTACACCGACGATGGGCGGAGCCTTGATCCTCTTATCTATTGCGCTGAGTACGTTGCTTTGGGGTGATCTGGAGAATCGATACGTCTGGTTGGTTCTACTGGTCACTCTGGCATTCGGAGCGATCGGTTGGGTAGATGATTACCGTAAAGTTGTGGAGAAAAACTCTCGCGGTTTGCCTGGCCGTTGGAAGTATTTCTGGCAGTCTGTGCTGGCTCTGATTGCTGGCGCTTATCTTTTCTACAGTGCTCAGTCACCGCAGGAAACTCAACTGGTTGTACCATTCTTTAAAGATGTCATGCCGCAACTGGGTCTGATGTTTATCGTACTGACTTACTTCGTTGTTGTTGGTTCAAGTAACGCGGTCAACCTGACTGATGGTCTTGATGGGTTGGCCATTATGCCTACTGTAATGGTGGCGGCCGCACTGGGTGTATGTGCCTATCTCGCTGGTAATGTGAATTTTGCAGACTATCTGCACATTCCGTATATCGCTGACTCGGGTGAACTGGCCGTTTTCTGTGCCGCGATCGTAGGTGCGGGTATTGGGTTTCTCTGGTTTAACACCTATCCGGCTCAAGTATTTATGGGCGACGTAGGTTCCTTAGCTTTGGGAGCCGCATTGGGTATTGTCGCCGTTGTTATTCGTCAGGAAATCGTACTGTTTATCATGGGCGGTATTTTTGTCGCTGAAACGGTATCGGTCATTTTGCAGGTGGCATCTTTCAAATTAACGGGGCGTCGTATTTTCCGCATGGCTCCGCTGCACCATCACTTTGAACTTAAAGGCTGGCCTGAACCTCGCGTTATTGTGCGCTTTTGGATCATTACTATCATTCTGGTCCTGATCGGGCTAGCAACATTGAAAATTCGCTGATTGCGAAGGCAGTATCGAAAATGACGACAGAAACTAAGAACATTAAGCGCTATCTGATCGTTGGCCTCGGGCTGACAGGTCTGTCGTGCGCGCGTTTTTGTCAATCCCGTGGTTTTAATTTCAGTTTGTGTGACACACGCACTGAGCTGCCTGCGATCGATAGTATTCGCAGTGAATTTCCAGGTATCGATATTACGCTTGGGTTACCTGACGCGGATGTGCTCGCTCAGTACGACGAACTGGTTGTCAGTCCGGGCATTAATGTGAACACGCCAACCTTTATTGCAGCAGCAGAGAAAGGGGTAACAATTTCTGGCGATGTTCAGTTATTTTCTGAATATCGTACCCGGCCGGTTATCGCGATTACTGGTTCCAATGGCAAGAGCACGGTGACAAGCCTTGTGACAGATATGCTGAATGCCGCAGGTGTAAAGGCCGTGGCCTGTGGGAATATTGGTCTTCCTGTGCTTGATCTTCTGACTGAGCAGACGCCTGTAGATGTGTATGTTGCTGAACTATCAAGCTTTCAGTTAGAAACCACCCGCAATCTCAATGCCGAGGTTGCGGGAATCCTGAATATTTCACCGGATCATATGGACCGCTACGCCGGCATGGCGGATTACGAGAGAGCCAAGCAGCGTATTTTTCAGGGCGCTCAGCACGTCATTGTAAATGGTGATGACGACCATACATTGCCCGCATTAACGGTATCAGACAGTTCTACGAAGTTCTCTTTGGCGATACCTGATAGTAACGCTTTCGGTATTACAGCGGACGGCGAGGATATCTGGTTGGCTCATGGTAGTGAGCGGCTGATCAAGGCATCAGATCTTTCTATTCGCGGCATGCACAATATTGCAAATGCCCTGGCTGCCTTAGCTTTTATTGATGCGCTCAGAGCAGACTTAAATATTGATTCTGACAAATGCCTGAATGGGTTAAAGAACTTCAAAGGTCTGGATCATCGTTGTCAGCATGTCGCTGTGATCAATGGTGTTGAATATATTAACGATTCAAAAGGCACCAATGAAGGCTCAACCGTTGCCGCGATTCAAGGCCTTGGGCCGGTGACTGAAGGAGAGCTTTGGTTAATTGCTGGTGGCGAGAGCAAAGGGCAGACTTTTGCCGAGCTGGCGGCTGCCTGTGAGAAGCGAGTGGCCGGTGTTTATCTCTACGGTGCAGACCGGGATATCATGGTATCAGCGCTTTCAGCTACAACCGTGAAAGGAGTATTCAGCACTCTCACTGACGCAGTCAATGCGGCAAGTGAACAGGCTACCTCGGGTGATACTGTGCTGTTCTCTCCTGCGTGCGCCAGTTTTGATCAGTTCCGTAACTACGTTCATCGAGGTGAATTTTTCTGTGGTTGCGTGGGGGCGTTGTCATGAATATGGATGCTCTCCGCTGGCAACAAAACAGCTCTTTATTTTACCCATGGATTGCACTGCTGGTACTGGGTTGGCTGATGGTAGCTTCTGCATCGACAGGGATTGCTGAAGATTACACGGGCAACCCTGCCTATTTCGCTATTCGTCACGCGGTCTATCTCGCCGCTGGTATTGCTGTGGCTTTCGCAACGTCGCAGATTTCGATGTCGCGCTGGGCAAAGTTTGATGGCCTCCTTCTGCTTGCAGGCATACTTGGGCTGATACTGGTTTTTGTTCCGGGTATAGGGCATGAAGTAAATGGTAGTCAGCGCTGGCTGAACCTCGGAATTATTAAAATTCAGGCGTCGGAGTTAGCTAAGGTTGGTGCCGTATTTTATGTTGCTGGTTACCTGGTACGCCGTGAAGATGAAGTAAAGAGTCAGTGGTCTGGATTTCTTAAACCTCTGGGTATCCTCGGGGCGATGGTTGGACTCTTACTTATGGAGCCGGATTTTGGCGCCGTCGTAGTGCTTCTCGGTGCCGCCATGATTATGTTGTTTCTTGGTGGTGTAAAAGCCGGTCAATTCTTCCTTCTAACTTTCGCGACCGTTGCTATCGGCGTGCTTGTTGTCGGTAGTGAAGATTATCGGGTTAATCGCCTCTTAGCTTATCTGAACCCTTGGGCTCCTGAACACGTATACGGCACAGGTTATCAGCTGACTCAGTCTTTGATTGCGTTCGGTCGTGGAGAGTTGTTCGGCGTTGGATTTGGCGAAAGTGTTCAGAAATTATTTTATCTCCCTGAAGCTCATACCGATTTTGTATTCGCAATCTGGGCCGAAGAAACCGGCCTGGTCGGTGGCTTAGTTGCTCTTGGTTTACTTGGGTATCTGGTGGCATGTATCTGGAATATCGCCTGGGAAGCGCAAAAACAAGGGCTGATGTATGCATCTTACGTCGCGACTGGTCTGGCAGCTCTGCTTGGTTTGCAGATCGTTATTAACCTTGGGGTAAATACCGGCTTATTGCCGACTAAGGGGCTGACGCTTCCATTTTTCAGTTATGGCGGCAGTAGCTTAATGATGTGTTGTGCCATGGTCGGTATTGTGATGCGTGTTACCTATGAAACTGAGCTGGCGCGCCAGTCGAATCAAACTAAAGAGGAGGACGTAAATGAGTAACGTGGTCCTCATGATGGCAGGCGGAACCGGAGGTCATGTTTTCCCGGCACTTGCTGTCGCCCACGCGTTAAAAGAGCAGGGCTATGAAATTCATTGGCTAGGAACATCTGCAGGCATAGAAGCAGATCTGGTACCAGCGAATGGCTTTCCTCTGCACACAATTAATATTGCCGGGTTGCGTGGTAAAGGAAAGTTAGGTCTTTTGGGCGCGCCGTTGAAAATTTTAAAGGCAGTCGGGCAAGCGCTTGCCGTTATTCGTAAAGTAAAACCTTTGGCAGTCGTCGGCCTGGGTGGATATGCGACGGGGCCGGGTGGCATTGCAGCCTGGTTGAAAGGAATCCCGCTGTTGATTCATGAGCAGAATGCCTTTGCGGGCATGACCAACAAATTATTGCAGCGTTTTTCTGCAGTAACGATGCAAGCATTTCCTGGAGCACTTGAAGGTGCTTTGGTGACAGGAAACCCAGTACGCGAAGAGGTCGCTCAGATTCCAGCACCGGATGTGCGGGAATTTCATGAAGGGAAGTTGCGTGTCTTAGTCGTTGGCGGAAGCCTTGGCGCTGTTGCTTTAAATAATGCTGTGTTTGAAGCCATGGCGATGCTTTCTCCAGAGCAGCGACCTGATCTGAGGCACCAGGTAGGGAAGAGAAATATTGATGAAGTGCAGACGATGTATACCGAAGCGGGTATTGACGTCGATGTGACAGCATTTATTGATGATATGGCTGCTGCATATTCTTGGGCAGATCTTGTGGTTTGTCGTTCTGGCGCACTCACTGTTTCAGAAGTGGCGGCAGCGGGCTGCGCTGCGATTTTTGTTCCTTTCCCATATGCCGTCGATGATCATCAGACGGTGAATGCTCAGTACCTGCAAAAAGAGGGAGCAGCAATTATTCGTCAGCAGGCTGAACTGACACCTGATTGGCTGTCGCAGCAATGGGTGCAGCTCGAACAGGATCGCGCTTTGCTGCGTGACATGTCTATTAAGGCTCGTGGACTGGCTATGACTGATGCCACTGAAAAAGTAGTTGAGCAGGTCAGGAGGTTCGCGCGTGAGCAATAAACACCCCTCAGATTTAGTGAATATGATTCCAGAAATGCGCCGGATTCGAGTGATCCATTTTGTAGGCATTGGCGGTGCTGGTATGTGTGGTATTGCAGAAGTGCTGCTGAACCAGGGCTATCGGATTACCGGGTCTGACTTGAAAGATTCGGCAGTAACACAGCGTCTCAGAACGCTGGGTGCAGAAGTCTTTATTGGTCACCAAGAAGATAACATCAGCGAAGCTGATGTCTTGGTCGTATCGACGGCTATCGATGAGAGTAATCCAGAAGTGAGTGCAGCGCTAACGCGTCGTGTGCCGATTGTCCGACGTGCAGAAATGTTGGCTGAACTGATGCGTTTCCGTCATGGTATTGCGGTCGCAGGTACACACGGTAAGACAACAACTACCAGTCTTGTGACGTCAGTTCTGGCTGAAGCAAAGCTGGACCCTACGTTTGTCATCGGTGGCAAACTCAACAGCGCTGGAGCCAATGCTCGCCTGGGTTTAAGTCGTTATCTGGTCGCTGAAGCGGATGAAAGCGATGCGAGCTTTCTTCATCTCCAGCCTATGGTTTCAATCGTCACGAACATCGATGCGGACCATATGAGTACATATGGTGGCGATTTTGAAAAACTGAAAAATACCTTCATCGAGTTTCTGCACAACCTGCCTTTTTATGGTCTCGCGGTTGTTTGCATCGACGATGATAACGTCAGAAGTATTCTTCCGGGTCTGAGTCGTCAGGTAACGACGTATGGTTTTTCTGAAGACGCCGACTATCGCGCGACTGATCTTCAGCAGGATGGCATTTTCACCAGCTTTAACGTTCATCGCTCAGGTAAAGATGCGCCTCTTTCTATACGTATGCGGATGCCGGGTAAGCACAATGTACTGAATGCACTGGCCGCCATAGCCGTTGCGGAAGATGAAGGTGTTGATGAGCAATCGATAGTTCTGGCGCTGGAAAAATTCGAAGGTGTTGGCCGACGCTTTCAGATAAACGGCACAGTACCGTTAGGTAACGGCGACGTCATGCTGGTTGACGACTATGGTCATCACCCGCGTGAACTCGAAGTTACTCTGGATGCTATTCGTAAAGGCTTTCCTGAACGTCGCCTTGTCATGGTATTTCAACCACACCGTTATTCACGTACGCGCGATCTGTATGAAGATTTCGTTCGTGTGTTAAGTGACGCTGATGTACTTCTTCTTATGGAGGTTTATCCGGCGGGTGAGAAACCGATCGCTGGTGCTGATGGCCGTTCAATGTGTGGAACTATCCGACAGCGTGGTCCGGTTGACCCTGTCTTTATTGAACGGGATGAATCACTTAAAACCCCTCTACAGACCATGTTGCGACCGGGAGATCTTTTGTTAACTCAAGGGGCCGGTGACATTGGCGGCATAGCGATGAATATTGCTGAAAACCTTGGTGAATGGCTGAAGGAGATCGAAGAATGAGCATCGATACTCTGGGGAAAATTGCCGTGTTAATGGGTGGTACTTCTGCTGAGCGTAAAGTTTCATTGCGTAGTGGTACTGCGGTTGCTGACGCACTTGAGAGTGTGGGTGGCAATGTTGTACGTGTCGATATTCAAGGGCATGCGATCAGTCAACTGACAGAGCTGGATTTCGATGTTGCCTTTATTGCCTTGCATGGCCGTGGTGGTGAAGACGGAACAATCCAGGGGGTGCTCGAATGGCTTGATAAGCCTTACACCGGCAGTGGTGTTATGGCATCGGCACTGGCCATGGATAAATGGCGTACAAAAATGATCTGGATGGCGGCGCAACTACCAACGCCAAATGCCTATCTTTTGGATGCCAGTTCCGATTGGGTAGCGATCAATGAAGCGCTGGATGCTAATGCCATCGTTAAGCCCGCTCGTGAAGGATCAAGCATTGGTATGCGTCGTGTTCATAATGCTGAGGATCTGAAATCCAGTTACGAATTTGCCAGCGAGTACGATGGACTGGTGCTTGCTGAACGGTGGGTAGAAGGGCGTGAATTTACAGTCGCCATCGTCGACGGTGAGGCGTTACCTGTCATCCAGTTACGCACGTCTCATGAGTTTTACGACTACGACGCAAAATATCAGTCGAATGACACTGAATACCTGTTGCCATGTGGTTTGAGTGACCACGAAGAAAAAACACTTCAGGCGCTGGCGCTGAAAGCATTCGAAGTGTTGGGAGCAGCGGGCTGGGGGCGTATTGATGTCATGCAGGATGCCGATGGCGCTTTCTGGTTGCTTGAGGCCAATCCCAGCCCGGGTATGACGGATCATAGCCTGGTGCCTATGGCTGCGAAGGCGTCTGGCCTGGAGTTTCCCGAGCTGGTTACCCGCTTATTAATTGAAGCGGTAGAGCGTCATGGCCACTAAGAAAGCAGCAGCACGGCGCGGTGCGACGAAAAAGGTAGAAAAGCAGCCTAAACGGAATATAAAGCTGAGGTTGCCTTCCTGGTTTTCGGTCAATGCGCTTGGCTGGATCGTTCTGCCGGTAGTGCTGGTTGGTTTGTTTTTCGGTGGTCGCCAGATGATGGATCAGTGGTTGATCGAAAGAATTGAAGTGAAAGGTAATCTGGTGGTCTGGTCACCAGAAGATATTAAAAATCAGGTCAGTTGGGTGTTGGGTAATGGTTTTTACTCAGCCGACCTGACCTCGGTATACGACAGCGTTTTAAATATGCCTCTGATACATAATGTTCAGGTCAGAAAGCGTTGGCCAGATCGCATAGAAATCAGTGTATCTGAAGATATTCCGATGGCGGTTTGGAATGGCAGCCAAATAATTGGTATTAACGGCGATTTAATGTCGATACCTGACCATTTTAATGTCGATAAATTGGCATCCATTGACGGAAATAATGAATACCTCGACGAGTCCATAAAAAACTTCCGACTTGTTCAGCAGGTAATGGGGGCGAGTGATATAAAAATTCAGAGTATGGATATCTCTGATACGGGCTCTATGAGTCTTCATCTCAGTAATCAATGGGATGTGTTTATCGGCAGCGCGCACCTTGAGAAGCGTGCTCTGCGATTGAAAAAACTACTAACAGGACTGCCTGCTGACGAAGTCAGTGCAGTTGATTTGAGATACGGAAAAGGCGCGGCGATTCAGTGGCGCTCTGAGCAGGAGAAAGGTTGATGAGCACAACGCAGCAGAAGCGAATGCTGGTCGGGCTGGATATCGGAACTTCGAAAGTCGTTGCTATCGTTGGTGAAGTAGACGTGGACGGCAATATTGAGGTTGTAGGTCTTGGTAGCTGCCCAAGTCGCGGTCTGAAAAAAGGCGTCGTAGTGAACATCGAATCTACCGTTCATTCGATTCAGCGAGCGATTGAAGAAGCAGAGCTTATGGCAGGCTGCACGATTCACTCGGTGTACGTAGGCATTGCCGGAAGTCATATCCATTCGATGAACTCAAACGGTATCGTTGCGGTAAAAGATCGCGAAGTTACCCCGATGGATATCGAACGTGTTATCGACGCGGCTCAGGCAGTGGCGATACCTCAGGATCAAGCGATTCTTCACGTGCTGCCACAGGAATACGTGGTGGACAGTCAGGAAGGAATCAAAGAGCCCGTAGGTATGGCAGGCGTTCGCCTTGAAGCTAAGGTTCATCTGGTTACTGGCTCTGTGAATGCTATTCAGAATATTGAGCGTTGTGTGCAGCGCTGCAACCTGGAAACGGATGACATTATTCTCGAGCAGTTGGCATCGAGTTATTCCGTACTCACAGATGACGAACGTGAGCTTGGCGTCTGTATGGTCGACATCGGTGGTGGTACTACCGATATCGCAATTTTTACTGAGGGAGCAATACGTCATACAGCAGTCATTCCGATCGCCGGAGATCAGGTGACAAATGATATTGCGATGGCATTGCGCACTCCGACGCAGCACGCTGAAAAAATTAAGATGAAGTACGCCTGTGCGCTGACTCAATTGGCCAAAGCGGACGAAACAGTAAAAGTGCCAAGTGTGGGAGATCGTCCACCACGAGACCTTTCCCGACAGGCATTAGCTGAAGTTGTTGAACCACGTTATGACGAATTGTTTACTCTGATTCAGGCGGAGTTAAGACGCAGTGGTTTCGAGGATCTTATTGCGGCTGGCATTGTCCTTACAGGTGGTACTTCTAAAATGGAAGGCGTGGTAGAACTCGCCGAAGAAATTTTCCATATGCCTGTTCGTCTTGCTCGTCCTGTTGGTGTTTCCGGCCTGTCGGGAGAGATAGATAATCCGATTTATTCAACGTCGGTTGGATTGCTTTTATATGCCGCCGGACAGGAATATAAAAAATCCCGAAATAAAGTGGTTCAGGAAGATAAAAAAAATCCATTTGGCCGCATAAAAGAATGGATTAAAGATAATTTTTAATATTAAATATACTCGCGCGGAAAATAGGAGATAATGCTATGTCTCATACAAGAGAAGGTGATATGTTCGAGCTTGCAGATGATGTGCAGCAGAATGCAGTAATAAAAGTAATCGGTGTTGGTGGCGGCGGCGGTAACGCTGTTCAGCATATGGTCGAAAGTCAGATTGATGGCGTCGACTTTATTTGCGCTAACACAGATGCTCAGGCACTGCGTAATGTTGATTCTCGTTCAGTAATTCAGTTGGGCAATGGCCTGACCAAAGGTCTGGGTGCGGGTGCAAATCCGAACGTTGGCCGTGAAGCGGCAATGGAAGACCGTGAGCGTATCGCAGAAGCTCTGCGTGGAGCAGACATGGTATTCATTACTGCAGGTATGGGAGGCGGCACCGGAACCGGTGGTGCTCCAGTAGTTGCAGAAGTCGCAAAAGAACTCGGTATTCTTACCGTAGCGGTTGTCACCAAGCCTTTTCCGTTTGAAGGGAAGAAGCGCATGGCAATCGCGGGTCAGGGCCTCGAACAGCTTTCTGAGCATGTGGACTCCCTGATTACTATTCCAAATGAAAAACTCCTTTCCGTTCTGGGTAAAGGTACGTCTCTTCTTGATGCCTTTAAGGCAGCGAACGATGTTCTCCAGGGCGCAGTTCAGGGCATCGCGGATCTGATTACTCGTCCAGGTATGATCAACGTCGACTTTGCAGACGTACGCACCGTTATGTCTGAAATGGGTCAGGCAATGATGGGTACAGGCACAGCCACCGGCGAGAACCGCGCACGTGAAGCTGCTGAGAAAGCGATCGGTAGTCCGCTTCTGGAAGATGTTGATCTCCGTGGCGCGAAAGGTATTCTGGTAAACGTAACGGCTGGCTTTGATCTGTCACTGGGCGAGTTCAGTGAAGTGGGTGAGACCGTTGAAGAGTTTGCTTCTGAAAACGCAACCGTTGTTGTCGGTACAGTGATCGATCCTGACCTGACTGACGAACTGCGTGTTACAGTAGTTGCAACTGGTTTGGGTGAATCTGAAGTGATTGAGGAACCAAAGCCGACAAAGGTTGTCGATAACACGGCACAAAGCCGTGCACCTGAGACATCTTCAGACTATCGTGAGCTTGATCGTCCGACGGTTACCCGTCAGGCAGGTAATGCAGCTCGCAAGCTGGACTCAGGCGAGAACCCTGATATGGACTATCTCGATATTCCAGCATTCTTGCGTCGCCAGGCTGATTAACAAACACACACTGGCGTGTTAGTAATCTGCTGGTATAATGCACGGCAATTGTACGATAAATGTTCAATAATGTCAGGAATGTCCGATGATAAGACAACGCACTCTTAATAACACCATCCGCGCGACCGGCGTGGGGCTGCACTCAGGTGAAAAAGTTTACCTGACGCTGAAGCCTGCCCCGGTGGATAGTGGCATTATCTTCCGCCGTGTTGATCTTGATCCTATCATCGACATTCCAGCGACTGCCTTGCAGGTTGGCGAAACCACGCTGTCTACGACTCTGGTAAAAGATAACGCCAAGGTTGATACCGTTGAGCACCTGCTGTCTGCGATGGCTGGTCTGGGTATCGATAATGCGATCGTTGAACTCAGCGCTCAGGAAGTACCTATTATGGATGGTAGTTCTGGCCCGTTCGTGTTCCTGCTGCAATCTGCGGGTATTGCTGAGCAGGAAGCACCGAAGAAGTTCATTCGTATCAAGCGCAAAGTTGAGGTTCGTGAAGGCGACAAGATCGCCTCATTCGTGCCTTATGAAGGCTTTAAAGTGACCTTTGAGATTGATTTTGATCACCCTGTTTTCCGCCAGAGTGTTCAAACGGCCAGTCTCGATTTCTCATCGACTTCTTACGTGAAAGAAGTAAGTCGCGCTCGCACATTTGGTTTTACCAAAGACCTTGAGTACATGCGTTCCAAGAATCTTGCTCTGGGAGGTAGCGTTAAGAACGCTATCGTTGTGGACGACTACCGTGTGCTGAACGAGGACGGACTGCGCTATGACGACGAGTTCGTTAAGCATAAGATCCTCGATGCGGTTGGCGACCTTTATCTTCTCGGTCACAGCCTGATCGGTGAGTTCGTTGGCCATAAATCTGGTCACGGTCTGAACAACCGACTGTTGCGTGAGCTGCTTCAGCAGGAAGATGCCTGGGAATTTGTTGAGTTCACAGATACAGAAACTTCGCCGATCACTTACATGAGACCTGCTGCCGGTTAACGTAAGTACACAATTCTGGCTTGTTTCATTGTTTATCAAGGCCATACTCATGTAATCATCGCTAACAGGATGGTTTATGATATGGCCTTATTCGTATATGCAGCTTTTAGATGTGCAGATCCAGAAGGTGGCAAGCGCCAGAGTAAGGTACAGATTCAGTAGTCATTGTATCCATGAACATTATTATTGTCGGCCGTCGCCACGGTGAATCGCGAAATATTAAACTGACCAGCACAGTGAAGCATCTGTTGCTGGGGCTTTTGTTTGCTCTACCGATGGCAATGGGTGCTGCGGGCTATTGGCTTGCTGAGCGCCTGAGCGGTGATATGGCTCTGGCCCCGGATGCAGCCAAAGCCTGGGAGCGTGATCTCGTAGAGCAGCGTGAAGAACTGCAGGCTTTAAGGCATTCTGCAGAGCAGGAAATGGCTGCGCTTACTGTGCGGTTGGCGGAGATTCAGAGCCGCGTTCTGCGACTTGATGCGGTTGGTGAGCGCCTTGTAGACAGCGCAGGCTTACCAACGGATGAGTTCGATTTTGGTGTTGCCCCTTCCGTGGGCGGCCCGATCGCTGCGCCAGAGAGTAATTATCAGGTTCCGGAAATATCTAACGCGATCCAGCAACTTGCTGATCGTATCACCAGCCGTGAGCAGCAGCTTGATATCCTTGATGACTTATTCGCAGCTCAGAAGCTGAGCGAAGATACCTTCGTAGCAGGGCGTCCGATTACCAAAGGCTGGATGTCCTCGCGTTATGGCTATCGTGCAGATCCTTTCACTGGTCGCTCTGCCTGGCACGCAGGTGTCGATTTCGCGGGCAAAGACGGCTCTGATATCGTTGCCGTTGCGGCTGGTGTTGTTACTTACTCAGGCCCGCGCTACGGGTACGGCAACCTGGTAGAAGTGAATCACGGCAACGGATACAAAACCCGCTACGCGCATTGTAAAGAGATCAAAGTCAGTGTCGGTGATATCGTTCGCAAGAGCGATGTGATCGCCTTGATGGGTAGTACTGGCCGCTCAACTGGCCCGCATGTACACTTCGAAGTCTTCAAAAACGGGCGCAGCGTAGATCCGGCAGCCTACATTCATCGACGCCCGCGCTGAATAAAACCCTCTCCCATCTTGTCAACACCCCGGCAACTCAGTAGCCTTTAGCACTTTGCTTTACGCTATGCCCGGGCATCGTCGTACCAGAATATTTTACGGACAGACACAACCTCATGATTGGTAACATTTTCCGCAAAGTTTTCGGCAGTAAGAATAGCCGCGAACTCAAACGTATGGGCAAGATCGTCGCCCGCATCAATGCGCTCGAAGAAGATATGAAAGCACTCAGCGATGAACAGCTGGGAGCGAAAACGGGCGAATTCAAGGAAGCCATACAGAAAGGTAAATCTCTGGATGATCTTCTGCCAGAAGCTTTTGCCGTCTGCCGTGAAGCGAGCCGTCGTGTCATGGGTATGCGCCATTTTGATGTGCAGTTGATCGGTGGTATCTCGTTACACGAAGGGCGCATTGCGGAGATGCGTACCGGTGAAGGTAAGACGCTGGTCGCGACGCTGCCTTCCTATCTGAACGCATTAACCGGTAAGAGTGTTCATGTGGTTACCGTGAACGACTATCTGGCTCGCCGTGACGGTGACTGGAATCGTCCACTGTTCGAATTCCTGGGGATGACCGTGGGTACTGTTGTACCAGGTATGGCGCCACAGGATAAAAAACCACAATACGAGTGTGACGTCGTTTACGGCACAAACAATGAGTTTGGTTTCGACTACTTGCGCGACAATATGGCGTTCTCGAAAGAGCAGAAAGTTCAGCGTGATCTCGCCTTTGCCATTGTCGATGAGGTTGACTCGATTCTGATCGATGAAGCGCGTACGCCATTGATCATCTCTGGCCCGGCAGATGATCATTCAGAGCTATATCGCCAGATTAACGAACTGATTCCTCAGTTACGTCAGGGTGAGGCGTCCGAAGATGATAGCCAGCCAGTGGACGGTCATTTCTTTGTTGATGAGAAGAGCCGTTCTATTGAACTGACTGAAGAAGGCCATGAATTCGTAGAAGAAATGCTGACGAATGCCGGTGTTCTGCAAGACGGCGACAGTCTCTATTCAGCGGGCAACCTTAGCCTGCTGCACCACGTGCATTCGGCCCTGAAAGCGCACGCTGTATTCCAGAAAAACGTTGATTACATCGTCCAGAACGGGCAAGTGGTCATCGTTGATGAACACACCGGTCGTACCATGCCGGGTCGTCGCTGGAGTGAAGGTCTGCATCAGGCCGTTGAAGCGAAAGAAGGCCTGAAGATTCAGGCAGAGAGCCAGACATTGGCGTCAACAACCTTCCAGAACTTCTTCCGTCTGTATGACAAGCTTTCTGGTATGACAGGTACTGCAGATACCGAAGCTTTCGAATTTAATCAGATCTACGGGCTGGATGTTGTTGTTATTCCGACGAACCGTCCAGTTCAGCGTATCGACTACAACGATGTTATTTACGCCTCACAGCGCGAGAAGCATGACGCTGTGGTTGAAGAAATTCGTGAGATTACCGCTCAGGGTCGTCCTGTTCTGGTGGGTACAGCCTCAATCGAATCGTCTGAATATATCTCTGGCGTTCTTAAGAAAGCTAAGGTCGAACATAACGTTCTGAACGCAAAAGAGAATGAACGTGAAGCTCAGATCATTGCTGATGCCGGTCGTCCCGGTGCCGTGACCATTGCAACTAACATGGCCGGTCGTGGTACCGATATTATGCTGGGCGGTAATTGGGAGTCAGAGGTCGATGCTCTGGATAACCCTGACCCAGCAACGGTTGAGCGTATCAAAGCAGAGTGGCAGGAGCGCCATGATGCAGTACTGGAAGCCGGTGGTTTGCATATTATTGGTACAGAGCGCCATGAATCCCGCCGTATTGATAACCAGCTGCGTGGTCGTGCTGGTCGTCAGGGCGATAAAGGTTCAACACGTTTCTTCCTGTCTTTGGAAGATAGCCTGATGCGAATCTTCATGTCTGACCGTATGCGCAACATGATGCAGGCTTTGGGCATGAAAGACGGAGAATCTATTGAGCATCGAATGGTGACCAATGCCGTCGAGAAAGCGCAGCGTAAAGTTGAAGGGCGCAACTTCGATATCCGTAAACAGCTGCTTGAGTATGATGATGTTGCCAATGATCAGCGTCGTGTTGTTTATGGGCAGCGTAATGACCTGATGGAAATGGGCGATATTTCTGACGTCATCAGTAACATCCGAGAAGATGTTGTTAATGAAGCCATCAGCGATTACATCCCACCACAGAGCTTGTCTGAACAATGGGATATTGAAGGTCTTGAACGTCACCTGCTGGCTCAGTTCGCAATTGAGCTTCCTGTGCAGAAGTGGCTGGATGACGACACGAAGCTATACGAAGAAAATCTCCGTGAGCGTATCCTCGACGAGATAAATAAAGCCTATGCGGAAAAAGAAGCGACCATTGGTGCTGAAACCATGCGCCAGGTCGAGCGTCAGATGATGCTTCAGGTGCTCGATAATCTCTGGAAAGAACACCTCGCGACTATGGATCATCTGCGTCAGGGTATTCATCTGCGTAGTTACGGACAGAAAAACCCGAAACAGGAATACAAACGTGAGGCTTTCGGACTGTTTGAAGAGCTGCTCAGTAGTATCAAACATGACACTATCCGTGTGCTGAGCCACATTCGTATCCGCCGCGAAGAAGAGATCAAAGAAGAAGAAGAGCGCCGTCGTCTGGAAGCAGAAGCGCAGATGGCACGCGCGCAATTCCAGCATGAAGACGCAGATTCTGCACTGGGGAGCGATGACGCACCCGCAGCAGAAGGCGAAGACCAGGCCAAGCCCTTCGTACGCGATGGCGACAAAGTGGGTCGTAATGATCCGTGCCCATGTGGCTCGGGTAAAAAATACAAACATTGCCACGGCAAAATTGCCTGAGGATAGATTGATCGAAAATGGCCGTTAATTTCACTGTTTTTGAAGATTTTGCAGTTGTAAAAGGTGTTCGTCTGGGCGTTGCTCAAGCAGGAGTGCGTAAGAAAGACCGCGACGACATGGTGATTTTCGAACTGGCAGAAGGCACTGAGGTCGCCGGGGTATTCACGACGAATGCTTTCTGCGCTGCCCCTGTGCATATCTGCCGACGCAATCTTGAAAAGGCGAGCCCGCGTTATCTGTTGGTCAATACCGGTAACGCGAACGCAGGTACTGGCCCTAAGGGCTTTAAAAACGCTGAGCTTTCTTGCGAGATGCTAGCAAAAGCCACAGGCGTTGCGCCTGAACAAGTACTGCCATTCTCAACCGGCGTCATCGGCGAGCCATTGAATATGGAAGCGTTTGAACGTGGTATTCCTGCAGCGCTTGAGAACCTCACCGAAGCCAACTGGGCACGCGCAGGTCGTGGCATCATGACCACGGATACTCTGCCAAAAGGCTACAGCAAGCAGATTGAAATCGACGGCGAAACCGTGACCATTACTGGCCTGTCAAAAGGCGCGGGTATGATCATGCCGAATATGGCGACCATGCTTGGTTTTATCGCCACCGATGCAAAAATCCCTGCTGCTGTAATGCAGGGCTGGGCGCGAAAGCTGGCCGATAAATCCTTTAACCGCATCACTATCGACGGTGATACCTCCACCAACGACTCCTGTATGTTGATGGCAACTGGGCAGTCGGGTGTTGTGGTTGATGACAGCGACGAAGGCAGTAAAGCGGGTGATGCCGTATTTGCTGCACTTGAAGAAGTGTTCCGCGTATTGGCACAAGCCATTGTGCGTGATGGCGAAGGCGCGACCAAGTTCGTGACCATCGATGTCGAAACGGCGGCGACGAATAAAGAAGCGTTAGACGTTGCATACACCGTAGCCCATTCACCACTGGTCAAAACAGCGCTGTACGCTTCTGACGCAAACTGGGGCCGTATTCTGGCTGCGGTTGGACGTTCCGGTGTACAGAACTTCGATCTGGATAAAGTACAGATTTATCTGGATGACGTTCAGATCGTCGAAGACGGTGGGCGTTGCGATAGTTACACCGAAGAAAAAGGTGCAGCGGTACTGGCTCAGGCAGAATTCACCATCCGTATTCAACTGGGGCGTGGCGATATCAACGAACGCCTGTGGACCTGTGACCTGTCACACGACTACGTTTCTATCAATGCCGATTACCGTTCTTAAGAGTCTGTACTGATTACAATGAAACAGGTACATGTTGCTGTTGCCGTGGCTGTCGTGAATGAAGACATCCTCATTGCACGACGCCCGGACGACAAACATCAGGGTGGCCTCTGGGAATTTCCCGGAGGCAAAGTCGAACCGGGCGAAACCACCGCCGAGGCACTGGTGCGTGAGCTCGATGAAGAAGTTGCACTCCCGGTAGCGACAGAACATATGTCACCCCTGATGGAAATTCCTTTCAACTACCCGGATAAATCCGTCCTTCTCGAAGTGCTTTGGGTCGATGTTCCTATGAATAATGCACTCCTTGCCCATGGTGCAGAAGGGCAGGAAGTACGCTGGGTGCATTACTCTAAGCTCGCAGATTTCCAGTTCCCCGAAGCCAATGGGCCTATTCTGGATGCTGTAACAGCTCGCCTGCAGGATTCGTAGAATTAGCGCAATCCTAAGGTTGTGCGATGTATTTCTCAGCGCATTTAGTTGGATCCTGTCTCTCCCCGAATAAAAAGAAACTATTTCCTTCTTAGCCTCTCCTATATTCGTTAACCTATACAAAACCAGTACAAGTGACATCGGAGATAGGGTAGATGAATACAGCGCAGGCGTTGATCAAGAGTCTTGAGGCAGAAGGTGTTAAGTACGTTTTCGGTGTCCCCGGTGAGGAGAACCTGGCCGTTCTTGAGGCGATCCGGGAGTCTTCCCTTGAATATATTGTCACCCGCCATGAGCAGGGTGCCGCATTTGCGGCAGCAACGATTGGGCGTCTTACTGGTAATCCTGCGGTCTGCCTGACGACACTTGGCCCTGGTGCAACTAATGCGGTAACGGGTGTTGCCTATGCGCAATTAGGCGCGATGCCGTTTATCCTGCTGACTGGTCAAAAGCCTATTCGCCACAGCAAACAGGGCGCGTTTCAGATTATCGACGTGGTTGATCTGATGGGGCCAATCACGAAGTTTTCTAAGCAGCTTGTCGAAGGATCGATGGCAGCAGCGACCGTTCGTGAAGCGATTCGACTTGCCACAGAAGAGCGCCCTGGTGCCGTGATGCTCGAGGTGCCCGAGGACATCGCCAGCGAGAAAATTAAGTATCGCCCTATCCCTATTTCGAAGCCTCGACGGCCTGTCGCTGAAGAGAAAGCGATCGAACATGTGGTGTCGTTGCTTGAGAAGGCAACGCGGCCAATCCTTATTGTCGGTGCAGGCAGCAACCGTAAGCGCACTTCGCGGATATTGACCGAGTTGGTTCAGACCTACGACATTCCTTTCGTGCCAACGCAGATGGGTAAGGGCGTTATTTCTGAGTCTATGCCGCAATACGCGGGCACAGCGGCGCTGAGCAGCGATGATTACGTACACAGCACGATTGAGAAAGCCGACCTGGTGATTAACATTGGCCATGATGTGGTTGAGAAGCCGCCGTTTATTATGGAAGGCGAGCGACAGGTCGTTCATATTAATTTTGAATCAGCAGAAGTGAACGACATTTACTACCCACAATGTGAAGTGATCGGTGATATTGCCAATGCTATCTGGCAGATCACACAGGCTTTAAAAACAAAAGACCTGAGCCACTGGGATACTCAATATCACAAGGAAGCGAAACAAAAACTCGATGATTGGTTCGAGCAAAGTGTTGCGACGGCAGAAACCATTACCCCCCAAGTGCTGGTTAATGCGACCCGCACAGGAATCGACAACGATGGCATCCTGACGCTCGACAATGGCATGTACAAGATCTGGTTTGCCCGTCACTATGAAACCTACATGGAAAATACCCTGCTGCTTGATAACGCCCTAGCGACTATGGGCGCGGGGTTACCATCAGCTATCGGCGCAAAGACGGTATACCCGGATAAGCAGGTGGTGACTGTCGTAGGCGATGGTGGCTTTATGATGAACTCGCAGGAACTTGAAACCGCTGTTCGCATGAGCCTCGACCTCGTCGTGGTTATTCTCAATGACGAGTCATTGCAGATGATTCGTTGGAAACAGGGGAATGAAGGGCTTAAAGATTACGGTCTTGAGTTTAACAACCCTGATTTTATTAAGTACGCCGAAAGTTATGGAGCCAAAGGTCACCGCGTGGCTACCGCGATGGAGTACAAAGAAACGCTGGATCTGGCGCTCAAGAAAGGCGGTGTGCACGTACTTGATGTGGTGATTGACTACAGTAAGAACTCGGATGACCTGATCATCAGCTAAAAACCACTGAAGTTCGGGCAGATTCTTAATGTAAAGACGGCATCGTTATCCGTACAGTATGGTTTGCGATTTTTCTGAAAAGCAGGCACGCTTTACATTGGAGCGTGCACGTTTTTTCGGTCAGGTACAGAAGAAAGATTCGTTAAATCAACAGGTTATATCGCTGGTTTACAAGTTAATGTGCATGCTTTGTCCGAAATAACAGGCGTGCGCGTTTTTCTGGAAGGGACTTTTGACTCATGGATGATTTCTCAATGCTGATAATGACTTACATGCGAAATCTCGAAAGAGTGTCCCCAGATAAACGCGCACGCACACTAACAAGCTGTTAGATGAATCTTTTATGAAAGTGCTATTAATTGAAAAGCCATTAATGAAAATGGAAGGCTTACATTCTGAATTTGAGGGAATGCCTTGGAAGCTGTTCTTCATCTCTATACCTATGCTGTTCATTGGCATATTGCTGATGCCATTTTCTAAGCTCTTCATGATTCCTGCTTTGGTTGTAGTATGTATTCTACTTCCTAGCAGTATGGCGGTAGCCGCAATCTCGAGACATTACGAAGATGACAGCCCCAATTATCGTGCAGCTCGAAGTAGGATTTATGCCTTTCTTCATACAGCATGGGTAGTCGGCGTTTATGGCTGGTTCAGCCTATGGGGGGGGAGGATTTTTCGCAATTATGTGGAGCCTATTTTCGTGAAGTATCATCTAACAAAGCCAGCCAGTCTGGACGCACTTTGTGCGCCCCTGCTGGCAGGCGTTAGGGAGCAAGATGAGTACTGAGAGCGATTCAGACCCTTGGAAGGATGCAGAACCTGAGATACTTCGATTGGGTAAATTTCTTGATAGTTTCTATAAGGAATCTGATCGAGGTGCCATCCTGATGGCTGGATCTGTGCTTGATGAGGTTCTGTCATCAATGCTTCAAGCTTTCTTCATAGATACGCCGGAAAGTAAAAAGCTATTAAGCGATTTTAATGCTCCTCTTGGTACATTTAGCTCAAGAATTCTAGCTGCTTATGCAATGGGTCTAATTGAGCAGCAGGAGTACATTGAAGTTGAGGCTATTCGGAAAATTAGAAATTTGTTCGGTCACTCCTGGGATGGTATCGACTTTGATACTCCGAAAGTTAAAGGTCAAATTGACAAATTACCTTTTGAAGATCAAGAGCCGAGAGCGCGACTAAATCATACTGTAGCTAATTTAATGGGTGATTGGCTTTGGCGGGAGCGCCTTGTTTGCAATGAGCGAAGGGATTTTAAGGAGTGGTCCCATAAAGGCGGCTTCGGCAGAAAACTCCCTAACAATTAGCTGCACAGGAAAAATTACTCGCTGCGCTCGCAATTTTCCTGTGAACTAGGCGTTAGGTGCACGAGAGTATCGAGAAAAATTTGATGGATTTTATAATTGATCGAGTTGAAAACACCGGCATATATGACTCTGAGATATTTGAATTGTTGTCTGAAGTATTTGTTACAGGAGGCTTCACAAGTCTAGAAACTGCAAAATCCATATTTGAGCCATCTAAGGTAAAGAGTAGAGGCGTTCTATTTGTCTCAAAAGAAATAAACACCAATGAAATGGCGGGCATGGTTATAGTGGTTCCCTGGACTTCCAGTTTTTCAGTTAAGGCAAAAGAGAATGAATGTGAAATGCATTTATTGGGAGTTTCAAAAAAGTTCAGGGGTCATGGTTTAGGGCGTAGGTTAGTTGAAGAAGCCCTGAATTTTTCTAAAGGCAGCGATCTAAAAAAAATGATACTGTGGACGCAAAAGCCAATGAGAGAAGCTCAGAACTTATATGAGTCTCACGGTTTTACTCAATGCGGCGAAATGGCTAGAAACGGCATAGATTTTTTAGTTTATGAGAGAGAATGCACCTAACAATAGCAATCGAGAGGGACTTGATCTTACCCCGATAAAATGGACACCAAACTCAAACTGACGTGCCATTGATCATCTATTCGACCTGGTACTAAAAGAGCAGGATAAAGGAAAATATGTGCTTGAGGTGATAGAGGGTATTCTCAGAGGGTTTGCGGCGCTTATCCGGGCATCCATTGAAGCGGGTTTGCCTGCCATTAGTTTACCTGGCACCGGACGCTTTATGATTCGTGTGTTATATCCCCCTCATTGGTTCTGCCACATTGAGTATCACGAGCGTCTTGAAATATTTTTTGGCGCAGTCACCTGGTCTTTATATGCCTTTGGAGCCTGGTATCTCGGTGAGTTATTTCTCGGATCAGTAGGGTGGTGAAATTTTACTCAAACACGCCTATAAACGGCAGCACAGATAATCCAATAATCGCGGCAATGGCGATCAGAGTTAGAATAAAACTGGTCGGGCGTTCGTAAAAGCGTTGGCCGATAGTGGATATCGGGTGCTGCCGAACTTCCTCCAGCCAGTCTTCCTGAATTCTATCCAGAAGCGCGCGTGCTTCGGTGTAGTCGTCTTCGTTTTTCAGCCAGATGGCTGCCAGGGAAATACCCCAGCGGCCCTGACTCGTTTCGTAGTAGTCAACGTTGGCTTCATCAAGACGCTCACGAACAAAGTTCGCTTCTTCTTCGGTAACACCGTTGAGTTTAAAGAGCAGTTTCGCCACGACCTTTCCTTTGAATAAGGGTTGCAAGTGCAATCAGGGTGAATGCGAAACACAACAGTGGCAATACACCGATTTTCATATACAGGGTTTCGCCTGAGCGACGCTCTGCAACCGAGCTGAAGCTGGTGCGCTCACTGACCGGAATACGATCGGTGATTTCACCTTTATTATTGACCAGCGCTGAGATACCTGTGTTGGTAGAGCGCAGAATCCAGCGCCCGGTTTCAAGCGCACGCATCTGTGCAAGGGCCATATGTTGCTTAGGCCCTAACGAGTCACCAAACCAGGCATCGTTGCTGATGGTCACCAGCAGATCGGCATTTTTTGCGGTTTCGAGCACGAGGTCTGGGTATGCAATTTCGTAGCAGATATAGGGTGCGACTAAGGCCAGTTCGGTTGAGTCACCTTGATGTACGGTGACTTTCAGCAGGTCCTGATCGACTTCTCCGGCACGGAAACTGGACATCGGTAAATCAAAAAACGGAATGAGGCCGCGGATTGCGCTTTCAAGCGGAATATATTCGCCAAAAGGCACCAGTCGTTGCTTGTGGTAAACGCCTTCACCCTCACCAAAGGCGATGATGCTGTTGTGGTATTCGCCTTCTAATTCAGTACCACGTGGCCAGCGAAACGGAATACCGGTAATGACGGTGCTGTTGTGATCACGAAGTTCGTCGGCAAATAATTCCATGTAAGGTTGATAGCGCTGATAGAGCAGAGTGATCGCAGTTTCTGGCCACAGGATCAGATCATTACCCAGCAGTGGTCGGGTATCCGCCTGATAGCGATCGATGGTCGGGAAGATTTCTTCGTTCAGCCATTTACGGTTCTGCTCCACGTTTCCCTGAACCACGCCGACTGACATGGTACCTGTCGCGTGGGTCCAGTTAATCTGCTTTAGTGCATCACCCGCTGGCCAGAGTAATAGTGGCATTAAATACACCCAATTACGGGTCTGTACGACAATGACCAGCGAGGCTGCCGTGAGCGCCAGGATAAACGAAATAACGTAAGCGCCAGATACCGGGGCCCAGCCAGCCAGCCAGGTGAACAAGTGAGCGTCGCCAGCATACAACCACGGAAAGCCGGTTAAGAACCAGCTACGACACCATTCCTGTAGCAGCCAATAACTTGCGAAGCTGAATACGGCTAATGATTGTCCACTGAATTTTTGCCGTAGCAGAAACCAGAATGCAGGGATGAGCGCGAGGAAGCCTGCGAACAGAGCAACCGCTGGCACAGCAAGCCACGCGGGGGTACCGCCGTGATCGTGCATACTGACGTAAATCCAGGAGACGCCCAAACCAAACTGACCGAGGCCAAATAACCACGCGCGTTTAAAGGCGGCTTTGCCCGTGTCGCTTTTCTGCAGCGCGTAAAACAGAGCAGCAAGGCTGATAAGGCCCAAAGGCCAGAGGAAATGAGGAGCGAGGGCAAACGGAAAGAGCGCGCCTCCCACTAGGGCGATCCATGATGGTAGGGCGGCGCGTGTGAACATAATCGGGCTCAGTTAAGCTCAGTCGTCGGTATGAACTTCAAGCAGGTTAATCTGACGGCTGGTGCCGTTGATGACTCTGAATTTCATACCCTCAATGCGAATGCTTTCATTACATTCAGGCACCCGGCCGAAATGATGTGTGACGATGCCGCCAATGGTGTCAAAGTCCGCGTTAGGGAGCTTGGCATCCAGCGCTTCATTAAAGTCGCTGAGGGGTGTCAGCGCTTTCACTGTATAGATGCCCGGATCGACTTCTTTGATGTTATTTTCTTCGTCATCGAAATCGTGTTCGTCTTCGATATCGCCGACGATCTGTTCCAGAACGTCTTCAATCGTCACCAGACCTGCAACGCCACCGAACTCGTCGACGACGATGGCCATGTGGTTGCGGTTGGAGCGGAATTCGCGTAGCAGCACGTTAAGGCGTTTGCTCTCAGGAACAAAGATGGCAGGGCGCAGAATATCGCGCACGCGGAAATCATCAGCGCTGTCTTTGACGACCAATGGCAGCAGGTCTTTAGCGAGTAGAATACCGCTGACTTCGTTCGGGTTTTCGCTGATTACAGGAAAGCGCGAGTGTGCGGAATCGATAATACGTGGCAGGTACTCTTTCAGGCTTTCGTTTTCCTGAATAGAGGTCATCTGCGAGCGAGGGATCATGATGTCGCGTACTTGCATGTCGGAGACTTGCAGCGCGCCTTCAATAATAGTGAGCGTTTCGGTGTCGACGATGCTGCGTTCAGCCGCTTCTCGTACGATGTCTTTCAGATCCTGTCGGGTACGTGGTTCGTCCGTAAACAGGTCGCTTATCTTTTCCAGCCAACTTCGGGGTTGGCCCGATCGGTCTTCGCTCATGATGCCTCTTTGCTCCGGATCGGATACGTCAGACCGGAGGTAATTTCCTATGTGTAAACTGCTTACTCAGTATCCGCAGCGTATGGGTCGGGATAGCCGAGCGAGGCCAGCAGGTCGCGCTCCAGCGCTTCCATTTCTTCGGCCTCGTCGTCCTTTATATGGTCGTACCCCAGTAAATGCAAGCAACCGTGGATTACCATATGTGCCCAGTGGGCTTCGGTTGTCTTTTCCTGTTCTTTCGCTTCCTGCTCAACAACACCCACACAGATGATGAGGTCACCAAGCAATTCGAGTGGGATGCCCGGCGGCATTTCGAAAGGAAACGACAACACGTTGGTCGGCTTGTCTTTACCGCGATACTCACTGTTCAGCGCCTGACTTTCTTCGTCGTCGGTCAGGCGAATCGTCAGCTCGGGTTCTTCAAACTCAGTACGGCCCTGAAGTGCAGTGCTGGCCCACAAGGAGAGTTGCTCTTCGGAGGGTAAAGTGCCGAGGTGCTCGATACTTTCAGCAAGCTGAACATCTAACAACAGATTCATTCGTTGGAATCGTCATTGGGGGCACTTGCTTGTGCGGCGAGCGCATCGGCCTTAGCCTGCGCTTTCTCAGCAGCCCGGCGCGCGTCTTCTTTTTCATCATGCTTGTCGTAGGCATCAACGATACGTTGCACCAATGGGTGACGCACAACGTCGCGATTGCTGAAGCGGGTGATGCCAATGCCTTCGACACCATCAAGTACTTCAAGACCATGCTTCAGGCCAGAATAGACGCCGCGCGGCAGGTCAACCTGGGTGACGTCACCAGTAATGACGGCCTTTGAGCCAAAGCCAACACGGGTCAGGAACATCTTCATCTGTTCTTTGGTGGTGTTCTGGCTTTCATCAAGAATGACAAACGAATGACTCAGCGTACGCCCGCGCATGTAGGCCAGCGGAGCGATCTCAATCTGGTTGCGTTCGATCATCTTTGTCACTGCTTCGAAACCCAGCATCTCATAAAGAGCGTCATATAACGGGCGCAGGTATGGATCAATCTTCTGAGCCAGGTCACCGGGCAGGAAGCCGAGCTTCTCGCCTGCTTCGACCGCAGGGCGCACCAGCAGGATGCGTTTCACGTCGTCGCGCATCAGAGATTCAACGGCTGCTGCAACGGCGAGGAAGGTTTTACCGGTACCCGCTGGGCCAATGCCGAAGTTGATGTCGTATTTACGCACCTGAGCCAGGTATTCAAGCTGGTTATCCCCACGCGGTTTGATCACGGCGAGTGGTGTTTTGATAATGCCCTTGTCGGCATCATAGGTGCGCTTGCCACGCTGTGACGGACGGGCGCTGTCTTCTTGCAGAAACAGGTGAATCAGGTCGGGACTGATTTCAGTGCCTTTGCCGGTTTCTTTATAGAGACGTTGAATCAGGTCGGCTGCTCGTTTGGCCGGGCCGACTTTGCCTTCGATCTGAAAGCGGCTACCGCGATTAAATATGTCCAGCTCGTAATGATCAGCAATCTGTCTGATATGACCGTCCAGATTGCCGCACAGGTTGGCCAGGCGACTGGCGTCATCGGGCTCGAGAGTAAAACTCACGGCATGCTGTTTAGCGCTGGTTTCAGGGCTTGTGCTGCTTTGCTGCTCGTCGGACAAATTGACCTCGATATGATGATTGATCAGTATGCCTGCGAGGCATCAATGATGACGCCGCGCAGACTGTTCGGATAGGCATCTTCAATGCTGACGCGTACGAATTTCCCGATCATAGACTGATCGTCGCACTTAAAGTTGACCACCCGGTTGTTCTCGGTGCGGCCCTGAAGCTCGCCAGGGTCTTTCTTGGAGACACCCGTTACCAGAATGACTTCTTCGCGCCCGACCATACGGCGGCTGATCTGTTGTGCGTTCTGCACGATGCGATCCTGAAGGATCTTAAGGCGCTGCTTTTTCAGCGATTCTGGCGTGTCATCATCCAACTGTGCCGCAGGTGTACCCGGGCGGGCGCTGTAAACAAAGCTGAATGACGTATCGAAACCGATCTCGTCGATCAGCTTCATTGTGTCGAGGAAGTCTTCTTCCGTCTCACCCGGGAAGCCAATGATAAAGTCGGATGAAATTGAGATATCCGGGCGCAGTTCGCGCAGGCGGCGGATCTTATCGATGTAGAGATCAATTTCGTGGCCGCGCTTCATTGCCGCCAGAATGCGATTGGAGCCACTCTGAACCGGTAGGTGAATATGGCTGACCAGCTCAGGGACTTCGGCATAGACGTCGATCAGACTGTCAGTGAATTCGACCGGGTGGGACGTCGTAAAGCGGATGCGGTCGATGCCGTCGATTTCTGCGACCTGAGTAATCAGTTCTGCCAGATCGGCGTAGTCACCATCACCGGTGTCGCCCTGATAAGCGTTCACGTTCTGACCCAGCAGGTTGATCTCACGAACGCCCTGAGTCGCCAGAACTTCGCATTCTTTGAGGACGTCCGCTATAGGACGGCTGACTTCTTCGCCGCGCGTATAGGGTACAACGCAGAAAGTGCAGTATTTCGAGCAGCCTTCCATCACCGAAACGAATGCTGAGCTGCCTTCTGATTTCGGCGCTGGCAGATGGTCGAACTTCTCGATTTCCGGGAAGGTAACATCGACGACCTGAATCGAGTCACTGGCTTTGTTTACCATCTCTGGCAGGCGGTGCAATGTCTGCGGACCAAACACCATATCGACAAAAGGCGCGCGCTTCATGATGGCGTCGCCTTCCTGGGAGGCAACACAACCACCTACGCCGATTTTAAGGTCTGGGTTGGTGGTCTTCAGATTCTTCCAGCGCCCCAGCTCATGGAAAACCTTCTCCTGCGCCTTCTCGCGGATAGAGCAGGTATTCAGCAGAATGACGTCAGCCTCTTCAGGGTTGTCAGTGACCACCATCTTATGGCTTTCACCCAGCATATCGGCCATGCGCGATGAATCGTATTCGTTCATCTGGCAACCGTGGGTTTTGATGTAAAGCTTCTTCGCCTGTTCAGTCATACTGCTGTGTCTGGTCGTTCTAAAAAAGGGGCGACAGTATACAGCTTCTGCTCACTTATTCGCCAGTGCTGAGGCAGAGAAAGCCGGGTTGTAGCCCCCTTATTTCGTGGCCCAATTTCGTGGCTCAGCGTTGAATGACGCTTTCAATTTCTTCAGCCAGCTGGCGAGACTGCTCATCCATCGGCAGGTGGCGTATATCAGGGTATTTTAATGCGACCGCAATGTTGTAAAGCCAGCGTTCGATGCGTAGAACCAATGCTTCAGCGTTGTCTTTGTCTGCTTGTAGAATTTCATTACTCATCGCCAGAATAATCTGTGCATGATCGGCCGCAGTTTTTGCAGCCTCTCGTTGAGCTGCGATTTCTGCTTCGGCCCGTGGCGCTTTGTTGATCAGGTCTTCAGCGGATGCCAGGGCGGTGGTCGCTGTACCGAAGCTACGTGGAATAAGTCTTTCTGCACCGGCTTCACGCATGGCGGCAATCCGGTTTCTGATCTGCTGTAAATGGATGAAACCGATGGTTTGTACTTCAAGGTCGTGCATGTCCATCAGGAGTTGGCGTTGTGTCTGGCTGGTACTTGCGGGTTCTCCGGTGGTTTCCAGAGTGCGGATAATGCTATTGAGGTCTTCATTGACTGCGCGGTACTCACTTGGATAGTAGGTGTCCGCACGTATGCTGTTCAGTACCTCGAGGTGCGCCAGAGAGGGCGCCAGGGTTTCACGTGCGATCAAGGTGTGATCCTGCGCTTTTTCAAACGTCGCTACCGCTGTCAGTGCCAGCTCCCGGACGTCACTGTCTGCTTTACCTTTGTCTCGTGCCTGCTCAGCTTCGCTGAGATATTCATTGGCAGAGTCGGTCATGGATGGGGCAAAGCGATAGGTTTCCTGTGCTTTCGCCTGGCTTTGCAGTTGTTCTGCTTCTTTGATCAGGGTGGTCCCCGAGCGAACCGTAGAGACCGCTTCACGGCTGGCGCGATCTTTAATCAAATCAAGCCCTTGCGGAGTTGAGGCGCATCCAGCCAGAACTGTTGTGACAAGCAGAACACTGATGAGCGGATAGCGGGTCATGTGAAAACTCTCCTCTGAGCAGACCTTGAATACGGAATAATTGGACGCAGTTTATCATGGAGACGGGATCAGAATAGGGAATAGGCATGGAGTTCCCGACGTCCTGCTATGACCGCTTTGACGTCTCTCTGTGTGAACTGCCGCAGCTTTATACAATGTGGGGCTTGTGTCTGAGGTAAGCGGTTGCTATACATTCAGACAGGTGTTGCAGAAAAGGGGGGACACGGCTCGAATTGCCTGTTACAGGCCTAACCCGATTCAGGTGAATAAGGAGTTGACCTTATGAACGCAGAAATGCAACCGCTTTACTGGCGTATTCAGAATAATGATAACTCAGGCTTTGACGCGGTCAGTCTGCTGATGCCGGCCGGAGAGGGCGAACCCGCCACTCTCGTACCTACCGAAGTTAGTTTTTGTTCCCGACGCACTGGCACGCAGGCCGTGGATGTGCGCTGGACGGACGAAGACTCAGATCTATTCCTGCACCTGCTGGAGCGTGTGTCCGAAGATCATGCCGACGAGACTGATGAAGGCGTAGTGCTGGACATCAACGATGGTGTCGTTCAGGGGATTGTTCAGCTCGTTGCTCTGGCGCGCTTTAAAACGCCATGGCCGAGTGATGATCTGGTCGCTGGAGACGTTAATACGGTTCGTGAAGACATCGAAATCGGAGATCTGGTCGCCATTCATACTCACTACGGATGCCCAATGGCGATCGTGGTCGGGATGGATTCGATTGATCTGACGTGTATCTTGCTCGAAGACATCGAGGCAGAGGGTGTTTCAATCGTGCCGGAGCATAGTGTTTTTGTTATTAATCGGGACAGTGCTTTGCCTCCAGCCTTTGCTGAAAGCGATACAGGCGAAGACGCCGTTTTCCACTAACGGTATTGGTGTTATCAGATAACGGCGCGGGCTGCCTGCTTATTCGGCAGCGGCTTCAGCGCTGTTACGAATACGGCGGCGTTCGAGAGCTATATTGCCAATCAGGTCGTAATAATCAGTGCTGGCAGTCGCTTTAGTAGCTCGTCCCATGGACTCGTTCGCTGCGGTGGAGCGTGCTGTCGTCTGCTTTTCTGCATCAATCAGTGCTGTAGCCATCTTACTCTCCTGAATATCAGTCGCGTTTCTCTATTGCCCCCCAGCAGATGCTGAGTAGCATGTCATCGGTCACTTCCGTAGGTACGGCACACGGCGCGTTACGGTCAGTACGCAACAGCGTAGAAATCCCACCGTACACGAACACCCCAAGTACATCGTCGGGGATATCTTTAATGATTCCTTCTTCCCTGCCGCGCGCGAACAGAGGATCAATCTTCTCTTTCAGGCGACGCTTTCCTTGTTCCTGGAGCTCTCCGCGTATCGCAGGGGCAACGCTTAACTGATCAAGGAGCAGGGCGTCTCGGGGAACTTCACGCATGTAGTGATAAAGATTGAGCCACACCGTGTTCAATTGTTCCCGTACGCTTGCGTTTTCATCCACATCCTTCAGACAGGCGTCTGAAAAACGCTCCATCAGGGTCAGATAAACATCTTCTATCAGCGCTTCTTTGGTTTCGAAGTAGCGGTAGATAGTTCCCGCACCACAGCAGGCTTCTTTGGCAACCATAGAAATGGGCGTTGCCTGAAGGCCGTTTTCTGCAATCAGATCGCAGGTGGCGGTGATGATAAGTTCGCGTTTATCCATTTTCTTCATAAATCGGAATGAACGTTCATTCTGATACTCCCGAGCAAATTACTCAAGTATTGATTGTTGCTTGTATGCATCAGTCTGTTGCGGATGCGTGTGGGCTGTTTTGACCTGTGGCCGAATGGCTGGCTTTACGGGCAAGTAGCAAAAATATCAGAGCGATTGAGGCTGTCAGGAGCGACACCTCCATCATAGGGACTGGCGTATGGTCGTGGAGCTTTCCCCAGAGGAGCCCCGCGAGGGCGCCGCCGCTGAACTGGATGACGCCCATCAATGCGGTGGCCGAGCCTGCAACGTCGCGGAAGTACTGCATGACTGTGCCCATGGTATTCGCTGTGATCAGCCCGAGAGAACCGACGTAGATCATCAGCAACGGCAAAGCCAATGGCAGCTCGAAGTGAGGCGACAGGGCCAGCAGCAGCAGTGCCAGGGCTGAAACAAACTGGAGTACGATACCTGCGGCCAACAGTCGTTGCGGAGACCAGAAACGCAGCCAGAATATGTTAAGTCGGTTCATTAGCATGATGACAACGACATTTGCACCGAATAACCAAGGGAATGTCTGTTCGCTTTGCCCGAAGTGCTCAAGGTAGAGGTACGGAGAAGCGGTAATAAATACGAACATGCCACTGTATGCACTTGCCAGCATCAGAATGTAGCGGCGAGCGACGCGATGTCTGATGACGGTCGCGTAACCTGCCCATGGCGAACGTTTTACACGACGATGAGGCGGGTGGCTCTCCGGCAACTGCCATACCAGAATAGCAATCAGGATGGCGGCATACGCACTGAGAATGCCAAAAATACTTCGCCAGCCGCTGAAGCTCAGTACCAGAGAGCCTAAGAGAGGCGCAGCAAGCGGGGCGGCCATCATGATCATAGCCACCATAGACAATACTTTTGCGATGTCGGTGCCATCAAAGTTGTCACGCACTATCGCGGTCGAATTCACAACGGCCAGCCCACCACCGATGGCCTGCAGGCCTCGCAGAAGCAACAGTCCGTCGAGAGAACTTACATAGGTGAGAGCAATACTGGCGATACCAAACAGAATTAACCCGAGAAAGATAACCGGGCGCCGCCCAACGCGGTCAGACAGAGGGCCACCGGTAATCTGGCCGAGTGCAAACCCCAGCAGGAAAGTGCTGACAGAGAGTTCGACGTGGTGAATATCGCTGCTTAAAGAACCGGCCATGGCTGCCATGGCTGGCAGGTACATATCAATGGAGAGCGGGCCGATAGCGGTCAACATCGCCAGTAGTAAGGGCAGAGGGAGTCGCAAAGCTGGAGTCGTCATAAATCACCGGGCAGTTTACAGACTCTAGTCTAGTTGTTTCGCTGGTGAAATAAGAGGGTGTGTATTTGAATTGATTGTTCCAAATAATACAACCTCAAGGGAGAGCCCCTGAGGCTGCTTATGAAGCTGGGCTAATCGACAGGTAATCAGACGTTGAAACGGAAGTGGATGACGTCTCCGTCTTTCACTATGTATTCTTTACCTTCTAAGCGCCATTTACCGGCTTCTTTCGCACCGTTCTCGCCGTTGTACTCAATGAAGTCGTCGTAGCCAACGACTTCAGCGCGAATAAAGCCGCGTTCAAAATCCGTGTGAATTGCGGCAGCGGCACGTGGAGCGGTAGAACCTACTTTGATGGTCCAGGCACGTACTTCTTTCACGCCCGCAGTAAAGTAGGTTTGCAGGCCAAGAAGCTCATAGCCTGCACGGATAACCCGGTCAAGACCGGGTTCTTCCATGCCCATCATCTCTAGGAAGTCGGCTTTCTCGTCGTCTTCCAGCTCAGAAATTTCAGCTTCGATTTTGTTGCAGACGACGACAACAGAAGCGCCTTCAGAGGCAGCGACTTCACGTACCGTGTCCAGATAAGGGTTATCTTCAAAGCCTTCTTCTGAGACGTTGGCAATGTACATGGTGGGTTTAGTGGTCAACAGATGGAATTGGCGTGCGACACGCTTTTCGTCGTCGTCCATGTCCAGCATGCGTGCGGTTTTGCCTTCCTCAAAATGAGGAATCAGTTTCTCAAGCAGGGCTTTCTGAGCGATGGCGTTTTTGTCGCCGCCTTTTGCCGTGCGGGTAACTCGTTGCAGCTGCTTCTCGCATGAGTCGAGGTCAGCCAGCACCAGCTCGGTATTGATGATATCGATATCGGCTGCAGGGTCGACGTGGTTCGCAACGTGAATAACGTTGTCATCTTCGAAGCAGCGCACAACGTGAGCGATGGCATCAGTTTCGCGGATGTTGGCCAAAAACTGGTTCCCCAGACCTTCACCTTTGGAAGCACCAGCAACCAGGCCTGCGATATCAACGAATTCCATAGCCGTTGGAATGACTTTCTCAGGACTTACGATGGCTGCCAGAGCGTCAAGGCGAGGATCAGGCATGTTGACCATGCCAGTGTTCGGCTCGATGGTACAGAAAGGGAAGTTCTCTGCCGCGATGCCTGATTTAGTCAGAGCGTTGAAGAGTGTTGATTTACCGACGTTGGGCAAACCAACGATTCCGCATTTAAAGCCCATTTCTGTATCCCGATCGTATGTTTGGTTGGTGTGACTGTCTTAATCTGGCGGGTATTTTACCCTTTAAAACTATGAAGTCGATTCATAGCTTTTGGCAGGTCGCCAGCAATGGCATCTGGCAGAACACGCAGAGCCTCATCAATGACGTTATCAATGGCTTGTTGCTCTGCTTTGCTGGCGCGCCCGAGCACATGTCCTGTAACCAGGTTCTTATCGCCCGGGTGGCCAATGCCGACTCTGAGGCGGTGGAAGTCCTTCTGGTTACTCATGCGAGCGATGATGTCCCGAAGACCATTCTGTCCTCCGTGGCCGCCGCCGGTTTTGAACTTAGCAACGCCTGGGGGCATATCCAGTTCATCATGGACGACCAGAATCTCACTGGTTTTGATTTTGTAGAAATTCGCTAAGGCGGCTACCGCCTGACCACTGCGGTTCATAAAGGTCGTTGGCATCAACAGGTAACATTCCTGGCCACCAATGCGTCCTTTACCTGAGAGTCCGAAGAATTTTTTATCTGGCGAGAGGCTGATGCCTTCCTGTCGGGCAAAACGTTCGACTAACCAGAAGCCAGCATTGTGGCGGGTATGTTCATATTCGGCGCCGGGGTTGCCAAGGCCTACGATTAAGCGAATTGGATCAGCCATACAATGTCCATTCGATATCAGTGTGATAAATAGCAGACAATAAAAAAGCGGGGACAAGCCCCGCTTTTCTCTGAGCGCAACGATTACTCGTCGCCGCCTTCAGCTTCAGCGTCTTCAGCTTCGTCTTCTTTCGTGCCTTTAGGCTCGATAACAGAAACAACTGAAGTATCGTGTTCTTCACCGTGTGACAGTGCCAGAGACTCAACGCCTTTAGGCAGTTTCAGGTCAGACAGGTGGATTACACCGCCAACTTCAACGTCAGCCATGTCGATTTCGATGTACTCTGGCAGGTCGCCAGCGGCACATACGATTTCAAGGGTGTTCATCTGGTGCATGATCTTGCCGCCGCCGAGCTTAACGCCTTTACAGGTGTCTTCGTTCAGGAAGTGCAGTGGAACGGTAGTGGTGATCTTAGAAGACTTGCTTACGCGCTGGAAGTCAGCGTGCCAGATCAGGTTCTTCGCAGGGTGACGCTGCAGATCCTTCAGGATTACAGTTTCGTCTTTTCCATCAACAGACAGAGTGATCATTGAGCTGTAGAAAGCTTCTGATTCCAGAGCTTTGTTCAGTTCATTCGCCTTCAGAGTGATAGGCGTAGGCTTACGGTCGTTACCACCGGCTTTACCGCCGTAGATGATTGCTGGAACGCCGTTCTCGCGACGCAGGCGGCGGCTCGCACCTTTCCCCGCATCTTCGCGAGCTTCAGCAGACAAAGTGAAGTCTGACATAGTTATTTCCTCATTTCAGGATGTAAAAACCGCCGGAGTTTGCGACCAACGCCGGCGGTCGTTATAGCAACACCTTATGGTATCGCCGGTAATCAGCCCGTTGTTCTTAAGCGCGTGGCTTAACGGAACATCGCGCTGATGGATTCTTCGTTGTTTACGCGACGGATCGACTCGGCCAGCAGACCAGCAATGGTCAGTTGGCGGATCGTACCGGTTGCACGTGCGGCTTCAGACAGAGGGATAGTGTCAGTCACTACCAGCTCGTCGAGCTCTGCACTGGCAAGGCGCTCAATCGCGGGCCCGGATAGTACAGGATGCGTACAGTAGGCGACAACCTTTTTCGCACCAAATTCTTTCAATGCTTTCGCTGCCTGACACAGAGTGCCAGCGGTATCGACCATGTCATCGACCAGAACACAGGTGCGATCTTTCACATCACCGATAATGTGCATGACCTCAGATACGTTCGCTTTTGGGCGACGCTTATCGATAATTGCGAGGTCTACGTTAAGCTGCTTGGCAATCGCTCGTGCACGAACAACACCACCGATGTCTGGTGATACAACGATCAGATCTTCGAAGTTCTGGCGTTCCATGTCGTCGAGCAGAATAGGGGAGCCATAAACGTTATCTACGGGGATATCGAAGAAGCCCTGAATCTGGTCAGCGTGAAGGTCGACAGTCAGAACACGGTCAATACCAGAGCCTGACATCATGTCTGCAACAGCACGCGCAGAAATAGGTACACGAGCACTACGTGGACGACGATCCTGGCGAGCGTAACCAAAATACGGAACAACAGCTGTAATACGGCTCGCAGATGCGCGACGCAGACCATCGGCCATCAGCAGCATTTCCATCAGGTTGTCATTGGTCGGTGCGCAGGTAGGCTGCAGAATAAAAACGTCTTTACCGCGAACGTTTTCATTAATTTCGACGGTTATCTCACCATCACTGAATTTGCCCACGGTGGCTTCGCCAAGGGAAAGATCGAGACGCTCAACGACGAGCTTAGCCAGTTCCGGATTTGCATTACCGGTAAATACCATCAACTTAGACACAGTCGTCCCCTTGATGCAGTGATTTCAAAGATGGAGGAGATAGAATTGGCTGAGGTGGCAGGACTCGAACCTGCGAATGACGGGATCAAAACCCGTTGCCTTACCACTTGGCGACACCCCAGCATTTAAGACGGTCTGAATAATACCTTATGCGTCGTTGAAAGGTTAGTTCCTTTCGCAACAAAGGCCACATACTCAGCCGGTAACTGGTCAGAAACCTGTTTGGCTTCTGTCTCAGAACCGAAGCTTGAAAATATGCAAGCTCCAGTGCCCGTCATCTTAGCAAAGGAAAATTTATTTAGCAAATTCAATGCTTTACCTATTTCTGGGTAGAGCATTGTGACAACTTGCTGGCAGTCATTTCTGCCCCCTTGCCTCAACGCGGTGCGAATATTAATGACCTCTGTATCCCGGGTCAAGCCCTCATGTGTGAAAATTTTACCTGTATCGACATGCACTTGTGGGCAGACCACCAGAAACCAGGGCTCATCCAGCTCTGGTACGGGGGTAAGTACCTCGCCAACACCTTCGGCAAAAGCGGCTTCTCCGCGTATAAACACGGGCACATCGGCGCCCAGAGCGAGCCCCATATCTGCGAGTTCATCCAGATTCAGGTTAAGCTTCCAGAGATGGTTGAGTGCTAGCAGTGTGGTCGCTGCGTCGGAACTGCCACCGCCGAGGCCACCTCCCATGGGTAATACTTTTTTAAGTTGAATATCAGCGCCGGGCGTTTTTCCGGTTGCGTAAGCTTGCAGCAGTCTTGCTGCTTTGATGATCAGGTTGTCTTCGAAAGGAACGTCGTCGATCGCTGGGCTGAGAGTTAACTCGCTATCGTTGCGAACCCGGAACGATAGCTCATCGCCATAATCCAGAAATTGAAACAGCGTCTGAAGATTGTGGTAACCGTCTGCCCGGCGTCCGGTGATATGCAGAAACAGGTTGAGCTTGGCAGGGGCGGGCAGTGTGAGCCAGTTGTCAGTCATGAAGTGTCCACTCACGGATCGAGAAGGTAAAACGGAAGTCATGGCCACTCACTTTAACCAGCCCCGGCAGCCAGTAGCCATTCTGATTTGAATAGCGCTTGTATGTAATGGTCCAGCCGTATTGCTCCATGCGTGAAAGAAGCCCGCTTTCGTCGTACTCAGTGTCAGCGTTGCCGTTCGGGCTGGCCTGTCCTTTTACCCAGTAGCGGATATCTGATACTGGGAAATTCCAGCCCAGGTAGAGCAGCATCAGTTCTTCTGGGGATTCTGCAAAGCGCGGCTCGTCCCAGCCGGGAAGCGTGAGTGCAGCAGAGTCCTTGTCCCCGCTGAGCCTTGTCGCGCCCTGACCAAGCGGCCCGGCGATATAGAGATCAAATTCGCGCTGGTTCTGTTTCCAGTCCATGTAGCCGGTAGCACTGTCATCCGGTGTAATGACCGACATTTTGCCACGGACCTGCCAGTGCTGAACGTCATTCAGGCTGTCCTGCAGAGCGTCGCTGCCACCCTGAGGAAGAAATGACGCACAGCCTGACATCAGCAGAGCTGTGGCTGCAATGAGCAGCCGGGAGATAAAACGAGGCATGTTATAAGTCCGACGGGTCTACACCAAGGCGTTCTAAGGTCTCATTAATGACCTCGCTCTTGGGTTCGAGTTCAAGGCCCTGGGACCAGATGTCGTATGCTGACTCTTTATCACCTGTGGTCCAGTGCCACTCACCCAGATGGGCTGCGATTTCATGATCGTTCATGCGGTTCCAGGCATCGAGCAGCAGGGGGCCTGCCTCATTCAGTTTGCCCTGACGGAAATAGAGCCATCCCAGGCTATCAATGATGGCCGGGTTGTCGGGCTGGAGCGCAATGGCACGTTCAATCAGAGGTTCGGCCTCATCAAAACGGTCGGTTTTATTGGCCAGACTGTAGCCCAATGCATTGAGTGCCTCAGCATGCTCTGGGTTCTTATCAATGATGTAGCGCAGATCACTCTCGAGCAGAGCCATGTTCCCAAGACGTTCGGCCAGCATAGCGCGGGTATAACGCAGGTTGGTGTCTTCGGGTTCGGCCTCCAGGGCAATGGATACGCTCTCGAAGGCCTCCTGCTGGCGTCCGGCCTTGATTAATATGTCGGTCTCGAGACGGCGCAGCTGTCCTGCGTACTGAGGGAATTCAGCGCTGCGCTCCTGCAGGTAACTGGTCGCTGCATCTGTGCCTTGCTCTTGATTGAGCAGTTGCGCCGCGGCAAGTTGCGCAGGCAGAAACTCGCGACTGTCGCCGATCTGGCGGTAGTAACTGATCGCCAGATCGGGATCATTTTCACTGGCGGCGATGCGCCCCAGGTAGTAACTGGCTTCTGATTGCTTGTCGCCGCTGTTCAGCAGTGTGCGCAGCAGCGGTTTGGCTTCGCTGTAATTTTCGAGCTCTTCTTCGAGAAGCGCCAGCGACAGAATGATCTGGTCATCATTGGGGTATTGACGGTTTATGGCAGCGAAGGCATTCCGGGCTTCCCGCACATCTCCCAGTTGCAGGAGCATGCGCGCACGCAGCACGGCGATCTGTTTGTTGTCCGGGTGATCATCCAGCAGCTTATCCAACCAGTCGATAGCTTCATCGACGCGTTGGTTACGAGCAAGAATGCGTGCCTTCTGCACGGCTGCAGGAAGTAACCCTGGCTCAAGTTTCAGGGCCTGATCAATACGCTGGATGGCGGCATCATCCTGACCAAGAGATTGCAGTAGAAGGGCTTGCCCGTACACCAGGTTGCCGCTTTCCGGGTAGGTTTGTGACAGAGCTTCGAGGTCACTGAGCTGATCGCCGCGGACTGTTTCATCGTTAGGCAGCAGGGCGGCTGCGTAGAAATCAAATTGCGCCACGCCCGTCATATCGTAGAAACGGGTGTACAGCTCAAGGCTTTGATCAAACGCCTTACGGCCAAGTGAGACCTGAGCCGCGGCTTGTACTGCACCGGGATCATCTGGTTCGACCTCGAGCCAGATTTCAGAAGCTTCAGCGGCAAACCCTGCAGCACCAATGTACTGAGCAATACGCAGAGCCCGTTCCGCGACGTTAGGGTCGCGGGTTTTACGGGCCTGATCAAGGTAATGAAAGAGTGCAACGTCGTAGCGTTGGCGCTGCCCTGCCATTTCGGCAACCAGCAATGAATACATGGTATTTGCCGGTATGGCTTTGTACTCGACAATTTTTTCCGGAGGCGCAGGAGTGGTCTCCCCGGAAGGCTTTGAATTCAGAGAGGCGCAGGCCGCGGTAACAGCGGTCAGGCCCAGTGTGAGGAGCGTCCGTCCGACGCGCCAGAACTGTTCAGCGTTGGCCATGGTGTGGTTTATCAGCAGATCCGGTATGCAACTATGTCGTTATTTAGGGTTACTTGGACAGGTAAGTCAAAGATTTAGCGGGAAAATTCCCGTATGGCTGTTTATAATCGCGGCTTTTAGGCGAGGAACTCTGGCGGCAGAATGAGTATCTGGGCATTGGGCATTAACCATAAAACCGCTCCTGTAGCTGTTCGCGAACGCGTGGCGTTCGATCCTGCCGGTATGCCTGATGTGTTGAAAAACCTTCGTGCCCTGGACTGTGTCTCCGAAGTCGTTGTTCTATCGACCTGTAACCGCACCGAAATATATTGCACCGCTGACGATCGTTGCCCTGACCTGATTGGCCATTGGCTGGAACAGAATCAGGAAATCGGCCGCAATGATCTTGAAGCTTCTCTCTATTCTCTTGAGAACGACGACGCTGTATCTCACACCATGCGTGTTGCCAGTGGCCTGGACTCGTTGGTACTCGGCGAACCTCAGATTCTCGGCCAGATGAAGTCGGCGTTTGCAGTGGCTCAGGAGGCGGGTACAGTCGGCTCTGAACTTGGCCGGCTGTTCCGTCAGACGTTCTCGATTGCTAAGCGTGTCCGTACGGATACGGCCATCGGACAGAACCCTGTCTCCGTTGCGTTTGCTGCCGTGCGTATGGCCCAGCACATCTTTGCTGATATGAAAAACAGCCGCGCGCTATTAATTGGTGCGGGCGAAACTATCGAACTGGTTGCCCGACATCTGCGTCAGGCGGGTGTTGAGCACCTGACACTGGCAAACCGTACGCTGGCGCGTGCACAGACGCTGGCGCAGGAATTTCACGCAGAGGCGGTGTTGCTGGAAGATATCCCGGTGGTTCTGCCCGATGCTGATATCGTGATTTCATCGACGGCCAGCCCCCTGCCAATCCTTGGCAAAGGGATGGTTGAGAAGGCGCTGAAGAAGCGTCGTCACAAGCCTATGTTTATGGTCGATATTGCAGTGCCGCGCGATATTGAAGCGGAAGTGGGCGAGCTTTCTGACGTATACCTCTACAGCGTTGACGATCTCAGGGATATCATTGAAGAGAACGTCCGCTCACGTGAAGATGCCGCGCAGCAGGCTGAAGAGCTGATCGAAGCTGGCGTTGAACACTACATGCGTGAGCTGAAAGCGCTGGATGCGGTCAGTACATTGACAGACGTGCGCAGTTACGTTGAAACACTGCGAGACGAGCAGCTTGAGAAAGCACTGAAACAGATTCAGAACGGGGGAGACCCCGAAAAAGTTCTGCGCACTTTTGCCCACACGTTCGGCAATAAAATGCTACATAAACCCATGACGGCGCTGCGCCGTGCTGGCGCCGAAGGGCGTCGTGAAGTCCTCGACTGGAGTCGGGAACTGTTCGACCTGGATAACTCAAACGAATGAAACCTTCGATACTGCAAAAACTGGAAAGCCTCAGAGACCGCTATGAAGAGGTTGGACATCTGCTGTCTGACCCGGATGTTATTGGCGATCAGGATAAATTCCGTAATCTTTCTAAGGAATATGCAGAGCTGGAAGAAGTCGCTAAAGCTTACTCAGATTATGAGCAGGCTGTATCAGATCAGGAAGAAGCGGAAGTGCTGGCCAGTGATGACGACCCGGATATGCGCGCCATGGGGCAGGAAGAGCTTGAATCGGCGAAGGTCGCCATTGCTGATCTGGAATCCAGAATCGAAATTCTGTTGCTGCCAAAAGACCCGGACGACAGCCGCAATGTGATTGTCGAAATCCGCGCGGGTACCGGCGGTGATGAGGCCGCCATTTTCTCTGGTGATCTCTATCGTATGTACACCCGCTTTGCTGAAACACAGGGCTGGCGTACCGAAATGATGAGCGCTAACGAGGGTGAACACGGTGGTTTTAAAGAAGTCATCGTGCGTATCAGCGGTACCGATGTGTATTCGCGCCTTAAATTTGAATCCGGTGCGCACCGGGTCCAGCGAGTGCCTGAAACAGAAAGCCAGGGACGTATTCATACGTCGGCCTGTACCGTGGCTGTGATGCCTGAAGTTGAAAGCGAAGACGAAGTCGACATCAATAAGAACGACCTGCGGATTGATACTTTCCGCGCATCCGGTGCCGGTGGTCAGCACGTCAACAAAACCGATTCGGCTATCCGTATTACACACATTCCGACGGGCGTCGTCGTTGAATGTCAGGATGAGCGCTCGCAGCACAAGAACAAGGCTAAGGCCATGGCAATGCTGGCCACTCGTCTGCGTGATGCTCAGCGCGTTGCTGCGCAGGCTGAGCAGGCCGCGACGCGCAAATCACTGGTCGGTTCAGGCGATCGCTCAGAGCGTATCCGCACCTACAACTATCCGCAGGGCCGGGTGACCGATCACCGCATTAACCTGACGCTCTACAAACTGGATGAAATCGTTCAAGGCGAACTGTCGCCCGTGATTGAACCTTTGATTCATGAGCATCAGGCCAATCTGCTCGCTGAAATGGCTGGGCAGTGAAGACAGTTGGCGACTGGCTGGCGTTGGCACAAACGTCATTGAGCGATAGTGATTCTCCTCGTGCGGATGCTGAACTTCTGCTGATGCATGTGTTGGATGTGAATCGCGCCTGGCTTTACACCTGGCCAGAAAAGACGCTGACAGAATCTCAGCAAGATTCACTGGACGCATTACTGGCTCGGCGTATTGAGGGACACCCGATAGCGCACCTGACGGGTGTCAGAGAGTTCTGGTCACTACCGCTCAGAGTTGCGCCTTCGACACTCATTCCAAGGCCGGATACTGAAACTCTGATTGAATGGGTACTGGATCTGGATTTGCCAAAGAGCGCCCGCGTCATTGATCTTGGCACTGGCACGGGCGCGATTGCGCTGGCCATGAAAAGCGAATACCCCTCATGGACAGTAGAAGCTGTTGAGTTTGATGCTGATGCGTGCGCGTTAGCGAACCTTAATGCCTCGCGTCTTGAACTTGATATCCATGTGATTCACGGCAGCTGGTTCGAGCACGTGGCTGGGCGTTTCGACCTGATTGTTTCCAACCCCCCGTATATCGACCCTGAAGACAGTCACCTTTCTGAAGGCGACGTACGCTTTGAACCCGCTTCGGCGCTCGTAGCTGCTCAATCAGGTCTGGCTGACCTGTTTCATATCATTGATCAGGCGCCTGATTACCTGAAACCCGGTGGCTGGCTGTTGCTGGAACATGGGTACGATCAGGCGGATGACGTATGTGACTACTTACGTCAGAAAGGTTTTGATAACGTTCAGAATCGCTGTGATCTGGGCGGCAACCCTCGCATTAGTGGCGGTCAACTGCCGGGAGCCTCTGAATGAACGACCATCAGCTACTGCGTTACAGCCGTCATATACTGCTTCCAGAGATTGATATTGAAGGGCAGGAGGCAATCGCCAGAGCAACGGTTGTTGTGATTGGACTGGGTGGGCTTGGATCGCCGGTGGCGCTTTATCTGGCTGCATCCGGAGTCGGGCACTTGATTCTGGTAGATGACGATCAGGTTGAAATATCGAACCTGCAGCGGCAAGTGATCCATGACACTGAGTCCGTCGGCTTGAGTAAGGTGCAGTCGGCGGCGCAGCGCTGTCAGGCTGTGAACCCTGATGTGAAGGTGTCGACTCATGTACAGCGTGCCGACTATGACTGGTTGCACAAGCAAGCCTGGTTCAATACCGGGTCTGAAGATCAGGGCTTGACCCTTATTGTCGACTGTTCCGATAACGCTGCCGTACGTTACGCAATTAATGATGTGTGTGTGCAAAAGCGCATCCCTTGGGTGTCCGGTGCTGCCGTTGCTTTGAATGGGCAGGTGGCTGTGTTTGATCCGAGCCAGCAGGATGCTCCCTGTTATCGATGTCTCTATCCATCCTTGAAAGATGACGCTCTGACCTGCTCAGAAAATGGCATCTTATCGCCTGTCGTTGGGGTTATAGGTACGATGCAGGTGGTTGAAGTGCTGCGCCTGATCGCTGGGTTTGGCACGCCACAACATGGTTACCTTCGTACCTACGATGCGAGTACAGCAGACTGGCAGCGTTGGAAGGTGCCTGCCAGGCAGAGCTGCTCCTGCCAGAGCGGTTCACGGTAGTTCTCTCTGTTTTTACTGAAATCCTGATGCCGCTTATCAGACCCTCTTCTTATACTTTATTACTATATGGTTATTTTAGAAAATAGGAGTACTCTAAGAAAATAACTATTCTCCGGAGGGACTCTCATGGCACGTGTAGTAATTCTTGGCGCAGGCACCGGCGGTATGGCTGGTTCTTATGAAATTCGTGAGTTGTTGTCTAAAGAACATCAGGTCACAGTGATCAATGAGCGGGAAGATTTCTGGTTTGTCCCTTCTAATCCATGGATTGCTGTTGGTTGGCGTAAGCGCCCGGATACCAGCTTCCCCATCCGTCCTCATCTGGAAAAGAAGGGGATCGAATTCATTGCCCAGGCGGTGACGGCAATCGACCCGGATAAAAACCAGCTGACCCTCGCCGATGGATCAACCGAAGCCTACGATTATCTCGTCATCGCTACCGGCCCCAAGCTGAACTTCGCTGCGGTCGAAGGTGCCGGCCCGCATGGGGGATTCACACAGTCGATCTGTGCGCTCGATCATGCCGAAACCTGCCTTGCTGATGTTGATAAGTTATCGGATGACCCGGGCCATGTGATTGTCGGCGCAATGCCCGGGGCTTCGTGCTTTGGCCCTGCGTATGAGTACGCTTTTATCCTCGATAAGGAACTCCGCAACCGTAAAGTGCGCGATAAAATTCCTATGACCTACGTCACCAGCGAGCCTTATATCGGTCATCTGGGCCTTGGTGGGGTGGGGGATTCGAAATCCATGCTCGAAAGTGAATTACGCAATCGCCATATTAAATGGATCACCAATGCTAAGGTCACTAAGGTCGGCGATGGCGTTATGTACGTTGAAGAATTAAACGACGACGGCTCGCTGAAAAAAGAACATGAGCTGCCATTTAATCACTCCATGATGCTACCGTCGTTCGCGGGTGTTGATCCTGTCGCCGCTGTTGAAGGGCTTTGCAATCCGAAGGGTTTTGTACTGATCGATGAGCATCAGCGCAATCCGAAATGGCGCAATATTTATTCGGCGGGTGTGTGTGTGGCTATCCCTCCGGTAGAAGAGACTCCGGTGCCGACCGGCACGCCAAAAACAGGTTATATGATCGAATCCATGATGACGGCGATTGCGCATAATCTGAAAGCCGACATCGAAGGCGGTGTTGCCGATGCTAAAGGCACGTGGAGTGCGATCTGTCTGGCCGATATGGGTGATACCGGTGCGGCCTTTGTAGCGATTCCTCAGATTCCACCGCGTAATGTTACCTGGTTCAAAAAAGGTAAGTGGGTGCACCTCGCTAAAGTCGCGTTTGAAAAGTACTTTATGCACAAAATGAAAACGGGTTCGTCTGAACCTGTGTTCGAGAAGTACACACTGAAGGCGCTGGGTATTAATCGCTTGAAAGATTAGCGCTGATACGACTTTCTGATGAAATAAAAAAGTCCGGTAGACAACACAGTTGCCACCGGGCTTTTTTAGTTTCTTTAGTGATTCTGGCTTTAAGTGTTCGGGAACTCAGAGACCGAGTTCACGCGCGATGTCAGACCAGCTCACCAGTTTAAAATTCTGGTACTGTGCAGGCATGACATTACGACCGTCCTGAACTACAAGTAAACCCTCAGGATAGGCGCTGCCGAGTGCCGTCGAGGTCACGTCGAGCCCGTCAGTTTCAGATGCGCCATCGATGCCCGCTTTTGAGTTCATGCCGATGTTAAACCGGCCAACATAGGTGTAGGGCGCTTCGCTCGAGTAGAGCACGTAGCTGTCATCGCCCTGACTACTGACCACCAAATAACTTGTTTTATCACCGTGATAAATCGACATGCCTTCGACATCGGCAACGAGGTTGTCATCGACTTCGATGATCAAGTCTGGCTCAGGAGCATTATCTTCAGTGATGGAGGTCAGCCAGACACCCGCAGCTTCTTCGCCGACAAAAAGCCGATTATTTTTATCGTCTGCAACACAGCCTTCTGGTTGAGAAGGAAGTGCGAACTCCCTTACGAGTTCTGCGGTCCACGTATTTTTTTCAGAAATAACTTTATACTGCTCGTAGCGGCCGTCCTGATCATTGATAAATACGTAAGTGCCCTGATTTGTCTGAGCCATACACAGGCCATAGACATCATCCAGTTGCGTCGCAACATCATTTACCCATGAGACATATCCTGAATTTTGATCAATAGCAAACAGGCTGATGGCTTTCAGGTCCCGGTGACTGGCTGCCGCGATATCCACAACACGTCCGGCAAGTTCCAGATTGTAGCGGACGTCGATATTATTAAGTCGGCCATTATCCAGTCGCTGCATTAATTGGCCAGACAGGTCGTAAATATCCAGACCGTATTGCTTATCCGTACCGATGATCAGGCTTGCCTCAGCGCTGTTGCTGTTGACCCAGATAGCGGGATCATCGGCAGCATCGCCTGCAGAAATAACAGGTGATGTTTCAGCGGTTGGAGTAACCGTAACAGGCGCTTCGACATTAATAGGTGAGAGACCGGAGACCGGAAGCGTGCCTTGATAAAGCTCACCGGAGGCATCATCGAAAGCTGAGAAATGCACGTCATCTCCCCAAGCCCAGGCACGGAAGGTTTCTATTTCGAAACCGTCGTTCAGTACCCAGTGCTGTGATTCGACAGCGTGCGGTGTAGTGCTGCTGTCTGGCCCGACTGTGTAGCTGCTGATATAACGGTCGCCAGTGCTGGCCACAATGAGTTGATTGCCTACGATGGACAGTGCGCCAGCGTTTTCCGGAAGTTCGCCGTAAGGCGCTACGAGGTCGACGACTTTGCGCTCATAGGGTGCTTCAGCCGATGCGGAATAAGCCCAGACACCCATATTCTCTTCACTGACATACAGTGTGTTCAGGGCATCGCTGACGACGCAGTTTTCTGTTTCTGGCGGCAGTGGCAATGTACGGATTTCTGTCAGCACATTCTTGTTGTCTATATCCAGTACGTACTGACGCGCGAGGTGGTCGTCGCCAAGAATAAAAAGCTGTGTGATTTGTTCGTTCGGCTGGTAAAGACACAACCCCTCAACGGCATATGATAATGGCTGGGAGGTAACGGTCTGCTGCTTACCGAGATGGTGAGCGACGACAGTTTTGTTGCCGTCGTTAATGGTTACGATCAGCTCATCGCGTTGATCACCGTACTCGGCACGGAAGCTCCCGGCGACGCTTTTATCGTTAATGGTCAGGCCATTGTTGCTGGTGGCGAGAACCCAGCGCTGGAATTTTTCCCCAGCAATCTGCCAACCGGTTTCAGAGGTGATGCCTGTTGCGATAGTAGTGAGGATGTCGGGGGCAGCATCGTGTTCAGATGACTCTGAGTAACTTGCGCAGCCGCTCAGCAGAGCAGTACTTAGTGCAGTAGCTATCGCTGTCATGGACAGTATCTGCAGCTTCGTTTGGTGTTCTTTCATGGTTTATCCATATCAGGTATTCAGAAAACAGGTACCGGCCTGTATCAGCTTTTGCCTATATAAGCCTGGGTCGGTACCTGTTCCGCGCCATAGGTGACGCGGTGACGAAAAGCGTTTTTCGATAAGCGATCAGAAGTTGGTGAAGCGTACACCCAGACGATAGGTCGGACCGTAGTCTTCGTACTGAGCGTTATAGCGTTCTTTGTTCTGATAGCTGTAGTACGGCTCGTCAGTCAGGTTGGCGATTTCAAAGGTCACCTTGAGGTTGTCTGTCGCGTTGTAGGCTGCGTTCAGATCCATCTGTGTCTGGCTGCTTTGATAAACGTCGGACAGGTCGTTCTCCAGGCTATTCACTTCCGCCAGATACTCTGACTTGTAGTTAGTCGCCAGACGTACGCTGTAGACATCATTCTCGTAACCCACGATAAAGTTACCTGTGACGTCAGACTGGTTTGGCAGCTGAATATCGCGCTCGGTCAGTTCGCCATCCACAAAGCCACTGACGGTGGCATCGCTGGAAGTGAAGGTTGCGTTGGCGCTCATCAGAAGGCCGTTGAACGGCGCAGGCAGGCTGCTGAACTGGTGAGAAAATGCCAGCTCAAGACCTTTAAGATCCGCGTTGTCACCATTCTGGAAGGTGATGACTTCATCGTAATCTTCATAGCCAGCCGAACCAGCGATGTCTGATTCATAGATAAAGTTGCTGATGTCTTTGTAGAACAGAGCCGCAGAGACGACGCTGGTCGATCCCATGTAGTGAGAAACACCCAGGTCAAAGTTGGCTGACTCAAGCGCATCCAGCTCAGGATTGCCCATTTCCGCTTCTTCACCGTCGTCAGTGAAGTTAGGGCTCATCTGTTCAAAGGTCGGACGAACGACGGCATTGGTCCAGGCGGCACGCATCTGGGTCGAACGATTAATATTCCAGCGCGTCAGGAGTGCTGGCAGTGTGTGGCTGTAATCGTTGTCGGTATCCGTGCGGATCAGCTCATCGTCGGTGGTCAGAGCGTTACCTTTGAGTTCGGTATCGGTCATTTCGTGGCGCACACCAGCAATGACATGCAGGTCATTGGTCACATCCATGCTGCCCATCAGGTACGCTGCTGTGATGTTTTCGTTGATGCTGTAATCGGCCAGTGTTGATTCTTCTTCATCGTAGGCGCCATCGCGATCAAGTCCTGACATCAGGCTACGAACAGAGTCTTTGTTGATTCCCGGACCAAACTGACCCAGAGAGTAATCCCGGTCGCTGGCGGCATAGTCTGCCATGCTGGTGGAGGCTGCACCGAAGTCTTCGTAAATCCATACATCGCCGTCCTGAGTCTTACGGCGTTTCACGGCTTTTGCACCACCTTTAATGGTCGCGAAGCGTTCGTTAATCAGCAGGTCACGGGAGATATCCAGCTGCGCCTGACGCTGAATGTCTTCGGTCAGATTGCTCTCAGATTCAATTTCAGTGAGTTCAAACAGTGCAGGATCATAGAAAGCGGCCGGGCCACTGACAAGAGGGCGACGGCTGTTACCGAACGACAGGCCGGTGATGTCATCGCTGCTTTCAAAAACCGCGCCGGCAATGCCATCAGGCTCGTCTTCTGAAGCCTTGCTGGCACCCAGTTTATATTCAACGATCTAGTCACCGAAGAAATGCTCCCCGCCGAACACAGACGACATAATCGTTTGTGTTTCTTCACGGTCTTTGAGTTCACGGGCAACGGCACCGTCGATCTCTGTGCCAGCGGTGACACCTTCTGAGAATTCGCTGATCACCGCCAGACGTTGTTCTTCATCTGAGAAGCGGCTGTAAAGATTGTTCATATAAAAACGATGATCTTTGTTCAGTTCCAGCTCAAGGTTCAGTGCTGCACCGATGCGCTCACGATTGATGCTGTACTCGCGCATTTCAATTTCATCCAGTACCGCTGGGTCTTCTTCAAGATCCCAGCCACCGCCGGTTTCCACGTTATCAGAACCGAAGTCGCGGTCATCCCAGCTCAGAGCCAGAGCGACTCCTAAACGTTTTTCACCGTCAAGTTCGAAGGCATTGCCCGCAGACACTGCGAGAGACGGGTTGGTGTTCTCGCTCTGCTCATCGTAGGCCGCTTCCGCTTTTGCCGTGGCAAAGGCGCCTTCTTTATCGAGGGCAGAAATACTTTTAATGTCGACGGTGCCGCCAATCGCATTGGCGTCCATATCAGGCGTGAGTGTTTTCGTTACTGTCAGTGAGCTGAGCAGCGTCGACGGAATCACATCCAGCGCTACGGCACGGCTGCCAGCCTCCGGAGCCGGCACCTGAACGCCGTTGACGGTTACCGCATTCAGTTCTGCGCCAACACCACGAATACGTACGAAACGACCTTCACCCTGATCGCGCTCGATGGATAAACCAGGAATACGTTGCAAGGCTTCGGCAGCGTTGGCGTCGGGCAGTTCACCAATGGCATCGGCATCAACCGCACTGATGGTGTTGTCGGCAAAACGTTCGCGTTCCAGGGCGCGTTGCATCCGTGCAGCCTGACCAGTCACGACGATTTCGTCGTTGGCTACAGGGTCTGCGTTGGTGTTGCTCTGATCAGCCATTGCCTGGCCACTGCTGAGAAGTGCAATGGCTGCAACGAGAGGTGCAGTACGAAATGTCATGATATTGCTCCGTTCATGATTTTTTTGAGTTGTGCATGAGTTGCGCAGACCCTAAAAATCGAATGTTACAGTCGCGTGACTGACCTTCTGGCCGAACGAGTGAAATCATTAAAACCGTGCGATTTTTAGTGGCGTTCGAGCTTTTATGACCAGAGAGAAGGGGGAGTTCAGGGGCGGTATTTACTGGGTTTGACGGTACAGGCGTTAACGTCTGGCGCCACAGGCGCAATATTCCTTCGCGAGGGACTAATCCGTGTGAGCTGATCTGACCCCCGACGTTCTGTCATATTGGGCTGTCACACTTCATAGCTTTTTACGGCGCCCTGATTAAGGCCCCTGGTTATGGCCCCTGGTTATGGCCCTTGGTTATGGCCTCTAGTTACGAGGCTGCCGAAGAGTTTTGAGAATCATTGATGAATTCACTGCTGCGATTACATACCCGAAAGTTATTTCTTGTCGGTTCAATGGCAATGCTTCTGACCGGCCTGTCGGCTGGATTAGGTGACTATAAAGGGTTTGCTGCGATTGATTGGGTTGATGTTGTTGGCGAAGGATCGACCGCGTTGGCCCTTCTTGTGTGGTTGCTGATGGTGTTGCGCAGTCGCCCGGCTGGGCGTGTCACTAACCTGCTGATGCTGGGCTTAGGCTTTATGTTTCTGGCGATGTGGCAGGACACACTGGATGAGTTCTTTGCGTTTGCCAGCACGCAGGCATGGGAAGCTACGGTAGAAGGCTCGGTGGAATCTGTACTGATGCCGATGGGGCTCGGGCTTCTGACCTACGGCTTGTGGCATTGGCACAAAGAACAATTAAGTATTCGCGCCCAGTTGCTGAAACGAGAGCAGGTATTCCGGGATCACCTCTGGTTGGATGGTTTAAGTCAGGTGGCGCGATACGAGCAGATCGAAGCCACTCTTAATTCTGACTGGGAAGATGAGCACGCTCACCAAGTGGCTTTGGTCGTCGAGCTGCATGATTTTCATCTTTTCGAGCGGCGCTACGGCTATAGTGAGGCGGACCGACTACTGCGCGAGACCGGTGAATATCTGATCCTGAATCTGCGTGAGAAGGACCTCATCTGCCGTGTAGCAAGAGACCGCCTGATCATCCTGATGCCGTATACGCGGCCGTCTCAGGCGCGTGAACTGGCCGTCAATTTAAGGTCGGCTGTTGCCCACTTCTGTTTCCATCTGTCTGGTACAGACCAAAGGGTCGAACAGGTGTTAGACGTGGGCATCGGTGTGCGCCAACCCACGGACGATCCTCAGGCATTGGTGAAGCGAGCTACCGATGCGCTACAGAGTGCGGTGGCAGGAAACGGAATGAGCCTGGTGTCATGACCTCGAAGATCAGGCAGGCGTCATTCTCAGGCAGTCAGCAGCGGCAAACTGGCTGGCTTACCTCTGAGGATAAATATCTTCAGGCCTCTTACCCCATTGCGCAGCTGCTGGACTTGGCGCTGGCTTCTGATGTGCCCCAGCATAAGCTACTGCGAGGTACGGGAATTTTTGTCGAGGATCTTGCCCCGCTTGCTCACGTGCATGTCGATGCCCAATTCCATGGCGGTGTGCGGATGAATATCCGCCAGCTGGCGGTTCTGGCCGACAATATTGCTCATTACCTGCCTAAAGAGGAAATCGCAGCCCGCTGGGGAGCTCGTCTTTGGCCCGGATTTGCAGGGCCTTTCAGCCAGGCACTGGCGATGGCGACTGATCTGGGCGATTTTCTGTGCAGTCTTTATCAGTATCGACACTGGTTAACGCCGGGGCTTGTGCCTTGTTTCAGTGAGCAGAACGGATATCGGATATTGCACTGGCAGAACATGTTTGGACTAAGCCCGCGCGCTGAGATATTGCTGCGTGAAGCCTACATGACGGCGCTGGTGTCCGTTACCCGTGAGCAGTCTCACAAAGATAGTGCTGAGTGGATTTGTTTTATTGGTCAGTGCGATGACTCGCAACTGAGGCGTATGCGTGTTTATTGTGGTGAGCAGACGACTGCGGGAGGCGGGGGCTCTTTTATGGCGATTCCAGAGACGGTGTTATCGGCACCCTGGGCAGCTGGCTCCGCCCGGATTCGGGATATGGCGGTCGCGCAGGCGAATACACTGACGGCAGGTATTCCCGCCGAGTCGTTCACTGAGCAGGTGACTGGTTTTCTGGCGAATACGTTTCCTGAGGTTCCTTCTCTGACGGATACAGCCAGCCGTTTTGGTATCAGTAGCGCGACGCTTAAGCGCTATCTGGCGGTGGACGGTATGCGTTATCAACAGGTCGCGGATCAGCTACGTCTGAGGCACAGCCTGGAGCTTATGCACTTTCAGGGGTTGAGCAACGAGGCGATTGCCGACGCTTTGCGTTTGGGGGATGGTGCAAATTTCCGGCGCAGTTTCCGACGCTGGACGAAACTGTTACCGAGTGATGCCAGAGAGGCGCTGAGCGGCAGGTTGCCACCGCTCATTGCTGATCATTCCTCAGCTGATCATTCTTCACCAAAGAGTGCGCAATCAATCAGGTCACAGAGGCAGTGAATGACGACAAGATGCACTTCCTGAATTCGGGCGGTGACGTCAGACGGTACGCGGATTTCTACGTCCTCTGACGTTAATAGCGAGGTCATGTGTCCGCCATCTTTACCAGACAGTGCCACGACGACCATGTCACGTTCGTGGGCTGCCTGGATAGCCTGAACCACATTGCTTGAGTTACCGCTGGTCGAAATGGCCAATAGCACATCGCCGGGATTCCCGAGGGCACGGATCTGTTTGCTGAATACTTCGTTGTAGCTGTAGTCGTTAGCGATTGAGGTAATCGTTGATGGGTCGGTTGTTAATGCAATGGCCGGGAGGCTGGGGCGTTCACGCTCGAACCGGTTCAGCAGTTCAGAAGAGAAGTGCTGCGCATCGCCAGCAGAACCACCGTTACCGCAGGTCAGAATTTTTCCGCCGCTGATCAGAGCATTGACCATCATTTGTGATGCATGCTCAATGTAGGGTGGCAGCTCTTCAGCGGCGAGTGTTTTGGTTTCGATGCTGGCGCCGAAGTGGCCGATAATACGATCTTGCACAGACTAACTCCCGAATAAACCTGTCGCCATCATAAAGAAAAAGACGCATTTCAGAAAGCGTCAGATATCCACTCAAACACTACGGGGTTACCACTGGCAGAGATCACATCAAAGCGGCAATCAGGCTCGTGGTTTCCGTAGTGCTTCTGAAGGTAATGCAGTGCGGCCCGGCGCAGGCGTCGCTGTTTCTGATACGTGACTGTTTCTGCACCTGAGCCGTGATCTGCAGACTGACGGTAGCGCACTTCGATAAAGACCAGTACTTCACCATCGCGCATGATCAGGTCGATTTCACCACCCTTGATCAGGTAGTTACGACTGACCTTACGCAGTCCTTTTTTTTGCAGAAATTTCTCTGCTTCCAGCTCCACAGCCGAGCCCTTGCTCCGCGTTGTAGGTCTGGTATCTGAGTTAAACCACATAAGCCCTCCATGGCGTATGGTCAGAATCAGTCGTCGGTGGTTTCCGGACTCCTGGTCTCCGATAGTTTTATCGGCTTACCGCTGCGAAAACGCGTACAGTCAGTACTGCGATGAATGCGTCTGGCGTTATCCAGCGTTAATGCACCGGTGTTGCCGTAGATTCGACTCTCCGGGAACGCCTCAAGTTGCTTAACCCGGGCAACGAGACGAAAGGCGTCTGCACCCATCGCATACAGTCGGGTGAATCCACCTTGCCCTCCGGTAACGTCATCGACTTCAGCTTTCAGCGATGTGTCGTGAAGTAGCCAGGGTACATCGCAGAAGTAGATACCATTCAGATCACGGTCTTTGCGTACATCCACTTCGCCAGAGAAAACATGCGACGTTGCATAGACGGGCAGATCACCGGCGAAATTAAAGGCCAGGGTTGGTTTGATCTGGCGTGCCTGCTCAGGGAGGGCGACCATGAACAGCCAATCGGCATCCTGACGGCGTCGAGGTTCAAACTCGACAGGCTCACGCATGAGGCCACGGACGCTGCGATAACGGTTTTTACTGCTATCGACGTTCAGCAAACGACTGATCGCCGGATTGTAGTCCTGTGCGCGACGGGGGTATTGAAGTGTTTCTTCGATTTCTCCACCCAGCTCCAGCCAGCGGGCCTCAAATGCGGCATAAATACGCTCGCCCCAACTGCCTTGAGGAATCATCACCAGAGCGCGGCGATGACCATCCAGCCAGGCTTTTTCCGCAATCTGGATCGCTTCGTCTTCTGCTGCAAGACCAAACTGAAACAGTTCAGCTGGCAGAGTAGAAAACGGCGTTGCCTGTTTGCTGCCATAGTTCAGGGCCAGAGTTGGGAGTGGCAGGGTGGCGCGTTCTTCGAGCTTCTGCACATCCTGCTTATCAAGCGGGCCAACCAACCATTGGCTACCTGATTGAATGGCCTGCGCATAGGCCTGATCGACGGACTCCATGTTGGATGCGTCGATAATGGTTACCGCGGGTGCAGGGTAACCCTTACCCAGTGTTTCGTAGTATGCGGCCATAAAACCGTCGCGTATGGCTTTACCCGAGCTGGCGAGTGCGCCACTCAACGGCAATAACAGTGCGACGCGCTGTGGACGTGATGCCGCCATATCTTCAAGTAACGCAAGTGCGCCGGGCAGTTGAAACGAAGCCGGATGATCCGGGTTCATAAATTGCCACTCTTTGACACCAGCAAGTTGTTCATCGAGCGTTAGTTGGTGGTCGCGGCTGATCGCTGCCAGAGTCAGCCAGGCGCCGAAACGTGTGTCTGGAGCATTTTCAGCGCGTTGCTGCAGCTCTTCAGGCGCCAGGCGCTGAAGGTCGTCCCAGAGCTGGTTGTAGTTTTCTGCTTGCTGTTCACCTTCCAGCACAGCAGAAATAAAGTCGCGTTCCCGGGCGGCAGCCAGGAACTCGCCGTCGGCCTCAAGGATTTGCGCAGATATCAGAGTCGCGCGGTATTCCTGTTGTTGGCTGGCGTAATTCTGCAACATTTCGAACTGCTGCAATTGATAGGCAGCAGCCTCAATATTCGTAGCGCCAATCTGGCTTTCTGCCATCAGCAGGTGCCACTCAGCGCGAGCCGCTGGCGACAGGCTGCTGACATCCAGTTGTTGCAATTGCAGGCAGGCGTTGCCAAACTCGCCGCTCTCGGCCATCTGGCGCACAGCCCGCAGTTGTTGCTCGACCTCCGGGCGAATTTCCGCTTCCGCGGTCGTCGTTTCATCCGGGGTCGTTGCACACCCGGACAGGCCCGCCGCCAGAGTGGCAACAGTCAAAGCTGGAAGCAGTAACTGCGACCAGGTTTTCAGCAAGCGTTTTTCAGATACGGTGTCCCGCATGATTTCTCATCCGACCAAAGCTCAGAGTGGCGTTCTGTACGTCGTCGCCACCCCGATTGGTAATCTGGCAGACCTCAGCGAGCGCGCTGTCAGCGTATTGTCTGAGGTCGATGTAGTAGCCTGCGAGGATACCAGACATACACAGAAATTACTGCAACACCTGGGCCTTCGCAAAGTGATGATGTCGGTTCACGATCACAACGAGCGCGACCGCATTTCACAGATTGCCCAGCACCTGACGGACGGACGCTCGATGGCGTTGGTATCGGATGCTGGCACCCCTTTGATTTCTGATCCGGGCTACCCCCTCGTCCAGGCACTTCGTGAGCAGGGCTTTAACGTCACACCCGTCCCCGGCCCCAGTGCACTGATTACAGCGCTGAGTGCAGCAGGGCTACCGACCGATCGTTTTCTGTTTGAAGGTTTTCTGCCGCATAAGGCGGGTGGTCGTCGTGAGCGCTTGGAACCTCTGGTGAATGAGACGGCAACCCTGGTGTTTTATGAATCGAAACATCGGATTCTTGAGACACTGACCCTGATGGCGGAAGCCTTTGGCGAGAACCGTACTGCGTGTGTAGCTCGCGAACTCACTAAAACGTACGAGAGCTTCTATCACGGCTCTCTGAGATCGGTCCGGGAGCAGCTACTGGCGGATGACGATCAGACAAAAGGAGAATTTGTTGTCATGGTGGCGGGGAATCCTGAGCCAGCCACGGCGACGGCGTTCGATACGGATAAGCTGTTTCGTCTGCTTCTTGCTGAGTTGCCACCTAAAAAGGCCGCTGCGGTGATTGCAGAATTAACCGGTGAAAACAAAAAAGCGCTGTATCAGCGTGCGTTGGAGATTCAGGGCAAGGCCTGAGCAGACAGTCTTTGAAGATTATCTTTACACAAACGAGATAACGCTCGTTCAGTCACTGTGGTTATCATCACACTAAGGGCTATTACTAATACGTATGGCCCGTATTGTCCTTTCGCTCTTATTTACCTAAACAGGCGACTGGCCAAGAATAGAAAAGCAAAAAATAAAAAATATAAATAGGCTCGCCATGACTCTGATCAAACGCTGCATTCTGCTGCTAACCGCGGCGGTACTCGCTGCCTGTAATAGCGTAGAAATCACAGCCCCAGATGATAACTCTGTGCACGCGGAAAAGCCCGGAGACTTCCGGATCGTCTTCAGTGGCAACTCAGCGCCTGATGATCTCAAAATTCAGTTAAACAACGTAGATGTGACTGATCAGTTTGTGGTCAATAAGGCGGAGGCTTACGCCTATGGTTCCGATCTTGGTGCCACTGTCTTCGGTGGTCGGAATGTGCTTTGGGTTCGCGCATTCAACAAAACCGATCGAGCGACGTTCTATTACGATAACGCAGGGCCCGTTATTCATATTCTGGAGGCGGATCACGATAGCCGAACCGTCACAGGGTATGTTTCGGATGACTCTCTTATCGAAAGCCTGGTACTTGATGGCGTTGGCGTTGATCTGGACCTGACAAACAACTTTTCAGTGTCATACGCAGATCAACCGTTTAATACCTTTACAGCGACCGATTCGTTGGGGCGTACTTCAACGTCTGTTTTTGCCCGTGATGACAACGAGTTTAATGGTATTTCAGCTCGTCTGAATCAGGGTGGTTTTGATTTTCTGACCCGTGCTTTGGAGCAGGAGCTGAACTCTATGGACCTGACCGACATCGTGTCAGGCATGGAGAAGATGACGCTGCTCAACACCTTGGGCCTGTTTAATCTGGATATGACAGTAACCAGCCTGAGTTTCACCGATGTGGGTGTAGACCTTACTGTTCTGGAAAACGAGCGGCTAGATACTGATATTCAGGCGCGCGATGTGGTTCTGGGCTTCCGTCTGTCGGGCACCATTGGTTTTATTCTCCCGTACAACAGCTCAGGGACAATGCGCTTCAGTTCCCTGCAGTCAGGCACAGACCTGCTGCTGGATGTGCGCAATTCTGATCTTGATATTGATCTCTCTAATACGTCGATCAATCACAGCTTTCCATCCATCGATTTCGACAATACCAGCGGTATTCTGAATATTCTCGATGCCATCACCAGTGCGATTGTTGGCGTTCTTGCTCCAATTTTTGAGAATGTATTTATCAGCATACTGGAGCAGGTCATCGTTCCGGTTATGTCTGATTTTATTAAAGACATTCCGATCTCGCTGGAGGTGGTTAACCCCGACAATGCTGAGGCCGTTAACATCTATGCGTTACCTACCTTCCTTGATTCGAGAAATCAGGGCGTCAGTGTCGATCTGGGTACCCGCATCTGGGCGCCACAACCGTCACAGGATATTCGTCGTGCGCTGGGCTCTCTGTATGTCGAAGGTGACACACTGACTATGGGGCCGGTGACACCGAGTGGAGAAGACTTCCATTTTGGCGCTGCTATTTCTGCAAATGTGATTAATCAGGCGCTGATGGCAACCTACGAAGCAGGCATGCTCAGCACCGTGATCAGTGAGGAGTACTACCCACAGGCAACGGCGTCAGCGATTTCTGTTTACCGCTCAGACGACACTGATATTCAGGAAGCCGATGAGATTCGTATGACACTGGCACCGTCTTCTGCACCGTACGTTACTCTGATGCCTGCGGATGGCGCTGCGGGGGCGCTCGCTTGGTACGACGTAACGCTTACGTTTGAACTATATAAGTCACGCTGGGGTGAGTTCCGTACCCTGTTTGGTACGACCTTTAACCTCGAAATTCCGTTTGAAGTCAGCTCTACCGAAGATGGCTACTTAAGCATTGGCCTGGAGCAGTTACCGACTCTGTTTATTAAAGCGACGGATGAAAGCGGCATGATCCGCCTGACTCCAGAGTTTATCAACGCAACTCTCGACTACTTTATGCCACTGGTCATGCCAGAAATTGCCGGCCACCTGAAGGTCGTGCCGCTGCCTCGGATTTATGAGCATACATTACTGATGCGCGACTTCTGGGTAGGCGGAGAAAACAATAACTCGCTGGCACTGGCGGGAGATCTGATTCCGGTTGCCGTGACGGCCGCAGCGGCAGCGCCAAGCACCGATATTGCTCGTGTAGATAGCGAAGATGTCGCGGTTCAGGTAACAGGCATTAACAGCACTGGCCAGACTACCTCTGATGTTCTTCTGGTCAACAATGGCGAAGTAATGATTGATGTGGGTGGTCTCAACCCTGATGCGAATCTGGGTGATCTTGAGCACAGATATCGTGTTGATGGTGGTGCCTGGTCGATCTGGAAGCAGCGCGAAACAATTACGCTCAAGAGACTGCTGGCGGGTGACCACTCTGTGGAAATCTGTTCACGCTCGCCACTGTTGAAAGAAGAAGTCAGCTGCCCGGTCGTTAACTTTAGTACGACGGTGTCACGCTGAGCATCACCAGAGATTCTGTTCTCACCACTTAGTTAAAGGGCCTACGGGCCCTTTTTTTTACGGCTATCCATTGTCTCTTTAAGTTTGTTTACATGTAAACTAAATGATGTTTATATGTAAACTAGTTTGCTGGTTTGAGATAAATGGTTATGGATAAACGACTCTTTTTCTTGATGAATATGGCGCAGAAGAAGCTGTTTCGCTTTATGGATCAGGCCTGCGAGAAAGAACTGGAAACATCGATGACACAGATGGCGGCTCTGATGGTGATTGCCAGCAAAGATGATTGCCAGCAGAAAGACGTCGCGCAAACACTTGAATTGAACAAGTCCGCGATTACGGGGTTGGTTACTCGTATGGAGAAAAACGGCCTTTTGGCGCGAGCATCGTCGACCGAGGATGCGCGTGCCGTGGTGCTCAGAGTTACCCCAGAGGGCCGGGATAAGCTAACGCGGCTACAACCGATGATTGCGACGATGAACGATATCTTTTCCGATGAGTTCAGTGATGAAGAGATGCTGACCATTCTGCGTTTTTTAAATTTTATTATGGGCAGGTTCTGATGGAGGCAACCGTGATTGATCAGGTGAAAGAAAAGAGTGGGGATAAGCAGGCAAGCGGCGATCCAGAAATCGTAGAAGTACCGACGCCTGCTGGCCATGCTATTACTGCTCGTATTTTCAGAACAGGCGCCAGCCCGGTAAAAGGAGTATGCGTTATTGCGCCTGCGACTGGAGTTGCGCAGTACCTGTACGATGATTTTGCCCTCTGGCTGACCACTAAGGGGTTTGAAGTTGTGACGTACGACTACGATGGCATCGGCCTGTCGCTCAAGTCTCATGTAAAACACAGTCGCAGTGACAAACTGAGTTGGGCAAATAATGACAGTGTGGCCTTGCTGGAGTTTGTTAAAGCGAAGTTTCCGGAGCTGTCACTGACCTGGATCGGTCACAGCGTTGGCACGCATATTTTGGGAATGATGCCGTCAACCAAAGGTATCGATCGTGCGATCTCTGTGGGTGCGGGTACCGGTACCTGGTGGATGAACGCAGCGCCGACGAAGCGTGTGGCCTGGTTTCTTTGGTACGGCCTCGTGCCGGCTACAGTGCCATTACTGGGTTACTTCCCTGGCAATCGACTCAAGGTGATGTGTGATCTGCCAAAGGGTGTCATTATGCAATGGCGGCGTTGGTGTCTGAATGGCGATTACTGTGTTGGCGTCGAAGGCGACTGGTTACGCCAGCGGTTTGCCGGAGTGACCTGTCCGATCAGCTGCGTCGCCTTCACGGATGATGACATGATGTCGATGGCGAACGTCGATAAGTTGCACAGCTTCTTCACCGGCGCAGACATCACAAAAGTCGTGGTCAGCCCGGAAGAAGTGGGTCAGAAGCGTATTGGTCATATTGGTTGGCATAAGAAGAAGTATCAGACTCTGTGGGAAAACGTATTTATGCCACTCCTGAGTAACTAAAGTCAGAATGAACCACTGAAATAAGAGTGCGACAGCAAAGGCTTTCCGTTACACTCCGCGCCGGAGTCGGCCAGACAGTCGCTGCCTGCGCAAGCAGGGGGAGGAAAGTCCGGGCTTCATAGGGCAAGGTGCCAGGTAACGCCTGGGGGGCGTGAGCCCACGACCAGTGCAGCAGAGAGTAAACCGCCGATGGCCGCTTTTGCGGATCAGGTAAGGGTGAAAGGGTGCGGTAAGAGCGCACCGCGCGACTGGTAACAGTTCGTGGCACGGTAAACTCCACCCGAAGCAAGACCAAATAGGTTCCCTGTTACCCTTGAGGTACAAGGCGTGGCCCACGCTGGGAACGGGTAGGTCGCTTGAGCCTGCGAGTGATTGCAGGCCTAGACGAATGACTGTTTAACACAGAACCCGGCTTATAGACCGACTCCACTTTTTTAAAAACCCCGCTTGTTCACGCAGGCGGGGTTTTTCTTTTACAGTATGCTGGATTTCTGAATACACGGACTGCTTATGCTGTTTTTCTGGTTTCAACAGGACGTACTCTCCCTGCACTGGGGGGTATTGCTTCTTGCCGCCATGCTTGTCGGTGGTGTGTATCTCGACTCCCGCCTGGGAGAGCCTGCTAAATTTCATCCACTTGTCGGTTTCGGGCGCTGGAGTCGATTACTGGAGCATGTATTGAACAGGATTTCCGGAGCACCGGGCTATCTTGTTGGAGTCGTAGCTGTTGTCGCTGCGCTATTACCTCTGATATTGATTATCTGGATGCTGCAAAGCTCCGCAACCTTGTCGCTGATAGGGACATGCTTGCTGCAGTTGGTGATTCTGTACCTTTGTATCGGCTGGCACAGCTTGCAGGAGCACGTGTCGGATGTCTGGCGCGGTCTGGCAACAGATGATCTGCCAGCGGGGCGTGAAGCTCTGGCTAAGATTGTCAGCCGGAATACGCAAGTGCTGGATGCCGATGAAGTAGCACAGGCCGGTATTGAGAGCACACTGGAAAATTCCTCGGATGCGTTATTCGCGACCTTGTTTTGGTTTCTTATTGGCGGTGCTGAGGCGGCTCTGTTACATCGGTGGGTTAATACGCTGGATGCGATGTGGGGATATCGGAACGAGCGCTATTTTTATTTCGGTTGGGCAGCGGCCCGGCTTGATGATGCGATGGCCTGGCTACCAGCGCGCCTTACCGCATTTTCATTTGTGTTAGCCGCAGGCGAATATCGACAGAAATCACTGGATTGCTGGAGAACACAGGCAAAATATTGTGATAGCCCTAACGGTGGTGTTGTGATGACTTCAGGCGCGGGCGCACTCAACCGGACATTAAGCCAAAGGGCTGACTATCAGGGAATAATAAAACAGAAGCCTGTGATGGGGTGCGGGTTGCCTGCCGGTGTCGATGATATTCCGCGCGCGATACGCCTGGTTAAGCAAGCCATCCTCATTCAGTTATCTTTTATGGTGTTCTGCTGTCTGTCACTGCATTACATCACAGGTGTGATGTGAAAAAGCTGAAACCCTCGATTAAAACGGCTGCTCACGGTTCTGATCTGACGCGGGCAGTGACCCTTTATGATCACAAAGCCTGGCTGGACCTTTCATCCGCTGTAAGCCCATACAGCTGGTGGACTGAACGATCGGAAGAAGTGTCATTATCGACTGTGGATATACGGTCATTGCCCGATCATTGCGAAAGTCTCGATGAGTCCATGTTTGCGTACTACGGGGAGTCCGGGCTTGCGGTGGCAGGAAGTCAGGCGGCCATACGTGGCCTACCTTTATGCTTCGAAGACAGTGATGTCTGGATCGTGTGTGGAAGTTTCGCAGAGCACGCGTTGAGTTGGACGATGCATGGCCATCGCGTACAGCAGAAAAGTATCGAAGAGATCCGTCACTCAATAATGCTCGGTGGCGTGCCTGATGTGCTTGTTATCGTGAATCCAGACAACCCCAGCGGTTATTACTTTTCTCAATCTGAGCTTCTGAAATGGGCAAGCGCTCTGGATCAACAGGGAGGTGTATTGATCTGCGATGAGGCCTTCATGGATGCGACTCCAGATTGGAGTCTTATCGGGAAGAGTCGACCAGAGAATGTTGTTGTTCTTCGTTCATTGGGTAAATTCTTCGGCCTTGCAGGAATCCGGTTTGGGGCTGTATTCGCAGAGCCCACGTTACTCGCTACGCTCTCATCTTATCTTGGCCCCTGGGGGATCACGTCGCTAACTCTCTGGATAGCTCAACAGGCTCTGGCTGACAGCGTATGGCAATCCGTTCAGGTTGATCGATTAGTCGCCTTGCAGGAGCAGATGTCTGCATCGCTGCTTGGCACCGAAGCCTTCGTTGGCAGCACGCCGCTATTCCTGACGTTGCGTTCCGAGTGTCCGTTGGTTTGGCAGGATTGCCTGGCGAGTAGAGGAATATGGAGCCGGGCATTTCCCGATCAGGGCTTGCTTCGTCTTGGGTATCCGTTGCCTGATCAAGTGGGACGAATCCTTGACGAAGTCTTGGCGCTGCCTGGGCTGAAAGCATTCCACTAAGGCCTTTGGCTACTTCTGAATGTACTTTGATGTCACCTTGAGAGGGTTTTACCTCGCCATTATGGCGGTTTAAGACCTGTCAACAATCCGACGCCGCACATAGGATTGGAGAACACCTGATAAAATTATCAATTGCAGGGACGATATGTTGCTCCAGATACCGACAAATACACCGCTGAAAAAGCCACCCGTGGACTACTGTCCCAAAGGGGCTGAACGCTGGTTTACGATTTCGGGAGGAAAGGATACGGGTAAAACCATGTTTTACTACGATATCTCGGTAGGCGGGGATGAACCCGAAGCAACGGTTGTGTTGGTGCACGGCAACCCCGAAACCAGTTACACCTATCGCCATATCAGAGATGAACTCATCCGCAGTGGTCGTCCATTAAGGATCATTGCCATGGATCACATCGGTTTTGGCCTTTCTGATCAGGCAGATTTTGAGATGGTGGATATGCACCACTCGGATAACCTGATTCAGTTAATCCGTTACCTCGATCTCAGTGAAGTGACCCTCTGTATTCATGATTGGGGTGGCCCTATCGGAGTCGGGGCATTTATTGAAGATCCATATCGGGTCAAAAATCTGATGGTGATGAATACCACTATTTTTCCTATGCCCAAACAGGGCTATACCTATAAAAATTATCCTCATCCTGTACTGACTTGGGCGTTGTTTCCGCGACTGTATCCCGCCTTCGCATGGGGTGGTGTTGCAGCTACCGCAGTGTCCAGTGGTGAGCCTCAGACAGTCATGAGTCTGATACGGCGCGCTACAGGTAACACCCTGGCACATCTGTTCAATAGCGTGCCTAAAACTTCACCTGAGTATGTCTGGTCACAATCGTTGCGCAGTATAGCCAATGCCCGCAGCTCAATGCGCAACGTTAAGCAGACGCCACGATGGGGATACGGATATCGCTACCTAGACGAAAGTTACGGCCCTCAGGACAATACTGAGTATTATCGGAATATGCAGGAGCGAGTGCCCAGGTACTGGAAGAACTGCCCGGCAGCCGGTGTGTTTGGTCAATGGGACCCATGCGGGAAAGACGAAGTCATTGCCCAATGGCACGAGGTATTACCAAAGATGAAGAAAGCAACACTGAAGTATCCGGACGTTGGTCACTTTGTCGAAGAGGTGAAATGGAGAGAGATTTCTTCAGAAATTCTGAAATTGAATTTCTCCTGACACGATCTTTAATTAATTTATTTGTTATCGTGTGCGCTGTTTTTCTGAATGTTTCGTTCAGTTAACAGCAAGCTAAGTAAACCTGTATCTTAATATTACTGCCTGTAATCGACGTATACATAATACTCGAGTGGCGATACGAAAATACGTCAGTTGAAAGGTTGATACTCCTCAATCATCTCTTAATTTTCTTCTCATAATAAAACGGTCTTAGCACTTTTATTCTGTCTCTTATACTTTCTTTAAGGTCACCGAAAAGTGGAGAAGAATCATGAATAATCATATCGTTGTAATTAACTCTCCGAAGTACAATCGGGATATTTATTTCCGGCGTTTTGTTGAACAGATACGCCAGAATAAGATGCACCGAAAGACTCCGGTCGTTCTTCTTAATACTGACTATCCCGATGGATTACCATCTTCGCTGACGGGTTTAGGTATTCATCTGGTGCAGGGGCACGGTAATCATGAAGACGATTTTCGTCGTGCAAATCTTGAGGGTGCTGAAAATATTCTGATTCTGGCAAAAGATGAATATATGGAAGACTCCGACAGTCTCTGTTTTGACCTCTGCTATCGCATGAAAGAGCACGGCTTGGCTTACCGTGTGATTGTCGAATGTGTAGAAGACGAAAACCGTATTCGAATGAAAAAACTCGGTGTTAAGTCAGTGATCCGCCCGATACGTTCGTACCCGGAAATTCTCGTTCGTGCTATGGAGTCTCCTGGATCAGAATTAATCATCGAAGATATGTTCACGCACGATAAAGATCACTTCGTCCGCTATCCTCTCTGGTTGGAAGGTGACTGTTGGCGAGATGTGGTGGCGGCCATGATGATGTCGAATATCGGGACTCCATTGGCCTGTATCGGTAAAGGGGGCGAAGTGAATATTCACCCAGCTGCGGATGAGCGAGTATTCGGGCAAAGCCTCATTATTCTGGTTAAAACAGAATACATACCGAACGAAAAAGAAGTACAGGAAGCATTCCGGAAGTTTAACAGCAGTGATATGAGTGCCTGAGCTGATTAGTAGGTGGCTGAGTGAACAGGTGACTGGCTGGGCAGGTGAACTGATGCGGTGGATTGGCTAGACTACGAGTATCAATCACCAGTAAGCCGGGAGTCAGGGATGTCCACATCCAAAACAGGAGCAACCGATACCGGATCCAGGCGTGGTATCGGTATGTTCATTTTTGGTCTTATGTTTCTTGGACCTGCGCTGGGGATATTGCTGTTTGGTCCTTTGGATACTTTCCGTCTCCATCTCGTGACTTCTGGCTGGACACAGGTACCAGCCACTCTCCAGCGTATCGATATTGAATATCACCACGGTGATACGACGACATATTCCCTCGAGGGCTCATACAGTTATCGCGTCAATGGGCAGGAATATTTAAGTCAGCGTATCAGCTATTACGAATCTCCGGATAACATCGGCGACTGGTATACAACGACCGAAAATAAGATTCTCAGAGCGTCTGCCAGTCAGGGGCTTACCGCTTGGGTAAACCCGGACAATCCATCGGAGAGCTACCTGGTCAGGGATATCCGCTGGGAAAAGATCGGCTTTATGATGATTTTTGTTCTGGTGTTTGGTGGCGCTGGTGTGGGGATCATGTTTTTTGGGCGCTACTCCGCCCGTCAATCAGGTGAAGCTCAAGGCGTCGTGTATTCAGGACAGAACCTGATGCACTGGGTACTTGGTTTTATGTCGATGATTTTTTTGCTGATCTCTTTGCCCGCCGTTCTGGATTTGCCTTCTGAATTCAGCGCTGGAAATCATGCCATTGTGTTTGTTCTTATATTCCCTTTGGTAGGTGCAGGCCTTGCTATGGCTGCATACAAGTCGCGAAAGAACTGGTTATTTTACGGCCGCACGCCGCTGTATCTGAATCCCGCGCCCGGGCAAGTGCAAGGGCAGGTCGGTGGGACGTTACACATCAATAAAACCGGGCTGGGTGACCAGTGGAATGTCAGGTTGAAATGTCTTCGTCAGACACGCTCGACAGGCAAAAACAGCTCAACACGCGAAACCTTGTTATGGCAGAGCAGTACACTTCCCGAAGTAACTGAAAGCAATGGTGAAACACGCCTTGCCTTTGTTTTTAATCCTGACCCAGAGCTTCCACAGAGTTACCGTAAAGGTCGAAAGGCAGTGATCTGGCGGGTTGAGGTAGAAGGTCCCACTGAGCCGGTCACATTCCAGCGTCAGTTTGTGCTGCCTGTTGTTGAAGGTACTGGTGGTAGCACTCTCAATATTTCTGCGGCACATCAAAGCAAAGTATCGCGCAGCCAGGTCGCTGCTGCGGAGGCCTCTCTCAGTAAGAACCTGGATATGACACTAAGCGGCGATGACTTTGTTATTCGCAGTGCGGCAGGGCGCCATCTGTCCTTCTTTCTTGTTTTTATGTTTGCCGGAATCGCATTTGCCGGGGCTGGCGTGTTTATGTTGAATCAGGCGGCTTCTGAAGGCATTGGCCTGTATTTTATGGGCGGTGTCTTTTTTCTTGTGGGGCTGCCTCTTGCTCTGAGTGGTTTGTTTGGGCTCGGCCGGTCATTGGAGAGCCGCTGTGTCGATGGAAAGATTGAAACCGTTCGGCACTGGATGGGAAGGGCGCTCTGGCGTCGCGCTACTGAATTCAAGAGCGCTCAGCAGCTCGAACTGAAAGCGGCGGGAAGTTCGACTACAGGGAACAGTACGAAGGAATATTTTCACATCCTGATTCGTGATGGTCAGCGGAAGGTCCGTATCGCAGAGATGGTCGAGGGGCGTGAGGTTGCCGAGTTGTTGATGGAGAAGCTTCGCGCCAGTCTGGTGTCTCAAGAGTTGATCTGATTTTGCAGGTTGGTGACCGCAACTCCGGCTTCCGCTAAACTATACAAAACTGATACAAGTAGCCGAAATTACGGTGGAGAGTGATTGTGGGATTGATTGTGGAGAGTCATTGTGGATAAGCCCCCATTTGGTGTTCTTATTGCCAACCTCGGTACCCCGGAAGCACCGACTGCGAAAGCAGTGCGTTCGTACCTCCGAGAGTTTCTCAGCGACCGACGTGTGGTCGATGTTCCGCGTGTGTTGTGGTGGCTGATTCTGAATTTGGTCATTCTCGTCATCCGCCCACCGCGGGTAGCGAAAGCGTATGCTAAAGTCTGGGGCCCTGAAGGTTCTCCCTTAATGACGATTTCGCGCGCACAACAGCGTGCGTTAGCAGCGGCCTTAAAAGCCGAATACGGTCAGGACATTCCTGTGTCGTTGGCCATGACCTACGGCAAGCCCACGATGGAAGAGGCTGGCCGTGAACTTCGTAAGGCCGGTGCGGAGCGTCTGATTATATTGCCGCTGTATCCGCAGAACTCGTCGTCGACCACGGCGGCAGTTCATGATCGATACTCCAATGCGATGGCGCCTTGTCCGCACGTTCCGGCTGCTCGCTGGATCACCGACTACCACGTTCACCCAGGCTACATAGGTGCTCTGGCAAACTCAGTACGTGAGTATTGGGCTGAGCATGGCCAGGGTGATCGCCTGATGATGTCGTTTCACGGCATTCCGCAGCGATATGAAGATCGTGGTGATCCGTACCCAAGCCAGTGTCGGGCGACGGCAGCAGCCCTTGCCAGTGAGTTGGGGTTAAGTGATGAGCAGTGGATCTGTAGTTTCCAGTCGCGCTTTGGTCGCGAAGAGTGGGTGAAGCCGTATACCGATCACACGTTAGAAGATTGGGGTAAGGGCGGCGTCGGGCGTGTTGATGTTATCAGCCCGGCGTTTGCGGCGGACTGTCTCGAAACGCTGGAAGAGCTGGATATGGAAAACCGCGAGACCTTCATAGAAGCTGGCGGTAAAAACTATCACTACATTCCTTGTCTGAATGATCGCCCGGATCACATCGGCATGATGGTATCGCTGGTGAAAGAAAATGCGGGGGGCTGGTCTTAATAAAGCCACTGCTGTGCTTTTCGGTTAGCCTATCGTGCATTTTGATCATGGTTGTCCTCGTATCTTTGTGCAAAGATGCGGCAATCATAAAAGGTAAACAGCGATGAGTGATCACAATAAAGTCTTAGTTGAAGTGCAGGACCATATTGCCTGGGTGTACCTGAACCGCCCGGAAAAACTGAATGGTCTGGATCTGGATATGTTCCATGGTCTGGTCGCGGCAGCGAAAAAGATACGTAAGGATCGTAGTGTTCGTGCGGTGATTCTTGCAGCGAAAGGTGAGTCGTTCTCTGCAGGGCTCGACTTCAAGGCGGTCAGTAAGAATCCATCGATGATTCCGAAGCTGTTCCTCAAATTCCCCTGGACCAAAATGAACCTGGCGCAGCGTATTGCCCACATCTGGCGGGACCTGCCAGTGCCGGTGATCTGTGCGATTCATGGCAATTGCTTTGGCGGAGGGATGCAGATTGCGCTTGCCGCGGATTATCGCATTGCGACGCCGGACGCCAACCTCTGCATTATGGAAATGAAATGGGGCCTGATTCCTGACATGAGCGGCATGGTGACGCTGTCGCGTCTGACTCGCGTTGATATCGCTCAGGAACTGACCATGACTGGTCGTCAGTTCAGTGCTGAAGAGGGTTTCAGTTATGGGCTGATTTCGAAGCTGGCCGATGATCCTCTGGCGGAAGCAAAGGCGCTGGCCGAGACTATCGCGTCGAAGTCACCAGATGCCATTGCCGCAACCAAATATCTCTTCAAGAAAACCTGGAAAGCGGACACCTGGAAAGCGCTTCGTTGGGAACGTTGGGTTCAGACTCGTCTGTTGGGTCGCAAGAATCAGCAGATCGCAATGAAGAATGGTCTGGCGGGTAAAGGCACTGAGCCGAAGCCATTCAAAGATCGTAGTAGCTTTAAGTAAGTCCTTTAAATAGATTGGTTCCCCGGAACGGATCAGGTTCCTTCCTGAACGCCTCATCATCAGGCCATCGCGTCTCCGGGGCTGCGTCATAAAACCTTATTTCTGTTAAGGGATTATGACGAGCTCTGTTTGCTTTAATCTTCCCCTAAGAAGCCACCGGTCTGGTGGGCCCACAGTTGCGCATAGATGCCGCCCTGTGCAAGCAGTTCTTCATGCGTTCCCTGCTCGGCGATTTTGCCGTCATCCAGTACGATCAGCCGGTCCATTGCCGCGATGGTCGACAGACGGTGAGCAATGGCGATTACAGTTTTATTTTCCATCAGGCGGTAGAGGCTTTGCTGAATAGCCGCCTCTACTTCTGAATCGAGCGCTGATGTTGCTTCGTCCAGAATCAGAATCGGCGCGTCTTTTAAGAGCACACGTGCAATGGCGATGCGTTGGCGCTGACCGCCGGAGAGTTTGACACCGCGTTCGCCGACCTGAGCGTCGTAGCCCGTGTTACCTTCCGGATCGTGGAGATCACGGATGAAGGCATCTGCTTCAGCTTTGCGGGCAGCGTCGAGTACTTCTGCGTCACTAGCATCAGGCCGACCGTAGAGGATGTTGTCGCGTACGCTTCGGTGCAACAGGGAAGTATCCTGCGTCACCATGCCAATTTTTGATCGCAGACTCTCCTGCGACACCTGACTGATGTCCTGTCCGTCGATCTTAATCTGTCCACTATCGATGTCGTAGAAGCGCAGCAGCAGATTGACGAGTGTGGATTTACCCGCGCCTGAGCGCCCAACCAGGCCGATCTTTTCACCGGGTTTGATGGTCAGGTTCAGAGCTTCAAATACTGGATAGCTCTTGTCGTCAGCGCCTTCGTATGAAAAGTGCACATCATCGAGAGCGATCTCCCCGTGTGTTGCCTTTAGTTTTGGCGCATTCACGGGGTCGGTAATGGTCTGTGGTTTCGCCAGCGTGTTCATACCGTCAGCCACTGTGCCCAGATTTTCAAAGAGTGAACTGATCTCCCACATGATCCATTGCGCCATACCATTTACGCGTAGGGCCAGACTGACTGCAATCGCAATGGCGCCAACAGTGATGGCGCTGTCCATCCACAGCCAGATAGACAGGGCTGCGACGGTAAAGGCCAGCAGGTAGTTGATCATATTCACTGAAAAGTTCAGACCGGTGGCCAGGCGCATCTGGTGATATACCGTACCGAGGAAGCCATCCATGCTGTCACGGGCGTAAGACGTTTCCCGCTCTGTGTGTGAGAACAGTTTTACCGTCTGAATATTGGTGTAGCTGTCGACAACACGCCCTGTCATAACACTGCGGGCATCCGCCTGCTCTGTCGCAATTTTTTTCATGCGCGGCACAAAATAAAACTGAATACCTATGTAGGCCGCCAGCCAGACGACCATGGGCAGCATCAGTCGCCAGTCTGCTGTGCCAATCATCACCAGGGCTGAAATAAAGTAGACGAGGATATAGACCAGCACATCCAGCAGCTTCATTACAGTTTCCCGGACTCCCAGCGCCGTTTGCATCACTTTGGTGGCAAGGCGTCCGGCGAAGTCGTTTTCATAAAAGTTCAGACTTTGCTTGAGCAGATAGCGGTGCGCCTGCCAGCGAATGCGCATTGGGTAATTGCCGAGCAATGACTGATAGGTGATCAGGGCATGCAGTAATACGACGACAGGCATGGCGACCAGCACCACCAGGCTCATGAGCAGCAGTTTGGTGCCTTCGCTGGCAAATAAGGTGTCTGGGCTTTGCGTGGATAGCCAGTCGACCAGGTCACCCATAAAGCTGAAGAGGGTGACTTCAAGTATGGCGAGCATGGCGGTCAGACACGACATGGCCAGCAATGAGCCTTCCAGTCCTCGGGTGTAATGGCGGCAGAATGCATAGAGTCCCTGAGGAGGTTGCTCCGGATGTTCGGGAGGAAAGGGATTGATGCGTTTTTCAAAAAAGCTGAGCATAGATGTCCAGAGCCGGAGTGGAAGAGTAGTGCGAAACAGGAACCTTAACGGTTTCTGGGAGTCATTTTAACCTGAATTGTGCTTGCAGGCTCTGGCAGAGTCTGTTGCACTGGAACGGACAATCCGCCCTACGTGATTTTCTCATCGTAAGGGTAAGAAAATTTCACTGTACTGTTATTATAAATCCTCTATCTTTGCGCGACTTCAAACGCACAGCAGTCTGACCCTAAGGAGGTAGCGAGCCTGATGTTGACCCAACCGGAAGCCTATTACGACGCCGATACTTTTGCCCGCATTAAAGCGGCTGCAGATCAGCAGGAAACGCCTGTTCTGATCGTGGATACCAAAACCTTCGGCGAGCAACTGGATCACCTGATGGCTTGCTTCCCTTATGCAAACACCTACTACGCGGTGAAAGCGAATCCTGAGGTAGCAGTGCTGGAAATCCTTCGTGACCGCGGCTGTAACTTTGACATTGCCAGCCGTTACGAGCTCGACAAGGTGTTGTCGCTGGGTGTGGGTGGTGACCGAGTCAGTTTCGGTAACACCATCAAGAAGATAAAAGACATTCGCTACGCCTATGAGAAGGGGGTTCGTCTGTTCGCATCGGACTCAGAAGCCGATCTTCGCAATATTGCAGAAGCTGCTCCAGGGTCGAAAGTGTTTGTACGCATTCTGACCGAAGGCTCTCAGACCGCAGACTGGCCACTGTCGCGTAAGTTTGGTTGTCATGTGGACATGGCCATTGAGCTTTGCATTATGGCGCGTGACCTGGGACTGAAACCTTATGGTATTTCGTTTCATGTTGGCTCTCAGCAACGTGACATTGGTGCCTGGGACTCTGCGATCGCTAAGGTTAAGTGGATCTTCGAGCGCCTGAAGGAAGAAGAAAATATTGAGATGAAAATGGTCAACCTCGGGGGCGGGTTCCCGGCGAACTACATCAGCCGCACCAACCCTCTGGAGACCTACGCAGAAGAGATTACCCGATTCCTGAAAGAGGATTTCGGCGACGAGCTGCCTGACGTTATTCTCGAGCCGGGTCGATCACTGGCTGCGAACGCAGGTATTCTGGTCAGCGAAGTGGTGCTGGTCAGCCGCAAGAACCGTACCGGTCTGGACCGCTGGGTCTACACCGATATCGGCAAATTTGGTGGCTTCGTAGAAACAATGGACGAGGCGATCAAGTATCCACTCTATGTGGAAAAAGACGGTGACACTGAAGAGGTAATTATTGCAGGCCCGACCTGTGATTCGGCTGACATCCTGTACGAACAGTACAAGTATGAACTGCCACTCTCTCTCGAAGCCGGTGATCGTATGTACTGGTTCTCCACCGGCGCGTACACCACCACCTACAGTGCGATTGAATTTAACGGTTTCCCTCCGTTAAAAACGATCTGCATCTGATCTCTCCTGTAAAAAAAGAAGCCAGGCGCACAGCGTCTGGCTTTTTTTTATCACTCCGCTGACCCATATTCCGTTGTACTTCAGGGATTCGCAGAGAGTTGATCTTCGTTGACTGCGCTCCGCAGCACAGCCGGCTTATTTCCAGCCAATCTCAGTTACCGCGGCGACACGCAAAATAAATCGCCCTGAAAACATATCAGTTACGTGACGGTAGGTAGATTTCAGGGCTCGATTTTGCTCTGACGGTCGCGCGGCGCCTTTATTGTCTGGCGCCGCCTGAATGTCTGCTGAGCCCAGTAAACGAAGCTCTTATGCAGAAACGGATATGAGAGTCAGCTGGGTTATAAATCAGTTTTGACGACTCATTACAGCAACAAACATGGTATCGGAATCGACATCCGGTGCACCGAGCAGTCGCGAACTTTCCAGAGCAAAGTCAGCGTGATTTTTCAGAAAGGCTTCCACCGCATCTTCGTTTTCTTCCGCCAGCCAGCTACAGGTCGCATAGATCAGTTTACCGCCACTGCGCACAGCGTCACTCGCATGGTTTAACAGTTGTTGCTGCAAAGCAGTCAACTCGTTCAGGTAGTCGTCGTTGAGTCGATTGCGGGCGTCCGGGTTACGACGCCATGTGCCCGTAGCGGTGCAGGGGGCATCAATCAATACTTTATCGAAACCTTTCTGTCGGGCAATTTCTTTAGGCAAGCGCAAAGGTGCTTCGCCGTCCCAGACAAAGGTACGGATATTGGCAATACCGGCACGCTTGGCACGTTTTTTCAGCTCAGTGAGTTTGAATTCTTTGAGATCAGTGGCGACCACCGCACCTTTCCCGCCCATGCCGTCAGCGATGGCCAGGGTCTTTCCGCCAGCACCCGCACAGGCGTCCCAGATTTTTTCTCCGGGTTGCGCGTTCACTGCGGCTGCAATCTGTTGACTGGCAAAGTCCTGAACTTCAACACGACCTTCTTTATACGCATCGGTCTGTTGAACGCCGAAGCCACCGGTAGCGCACAGTCCGTGTTTATTGAGGTTAACCTCCACTCCGGCAGTCTTAAGTTCATCGCACAGAGCTTTCGCATCCTGTGCAGCGGCCGGACGCAACCAGAGCGGCGGACGGCTTTGCTGCATGCGCATAAACTCCTGTCGGTGCTTGTCGCTCCAACCAGACAGCTCCGTTCGACGGTCAATCACGCCGGCCAGAGACGCATCAATACCAAACCAGATATAAGCCAGTGGTGAATCCGGGTTCTTACGCACCCAGGCAGCGGTGTCGTCGACCGTTGTTTTGCGGCTGCCGGCCTGCCAGTCGTTGGGAATGTACCATTGCGAGTAGCTGCGGCGCTGAATCCAGAACCAGAAGTTATTGCGACTCAGGCTTTCTGCCTGCTCAGGGTTCCATTGCTCAGCCCAGGCTTGCCAATCCTGATCGAGGCCGCGTTCCTGGATAAGCTCAAGGGCACACGCGAGCTGGCGAAAGCGCAGTGCATGCTGCATGGCACTGCCGAGTTCCAGAGGCATGGTTTCGCGGAAGCGCTTACGCCAGCTGGCTGCTTCATGCTTGAGCCAGCGATCAAAGTGCGCGTTAGCGGGTTGGCTTAACCATTTCAGCCAGAGCGTATGAAGCTGGTTGTAGTTGATCAGTAAGGGCTTGTCGATCATAGGTGTCTCCGGCCGGTGAGAATGGCGGCGCAGTATACCCGAAAGTGATCAGCCCGTACTGCCTTGTCTGTATTGGCTCGGGCTGGCGCCGGACCAGTTTTTAAATGCTTTGGCGAAGTTACTTGCGTCGCTATAGCCTAGCTGGTCTGCAATCTGATCCACCGACAGCGTAGTATCCTTCAGCAGGCGTTGCGCTTTGCTATAGCGCAGCTCATCTTTGATCTGCTGAAAACTGCGCTCTTCGGCTTTGAGTTTTCGGTTCAGGGTCGCGGCCGACATAAACAGCATATTCGCGACATCCTCCACGGTTGGCATCTCTGCCAGGTGATCGTTAAGTATCTCTCTGACTTTACCCGCCATGGTATTGGTCTCGGTCACCTGTGTCATCGCCTGGGTTAGTTCCTGCTGGGCAAGATCGGCCAGTTTTGGATCAAAGAAGGGCAGCATGCCGTCGAGTGCCTTGCGGGGCCAGGTCAGGCAATTAATAGGGGCGCCAGTGTATACGGCGCAATTGGGCAAGATATCCTGGCTGGATAGGTCACCACGGCAGGCAATCTGAATCATGCTGCGCGCGTTACGTGACTCGGCAGGTACAAGAGTACGGCAGATGGTCTCGACGCTGGCCAGAAACGCCAGAACCATAAAAAATCCGGCCCGGCTGTCGGGAATACGGGTGGTGATGTAAAGGTGACGACTACTTTTGTCGGTTTCGCGACGCAGTTCAAACAGCTGCACGCGGGTTTCGATGAACTGTTCTACTTTACCCGCTGCATCTTCCATGGTGGCACTGTATTGGGCCGCGTAGCCCAGTGCGCCATGCTTGGAGAGGGTCATACGCTTGCCGAACTCCAGAGCAGCGGACAGGTCCACGTGCTCGAGGAAGTTGTCGATCAGTAGCAAAGCGGACTCATGTCCGATCTGCACGCTGGGCATGAACATCAGGTTTTCAGGTAGTCCGGTGCCCTCCAGGAGCGCAGACATGGGGATGCCACGCTCAAAGGCCATCTCGCCAAGCAGTATAAGGTAATCAGACGAGAGTCTGTGCTCACCCGATCCGATGGTTTTAGTCGTCATAGATACCAGATGCCAGTTTTGAACCACAGGGTGAAAGCATTGCACCCCAAAATATCCGGATCAGTATGTCATAGTGATTGCATGTCAGGTATGTGAATTCTGGCCAACGATACAGAAATTAACAATTCGTGGACGGGCTTCCCTAAGAGGGTGATCGTATGACTAATATTAAGAATAAATCTGCACAGGTTGAGATCAAACCGCGTCGCATGGCGTTCGATACTGAATCGCCGATGAATAAATACGCTTTTAAAAATAATTCACTGATCAGCACCTTTTTCTATGCGCTATCGGCGCTTTTCCCTGATGGTGAACGGTTCTTTATTCACTCCGTGCGTAACTACCGCGACGACATCAAAGACGAGACTCTGAAGGAGCAGATCCGTGGTTTTATTGGTCAGGAAGCTCACCATGGCGTATCGCATGAAGCGTTAAACCAGGCAATTACCGACATGGGCTTTCCCATGGATCGTATCGTCGGCCGCTTGCACAAGCGCGTTGATTTTCTGAAGAAATTCAGCCGCGAACGTCAGCTTGCTTTGACGGTTGCCATGGAGCACTTCACAGCGTCATTGGCGGAATTTTTGCTCAAGAATCCCGAAATACTCGAAGATGCAGATCCGACGGTTCGTAAGATGCTGCTGTGGCATGCTGTAGAAGAAATTGAACACAAGGCTGTCGCGTTTGATGTATATCGTGAGCACGTAAATGATGAGTTTATGCGTAAGCGGGTGATGGTGATTTCTATGATCAGTCTGTTTTCTCGTTTGGCTATGTATCAGGTCTGGCTACTGCGTTCGCAGCGTCACTTTCCAAGCTGGAGAGAGTGGAAAGAAGCCGCAGTATTTTTCTGGGGTAAGAAGGGCGTTCTTCGCGATAACATGAAAGGATTAGCGAAGTTCTTCAAAACCGGTTTCCATCCATGGGATATTGATCAGAACTACCTGATTGAGAACTGGGAAGAGAGATACCCCGATATTGCTGCACTGCAGGTGAATTAATCTGCCGAACGATATTGTTTGACGACGCCCGGCAATGCCGGGCGTTTTCGTCTGTGAGCAGCTCAGGCATAATGCCGCCAGATTTAATTCTGTGGAGCGCTTATGAAGCACGATTTCTGGCACGAACGTTGGGAAAAACAGGAGATTGGTTTTCACTTGAGCGATACCAATCCCGCCCTTACCAGTCACTGGCATACCATTCCTGTCGATCTAGGCGAGCGTGTTCTGGTACCACTCTGTGGGAAGTCGGTAGATATCCTATGGCTGCTGCGTGAAGGCTATCAGGTAGTAGGCGTAGAGTTGAGTGAAATTGCGCTGGATGCACTGGCTGAGTCGATCGAAGAGACCTTCAGTCTGGCGGTCGATAAGCAGCAGGTGGGTAACCTCATCCTCTACCGGGCTGCAGGTATTCTGCTGATTTGCGGTGATTGGTTCAGCCTGACTTCATTTGATACTGGGCCAATCGATGCGGTTTATGATCGTGCAGCACTGGTCGCAATGCCTGAAGAGATGAGGGCCGACTATGCCAGCCAGCTGCTGAAGGTGTCAGAAAATGCACCTCAGTTGCTGGTTACGTTTGAGTACGACCAGAACGAGATGTCGGGACCGCCGTTTGCTGTGGATCAGGCACAGGTTGAGTCGTTTTACGCCGATGCGATGAACATTGATCTGATGGCTGATAAAGACTGCCTGGTTGATGAGCCCAAGTTTCGCGAGCGTGGCCTCTCTGCGTTGCGTGAAAAAGTGCTTCGCCTCACGCCAAAGGGCTGACCTCGGTAATTACAATGCTCTGGTCGGAGGGATAGCGCCAGCGGATGTTCAGATCCCATAGACGCACGCCGTATTCCCGTTCAGGATCATGCGCCTGGTAGGCTGGGCGTGGGTCCTGAGCCAGGCACTCCTCAATAACAGCAATGACATTCTCGTTGAGTCTGGCGGCTTCTGTAGTCGCCTGTCGACGGGCTTCTTCGGACCAGCTCACAGTGAGCGGTTCTGGTGCTGAAGGCGCTATCGCATTTGTCGCATCAGGTACAGAGTCGGTGTAGGGCACGTAAGGTTTTATATCGACAATGGGGGTGCCGTCGAGAAGGTCTGCGCCCGAAACCAACAACGTGGTGCCTTCTATTTTCTCAATTTTGACCAGTGACTGGCCCAGTCCGTTGGGGCGGTGCGTACTGCGTGTCGCGAATACCCCAATGCGCTGATTACCACCTAACCGTGGCGGACGGACACGCAGTGATTCCGGGCGGCTTCCAACACCATGAAAACAGAATATCAGCCAGATGTGCGACACCCGCTCCAACCCCTGTAGTGCTCCGGGGTCGTCAAACGGTGCCTGTAACTCTATCCAGGTGAGTACCGAAGGTGCCAGGCCGGGTTGACGAGGGATGGCAAACTTCTCTTTGTAAGGGGATCGGGCTAACGCCAGAATGTCTAAAGTGGGCATATAGGTCTCCGTTGGCGACTGGCAGTATACCGCTTTGGCGTGAGTGACGGGACTTCCCCCGGTAGCTGGCTCTTGTGGATACTCCTTTAATCGGTGAATTGCGTTATCATCAAGCCCGGACAGTAGTTTGTCCCTCTGAAATTTTTGTTGATTGAATAGTTAAGGATCAGAACCTATGAGTGGTTTGCAGGATCGAGTACAGGATACGAAAGAGCGCTTTCAGGACTGGATGGCAGATCGAAAGGACGCCAAAGGTGGTTCCGGACGTCTGATCGTCTGGCTGGTGGTGTTATATCTTCTGGTTGCGCTGGTAGTAGGTATGTTCTGGTCGCAGGAGCCGGAGACATTTAACGTACAGGCGTCAGCGAATACGCGGGCAGAAGAAATGGGTGTTCAGCCAGTTCGTGGCTTCACCACTACCGCTACCCTGATGAAGATCACCGAAACCATGCTTTACAAGCCGGGTGGCTATCTTTCGAACGATATTTTCCCGCCGGGGGTGTGGCTGGATAACATTCCTAGCTGGGAGTTTGGTGTACTGGTTCAGGTACGTGACTTCTCCCGTGCACTGCGCAAAGACTTCAGCCGCTCGCAGAGTCAGTCGACGGAAGATAAAGATCTGGAAATTGCTGAGCCGCAGCTGCATTTTGACGGTAACAGCTGGTTGGTCCCTGATTCCGAGGGTGAATACAAGCGTGGCCTCGAAGCTCTGCAGTCTTACCTGACCCGCTTGTCTGATCCAAATGAGCCGACGGCGCAGTTCTACGCACGTGCGGACAATCTGCGTCAGTGGTTGCTGGATGTTGAAACCCGCCTGGGTAGCCTCTCTCAGCGTCTGAGCGCATCGGTAGGCCAGCGTCGTCTCAATGAAGATACAGGCGCGACTCCTCTCCCTTCAGAGGAAGAGGTAAGAACTCCGTGGACTGAGGTTGACGATGTGTTCTACGAAGCGCGCGGCACTTCATGGGCGCTTCTGCACCTTATGCGTGCTATCGAGGTAGATTTCCAGGAGGTTCTGGAGAAGAAGAACGCGTTGGTTGGTCTACGTCAGACCATCCGCGAACTGGAGGCTACACAGGAAGCACTCTGGTCTCCAGTGGTACTGAATGGCAGTGGGTTCGGTGTTTTCGCTAACCACTCGCTGGTACTCGCGTCTTATATCTCCCGAGCTAATGCGGCGATTCTTGACCTTCGTGAGCTGCTTGCTCAGGGTTAATTGCTGACCTCTACAGATGCCGCACGCCTTGCGGCATCTGTTCTTTACTCTCCCAAAAAGTAAGAACTCTTCTACATTTCAATAAGACACATGGCGCATTTACGTTTTGTTGTCTGGTTTTGTTGGCCTGTTTGTGCATAACTATGTGCTAGGTGGCCCTTTCTGCCTTGACGGAAGGGAATCACGATTGTCCCGGATTTGGACCTTCAACATTGAAAGCACTCATAACAATAATTACGAGCGCGTGTTTACTGGTTGCCTGTGGAGGTGGCTCTGGAACGTCAGACGATACTCCAGCTCCGCCGGATACCGCACCAGCTACGCCAGAAGAAACCGTAGATACCGACGATGATGGTATTCCTGATTCTCAGGATGACGACATCGATGGGGATGGCGTGCGCAACGCCGAAGACGCTTTTGTATTTGACGCCGGCGAATGGGCGGATAGCGACTTTGATGGCATCGGTAACAATGCCGACGCAGACGATGATAATGACGGTTACTCCGATAGTGATGAAGTCGCGGCTGGCTCTGCCCCCTTGGATGCGAGCGATACGCCGGCAGATCTCGACGGCGACTTTATCCCTGACGTTCTTGATGACGATATAGACGGCGACGGTGTTCTGAATGATTTAGACGCCTACCCTTACGATCCAGAAAGGAGTGAGCCTGATGTTGTTACTGAGCCTACCGAACTGGACACTGAACTTCTGGCGCTTATCGCTGACATTGGGTTTGATCCTTCCGAGCTGACAGATCGTATAGTCCCTCAGCCGGGAGATGCGTTGGTCGAGCTGGGTAAGGAGCTGTTTTTCTCCAGATCTCTCAGCTTTGGTGATGATGTTGCCTGTGCGAGTTGCCACGACCCGAGACTTGCTGGAACCGATAATCTCAGTTTGCCCGTCGGCGTTGGCGCTCATAATCCGCTGATTGTCGGGCCTGGGCGCCGACATGATGGGAACTACTACATCGACCCTAAAGCTGACTTTGGTCCGAACGTACCTCGCAATAGTCCGACGACCTTTAATATTGCTTTCTATGACCGAGCTATGTTCTGGGATGGGCGTATTGAAACCATCGAGTACGATCCGGGAGACCTTTACTACGTAGGTGTCGATACTGGTGCCCCGAATGGTGAAGGTCAGTTGATGCGAACACCGGACAGCCAGTTCCGTGGACCAGATAACAAGGCTGGTCCCAACCTGACTGCTGCTCAGGCACGCTTTCCGGTAACTTCTGTGGTTGAAATGCGCGGCTTTGATCCTGCCGCAGGTCTTACCTCATACGATACTCGTGATCTGATTGCAGAAAAATTGCTTGATCGTGGTTGGGAAGGATACTTCCGCGATGCCTTCAACGATTACATTAGTCTTGATAGAAAGCTGATCACTTATGACCGCATAGCGATGGCACTTGGCGAGTATCAGCGCTCGCAGGTTGCACTGGATTATCCGTTCTCGCGTTATGTTGACGGTGACATTAATGCGATTTCTGAAGAGGCAAAAGAAGGTGCGCTACTCTTCTTTGGCGAGGGTAAATGTTTCGGCTGTCATGCAGGTGCTAAGTTTTCCGATGAGCAATTTTATCCCTTGGCAACGCCACAGATAGGGCGTGGTAAAAATGTCTTTTCTCAGGACTTTGGTCGCTATAACACGGTACCGGATGTATCAGATAAATTCGCTTTCCGTACTCCCAGTTTGATTAATGCCGAGCTCACATTCCCCTATATGCATGCCGGCTCTATCGCGACACTGGAAGAGGCCATACGTTGGCATTTCGATCCGGTAGCACAACTTGAAGGGTATGATTATAGCCTTGATCATCTTGCCCAGTTTGCTGGCCTCAATATTAATACAAGCGGCCACCAGGCTCAGGTTCCGGCAATTTCTGCGGCTTATCAGCAATGGCGCTCCAATAAGTCACGTAGATACAATCGTGTACCCAGTGTCGTCTCGAGCGAGAAAGTCTCACAGTATGCGGCCTTTATTCGGAGCTTGACTGCCGATTGTCTGAAAAGCAGCGTTTGCGTCGAACAATGGATGCCAGATTACACATCGGTCGACCCCGATGGGTTCCGGCTTGAACCAGAGTTCTCCTTCTTCGATAACACTGCTGTTTTTGACGTATTTCCTCCTGCTCCAGGAGAATCAGTTGCCCCAGTCTTTCCTGATCTTTCTGAGATAGAGCCAGCTAATATATCGTCCTGTGTGGCAATGGATGTGGATAGTCGCCCGGAAATTGATCTTTCTGTTGGCTTCAGAAAAGTAGTCCTTTCCGGGTTGAATGAGTCACACAGAGTTGGGCCAGAAATACTCGACGATATTGTCAGTACTGCGGAAGTTGCCCTGGTGATAGGTTCTATCGCTTCCGCAGATATTGATGGTGATTGTGATTTTGATCTCGCCATTGGACTTGGTAAAGAGAAAGGTATTCAGATATATCTCAATGAGAACGGACGTTTTGAAAAAGCACCGGATAATATGGGTATCGATAGTAGAGGTGATATTGCTGCTTTCTCTATGACTGATATCAATGGTGATGGTTGGCCGGACCTGCTGGTCGGTCATGTATACGAGCCGGACAGTAAGTTATGGTTGAACAATGGTGGTGATGGTTTTCTTCGGGTAACTCAGTTTGGCCATGATACGGTGCGCACAACTCATAACTCGACTTTTGCTGATATCGATAACGATGGTGATCTGGATATATTCAGTCACAACTGGGACTTTATGCGCACGGCAGAAGAAATCCATATCTGGAAGAATGATGGCCGGGGCTTGTTTGAGCCCTGGCAGGATGACGTTGTTTACGGCGCATTTGGCGATCGGGATTATACCTTTGCTGCTAACTTCGCGGATGTGAATAAAGACGGTAATCTGGATATCCTGGTTGCTGCAGATTTTCAGCGCTCTCAAGTCTTTCAAGGGGCTGATTCTGGGACATTTTTCAATGCGACCCGAGCCAGTGATATAAAAGACTACAATGCGATGGGGGCTGCTGTAGGAGATATTGACAACGATCAGGATCTTGACTGGTTTGTTACCAATATACAGTTTCCGATCGCGGGTTATGCTCCCTTTGTTAATCGGATGTATTTGAATGAGTCAAGTGAAGGCGGTGATATTCAAATGAACGAGGTTGCTGCACATGTTGGTGTCGAGGATGGCCTTTGGGCATGGGGTACCTGCATGAAAGATTTTGACAATGATGGTTGGTTAGATATCTTTCATGTAAATGGGTTCGGCTATGCTAATAACACCTTTGAGCATCCGTTGTTCGAAGTACTCTCGTGGCTTGGAATTACCGGAGTCTATGACCTAGTGGATTCCAATGTTGGTGGGCTAGTCAGTTCTCTTTACGGCTATTTCGGTGGCTTTACGCAAGTGAACGAAAGGCTCGGAAATGGTTACCTAAATGAAAGCCAGTTCATGTCAGAGCTGGAAGCACTCATCCAGTCATCGAAAGAGCTCAATGAAAGGCTGGGTGAGGAGACTTACGCTCTTGAATATTTTTATGGCACGCCAGCCCGGTTGTTTATGAATAATCAGGATGGCACCTTCCGTGAGGAAGCTGCATTGCGTCATATTGATGATACTGGTGAAGGCCGGGGAATTGTCTGTAATGACTTTGATCGAGATGGCGATATCGACATCGTAATTATGAACCACAGTGGATTTCCATCGTATTATGAAAATCACTTCCGTCGTTTAATTACTGCGGACGACAACTTCCTGAATGTAAGACTTCGTGGTGTTGGAGGTAATCAGTCCGCTTACGGTGCCAAGGTCTATGCGACCAGTGAAACACTCAACCAGTACCGGGAAATGCGTTTTGAGAATAATTACATGTCCAATAATGCACCAGAACTCCACTTCGGCTTAGCAGGCGATAACGCTGTCAGCGAACTGCGAGTAGAGTGGCCAGATGGTGAAGTGACAATTGTCAGCGACGTTCCCGCCAATCAGTTTATGGTTATTGAGCACCCGTCGTACAACGACTGACATGTAACAAATCCTTCATAAAGCTGTAGTAAATTCGCCTCCGTTTCATTCTCGGGGGCGTGCGCCCCCAGTAATTACCGGGGGAATCATGAGTTTTAAGCGCCTCATCAGTACGGCCGCGATCACCAGTAGTTTCTGCTTCGCTCCAGCGCATGCAGCAGAAGTTGTCTTTTACATCACCGAAGATGGCAGCGCGGCGGACGCCGTGTCGGTCGCTGTTAATGGCCAACGTCAGATAGTCAACCCTCAGGGCTTTGTAACCTTTGAACTGCCTGCCGATAGTTACACTGCAGAACTATCGCAATACGGTGCCTGGGTAGGAGAGGCTGATTTCACCCTCGAAAATGACGACTCTTCAGAAGACGTATTTGTTGAGATTTTAGGTGGTGAAGCCATTGCTGAAACCAGCTCGTCTGACGCCGCTGGCGGTGTAATCAAAGGTCAGTTGATATCCAACGAGACTGGTGGCCCAGTATCAGGTGCTCGTGTATCTGCGGCGGGTACAGACCTTGGGGTGATCACTGACGATGATGGCAGCTTCTCACTCGAGTTACCGCGCGGTAACTACACTCTGACTGTTGCTCACCCAAGCTATCAGAGAGCTGAACTTAACGTAAACAGCATGCCCGGCGTGCCGGTTGATCTGAATGTTGAAGTCGGGATGTCCGGGAATGGCGTTATTGAAGAGGTCGTGGCCGTTGGTACTTATGTTGCTGATTCTGCAACCAGTCAGGAACGTGATGCCAGCGCTGTCCTGGATTCGATTGGCGCGGAGCAGATGTCTCAGTTTGGTGACTCCAGTGCGGCGTCCGCGCTAAAGCGTGTTGCTGGCGTGGCCGTTGTTGGTGGTCAGTTTGCAGTCGTTAGGGGTCTTCAGGGGCGTTATATATCTTCTACCTTGAACGGCGGTTTGATGCCAAGTACAGATCCACTTCGTCGTGATGTTCCACTGGATCTTTTTCCGGCCAATGTTCTTGGCGGTATCAATATTCAGAAATCATATACACCTGAGCTTCCGGGAGACACAACGGGTGGCATCATTATGATGACCACCAAGGATCTTCCTGACGGACCGGTGAATAAGATAAAGGGCTCTCTTGGCGTCAATATGCGGACTACCTTCAGTGATGTTGCGTATTACGATGGTTCAGAGACTGACTGGATGGGCGTTGATGACGGAACGCGAGATCTGCCAGCTGCTTACGCTGCAATATCTAACAATGGTGAAGACGCTATTGAAGTTTGTACCTTCGACCCTGAAATCTGTACCAGCCCTGAAGATGCAACGAAGGCTTTTAATTCATTCGACCACAACTTCGCTGTAAAGAATGTACAAGCAAAACCAGAGAAAAGTATTGCATATCAAATCGGCACACTGAGAGATATTGGCCCTGGGGATCTGGGCTATTACGCAGCGCTACAGTACAAGGATAAGTGGACGGCCAGGCATGATGCAGAGGTTGATGACCTCGGTGTCGTGGGTACCTATGAAAGGACCAAGCGGAATATAGATGCGACAGGTTACTTTGTCGTGGGGTATGAAGACGAAAATATGGTGTTGAACAGTAAGACAACCTTACTACGAAATACTGAAAATACTATTAAAGTTGCACAGCTTTTAGATGTCGATGAAGAGCAGCCTCAGGATGAAGTAATCTTGCAATGGGTTGAGCGACAGTTTCTGGCTCAGCACTTTCTCGGAGAGTACTACTTCGATCAGAAAAACAGTCTGGATTGGCGTATAAACCTGGGCCAGACGAAACGTAATGAGCCAGATCGCCGTACCTACCAATACCTTGCAGGTAATCTCAGTAACTCGACCGTAGAGCGACGCTTCTCTGAGTTGGTCGAAGATTCGCTGGATATTGGCTTTGACTATAAGTACGAAACCAACCTTTCTGCAGAGACACTGTTAAAACTTAAATTTGGTGCTATGGCATCAGAAAAGGAACGGGAGGTCACTCTGGTTCGTGTAGGTATGGATGCTAACCCTGCAAGTGGTATCGACTTTTCTTCTGGAATTGAAGAGATAATAAATGATGAGAATGTCGATGATGGGTTCGTACGGTATCAGTCCAGAACAGCAGCAACTGATAGCTACACAGCGACTGACTCTGTTACTGCTTATTACGGTTCTTTCGGATTGGACTTCTATTCCTTGCAGTTGCTAGCAGGTGCAAGGTCGGAAACCTCAGAGCAGACTCTGACTTACCCTAATAGCAATAGCGATGAGAGTTCATTATCGTCTACCAATCTTCTGCCAATGTTTTCCCTGAACTATCAGGCTATGGAAGATCTTCAGTTCCGCTTTGCTGCAAGTCAGACAATATCGCGCCCTGGGCTAACTGAGCGATCTCTTTCTGTGCAGTTTGATCCGGATACTGACGAAGCGATCATCGGTAATCCAGACCTTGTGATTTCTGAAATAACAAACATTGATGTCAGAAGTGAATACTACTTTTCTGAATCAGAAAGTATGAGTCTTGCCTACTTTACTAAAGATATAACTGCGCCAATTGAGCGAACTATCCCTGACGGTTCGGGATCTGCTGCACGCGGTGTTACTTTCCGGAATGAAGACAGTGCTGCCGTCAGTGGTATTGAGTTTGATATCCGAAAGAATTTCATTGAGACCATTTATGGCAGTGCTTTCGTTGCGGGCAACCTTGCATTGATCGATGCAGAAGTAACCTTGAGTGAGGAAAGTGCTCGCTTCGAAGGGCGAGATAGCAGACGCCTGCAGGGACAGAGTGAAACGCTGGCGAACGTACAGCTAGGCTTTGATGGAGAAGAGTACGGTCACTCTCTCACTCTTTTGGTGAATTACGCTGGTGATCGTATCTATAAATCTGCTCGGAGTATTGAGCCTGAATTTGAAGAGGCGAGAACTGTCGTTGACCTGGTTTATAAATGGGAACCTTCGGAGCGTCTTGAGTTGAGTGCGAAAGCCGGAAATATCACAGACTCTGCAGTGAAATTTAGTCGCAATGACGAAATTACTGAACAGTACTACGAAGGTACGACTGCTAGCCTGAGCTTCTCTTACAGTTTCGAATAATAAACTAATCCTTTGTAATTTAAGTGTCATAAAACGCGGTTAGTCTTTGCCGCGTTGATTTAATAAACCTTTGAGAGAACAGCTATGGAACTCAACAAAAATATTCTTGCGATTTCAATTTTGAGCGCAACCCTCGTCGGTTGTGGTGGTGGTAGCAGCAGTAGCAGTAGCGATGACGACACGACTACTCCAGTTGCGGGCACTCCAGACTTTGTTACCTGTAATGCGGACGAAACCATTTGTACTCTCGAAGGTACAATTGATCAGGACTTCACTCTTGAGTCTGGTATCGAATGGCGTCTTGGTGGCTTCACGGTTGTTGGCTCAGGTGGTTCTGTACTGGCAGACGCAGCTGCCGTTACTGCAGCTAAAGAAGCTGGTGTAACCCTGACAATTGAACCTGGTGTACACGTAAAAGCGTTCAGCACTGGTGCTCTGCTGGTTACTCGTGGTTCAAAACTCATGGCTGAAGGTACAGCTGCTCAGCCGATCACTTTCAGTTCTATCCAGGACGAAGACTTTGACGGCCTTGGCGAATGGGGCGGTGTTATTGTACAAGGCTTTGCACCACAGTATGGCCCAGGTGATACTGGCGCATGTTTTGGTTCAGGTACTGTGTGTAACGTTGAAGGTGAAGGTGGCGACGAAGTAGGTAACTTCGGTGGTAATGAGCCAGCGGACAATAGCGGTGTGATCAAGTACGTTCGTATTGCTGAAGGCGGTAAAGTTGCCGGTCCAAACAACGAGATTAACGGTCTGACTCTTCAGGGTGTGGGTCACGGTACTACTGTTGAGTACGTACAAGTGCACAACAACCTGGATGACGGTGTTGAGTGGTTTGGCGGTACTGTGAACGCTAAGTATCTGGTGCTGACTGGTAACGATGATGATGACATCGATTTCGATGAAGGCTTCAAAGGTAATATCCAGTACGCCATCATTCGCAAGAACCCTGCTCTGGTTGCACCAAGCGGTTCTAACGACCCTCGTGGTATCGAAGCGAACTCTTCCGATGATGAGTACGTGCCTCAGACAGAAGGAGCCCTTGCGAACATTACTCTCGTTGGTGCTTTCATGAGTAACGACGAGCCTGCTATGCGTCTTCGCGGTGCGCTGACTGCTAATGTATACAACACTGTTTCTTACGGTTTCGAGCACTGTGTTCGTATTGACGATGCCAACACAGATAAAGATAACGGAACAGGTTCGACAGTTGCAGGCGTCGATGGTATCGACGAATTGTCTGATGTAACCCTCAACAATGTTATCGGTAACTGTGGCGACCTGGGTGCTGACGAGTTCTACGAGGAACGTACGGAAGACGCTGGCAGCAACAATGGTTATGACAATACTGTAGTCATTGATTCTGCGGGTGCTCTGGCTAACTCTTCAGCGACCGTTACTCAGATGGATTTTGCTGAAGTAGATAACGGTTCAGGTTTCGCATTCGACAACACAACATATATCGGTGCAGTTGAGCCTGGAACTTCCGAAGCAGATGCTTGGTGGGCTGGTTGGATCATCGAAGGCTCTCTCGACGATATCGAGACTCAGGATCCTACCTTCGACCCTACTCCTGCTGACTAATCAGTAAGAGCTCCAGTAAAACGGCACCTTCGGGTGCCGTTTTTCGTTTTACGACAGCTGTATGTAATTTCTCTGTAGTAATTCTGCAATGTCACAGAATTGTCATCTTTTCTTCGTATTCTTCTCGCGAATTCAGAAACGCCGGTTTCCGGCCATTCTTTTAATTGGGTATTTAACATGGCAACAACTAAACGCCAGGCATCGCGCCTTCTGAGCGCTATCGCTATTGCTGGTATGAGTTTTACGGGCGTCGCCTCTGCTGCAACGCTGGATGATGCGGTCGAACAGGGTGTCGAGCGCGTAGAGCAGGCACAGGCTTCTCAGCAGACTATCGATTCAATCGACAAAGACATTCGTGCTACCGAGCGCGACTATCGTGCGCTGATGAAAGAAATCGAAGGCCTGAATGTTTACGTTGCTCAGCTGGATCGCCAGCTGGACGCACAGGCAAAAGATCTGGCAAGTATTGATAACAGTATGAGCCAGGCCGCTCTGGTTGAACGTCAGATTACACCACTGATGCTGCGCATGATTGACGCAGTAAATCAGTTTGTTGCTGCTGATGTCCCTTTCCTCAAAGAAGAGCGCATGGCGCGTGTTTCTAAGCTCAATGATCTGATGGGGCGTTCTGACGTCACTGCCGCTGAGAAGTACCGCAAAGTGATGGAAGCTTATCAGGCAGAAATTGAGTACGGCCGCACTATCGAGTCGTACCGTGGTGAGCTGGAAGGCGAAACTCCGCGCGAAGTCGACTTCCTGCGTATTGGTCGTATTGCTCTGGTGTATCAGTCCCTGGACGGACAAGAGTTGGGTATCTGGAACACGAACTCCAACAGCTGGCAGCCTCTGGCGCCAGAGTATAAGAGCAAAGTGATGGCGGGTATCCGTATTGCGCGTGAACAGGCTGCACCAGATCTGATTAAAGTTCCGGTCGCTGCTCCTATGATGGCTCAACGGGAGGCGAACTGATGAAACTCCGTAATCTATTCCTTGGCGGTGTATTTGCACTGGCAATGCCGCTAGTTTCAGTGGCAGAAACAGCCAACCTTGATCAGCTTCTGAACCTCGTAAAAGAAGGTCAGGCGCGTGACAACGCTGAATTTGAACAGCGTATCGCTGAATTCCAGGGCTCAAAAGCCAAGCAGGAGCAATTGGTTCGTGATGCGATGGCTGAACGTGATCGCCTCGAAGCTCTGAGTGCCGATAAAGAAGAACAGTTCCGCGATAACGAACTTGTGGTTGCAGAAAAGCAGGCTCAATTGAACGATCGTCTGGGTAGCCTGAAAGAACTCTTCGGTGTGCTGCAGCAGGTCGCTGGCGATACCAAGAGTGTTTTCGAAGGCTCTGTGATCAGCTCTGAACTGCCAGGTCGTGAAGCATTTTTGACCGACCTTATCCGTGTTGCAGGCGCCACCTCTGAACTGCCATCAATTGAGCAGCTTGAGCGCCTCTGGTTTGAGATGCAGCGTGAAGCGACGTATAGCGGTCGCATTGCAAGCTACAACGCAGATGTTGTAACACCAAGTGGCGAAACAACTCAACAGCAGGTTGTTCGTATCGGTGGATTCAACGCGGTTTCTGACGGTAAGTATCTGAACTGGGACATTGAATCAGCGCGCCTGATTGAGATGGATAAGCAGCCAGGTGCACGTTACACCGATGGAATTACAGCTCTTGAATCTGCGAGCGGTAATGAGTTGACCGGTTTCTGGATTGATCCTTCTCGAGGCCAGTTACTGAAAATTATGGGGCAGTCGCCAGAATTGGGTGATCGCGTAGACCAGGGTGGTGTTGTTGGTTACATCATTCTCGCACTGGGTGCCGTCGGTATCTTGCTGGCGATCTGGCGCATGATTGTTCTTAACATCGAAGCGGGTCGTATCAATAAGCAGATGAAGACTGAAAGCGTTGACGAAAAGAATGCGCTTGGTCGTGTAATGGCTGTATTCAATGCCAACAAGAAAAGCGACACCGAAACGCTTGAGTTGCATCTCGGTGAAGCTATTGCGGCAGAAATTCCACGTCTGACCCGTGGCATCGGCTGGATCAAAATCATTTCGGTTGTTGCACCACTGCTCGGTCTTCTGGGTACGGTGACCGGCATGATCGATGTGTTCGAAACCATGTCTCTGTTTGGTACCGGCGATCCTAAGCTGATGGCGGGTGGTATTTCTCAGGCGCTGGTTACTACGGTATTGGGTCTGGTTGCAGCGATTCCTTGTGTGTTCCTGCACACCCTGACGAACAACCGCAGCCGTGCACTCATTATGATTCTGGAAGAGCGTGCTACTGGCATCCTGGCTCGCCAGTCTGAACAGCAACAAGCGAAAGCAGCCTGATCATGATCTTTGGTGAAGTATACGAACCGGTTTATCTGTTCATGGAGCGTGGAGGCGACGTCCTCTACGCCATCTTCGGACTGATTCTGCTGCTCTGGTTATTTGTACTGGAGCGTGCCGGGTACTTCGCATTTTCTCACCGCAACGCTATGCAGCGCGCAGTGAGTGAGTGGGAAGCTCGTACCGAGCGTAAATCCTGGGCGGCGCATCAGATTCGTGAAGATCTGATCGCCTCCCTTCGCTCAGACCTGGAAGCGAACATGACCACGATCAAAATGCTGATCGGCATGGCGCCTCTGTTCGGTCTGCTCGGTACCGTTACCGGCATGATTGAAGTATTTGACGTGATGGCATTTTTTGGCAACGGCAGCCCTAAAGCGATGGCTTCCGGTATTTCCAAGGCCACGATTCCGACCATGGCCGGAATGGTAGGTGCCCTGACGGGAGTGTTCGCTCAGTCCATGCTCGAGCGATACATCAAACGAGAAAAAATCCGTATCGAAGATCGTCTGACCTTTGATCATTAATTCGGGAATAAGATTATGAGACGCAGTTTTTCTGCCAGTCAGCAAGTAGAAGCCGAGGGTGAGATTGATATCACCCCGATGCTGGACGTTGTATTTATTATGCTGATTTTCTTTATCGTGACCGCGTCGTTCGTTAAAGAATCGGGTATTGAAGTTAATCGTCCTGATGCGAGCACCGCTCAGGCGAAACCACGCGCAAACATCCTGATCGCCATTAATGAAAATGACGAAATCTGGATTAATAAACGCCGCGTTGACGAGAGTCAGGTCCGCGCAAATATCGAGCGTCTGCACGCTGAAAATCCGCAAGGAACCGTTGTGATCCAGGCGGATGAAGAAGCGAAGACCCGTAAGCTGGTGGCAGTGATGGATGCTGCACGTCAGGCCGGAGTCTACGACGTCTCACTGGCCACAGAGGCGATGTAAGATGCCGGTTGTTGTCCGTTTTGGTGGCGCGCTTGCCGTCGCATTCGTCGCCACCATCGCTGTGTTCTGGATGATGCAGAGCCTGATCAGTACGGGTGGTTCAGTCACCATGCCGACTGACTATGGTCGTATCCAGAGTTTCGTGATGAACGAGCCAGATGACGAAGTTCAGACTAAAGACCGTCAGCCTGAGAAGCCACCGGCACCGCCAAAAGAACCGCCGCAGCCAGACATGGTAAAGCCTGAGTTCAATTCTCAGAACGCCGCTGATCTGTCGATGGGTGCACTGGATATCTCTGCCGATCTTGCGTTGGATGCAGGCCTGAGCGGTGCAGGTAGCGATGGTGAGTTTATGCCGATTGTTAAAGTCGCGCCGACTTACCCACGCCGTGCAGCTCAGCGAGGCATTGAGGGCTATGTCGTCGTCGAGTTTACCGTAACGTCACTCGGTACTGTGACTGATCCAGTCGTGCTTGAAGCCGAGCCACCGGGTGTATTCGATAAGGCTGCGTTGGATGCAGTTAAGAAATTTAAATATAAACCCCAGGTAGTTGAGGGAAGTGCAGTAGATGTACCCGGGGTTCGTAACATTATCCGCTTCGAGCTGGATAAGTAACGTATAAAACTGGAGTGAGTGTTTTATGAAAAAGTTACCGTTAGCATTAGTGATGAGCGCATTGTTGGGTGGCATGCCATTTGTGGCAGTTCAGTCGGTACTCGCTACTGAGGAAGCGGCAGATAATGCGCAAGAAGAAGCCTCGTCGGGCCCTCGTGTTCGCAGAACCATGACACTTCGTGAGATTGTATTTGAAAAGCTTGAGGAAGCGCAGCAAGCTGCTGATGCCGGTAACTTTGACGAAGCCTTGCAAACACTTGAACGATTGGAAAAACGTAAGCGTAATTCTTACGAGAGAGCGATGACGCACAACATGTACGCCTACGTTTACTCGACTCAGGAAAATTACGCGGCAGCGATTCCTGAATACGCAAAAGTTATCGAGATCGATAACGCGCCAGACAGTCTGAAACAGACGACGCGTTATACGCTGGCAAAACTGTACATGCTTCAGGAACGTTACGCTGAGTCACTGGCGACCATTAACGAGTGGATGTCACAGTCAGATAAAATCAATGCTGACGCCTACATGTTCCGTGCTCAGGTTCAATACCAGCAGGAAGAGTATGAACTGGCAGGCGATGATATTGCGACTGCAATATCTATGCGTGAAGAAGCGGGTTCACGCGTTACCGAAAGCTGGTTACTGCTACAGCGTGCCGTGATGTTTCAGTTGAAAGATTATGATGGCCTCGCAGAGACTCTGGAAAAGCTTGTTGCGACTTATTCTAAATCTGAATACTGGATGCAGCTGGCGGCTGTGTACAACGAGCTGGGTCGTGAAGACGAGGAACTGGCGACGCTCGAAACAGCGTACGACCAATCACTTTTCAGCAAAGAACCTGAGTATCTCAATTTTGCTCAGGCGTTGTTGAGCCGTGAAATTCCATACAAGGCAGCGCACGTTCTGGAAGCAGGAATGGACGCAGACATTGTTGAGAAGAGCGCGCGTAATCTGTCGTTGTTGGGCGATGCCTGGATGCTGGCGAAAGAATACGACAACGCGATTGTTGTGATGACACAGGCTGCGGATGCCTCCGGAGAAGGTCGTGACTACTTTAAGCTTGCTCAGATTTATACCGAGCGTCAGGAGTGGAGTAAGTCACTTGAGTTCAGTAATAAAGCATTGAATGCTGGTGATCTGAAGGCACCTTACCAGGCATTAATTATTAAAGGGCTTGCTCAGTACAATCTTGATCAGCTTGAGGCAGCGTCGGTGACCTTCTTTAAGGCAGCCTCTTATCCGGCGGCTGAAAAAGTTGCTCACCAGTGGCAGGACTACATTGAGAGTGAACAGCAGCGTCGGGAATACATTGCTAACGCTGGTTAACACTGAAAAATAAGCATAAAAAAGGGGAGTCGCTTGGCTCCCCTTTTTGATACATGATCAGCGTCGATTTTTTATTAACGCTTAGGTGTCCACGCCCAGATCATCTCAGCGGTTACGCTTTCAGTACCTTCTGCATCTTTCAGTACCACGGGTACGCTGATATCGCCTTTCTCTTCGTTTTTCAGCCTTTCCAGGTCGGCATCACTCAGAGTTGCTGTGGCAGTCAGATCGCCTTTGGTACGTTTCAGGTACGTCAGGTTCATATTGCGAATCACCAGAACGCGGCTGTCTGGCACATTCATGGCGGTGACGAAGCCGGTTGCTGATTCAGCAGCCAGCGCCATCGCGGCCGCGTGCAGCGTGCCAATGTGATTTCCTACCTTGCGGCGCTTTTTGATTTTTACCACACACTCATTATTGGTCAGCTTTTCTACCCGACATGAGGCCGTTCCTGCGAACGGAATAATTTTGCCGATGATAAAAGAGCGCACTCCTGTCTGCCATCCGGCGGGTAGGCGTTCAAGATTATTCATCACTCGGTTAAGACGGTTCATATTTATCTCCTGTCGGGCACAGCCACCATGGGGGCAGACTGTGGATATTTTCTTTTGCTCAGACGCCATGTTTTCTCAAGGCTGTCGGGTAGCGTATCTTCTTTGGCTACGGTGAACCCTGAGTTCTCATAGAAGGTCATTAATTCAGGTAACGGGAACAACCAGACGGGCTTCTCTACGTTACGCATAATATAGCGGCAGAGCTCTGATGCTACTCCCTGATGACGATGATCAGGCAGTGTGCAAAGGTTACGGAGGAGCCAGACGTCTGAGTGGTCCTGGAGTCGGGTGACACAACAGCAACGACCAGCGCTGAAACTGGCATAAAGGGTGTCTCCCGGACTAGCCCGGCCACTGTATTGTGCCGCTTTATACAAAGCATTGGCTTCGGCGACAGTGGCCTGCCTGAAGTCAGTCAAGCTTGCTGATAAACGCGCTGACGGTTTCGGCGCTGGCGGATGGATCTTCCAGCATAGGTACATGCCCCAGATCTGGGTAGATCTTTACGTCAGCCTGAGGGATGACTTTTTTAAACTCTGCGACGGCAGAGACGTCCAGAACCCGGTCTTTTTCACCCCACATAATTAGTGCAGGCATATTTACCTTGTCAGCGATCATCTGGCTCATTTCATGCTGATCCATGCGCTCGCGAGTCGCGATCATATCGTCGAAAATCTCCTGGTTCAGTGGCGCACGGTCGACGGTCTCGCGAATTAAGGCAGGACGCAGAGGCCATGGGAGTGGCGGCTGCTTTTCCAGAATAAGGTCCATGCGATATTCAAACGATGCTTTATCAGTAGCAATCAAGGGGTTGTTACCAGCTTCGAGTTCAGCAAAAAACTGACTTTGGTTCTCGCCGTCCAGGCCCGCAGAATCTATCAGGATCAGGCTGGCGATGTCGTCCGGAAAACGCGCTGCGTAAATCGCACTGATGGCACCGCCCATGGAGTTACCGACAATATGGAATGGTTCGAGGTTGAGATATTCAGCCAATGCTTTCAGGCGTTCTGCCTGACGCTCCAGGTCATAGCTGTCTGCCTCGCTGGATTTTCCATGACCTGCAAGGTCTGGCGCGATGAGGTAGTAGTTATCCGGTAACTTATCCGCAAACTGCAACCAGGTGCTGTTGTTAGCCGAAAATCCGTGCACCAGCATCAATACCGGGCCATCGCCCTTACGGATCAGATAATTCATCTCGATGTCAGCAATATCAGCCTTATGCTCATCCAGCCCGGCTTTCCATTCGCCCAGATCAAGAGCCTTCTGATAGAGCGAGTCCTGTTGCGTTGCGGTGCATGCGATTAATACGTAGGCGGCAGCAACAAGCGTTGCTGCCCGAAGAATATTGAACAAAGGGGTACTCCGGTCAGTGTGATGCTAAGGCGTTTGCCAGTGAACGAACGTCGTCGATAACGTTCTTCAGTTCATCGCCAGCAATCTGATAACCAGGCTGGCAGACGAGGAGCATGCCAGCTGCCCATTCGATGTGAAGGTGCGGATGGGCCAAAAGCCAATTCTGGACATTTTCGGTCAGAAGAGGCCGTACTTTGTGTACAGGAAGTCCATAGACGGGATGTTTCGCTAGTTTATCTGGGAGATCGGTGTCCTCCAGTCGGGTGATGGGCTTACCTTTATCGAAGCAGTGTGTACTCTCTTTGGCCAACGGGCTGACCATTAGCCGGACGTCTGTAGTGATGTGACATGGCATAATAATCAGGGTCTGGATGGTGGGAGCACGCCCGGTCAGGCGGGTGAAGTCAAACAATAGAACCGTTTCATCTTCGATGTAGTTAGGTACGTAGCGTGGATCGCCGGTGGACAGAATCTGAAATCCGGCCTGACGAATACCGGTACTGAGCATACGCCATGGCTCGAAGCTCATATTCAGTCGGTCGGCAGCGCCTGCGAGTTCGGCGCGTCGCCCAGGTTTCGCCAGGCTGAATAGCCATATCAGAATCCCGGCGAACGAAAGCAGAAGGACAAGTGCAGCAAATATCGTAGTCATGGGGGCAGTGTACCCCAATGTCTGCCTGAACTTGTGATCAAAACCCGGATGAAAGAGCAGCCTGTGTTTCTGACTGCTCAGTGGCGATGTCATCCAGCTCGAGCGTTTCTGTATCAGCGGCCAGTCCGAGGCGCACGAAAGCACCCACCCGGTCGGTATCTACAGCGGCCAGTGGATGACTAGTACCTGCATGGCTTTGCAGGGTCGCGACCTGAATAAGGTCAATCAGATCCGGTCCATCGGGTGAGCGGTCGAAATCAAGGTAGTCTGTGGTGACTGCGATGAGTTCTGCTGGGAAGTCCCAGGACTCCAGAACCTTCTGGCCCAGCGCCTGATGTAGCTCGGCAATGGCATGGTCGAGTGAAGGCCCATCCTGAAGAAGGGTGCCGGATTGCTCGGCATACGACAGCAGCGGCAGGGTTCCAATCTGGTGAACCAATCCTGCTAAGAGTGCTTGATCAGGAGGCAATTTAGTGAAATGGCGAGCCAGTACCTGAGCCGATGCTGCAATTTCGGTCGCATGCGACCAGCAAGCCCGCATACGCCGGTCGATGGCATCGGTAGTCGCCTGAAACATCTGCTCCATAGCAATACCCACCACCAGGTTAATGGTGAAATCGATGCCTAAACGCGAAATTGCCGTTGTTACATCGGTAATGGGCACCATGGTCCTCACCATGGGGCTGTTGGTCACCCGAAGCAGTCGAGCGCTCAGTGCCGGGTCTTTTGTCAGAACCCGGGCCATGTCCTGGATACTGGCGTTTTTGTCCTCAGCGATGTCCCGTACTTTCAGAGCGATCTCTGGTAGTGTTGGAAGAATCAGCTCGTCTCTGGCAATCATTCCTTCGATGTCATCTCGAGCTTGCTGGATCAGTTGGCCAGTCATTCGGGTACCTCTGCGTCTATAAAATTATGTAACGCAGAGGTCGTCAGAGAGTTAACTGTCTGGCCACCTGTTTAGCCGCGTTGATCTTCAGTATAGAAGACTCTGCGCAGAGTGATTTTCTGATTCCCGCATTCTCCCGAAAGTGTTTCCTCGTCACTGCTGACCACGGCTAAACCAGTGTATTTGCCGTCAAAACAGATGCGGCTGGCCAACTCTCCTTTGGCTTTTCCGTTAACGAGCACATCTGACATGATGTCGGGGAGTTCTGGGCATGGCGCTACCTGATATAGGTGGCGTTTGCTTTTACCCAGGTATTGGAGGCGGGCGACTACTTCTTGCCCGGTATAGCATCCCTTGCTGAAGCTGATGCCGTCGTGGGCTTGCCAGTCGCAGTACTGGGGTATCCAGGCAGCCGATGATGAAGGCTGAACCCACAGCCAGCCCGACTCGACATCTGATGCATGCCAGCGCGACTCAGGCTCCAGCAGGTGGTCACTCAGGTATTTGTCGATGAGTTCTTCAGGTACCCAGTATTCGCAACGACCGTCTGGCCAGCCAAGTACCCGGACATCTTCACCAGACATCGATTTTTCACTCGGGCTTGCATTAAATTCGCCGATGATTTCGATGTTTTCTGCCAGGGTCATTGTTGCCTTGAAAAAGACGGCGTACTTCTTCAGATGGTTTATCAGAACCTCTGCTTGAGAAGCAGGAAGCCTTAAGACAAACCCCGTCTCTGAGCGGGTCGCAATAAAGTTCGCGATCATACGACCTTTGGCATCGCAACAGGCGCCAGCCTGCCACTGCTCGAAGGTAACGCTCTGCATATCACTCGTCAGTTGCCCTTGCAGGAATTTCTCACTGTCTGGCCCGTCTATCTGTAGCAGCGCAAACTGACTGAGGACGGTTCTCGCTCCGGTCTGATCGTCGGGGGCAGTTTCTGCGTCGGCAGGAACAAAGCCCTGATCGGTAACCTGACCAAATGTGGCGATTGTCTGAGACATGATGACTCCTTACGGCTGGGGTAGGACTACTGCATATGGAGGCGGAGTGTATGTGATTTCAAGGCCCGATGTGAGAGTGAACGATATTTCGTAGTGACCTTTGTTATAATGCGCGTCCCTGTAAGAGGTGAATTAAAAGATGACTGAAGAAAAAGAAATTCAGGCAAAGCGGGCTATCTGGCATAGCCGTCGTGGCATGTTAGAGCTTGATGTATTGCTATTACCTTTTGCTCAGCAACAGTATGCGCAGTTGGATGATGACGATCAGTTGCGCTATCGCAATCTTCTCGACAAGGAAGATCCGGATCTTTTTACATGGTTCATGGAACATGCCGAGCCTGAAGATCCTGACATGAAGCGAATCGTTGATATGGTGCTGGCATTTGCCCGTCAACCGCGCTGAGTGGATTCTACGGCCATCCGGGATTCAGCGGCGAATAGAGACGCTCGCCTGGGTATTGGCTGCGCTCCTGATGGTGGCGACATTTTTTGGGGCAGAGAGTAGTGTGTGGTTACTTACTCCCGTATTGCCTCTTTTGGGCGCCGGGTGGGCCTTTTGGCGTAAGCGTGCGCCGCAGCTGATTGGCAAAGCCAATGATGGCTGGTGGGTATTGCAGCGTAATCAGAAAGTCCCGGTCAGTTTTCGCTCAGGCAGTATTCGCCGTAGACAACTGATCGTGCTGGTTTGGGGGTTCTGGCCCTGGCAGGTAATCATCATCAGGCCCGACTGCTTCCTCAGTCGTGAACCATTTAATCACCTTAAGTATGAGCTGTATGGCAGCCTTTGAACCTTTCTGGGCCGGGCTACAGACTTCCTAATTCGCTGATGTATTTCGACATCAGTACGGTATCGAATGCTCTCGGCAGGGCTTGAGGGTAATCCCGGCTGTAATGCAGGCCGCGGCTTTCTTTACGCATCAGGGCAGAGCGGATAATAACATCGGCGACATCAACAAGATTGCGTAGCTCCAGTAAGTCGTTGGTGACTTTGTGATTTGAGTAAAACTCCTGAATCTCCTGGCGCAGAAGCTTCACTCTGTGTTTTGCCCTGACCAGTCGCTTAGTGGTACGCACAATGCCTACGTAATCCCACATGAAGCGGCGCAGCTCGTCCCAGTTGTGCGAGATAACGACATCTTCATCAGAATCGGTAACCTGGCTTGAGTCCCAGTGCGGTACGGGCTCGGGGGAAGGAACCTGAGCTATCTGAGCTTCGATATCTGCCGCTGCTGCGCGGGCGTATACAAGACATTCAAGCAGAGAATTGCTGGCGAGACGGTTCGCACCATGCAGGCCAGTACAGGCGGTTTCACCGATGGCATAGAGGCGATCAATGTCTGTTCTGCCGGCATTGTCAGTGACAACGCCACCACAGGTGTAGTGGGCAGCCGGAACGACCGGAATCGGGTCTTTCGTAATATCAATACCCAGTTGCAGGCAGCGTTCGTAGATTGTCGGGAAATGCTCGCGAATAAACTCTGCAGGCTTATGTGAGATATCCAGGAACAGGCAGTCTGCACCTAAGCGTTTCATTTCATGGTCGATGGCGCGGGCGACTATGTCCCTGGGTGCCAGCTCTGCCCGTTCATCGAATTTATCCATAAAGCGGCGACCGTCAGGAAGCAGAAGTTTTCCGCCTTCGCCGCGAACGGCTTCAGTGATCAGAAATGAGCCTGCCTGGGGGTGATAGAGGCAAGTAGGGTGGAACTGGTTGAATTCCATGTTGGCAACCCTGCAACCGGCCCGCCATGCCATGGCGATGCCGTCTCCTGATGCTCCGTCCGGATTGCTTGTGTACAGGTAAACCTTGCTGGCGCCGCCGGTGGCCAATGCGGTGGCCTTAGCTGTAACGGCATCCACTTCGCCGGTTTTCTTATTCAGAAAGTAGCCACCAATACAGGCGTGGTGCTCAAGCCCTAATTTGTCACCGGTGATCAGGTCGACAGCGATGTAATCATGGAGCAGGGTCAGATTCTCACGCGCTTCCGCTTTTTGCAGAAGAGTATCGGAAATGGCATGGCCGGTGGCATCCGCAGCATGAATGATGCGGCGCGCACTGTGCCCACCTTCACGGGTCAGATGAAACTGATCCTCGCCATCCTTTGTAAATGGCACACCAAGGTCGATCAGCCAACGGATGGCTTCGGTTGAGTTACCTACGGTAAAGCGCACAGCCGCCTCGTTGCAGAGACCTGCGCCGGCTGTGAGAGTATCGGCTACGTGGGCCTCGACGCTGTCTTCCTCGTCGAGTACAGCAGCTACCCCACCTTGAGCCCAGCGCGTTGAGCCTGCGTCCATCGAGTCTTTACTGACAATGGCTACCCTAAGATGTTCAGGTAGGGATAACCCCAGCGTGAGGCCAGCGGCACCGCTACCAATAATTAATACATCAAAGGTCAATGTCTGGCTCATGCACAAAGGCTCCAGTGGTGGTAATCTCACAGAGCTTGCTCTCAGGCTCTGAATAACAGGCCGCACTATAAAGCGCAGGAGTATGATTGACAAAGAATCTCCTCGCCAGACAACGGCCTGGTTCCGGTCTATTTTCGGTAGTTATGTCATGAAGTGTCAAGATAGTGAACTATCTCCGAATTGGTGTACCGAACTTATACAGCCACTAACGGAGGGCAAGGTGTGACTCGTTCAACTAATGTTGCAGAGAAGCAACCGACAGATGCAGGTAACCAGATGACCGACCAACCAGCTTCAGACCAACAATTGGTCGCGCGGGTTCAGAAGGGTGACCGGCGGGCTTTCGACCTGCTGGTGGTGAAGTACCAGCATCGTATCCTCTCTTTGGTAGGACGGTTTATTTCCGATCATGCTGAAGCTCAGGATGTGACGCAGGAGGCATTTATAAAAGCGTATCGTGCGCTACCCTCTTTCCGTGGAGATAGCCAGTTCTATACCTGGATGTACCGGATTGCGGTGAATACCGCTAAGAATCACCTGATCAGTCGCGGTCGTAAGACGCCGACACAGGACATTGACCTCGATGATGCTGCTTATTTCGCAGACGAGGCCAATATGAGAGACGTAGAAACGCCAGACGGTCTGCTGCAACGCGATCAGCTGCGCAAGGTCGTATTTGATGCGATCGAAGACCTGCCAGACGAATTGCGTCGGGCAGTGACCCTACGAGAGCTCGAAGGGCTCAGTTACGAAGAGATTGCAGAGGCAATGAATTGCCCAATAGGGACAGTAAGATCCCGAATTTTCCGAGCGCGGGAAGCAATTGAAAAGAAAATGCGGCCGTTGCTGAGTGCGACTGCATAAATGCTTGATGGGTGTACTATATGAAAAACCGGATGAGGGAGTCTCTGTCAGCTCTCTGTGATGGCGAGTGTGACGAGCTTGAACTGAGACGTGTATTGAACCACGTCGAAAATGATGCTGAATTCCGCGAGCAATGGGCGAACTTCCATTTGATCGGTGCAGCAATGCGCGGCGAATCCGTTGACACTGTTGATCTCTCGAAAGGGATTATGCAGGCCATTGATGGTGAACCGATGGACGACGTTCCTGGTATTCCACGTGATACAGCGAATAGTAGCGCCCAAACACTTGATGAAAAAGCCAATAACGATGATTTGCCTGTTGTTCAGTCGAAACCTATGGCGCTGCCAGCGTGGATGGTGTCGGGAGCAGTCGCTGCCTCGGTTACCATGGCTGTTTTACTCGGTGCTCGTGTTCTGACTGTCCCTGAAGCGAATTTGGGGCAGCCTGATATGGCGGTCGCCAAGGCAGAGGTATCTCAGCCTGCACCGATGGCGGAGGCTTCGGCAGCCAGTTCATCTCTGGTGGCTTCTCAGTCTGAGCAGTCTCAAATGTCTGCAACTGAGCTTGCGGCGGCTCAGGAACGACTCAAACAGTACGTTCTTGAGCACGAAGATCAGTCCTTCGGTGTGAGCACGCACCAAGCTGCTCCTTATGCGAGGGTGGCAAATTTCGGCAAGGACACTGGCATCCGTGATCGGGTCAGAGCTGAAGTAAAAGCAGGGCCAGTCGCAGACTGATGCATGATTGAGTTGCTTAACATCCGCCAATCCATCGTCATTCTGGCGATTGGGTTGTCATTCACATCTTCAGTGAGTGCAGACAACGATAAGGCGCTGCGCTTGCTTGAGGAGATGAATGAGGCTGTTACTACTCAAGATTACGCTGGCACAGTGATGTTCGGGGCGCCTGATCGCTGGGAGTCTGCGAGAATCCAGCAGGCATACCGCAATCAGGGGTTGGTTCAGAGGACCGACTACCTGACAGGCCCAGAGCGTTCTCAAATTCGTGCGGGCGATGAAATAGTTTGTATTCACGAGGGTGAACACCGCTCCGGCATGACGCCAGACATACTAAAGCCGTTCGGTCAAAACTTTCCCTCCTCTTTGTCATCCCTTGAACAAAGCTACGATTTTGCACTTGCCGATCACCAGGCGGAGCGGGTCGCTGGCCGTTCAACGGTATCTATTTGGATTACGCCTGAACAATCCGACCGTTATGCCCATCAGATATGGTTGGATAAAGCCTCCAGTCTGCCTCTTAAGGCCGAAATGACAGACAAGCAGGGTAATGTGTTACGTCGGTATCAGTTTGTGAGCCTGGAAACAGACTTCACTATGTCTGACAGTGACTTACGGACTGCGAATGTCGGGCACACCCTGCGCTTCGGTCATAAAGGATCATCGGAAATAGCGCCTGAGTCGGATTGGTATCCGTCCTGGTTGCCTCAGGGATTTCAGATTCAGCAGTCCGCGAAATCTGACGATAACATCCGTATGACGTTCTCGGATGGACTTGCTTCATTCTCTTTGTTTATTGATCGTGTCGGGCAAGGCAGGTCATCCTCTCCCCGCGTCAGTCGACAGTGGGGGCCCGTTTCCGCTACCGTAGAAGATATTCTTACGCAGGACGGTCAGCAAGTCAGACTGAGTGTCGTGGGGGAGCTTCCTCCTCTGACGCTGGATAAAGTGTTGGATTCTGCGATTCCTTCGTATTCTCTTAGTATGAAGTGAAGAATCGTCAGTTGACCCGTCCGACGTCCTCCCTATTGTAGAAAGCTGTAAAGTAAGGTCATAAATGTGAGTCAGGAAGTTGTTCAGGTCGTTGGAACAGGTGACGATGGTATCTGGGTGGAAGGTGTGCAGCAGAGCGCCTGTGGAGCCTGCAGTGCGCGGGCTGGATGCGGGCAGCATACGCTCAGTAAAATGGGCAAACCTGTTCGTTTGTGGGTAAACACGGCTGATTCCTTCACGGTCGGGGAGCAAGTCACCATTATGCTTCCGTCCGGGTCTTTGGCCGTCAGTGCCCTGGCGATGTACGGACTGCCACTGCTTGGACTGATCCTCGGGGCCGTCATTGGATTTCAGGGTGGCTCAGAGCCTCAATCATTACTTGCAGGTGGCCTTGGGTTGGTTCTCGGTCTACTCGGAGCGCGCCAGCTTGGCAAGAAAATGCAAGCCGAGTGGCAGCCGACCGTATTGAAAAAAACACACTCTACCGCCATAAATATAAACGGAGTTTCTGAATAGCGGAGATAGCCTTCGATGAAAATGACATTGGCGATGAAACGTTCGCTGAGCTTGTTAACCTTTCTTTTAGCAGTGTCGTGGACCACAGCACACGCAGACCTTCCGGACTTCCGTGATCTGGTGAAAGAGTCTTCTCCAGCGGTAGTCAATATCAGCACTGTTCAGCATGCTCAGCAGAACAGCGCGCTGTCTGGGCAATACGGTATGCCGGACGACATGCCTGAAATATTCAGGCATTTTTTCGGGCGCCAGTTTCCTCAAGGGCCTGCACCACGCCGGGACAGCAATTCTCTTGGATCGGGTTTTATCGTATCGGATGACGGGTACATCCTGACGAATAATCATGTTGTTCAGGATGCGGATGAAATCATTGTGCGTCTTAACGATCGCCGCGAGCTGGAGGCTGTTCTGATTGGTGCTGATCCGAGTTCTGATCTGGCTGTCCTCAAGGTCGACGCTGATGACCTTCCGACCGTTGAGTTAGGCGATTCCGATAAGCTTGATGTCGGCGAGTGGGTTGTCGCTATCGGCTCTCCTTTTGGTTTCGATTATTCAGTGACAGCAGGTATTGTCAGCGCAAAGGGTCGGAGTCTGCCTAACGAGAATTATGTGCCCTTTATCCAGACCGATGTTGCCATCAACCCGGGAAACTCGGGTGGGCCACTATTTAACCTTGATGGTCAGGTGGTTGGTATTAACTCCCAGATATATACGCGTTCAGGCGGCTTTATGGGGGTCTCGTTTGCGATTCCAATCAATGTCGCCATGGACGTTGCTGAGCAGCTCAAGAGCAAAGGTAAGGTCAGTCGCGGTTGGTTGGGTGTCGTGATTCAGGAGGTAAACAAGGATCTCGCTGAATCGTTCGGGCTTGATCGCGCTGCCGGTGCGCTCGTGGTTCAGGTGGTTGATGGTAGTCCGGCTGAGGCCTCTGGCCTGGTGAGTGGCGACATCATTGTCAAAGTCAATGGTAAGGCAGTGCAGCTATCTTCTGATCTGCCACACCTGATTGGTCGTCTGCGCGCGGGTGATACCGCTAAGTTGTCCGTGGTGCGTGCGGGCAAGAGAAAGACCATCGATGTTGAAATTGGCGCGTTGCCTGAGTCTGATGAGATTCAGTTGTCGTCTAATCCCCCGCCTGCTGAACGCAAGAGCAACCGGCTTGGTCTTGTTGTCAGTGACATCCCAGCGGGTAAAAGTGCAGAGCAGGGGGTTGTCGTCACAGACGTGAATCGCGGCCCGGCATCGATGTCAGGCGTGATTCGTGGCGATGTGATCACCATGATTAACGGTCAACGCATCAGCTCAGTGGCTGATTTTGAACGTGTCGTCAAAGATTTACCCGGTAAACGCAGCGTGCCCATGCGCATTGTGCGCAGAGGGCAGGCCTCTTTCATTCCACTTCGGATTGATTAACCAGCATGTTATCGACAGTGCAGGGGCTGTGAGCCCCTGTCATTCATAGCCTTAGTCCGGTCCTTCAGGTAAAATCATCCGATTGAATTCACAACCGGATGATTATTCTGTGAGCCAGCTGGACCACATTCGCAACTTCTCCATCATTGCCCACATCGACCACGGCAAATCTACTCTGTCTGACCGCTTTATTCAGGTTTGCGGCGGCCTCTCCGATCGCGAAATGCAGGCGCAGGTTCTGGACTCCATGGACATCGAGCGCGAACGTGGCATCACCATCAAGGCCCAGAGCGTCACCCTGAACTACACCGCACGTAACGGTGAAACGTATCAGCTGAACTTTATTGATACTCCGGGACACGTGGATTTCAGCTATGAGGTGAGTCGTTCTCTGTCTGCGTGTGAAGGCGCTCTTCTGGTCGTTGATGCCGCGCAGGGCGTTGAAGCTCAGTCTGTTGCTAACTGCTACACCGCGATTGAACAGGGGCTGGAAGTTCGTCCGGTACTGAACAAAATGGACCTTCCACAGGCGGACCCAGACGCTGTCGCTCAGGAAATTGAAGATATTATCGGCATCGATGCGACCGACGCAGTGCGCTGTTCCGCCAAGAGTGGCCTGAACGTTGAAGACGTTCTGGAAGATCTGGTAGCTAATATTCCTGCCCCCGAGGGTGATCCTGATGCGCCGTTGCAGGCACTGATCATTGATTCCTGGTTCGACCCATATCTTGGTGTCGTATCGCTGATCCGCGTCAAGAATGGCTCAATCAGGAAAGGTGATAAGATCCGCATGAAGTCGACCGGTAAAGATCACATCGTTGATGACGTGGGCTACTTTTCGCCGAAAATGACGAAACGTCCTGAGCTGAATACCGGCGAAGTGGGCTATCTCTGTGGCAGCATTAAAGATATTCACGGTGCGCCCGTGGGCGACACCATTGTGTCTACCAAAAACCCGGACGTTGATGCACTGCCGGGCTTCCAGAAAGTTAAGCCACAGGTGTACGCCGGTCTGTTCCCCGTATCGTCGGATGACTATGAAGCGTTCCGTGTTGCACTTGATAAACTGTCACTGAACGATGCGTCGTTGTTTTTTGAACCAGAAAACTCTGATGCGCTGGGCTTCGGTTTCCGTTGTGGCTTCCTCGGCATGCTGCACATGGAGATCATTCAGGAACGTCTCGAGCGCGAGTATGATCTTGACCTGATCACCACTGCGCCGACGGTAATCTACGAAGTCGTTACCCGTAAAGGGGATGTCGTCAATGTCGATAACCCGTCGAAGCTTCCTGATATTGGTTCTATCGATGAAATGCGCGAACCGATTGCGGAGTGCAATATTCTGGTGCCACAGGAATATCTGGGCAGCGTTATTTCTCTGTGCGTCGATAAGCGGGGTGTGCAGGTGGATATGCAGTACACCGGTAGTCAGGTGGCATTGCGTTACGAAATCCCGATGGCGGAAGTCGTTATGGATTTCTTTGATCGTCTGAAGTCAGCAAGCCGTGGCTTTGCTTCGCTGGACTATAGCTTTCTGCGTTTCCAAGAGGCGCCACTGGTTCGCTTGGACGTTCTTGTGAACGGAGATCGCGTAGATGCGCTCGCGGTCATCATGCACAAAGAGAGTGTTCGTCGTCGTGGCAATCTCCTGACCGAGAAAATGAAAGAGCTGATTCCTCGTCAGATGTTCGATGTCGCAATTCAGGCGGCAGTTGGTAATCAGGTGGTGGCCCGTACTACAGTAAAAGCACTCAGAAAGAACGTAACGGCGAAATGTTACGGTGGTGACGTAAGCCGTAAGAAGAAACTGCTGCAGAAGCAGAAAGAAGGTAAAAAACGGATGAAACAGATCGGCAGCGTAGAAATTCCGCAATCGGCGTTTCTGGCTGTCCTCAAAGTGGACGACTAAATATGAAGCAAAACCAGCACGGCATGACAACAGCGACTGCGCTGTTACTTATACTGATTGGCATTGTGCTACTGCGTGCCGTGATGGTGATCGTTCCTATCTATTTTGATGATACCGAAGTGGGTATCGTTCTCGATAATATGGAAGAAAGCGGCAAAGTGACTGCGCGCACTTCGGAACGGTCTGTTCGCGATGAACTTGAGCGACGCCTTCGTAATAACAATATTCAGGTTACTACTGACAAGCTACTTGTAAAACGTGACCGAAATACTCTGACCATCGACTGGACTTACGAAAACCGCGGGCACTTCCTGGCGAATATCGATTTCGTACTTACCTTCCAGCACCAGAAAGTTATCACCAGTGAATAATCCCTTGTTAAAACTCTCTCAGCGCCTTGGCTATACCTTCAATGATGAGGCGCTGATCAATTTAGCGTTAACCCACAGAAGCTTGTCGGGAACCAACAACGAACGCCTGGAATTTCTGGGCGATTCGATTCTTAATTTTGTGATTGCCGAAGCCTTGTTTCTGAAATTTCCACATGCGAAAGAAGGGAAGTTGAGTCGTCTGCGCGCAAGGCTGGTAAAAGGCGATACGCTTGCTGAAATAGCAAAAGAGTTCGACCTTGGCGAGTTCTTGCTTCTTGGGTCTGGTGAAATGAAGAGTGGTGGTCATCGTCGGGATTCGATATTGGCCGATGCTGTTGAAGCAATCATAGGCGCTATTTATTTGGATTCCGGGCAGACCGCAGCGTCGGAACGCATTCTGTCGTGGTATGCGTCCCGCCTGGATGCGTTGAGTCTGGAAGATCCTATAAAAGATCCGAAGACTCGCCTGCAGGAACACCAGCAAGCCAATCGACTCAGCCTGCCCAAGTACACTGTTGTCAGTGTTGGTGGACCGGGAAACGAGCAGGTATTCACCGTCAGTTGCCGTATTCCGCAACAGGAAGACGTTGTCACGGCAGAAGGTTCAAGTCGTCGTGCTGCTGAGCAGGCGGCTGCTCAGGTATTTCTAAAACGCCTTGGGCTTGAGGAGTCAGCATCATGAGCACACGTACTGGTTTTGTAGCGATTGTGGGTCGCCCTAATGTGGGTAAGTCGACTCTGATGAATCGAATTCTCGGACAAAAACTTTCTATTACTTCCCGAAAGCCGCAAACGACACGCCACCAGATTCTGGGGATTCTTACCGAAGAAGATTCCCAGATTGTTTTTGTCGATACGCCCGGGATTCACAAGGCACACGATAAAGCGATTAACCGCTACATGAACCGAGCCGCAACAACGGCGGTAAAAGATGTTGATCTGGTTGTTATGGTCGTAGACCGGATGCGTTGGACCGATGAAGATGAAATGGTTCTGCAGACCGTTAAACAACAGCGTGCTCCGGTTATTCTGGTGGTGAATAAAATCGACTTTGTACGCGATAAAGATGAGCTTCTTCCTTATCTTGAAGAGCTTGCAGGAAGACACCCCTTCGATCAGATTATTCCGCTGAGTGCGAAGACGGGTCATAACGTAGAACGTATTGAGCACCTGATTCGCAGTTATCTTCCTGAAAATCCGTATTTCTATCCTGAAGATCAGATTACTGACCGCAGCTCACGCTTTCTTGCGGCTGAACTGGTTCGCGAAAAAATCATGCGCCAGTTAGGCGATGAATTGCCGTATGAAATGACGGTGGAGATTGAAGAGTTTGCACACACAGGCACTTTGATCGAAATCAGCGCGTTGATTATGGTCGAACGTCAGTCTCAAAAACGCATTGTTATTGGTGACGCAGGGTATCGAATCAAACAGATTGGAATCGAAGCACGGAAGGACATGGAGTCGCTATTCGACTGCAAAGTCATGCTGAATCTTTGGGTGAAAGTAAAATCCAACTGGTCTGATGACGAGCGGGCTCTGCGAAGCCTGGGGTATGACGACAGGGAAATATGAAGCATTGGTGGCTACTGAGGCGTGAGCCGTTTGGCGGCGGCTCAGACTGGCTGTGTACCATATTCACAAGAGACAGAGGGCTGGTTAAGGTCGTTTGCCGTGATGCCCACCTTCCGGAGATGCATCAGCCTTGTTGTGGAGAATGGCCTGCCTTAGGTGACCTGCCAAGGTTGAGGACCTGTGAAGCGAGTACCCCGCTGGGGTTGTCAGGCGAAGCATTGGTCTGTGCTCTGTATATGGATGAACTGCTGACGACGATTCTTCCTTTGTATGACCCTTCTGATGAACTATTCGATTTATACTCAACCATACTCACGACCCTGAGCGACAATGAGCGTGTTGATGTCTGGCTACGTATGTTTGAACAGTGTCTTCTCAGCCATTGCGGGCAGGGTATACACTGGACGCAGACGGCACACGGAGCCCCTGTCATCGCTGGCACTTACTACCTGTTCTGCGGTGGAGAAGGTTTGATCGAAGATCCTGATGGTTGGGATGGTGAAATTCTGCTCGCCATTGCCGATGGGGAGTTTACCAGGCCAGGGACTCTCTCTGTCGCTCGTCAGGTGCTGCGTATCGCTATCGATTATGCAGTCTCCAGGCCTATTATCAGTCGTGAATTATTAATACATCGCTCCTGAAACAGGAAAGAACTATGACCAATACTCGCGTTTTGCTCGGCGTTAATATCGACCATGTTGCGACACTTCGGCAAGCCAGGGGAACTCGTTACCCTGATCCGGTTCAAGCTGCTTTTATTGCCGAACAGGCAGGCGCGGATGGTATTACGATTCATCCCCGCGAAGATGCTCGCCATATTCAGGTTCGTGATGTCAGGGTCCTCGCTGGTACGCTTCAGACCCGGATGAATCTTGAAATGGCGGTGACCGAAGCCATGATTCAGTTGGCTGAAGAAGTAAAGCCGGAAGCGTGTTGTCTTGTGCCTGAGAAGAGAGAGGAGTTAACCACTGAAGGTGGGTTGGACGTTCTCTCTCAGGAAGACACAATTAAAGATGCGGTGACTCGCCTGGCAGCGGTTGGCGCTGAAGTGTCGCTATTTATCGATGCCGATTACGAGCAGATTGACGCAACAGTACGCACCGGTGCTCCTGTCATTGAGCTGCATACCGGTGGCTATGCAGATGCTGAGACACCACTAGAGCAGGCACGGGAACTGGAACGTATACGCGATGCGGCGGCCTATGCTTCAGGTAAGGGCCTGATCGTGAATGCAGGTCACGGTTTGCACTATCACAATGTTGAAGCGATAGCTCAGATCCCACAGATTAATGAACTGAATATTGGTCATGCGATCATCGCTCAGGCGTTGTTCAGTGGTCTGGAAGGCGCAGTCAGGGATATGAAACAGCTACTGACAGAGGCGCGTGCCTGAGTGGCAGGGCATGCTTTACCAGATCGCGATACGTTGCTGACCTCTGTCGGAGTCGGCACCGATTTGCTCGCTATACATCGTATTGAAGCCGCGTATGCGCGACACCCGGAGCGGTTGGTAAAGCGGTTGCTGACGCCCGCAGAACAGCGGGAGTTTTCTAAGCATTCTGATCCTGTTAATTATCTTGCTAAAGCCTTCTCTGCCAAGGAGGCGTTGGCAAAAGCACTGGGGACCGGGATTGCGTCCGGGGTCAGTTTTCAGGATTTCTCGATTCAGCGGGATAGCTCTGGCAAGCCGCTGGTGCACGTCAGCGGTCGTGCCAAAGAAATCATTCGTTCAGTCGATGAGCGGGCTCAACTGCTGTTGAGTCTTAGTGATGATGATGGATGGGTTCAGGCGTTTTCTGTATTAGCGCTTTTACCGGAGGCTTCTTCAAACTGAGCTTGCCAGTCATTTTCTCCGGCCCATTTTAATAAACGCTCTGTCTCGGTCATCAGCTCTCTCAAACGTTCGGGATACGCTTCTGAGTTCTGCTCCTTCAGGCAGGTTTCGAATGCTTCTAACGCCGATCTCAACGCAGGCACACCACAGTATCTCGCAGCGCCATGCAGTTTATGCGTTGCTTCCAGAAGCTCTGGCAGTTTTTCTTCTTCCCACAGTTCCAGAATTTCATCTTTTTCTTTGCGCAACATATCCGTCAGCATGCTGAACATGTCGGTCGCGAGCCCCGGGTTTCCGTTCGCCTGATGCAGTGCCAGCTCGGTATTAAAAATCCCCGTCGCCGCTGGTGCCTCATGTCGTAATGGTGGGCTTTCTTCGCTGTCGGCTTTGAAGCCAGTCCAGCGTTCAATAATCCGTGCCAGCTGCTCCATCGATACCGGCTTGGTCTGGGAATCGCTGAAGCCATTGGCTATTAATGCCTGCCGTTCGTCTGACATCGCGTGAGCAGTCAGCGCAACGATAGGCAGGTTACGTTTGCCTGGTAGCTTACGAATGCGAGCGGTCGCTTCATTGCCTGACATTCCAGGCATCTGGATATCCATTAAAATCAAATCCGGACAGTCACGCGTCGCCATCGCAACGGCATCAAAGCCTGAGGGTGCCTGTAGGGTGTTTACGCCTAATTCATTCAGTAACGTTACTGCCAGCTTGAGGTTAGCTTCGTTGTCGTCGACGGCCAGAACGGTGGGCACTTCCTGCGGCGTTGGCGTATCCGGTGCCGCAAGTGGTTCTACGTTGTGACCGCACAGCTGCAATACCTGCCTGACCAATTGAGTCTGTGTATAAGGTGCTGTAAGGAGCGGTGTTGTCAGCGATGCACTCATACGTTCTGGCAGAGCATTTCTGCTGATATTCAGCACGGGAATTCCTTTACCGGAACAGATTGTCATCCATTCTTCCATGCCGCCCTGACTGATCATCTGGCGATCGCAGAAAATGATAGCAACGTCGGTCTTCTTCTCGCCGCAGGTGACCGGAACTTCGTTGGGGCTATGATATTCCTTCAGGGTTGCTCCGCGTTTCTCGAGCAGCTCAATGGTGTCGCGTGATGGTGCACCGCTCGGATTGATCAGGGCAATTTTGCAATCGGCCAGAGACTGTGGGAGTTGAGCATTTTCTTCATCGATTTCTGCTTCGATGGTAAACGAGAACGTCGACCCTGCGCCTTCGTCACTGTGCACTCTGATATCGCCTCCCATTGCCTCGACAAGGGCTCGGGAAATAATCAGACCTAGCCCTGTTCCGCCATACTGACGGGCGATTCCTGGGTCTGCCTGGGAAAATGCCTGGAATAACCGTGCTTGTTGTTCTGAGCTGATACCGATACCGGTATCAGCGACATCGAATTGGATGCTGATATGCCCATTCTTTTGTTGAATAGGAATCACACTGATCGAGACGCCGCCTTCGTGAGTAAACTTCACTGCATTGCTGCAAAGATTGGTGAGTACCTGTTTGAGACGTAAACGGTCAGACACGATCAGATCAGGCATATCCGGCGAAATATACTGATAAACCTCAATGCCTTTTGAATATGCATTCGGTGTCAGTACCTGCAGAACCTCTTCAACGAGGTCGCGAAGGTCGAAATTTTCCGCTTCAAGAATCAGCTTGCCGGCATCAATTTTGGACAGGTCGAGAATATCGTTAATGATATTAAGAAGATCTTCTGATGATCTGCGAATCGTGTCGACGTATTCGCCCTGACGCTCATTTACCTGAGTTCGGGCGAGAAGATCTGAGAAACCAATAATACCGTTGAGAGGCGTTCTGATTTCATGAGACACGTTGGCAAGAAACTCGGATTTTGTGCGGCTGGACTCAAGGGCATTACGGTGCTCAATCATCAATTCGTGGTTACGGATTTCCAGTTCGTCGATGGTTTCCTGACTTTCTCTGGCCGATTGCTCCATCGAATGCTGGTGCTCGATATTCGCACGCTGAATGGCGGCAGCCATGGCATTCACACCCGCCGCGAGGTCCTGGAGCTCTCCGGTTGAATTTACGTGAATACGAGTATCCAGTTTTCCACCGCGGATTTCATTCAGTGCGTTCAGAATATCCTGAACCGGATCAGAAATGTTCCGGCTGATGCGAATGGCGAAAAATGATCCCAGTAACAGGACGAAAGCGATGATGGACAAAGAAGAGGCGAGCAACTGGTACTGCATTAATCGGGTATTGCTATTCGACAGCTCGATTTCTGCCCACCCAAGCAGGCGCAATTCGGTATCTTGCGTTTGAGCATAAAATTGCTCGGTCAGCTGATCTGAGATTACCAGGTTTTGCGCAAAAATCGGGGCCTTTACCCGAACTGAGCCCGTTGTTGTCGCGAGCTGTAGCTGGTTTTCTTTCAGCTCTGTGGCACTGATCCGGTCAGTGATCATGCGTGGCCCTGAATGAGCCAGAAGGTTCATATCCTGATCAAACAGATTGACCGCACGTACATCACGCTCTTCAAGCATGTTGTTGGCAATGTTCTGGAGAATGCCTGTGTTACCGGTCATAACGCCGTACTCACAGGTGGGCGCCAGTTGTTTGCCCATGGCAAGGGCACGTGCTTCGAGCAGGTCGCTCAGGTCGGTCGCCCGACCAACGATGAAGAACATCCCAAGGACCAGCGATACCATGACACCGGGTAAGAGTGCCATCAGAAGGATGCGATTGCGGATGCTCCAGTTATTCATACGGGCGTGTCTGATAAAAATCCCAGAATATAGGTCGGACTGTCGCGGTGCAAATCTGACATGCACTACCTCCGCCTCTTAGTTAGAATAGCGCGCCATACGTATACGCCTGATTACCGGAGTCCTCATGACAGATCCTCTTTATCCTACCATCGCAGACTGTGTTGGTCAGACGCCTCTGGTTCGTCTTCAGCGGATGCTGGATACCGACAATGGCAGTCAGGTTCTGCTCAAACTTGAAGGCAACAATCCCGCAGGGTCAGTCAAGGATCGTCCGGCGCTGTCGATGATTCAGCAGGCTCAGGCGCGTGGCGATATATCTCCGGGAGATACCTTGATTGAGGCGACCAGTGGTAATACCGGTATAGCACTGGCAATGGCGGCAGCCATCATGGGCTACCGGATGATTCTTATCATGCCAGATAACGCCACCATGGAACGTCGCTGGTCGATGGAGGCCTATGGTGCTGAGCTGATACTGGTTTCGAAAGAAGAAGGTATGGAGGGGGCTCGTGACCTTGCGCTTAAGATGGAAAGCGAAGGCAAAGGTGTTGTATTGAATCAGTTCGGCAACCTGGATAACCCCGAAGCGCATTACCATGGTACAGGGCCGGAAATCTGGCAGCAGACCCACGGTAGGGTTACGCACTTTGTCAGCTCCATGGGTACAACCGGAACAATCATGGGCACATCACGTTACCTCAAGGAACAGAATCCAGATATTCAAATTATTGGCCTTCAGCCTTCGGACGGTGCAGCTATTCCGGGAATACGTCGCTGGCCGCAGGAATATTTGCCGACGATTTTTGACAGTCAGCGTGTAGATACGTTGAAGGATATCAGTCAGGATCTCGCTGAAAACACCATGCGTGAATTGGCGCGACGGGAAGGGATTTTTTGTGGCGTCTCGTCTGGTGGTGCCGTGGCCGCCGCACTGGATATCGCGCGCTCTCATGAGGGAGCCACTGTCGTAGCGATCGTCTGTGATCGGGGTGATCGTTACCTGTCGTCAGGTGTTTTTGCGACCTCTTGAATCAATGAAAAACGCCCCAATTTAGTGCTTCACGAGAATATCTGCCTCAGGCATTGATGCGGTTTTACTGAACGAACAACAACGGATGGAAGACGTGTGAAGCAGTCAGGAAAGGGCCGTGAACTCAGCCTGATCATCGACAACCTGAATTCTGAAGGGCAGGGAGTTGCCCGTTCCGGGCGCGATGTCTATTTTGTGCCGGGTGCATTGGTCGGGGAAAAAGTCCGGGTGCGCATGCTCGAGCGCAGTAAGAAAATATGGCACACCCAGCTTCTGGCCATCGAAGCAGACGAGGCTGAAGCCCGTCGCCCCGCGGATTGCCCTCACTACCAGCGCTGTGGTGGATGTGACCTGCAGCATATGCAGTACGATGCGCAGGTGCAGTTCAAACAGAGCCGGGTCGAGCGTGAATTCGGCCGCCAGAAAGTAACGGTTGATACCTGGGCCGCGCCTCTGGTCAGCGAAGAGTGGCACTACCGACGCAAGGCGCGTCTGGGGGTTCGCTTCAGCAAAGAACAACAAAAGAATTTCATCGGTTTTCGGGAGGCAGCAAGCTCGCATCTCACTGACATAGACCGGTGCATCGTACTGCCTGATCATCCGGCTCTGAACTGGTCAGAGTGGCGGCGCATTATCGGTTCTCTGGAATCGGCTTCTCTGATAACTCAGATTGAACCGCTCTGGGCTGATAGTGCTCTGGTGTTTATTCTCCGCGTTCTCAAGCCTCTCTCAACCAATGATCAGCGAGTCTTGGTTCAGGCGTTTGAAGACTGGCAGACCACATCGGATTTACCTTTGCAGGTATGGGTCCGCACCGAGAAACATGCCGCCCCTGTGGCTTTGTGGCCAGCAACTCCCGCAGACATCTGGCACGAAGTCGATGGCTTAAAGCTGCGTATTCAGGCCGATGACTTTATACAGGTGAATCGTTCCATTAATCAAAGCATGGTGGCACAGGCTCTCGAGTGGCTGGAACCGGCGCAAGATGAGCAGATCTGGGACCTGTTTGCGGGTCATGGAAACTTCTCAATGCCGCTCGCTAAACGCTGTAAACATGTTATTGCAGTAGAGGGCCAGCAGGCGATGACAGACAGCCTTCAGGCGCAAGCAGAGAAATTGGCCCTTTCTTTGCAAACCAAGTGTGCTGATTTATCGGCATCAGGTACGCTCGAATCGTTAACCGAGCCTGATGCAGTGTTACTCGATCCGCCGCGCGCTGGTGCAGATACGGTCATGTCGGAATTGATTCGCAGACGAGTCGGCAGGATTCTTTATGTTTCCTGTGACCCTGCAACTCTGGCACGGGACCTCGCACAATTGTTACCCGCGGGTTATGAGGTTATTAAGGCAGGAATTATGGATATGTTCCCGCAGACGCATCATGTCGAAACCATGGTGCTACTGAAGTATCGGGGAAAATAATGGTTAAGGTACGCGAAGATCACCCACTGTTACACGATGGGTCTCTGGATATAGATCGTTGGTTAGAAGAGATTTCTCACACCTCTGATCTGCATAACCCAGAAGAACTGCGTGATGCATTGGAGCTGGCCAAAAAGCTGTCTGACGAGGCGATTGCAAATCGCACTTACTGGTCAATTGATAGCGTCCAGATGGGTATCGAAATGGCGCAGACGTTAATTGATCTGCGTCTTGATAATGCATCGATCATTGCGGCGATTCTTTATCGTGCAGTCCGTGAAGGGCGTTTGGCACTGCAGAAAGTAGAGCGACAGTTCGGTGAAGAAGTCGCCAAATTGATTGAAGGTGTTCTGCGAATGGCTGCCATCAGCGCTATTCAGAACTCCAGCGATGAAGTCGTTCTTGGCCAGCGTCAGGCACAGGTCGATAATCTGCGCAAAATGCTGGTGGCGATGATTGATGATGTCCGTGTTGCGTTGATTAAACTTGCAGAAAGAACGTCGGCGATTCGCGCAGTAAAAGATGCGCCCGAGGAAAAACGACGTAAAGTCGCTGAAGAAGTTTTCAACATCTATGCACCTCTGGCACACCGGCTGGGGATCGGCCATTTAAAATGGGAACTGGAAGATCTCTCCTTTCGTTACCTGCAGCCAGATGCTTATAAGAAAATTGCTTCGCTGATTGACGAAAAGCGACTCGCGCGTCAGGACTATATTGACAACGTTGTTCAAACATTACGTGATGAGCTGAATGCGGCTGACATACATTGTGATGTCTACGGCAGAGCAAAACATATCTACAGTATCTGGCGGAAAATGAGCCGTAAGAATCTCGATTTTTCGAAGATTTACGATATTCGTGCAGTGCGCATTCTGGTGCCTGAACTCAGAGACTGCTACGCAACTCTGGGGATTGTTCACTCACTCTGGCGTCATATTCCGAACGAATTTGACGATTACATCGCGAACCCGAAAGAAAACGGATATCGGTCACTGCATACTGCAGTCATCGGGCCTGATGGCAAAGTTCTGGAAGTACAGATCCGCACCAATGCGATGCATGAAGACGCAGAGCTGGGTGTATGCGCGCACTGGCTTTATAAAGGCACAGACATCAACGCGAAAGATCAGGGGTACGAACAGAAAATTGCCTGGCTGAGGCAGGTGCTTGAGTGGCAGGAAGATCTTGATGATTTACCTCGCTTCTTTGGCGAATTGCGTAGCGATATTAACCCGGACCGGATTTATGTATTTACTCCCGAAGGGCATGTAGTTGATTTGCCGACTGAGGCCACTCCTGTTGATTTTGCCTACCGTGTGCACACTGAGGTTGGAAATAAATGCCGGGGTGCGAAGGTTGATGGTCGTATCGTTCCGCTGACCTATCGTCTCAATACGGGCGAGCAGGTCGAGATTCTGACACACCCGGCAGCGCACCCTAGTCGGGACTGGCTGTATCCTGATTCAGGATACATACATACAGCGCGTGCACGGGCAAAAGTAGCGCACTGGTTCAAGCTTCAGGATCGCGACAAAAATATTGAAGAAGGGCGCCAGCTGGTGCTGCATGAAATGGATCGCCTGGATCTCGTCGATGAGCCGCTTCATGACGTTGCCCGCCAGTTGAATATGAAGGCCGTTGAAGACATGTTTGCCGCCGTCGGTGCAGGTGACCTGCGTCTCGGGCAGATTATTCATCAGTTGCTCAAACAAGCGGATACCAATACGCACCGCCAGCAGGAATTGCCCCTGCTGCGTCGGCACGAAGCCTCGAAATCAGATGCCGCCGACGACGTATTTATTGAAGGCGTTGGTAATCTCATGACTCAGATGGCGCAGTGCTGCCATCCGGTACCGGGGGATGATATCCGTGGCTATGTCACGATAGGGCGCGGAGTGACTGTCCACCGTAGTGATTGCGAAAATCTCCTGCATCTTGCAGCGATGGAATCCCGGCGTGTGCTGCAAGTGAGTTGGGGGCGTCGTCCTGGCAAATTGTATCCGGTGGAGATGGTGATCAGTGCCTATGACCGGACCGGTCTGCTGAGTGATGTCAGTGCGTTGCTCGCCAATGAAAAAGTGAACGTCGTTGCAGTGAATACGCGCTCCGACCAGGGTGATAATACGGCGTCCATGAGTCTCACCGTGGAAGTTGATAGTCTCGAGCGTCTCGCTCGGGTGATGAACAGAATCGAGCAATTGCCCAACGTCGTAAAAACACGGCGCGTGCGGGCAGGGGGCTGACGTGGCTTTTACTGTTCAGGATCTGACTTACGTAATGAGCCGCCTGCGCGATCCAGAGACGGGTTGCCCGTGGGATCTTAAGCAAAATTTTGCCTCGATATTGCCGCATACCCTTGAGGAAGCCTATGAGGTTGCTGACGCTATTGAGCGGCAGGATTGGCCACACCTTGAAGAAGAGTTGGGTGATTTGCTTTTTCAGGTCATCTTCTATGGTCAGATGGGCAGCGAGAAACGGTTGTTTACCCTCGGGAGCATCGTTGATCGTCTGGTTGCTAAGTTAATCCGGCGTCATCCCCATGTATTTCCAGAAGGTACGATTGAGAGTCAACGTGCCCCAGATGAAGTGCCCGATGAAGAGTGGATTAACCAGCGCTGGGATGAAATAAAAGCGGAAGAAAAGGCGCTGTCACCGCAGGTCAGTAAAACCACGTTGCTGTCCGATGTGCCCGTCACCTTGCCGGCCATTACACGGGCGGTGAAGCTTCAGAAAAAAGCCTCATCCGTCGGCTTTGACTGGCCTGAGAAAGATCCAGGCGTCGTAGACAAGATTCGTGAAGAGCTTGATGAAGTTATCGTCGAACTCGAAGCTGGGAATACGGAACTGCTGGAGAAAGAAATCGGTGACCTGCTGTTTGCTGTTGTGAATCTCGCCCGTCATCATAAAATAAATCCTGAGGTTGCTCTGAGAGGTACCAACGAGCGTTTTCAGAAGCGTTTTGATCATGTCGAGCAGGCCTCAGACCATGCCGGCGGTTGGGAAAACATGTCCGCTGACGACATGGATGCGGCTTGGCGACGAGCCAAGCAACTCAGCGACTGAATAACACGTCAGCGATGGGAAAAACATAAAGCAACTTCCCATCGCATCCCTTTTAATTGTGCTTGATCAGTGTCTGTCTCCAGACAGCACTTCACGATACTTTCGCGCTAATTCGAGAAAGCGAGGGGTAAGCCCAACATCTTCATACAGCGGGAATCCATCTTCGTCTTCAGCTACCACCTTATCGCCAGCGATGTAGGGGAAGCCCGACGCCATATCATCCAGGGCTGCGCTGATAAGATCCCGGAGAATCTGCTCTTTCGACATAGAAGGAAACATTTCCGCCAATGCCTCGATGCGAGCGGCATCGTTGACACTCAATGGCAATGAATAGCTTTCCTCTGTGAGTTCAGCCCCAAATTCAGAAGCCCAGTGTTGCATCAGTTCATTAACTTTCACGTCATACTCCTCACGCTATTGCCTATACTGTTCAGGCAGTAAAGTTATGGCAAAAGTTTCTGCTTTTTTCATCCTCTTCTGGAAACTTTGGCAGGGAAATAAATCTGAGCGGTGGCAAGCAACCGCAGTGGCCTTGAGTTTCCGCGGATTTAGCGCACACTGAAGTATCCACTTTTTACAATCTACTGACGCCGTCAGGGCAAAATCAGAACCGGTCTGCATACTATGAAGACCATAGGGAGATGATAATGAAAGAACTCGACGCGCTGCTTCGCGATAAAGTAAGAATGTTGGGAAACGCGCTGGGAAACACCATTCGTAATGATCTTGGCGAAGATACATTGGCGCAGATAGAAACGATCCGTAAACAGGCAAAGCGGGCCCGGACGGGGGATGAAGAAGAGCGGGATAAACTGCTGGGCCTGTTAAAAGGCCTGAGCGACGATTCCTTAGTCCCCGTGGTGCGGGGCTTTAATCAGTTTCTTAATCTGGCCAACCTGGCGGAACAGCAGCATGGTATCAGCTGGCGCAGAGAAGAAGCTGGCGAAGAGTCCACCGATACGATGTTTCCGGATCTGATAAAACGTTTAGTCGAAGCCGGTATTGAGGGTGACGATCTTACGTCCAAGGTTGCTGCGGCGAATGTTGAACTCGTACTCACCGCACACCCAACTGAAGTCACCCGCCGTACTCTGATTCAGAAATACGATGAGCTATCGCATCTCTTACAACAGCGTGATGATTTGCATGACGACCATCCATCTCTGGCGTCGATTGAAGAACGCATCTCTTGTTTAATTAACGAGATATGGCATACCGACGAAATTCGTAAGGTGCGCCCGACCGCCGTTGATGAAGCCAAGTGGGGTTTCGCGGTTATCGAGAACTCCCTCTGGTATGCCATCCCTGAAATGTTACGCAGCATGAACATTGACCTGATGGAAAGGGGAGCGCCTGCATTACCGTTGGACGCAGTACCTGTTCGCTTTTCGTCATGGATGGGGGGAGACCGGGATGGTAACCCAAACGTAACTTCAACAGTGACTGAGGAAGTTCTGTACCTTGCACGATGGATGGCCGCTGACCTCTATTTACGGGATATCGAACATCTCGGCAGCCAGTTATCTATGTATGCGGGCACAGCCCAATTCAAAGAAAAGTACCAGAGTCATGAGCCTTATCGTGAGTGTCTGCATGAGTTGAGAGCCCGGCTGGAAAATACTCGCGAATGGGCACAGGCAAATGTTGATGGTGAAGTTTGTGAGCTGGAGCCTTTGCTCGATGACGCTGAGTTGATCGAGCCTCTAAAAGCTTGCTACGACAGCCTTGTCGGATGTGGGCTGAAATCCATTGCCGATGGTGACCTGCTAGACACGTTACGTCGGTGTGCCTGTTTCGGGCTTGCCCTCGTTCGTCTGGATGTGCGTCAGGAATCAACGCGACATAGCGCCGTGCTGGCCGAAATCTGCGATTTTTACAGTTGGGGTAACTACCTTGAATGGTCCGAAGAAAAGAAACAGGAGTTTCTATTAAAAGAACTGACATCGCGACGTCCATTGATACCAGAATTCTGGGAGCCGTCAGATGAAGTTGCTGAAGTTCTGGCGACGACCAGAGTACTCGCTCAGCCGATCGGTCGCGGGGTGTCCTGTTATATTATTTCGATGGCCAGTGAGCCGTCTGATATTTTATCCGTTGCACTGTTATTAAAGTCTTCGGGTGTCCGGCACAACCTGCCTGTCGTCCCTCTTTTTGAAACCTTATCTGATCTTGAACAGTCCGGCCCGAGAATGGAAAAGCTGTGGCAGGTTCCATGGTACAGAGAATACAGCCAATGTCGTCAGCAGGTCATGATCGGTTATTCAGATTCATCGAAGGATGCAGGCCAGCTTGCTGCCGTTTGGGCGCAGTATCAGGCACAGGAAATTCTGTCCCGGGTCGCCGATGAACAAGGGTACTCGCTGCGATTGTTTCATGGCCGGGGGGGAACCGTTGGTCGTGGCGGCGGCCCGGCGCATCGGGCAATTCTTGCTCAACCTCCAGGGTCGGTGCGTGGCGGTCTGCGGGTGACCGAACAGGGTGAAATGATACGATTTAAGTTCGGTCTTCCCGAAATTGCGGAGCGGAATCTGAAAATTTATATATCCGCCGTACTCGAAGCTAACCTGTTACCCCCTCAAGGACCCGTTAAGGAATGGCGCGATACCATGAGTGAGCTAGCGGGCGTTGGTGTTGACTCTTATCGTGCCATGGTTCGGGATAACCCTGATTTTGTGAGTTATTTCCGCGCTGCTACGCCTGAGCAGGAGCTTGGAAAGTTATCACTCGGAAGTCGTCCGGCAAGACGACGTTCTGGTGGAGGTATCGAAACCCTGCGTGCGATCCCATGGATTTTTGCCTGGACACAGATCCGTTTAATGTTGCCCGCCTGGTTGGGGGCAGACAGTGCTTTGGAAGACCAGATTCACCGGGGCAAGCTGTCTACCTTACGGCAGATGTACTGTGAGTGGCCATTTTTCAGAACCTACATAGATATGCTGGAAATGGTCTTGTCGAAGGCGGATGCCGCGATTGCCGCGTATTACGAAGCCTTGCTGGTTGAGCCCGATATGCAACCGCTCGGAAGCCTGTTGCGGCAGCGTCTCGGTGATGTGACGGTACTGGTTCTGCAGGTTAAGGAGCAAAGCGAATTATTAGAGCACAATCAGAGTCTGCAGCAGTCGATGCAGGTCCGTGATCCATATACCGATCCTCTGCACTATCTTCAGGCCGAGCTGCTCTATCGTGAGCGTCAGTCCGCTGATGTGGTCAGTACAGAAGTAGAGAAAGCGCTCATGGTTACCATGGCGGGCATTGCTGCTGGGATGCGTAATACGGGCTGATTGCCCGTGTTCTCTGGCTCTCAGAAGGCCCCGACCAAGGTTGTGCTGGTTGTACAGGTGATTTCATCTAGAATCACTTGAGCAATAGCTGGCTAAAGAGTAAGGTTAGGCCTATTTTTCTCTCTGGCTGATCAAATATTGAACAATAATGAACAGTCCAGTACCGATTTTGTTTATCGAGGAGCAGGCTCATGCGCGTCATTCTTCTAGGGGCTCCGGGTGCGGGTAAAGGTACCCAGGCCCAGTTCATCTGTGAAAAATTCTCAATTCCCCAGATTTCAACCGGGGATATGCTGCGAGCTGCAGTAAAGGCAGGCAGTGAGCTTGGCCTTAAAGTGAAAGAAATTATGGAAACAGGTGGCCTGGTATCTGACGAGATTATTATTGATCTGGTTAAAGAGCGTATCCAATCTGACGATTGCGCCAATGGTTTCCTGTTTGATGGCTTCCCGCGTACGATTCCTCAGGCTGAAGCCATGATCGAAGCCGGTGTTGATATCGACTACGTTGTCGAGATCGATGTCGATGACGAAGAAATTGTTAAGCGTCTGAGCGGCCGTCGCGTTCACCCGAATTCAGGTCGTGTGTACCACGTGATTTATAACCCTCCAGTAAATGAAGGGAAAGATGACGAAACTGGTGAAGATCTGATTCAGCGCGATGACGATCAGGAAGACACTGTGCGTAAGCGTTTATCAATCTATCATGAGCAGACCGCTCCATTGGTAAGCTTCTACAAGAAGCTGCGTGAAGAGAAGGGCGAATCAGCTCCAGAATACGTTCATGTTCCAGGTGTAGGTTCTTTGTCTGACATCACTGAAAAAGTTACGAGCGCTTTAAGTTAAGTTCTCAAATAACTCTAATGAAAGGAGCCGCAAGGCTCCTTTTTTGTTTCTATAAATTAATACCCGAATAAGAAATAAAGTTCAGCCGGTGTTCCTGTTGCGCTTAATTCGCTCTTCCTCTTACCGACTTCCTTCCAGAAATTTTCAATTCATATGGCCATTATTGATCCATCAACCATGTGTTAATGATTCATAGTCTCCGGGATAAATCTCGATTAGCCGAAGATTCATTGAAACTGACACCCGATAGATGGCGTCGGGAACTCAGCCGGATTTTGTTCTCTAATTAACGGTATGGGCCCTGAAATTTCACTCATTTGGGCCAGATATGCATTCTGCATTTAAAAAATCGAGGATTTTTTTGTTTTTTTTATGAAAAATACTATTATTCCGTCGGTTACTTTATATACTGTATTGAAGTATGAAGATTTACTTATGTGAATTATCACTACTAAGTAAGTCCACAACGAATCGGGGATTCACTGATTATCAGCCCCACCGCTTTTATAAACAGGTAAGTAAAAGAGGAAATACCTATGGCTAAAACTAAAGCACCTGCCAAGCGCGGCCGGAAGCCTGCGGCGAAAAAGCCGGTTGAGTCTGCGGTACCTGCTGCTGTTGCAAAGGCAACGAACGCCGTTGAAAAAGCGGTGGCAGCTCAGTCCAAGCAGAAAGAACGTGTCACTGCCGCTGAAACCAAGCTGAAGCAAGCAAAAGTGAAAGCTGCTGGTCCAAAGGCCACTGCCGCGACTAAGCGCTCAGTAGCGACTGCTACTAAGGCGGTCAAAACTCAGAAAGAGAAACTCTCTGAATTGACGCAGAAGGTTGCTGAAGCCAAGAAAGACCTCAAAATTGCAGAACTGAAAGCCCGCATTGAAGCGACTGCTGCGAAGGCTGAAGAAACTGTTAAAAGTTATGCTAAGACACTGGCTGATAAAGCAGAGGCCGATCTCGAGAAAGCTCTGACTAAATTTGCTACTCAATGGCGTAGCAAGCGCGATAAACAGGACGCCCGTAAAGTTAAAGCTCGCACTACCGCTGAGAACAAAAAGGTATCTGCTGCCTCTAAGAAAGTAGAATCATCAATTAAATCGCTCGAAGCTAAGCCAGCGGCGAAGCGTGGTCGTCCTGCTAAGGCATCTGCGCCAGCGAAAGCAAGCACGGCGCCGAAGAAGCGCGGTCGTCCAGCTAAGGCAACCACTGCTGCAAAAGCCAGTACCACTGCCGCACCGAAGAAACGTGGCCGTCCAGCTAAAGCGACTACAGCAACTAAAGCGACTAAGGCAGCTACCACTGCGGCACCTAAGAAGCGCGGCCGTCCAGCTAAAGCTACGACAGCCAAAGCGGCACCTAAAAAAGCAGCAGCTAAGAAAACAGCAGCCGCTAAGCCGTCTGCGGCACCGAAGAAGCGTGGTCGTCCAGCTAAGGCAGCGACGACAGCAGCTAAGCCAGCGGCGCCGAAAGCAGCGCCAAAGAAGCGTGGTCGTCCACCTAAGGCGGCAGCAGCTAAGCCAGCAGCGCCAGCACCTGCTCCGGCTGCTGAAGAGAAGAAAGATTCTTCAGAATCTTAATTCTCCGCTTTGTGAAAGAACCCGGCTCGTCCGGGTTTTTTTATGCCTGACGTTCCTCGCTGTCCGACAGTGAGCTGCGGCATTCTCCCGCTGAATCCTGATATACTCCCCGCATCATTGATCGGTGGTATTCAAATGTCTGTAATTCTCACAATCGACGCATCTTCCTCACTCTGCTCTGTTGCGCTGAATATCAACGGCGAACTGGTCTGGAATACAGAAGAACAGCCAAGACGTCACGCCCAGCGTCTGCTCCCGATGATAGACGATATTCTGGCTGATTCAGGTATTTCCAGGCATCAGCTTGATGGTCTGGCGTTTGGTCGTGGCCCAGGGTCATTTACCGGAATACGGATTGCCGTATCTGTGGCACAGGGGCTTGCTTTAGGATTAGATCTTCCTGTCTGTGGTGTATCGTCTCTTGAGACTGTAGCACTCGCTGCTGCTTCAAATGATGAGACTGCAAGCAAGGTGCTTGCGATTATGGATGCACACATGGGAGAGGTGTTCTGGGGGCAGTTCGACGTTATAGATGGAATGACTCAGGCCGGTGGTGTTGAGCAGGTGGGGTCACCGGAATTATGCCTGACGCAGGCAAGTGAATTCGGAGGGCTGCTTGCTGGTGATGGCCTCAGCTTAGCGCCTTTTAGTGAGTTGAATTCAGCATACGCAACGATTCAGCCGGAAGCTCGCATCATGGCAGCACTGGCGGACCGGGAATGGAATAATGGCAATTTCGGCTCACCCGATAATCAATTACCGGTATATCTGCGTAACTCTGTTGCATGGAAAAAGCTGGATGAACAGCCAAGCCTTCTGAAGCGAAATTAACATAGGAAGTTGTTACCCGTGGATCTACTCGAAATTATTGTCCTTGCAGTATTACAGGGCCTGACCGAATTTCTTCCAATCAGTAGCTCTGCGCATCTGATTCTGCCTTCCCGCATGTTGGGTTGGGAGGATCAGGGGCTCGCATTTGATGTGGCTGTTCATGTTGGAACACTCGCGGCTGTTATTGTCTATTTCCGTGCAGAGATTATACGTCTGTTACAGGGCTGGTTAACGACCGGCTTTACCCGACACCCCAATGCCGATGGGCGGCTGGCGTGGTACGTCGCGTTGGCAACTATTCCGGCAGGGCTTGCTGGTTTATTGCTGAACGACTGGATTGAGGTGAATCTTCGTTCTACGGCGGTAATAGCAGCGACTACCATAGGCTTTGGCATTCTTTTGGGGGTTGCGGACCGGGTCCGGCACGGCCGAGCAGGCTTAGGGGAGATCACACTCCTGATGGCGATGGTGATAGGCGTAGCTCAGATGTTCGCATTGATACCAGGCACATCACGGTCAGGGATTACTATTACGGCGGCACTTCTGATTGGTATGCAGCGGGTCGATGCGGCTAAGTTTTCGTTTCTTCTTTCTATCCCCCTTATTCTCGCCGCCGGTGGTTTAAAGACGCTGGAATTAGCCGAGCAGTCGACCGCTGTTGACTGGCAATCGCTGGTGCTGGGAATTGCTATCTCGGCAGTCAGTGCCTGGATTTGTATTTATTATTTTCTGGCGTTTATTAATCGGATCGGCATGATGCCATTTGTTATTTATCGATTAATTCTTGGCGCTATATTGCTTCTGTTTTTCGTATAGATATGACCCACATATACTGCGCTTCTGAATTAGTACCTCACTTACGCACGTTTGCCGATTCATTTGGGTTGACGATCGCGAGCGCAAAATTGCCTGAGGACCTTGAGTACCATCTTCACCATGATGGTCATGCCCTGGGATTGGTCCGTGCTGATGTGCCGAAAGCCAGAGTTTTTGTTGATTTCTGCGCTGGTGCTACGGCCCACAGGCGCAAATTCGGAGGCGGTAAAGGCCAGGATATTGCCAAGGCGGTCGGTGTCAGTTCGGCGTACATACCAACAGTGGTGGATGCGACAGCCGGGCTTGGCCGGGATTCTTTTGTGCTGGCAACGCTAGGCTGTCAGGTGACGGCCATTGAACGTCAGCCTGTCGTGGCCGCCTTACTTCAGGATGGACTGGAACGAGCGCGCACGGATGGCGAAGTTTCGGATATTGTTGGGCGTATTGATTTAATACATGCGTCCGCGCATCAATGGCTTGCTGCTCAGGCGAGTGCCTCCGTAGATATTGTGTATCTTGATCCTATGTTTGAACATGACCCGAAGAAGAAGGCGGCGGTCAAAAAAGATATGCAGGCGTTTAGAGAGGTTGTTGGTCAGGATGTCGATTCTGACGACCTGTTAGGTCCGGCACTGCATGCAGCACGCTGTAGGGTCGTTGTTAAGCGTGCCCGTAAGGCGCAACCCCTTGCCGGACGCAGGCCATCATACAGCATCACAGGTAAGTCTAATCGCTTTGATGTTTATGCTTTGGCCAGAGTGGAAGCTCCGGCCAGAGCTGTTCTGCTTTAAAGGCTTATGAGAATAGTCTGCCTCAGGTTGGCGTCCAACAGGTTTTCCAGGATCGCCATCAGCGGATTGAGATCTTCGTCGAAAGATAGAATGTCGTCCTCACCGCAGCTGATCATTCCACTCTCGATTAATTGACGGATAAGGGCACGGAACAGTGCTTTATCGAAAAACTCCGGCGCGTTTATCCCATACAGTAAGCTCAGACGTTGAGCCAGAAGTGTCGACTGCTCTTCCAGTTGTTGGGCTGTCAGGTTTCCACTGCCCTGGTGTTTCAGGCGGGAAATCGACAGAAAATAGCGTTGAAGCGTTTGTGAAATTGGATCGGCGAGGCTTTGCAGCATCGGCAGGTTGTCCCCATCAATGCGGCAATGATAGTGACCATCACTCGGCTCAAGATAACCACGTTTTTCCAGTACGTCCAGCCAGCTGTTAATTGCTTCTTCGAGCGTATCTTCTGTCCAGTGAAGGAAGAGTTCAGCCTTAAGGAAAGGGTACAAGGCCTGACAACTTTCGAGGATGTCTGCCTGTGTACAGCGGCGATTATTCAGTAGCAGGCAGGCGATTAATGATGGCAAAGCAATAATATGAAGAACATTGTTACGGTAATACGTAAGAGTGACTGCCTGGCGTTCGTTGGTCTGAATCAGGTCGCCCATATCATGTGAGCTGCGGGATACACAACCCAGCTCTTCTGCGTGGGCTAGCCAGTCGCTTGCGTGTCCGTCGGGCAGTACAGTCATGTCAGAGTATGGCACCATCGCCAGGAGGTCACGGTACGCTTCCATATGACGCATCAATTGATTTTCATCCATTGCCTGTCGTGGCGATGCCAGAATAGCGAGTGCGATCAGGTTAATAGGGTTGACCGATGCTGCCCGGTTTATTTCGGTGACTACCGTCGTTGCCAGTTCATCCACCAGTTCTGGAGCCCAGTCCGGTCGATAGTTGCACGCTTCGTAATCCTGATTACTCCAGCCAGGATGACGCTCTTCGAGGTAAGGCGACAGGTGAATAGGCTCGCCAAAGGTTACATTGACCTTACCGAACGATTTTTTAAAGGAGCGTAGCGTACCCAGTACATCAAGAAGACTTTCTTTTTTCTTCGCTTTTCCGCGCAGTTCGCCGAGGTAGCTTTTTTCTTCGAATACTTTTTCATAACCAGTATAAACAGGTACGAACACCATCGGCTTTTTAGAGTCGCGCAGGTAAGAACGCACGGTCATCGCAAGCATTCCAGCTTTTGGGCTGAGAGTCCGGCCTGTACGCGAGCGGCCACCTTCGACGAAATATTCTGACGAATATCCATGGGTAAATACCGAATGCAGGTATTCATCAAACACGGCTGCGTATAGGGGGTTGCCACGGAAGGTCCGACGCATAAAAAAAGCACCGCCACGACGAAGAATTGATCCGACGACAGGCATATTGAGGTTGATGCCCGCGGCAATCTGAGGGAGCTGCAGTCCATGGTGATAGAGAACGTAGGAGAGCAGGAGGTAATCAATATGGCTGCGATGGCAGGGAACATAGACGACAGTGTTGTCTTTGCCGACTTCTTTTACCTGCTCAATATTGTGAACAGCGGTTCCGTTGTAAATCTTATTCCATACCCAGGTCAGCAGGATATCCAGAAAGCGAACGTTGGTGTATGAAATATTCGACGCAATTTCATCGGCGTACTTGAGGGCGCGGCGTCTGAGCTTTTCGCGTTTCAGACCATTCTCTTTTATTTCGTCTTCAATGGCCTGGCGAACCATCGGGCGGTTCGGAATCTGATGGACGAGGGTACGTCGGTGAGAAAGCTCAGGGCCTAAAACCGATTTTGTCACTTTGCGATTGTGCACTCGTAACACACGGGCCAGTTTACGGGCGACCAGTTCAGGGGAGGTTTCTCCCGCCGCCAGTTCACGCAGGGACAAAGGTTCAGAGAAATGAACAAAGGTATTGCGCCCATTGAAAAGAATCGCAAACATCGTCATAACGCGACCGCCGAGGCTACCGGCATTTTGAAGCCAGATACGCAGGAATGAACGTTCGCGTTCGGGGGAGCGCCCCCACATTACCCGGACTGGCATGACCTGGATGTCGCGACTGTCATCCGCAAGCATCCATTCAGCTTGCCTTTTCAGGTGGCGAGGAATTGTCGCAAGTCCATCTTTGCGGAACGGGTTTCCGGGGCGTCGATAAATACCAAAATAAGGATTACCGGGTAGGGTACCGTTCAGTCTTTGTTGAAAAGGCGCTTGCCAACCACGCTCAGAAACTTCTTTGTTGATGACGATCTGCTCAGCGTAGGAAGGATAGAGCATTGCGTAAATGACCGGCTGGTCAGGGGCCAGTTTCACTTTATCTTTTTCGGCACCAATGATTTTCGTCTTGACCAGTTTATAAAGCAGCTTTTGCTGCCACTGATTGATTCGTATACGTAACTTTCGGATGACGCTCATAGATGAACCTGTAAAAAAGAACCACTTCAAGTCGCGGATTATATGTTATCCACGTGACAATTACTGGTGCTGCACAGCCAATTAATAGTGCGGTGGTGGCGGTTCGTCCGCTGGGTTGGCAATTCCACTGTCGTTTGACTGGATTTGCTCCATGCGTCGATACATATGTTGCAGTGCTTCTTTAGCTAACCGGAATTCGGCTGAAACGGTCGCGAGTTCCTGATTCAGAGTCTCTACCGTATCCTCGAGATATGCGATGCGCGTTTCAAGTTGAGTGACTCTTTCGGCCGCGGGCGGCAATTTATTTTCCATGATTGCAGTCTCTATGCGCTATCGTGTTGATTTTTTTGGTTAATTGGGCTTTCATAGCCCACTTGTCAATGGTCTGGGACGGTATTTTTACGTATATCGGGCATCCCGTCGCTGGCCGGCATAATAACAACGAGTGATTCGGGATAACACATGGGTAAGTTAATGGTTCGTAAATTAATCGTAGCAGTCATATTTGCAGTAATAGCGCCGTTTGTTGTTGTAGCGCTGATTGCAGGTCTGGCTAAAGATGTTCAACTGGCCAGCGGTGCTGTTGTCAGCTTTTCAACATTGCTGAATTCAGAGGGGATGGCAGTCGCACTGATTGTTATGGCGATTCTGGCATTCATCATCAGCTTTGTGTCAGCGCAGCTGGTTCCGGCGCGTCGTCGTCGTCAGCGTAGCAGTGGCACTATGGTCGAAAGTGATGTGGAAGACGGTCGTGAACGCGGTGTCGTTAAATGGTTCAACGTGAAAAAAGGCTTTGGCTTTATCACCTGGGACGAGGGCGAGGATGTGTTTGTCCATTTCCGCTCTATCCGTGGGCAGGGGCATCGCTCACTGACCGAAGGTCAGCGTGTTAAGTTCAGCGTTGTTCGCGGAGATAAAGGCCCTCAGGCAGAAGATGTATCAGCGATACGCTGAACCTGATGAGCATCAAAAAAGCGGCCTTGGCCGCTTTTTTTGTATCTGACATCAGCCTCATCAGAGGCTGTTATATTTTCTCTTGATGCAGAGAGAGTTCATCGCAGCTCTGCGACTCACATAGCCAGCAAAGCGTGATTTTCAGATGAGACCAGAGCATAGGCTTCCTCCTTTCTATAACTGGAGTATAGACAGGAGGTCCCATTGTGCTTCGGCATGACCTGAAAGTCAGGCTGTTGAGGTGATTGATCTCAGAGCTTCAGCAACGATTTCAGCAGGCGTGGATTGGCCACAGCAACATTCGCTGGGGCTGACACTCGGGGAGCACCATCGATGGCTGCGAGCAGACATCCAGCTTCAGAGGTCAGGAGTGTGCCGGCGTTCAGTGAAATGGCATCCAGGTCAGAAACCAGCGCTGCCTGGAAGCGGTCTGCCGCAACGTAGGCCATGGTCAGAATACCTGAGCCAATAGAGCGTACGTCGTAGTTTGATTCCATCAGGCGCATCACTTTGGCGCGTTGGTCGGCAGCGTTGTCGCTGAGTCCCATGGGCTGAGTGAATGCAGTAATGGCATCCGTCAGGGTAGTGACGCCACCGCAGCGGATACGGCGACCATTCAGCTGAGTACCACGACCACGCGAAGCACTGAACTCATCGCCGTTCATCGGGTTCAGAACTACGCTGTGCTCTGTACGGTCTTTGTGCAGACAATTGATGATGATAGCGAACGCCGGAATACCTACGCGGAAGTTAGCGAGATCATCGATCACACAGATTTGCCAAACGGGTTGGCCTTCTTTACCAGCATTAAAGCCTGTTTCGCGGCCTTCGAAGTTGTCGTCGGCAAGTGACTTTTTCAGCTCGAAAATAATGCTCTTCTCGAGACCAATGGTGCAGTCAGCAATAAACTTAGCTTTTTCCTGATCAGTACTCTGAGCAGCATCAAAACGGTCAAGACGACGAACCAGATCCTGACCGGCGTTGCGCGCAGCGCGCAGCGCCAGATTCACCATGGGTTGCATAGGGTATTCCTGTTGCTTTAAAGAACGTGAGGCAGGGCGACAGGCCTTGCCTCCAAAAATCGGCCGCGAAGTATAACAGCGTAAAACTGGTTGGCGAAGTCCCTTTTGCGCTACACTTTCCGCCTTTACATTCCTACCACGTCGGGTCTTACATGCTGAACAGAATCTGTGTCGTGATGGTTAACACCACACATTCCGGAAATATAGGTGCAGCGGCGCGGGCGATGAAGAACATGGGGCTGAGTCGCCTGCTCTTAGTCGACCCTATTGCCAGTATTGATGAAGAGGCAATTCAACGCTCTTCCCGTGCCGAAGATATTCTCCATAACGCTGAAATTCATCCGACACTCGAGAGCGCGATTGCCGGCTGTGGTCTGGTGGTTGGCACCAGCGCCCGGAGTCGCAGCGTCCCATGGCCCTTGATGACACCTCGTCAATGCGGGGAAAGGGTGGCTCAGGCTGCAGCTGCGGGCAATGATATTGCGCTCGTCTTTGGACGGGAAAGCCGGGGGCTTACCAACGAAGAGCTACATCTGTGTAATGCGCACGTACATATACCGACGGATGAAAGCTTTTCATCACTGAATGTGGCCCAGGCGATTCAGGTCATGGCCTATGAAATGCGCATCGCGCTGACTCAGGATGAGAGTTCAGGCGCGGGACAGCGCTGGGGTGTAGACTGGGATTATCCGATGGCAACGCATGATCAGTTGAACGGTATGTTGCAGCATATGGAGCAGACTCTGGTTGAGATTGGCTTCCTTGACCCCAATACTCCCAAGCAACTGATGACACGTGTGCGCCGGCTGTTTCAGCGGGCGGCTCCGGATCGCATGGAAATTAATATTCTCAGGGGCATGCTGGCGGCCATTCAACGGCGCACAGATGCCTCAGAGTCTGATGAAAAAGGGGATAAGGCTTGAGTATCCGTCAATTGCGCGAAGATATCGCATGTGTGTTCGACAGGGACCCGGCGGCACGGAATACCTTCGAGGTACTCACAACCTATCCGGGTGTCCATGCGATCATGCACTACCGCCTGGCCAACTGGTTATGGCGTCGTGGCCTGAAATGGTTCGCGCGTGTGCTTTCTACGTTCAGTCGTTGGATGACGGGAATCGAGATTCACCCGGGCGCAACCATTGGTAACCGCTTCTTCATTGATCACGGCATGGGCGTGGTGATTGGTGAAACCGCTGAGATTGGCGACGATGTGACCCTTTACCATGGTGTGACTCTTGGTGGCACAAGCTGGAATAAAGGTAAGCGTCACCCAACCTTGCACGATGGTGTTGTGGTCGGTGCAGGCGCTAAGGTGCTAGGCCCGATTACTGTAGGCGCTGACGCTCGTATTGGTTCTAACGCTGTGGTGACCAAGGATGTGCCTGAATCTGTCACTGTGGTGGGCATTCCAGGGCGTATTATCCGCAAGGCGAGTACGGATGCTGAGAACCGCCGGCGGGAAATGGCTGCGAAGATAGGGTTTGATGCGTACGGTATGACCGATGATATGCCCGACCCGATCGCGCGCTCGATCCACAACCTTATGGATCACATGCATCACGTCGATAAGAAAATCGACAATATGTGCCGTGCGTTGAGTAATCTGGGCGACCACAGTTGTGAGGATGCGCTTCCTGAGTTGGAAGAGGAAACCTTTGTCAGCCTGCATGAGCGCCTCGAAGCAGAACGAGAGAAGTCTTCCGGGGACTGACAAAAGCTTGCGCAAGATAGTTGACTGTTTTAGTCGGAGATACGCATAATCAGACCAGTACTAACGAGGTGAAACTATGCGTTTAACGACGAAAGGCCGTTATGCCGTAACAGCAATGCTCGACCTGGCCATTCATGCGCGTCAGGGACCGGTGAGTCTGAATGACATCTCCGGCCGTCAGGGGATCTCCCTGTCGTATCTCGAGCAATTGTTTGCCAAATTGAGACGCAATGGTCTGGTCTCCAGTGTTCGCGGCCCGGGCGGAGGCTATCAGCTGAGTCGTGACGATGCCGATATCAACGTCGCTGAGATTGTGGATGCGGTCAACGAATCCATGGACGCTACCCGCTGTAACCGCAAAGGGGATTGTCAAGATGGCGAAGAATGCCTGACGCACCATTTGTGGATGGACTTGAGCGATCAGATTCACAACTTTCTTAAGAATATATCCCTGTACCAACTTATCGAGCGTCGCGAAATCAAAGATATCGCCAGTCGTCAGGAGCGTGGTGTACGCGACCGTATCGACAGTCTCTTGATTACTGACAGCATGGATAACACCCGCTCGGCTTGACGCCGGAGATCCGCTGAGGACAATGCGCGTTAAAACCCTGTGATGCGGATACCGTAATGAAATCAATTTATCTCGACTACGCAGCGACGACTCCCTGTGCACCGGAGGTCGCTGACGCAATAGCAGCCTGTCTGACACTGGAAGGTAACTTTGCGAATCCTGCATCACGGTCACATCGTTATGGCTGGCAAGCGGAGCAGGCGGTAGAGACTGCTCGTGGTCAGGTGGCCAGTTTGATTGGTGCTGATACACGCGAGATCGTCTGGACATCCGGCGCGACAGAAAGCAATAATCTCGCGGTCAAAGGCTTTGTTGAGGCCCTTCGTCGCGAACAACCTCAAGCACCACTTCATATCATTACGTCTGCTATCGAGCATAAGGCAATTCTCGATACGGTTGCTTATCTTGAAGCATGGCACAAAGTGGATGTTACCTACCTTGCTCCCAACGCAGATGGCTTGATTCAGCCAACACAGGTGGCGGACGCTCTGACTGAGAACACCTGCCTTGTCACCCTGATGGCGGTCAACAACGAATTGGGAACGATGACCGATATCCCAGCGATAGCGAATATCCTTAAGCGCCACAAAGCGTTGCTGCATGTCGATGCCGCCCAGGCCGTTGGTAAGCTTGAGGTGAATGTGAACGACTGGGGCGTTGATATGCTGTCGGTATCAGCACACAAGTTTTATGGGCCCAAGGGGATCGGTGCTTTGTACGTGCGTCGTGATCCTCAGGTGCCACTAGTTAGTCAGATTCATGGTGGTGGTCACGAGCGCGGCATGCGCTCTGGCACCTTGCCAACGCATCAGTTGGTGGGCTTCGGCGAGGCGGCTCGTCTGGTCAGTGAGCAACTAGCGATGGATGAAGCACGTATCCGCGAGTTGCGAGATCGTCTGTGGGCTGGAATATCCGAACTCGGTGATGTTTGGATAAATGGACATCCTGAAGCACGGGTCGCCAATCACCTCAACGTAAGCTTTGCGGCTGTGGACGGTGAAATCCTGCTCGCCAGTCTGGCCAAGGTGGCCGTATCGTCGGGCTCTGCCTGCACGTCTGCCAGTGTTGAACCATCCTATGTTCTGAAGGCGATTGGACGTAGTGATCAGTTGGCCCATGCCGGTTTGAGATTGAGTGTGGGGCGCTATACCACAGAAGAGGAAATCGACTTCGCCATCACTGAGATTTCGCGTGTTGTGAGCCTGCTTCGTAAACAGTGAGTGAGTTGCGGCATCCTTTATACAACTTTCATAGAAAGGTGCGTATAATCCGCGGGTTTTGAACCCTAAACACACACAAATACCTACATTGGAGCTAAAAAATGGCTGTAGAACGCACTCTGTCCATCATCAAACCAGATGCTGTTGCTAAAAACGTAATCGGCGAAATCGTAACTCGCTTTGAAAAAGCTGGCCTGCAGGTTGTTGCTGCAAAAATGCTGAAGCTGGACGACGAAAAAGCTGGCGGTTTCTACGCTGAGCACAAAGAGCGTCCTTTCTTCGGTGATCTGGTTGGTTTCATGACTTCTGGTCCTGTTGTTGTTCAGGTACTGGAAGGTGAAAACGCGATCGCTAAGAACCGCGAATTGATGGGTGCGACTAACCCTAAAGAAGCTGACGCTGGCACTATCCGTGCTGACTTCGCTGAAAGCATCGATGCTAACGCTGTTCACGGTTCTGACTCTGCTGAGTCTGCAGCGCGTGAAATTGATTATTTCTTCAATGCTGAAGAAATCTGCGCACGCTAAGTGATGCAGTGGGGCAGTAGCAACGCTGGCTGCCCCGTTCACCCTGCCGGCTAGCCCGGTGCTGTACTTCAGGTATTCCAATATGTCCGACACTTCAGAAAAAACCAACCTGCTGGGCCTGTCACCTGCAAAGATGGAAGCATTCTTCCTGAGCATTGGTGAGAAGAAATTCCGTGCGCAACAGATGCTGAAGTGGATTCACCAGTACGGCGAATCGGACTTCGAAAAAATGACAAATATGGGCAAAGCTCTGCGTGCCAAACTGGCAGACGTCAGTGAAATTGTCCTGCCTGAGGTCGTATACGAAGATTTCTCAAAAGATGGCACCCGCAAATGGGTGATGCGTATGCCGGGAGGCAGTGCCGTCGAAACCGTTTACATTCCTGAAAAAGACCGTGGCACGCTGTGTGTCAGCTCGCAAATCGGTTGTGCGCTGGACTGCAGTTTCTGCTCAACAGGTAAACAGGGGTTTAACCGCGATCTGACAGTCGCGGAAATCATTGGTCAGCTATACGTTGCCGCTATGAGTTTTCATCAGCCGGGCGAGCGTCGTGAACGTCGTATTACCAACGTCGTTATGATGGGTATGGGCGAGCCGCTGCTGAACTTTGACAATGTTGTCGACGCCATGAACCTGATGATGGACGACAACGCTTATGGCCTGTCGAAGCGTCGTGTCACTCTGAGTACATCAGGCGTCGTGCCTATGATTGATAAGCTGGGAGACGTTACCGATGTTTCTCTGGCGATATCGCTTCACGCACCGAATGACGAGTTACGCAATACACTGGTACCTCTCAATAAAAAGTACCCGCTGAGTGAATTGATCGCAGCGACAAACCGCTATCTCGGGAAGCTGCCCGACAAGCGAAAAGCCACGATCGAATACACACTGATGGACGGCGTTAATGATGAGATGGTACACGCGGAAGAGCTGGCTGAACTTATGAAGCTGGTACCGTGCAAAATCAACCTGATTCCGTTTAACCCGTTTCCTAATTCAGGATACCGTCGCCCGAGTAATAACCGGGTTTATCGTTTCCGTGATTATCTCGTCAGTCAGGGACATGTCGTGACGATCCGCTCTACCCGAGGCGACGACATCGATGCCGCCTGCGGGCAGTTAGTCGGTAAAGTGGAAGATCGTACGCGTCGCAGTCAGCGTTATATTGATGCCGTTCAGATTGACGCCGAACAGGGAGGTCGAGCTTCGTAATGAATGTTTTCCGATTATTGATTGTCAGCCTGGCCGTTCTCTCTCTTCAGGCGTGTGTGACCGTCGAAGAAAGTCGTTTCAGCAAGAAAGCCTCTCCTGAAAAAGCGGTAGAAAACTACACCCAGCTTGGCCTCGGCTATTTACAGAAAGGTCGTCCTGACTGGGCTCGGGACCGTCTTCAGAGAGCCCTGGAAATAGACCCGAATGATCCTCAGGCCAACGATGCCATGGGATTGGTCTGGCAAACCGAAGGTGAGCTGGATCTGGCTGAAGACTCTTTTAAAAAGGCGCTTCGCGAAGACCCGAAGTTTACTCTGGCGCGTCACCATCTGGGCCGCCTGTATGCGCGTATGAAGCGCTACAAAGAAGCCCGCGACCTGCTTAGCGAAGTAGCGAATGATCGTTATTACAACAATCGTGTTGGTGCCTATAACGATATGGCGTTGAACTTCTTTCGCATGGGAAATTCACAGGGTGCCATTGAGGCGTACACGCAGTCTTTACGCCTCGCACCCTACAATGTGGATGCGCTGGTGAATATCTCCACGCTGTTGTTCGAAGCTCAACGCTACGATGAGTCACTGAAGTACTTTGATCGCTTCGATCGCCTGGTCGAACGTGACCAGACCGAACATACAGCGCACAGTTTATGGTTAGGAATTAAGCTGCTGACCATCCATCAGCAGACATCCCGCGGTGTTGCGCTGGCCGCTCAGCTGAAGCAGCGCTATCCGGACTCTGAAGAATATCGAATGTATCAGGAATCACTGAACGGTGCTCAGTCATGAATAAAAACATGGAAAACCCGATCAAGCGCAGAAAGAGTCGCAAAATCTGGGTGGGCGATGTCCCGGTAGGTGGCGATGCCCCTATTGCTATTCAGACCATGACCAATACAGAAACGACAGACGTTGCTGCAACCGTCGCCCAGATTCGCCGGGCTCAGGATGCAGGCGCAGACATTGTGCGTGTTTCTGTTCCGACAATGGATGCTGCAGAAGCGTTTGGTGAAATACGGAAACAGGTCGATATCCCTCTGGTATCCGATATTCATTTTGACTATCGCATTGCCCTGCGTGTGGCAGAGCTGGGCGTCGATTGTCTGCGCATTAATCCGGGCAATATCGGGCGTGAAGATCGCGTCCGGGCCGTTATCGACGCGGCGAAGGATAAAGGTATACCGATTCGGATAGGGGTAAATGCGGGCTCACTCGAAAAAGATCTGCAGAAAAAATATGGCGAGCCGACACCTGATGCGCTGGTTGAGTCGGCCATGCGTCATATCGACATTCTGGATCGCCTTAACTACCCGGATTTTAAGCTCAGCCTGAAAGCGTCAGATATTTTTATGACGGTTGCTGCGTATCGCAAAATAGCCGATCAGATTGAGCAGCCGCTGCATCTGGGCATTACTGAAGCCGGTGGTTTGCGTGGCGGCACGGTTAAGTCGTCTATCGGTCTTGGCCTGTTACTGTGGGATGGCATTGGCGACACCATTCGTGTGTCATTGGCGGCAGACCCGATCGAAGAAGTGAAAGTTGGCTGGGACATGCTGAAGTCACTGAAACTGCGGTCGCGCGGTATTAACTTCATCGCTTGTCCAAGCTGTTCACGTCAGAATTTTGATGTGATTAAAACCATGAATGAGCTGGAAATGCGTGTCGAAGATATCCGTACTGATATGGATGTCGCTGTCATTGGTTGTGTTGTTAATGGTCCGGGTGAAGCGAAAGAAGTCGATTTGGGGTTGACCGGCGGCCAGCCAAATCTTGTGTATATCGATGGCAAGCCAGCCGGCAAACTGACAAACGATGGATTGGTGAACGACCTGGAACGCATGATCCGGGAACGCGCAGCCATCCTCGACGAAGAACGTAAAGACCTGATTACTACGGCAAAGTAACCGGATCAGGCAGGACAGAGTAAAACATGGCAAAGAAAATTCAGGCAATCCGCGGTATGAACGACATACTGCCAACCCAAAGTCCGGTCTGGCAGTATCTAGAAGGAACGGTAAAAGAAGTTCTGGCTGGTTACGGTTACGATGAAATCCGTATGCCAGTGCTGGAGCAGACGGCGCTTTTCAAACGCTCGATCGGCGAAGTCACCGATATTGTTGAAAAAGAAATGTATACCTTTGAGGATCGCAACGGCGATAGCCTGACACTGCGTCCGGAAGGTACCGCCAGCTGTGTGCGTGCGTGCGAAGAACACGGTCTTCTTTATAATCAGACTCAACGCCTTTGGTACACCGGCCCTATGTTCCGTCATGAGCGTCCACAGAAAGGGCGCTACCGCCAGTTTTATCAGATTGGTGTTGAGACCTTTGGTATTGCCACCCCGGATATTGATGCCGAACTGATCCTGATGACGGCGCGCCTGTGGGAGCAGTTGGGGCTTGCAGACTCCGTCACCCTGCAACTGAATACCCTGGGGAGCAACGAAGCCCGAGCCCGCTATCGTGATGCGCTGGTCGATTACCTGAGTGCGCGCAAAGATCAGCTGGATGAAGACAGCAAGCGTCGTCTTGAGACGAATCCGTTGCGTGTGCTCGACAGCAAGAATCCTGAAACTCAGGCCTTGCTGGCCGATGCGCCAGAGTTACATGATTACCTTGATGATGAAAGCCGGTCCGATTTTGATGCTCTGCGTGCGGTACTCGACGCAGCTGGTGTAAAGTACGAGATCAACCAGCGTCTGGTTCGTGGGCTGGATTACTACTGTAAAACAGTTTTTGAATGGGTAACGGACAAACTGGGAGCCCAAGGCACTGTCTGTGCTGGTGGCCGATACGACGGTCTGGTCGAGCAGCTGGGCGGTAAGCCAACACCCGCTGTGGGTTTTGCCATGGGTGTTGAGCGTCTGATATTGATGCTGGAAACGCTCGAAGTGATTCCGGCTGAAGTGATGCAGACCGTCGACCTGTATGTGTGCGGTGTTGGTGAAGGTGCAAGTCTTGCATCACTGATGCTTTCAGACAGTCTGCGCGCAGAGCAACCGTGGTTGCGAGTACAGACCCATTGCGGTGGTGGCAGCTTCAAGAGCCAGATGAAAAAAGCAGACAAAAGCGGTGCCTTGTTTGCACTCCTGCTTGGTGAAACTGAGATTGCTGAGAAGCAGGTAACTGTGAAAGACCTGCGTGGTGAAGCCGGACAACAAACCATTGCCCAAAGTGAACTGGGTCAGTGGCTGACAGATAACCTGAGCTGATTAACAGACAATAAAAATAGCTTGTCGGAGACGAGATAATGACCGATTTAAGAACGGATGAAGAACAGGCAGAGATCATCAAAAAATGGTGGTCAGAGAACGGTACCAGTCTGGTATCAACAGTGGCTGTTGCGATCGCTGGTGTGGTTGGCTGGAACTATTGGCAAGACAGCAAGCAGGCGACCGGTGAAGCGGCGTCAGCGGTATACACTCAATTGGTAGAGCTTGCAGCTCAGGAAAATACCGATGCGGCCGCGGATATGCAGCGTCTTGCTGAGCAACTGAAAACCGATTTCAGTGACACGGCATATGCCGACTTCGGCAGTCTTTTCATTGCTCGTATTGCTGCTGAAAATGGCGACTATGAAGCCGCTGCGGCTGAGCTTCAGGCCCTGGTTAATGACGCAGATGCTGAGCCAGTTAAGCTGGCGGCACAAGCACGCCTGGCGGCTGTATTAACACAACAGGGTAAAGCCGATGAAGCACTGGCAGCACTGCCAGAAAAAGCTGATCCGGCGTTTGCTCCACAAATTGAAGAAGCGCGTGGTGACGCTCTGTTCCGTAAGGGCGAGCTGGCGAATGCGCGTGATGCCTATCTGCGAGCCATGGATGCGGCACAGGCGCTGGGTCAGAACAACAGCATTCTGCAGCGCAAAATTGATAGCCTGAATACACCGGATACTACTTCCTCTGAGGACGCCTGATGCAGTCGCGCCACTGGTTTAAGTCTCTGTTTATCACTGCATGTGCTGCCGCGTTAGCTGCGTGCGCATCCACCAATGATCGGGTACTGCCTGACGCGTCTGGCGAAGCAAAGCCCGACGTTGTCTGGCGTATCAATCTTGGTGAAGGTCCGGGAGTAACCTACACCCGCCTCAAAGCAGCGGTAGACGGTGATACCGTTTATGCAGCGGATACCGGCGGCACGGTAACAGCGGTTGAGCTGGCATCGGGTGATCGACTCTGGACGAAAGATCTGGAACAACCGATTCTTGGTGGCGTTTCTTTCAGTGATGATCAGTTATTTGTCAGCCTGCGAGAGGGTACACTGGTTGCACTGTCAGCCGATGATGGCTCCGAGCTTTGGCGGGCAATGCTGCCAAGTGAGGCTGTGGCGCAAGCGGCGGCTGATGAACAGCGAGTATTTATTCAGACGGTTGACGGGCGCGTTACGGCACTCGAGCGCGATACCGGTGCCCAGGCATGGTCCTACGAAGCTGGTATGCCCGTACTTTCTGTACGAGGCACAGGCACGCCGTTAATTACCGATCGCCTGGTAATTACTGGCTATGCAACGGGTAAGCTGGTCGCCCTTGATAAAGTGCTGGGTATTCCGCGTTGGGATATTCGCCTTGGCGTACCTGACGGTCGTTCTGAGCTTGAACGTCTGGTAGACGTTGATGGCTCTCCAGTGTCTGATGGCCGAATCATTTTCGCCGCTGCGTATCACGGTAAAGTTGCCGCAGTGAGCGAGATGGGTGAAACCATCTGGCAGGAAGAAGGTTCAACCTACACCAGCCCTGAATTAGCTCTCGGCAGCGTTTACCTGACGCTCGATGACGACAGTATCCAGTCGTATGACATGATGACGGGTGCGAAAGCCTGGTTACAGACTGAGTTAATGGGGCGTGGCCTGGGGCAGGTCACAGCCACAGGAACGTATCTGGCCGTTGGCGATGAAGAAGGTTATGTACACTTTATCAGTCAGGTCGACGGCGGTATCGAGGGTCGTATCATGCTTCGTCCGAGACCTCTGCACATAAATTATCCGCACCAGCCGGAGGCGACTAACTGGCGCCTGTCTCGTGGTCGCGACTTCGGTATCCGTAGCAACATGCTGGACACAGATGAAGGCTTATTGGTGTATACCAATGCCGGTGATCTGGCCTTGATCGAACTGCGTTGATGCCTCACATTTTCTTATCCGAGGTTTCCTGACATGGTACCTGTTATCGCCCTCGTCGGGCGCCCGAACGTGGGCAAATCGACGCTCTTTAACCGACTGACTAAAAGCCGTGATGCGCTGGTGGCAGAGATCGCCGGGCTGACGCGTGACCGTAAGTACGGTGAAGGGAAAGTGGGTGATCATCCTTTCATTGTGATTGATACCGGCGGTATCAGTGGTCAGGAAGAAGGTATCGACTCGGCTATGGCAGGTCAGAGCTTTCAGGCGATTCAGGAAGCAGATATCGTTTTCTTTCTCGTCGATGTTGGCGCGGGCATTACAGCTGGCGACAGAATGATTGCTGAGCACCTGCGTCGCAATGGTAAAGCTGCCTATCTGATTGCCAACAAAATCGACGGTAAGAACCCGGACATCGTACTCGGTGAGTTTTTCGAGCTGGGTATGGGGGAGCCTCTGCCTATTGCTGCAGCGCATAACCGGGGCATTTCGGCACTGATCGACTACGTTATGGACGAGTTGATTGAAGAAGAAAAAGCCGAAGAAGAAGAGACTGGTTACTACTACGAAGAGGGTGAAGAAGACGTTCACCACGAAGAGCTTGATATAAAAGGCATCAAGATCGCCGTAGTCGGGCGCCCGAATGTCGGTAAATCAACACTGGTAAACCGCTTTCTTGGTGAAGAGCGTGTCGTTGTGTATGACGAAGCCGGAACGACCAGAGACAGTATTTATATTCCGTATGAACGGCACGGTCAGGAATACACCTTGATTGATACTGCGGGTGTACGCCGTCGTAAGAACATCTCAGAAGCGGCAGAGAAATTTTCCATTATTAAAACGCTGCAGGCTATTCAGGACTGCAACGTCTGTATTCTCGTATTGGATGCACGCACCGGTATCGTGGAGCAGGACCTTCATATGCTCAGCTTTGTGCTGAACTCCGGTCGTGCATTGGTCATTGCCATTAATAAATGGGATGGCATGGACGCTGACGATAAACAGCGCGTCAAAGACGAAATTGACCGCCGCTTCGATTTCCTGACGTTTGCCGATATGCACTTTATCTCAGCGCTGCACGGTACGGGGGTCGGTCACTTGTACGAGTCTGTGGATCAGGCCTATGAGTCTGCGATGGCGAAATGGCAGACCAACATGCTGACCCGCATTCTTGAAGATGCTATCGCCGCGCACCAGCCGCCTATTATTCGTGGCCGTCGCCCTAAGCTGCGTTACGCGCACCAAGGGGGCTCGAATCCTCCACGTATCATCGTTCATGGCACTATGGTTAATGAACTGCCAGAAGATTACAGGCGCTACCTTGCGAACACGTTCCGGCGTGTGCTGAATATCTCTGGTACGCCTATCCGGTTTGAGTTCCGCCAGGGTGACAATCCTTTCTCTGACAAGAAGAAAGAGGTTCGTCACTCCAGTAAACGTCGTGCTGAGGCTGTAGAGCGGACGGAGAACAAGCGCCGGATCAAACGCGATAAAGCGCGTAAGCAACTCAAGAAGTCTTACCGTAAGCCCGGTGGTTGACACTTGTTTATCCGTGCTGAGAGAGGCAATATAAGCCCTCTCAGTGTGGAATGTGTCATATGCATAACGTTGTCATTACAGCCTTTCCAGGGGCCATGTCATCTGCAATCGCAGGTGTAGCGGATCTTCTGGTATCCAGTGGCGTTCTGTGGAATGTTATTCAGGGTGAACCCCACGAACGTTACTTCAGCGTCAGAATTGCTTCGGAAGACGGTAATCCGGTGCGCTGTGTGAATGGCATCGAAATTTCTGCGCATATGAGTTTCGCTGACATTGACCACACAGATATTCTGATCGTTCCTACCATTGCTGTTCATATAAACGACGTCCTCAAGAAAGAGCAGGCCCTTACCGAGCTTCTGCGCAAAGCAGATAAGAAAGGTTGGACGATCTGTGGAAACTGCACTGGTAATTTCCTGCTGGCTGAATCCGGTGTACTGGACGGGCGGAAAGCAACCACCCACTGGGGCTATCGGGATTTCTTTGCAGAGCGCTATCCCGGCGTTGAACTGGCCGCAGATCAATTAATTACCCGTGATGGCGATATCTACTGTGCTGGTGGAGGCCTCGCCTGGTTCGACCTTACCCTGCACCTGATTGAGCGTTTCGTGAACCATGAAGTGGCGATGCAGACGGCCAAAGCTTTTGTGTTTGACTACCGCCGTGACAGCCAACTTTCTTATTCTCTTATGCGTCTCGCTAAGCCACATAAAGACGATCGGATCAGCGAGATTCAGGAGTGGCTGGACGCACATTATGCCGATAAGGTTCTTGTCGAAGAGCTGGCATCGCAGTTTGGTATGTCGAAGCGCACTCTGATCCGACGTTTCAACAGTGCGTTGTCGATGTCACCCAATGCTTATATTCAGACGGTTCGTATTGAGGCTGCACGTAAGCTGCTCGAAGAAACCGAACGAACAGTGGACGTGGTAATGAATGAAGTCGGCTATGAAGATGGTAGCTCGTTCCGGCGATTGTTTCGCTCTAAAACCGGGCTCACACCAACGGAATACCGCCGACGCTTCAGCCGTAGGTTGTAACAGCCAATGAGCAATAACGTCGCCAGCAACAGAAGAACGATACGAAACCCCGTCGTCCGACATCTGGTTATGGGCATCGGATGGTTGAGTGTTGCTCTGGGTTTTATTGGGATATTTCTGCCTGTCTTGCCAACAACACCTTTTCTGCTGCTATCGGCCGCGTGTTTCGTGCGTACCTCACCAAAGTTTTATCAATGGTTGGTAGAACACCCGAGGCTGGGTCGTTACCTGATTTACTATCTGGATGGTCAAGGAATGCCTTTAAAGGCGAAGGTGTACACCTTACTGTTGATGTGGACCATGCTTCTCCTGACCGCCTTTGTCATTCTGCAGCGTCCTATGTTGCACTATCTTCTTCCGGCCATAGGGCTGGGGGTTTCTATCTATATTCTGCGCTTGCCGACGCTGAAAATAGCGCCAGAACTTCCGAGCGATAAGAGCAAATAACATGTTGAATACCTTAAAAGTACACGCTGACTGGATCAGTTTTATTCTTCTCGCGGCCTTGTTTGTTGTGTATCCGCAGATTGATCTGGCGGTTAGTGGTTGGTTCTATGATCCGGTGTCTGGAGACTGGTGGGGAAGTGACAGCGCTGTGGCGGATTCAATTTATGGTATTTTTCGTTACATCCCTTATTTCCTGGTGCCGGTACTTCTTTTTTCGGTGATTGCTGGGTTCTTTTCGTTTGGGCCTGATAAGGCGAACCAGAAATTGCTGACGTTTTTGTTGGTCACTCTCCTTGCTGGCCCCGGCATTTTGGTACACAGCGTGTTTAAAGAGGGCTTTGACCGTGCACGCCCCAAAAATGTCGAGCAGTTTGACGGACGTAAAACCTTCACTCCGGCTTTTGTTATCAACGAGACCTGCAGCAAGGGCTGTAATTCATTTGTCAGTGGCCATGCAGCAATGGGCTTCTGGTTTATGACGCTCGGTTGGCTGTTCAGCAGTCGCAAGTGGTTCTGGGCCGGGCTGGTTACCGGTGTCGTTTTAAGTGCGACACGTATCATTCAGGGGGGACACTTCCTGAGTGACACACTCTTTGCTGGGTATGTCTGTTATTTCACATTCCGCCTGTGTGGTTGGTGGATTCTTAGACAGAGCAAGCCAGCGATTTGAAAGCCGTAATAGATTAAGAATTTGATACCGCTATTACCAAGAACTGGCGCGAATTGTTACTGATCTGGCTATATTACACCTGTATAACGTTTGTATTACAGACTAATATCAATGCAAAGGTTCTGACATAGGGATCTTTATCTCCACTTTTAAGCCCGGTTTTCACCGGGCTTATTTTTTTCCTTCTTATATATCGTTTTACGCAATGGTATTTCCTGCGGTTCAGCCTGGCGTTTTCGCGTGTGCAATCAGCGTTCAGACTTTTCTGGTGGTATAAAAAAACGCCGGACGAACCGGCGTTTTTAAGCGAGAAGCTAAGCATTACTCAGCTTCAATACCGACAACCAACCAGGGCGCATTGTCGTCACGGAGGTCGCGTTCAAGATGCCATACATCGAAGATACCATCTTCAGATTTTTCCAGATCATCTTTGCAGCGGCCACGGAACAGAACACTGATTTCGCGGTGGGTTGGCGTCTCATCAGCGCGCACAATTTCTGCGTTAAGGTCCAGAATTTCCGTCTTTGGCGGAACCATCAGACGGTTGCGTTGAGCGGCCAGTGCATCGTACAGCTCAGGGCTAACATACTCACGAATCAGGTCGAGGTTGCCGTCGTTCCAGGCTTGTTGAACAAGGTGATAGTGCTCGAGTGCGCCTTGTGTGAAGGCTTCTGCATCAAAGTCAGCAGGCAACGACATAGGTTGATCAGGAGCCACGGTTGCACTCGCAGTCTCGTTCGCTGACTGAAAGCTCTGATGAGTTGCCGGACCGTGCGCCGCGGCGGCTGCCTGGCGCTGCTGAGCTTGCCCGGCTCCACGCAGAAGGCGAATGATGACGAACGCAGCAAGACCCAGCAGAAGGATGTCCATAATCTGAATGCCTTCGAATGCGCCGCTGCCCAGCAGGTAAGCGAACAGGCCACCGGCCAGCAGGCCGCCCATCATTCCACCCATCATACCGCCTTTGGAAGGGGCAGCCTGAGTGTTACCTGAGGTTTTGTCTGACTGCTTTGCCGGCGCGCTGCGTTGCTGCGTAGGGAAGCTTTTCCCAAAGCCGCCGCTACCAAACCGTTTCGCGTGAGCTTCACTCACTACACCTAAGGTCAGCAGCATGGCCGACAATACCGTGATTAATGCTTTCATTACATTACCCTCATGCCCGGTTGGGCGCCGTCGTGCGGTTCAAGTAGGTAGATTTCGCTGCCGCCAGGGCCGGCGGCAAGCACCATGCCTTCTGACAGACCAAACTTCATTTTACGCGGAGCCAGGTTCGCGACCATTACAGTCAGTTTGCCTTCCAGGTCTTCTGGCTTATAGGCCGCTTTAATACCTGAGAATACGTTCCTGGTTTCGCCATTGCCAATATCCAGAGTCAGCTGCAGAAGTTTGTCTGCACCATCAACGTGGTCGGCTTTGATAATTCGGGCGATTCGCAGATCGACCTTGGCAAAGTCCGGGAATTCGATAGTGTCAGCGATTACTTCATTGCCATCTTCTCTGAGCTCTGGCCCTTTGTTCTTGGCCTTCTTTTCAGCTTTCTTATCTGCTTTTTTGTCGGCTTTCTGATTTTTTGCAGCCGCTGCGCCACCGTTCTCTTTTTCGAGTTCGGTTTTTGTTTCTTCGAGAATGGCGGTGACCTTGTCCATTTCAGCTCGAGCCAGCATAGGCTTGAACTTATTAATCGCATGGCCAGTCAGGATGCTGCGGCGATCTTCCCAACCCAGTGATTCAAGGTTGAGGAAGGCTGCGGTTTTATCAGCAAGTTCAGGCAGCACTGGTGAAAGGTAGGTCATCAGCTGACGGAAAAGGTTCACCGCAACAGAGCAGACTTCCAGTACTTCCTGTTCGCGGCCTTCTTCTTTCGACATGGCCCATGGCGCTTTTGCCTGAATGTATTCGTTGGCACGATCAGCGAGTGTCATGATTTCTTTCATGGCGCGGCTGAATTCGCGCTTCTCATACAATTCTGCGATCTGGTCGCCGGCGTTAATGAAGTCATTCACCATGGCTTCCTCAGCACAGTTCTCACTGAGTACGCCACCGGACTTCTTGATGAAGTTCGCGGTGCGGCTGGCAATGTTGATCAGCTTGTTCACCAGGTCGGAATTAACGCGCTGGACGAAGTCTTCGAGGTTGAGATCGAAGTCATCGACGCTGCTACCCAGCTTAGCGGCAAAGTAGTAGCGCAGATACGTTGGATTCAGGTGGTTCAGGTACGTACGTGCCTTGATAAAGGTGCCACGTGACTTAGACATCTTGGCACCATTAACAGTCACGAATCCGTGAGCGTTGACGGCGGTTGGGGTACGGAAGTCTGCAGCTGACAGCATGGATGGCCAGAACAGCGCGTGGAAGTTAATGATGTCTTTACCGATAAAGTGATAAACCTCGGCATCGGAATCCGGCTTCCAGTAATCATCGAAGCTCAGATCTTCGCGGCGATCACACAGGTTTTTGAAGCTCGCCATATAGCCGATTGGGGCATCAAGCCAGACATAAAAGTACTTGCCTGGTGCATCTGGAATCTCAAAACCAAAGTAAGGTGCATCACGGGAGATATCCCATTCCTGCAGCCCCGAGTCCAGCCACTCTGACAGCTTGTTAGCGACTTCGTCCTGTAAGGTGCCAGAACGTGTCCATTCTTTCAGAAAGTCCTGAAAATCCGGCAGTTTAAAGAAGAAGTGCTCGGACTCTTTTTCTACTGGGGTAGCACCTGAGATAACAGAGTATGGCTTCTTCAGTTCGGCTGGGGTGTAAGTCGCGCCGCACACCTCACAGTTGTCGCCATATTGATCTTCGGCATCGCACTTAGGGCAGTTACCTTTGATGTAGCGATCTGCCAGAAACAGCTCTTTAACGGGATCATAAAGCTGTTTGATGTTGCGGGTAGCGATATGGCCTTTGTCGCGGCATGCTTTGTAGATAGTCGCAGACAGTTCCCGGTTTTCTTCACTATGAGTGCTGTGAAAATTATCGAACGCGATCTGGAAGTCGGCAAAATCGGTTTCGTGCTCGGCTTTAACGCGGGCAATCTGCTCTTCAGGGCTGATGCCTTCTTTCTCAGCACGCAGCATGATGGCTGTGCCGTGGGCGTCATCCGCACAGACATAGGTACACATGTGTCCGCGCGCTTTCTGGAAGCGGACCCAGATGTCTGTCTGAATGTATTCCAGCAGGTGGCCAAGGTGAATGGAGCCGTTTGCGTAGGGCAGGGCACTGGTAACTAGTATTTTGCGAGCGTTCTGATCGGTCATGACAATTCGTTTCGGTGGCTCTGAAAAAGTGGGGTCATATTGTAGCGGCTCCGCTGGGGCAGTTATACCCCAGCGGCATCGGCGGACATTCGCAGGTCAGAAAAACCTGTCAGTCGTCGTCGCGGATATTCGGGTCAATCGTTACTTTGGCACTGCGTATCGTGTTGTCTTTGATCTGCATGATTTCAATACGGTAGCGGCCAATGCGGAGGCAGACGGGAGATTCAGGAATATGCTCCAGGTACTCGACGATCAGGCCGCTCACGGATTTCGGCCCATCAATCGGTAATTCCCAGTGCATCGACTTGTTTACATCGCGGACGAAAGCGGTGCCATCAATGATGAAACTGCCGTCTTCCTGCGGATGAACATCCGGCGAGCTGGCTGCGGCAACATCGGTCGTAAACTCGCCGACGATCTCTTCGAGAATGTCCTCGAGAGTGCAGATGCCATGAACATCACCGTATTCATCGACCACAAGTGCAATGCGACGCTGATACTTCTGAAAGTTAAACAACTGGGTATGCAGAGGCGTGCTCTCAGGGATGAAGTAAGGCTCGCGCGAAAGCTTTTCGATGTCTTCTTTCAGATATTCACCGGATGAAAGAAAGCGGCTGATATTCCGGGTATGCAGAACGCCGACGACATTGTTGATGTCTCCGCGGAAGACAGGCAGGCGCGTGTGTTGCGTGGTACGCAGCTGCTGAATGATGTCGCTCAGCGGGTCGTCGAGGTCGATACCCACCACTTCGTTTCGCGGCACCATAATGTCGTTCACCGTCATCTTCTCCAGGTCAAGAATGGAGATCAGCATGTGCTGGTGACGTTTCGGTATCATAGAGCCCGCTTCGCGGACTACGGTACGCAGTTCTTCGGTACTCAGGTTGTCTGGTGTCGCATTGGCGACATCAACACGAACCAGTTTAAGCAACCAGTTGGCAATAGTATTAACAAACCACACCGCTGGATGAAGCGCCCATTGCAGCCACAAAAGGATCGATGAGGCCGGGAAGGCGATTTTCTCCGGCGCAATCGCTGCCAGAGTCTTCGGTGTCAGTTCTGCGAAGATCAACACAATCAGGGTGAACAGTATGGTGTTTACGAACACCGCCAGATCCGGATTGTCCGGCCATAGCCGCTGGCTGATGATGGTTGCTAAGGCAGCCGCAGCAAAGTTCACCAGATTGTTGCCGGTGAGAATGGTACCGATCATCCGGTCTGGCTTCTCAAGAAGCTTAACCGAGCGCATGGCTCCTTTGTGCTTACTCTTGGCGAGGTGGCGCAAGCGGTAACGGTTCAGAGACATCATGCCGGTTTCAGAACTTGAGAAGAAGCCTGACAGCACGATTAAAAGAGCGAGTATGCCGAAGAGCACACTCAAGGGAACGTCGTTCAAGACGGTGTCCTATAACTGATACGATTCCGCCATCATAGGCACTGACGTTGGGGTGTCAAGCGGGTGATAAATGGGCTCTGTGGCTCAAGCTCGTTCGAGTACGTACTCAAGAACGAATTGGGTGCCAAAATAAGCAAGGATAAGGAAGCCTGTCCCCGTGAGTGTCCATTTACCGGCCACGGGGCCTCGCCAGCCAAAACGGTATCGACCAAAGAGAAGTGTGGTAAAAACGACCCATCCAACCAGTGAAAACGCGACCTTATGAATGAGGTGCTGATTGCTCAGGCTTTCAACGACGGGTAAGCCGACAATGAACGAGGCGGTCAGTAAAAGCATGGCCAACCAGAGAATTTCGAACAGCAGAGCATCCATAGTCTGCAATGGCGGCAGAGAGCGGATGAGGCCCCGGGTCTGGTGTTTTCTCAGATTTCTGTCCTGGAGAATGACCAGAATCGCCTGAACCGATGCGATGGTGAACAGGCTGAAGGCAACAATCGATAGCAGTATGTGCCAGATCAGCGCGTAACTCAGGTCCGTTAACAGCACCTGATGTTGGATCACCGCCCCCAGAATTGCGACAACCGCGCCCATTGGCAGCAGGCCAGTGAACAGATTATCGACGGGTTTACGCCAGGCTGAAAACAAAAGAAGCAGGGTAATAATCAGTGCGATCAGCGAACCGACCTGAAACATGGCCATATTGAGAGCATGTTCACTGACCAGCGTGACAGACAGTGAGGCCAGGTGCAGAAGTGCGCCAATTGATGCAAAGCCCAGCAACAGGCCTCGCTGTGGTGCTTTGCTGCCCTTGATGACAAGTAGCTGGCGCAAAGCGGCAAACAGATAAAAACCGGCAGCCGGTACTGCCAACGCTAATGCTGTCATGAAACTTCCCCAACACGAATAGCGCCAGTGTCGCATAAGGGGCCACCTCAAGGAAGTGCAATCATGCCAGCTCGGGCTACTTGCAAAGCTCCGCGCCGCAGCATTGGGAACCTGAAGGCCAACGCGGTATACTTGCCCACTTATTTATTTACCGTCAGACAGAGTCATCAAGATGTTTGAAAGCCTTACCGACCGCTTGGGCAGTGCCTTAAAAGGCATTACTGGCCAAGCGAAGCTGACCGAAGAGAATATCAAAGGCACCATGCGTGAAGTGCGCATGGCGCTGTTGGAAGCCGACGTGGCCCTGCCGGTCGTAAAAGATTTTACCGCGCAGGTCAAAGAGCGTGCTGTCGGTACCGATGTACTGAAGAGCCTCAACCCTGGGCAGGTATTCCTGAAAATCGTCCATGAAGAACTGCAAAGTGTCATGGGCGAAGCCAACGAGAAACTGAATCTGGCGACACAGCCTCCAGCCATCGTGATGATGGCGGGTCTGCAGGGCGCAGGTAAAACAACGACCGTTGGTAAGCTTGCGAAGTATCTTGCTGAGCGAGAGAAAAAGAAAGTGATGGTGGTTTCTGCGGACGTGTATCGTCCTGCGGCGATCAAACAGCTTGAAACTCTGGCGAATGAAGTCGGTGCTGGCTTTCACCCATCGACGGCAGATGAAAAACCGATCGATATCGCTAAAGGCGCCATCGATGCTGCCCGCCGTGGTGCGTACGATGTTCTGCTGGTGGATACCGCGGGTCGCCTGACGGTCGATGAGCAGATGATGGGTGAGATCAAAGATCTCCACGCTGCTATTACGCCGATAGAGACTCTCTTTGTTGTCGACGCGATGACAGGTCAGGACGCTGCGAATACAGCTAAAGCATTTAATGATGCCTTGCCTCTGACCGGTGTCGTGCTGACCAAATCGGACGGTGATGCGCGCGGTGGTGCTGCTCTGTCAGTGCGCCATATTACGGGTAAACCGATCAAGTTTATGGGTATGGGCGAAAAGACCGACGCGCTCGAGCCTTTCCACCCTGATCGTGTTGCTTCACGTATTCTCGATATGGGCGACGTTCTCACTCTGATCGAAGAAGCAGAACGTAAGATCGATAAGTCGAAAGCCGACAAGCTCGCCAAGAAACTGAAAACAGGCAAAGGCTTCGATCTGGAAGACTTCCTTGATCAGATTCAGCAGATGAAAAACATGGGTGGCCTGACGGGTATGCTGGATAAGCTGCCGGGTATGGGTAACCTGGGTGCAATGGCCAAGCAGACGACCGCTGCGGAAGGCCAGTTTAAGCAGATGGAATCCATCATTTTCTCTATGACCCTTGATGAGCGCCGCTTCCCGGACAAAATCAATGGCTCACGTAAAAAGCGTATTGCAGCGGGTTCTGGTACGCAGATTCAGGATGTGAATCGCGTTCTGAAGCAGCACAAGCAAATGCAGAAAATGATGAAAAAGGTCACGGCCAAAGGTGGCATGAAGAAAATGATGCGCGCTATAGGCGGCATGGGAGGACCAGGTGGTCCGGGCGGTGGTGGTATGCCGCCGGGTGGGATGCCTCCTATGATGCGCTAAGCAGCTGGCCCGAAGCTAGCTGCGTTGCAACAACTGTGTTGCAGAGTTTTCCGGAATGCTCACGTATTACAATACGCTCCCCTTCCATAAAATTCTGCGCCATGTTGTTGCGGCCTCGCTGACGCTTCTTCATTTCATAGATATATCCCGCTCCGAATATCACTTATTTTCTGACACAAGGTGTCGCCTATGTGGACCCAGAAAACCATTCAGTTAAAAGCTCGCGCTCGCGGCTTTCATTTAATTACCCGTGAGATTGAACAGGCGTTGCCTGAGCTTGCCGATGTTTCCGTTGGTCTGCTTCATGTGTTTATTCAACACACCTCAGCGTCTCTGACAATTAACGAAAACGCTGACCCGACAGTGAGAGTGGACTTTGAAGAAGTGTTCAGCCGGTTGGTGCCTGAAAATCAGCCATACTACAAACACAATGACGAAGGCCCTGACGATCTGCCCGCCCATATTAAATCCAGCTTACTTGGACCATCTCTTACCATTCCAGTGACGAATGGCAGGCTCGCTCTGGGGACTTGGCAGGGAATATACCTGTGCGAGCACCGTGATTACGGTGGTAGTCGTCGGTTAGTACTTACTCTGCAGGGAGAGTAGTGCCGGAATCGAATGATCAGGCACTTTCAGTTGTTCTGGCTTTGTCGATCTGAGCCTGAATCTCTGGAGAGAAGTCGATGCGGATGGATTTGATGAAATCGAAAAGGTCGTTTTCAGCCTCAAGTAGCATGGCGTCGCTATGCCCGTCGGGTAGCTCAAAGTTGTAATCCCCTGTGTCTCCTTCAATCATCAGCAAAGTATTTGAACTAAGCGGAGTAACGAAACACAGATCTGGTGGACCAAGCTCAGCATATCCTGTACGCATATATGCCCAATGGATACCATTTGATTTAAGTTCCACGGCTTCATCAATTGAACTCGGAAATACAAAAAAATCTGGATTGAAATCATTTTCAATCAGTTTTTCTTTAAGGTGATCTCTTATCTCTATTAAGTAGCGCTTTGCATCATCCACGGATAGCCTTGTCGCAGTGGCACTCGCTTTACTGACCTGAAAGATTTGTACCATGAGATGGGTAGAAGATAGTTCTAAACCGGAGCTCTTCCGGTAGTATTGAAAAGAACTCCTCATAACACGCTTATAAGACATCCAGTCTTCTGACGGTACATCGTACGTTGCATGGTCCGACAGTGAGCCAATTTCTGTGTCACAGGACTTGGTTTTTTCTATGCTCGCAGTCGGAACAGGGATGTATATGCTGGCAACGTCCGTAGTGAACGTGAATATTACCTGGTCCGAGAAATCTGGTCCTGTAAGAAGTTTTACCATGCCAGTGTCCCAGTTAAATTCTTAACGTATTCAATAAAGCTGGATTTTATGCTTCCAGTACTTGAGTTGTAGTTTGAGAGGGCCGTGTTTGAACCTGATCCAGCTTTGGCCAATGCCTCCTTCAGATCGGTATTAGACGAACTTATTTCTGATGATACTTTTGCCGATGCCAGCGCTCTTTTATTATCGGTGAATTTACCCTCTATTTTGGCACCTCGGCGCTGAAATGCATTAACGACCTGAGCGGTGTCAGCGACGGGGTTTGTCAGTATAAAGTGGTGTTTATCTAGTAGATTGGGTAAGTGCTCTACGGCTAATTGCAGTAACTTAACCGTGTCACCCTCGATCTGCCATTTTATCGGTTTACCATTACTACGGTGCTTCTGTGTTTCACTTAATACACTAGCAAGCTCTTTCGCAACCACGGCCGGGCGCATGGCTCTTGAATCCGGTGTCATCCATAGCCCCATCTCATTCTCAATCGCAGCTGGAATATAGAAAAAATTAAAACTGTTTGGAACCTCCCAGCCGTCAACCCCGGCAAGAGTTTGAAGTACCCTTGCTGCCCGCGTTGCTTTTGCATGCGCTTTGATAAAGCCTTGCTCGTGTTCAGCAATTTTCGTGAGTACCTCAGCTGATTTACCTTCAAAGCTTTGATATAGCCCAGCTTGGTCTTCACCTTCTTCAGAAGCCCGTTGAACACCTGTGATATACACCCCGGCAGGAGTTTGATTGTCTTCAGAGCCTTGATGAATCTGATAGTAAATCGCCAGCTTGCCAATACTCTCCATATATTCGAATGGCGTACCTGTGTTCTGGTTGGCAGTGACATTGCCACCTAAAGCGCCCAGCTGCTCAATTTTGGAGGTCATTTGTAATGCGCTGGCTTCATCCGATTGAAAGGCATGAGCAAACAAAGGCGCCAGAGCAGCGTCGATAAATACTTTGCGGCCTCGGTTGGTATTGGTGTTCTTTGAAAATGGAATAAACTGGCGTGTGTCGGCTTTGCTGCCCAGAGTGTAGGCGAGTTTACGGCGGTGATGTACGATCATTGACACTATTGAGGCTCCCTGTCAGCTTTGCTGTCCTATTGGTGTGCAAGAATACCAGTCGGTCTGGCCCCAAACAACACACACTCAGGATTCGTTGGACGTTTTTTTGCAGAGCAACTTCTTATGAGACTGTTAAATTACGACACTCTGGATATCGTCGGTTTTGCGGGCGTGAGAGAACGCATTCTGGTGATGGACTCGCGTCAGTTCGGATATCAGAAGCGTGAGGATACCTGGGAGGGCTTGGGCCAGTTAATGTATCTTGCGCACGCGTACTTTAAGCCGGGTGGCAGCACTGGGCGTCATCAACACAGCGACATCGATATTGTCAGTATCGTTACCCGCGGGCGTCTTCATCATGAAGGCTCGGCAGAGGTACAACCGGATAGCGTAGCTGAAGACAGTACTCAAGGCTTAGTCGAAATTAAAGCCGGGCAGGTTATGGTGCAACGCTCGGGAAAATCCGGTTTTATGCACAATGAAATCAACCCAGATGCTGATATTGTGGGTATGGTACAGCTTTGGCTTCAACCGGCAGGTAGCGTTTCCGAGAGGGCGAGCCAGACTGTCATCGATGTTGGTCGTGGCCTGACAACTGTGTATCAGGGTATAGATACCGAACTAAGTATCTCTTGTCTCATGGAAAAGGAACTGCTGTCACTTCAGGACGGCTGGCTTTGCTACTTATTTCAAGGTGAACTGGAAGCAGGAAATCATACGATTCTCCGCGGCAGTCTTTTCTATCCTGATGAAGGTGAGTATCTGGCCAAAGTCGAAGACACCCGATTACTTATAATTAAAATATTAGCGGAATAATTACTTCCAGAACTAATGAGGAACAACAATGTTCAGAACTCTATTGATGCTATGTGTATGTATGGTGCTTACAGCCTGCAGCGGCACACCCTCAGATACCTTGGTTGAAGAATCTGTTGCACAGCAAAAGACGATCAGCAATATGATTCGGGTAGTGAGTGTAGAAAAGTTAAATGGCTGGAAGGATCAGGAGTTTTATGTGGCCGATGTTCGCTATGAGCTGGAATTCCTGACCGACTACAAAACCTTTAGTGAATCGTTACAAGACGAGACGCCGGATAACCTGGTAGGTAGTTTTTTCAACGGTTTCGGATTGCTCGCACTATCAATGCAGTATGGAAAGTTCGAGAAAGGACAGAAAGTAACGGAGCGAGCCGAATTTCGTTTTCGTGATACTGAAAACGGTTGGCAGTTGGCTGAGTAAATGAGGAGCAGCATCACGCACCTGTGATGCTGCTCTGATGAACTTATATTAATTCCATCAACGCTTTCTTACTGTAATCCGTCAGTTCGTCAAAGCGCCCTTCACGAACTTTTATAACCCATTCAGGATCTTGCAGCAGAGCACGACCCACAGCGACGAGTTCAAACTCATCATTGCCTAAGCGCTCGGCCAGTTCATTAATGTTGCCATGGGCAACGCCCGATGCGTCAATCATGTCGCGCTTATCTTCGTCAATAAAGCCGGCATTCAGACCTACACTGCCGACAGTGATCGCAGGTTTTCCGGTCAGTTTTCTGGTCCAGCCAGCAAGATTCATATCAGAGCCTTCGAATTCTTTTTCCCAGAAGCGACGAGTAGAGCAGTGGAAGATATCAACGCCAGCATTTACCAGCGGCTTCAGGAACGCATCAAGCTCTTCCGGCGTATTGCACATGCGTGCGCTGTAGTCTTGTTGCTTCCATTGAGAGAAGCGGAAAATAATCGGGAAATCAGGCCCGACCCGATCACGGATTGCCTGAACGATTTCACAGGCAAAACGGGTACGTGCTACCTGGTCACCACCGTACTCATCATCGCGCTGATTTGTTCCTTCCCAGAAGAATTGGTCGATCAGGTAACCATGAGCGCCGTGAATCTCAACCGCATCAAAACCAATGCGCTGTGAATCCTCAGCGGCTTGAGCAAAGGCTTCGATGACGTCGTTGATATCGTCTTTAGTCATTGCTACGCCGGTTTCGCGGCCGGGCTTGAAAAGGCCCGATGGGCTGTAGCCGGGCACGGATGGATCAGGCTCTGTACCTTCTTTGCGGACAGCACCTACGTGCCATAGCTGAGGAGCGATTTTGCCGCCCTTAGCGTGCACAGCGTCTACCACTTTCTTCCAGCCGGCTAAGGCTTCTTCACCGTAGATAAATGGAACGCGGGCATAGCCGTTTGCGCCTTTATGTCCGACACAGGTGCCCTCGGTAATGATCAGACCGACTCCGTTTGCTGCACGTCGTTCGTAATAGGCGACGTTCAGGTCGTTAGGCACGTTTCCCGGCGAGTAGGTGCGGGTCATGGGCGCCATGACGATACGGTTGCTGAGTTCGAGCTTGCCAAGCGTTATCGATTGAAACAGTGCATCTGTGGTACTCATGAGGGCTCCGTTTTTTGCTGTTATCGGTAGTGAGTGATGGCACTCTGACATTGGACTCTAACACTGCATTCCCGCCCGGTATCGAGCTATTTGTGCCATATAAGAGTGAGGTGATCTGAAAAACACTGTTGCGAATGCGTTCGGGGCGGTTACGATGCCGGCGTTAAACAGAGAGTTAACCGGACAAGTGTGAAACTGAGAAAATATGAAACTGAAAAAAATCGATAAAGCACGTTATCAGGAGCGTCGTTCACGCATCCAGTGGGCAATGATCGCAGGCTTGTTCGCAACGAGTCTGGGGTTCGCAGAATTATACCGTTATCTTTTTGTCGGCGGAGAATCCAGTCTGGCGCTCAATGCTGCGGGGGTGGCGACCGGCGTAGCCATCGTTACTTTCGTGTTGTTCAGGCTTCGCGATACGCCGTATTTCGATGAGGTTAATTATGTCTGGAAGCTTAAACAGGAGCTGAACCGGATTTATCGTAAGACGAAACCATTGGATCAGGCGCTGGAAGCGGGCAGTCGCGACGCGTTGATCATCAAGTTGTACAGCCTTGAGGGCTCGCGTCAGGTATACGATCTTGATGACAACACTCTGACGATGTCTGAGCTTGTTAAACAGTTGGATGAGTTGAAATCCCGCATTGAAAACGAGACGCCGGGCGTTACCCATGACGACTACCGGCCCGAACTGTTAGAGCGGCTGTCGTGACCGCCGCGCGGGTGCGCAACGCTGTCAAAGCATGTAAACTACGCGCAATTTTCTGAGCACCAGTTTAGGTTCTACAACCATGATGAAATATATCTCCACGCGCGGTAATGCGCCGGAACTTACTTTTGAGGATGTCCTGCTGACAGGGCTGGCGTCTGATGGCGGCCTTTACGTACCAAAGGAAGCACCGCACTACACGCTTGAAGAGATCGAATCATGGCGTGACCTGCCATACACCGAACTGGCGCATAAGATTGTTTATCCGTTTGTTGAAGGTTGTGTTGATTCAGATGCCCTGAAAGGCATGCTCGAAGACGTTTATAACAACACTAACTTCGGTCACAAGGCGATTGCTCCGCTGCAGCAGCTGGATCATAACGAGTATGTTCTTGAGCTGTTCCATGGACCGACTCTGGCGTTTAAAGACTTCGCCCTGCAGCTGCTTGGGCGCCTGCTCGATTACGTGGTTACACGTCGTCAGGAGAAGGTCGTGATCATGGGGGCAACGTCAGGTGACACTGGCTCTGCGGCCATCGAAGGTACTAAAGCCTGCGACAACGTTGATATCTTTATCCTTCACCCATATGGCAAAGTATCAGAAGTTCAGCGCCGTCAGATGACGACCGTTGAAGGTGACAATATTTACAACATCGCCATCGAAGGTAACTTCGACCAGGCTCAGGACATGGTTAAAGCCAGTTTTGGCGATCAGAGCTTCCTGCGTGGTGAACGTAAGCTTGTCGCAGTGAACAGTATTAACTGGGCCCGCATCATGGCTCAGATCGTTTACTACTTCTATTCAAGCCTGAATCTTGGCGGCCCTCTGCGTCCAATGGCGTACTCTGTGCCGACCGGTAACTTCGGCGATATTTTCGCGGGTTACATGGCCCGTAAAATGGGTCTGCCGATTGAGCAGCTGATCATTGCAACCAACAACAACGATGTACTGCATCGTCTGATGAGCAAGAACCAATACGAAGTTCGTCCTCTGAAGCATACGATCACGCCTTCGATGGATATTGCGGTGTCCAGTAACTTCGAACGCCTGCTCTTTGATCTGTATGACCGCGACGGTGCCAAGCTTGCTGGTCTGATGGCGAAGATGAACGCACGCGACGACGTTGTCTCGCTCGACGAAGATAAATTGGCCAAGGCGCGTGAACTGTTTGACAGTCTTGCGGTCGATGAAAAGACGACTGTTGAAACAATGCAGCTGGTGTTCAATGAGACCGGCTATTTGCTTGATCCGCATACGGCGATTGGCGTTAAGGCTGCACGCGAGTGTCGCCGCAACCCGAACATCCCGATGATCACGCTGGGTACGGCGCATCCGGTTAAGTTTGAGGATGCCGTTGGCCGGGCTGGGTACGAAATGCCGGAGCTGCCGCATCACCTGACGGACCTGATGGAGCGTGAAGAGCGCCTGTCGGTATTGCCAGCAGATCTTGAAACGGTGCAACAGTTCATCGCAGAGAATACGTTCCGCGACTGATCTGGAGTGTCCCCTGAGCGCCGTCGTTTGGATATCGGCCAGCGGCGGCGTTTTTGTGTCAGTAGCCCAGAAATCACACAGGAAGCTTTATGGAATATCAGTCTCTCAGTGAGTACTCGCAGAGTTGGATTTTTCGCCACCGGGAGTTGCCTGTGCCGCAGGAGCTGCTGGACGACATCCGCCCCCTGAGTGAATCATCAGCACTCGCATTCTGGCGCCAGCAGATTAGCAAAGAAGCGACGCATGCTGCGCACTTCATGAACGATGACTGGCCGAACCGTAACGGAATCTGGCATGAGAAAGCCGAGTGGCAGCCGCGCTGGGAATCTGATGAAAATGCGCTCCCCGAGGAACTGGATTTCGATGACTGGGAAAGTAACACCACCGTGTTTTTCTGCTACGACTGCCATAATGTGATCCAGACGACCTGGGGGACGTTCAGACAGTGCTGGAAGAACTTTCTATTTTACGACGATGAACCTCTTCTGCTTGGCCGACGTCGCATGCAGGTTGCGCGGTTCCATTCTGATGGCACCTTTGAAACAGGTGTTCGTTGAATAGAAACAGATGTGCGATGGGTGATTCGGGTCATTCCGTCGTGAACAGCATCTGTGATTAAATGCTCGCTTCTGTTTTATCGGGAATACGTATGCGCTTTCAAGCGGTAGTCATTGTTGCCTTCTTAACCTCTTTATCCGGGTGTGCTCACTGGCCCAGTGCTGAACACCGCGATGTCACGCTTGATCGCGTTGAGGTGTTGTTAGAGCAATACTGCCAACCCGCACAGAGTGATGATTCTGATCTCGATGGCATACAGCAATCCCTGAATGAGCAACAGCAGCGTCTTGATACCCTGACACACTCGATAGATCGCCTGGCTCAGCGCCCGGTGTCACAGGTACCGCGTCCGGCGCCTGCTCCGCAGTGCCAGCCGGCATTAACGAAGGCAACGACCGTCGCAGATAGTAAAGTTGTAGTGGGTGCAACCGAGTGGGTCTTTCTGTCTCCTCCGGGGCGCTACTTGTCGGCCCGGGTTGATACCGGGGCGGAGACGTCTTCTATCAGTGCCCGCAATATCGTGCGTTTTGAGCGTGATGGTAAGCGCTGGGTATCCTTCGATCTGGATACCGGCAATGCCGATAACGATATTCATCTCGAAGTTCCGTTGGAGCGAAACGTCCTTATCCGTCAGGCATCCTTTGATGACGTTGACCGTCGTCCTGTGGTTGTTTTTGATGTAAAGCTGGGCGATAACCTGCATCAGCCGACTGAATTCACGCTTGCCGACCGTTCACGGATGTCTTATCCGGTGCTACTGGGCCGCTCCTTTCTGAAAGACGTCGCTGTCGTCGATGTTGGCCAGGAATTTATTCACCCCCGTTCTAAAAAACGCTGAAATACTCAGGTCGCTAATTTATGAAACCCGCCTCTACTCTGAGCTTTTATACACTGATCGTATTATTGGTTCTGGCTGGGGTCTCTTTGATTCTGCAGCGTCACTGGGTATACGAGGTTCCTTTAATACACGGTGAAACCCAGACGGTCTGGTCGGTTGAGGCGCTGGTCGAGTTTGAAGCCGGGGATCAGCCTGTGAAGGTGTCGATGGCGCGGCCGGCCGATCAGCCCGGCTTTACCTTGTTGCGACAGTCAGGGGCATCGCCGGGTTATGGCCTTAATTTTGTTGATGGTCCTGACCCTCGTGCCGAATGGACCATCCGTCGTGCGAATGGTATCCAGCAACTTTATTTTCAGGTGGATGTACTTGAGTCGGATATGGCTCAGTCTGAAGTGATCGCTCCGCCTGTGCTTATGGAACCGGATTGGCAGGAGCCTTATCGGAGTGCCATCTACCGTCTATCGAAAGACGCATGGGATGCATCATCAGACAATTTCAGCTTTGCTCGCGAACTAATCAAGCGCCTTACCGAAGAAGAGTCACCTCAACATATCCAGTTGTTGAAGCGTGCCTACAATGGTCGTTTACCGAATCTGCTGGCCGAAGTACTGAACAATTCATCGGTACACGCGAGCGTCGTTTATGGTCTCGAGCTGGAAGATCGCCGTCGTCGCCAGATGCTGACGCCGTTACTCCGTGTCTGGGATGGCGATAGCAGTAGAGTTTTCCGTCTGTATGAAATCAAAGACGAGCGGCCTCTGGCAGATGATGAAGAAAAGCCGTTATTGCTTTGGGAGCAGCGAGGTGCGTCGGTACTTGATGTGATTGGCGGTGAAAACTCGCGTATACGTTTTTCTATGTTACGCCGTGAAGAATCGACCTATTCTGCGTTGAACGACAGCTTGCCACTGCAGTCCTCCTTGCTTAATTTTTCAATTCACAGCTTACCGGTGGCAGAGCAGGCGATGTTCAAAACCATTCTGCTGTTACCGGTGGGTGCTCTTGTCGTGTGCTTGTTGCGGATTCTGATCGGCATACGGACGTCGGGTACCTTTATGCCAGTATTGATCGCGATTGCTTTTATGCAGACATCTCTTGGTACTGGTATTGTCGGTTTTATACTCGTTGTCGCCGCAGGGCTTGTAGTACGCGGGTATTTATCGCGTCTCAACCTGCTACTGGTTGCGAGAATATCCGCCGTGATCATATCGGTCATTGCGATTATCAGTCTCTTCAGTGTGCTCTCATACAAACTGGGGCTGACAGAAGGACTGAAAGTCATGTTCTTCCCTATGGTCATTCTGGCCTGGACGATTGAACGTATGTCGATCCTCTGGGAAGAAGAGGGCGGCCGCGAGGTAATGATTCAGGGCGGTGGCAGCCTGATTACCGCAGTGCTGGCATACGGTGCGATGCAGCACCCATTGATACAGCACCTGACGTTTAATTTTATGGGCGTCCAGTTCATTGTATTAGCACTGATACTTCTTCTGGGCTCATACACCGGGTACAGGTTGTTTGAACTACATCGTTTTGCGGTGCTTAAACGTTGAAGCTTCTTAACTCACTGATCTCCCCGTGGAGGCTTTCCCAGTTCGGCATGCTGGGGATTAACGAGCGTAACCGACGTTATATTGGTCGCTACAATCCTCGCAGCCTGTTTCCTTTGGTCGACAACAAACGTTTGACCCGTACCACGCTGAGCTCAGCTGACATTCCAATGGCAGCGCTTATCGGCGTTGTTGACCAGCAGTCTCAGGTTAAGAAAATCGCCAGCCTGGTCGAGGGGCATCAAGGGTTTGCGATCAAGCCGTCAAAAGGCAGTGGCGGGAAAGGGATTCTGATCGTCACCCACAAAGACGGTGACGAATGGGTTAAGGCCAGCGGTGGCCGGCTGACGGTTGATGATCTCAAACGTCATATTTCCAATATTCTCTCTGGTCTATACAGTCTTGGTGGCGCTGCCGATGTAGCACTCATTGAGTCTTTGATTCATCAGGCACATCATTTCGATGATTACACCGTGGAAGGCGTGCCCGATATTCGGGTTATCGTGTGCCGGGGATATCCGGTTATGGCCATGGTCAGACTGTCTACGCACGCATCGGATGGCAAGGCGAATCTGCATCAGGGAGCTGTGGGGGTGGGTATTGATATCGCGACGGGGACAGCTCTGGCGGCGGTTCAGCATGGCCAGCTCCTGAACCAGCATCCAGATACAGGCAAGCACCTGGGCGAACTGGCTATTCCAGACTGGGAAGCGTTGCTGATTATGGCATCACGTTGCTATGACGTTACAGGGCTCGGGTATCTGGGAATCGACATCGTCGTCGACCGGGATCACGGTCCACTTCTACTTGAACTCAATGCTCGTCCGGGCTTGGCTATCCAACTGGCGAACAATGCCGGTTTGTTACCGCGCTTACGTCGACTGGATAAACTGACGGCTGCTGACACGCGCCTTCGACCGGAAGAGCGTGTGCGCCGCAGCCGTGAGTGGTTTGCCGATGACTCAGTCTTCGATAAGACTGTCCAGCCCGGAGTGAAGCTCGCCGAGTGATGCAAGGTCGCTGTAGGCTTTGTTCACATTCATACCGATCTTGTCGGCCACCTGGAGAGGGAAGCCAGCAACAATCTCATCTTCAGACAGATTATGATCGTGGGCATGCTTCAGGTAGCGAGCGATATAAATGATACCGGCTTCTTTACTGTACTCTTCTGAATTCTCTGGCAGGTACTGCTGCGCAATAGCATTCTGAATAATTTCAGGAAACTTCCAGCGTTTCGCCAGCTCTGCACCTACATCGGCAGAGTTATAGCCAAACTGACCGTTTTCCAGCATATGGCGCTTCGACGTGCTCATGGCTTCTGACTGGTCAATACTCGCGGCTTCTTTCGGATAAAACATCCGTATAAGAAGATCGCCCACGGAGTGCATCATGCCGCAGGTAAAGGCAGTGTCTTTGTCTGTATCGGCGGTGAAGCCCGCAATCCATTTCGACAGCTCGGCGATACTGAAAGCGTCTTTCCAGAAAGCGTTCTGATCGAAGCCCTCTATTTTAGAGAAAGCACTGGTTACCCCGGATGCCAGCACCATAGTGCGCAGTGTGCCGAAGCCCAGAAGCATGACAGCATCCTGTGGCGTAGCAACGGTACGTGGAACACCGAAGTGTGCTGAGTTCGCAAGACGAAGCACTTTTGCGGTCAGTGACTGGTCTTTAGCTACTTTGCCGCTGATTTCATCAATATCCAGAGAATGCTCGTCCCCTCGGAAACTTTCCATCAGTTCCTGAACGACGCGTGGAATATGTGGGAGCTGCTTAGGTTCAGCGAAAATTGAGGCCATGTTCATAGTTATACTTCCTTCTCAAGTAACTGATGATAAGCATAGGCGAGGCTCCCGAATCTGCTTGTGATTCAAACGTTAACTTTCGTTAATGGTAAACTTCGGGCCTTGAAATAAGCACCTGATCTGAGGAGTCGACATGCAGTCATCGCGTATTGGATTTATTGGTATGGGCCTGATGGGAGTACCTATGAGCCGCCGGCTACAGCGGGCGGGATTCGATGTTTCTGTCTGGAACCGCAGTCCGGATAAATCCAAACCTCTGGCAAAAGAGGGAATCCGGGTTTGTGAACACTTACATGAGCTGATTTCCTCGTCCGATATATTGATGACTTGTGTAACAGATACGTCGGCGGTGCGCGCAATTGTGGAAGGGCCGGGTGGCATCGCTGAACACGGTCGGGAAAGTCAGGTATTGATTGATTTTTCGAGCATTGATCCACAGTCGACGCGAGACATGGCAGACACTCTTTTTAATAAAACGGGCATCCGATGGGTAGACGCACCTGTGTCAGGTGGTGTTGCTGGTGCTGAGCAAGGAACGTTGGCGATCATGGCCGGAGGAGACGCAGCGTTGGTTGATAGTGTACGCCCTCTGCTTCAGCCTTTATCTCAGCGAGTGACCCATATGGGGCCAACCGGGTCCGGGCAAGTCACTAAAATCTGCAATCAGATGATTGTCAGTTGTAATGTACTTGTCATGGCAGAAGTGATGGCGCTGGCTGAAAAGTCCGGTGTCGATGCGAAGAAGATCCCAGAGGCGCTGAAGGGAGGATTTGCTGACTCCATCCCCCTTCAGTTGACCGGCCCACGCATGGCAGAACGGGATTTTGACCCAGTGAAATGGCATGTGAAAACCCTGCTGAAAGACCTGGATATGGCAAACGCGTTAGCGAAAAATTCCGCCAGTGCCGTGCCGATGGCAGGGCAGGCAGCAGAGTTGATGCGATTACATGCCACCCAGGGCAGTGCTGAATGTGATCCTTGTACGCTGATCGAAATGTACACCAGCAAGGACGAAGAGGCATGAAGCTGACGGCAAACCTTTCATTGCTCTACACAGAGCTACCCATGTTGGAACGCTTTGCCGCAGCGGCTGCGGATGGCTTTACGGCGGTAGAAATTCAGTTCCCCTATGAGACGCCGGCGAACGAACTTCGCCGAGCATTGGATGATGCGCGCCTTAAATGCGTTCTGATCAATGTGCCTGCGGGCGATCTTATGACAGGAGGCCGGGGGCTTGCTTGTGTCCCCGGGCGTGAGGCTGAGTTTGAGACGGCGCTCAACCTGTGCCTCGACTACGTAAAGGTTCTCAAGCCCTGTTGCGTTAATGTGCTGGCTGGAAGAGCAGCCGCGCAGGAGCGCGAGACTGCCCTTAAGGTATTGCGAGGCAACGTCAGCAAAGCCGTTGAGCTGCTTGCACCGGAAGGGGTACAGGTAACGCTTGAAGCGATTAATACCTTCGATATGCCCGAGTTTCTGATTTCGTCTTTTGCTGAAATGAAACGCTTTACCGAAAACGCTGGTGTCGATGTCAGAATGCAGTTTGATATTTACCATATAGCACGTATGAATGAGCCGGTAGAGTCGCTTCTTACTTCATATGGCGCTGATATTGGCCATATTCAGTTCGCAGATGTGCCGGGCCGACACGAGCCAGGCTCAGGTGACCTGAATTTTGATCGCTTGTTTGCGGCAGCGGAACAGTCTGGTTATCAGGGATGGTACGGTGCTGAATACAGGCCTACAACGGAGTCGACGTCGGCAGGACTTAGCTGGATGAAGAAGTATCAGAACAGGTCGAACTGATTGTCTTTGTTGGCGCGTGGAGGAGCTGGGTCAGGCTCTGAAGGTGTTTTAGTCACAGGCTTTGGATCTGCCGTTTGGTATTCCTGTTTGCTGGAGGGCACTTCAGCGGCAGGGTGAGTTTTCTCTTCGGCGATTTTTTCTGACAGTGTATCTGCAACGAACAGGTCGAGCTGGGAGATGTCTGTTTCTTCTTCAATCGTATCTTCACTTGGTCCCGCGAGAATTTTCAGCCGACGTCGCTCGCAAAGATTAATAACCAGTTGTTGTTGAAACGGAGTGAAATCATTCCAGTGAAACCGCTCTTTGCGGGAGCGCAGGCAGCCTTTGCAGTACCCCTTGTTATTGGAAGTACAGACACCGCGGCACGGGTTTGGAATTGTGAACAGTTCGCCCTGATCTAACATAAACAGACTTGTCTTTGTTTTGTCACAGAGTACCAGCATTCAGGCTGGTGTCGAGCGGGAAGCTCAGGGGAGGGGAATGCGGGCCCGGAATCAGACCGGGCCACAGCAATTATTCGGCAGGAGTTACGTTTTCTGCCTGAGGACCTTTCTGACCCTGAACCACTTCCATGGTTACGGCCTGGCCTTCTTCCAGTGAACGACGGCCGTTGCCGTTGATTGCACTGTAGTGAACGAAAACGTCTTTTCCGGAATCCTGAGCGATAAAGCCGAAGCCTTTCTCGTCATTGAACCATTTGACTGTGCCTTGAACTAAATTTGCCATACTTTTTTCCTGAGATATTGTGCTGACTATATCAGCGGACTTGCTGTGTTACGGCATTAGTCAATCACTGGCCGGGGCTTCCGGAAGGTCTTTCTATAATGCCCTTATCGACCGAGATGCCTCATAAATTGATATGTTGCACTCGTCAATTGGCCCCCCTAATACGAGAGACGCGGTCATAGTATCCCAAGATTCAGTGCATACCAAGCGCTTACTGAGGAAATATCCCGCGGTTTTGACGCCTCTTTGTATAACGTTTGTATTAATTGTCGTCTTTGCTCAAAGCGCGCCGGATCTGGCGTTCTGTCCGCCATTTCCAGAAGGCTGCCAGAATAGCACCTGCAATATTCTGCCAGACGCTGAATAGTGCGCCGGGAAGAGCAGTCAGCGGGCTGAAGAAGCTATTGGCAAGCGCGACCCCAAGACCTGAATTCTGCATTCCTACCTCAATGGCGATAGTCCGCGCTTCTACTTCGGTGTTGCCGTTCCAGCGCGCGATGCCATAACCCGCGAGTAAACCAATCAAGTTGTGAAGAACAACGGCCAGAATCAGCGAGTGACTGAGTACTGCCAGTTCATCAGCATTGCTGGCAACGATCACTGCAATGATTAGCAGAATCGCCCCGGTAGCGAGTGTCGGCAGGTACTGGCTGACGCTTTTCTGAATAGCAGGCAACCAGCGGTTCACCAGAACACCTGCCCCCACTGGAATAATGACTATTTTCGCAATCATCAGCAGCATACCTATGGTATCGATATCGATGATGCCGGTGTGGGTCAGTTCTTGCGTGAAGTCACGTGCATAAAATGCAATCAGGAAAGGCGTCAGGAATACGCCCCACAGCGTTGATGCGGTGGTCATTGTGACAGAGAGAGCGACATCGCCCTTGGCCAGAAACGTCATCACGTTCGATGCTGTCCCCCCTGCGCAGGCACCGACAATAATCAGACCGATAGCGACCTCTGCGGGCAGTTTAAGCAATAGAGCGAGACCCCAGGCGATCAGCGGCATCAGGCCAAACTGTAAGATAATACCTAGCGCAACAGGTTGAGGTTTTTGCCAGATACGTCTGAAGTCACTGAAGCGCAGGGTTAGCCCCATCGAAAACATAATGATGGTCAGAAGCGGTACAATAGTGCCGGTCAGCCCAAGCAGTGGCTCAGGATTCTGCCAGGCCAGAAGGCTCACAATAACGGCCAGAAATGGAAAAGCGCGCTCGGCGGTAAGCATAGATATGTCTCCGGTAACAGGTGGCCGGTTATATCGGTAATTGTGGACAGGTGCAAGTTCGCCGGATAGCGGTTAACCTGAGCGCTTTGGTAGAGCATTTGTTGTAACTATTGGCCTAACTATTGCCGTAATTCTCGGTGTCCCTAAGGAGCTATTTTGGATATTCAGTTCAGCGATAAAACCCCGGTAGAGCGATATCACTTACTGGTGCAATCTGTCATTCCGCGACCCATCGCATGGATTCTCACCGCAGAAGAAGATGGTGGATTAAATCTGGCGCCATATTCCTTTTTTGCACCGGTATGTTCGGCACCACCGACCCTGGTTGTGTCTGTTGGCCAGAAGTCTGCTGGCACTGAAAAGGACAGCTATCGCAATTTAAAGCGCTCGGGGTGGTGTGTCGTCAATATTGCTGATGCCAGTCAGGTGGATTCGTTGAATATGAGTTCCGCAACGCTTGCCGCGGGGGTGAGTGAAACCAGCAGTTTTGATATTCCGGTTGAACCTCAGGAAAGCTGGCCACTCCCTCGTGTTGCAGCGGCGCCTGTCGCCTTCTTGTGTCGTTACCAGCAACAGGTCGATCTGGGCGCTGCTCCTCAGCATGTTATTTTTCTCGAGATAGAGAGAATGTTCATTGATGAGGGGGTGGCGGCTGAGGTTGATGGGCGTCTCAAGCTCGATTCAGAATTGCTGAACCCATTGGCCAGACTAGGCGGTGCGGAATACGCCGCTCTTGGTGAAAGGATGGTGCGCCCGCGCCCGGAATGATGCCTTACTGATGGAAGGTCTGCGAGTACAGATAAAAACGCCGGATTAATTATCCGGCGTTTTTATTTAATCGACCTGAGTCAGCGGGATCATGCGCGCATCCCGTGCCTTACCGTAAGCCCGCATACGCCACAGGCAAAGAGCGATAAACGCAATACAGCCGACAATCCAGCTGGCGGCGGTTACCGGAGAGCTACCGAGTTGCCCCAGTTGATAGACGATAACGGCTGTGGTGTAAGCCAGACCGGTACTCCAGCCTGTCACAAACAGCATCCAGCGCATGCCGGATTCTCGTGCCATCGCCCCCAGAGTTGCCACACAGGGTGTGTAAAGCAGAACAAATACAAGGTAGGAGAAAGCTGCCCACTGGCTGACGAAGAGAACCTCCATCGTACTGAACGTTGCATCCTGCACACCTTGTTCTTCACCCTGGTCTGCGCCAATCAGAGAGAGGCCAAGCGGATCGAGCAGCGCGTCAGCAAGTCCCGCAAGGTTATCCGGAATAGTCATTGCTGCCTCAGTCAGACCGCCCACGAGGTCATATTCACCTGCTTCGTCTTCGGCCGGGGAATAGAGCGCATCAAGAGTACCAACAACGGCTTCCTTGGCGAAAATACCGGTGATGATACCTACCGTGGCTGGCCAGTTCTCTTCCTGCACACCCAGTGGTGTGAAAGCAGGGGTTACTGTGCGAGCGATACTGGACAGTACAGACTTTTCACTGTCCTCGTTGCCGAAGCTGCCGTCGGTACCAAAAGAATTCAGGAAGCTGAGGACCACCACCACGGTGACAATGGTTTTACCGGCCCGCAGGGTAAATGAGCGCAGACGTTCCCAGGTTTTCAGCAGGACGCCTTTTACTGTCGGGATGTGGTACGCCGGCAACTCCATTACGAAGGGGGTCAGCTCGGGTTTGAACAGTGTGTTTTTAAGGGCGACGCCAGTCAGCATTGCCATCACAATTCCCAGGATATACAGCCCGAAAACCATCAAGGCTCCATTTTCGCTGAAGAAGGCCGCAGCGAAGAGAGCGTAAACACTCAGGCGGGCACCACATGACATAAAGGGTGCCATCGCAATCGTCAGCAGGCGGTCTTTCTCGGTATCCATAGTGCGCGCAGCCATCACCGCCGGTACGTTGCAGCCGAAACCCACGATCAGAGGGACAAAGGATTTTCCGGGCAGGCCTACGCTGCGCATCAGCCGGTCCATAACAAAAGCGGCACGGGCCATATATCCGGAGTCTTCGACAACAGATAAGAAAAGATAAAGCCCCGCGATCACAGGAATAAAGGTAGCGACTAACTGGATGCCTCCACCGAGACCATCGGCGAGAAGAGTGCTCAGCCACTGTGGAGCACCGATACTGTCCATCACTTCGTGCGTTCCATCGACGAACACAGTTGCGAACGCGATATCGAAAAAGTCGATAAAAGCGCCGCCGACGTTGATCGCAAAGAGGAACATCAGGTACATCATGAAGAAGAAAAAGGGAATTCCCAGCCAGCGATTCAGTACCCAGGCATCAATTTTTTCTGTGAGAGAGCGTCCTTTACTGCGGATAGTGAGTGCGTCCCGGAGAAGTACATCGATACTTCGGTAGCGACAGTTAGCGATCAGTACATCAATGGGCTGACCATGGGCGTTTTCAAGTTTTGCGCGTTGCTCAGAGGCCAGTTGTGCAACTTTCTGGCGGGCGTCACTTTCGAGAGGCTGCAGTGAGTATATGTCGCACTCCAAGGCACGAATTGCGGTCCAGAAAGGATTATCCACCTTGCCCTGCAGTTGTGTCTGTAGCTCGTCGATAGCGAGATCGATGTCTTTGTCTGGTCTCACCATAGGCGTCGCAACCGTCGGATGCTCGAGTTTGTGAGCAATGGTACGGCACAGTTCTGGTACACCGACGTTGTCTGATGCTACGACCGGCACAACAGGAACACCTAAGCGCTGGGACAGTACCTGGCAGTCGACATGAATGCCTTCACGTTCCGCGACATCGATCATGTTTACCGCGCAGACAACAGGTACACCCATGTCGAGCAGCTGTGACGTCAGAAACAGATTACGATGCAGGTTGCTGGCATCAAGAATGTTGATAATGAGGTCAGCTTCGCCGCTCAGGGCAAACTCGCGGGCGATTTTCTCGTCCGTTGACAGCTCTTCATCGTGACTGTCGAGGGCGTAGGTGCCGGGAAGGTCGACAAGCGTATGTGGGCCATTGCGAAGATTCAGAACACCCTCTTTGCGGTCGACGGTGACGCCGGGCCAGTTACCGACTTTCTGGCGGGAGCCGGTCAGAGCGTTGAATAGAGTCGTCTTACCGCAGTTTGGGTTACCGATAACACCGATGGTCGCGCGTTGAGTCAAAGTAAGTCTACCTCAATGATGGCTGCTTCTTGTTTTCGCAGGCTGACAGATGCACCACGTAACTGAATCTGAATCGGGTCGCCAAGTGGTGCCAGGCGCATGACCTGAATTTCAGCACCTGGCATGACACCCAGTGCGAGGAGTTTTCGCCGAAAGTTGGTTTCAACGGCCGAGAAACCTGTGATCGTAGCTTTGGCGCCAACGCTCGCCTGATCCAGTGTGGTACGGGTCATGAATTCTAATCTCGGGAAATGGTGCTTAATGATAATCCTTATCATTAGTGTAAGCAAGTCGCTCGCGGATGTCCTTTAGGCAGACAAGACTTTACAGAGCGGAATATAGAAATACTACTTCGCTAATATTTTAATATATTTGCCTTAAACCATTTATTCGGTAATATTGCTCCCCCTATATATCAGCGGGCATATATATCCGATATGTCTGCAAACAATAGTGCACCCCTATAAATATCTTTTAACCAGAGGTTACCGCGTGTCTGTATTTGATCAGGACATTGATAAAAAAATTCGTCAGCACCAGCAGCAGATTGCTGAGCTGGAGCAGTTGAAGAAAGATCAGGAAAAAAAGATCGAAGGACTGAAAGAGTTTGATGTAGCTATCAAGCGTTTGTGCAACCAAAACGCTCTGACTGAAGATGAGCTGTACGTGTCCCGCTCTGAACAGATTGAAGCCTGGTTGGTTGGCATGGCGAAAAGTGAATCACCGTCATCCATCTACAACAACCTGAAGCGTCACTTCGAGAAGTCTATCGCGCGCGAAGCGAAAAAGGGCGATAAGAAAACGTCCTCACTGCCCAAGCCTAAACTGGCGGTTGGTACCTATCGCAATCCAGCGACTCAGGAAAAGGTCGAAAAGATTAAGCGTAACCCGCGTCAGCTTGATCAGTGGATTGATGAGCACGGTATTCAGATTGTCCGTACCTGGAAAATCGACTGAGTACTGTCTCTGACGAGAAGCTGATTTCAGTCTTTGAATAGAAAAAGGGTGCCTTGAACAAGGTACCCTTTTTTTGTACTGCATTTTTTGTACTGTATTAATATCGTTATGCGATGCGTAAGCGTAAAGCACGTTTGACGATATCGATTTCCTGAACCTCGACTTTCATTGCCTGGCCAAGGACAAAACGTGCTTTGTCATTGCTGTGAACAATGGTCTTACTGTCAAACTTCCAGCCACCTTTTGTTTTGCGACGATCAATCACACCATCAATGCCTGAGTTATTCAGGCGGACAGTAATTGAGCTGCTGTTCATATGCACAATAGTGGCGTCGTAAAGCGTGCCTTCTTCCTGACGGCTCAGCCATTCCAGCTTCAGCCACTGTTCAGAAAGGTTAGAAGCCATGCGAGCACGATTTTGACGGTCCTGAATGTTACTCAGCTGTTCGTCAGTAAATGCTGGTGGCGTTTCGTTATTGAGAAGCGCACGTACTGTCCGGTGAATCAGCAGGTCATTGTACTTGCGCAAAGGTGACGTGAAGGTGGTGTAACAAGTGAAACCCAGCCCCATATGTGGGGAGCCCTCACGGCCAAACACGCTACGGTCCATCTGACGGCTCAGAATGGTACGCAGTGGCAGGTCGGTTTCTGCAACAGTCGCGTCCTGGAGCAATTTAACGTAGCTCTCGAGTGTAGTGAGATCCGGTTTTTGTTCCAGCCCCAACTGCTCTTTCAGCAAAGCCGCGGCTTCGCCGAGGCGCTCGGTGCGAATGCCACTCTGCTGAATAAACATGCCTGCGTTCTGGCTGCGAAGCCACTCGGCAACGCTGCGATTACAGACCAGCATGCACTCTTCAACCAGCTTATGGGCGGCATTGCGCTCAATACGAACGATTTCTTCCACCTTGCCCTGCTCATTCAGAACAAGTTTGTAGTCTGGTCGGTCTTCCATCACCAGGCAGTGCGTCTGGCGCCACTGATTCAGTGCGCGGGCACAATCTGCAAGATGAAGTACCGGGCCATGCAATTCAGCGGGAATGTCATCACAGCCGCTGTCGATCAGCTGGGCTACCTGAGAGTAAGTGAGCTTGGCTTTGCTTTCGATAATAGCGCTGTGAAGTTTGGTCTCTTTAACCCCCGCATCGCCGTCAAGTCTGAGTTCAGCGACCATGGCCAGGCGTTTTTCGCCTGCCTGCAGTGAACTGAAGTTTTCTGACAGTTCGGTGGGCAGCATAGGTACAACGCAGTCTGCGAAATACGCGGATGTTGCACGAGTTGCCGCTGCTTCTTCGAGAGGCGAGCCTGCTGGAATCAGAGCATCAGGATCTGCAATCGCGACCCAAAGTGTCCAGCCATCGCTGTGCGCCTCTGCAAACAATGCATCATCGATATCGCGCGTGCCAGCGGAATCTATCGTGACGAAAGGCAGGTGCGTCAGGTCGGTACGTTCTGCAGATTGAGTGTCAATCTGAGACGCGTCGATGGCATTGACAGTGTTCATCACGTCTTCACTGAACTCATTGTTCAGATCAAAGCGGACCTGCATAAACAGACGCTCAATATTTGGTGTGCTTTCCTTTCCAATGATGCTGTCGATACGCGCCTGAGCTTTGCCTTTAGGAAATGGATGGCGCGTCAGAGTGGCAGAAACAAAGTCGCCGTCCTCTGCATTCAGGCGGTCCTGCGGGGGAACGAAAATCCAGCGGTTTAATTTGTCGTGGTCAGGTTCAATAAAGTGACCTTTGCCGCGAACAATGTAGCGGCCACAGAAAGCCTTCAGTTCTGATTCGCGCAGCTTCTCGACGAATGCCTGCTCTTTGTCATCGCCTGCCGGCTCTACCCGGAAGTCAATGACATCGCCGGGCAGGACTTTTTCCATTTCGTCGGGGGAAAGGAAATAGCTCTTCCCTTCATCGGTGCCGACAAAGCCGAAACGACCCTGGCTTCCACGCACCAGGCCCGAGTAGCGCGGGGTATTGTGGTGGATTTCCTGCTTCAGTTGTTTCAGCTGCGTAAGTGCGTTCTTATCAAGCATCCGGAGGGACTCTGGTCTCAAAAAGCGGCAAGTTTACTGGAATTGTCTCTGGGCTTCGAGTACTCGTCGTCTTCTTATCCGGATATGATCGTTTCACTCAGGCACGATAGAGTGTGACCCGGCGGAATTCGTCTAATTCGTCCAGGTCAGGAACGGTGAAAGAGTCGACGGCTGATACCGATTGGTAAGGGGGGAAGTCGAAATTCCTGATTCTGGAGTCAGCGACCAGGACCGAGGGGGCTTTTTCTCTGAACACATCGAGAAAAGGGAGATTGGCGCGATCATAGAGAACGTCTGCAGCAATCAGAATATCGGCGTCTGCGTTGAGGGTGAAAATATCGTCATGCAACTCAACAGCAACCCGATTGAGTTGTGCGTTAACGGCACAGGACTTCAGAGCATCCGGATCAATGTCGCAAGCAATCACTCGCTCAGCACCCACCATGGCACAGGCGATGGCGACGACGCCGGAACCTGCACCAAAGTCGATGACGGTTTTCCCCTGAACCCAGTCTGGGTTATCCAGAATCGCACGGGCGAGTACTTGTCCACTTGCCCAGCAGAAGGCCCAGTAGGCTGGGTAGGCTTGAATTTGTAAAATTTCTTCTTGGGTGAACGCACGTCGCATTGATTCGGGTTCTACCAGCCACAGGGATATCTCCGGGCATTGTGGCAAGTTCTGGGCGGTGACCTGTGCTTCGGGGTGCATTTTGCGGATGAGTGTGTTGAGTTGATCACTCATTGCCAGATGTTCCCGGTCGTAACTGGATGGTCTGTCCGGGTCTGGCAACCTGATATCCAGCTTTGCTCATTATGTCTCCGGCAGATTCATCGGCGTAGTGGTAGAGCGTCAGGCGCTGGCATATGTCGGGGCGGTACTCCCGAGCGAGGTCATCAAGTCCCGTATGAGAAGGGTTGGGATCAAGACCACAATCATGGAACAGACACTCTTCTGCGCTGACAACATGATGAAGCAGCTCTGGAACCGGCCGGGTATCCCCGCTATAAAAGAAAACGCCAGGTAATTGCAGTGCAAAGCTGGAACCGGGACCATGGTGGCGTGTCGGATGAATACGGAAGTCTTCCTCGCCATAGCGGAAAGCATCAGAGACCGGGCGTAACTGAAATGACTGCCAGAAATCATGATCGCCTTCTGCCATCTGGCCGGGGTAGGTCGCGAGTCTCTGATGCAACAAAGTGATCAGGGACACAGGTACGAACAGCGGAATGGGGGCTGCCTTGCGCAGACGCGCACGCACCGTGAGAATTTCCAGATCGGCGATATGATCAAGGTGGCAATGGGTCAGGAATATCGCCGCAGGGAGCTGGCCGTTGTAGTGTTCAGCGTAAGCGTTCAGTGTGCCGGGTCCACAGTCGACTAACAGCAATGGGCTGCCATTTTTTTCCAGAACGGCAGCTGATGAGCCCACCGACAGGTTGCCACCGCTACCTGTGCCGGTGAAAAATAGTGAATATGATACGGAGTTCCGGGTCATGATACTCAGCCAGTTTTTCAGGAGGTTATCGCTGATGTGGCGTCCGAAGTTAATGCAGATACCAACAGCACTGGAGGCGTTGCCGGGGCGCAAAGAAGCGATACCGGTCGAGCCTGAACATTTTGTTAATGGTCGTAATATTACAGGGCCTTGTCCACAGGGGCTGAAAGAAATTATCGTAGGAATGGGATGTTTCTGGGGCGCTGAGCGACTTTTCTGGCAGTTGCCGGGTGTGAAGGTGACGTCGGTCGGTTATGGCGGCGGTCATACCCGCAACCCTACTTACGATGAGGTATGCTCTGGCCATACAGGTCATACCGAGCTGGTAAGAATCTGGTTTGACCCCGCGGTCATTACTCTGGAAGCCATTCTTAAAGTCTTCTGGGAAAATCATGATCCGACTCAGGGCATGAGACAGGGCAATGATATTGGTACCCAGTACCGCTCAGCGCTCTACACCGACAGTGATGATGACCTTGAAATTGCCAAGGCAAGCCGTGATAAGTACCAGCAATCACTGCACGCTGCGAGCTACCCTGACATTACGACGGAATTGCGCTCGAACGTACGCTATTACTTGGCGGAGACATATCACCAGCAGTATCTGGCGAAAAATCCGAACGGTTACTGTGGCCTGGCGGGCTGCTCTGTCGGTTTTCCAGAGGCGTAGATATCAGCGCATGAAAGCAGCCGGAGAAGCTTCACTGCAATGGTTTGACGCCCACTGCCATTTCGACTTTGACGTATTTGAAGGCCGTCGGGAAGGCGATTGGGCACAGGCGAGCACAGCAGGCGTTGGGGGAGTCATGATTCCCGGTGTCAGTCGCGCTCTGACAGAAGCTTTGATGAAAAGACCGTCGCAAGGCTGGAATCAACATTGTCTTGCAGGTCTGCATCCCTACTGGTGTCATGAACATCAGCCCTCTGATCTCGACTTCCTTGAGCAGGCGCTGAAGCAATTAAAATCAGCCGCTGTCGGTGAGGCTGGGCTCGATGTACACCTTGTTAAGTCTGGGCGGGTATCGCTGGATACTCAGTGGTACTGGCTGCTTCCTCAGATTGAGCTTGCAGAGCACCTGCGCTTGCCTTTAGTTCTGCACGTCCGGGGCATGCACGATGAGCTTTGCTCCTTTCTTCGTCGCCGTCGCTTTACCCATGGTGGTCTCGTGCACGCGTTTTCTGGAAGTGAGCAGCAGGGCAGGCGCTGGCATGAGCTGGGCTTCGCACTCGGGGTTGGCGGGGCCATGACTCATCCCCGCGCCCAGCGCTTGCGCTGTACCCTGCAGGCATTGCCTGTTGAGTCTCTACTGTTGGAGACTGACTCGCCGGATATGGCGCCCGCTTTTACGGCTGATCAGGTAAACGTTCCAGCGATGATTCCACTTTACGGTGCCATTCTGGCACGATTGCGCAATATGGATTCCTTGTCTGAAATAGCCCAGATTTTGCAGCAGAATCTGTACCGGATTTTTCCTTCGCTTGCGGTAAATTCGTCTGAAAACACATTTCTTAATAGTCTTAAGGACTGACAATCCGACCGAATCCCTGGGGCTGAAAAGATCCCTTGCTGGGCTTGATGCACAGGCGTAGCTTGGTTTGCCCGGTCTCTGAAAGAAGCTCGGAAGGATGCACCAAAGAGGCCTCAACCAACGCCGCGAACCCGTCAGGGAGGGTCGTTATGTTCTCCAATCACATGTTCGGTCTGTTGTACGATGCGCGCCGCGAATGGCGCGAAATTAGTCGTGAGCCTGAAGAAACCATTACTCAGGTCTACGTCAAACACGCGCTTCTATTAGCGATGATACCGCCTTTTGCTTTGTTCACAGGAACGACTCAGATGGGCTGGAGTTTTGCCGGTCAGGATCTGGTGTTTCTGAGTATTGGCAGCGCTGCCGCCATTGCGGTAGCTTTCTACATCAGTCTGTTGCTTGGGCTGGCTCTGATGTCGTTTATTATTCACTCGCTTGAACATGCCTTTGGCTCTACGGCGAGTTATGAACGTTGCCTGTTGTTAACTGTTTATACGGCGACGCCCATGTTTCTGGCAGGCGCAGCGGGGTTCTTTCCCGTGTTCTGGTTCGACGCCATCGTTGTTGGTATAGCCGCAATGTACAGCCTTCATCTTTTGTTTACTGGTGTACCTGTATTTATGGATATTCCAGAAAGCAAAGGGGCTATGTTCTCTTTCATGGTCATGACAGCCGGCATGTGCATGCTGGTGGGAGGGATGGCGATTACCGTCATACTCTGGGGGTTAGGAATGAGCCCTCAGTACATCCTCAACTGAGGTACCACGACCGGCTTGTCTGCTTATCGCTTTCGCTCGAAAGCGGTTACACTGCCTGCTGATATTTTTATGAGTGGCAGTGTGACGTGCGAATTTTCGCCTGTATCTATTACGGTGTGCTGTTAATAACAGCGCCTGTTCTGGCAAATGAGCTTCCTTCGGATTTTGATGAAATGCCAGCGGACCTGCAGACGGTTCTGCTGGACTTTCTTTCGCCTGACCAGGCTGAAATCTGGGGCGAGGATGCACGTCAATCGGGAACCCACACGCTTGTCCGCTACCTGGATGATTATCATACCCAGGTTGAAGTCGACTTTGCCGGTGGTCAGGTGCGTGTTGAAACTCGTGGTGGCGATGAGCCACTGCAGCAGTTGCGCCAGGCCATCGTCAGTATTCTTCTTACACCTGCTGATCCCCGTCTCGTCGATCTCTACACCGCAGCCGACTTTGGTTTGACCGGTACGCCGTTCCTTCTTGGGCAAGTCCTGGATCATGAAGGCAAAGAGGTGGGGACGCAATGGCGCGCTCAACGCTTTGCGGATTACCTGATTCGTCAGAAACTGAACAGAACAGGTCGTGGTTATCGAGTGCAGATTTCCATGGTTCGTCAGCACGAAGTTGTTGCGGCCCGCGGCGTCGCTGAGCAGGTTCGATTGGCAGGGCAGAGGTATCAGGTCTCTCCTGCGCTGATATACGCTGTCATTGAAACAGAGAGCAGTTTTAACCCCTTTGCCGTGTCACATGCTGGAGCCTTTGGCTTGATGCAGGTCATGCCCCGGACCGCTGGCCGGGATGTGATGCAAAAAATTTATCGCCGCGATTCTGTCCCGGGGCGTTCTTTCCTGATGGATACGAATAATAATATTGATTTTGGCACCGCTTATCTCTCGATTCTGCGGGATAGCTATCTGCGTGGCATTCAGGACCCGCTCGCGAGAGAGTACTGCGTGATCGCTGCCTACAACGGCGGTGCAGGCCAGCTACTGAAGAGTTTTCACAAAGATCGCAAGGAAGCCATACGCCGTATCAATCGCCTTTCTGCAGCGAAGGTTTATCAACATATTGTCAGGCGTCATCCGAAAGCGGAAACCCGGAACTATCTGAAAAAAGTCACTGAGAGAAAACGCAAATATGCCTCCCTCTGAAAGTACACCATTCGAGCGTGAGCTCCAGCAACTGACCGCGTCTCTGACATTGCCGGGAGCTCGCTTATCGCGGCGTTGGCTGGATAACGAACTACTGGCCTTGTGGCTTCTGGACGTGGATGACCATCTGACGTTGGATACGCAGGCGATCGGACGTTTCTGGCAGCGTTTACCTTTTTGGGCCTTTGCCTGGGCTGGTGGGCGAGCCCTGGCCTGCTACATCGCCAATAATCACCACCTCGTTGAGGGCAAACGTGTTCTCGATTTTGGCTGTGGTTCTGGTATCGCAGGCATCGCTGCCGGTATGGCTGGCGCGAGTGAGGTCTGGGTCGCCGATCTGGACCCGAATGCATTGATGGCGACACGGGTGAATGCGGCGTTGAACGGAATTGATGTGCAGGTGGTCTCACAAGGAGATGACTGGCCTGAGGTCGATGTCGTGCTGGCGGCAGACGTTCTGTACGATATATCGAGTAGCGCAGATCTTCAGGCGTTAACTCTGTCTGTGCCTGAGTGGTTGTTGGCGGAGTCAGAGAAGGTGGCGCCTGACTTTGTTGATCTCCAGTGCCTTGATTCGATCGTAACGTCGACGCTACCTATGATTGGTGATTTCGATGAGAAGGTGCATATCGGCATTTATTGCCGTAATCACCAGGTAACACTTAATTGATTCTAAGGATAAAAAGAATGCGATTTTTTACTCTTCTGGCGACCTTAATTCTGACATTGCCAGCCCATGCCGAGCTTACTAAAAGCCAGGTTGAACGCTGGGTGGCGAGCCTTGAGCCTGTCCAGCACTGGATTGAAGAAAATCAGGATAAGGTCAATAAGCAGGACCTGATGAAGCCAGGTAAAGGCGGCATGTCGGAGATGTTCAGCAATGCTTTGACTGAGCTTGAGAAGGCAGGTATCGCTGATGATTTTGAATCTGTCGTGAAAAAGCAGGGCTATGATTCTTCTGAAGCCTGGGCTGATGATTCCGGTGAAATTACTCTGGCGTATCTGGCGACGACCATGGAAGGAAAGATTCCTAGCCGGGCTGCCATCGAAAAGCAGTTGGGCCAGGTTGATGCCAGCCCACTGCCAGCGGCACAGAAAAACATGATGCGAAATATGCTCGAAGGTACATTGTCCATGATCAGTGAAGTGGAAAATGTGCCGTCAGGAGACAAAGCACTGATTCAGCCCTATATTAAGAAGATTGAACAACAATTCGGTCACGCCCACTGAAGCAATAAGCACGGACGCTGGCTGAAACTTTTCGATCTGATAAGGGGCTACTGATGAGCTATCGGACTGTAGGTGACATTCTTGAGTTCAGCGAAGGGTTGCATCGACACGCATCTGCTTTGTATGAGCAGTTGCGTGACGACACCCAGCGTGAGCGTGTGGATATGATGCTTAAGTTGTTGGCCGATCACGAGCAGCGTCTGGCAATCGCACTTGAACGTTACCGCGACGGTAACAAAGCAGCGATACTCACCGAATGGCACCAGTTTGAAGCGGCGGACGTCGCTGATATCGTCATGGATGCTAAAGAGCTGCACATGGATATCAGCGTCACTGAACTGGTTCAGCTGGCGTTGAAAGTGGATGATTATCTGATTTCGGCGTATCAACAACTTGCTGCCGATGCATCATCGGCAGAAGTTAGAGCACTGTTTGAGGATCTTGCCAATCTGGAGCAGGCAGAAAAGATCAGCGCCGTGCGTGCGGCGCTGTCGGTTGATGACTGGTAGTCAGTCAGCGTTCTCTTCTTCAAGCGTCTGCCCAGTCCCCGCCAGTTGTTTACGGCGGTAAGCAGCCGGCGTCACGCCTGTCCATTGCTTGAACGCACGTTCAAAACCACGACGGTCAGAAAAGCCGAGATCCAGCGCCAGTTGCTGAACATCTGTACGAGCAGACTTCAATGCGACTTTCGCTTTTTCCAGGCGGACTTCACGAACCAGCGTTGAGAACTGGCAGTCTTCCTCCTGCAGGCGCCGGGTCAGAGTGCGGCTGCTGGTACTCAGCAATTCCGCCACGGCGTCTTTGGTCATTGGCACGGTTTCCGGCCACTGATAAAGAATGTGCATGACTCTCTGACTGAACGTCTTGAGGTTGCTGAACCTCGCCAGTGCTTGCTCAGCTTCGCTCCGTAGCATTGAAAATAACTGCGGATTTGCATAAGCGAGCGGGCTGTCGAGATGCTTGCTGGAAAAACTTACCCAGTTCTGTGCCTGGTTGTATTGCACAGGCACATCAAAGAATCGCTGCAGGCGATCTTTGTGCTGAGGTGGCGGATGCCGGAACCCAAGTCCCTGTATCTGATAATAGCTCCCACCAATCGCCTGGCCAGCCGTATGGATGCCCGACGCGATAAACTCAGAGCGTGTCTGGCTACCAAATGGCGTTCCTTCGGTGACATAGAACACGATCTTGATGGAGTCCTGACCGATGAAGAAGTCTGGTGCACGGCTATCGCTAATTAGAGCGTAATAGCGACGTAAAACCGCTAATGCTTCTCTGCCGGTCTGGCAGCTACTGATCAGGAACCCGAGCAAGTAGAAGCTCGGCATCTCCAGACGCTGGCCTGCGGACAGACCAATGGCCGGGTCGTCAAGCAAACGTGAAGCCTGCTCGAGTAACTGGTCGAAATGGTTAATTGAAATACGCTGTGTTGCACTGGTGACTGATGGCGCGTCCAGACCCAGGGAACCCAGCAATTCTCTGCTGGAGATGCCTTTGCTCTCCAGTAAGCGCAACAGAGGCTGCAACGCCGCCGTCGTCATGGTATTGGCTGGACTAGTGCTCATAGGGTTCAGAATGTCTTTTTATTTTTCTTATTTTTGTCGGTGCCGATACAACCTACTGAAGTGGCGCATCTGACCCGACTTTGAAAGTGTAAGTTATCACCAACCCGCGATTGCACCAATAGCCGTTGAACAAAAAATCACCGATTCTTCATAATTTTCCTGTCTCTGGCACCATTTGTGTCATCGGTGTTGACACGTGATGCCGCCGGGCGTAATATGCGCAGCCTCTGACGCGGGGTGGAGCAGCCTGGTAGCTCGTCGGGCTCATAACCCGAAGGTCGTCGGTTCGAATCCGGCCCCCGCAACCAACTCAACTTTTTTATTGCTCATGAGTTGGTAGATTTCAGTCAGAGTATTTGTCGCGGGGTGGAGCAGCCTGGTAGCTCGTCGGGCTCATAACCCGAAGGTCGTCGGTTCGAATCCGGCCCCCGCAACCAACAATTAAGCCAGCCAATGAGCTGGTTTTTTTGTGCCTGAAATTTGGTGCGGGCGAGACTTCCCCTGACACCTGCCATCTTCCGCGTTACCATGGTTGGCCTTGGTTTTGATTGGCGGCTTTTCATGGCAAAACGTATTTTCATAACAGGCGGTGCACGCCGTTTAGGTAAAACGTTAACTGAGCACTATCTGAGTGAAGGTTGGTCGGTTGTTGCTCATTACAATACGCGCAGTGAGCTTGATGAACATTCCCACCTGACGTTGCTGCGGGCTGATTTGTCCGATCCCCACGACATCGCTCGCCTATGTCAGGCATTGCCGGAGCATGGCCCGTTCGATGCAGTTATTCATAACGCTTCCTGCTTTGTACCCGACAACGCTGCGTCAGATCTTGCAAGCCATGTGGCACAGCATCAGAACGTCCACGTGACTGCACCAGTAATGATCACTGATGCGATCAATGATTGTTGGGCTGATGCAGCCAGTATGATCAGCATCAGTGACATATACGCTGATATTCCTAATCAACGGTTTTCGGTGTATTGCGCGGCCAAAGCCGGTCTGCAGAACTGGTCACTGAGTATGGCTCAACGTCTGGCGGGGCGTGTCCGAGTGAATGTCATTCAGCCGGGGCCTGTGCAGTTTCTACCAGAGCATGACGAAGCTTACCGCCAGCGTGTACTGTCTCAGTCTTTGATTGGTGAAGAGTTGGGGTATGGCGCTATCGTTGAGGCCTGCCGTTATCTGTTGAACGCTAAGGCTGTTACAGGTTCCGTGACCCGTGTTGATGGTGGCCGGTTCGTCGCTAATCGCTACGATCAGACGTTTTCGGCCTGATTCCAGCGCTCGTAGACCTCACGATAGTAACTTTCTTCGGGTGGTGTCTGCTTCAGCGGTGTAATGCTGGTTTCTGCCTCCTGAAGGATATCGATGTCGATGGTGCGGTCCCGCGTTTTCCTGGCCGGTGATTTAGGCTCCCGGCCCAGCTGCTCTTCAACCCTCTGCAGACGCTGCTTCAGCATTGGAGCTGGCAGGCCGCATTCGAGAATAACGAGTTGGTTGCCAAAGGTGTGTGTGAAGGTATCTCCCACGGGTTCAGTAAAAATCGCTGGCGACTGATCGACGATGTCTCCGAGGCTGTGGAGAGCGTCTACTGCTCTGGAAAGGTTCTCTCTGGGGTCAATATTGCTGCCGAGGCCCAACAGAAAATATGCCATACAGTTCACGAGTCCTAATAAAAATGTCGTAGTTGTTGCGTCAGATACTTTTACTGCGTGCACAAACGCGCTATCAATATGGCAAACATAATAACAACATGGAAGGGAATAGGTATGTCTGGCTGGATGCCATATTTCATTGCAATGCTCATTATTCTTGGCGGGATGCTTCCTGTATGGGCGGCCACGCAGCGCAGTGAGATGCCTCCTCAGCTTATGCTGGCAAAACGTTTTCAGGGTGAGGAAACTCTCAACCTGTTTGGTGTCAGCGAGAAATATGATGGTGTCCGGGCTTTTTGGGACGGCATGTCACTGGTCACCCGAAGTGGGCGGATTATTAATGCACCTGACTGGTTCCTGGCGCAACTACCAGATGAGCCTATGGACGGTGAGCTGTGGCTGGGATATGGACGATTTTCAGAAGTGAGTGGCCTTATCCGCAGAAAAGACAGCGATACCAGTGAATTGTGGCAGGACGTCTCGTATATGGTGTTTGATTTACCAGAGCTGCCCGGCACATTCGATGAGCGTTATCAGGCATTGATATCTCTGATTGGTAACCCGTCAGAGGTCGCGGCATATGAAAACTTCCACCCTGTTGAGCAGTTGAGGGTTTCTTCTCAGCAGGAGCTGGATACTCTGCTACAGCAGGTTCTTGAGCGTGGTGGTGAGGGATTGATGCTGCATCGCTGGGACAGCTTCTATTTCGCCGGCCGCAGTAGTGACCTGCTAAAAGTCACCCCTCTGGAAGATGCAGAAGCCATCGTGACTGGTTATGAGCCCGGGCAGGGGCGCTTAAAAGGGATGATGGGGGCGCTCAGGGTACGGCTGCAGAACGGCCGGGAAATGTTGCTTGGTACCGGCTTTTCAGACGCAGAGAGACAGTCTCCACCGGCGCTGGGGGCGCGCGTTCGGTTTACCTTCCGGGGGCTGACCGCAGATGGTCTACCGCGCTTTGCCAGCTTTGATCGGGTTCGCCCGCCCGAGTAAACTAGGCGTTTTTCCTCGTTCCGGAGATTCTAATGACGCGTCAGGCGCCGCAAATACGGGTTCGGGAAGCAGATACTGATAAGACGCTTCCTGACCTGCACCCCGTACTTTCCCGTGTATATATGAGTCGTGGGATCTCTGACGTTGACGACCTTAATCTGCAGTTAGCGGGCCTGATCCCTTATCATGAAATGCTCGGCATTGAAGAGGCGGTAACGGCGCTTTTACCTGTGGTGACTGAGGGAAAGCGGCTGCTTGTCGTCGGTGATTTTGATGCCGATGGGGCAACCAGTACAGCGGTGGCTCTGCGGGCACTGACCATAATGGGCGCCAGGGATCTGGATTACCTTGTGCCTAACCGTTTCGATTTTGGGTACGGCTTATCTCCTGAGCTGGTGGCGGTTGCCGTAGAGCGCCGACCGGACCTGATCATGACCGTCGACAACGGCATTGCCTCAGTGAGTGGTGTCGCGGCAGCAAACGCAGCAGGTATCCCTGTGGTGGTGACCGATCACCACCTGCCCGGAGAAGATCTGCCTGATGCTTTAGCAATTGTAAATCCGAACCAGCACGGTTGTGCTTTCCCATCTAAGGCTGCCTGCGGCTGCACTGTTGTTTTCTATCTGATGCTGGCTTTACGTGCGCGTTTAGCGGAAGCCGGCTGGTTTGACCGAATCGGAACCGGCCAGCCACCGAATCTGGCGTCGCTGATTGATCTGGTTGCACTGGCGACCGTTGCTGATGTCGTTCCGCTGGATAAGAACAATCGAATTCTGGTAGAGCAGGGGCTACGGCGTATACGCGCCGGAAAATGCCAACCAGGCATACTTGCTCTCCTGCAAGCCGCAAAGAGAGATCATCGGCAGCTGGTCTCTACTGATCTGGGGTTTGCTGTCGGCCCAAGAATTAATGCAGCAGGCCGCCTTGATGATATGTCTTTGGGAATTGAGTGTCTGCTGACGGACGATTTCAACCGGGCTGTGGATATAGCCTCCGAATTGGATGCATTTAACCGTGACCGTCGCCAGATTGAGCAGGCGATGCAAGGTGAAGCACTCGTCTTACTTGAGCGAATGGATACCGGCCCGGCCGAGGGTTACGGTGTTTGTCTCTATCACTCTGAGTGGCATCAGGGGGTTATTGGGATACTGGCGTCGAGAATTAAAGAGCGGCTGCATCGTCCTGTCATTGCATTTGCTCGTGGTGAAAATGGCGAGATCAAGGGCTCAGCTCGCTCAATCAGCGGATTACATATCCGCGATGCACTTGACCGTGTTGACCGTATGGCACCAGGTCTGATTGTTAAATTTGGCGGGCACGCTATGGCTGCCGGGCTGACGTTGGCCGCGGGTACCTTTGAGCGATTTCGCTCGTTATTCGATGAGGTATGCCAGAGCATGCTCAGTGAAGACGCCTTGCAACAGACACTTGATACTGACGGGGTGCTCAATGCCGCGGATTTCAATATGGCGCTGGCAGAAGCGCTGCGCCTGGGAGGGCCTTGGGGACAGGCTTTTCCTGAGCCGCAGTTCTCGGGAAATTTTCGTCTGATTCAGCAACGTGTAGTTGGCGGTAACCATCTGAAGCTTGTACTTCAACCGGAGGGCACTGACCAGGCGATTGATGCGATCTGGTTCGGAATAGATACGTCGGTGTGGCCAGACCATTCACGCGAAAAGGTCACCTGTGTTTATCAGCTCGATATCAATGAGTTTCGTGGTGAGCGAAATCTGCAGTTACGGGTTGTTCATATGGAATGATTCACACACACCTTCAGGGAGGAAGGTATGAAGTCACACATCATTATGACATTTTTAGTGGCGCTGCCAGTCAGCGCCGAGATATATCAGTGGCGTGATCAGCATGGCCAACTGCATTTTTCAGATCGGGCACCAGAAAACAGGGAGCATGCAATAAAGGACTTAGCGCCTATCAGTACCTACGAGTCTGTTATCCCTGATATCAAAGATGAGTCCAAAGCCCGGAAAGCCCGCAATCAATCCCGGCTTGAGAGCAAAAAGAAACAGCGCCTCGCTGACGAGAAGGCCGCTCGACTGAAGGCGAGTCGCGAGAAAAAATGTCGGCAGGCTCGGCAGGACTATCGCTCGGGTGAGGGCCGTTATCGTGCTCAGCCCGGACTCGACGACCTGAAGAAAGCGCGTCGCCGTATTGATGCCATCAATGAACGTATTAAGGTGTACTGCTACTGACTATCAGGGCAGAGGGCCACCTTTGTAAAAAAATGTGTCGCCTGCTCGTGAATGCATGTTACGGCGTCTCGCTAATCCTCTGTTTTGCCTGACTTTTCATACGTTTTACCCCACAGGTCTTTTGCCTGCCGCTCTGGTTGCTAGTCTCAGAAAGAGAGGGTGTCTAATTGAGGTTGTGGTGATGAAGTCTGCTCTGCTGATTCTGGCAGCGATTCTGATCAGTGGGGGTCTGTACGCAGTGATGACTCCGGGCACCCACATGCATATCGTTCTGGTCGGAAATGTCACTGGTGCCATGGCAGCCAGAGATCAGGAAATGCTGGCTCTGATTGAGTCACGCTTCAGAGCCTCTGAGTCAGACCTGGGCATCACATTCAGATTTTCAGTCTTCGATGCTAGCCTGCCTTCCGAACAGCTAACCAATGAATTCAGTCGTATCTCCGATGAGGCTCCAGCAGACCTGGTGATTGGCTGTGGCGACTCTTTCTGTCTTCGACAGGTGTTGCCACTGGCCGAGAATAATAATCTGACCTTCCTGTACCCCGGTGCATCAGAGGGGCTCTTCGACAGTGCCTCGCTTATACACCTTGGACCAGTACCCAATCAGTTTCTTGTCCCCTCGCTAAGCTGGGTAAGGCAGCACCTTGGCAACAGCATAATGTACCTCGGGGGTGAGGATATACGTTCTCGTATGCTGGGGCGTATGCTCCGTCAACACCTTCTGCCTGTTTCTGGTATTGAGATGGTTTCGGAGGAATATCTGGGCGCATACGAACAGGTTCCATCAATACTGGAAAAAATAAGAGACTATCAACCGGATGTTCTTTTATTTGATGCATGTGACTGGCTGAGCCACCCCAACTTCTCGTCTGAATTTTCTCAGGCGGACATCCGGATTTTTTCACTGTGTACTGACTCTGATCAGCCCGTCGCCAGTAACTACTATTTCGTAAGTCACTATTTTGATCACCCGCACAATAAGGCAAATGTCGAATTTAAGAGCTTTATTACAGTGAATAACACAACACCAGATGCTTTGAGTGCGATGGCGGTTGGAGCTGCAGACCTGGTGATTTCGCTGCTCCGCGACAGAGAAATGACTGCGGCAGAAATCAGCTACGCACTGCGGGGCCGGAATCTTCTGAGTGCAGCAGGCTCGGTGGCGGTCGACGTTAATGAAGAAGGCACCTGGCATACTTTATTTATTGGACAGAACAACCAGGGCGAAAAGAGATTGCTCTGGATGTCGGATGCGAAGCTGCGCCCGGAGATGTTTCCCGGCAGCGAAGGCCCCTCTGACTGGCTTCACAACGTCACTATTTACTGGAGAAATAATAGAGGTCGCTACCGCACAGGCAGTATAGGGGGGGAAGAATGGCTGTGAAGCTCTCTGGTGTCTCGATAAAGAATTTTATCAACGCAGTGCAGCGATATGAGTTTCGCAGTATGCGTGGTCGTCTTCTTACCTGGATGATGATCACTGCGTTAATTCCTGCCTTTTTTCTGGTACTCATAGGGCTTATGTATGCCGAGCGGCAGCTGGAAAAACGTGCGCTCGCCGATTTAAGTTCATCCTCAAAGCGTTTACATCACGATATCAGCCTGATCGTGAATTCTCCTCTGGAAACCGTCCGGGTATTTTCGCGCTCGCCATACTTACGTGACGCGTTGAATGACTTCTCCTCAGTGTTTGATAGAGACGAACTTTATTCTATGGACTATCAGGATATGCAGGATAAATATTGGGCGTATTTTTCATTGTATGCAGAGAAAAATCGTCTCCGCGATCTATTAATTCTCAACAAGCAGGGAGAGGTCGTATTTTCAGCCGTGCAGAGTGAGGCTTATGGAGCAGACATTACGCACATCGACTACATCGGCACTGGAATGCAGGCAGCATACAACAAGGCCCTTTGGCAAATGGACTCAGCCATCGCTTTCTCATCGACCGATATGGACGAAAGGACCTATGCATTCCTTGCGGCTCCGGTCGTTGACGACACCTTGCTAGGTGTCATTATTCTGATCCCTGAACCTGAAGAACTGGAGCGCCTGCTTTCGATTCACAGTCATAGCGGCCAGGTTGTGAATCTCTATTCGGAGAAAACAGCCGTTGGCTATAAATCACTCTTTAACGATGACGCTGTCGATCGAACCTCTTCTCTGGGAAAGCGTCTGTCCGGTGCCATGCTGGGGACTGACTTCGACGGAGAATTAGATTACTGGAAGGGCGACTGGTTGGTCAGTATACGGTTGGTACCAGTACTACAGTCGGTTCTTGTTCAGCGTCGCGATAAAGACGTTGTTCTGCAATCTGTCAGAGAGCTCAGATACGGAGGCTGGGGAATAACGCTTGTTGTCCTGATCATGACATTTGTGTTGTCCCGTCGTCTGTCTCATAACCTTGCTGCTCCTGTTTTTAGTCTGACTGAGAGTATTGAGCGTATATCTGAAGGAGATCGCGAAGTATCTGTGGACGTAAACCGAAAGGACGAGCTGGGGAAGTTGGCTCAACAATTTAATCAGATGGCGGTGTCACTGAGAGATACGCAGGCACAGTTAGTACAGACGGAAAAAATGGCTTCTATCGGTCACCTGGCAGCTGGGGTTGCGCACGAGATAAACAATCCGATGAGCGTCGTTACAGCCAATATGACAACGATGAAAGAATACGCCGCGACCTATGTAAAACTGGCTGAACTATTCTCGCGATACCTGAAGACTCAGGGGGATGAATCTGAACAACGTCAGGAGGTTCTTGATGAACTGGAAGCTTTCGAGAAGGATGAAGACATTGGTTTCGTTCATCAGGATATGAAAGCGCTGTTACAGGATTCACAATTAGGGTTGTTCAGGATTCAGCACATCGTCAGTAGCCTGAAGTTATTCTCCGAGCTGGACAAATCGGAGGAGGAAGAAATAAACCTGAGAGAAACCCTTGAGCAGGTGGTCAGCGATGTAGCACCAGCACAATCCCGCCAGGTAGAGATAACCTACGACATTGAACTGGACGGTAAAGTGAAGGTCAAACCCGAACAGATGCGAAGAGTATTCTCCGCAATAATAGATAATGCCGTCAGGGCTTGTGTGGACAAGGGCAGCCTGCGAATCAAAGCCTGGAGACAGGATTCAGTACTGCTGATCGACTTCCAGGATACGGGGTGTGGAATGGCTCCTGACCAGGTAAGCCAGGTTCTTGATCCTTTCTTCACCACACGTGAAGTCGGGGAGGGAATCGGCCTGGGACTTTCAGTGGCACACTCCATTGTTGAAGCGCATGCAGGTACACTCAATGTTGCCAGTAAAGAGGGGCGTGGTACCCGGGTTCGAATAGCCCTGCCGGGGCACTGAAACTGGCTGCTTAGTTTACCGTCATTGCGCTTTTGATTTATCGTCCCCGCGCTCTTATAGTGGCTACCTGGATACCCTGATTGGCGACCAACGGAGTGCAGACATGCTGTCGTTACTTGCAAGACTATTTAAAGCTCTGAATTCAGAAGCTGCACCGGGCCAAGTCGCATTTGGCTTTGCGTTGGCTATGATCCCCGGGTTTACGCCTTTATTCTCTCTGATCAATCTCGTTGTTTTACTTCTGGCCTGTATTCTTCGCGTCAACTTCAGTGCCTTTATTCTGGGCGTGGTTGTATTTTCTGCTATTGGTTATCTACTCGATCCTGTATCGGCAGAACTGGGTGAATACTTCTTAACCTTACCCTCGCTCACCGATACCTGGACTCAGCTGTACCAGAATGACTGGATGAGAATATCGTCTTTCAATAACACGGTGGCGATGGGGGGGCTCGTTATTTCAGTTTGCTTATTGGTACCTGTGACGCTGGTCAGCCGTATTCTTATTCTGCAGTACCGTAAGCGTGTTCTGAACTGGGTTAACCGCTTAAAAATTGTTCAGGCACTCAAAGCGACTAAGTTCTGGTCTATCTACAGCAAATTTTCGGAGTATTCATGACTAAATGGATGCGCTGGTCAGGCCTCTTGGGCTTCCTGGCTGTCGTGGGTTTGATTGCTGCCCTGTTTATTTTCCTGCTGCCGTTTCTTATTAAGTCTGGAATTGAATTCGCGGGCACCAAATTAGCTGGCGCTAAAGTCACCGTTGATGATGCAGACGTTACCCTCTCGCCTTTAGGCGTTCGTCTTCAAGGGTTGCAGGTTGCAGATGCACGCGCGCCCATGATGAATCTGCTTGAATTCGATGAAGCCATTGCGGACCTTGAGCTGGCACCGCTGATGATCGGTAAAGCGATCAGCAATGAACTGTCGGTATCGAATTTGAGGTTTCATACAGAGCGTGAAACCAGTGGCGCACTAGAGGTCGTAACGACCGAGGATGAGGAAGAAAAATCACCATCATTGAAAGAGAAAGCGTCTGAAGCACTGCCATCTGTTGACGAAGTGTTGGCCAGAGAGACATTGGGCACACCCCAGGCCGGTGAAGCCCTGAAGTCTGCATGGAGTGAAAACAGTCAACGTGTCGACCAGGCCTTTGACAAGGTTCCTGACGATAATTCAATTGCCGAGTACGAAGACCGTATTAGAGCCATTACATCCGGGCGGCTGGAGTCTTTAGAAGACTTTCGTGAACGGAAGAAGAAACTGGATGATCTTAAAGAGCAGTTTAAGCAGGATCGCGAGGCAGTCCGAGACGCTCGTGATGTTGTTCGTTCTGCCAAGTCTGAAGTGTCTGAGAAGCTTGCTGCGCTTCGCAATGCTCCGTCCGAGGATCTTGCCTACCTGAAAGACAAATATCAGCTGAGTGGCGCTGGGGTATCCAATATCACCGGACTGCTGTTCGGTGATGATGCTGCTAACTGGGCCCGAGAGGCCCTGTATTGGTATGAAAAGATAAAGCCATACCTCGAGTCAGACAGCGAGGAGGACGCGGCCGAACAGGAAGATGAAAAAGCGCCACGGCTAGCCGGGCGTTTCGTACACTTTCCGAGTGACGATCCATGGCCAGATTTTATGATTCGATCTGCACGACTGACCGGCCCGTTTGATGGAGGCCAGTTGGTTATTTCCGGGCGTGATATTACTCACCAACAGACTGTAACTGGTCGACCTGCGGTGTTTACGGCCAGCGGTGATGGACTGCAGAAAATCGGTGATCTGGATGGACGTCTGGTACTGAATCATACTCTTGGTAATTCGAAAGACACTCTGACGCTCGCTATCAGTGACTGGAAAATGGCGCCGTTGAATCTCGGTGTCGCGGGAGCAAAGCTTGCGTCTTCACGAGTGAAGTTGGATGCCACTGCAGAGGTCATCAGAGGCGAACTGGACGCCGACCTTGACGCCAATGTTACGCAGGCGAAGTTCACCGGTGACGGGCAGACTCTGTTTGCACGAGAGCTTAATGGCGCGCTACAGGGCATCAATACCTTTAATGTCGACGCTGGAGTGACTGGGCGCCTGAAGAATCCGGATGTATCTTTTGGGTCGGACCTGGATCGCCAGATTAATAGCGCAATCAGTCAGCGTATTCGTGCCAAGCAGGATGAGTTTGAGCAGAGGCTGAAAAACCGTTTGAATGACACCATGTCAGAATATGCAGGTGAATATGCAGACGAACTGCAACTGTTAGCCGCGATGGAAGGTTCGCTTGATGATAAACTCTCCGCCCTGAAAGATCTCGCTTCAGCTGAGTTGGAAGACTTTAAAGCACAGCAGGAACGTGAAGCGAGGGAAAAGCTCGACGCTGAAAAAGCAGCCGCAGAAGAGAAAGCGCGGAAAGAAGCAGAGGCAAGGAAGAAAGAATTGAAAGATCAAGCGAAAGATAAACTAAAGAACCTATTCTGATGCAGACCCGATTACTAACACCTGAAGAGTTTAAAGCCACGCATTTCTCTCCTGCGCGGGTAGAGGACAGCACACCCACTCCGGATTTCTGGATTTATGTGCAGGCGATCCCAGCAGAGCATTTTGGCATATTTGATTGCCGTGAAGGTCAGGTGACCCACGTTTACCGCATGGGAAACGAATATGAGCATGTACTGATCAATAGCCAGTATCAGGGTGTTGCTATGGTGGTGGTGGTCGACCTGAGCAGCAAATCAGTGCATGGACATTATCTTCTCGATGTGAACCCTCCGGGGACTCAAACCCCGGAAGAAACTGCATAATTTACCCGGAGGCTCAGCTCCGGCTCAGCAGGCGAATCAGCCAGCCGGTCACTGGGCGGGGGCTGATCTGGCCTAACAGATACAGCAGGGTAAACTGCAGGCTGACTGTCCTGTGTGTTAGCTTCCTTGACAGTTGTTTCATCACTGCTTCAGCCACATCCTCGGCGGTCAGGTTGACACCGAGGGCGTCGATAATATGGGCGCCATGTTTTTGAGATGTCAGCATCGGTGTCTTCACAAAAGGAGGCATTACGTCTCCGACATGAATGCCGTCTTTTCGCCACTCAAGATTGAGCGCTTCGGTTAAGCCCTGCACGGCAAATTTCGATGCTGAATACACTGCAAACTCGGGGATGCCATAAGTTGCAGATGCAGAGCTCATATTAATAATCTGACCTTCAGGTGCTGCTTTCAGGTAAGGGTAAGCTGCCTGACAGCCATTAATTACGCCTTTAATATTGATATCAAGAATCTGTTGGTGGCGCTCACGACTGATGTCGGTGAAACGGTTGACCTCAAGTACGCCAGCGCAGTTAAACAGAAGCCTTAGTTGTCCGTGATGTTTATCCGCAAAATCACTTACTGATTGCTCGAAAGCGTCGGCATCCGTCACATCCAGCTTATAAATATGGACGCGTCCAGGCGCCTGAGCCTGCACAGCGTCAAGATCATCGGTAAAGAGATCTGCAAGTGCGACAGACCAGCCACGGTTAATCAAGGCTTCTGCCGTTGCTCTGCCAATACCGGAGGCTGCTCCGGTAATAAACGCGTTCATATTCTCTCCTTATCGAATTATTCAGCGGAATCCTGATCGTCTCCACCATCTTCTGTCGTATGTCCTCCACTTACGGCAGGTAGTGGGTACTCAGGAAGCTCAAACTGCTCCAGGCTGCTGCGGTCAAGCGTCTCAAGAGCCGTCATATCATTAACTTTTCCACCTTTCTCGAACAGCAACCAGCTCCATTCGTTGTTCAATACGGCTCTGCGATACAGGTTCAGAATCTGTGTCTTAGTAATATTAACGACTTCATCCGCGATCGCCTGGCGGGTATCAAAGGTATATCTTTCCGTCGAGAGATCTGCCCAGAAGTTGGCGGCTTTTTCTCCCATGTTTTTAGGCTTTTCGGTCAGGCGCGTAATCAGCCCTTCTTGAAACAAGGCGAATTCTTCATCAGACATTGTCTCCAGCTTACCTTCGTAATCGCGGAAGAATATGCGACTGTGATTCATCATTTCTTCGGGACTGGCTGTCGGCGATTGAACGATGAATAACAGACCCGGAACAGACTTTTGCGGATACGCGGTAGCAAACACAATGTAACCCAGTTGCTGTTCTGTACGCATATATTGGTAGTAGGGCGATGAAATCATCTGAGCCAACAAACCAGCTTCTGCACGGGCCATATCTGAGGTGTCAGAGCCCTGCAGGTACAGAGTCATCACTTTATCAGGATGGTCCTGAACGACGGCTTGCTGATATTGTCCGGCGGGCGCTTTCAATAGTCTTGAATCTGCATCGGTCACGGTATTGGCGGGATAATATTTCTGAGTGATTGCACCAATATTTTCTGCAGATTCAGCACTTAGCGTACCGTGCACATACGTTGTCACAGAAAGCGTGTTCCCTAATTGAGCAGCAAACTGTTCCAGCGCTTCTTTCGTGGCTGATTTCACAACCGGTAAGAGATCCGTATCACTGAAAGACGGCTCAATGATCCAGTTTTTCAGGTCCGCCAGAGTCCGCTGGTAGGGGCGCGCTTTCAGGTTATTTTCCAGCGCACGGATCAGACTTGCCTGATAACGATTGAACTCTTCGCCACTGATGTTCATGTTTTTCATTTCGGTAAATATCTGTTCAAGAAGAACAGGTAGCTTATCGAAATAACCGCCAACCGCGATTTCCAGCCCGTCGCTGGTGGCTGAGAGGCGGTAGTTTAATCCTGCAAGACTGGCAGGGTAGCTGTAGGTATTGAGAGCCTCTGTGACCGTTCGCGCGTAGAGACGCGCAAGAACACGTTGCTCAGCGCTGTCTTTAATCTCCGGTACTTTGATGCTGATCAGTACCTGAGCGCGGGGTGCATCAAACTCATGCTCGGGGTAATACCAGAGCTGGTAACCGTTTTCGGATGCGACCAGCTCCGGTGTGTCTGATGCTTCGCCAGGGGCAGTCTCCAGATTCTCCGGTACGAATGGGTTGGCTTTGGGCAGATGCAGTGCGCCGGTCCACTCAGAGGTTTCTGGTTTCCGGTAATCCGACGGACGTATTTTAATCTCGGTTCCGTACCAGGGATCAGTCGTGTCTGTGTCGACTCCTGGTGCGATCAGAACGCGCAGCATGTTGTCCGCGGTCAGGTTTGATAGGTACTTGCTCATCAACTCATCAGATGCCGGCTCGGAGCGGTAATCGCCGTAAACAGTATCCTCGACAGGGAATATCAGCATGTTACTGCTCAGGCGTGTGGTGTAGTTTGAAATGGGCCCATGCTCCTGAAAACGGAAGGTCATTTCATTGAGCATCTTTTGCTCTTCTTTGATGTACTCCGGGATGCCGTTAGTGCGGATCAGATCAATATATTCCATCAGGATGGAGGTGATTTCTTCCTGATGAAGCAGCCCGGACTTGGTCAGGCCAATACCGACGACCATGGTGGATGCGTGACGGGTGCTCAGAGAGCGCCCAGCACTGAGTGATTCAGCCCAGCCTTTTTTCTTCAGTAGCGCAAGAATACTGCCATCACCTTCGTGACCAATCAGGTTTGAAAGCAATTGGACTGGTTTGTGCTGATATTGTGAAAGGATTTCTGGCAGAGGAAAGGTAAAGCGAAGCTCTCGGATTTCTTTGACCGGCTTAATATGCATATCAAGTGGCAGTTGTTCCGGTACGAATACGGGAACATCTGGCCGTTCGAAATGAACATCTCTTTTCGGAACATCAGAAAAAAGGTTACGCGCTTTATTGCCCAGCTGATCAAGTTCGTAATCACCAGCAATAACGAGAGTCATGCGGTCAGAAGAGTAGTGGGTCTTATAGAAACTAATCAGCTCGTCGCGGATTTTACTGTCATCGCGGTCGCTGAGTGTGTCCAGGTTGCCCGTCGAAAAGTTGGAAAATGTAAATTCCGGATTCATCGCCATTTTCTGCGCTGAGAAAATACGGCGCCCATCCTCTTTGAGGTTGGCACTGTACTCAGCATGAACGGCGTTTTTTTCTCGGTCAACGTAGGCTTCATTAAACGTCGGTGAGATGAAGAAGGGGGCGAAACGTTCCAGCGCACCACTCAGTTGTTCATTGTCGACGTCAAAGAAATAGGTTGTCTGAGCGTAGGAAGTGAAGGCGTTATGGCTACCTCCATTCTGTTTTATAAACTGCTGATACTCGTCAGGTTCAGGAAAAGGCTCGGTGCCAAGAAACAGCATATGCTCAAGAAAATGAGCAAGACCTTCGCGACCTTCAGGATCGTCCATGCTGCCAACATTCACACTCAACGCCGCACTTGCTTTGTCTGCCTCTGGAGTCCTCACGAGCATTACCTTCAGACCGTTTTCCAGTTCCATGTATCGGTAACTGTAGGCGTCAGCAGGGCTTACGATCAGGTCAGGGGATTGTGAGATGCGGAACATAGAGTATCCAAAAGCTGCCAATACAATAAGAATAAAAGTCCAGTAGCGAGGCGAGAACATGCCAACTCCTGCTGCAGTAAAAGTCGTTTTAATTAGTGGGCTGTGCCGTCTGCGCTAGCGATTGCCTGAGCATCGTCCAGAGAGTGATGTGCAGGGTCCAGCGCGGCGATATGAGTAAGACGCGCGCGGGCGTCTTCCAGTTCCGCAACCATCAGGGCAAATTGCGATTCAAATGCCTCGTCAATGGCGTTATAGAGAACTTTAACTTTGTCTTCTGCTTCTGCGTTGCCTCCCTCTCTAAGAGTTTTGAGGCAGGCAAGGGCGATGTTGTGGTACATCTGGTCTTTGTTCACGGGCGTCTCCTTTTTCCTCATGATACACGACCCGGCGCACCGCCATAAGCCTGACTGAAACTCCTTGACGATCTTCAGCCCAGGGTGGCGTCTGGGCTGAACCAGTGCAGCTCGCTGATGCTGACTTCAGGGCTCAATACATTGCCGCTTAACCAGTCGATACGTGCTTTATGGGAGGTTGCCAGCAGTTCAGAGTGCTGGATGTGTCCTGCATAAATCACCATTCCTTCGTCATGCAGTTTCTGTAGGAGTCGTCCTCCCTGAACTGCATTTTTGGGTTCCTGCATCCGGGTCAGGAATTCGGGTGCAAGGGTGATACCGCCAATAGGCAGGCTGAGAATCTGTCGGGCGTTCAGGAAACTACGGCCAAAATGACGGATCATCCGCGTAATATCGTGATGGACCAGTTCACCATGAAGCAGAATATCTTCTTCCTGTTCACTCAGCAGCTGCTCTTCACTGAGGATCATTGACACTTCGATTGGGTGAAGCGTACGTGCCTGTTCTAACGCTGGCAGAAACTCACGAACTGATTCAGCCGATGCGTTGTGGCTGTCGAGAATAACCCTTACCGGGCCACTGAAGTGAGATTGCCAGGTTGTCACGACTGTGGTCAGCCAGGACTGCCAGTCAGCCTCTTTATAGTTACCCAGCTGCTGACTTTCTACACCCAGAATTTCACCGTGCAGACCAAATACAGGAAGCACTGTCTGCTCTTCGACCGTAGAGCTTGCCTGGCGGGTATTCAAGCCAAGTTTTTCTCGCAGCCAGGACTCGTAGTCGGAATCAGAGGGGGCTTCGTGTCGTGTCATGCTGGCTGCTGGAAGCCGCCCATCGGTTTCCATTGCCGCGGCGAAATCCTGAAGTTCCGACACTGAAGATGCATCCCGGGCTGCGATCAGAAATTCATTGGGCTGAGGCATGTGATAGAGGTCCTGCCCTTGACGACAAATGCTTTTCAGATCAGAGAACAAGCGCGCCGAAGCACTGAGATCGCCAACCAGTTCATGCTCGAACTGAATATGAAGGGCGGCGGCTGGAAGTGATTCTGAGGCTGATTCCGCCAAGTGATCGACATTCGTATTTTCTGCCGCTGGCGTGTTGAAAACGGATGAGCTCAGGTCGCAGACGCATAGGCGATACTGCGCTCCCAGGGGGCTGATGGCCATAGATGAGGGCAGTTGCTGACGTTCGTTGTCCAGGAGGGTAAAGTGACCAAGCCAGGTAGCTCCAGCTTCGATCTGGCGGGTTACCTCTGCCTCCAGAGTAACCCCAGCTGCGGAGCAGGCTGGTGAGAACAGATTCAGCCCCTGAAGGTCCTCTTCTCTGATGGCCAGTGCTTTACATAGTTCCGGGCTCGCGAGCCGGATGATCCAATTACTGTCCGTCAGAAAAGCTGCTGAATCCGCTGTCAGGGCTTGTTGAAACTGGTGGACATACCCAAGCAGGCTTTGCTGGCGAACACCTTCTTCAATATCGATGGTCAACAGGGTGTTGTCCCACGGCTTAGCTACAAAACGGTGGACATCCCCTGCATGCCAGGCTTCACGTAAGGCGGAGTAATCGACCTGACCAGATAACAGTAAGCGGTAGGTGTATGGGGATACCTTTCTGGCTTCGTGGCATAGGGAAATACCATCACGGCGTGGCATCTTAAAGTCTGTGACCATGACATGAATATGCTCACGACGAAGTACGTCGAGTGCTTCTTCGCCATCGTTTGCCTCAAACAGGTTCCAGTCCTGCGACCTGAGCATACGGCGTAGAGCCTGAATGATGCTGGGCTCATCGTCTACTAAAAGTACATTGATCTGCATAGTTGCTGCTTCTCCTTTTGTAGAAGTGTAGTCCGCCACTTTTTGGCCCGGAATAAGAACTCTGTAAATTCCTGTTAATTTATCCTTGCAAACGCAGAAGGCTATCTATACTGGATTGAGTGTAGTTACCTATCGAGAGATTGCTGTGAGGGAAAAACAAGCGCTGACAACAGGTGAAGTCGCCAAATACTGCGGAGTTAACTTCCGTACAGTGATCCGTTGGATCGAACGCGGCCACCTGGATGCATACAAACTGCCAGGTCGTGGCGATAACCGAATTCCGGTAGAGAGCTTTGTTGATTTCCTCAACAATAACAATATGCCGGTACCGGAAGAGCTCGACAGTGGCGGACATAAACTCGTACTGCTGGCGGATGTGGATGAGGTCTCGACAGAGATCGCTTCCTGCGTCCGACGAGCTGGCTGGGACCTCCTGGTAACACAGGACCCCGTCCACTTTGGCTTTCTGATCAGTCAGAACCAGCCGGCAGCTATCGCGATCACCCGACCGGAGTTTGAAGAGTCGGTGAGACGTGTGGTGCGCGACGGTGACCACAAAGAGATGCTCTGTATCTCAATATGTGGCTCGGGTGACGGGGTTCAGGGGCTGAAAGATGGATGGCTACATCTGCGTTGGCCGCAGGATCAGCAGCAGTTCATACTGCAGCTGACCAGTAATCAGGCCGCGTGATGTAGTCGGGCGTTCAGCCCAGTCCTGACTGTACTATCCGGGAGCGTGACGTCAATGTACTGGACGTATGTGGTTATTATTGCGCTTCTGGCCACTGTTATGGTGCTCCTGACCAGAATGTCTCAGCAGCGCCTGTCACTGATAGATCTCCAGCGCGAGAAAGACCGCGCTGATATCCTCTGGAAGCACTTTCCCGGCGTTGTCGCCGAGATCCGCCCTGACGGTACCATTATGAGTGCCGGCACGGGCATCCATACCCCGGGTGCAGACCGCCTGATTAAAGGTGAGCAGGTTCAGAACTTTCTTTCGGGGACTGCTCTGAGCACCTTCAGTCAAAGATTGAAAGATGCTGTCGTTTCCCGTCAACCCGTTTCTTACTGCCTTAGCGTTGATGCTGACGATACTACGGTACACCTGCGTAACGAGCTTGTGCCGATTGTACGGGATGGACGGGTTATATCTTTACTGATCATCAGTAGCGACATATCTGAACTTAAAGAAGTTGAAGAAAAATTGAAGGCTGAGAAAGCGGTTGCCGAGTCGGGTTATCAGGCCAAGCGTCGCTTTCTGGCCAGCATGAGTCATGAGATCCGCACGCCGCTGAATGCCATGCTGGGTGCCCTCAGTCTGCTGGGGGGAACCCCGCTGAGCACACATCAGAAAAATTATTTACATAACCTGCAGCAAGGTGCAGATCACCTACTTGCTATCGTCAATGATGCACTGGATGTTTCCAGAATCGAGAGTGGTCATCTTCAGCTTGTCCGGGAAGAGTTTGATCTGCCGGCGCTGGCGCAACGGGTGCTGGGGATCGTGCAGGGTAAGGCCTCTGAGAAGCGGATCGCGCTGCAGTTGTTTTGCGACGATGATGTGCCGGGGCATGTCATGGGTGATCCGCTCAGGGTGAGTCAGATTCTGATCAATTTGCTCAATAACGCCCTCAAGTTCACAGACAAGGGCCATGTCATTCTGCGTCTCGTGAAATCTGACAAAGATGGCGACAATATACGCTTCTCGGTGGAAGACACGGGCCGCGGTATTGAACCATCGTTGGCACCGTTTCTCTTTGATGAGTACAGTGCTGCGCACGATGAGCGTTCCCGCGCTCTTGGAGGGACGGGTCTTGGGCTGAACATATGTAAGCGCCTTGTCGAAGCGATGGGCGGAAATATTGGCGTGGCTAGCACGCCGGGGATTGGTTCCTGTTTCTGGATGAATATTCCGTTAACCGCGACTCTCGTGGGCGCGACTGTGGCTACTGAACAGGAGTATCGTGGCAGGACACTCTGGGTGGCTGACTCTTTTGCGGTAAACCGCTCTTTCGTCATGGGAGTTGCGGGGCGTATGGGCATGAATGTGCTCGGATTTGATCGACTCAGAGACTGCATATCGGCTCTGCTGGTTGATAAACCCGATGTGCTGGTGCTGTCCCGCCGCTTCTTTGCCGCACCCGATATGCGCCTCCAATATGATGCCTTGGGTGACGTGAAGCTATGTGTGAGTTGCGATGAAAGCTTTTCCGAAGATTGGCAGCCGCCCGCGGATCTTGTTCATGGGGCCTGGGCATGGCCGGTCGCTCATCGCCATCTCAGTTCATTGCTGGGGCGTGTAATTGAGTCAGATCCTTTACGCGATCAGGTTCTTAGCCCGGCCAATGTAAGATCTGAGCCAGTGGCCCGGTCATCTATGTATCTGTTGCAGGTACTTCTGGTGGAAGACAATCCGGTGAATCAGAAAGTATTGGAGCAATTGCTCAAGCGGCAGCAATGTCAGGTGGTGGTGCGCAGCAGTGGTGCTGAAGCACTCGAGTATCTGACCAACAACTCTGGAACAGAGCTGGTCATTATGGACCGGCACATGCCGGGCATGGATGGCATAGAAACCATGCGCCGTATTCACGGGCTGTCAGGTTATGAGGCGCTACCGGTTGTTGCTCTGTCGGGAGACGCCCTGGAAGAGCAGAAGCTCGAGTTTCTCCAGGCGGGGGCGATTGATTACCTGCTCAAACCGGTACATCCGCAACGCCTGAAGCAACTGGTTGACAGTTTCAGGTCAGAGCATCGCCGTGCGGTATAAAGCGATTATCCGTCTCTGCTTTCATTTTACGCACGATGTCTTTATCGGGTTTACGGCCCTGTGATTTCAGGTATCTGAAAATACGGATTGCCGGATTATTTGCACCTGATTCAAATCCGCTCAGTGTCTGCTCGGCGCGGATGTAGAAATAGGCGACGTTAATAAGCTCAGCGTCTTCCAGTTCCGAGATAGCCTGTTCCCATTCACTCTGGTCGTTGCGAATCCAGTTTGCCGCGCGTGTTCGCAAAGGTTCAGAGACGTCGGCGGGGGTGCCGCTTGCAGCTGCGAGTTGCCGCAACTCGTCGTTCGTCGGTAAGGTCTCTGTCTCTGTTGTTGTCGCTGAAGGGTTCCATTCACCGATCATACATTCTACTCCGCAGTTTTCTGCCGTGGCTCTGTCGTATAAGGTAGCGATGTTACCACAGAGAGAAACAGGTCGGGATTCGGGGCATCATGAGTGACATTGAAGAGGACCGTTATCATGACATACGGCCATACAATGACGAAGAAGTCAGGCAGGTTCTGGAGAGACTCGGACAATCGTTTGAGTTGCACCGGGCGTTAGTCTCTTATCGTTTTAAACGTTACCCACAATGGTCCCAGCGACTATTGACCAATATGGTCGGGTGGCAGCTTCGCCGTCACTTTGCTCCAATGACAACCGTGGACGCTTTTCAGGGTTGGCTGAAAGACTGGATTACTGCGTTAATTGAGTCCACCACTTCGGATGTAGAGATTCACGGTTTAGAACATCTTGAGCAGGCACGCTCGTACCTCTGGCTTTCCAATCACCGCGACATTGCCATGGACCCCACACTAGTCGGATACGCCCTGGTGGCTTCAGGCTGGCCAACGGCAAGGATCGCGATCGGGGATAACTTACTGTCCAATCCAGTGCTTGCAGACCTGATGAGGTTAAATAAAAGCTTTATCGTTAAGCGCTCAATTACGGATCGCCGAACCCGTTTAAAAGAATTCCAGAAACTGTCAGGGTACATTCGTCACTCTCTTGAGGAGGGGCACTCGGTGTGGCTGGCACAAAGAGAAGGTCGAGCGAAAGATAACCTTGATCACACCGATACCGCTGTGCTGAAGATGCTGTCCCTCAGTGGTAGGGATGATCGACTCAGCTTTCCGGAGGTCATGGAGCGGCTGCGACCGGTCCCTGTGCTGGTTCAGTATGAGTGGGACCCCTGTGATGTGCTGAAAGCGCGGGAGCTGGTAGCTCTGGAGGAAAAGGGCTATTACGAGAAGGCCGAGGGTGAAGACACCCACAGCATTCTGCTTGGAATGAAAGGGCAGAAAGGAAAAATCCGGATTTGTTTTGGCATGCCACTGACCATGGATGAGATGCAGGACGCCACCCGGATGGCGACAGCAACCGATAGCGCGATTGATCAGATGAAGACGTTATTTCCGGTGAATTATGCGGCTCTACGGATTTTGCAGGATGACTATCAGCTTTATCAGAATCTGAATTGGCAGTGTCCTGAAGATAGGGTTCTGCCGGTGGAAGCATTGAAGGCAAGATGCTCGGAAGAGCCGGTTGCCGTCAGGATACGATTATTAAAAACCTATGCGGCATCACTCATCAGCCGTTCGGGTCTGATTCAGGAGTAATCACCCGGCGATATGTTTGCCGGGTGATCTGAGAGCTGTTTCTCACGTATTACTGAGCATTCAGCAGTTCAGTAATGCGCAGGTCAACGTTTGGTCGAATGCTTACGTCCGGGAATTCATCGGTAATAACACGGAAGTATTCCAGTGCCTTAAGTCGGCTGCTCTGAGAGTTATACGGGCTCATATAAATCAAACCCATCTGGTACAGAGCCTTGGCACGAATCTCTTTGCCCGACGCTTCATTTTCGTAAACGATGGTGTATACGGTCACGGCCTCGTCGATGCGATTTTCAGTAATCGCACGCTCACTCATCGGGTTAAGCTCATCGTCGTAAGGGATATTGGGTCTTGCCAGTAGCTCTTCGCGATTCAGATTATTCAGGAGCTCTTTTGCCGGTACAAAAACTGGATTTTCTGCGCGCTTGTTCAGTTGTGCCAGGTGAGACTGGATGCGGCTTGAAATGCGGGAGGATGGAAACTCCTGGCGGTGCTTGGTAAAGAATTCCCGGGCTTTAGCATCATCGCGCTGATCGTTGAAGCTGTTCATGTACATCAGGCCAATCTGGTACAGCGCCAGAGATTTCATGTTATCGCTGTATTCCGGATTGTTGTAACCCATCATATAGGTATCAACAGCTTTTTCTGTTTGACCGCGTGCGATTGCCTGAATAGAAAAGGTAAGCAGATCTGGTTCTTCTTTCAGAGCTGCGGCGGCACGCAGACGGATGTTTTCTTCATATTTGGCGACTTCATACGCTCCGGCACCCGCGACAGCGAGCGGTGCCGGGGCGGCACAGGAAGCGAGTAAAAACGGTGTGACGATAAGTAGCAGACGGATCAGCATATTTATATCCCTGTTGTTGTCATAATGCTTACTGGATCAGAGTAAGCTCACAGTCAGTCTAAATTGATGACAACGGGAAGGAAAGTCAGTTCAGCGCGAAGGCGTGAATCAGCGTATCACCGATGCGGCCAGCACGGCGGCAAGAACACCGATAGAGGCCCCTGCAATAGCGGCTCGTAGGGCAGTAGACCTGACCATTCTGGCGGTAGCACGCCGATGATCTTCGAGTGCAGAATCAAACGCCATCTTCTGCACCTGAAGCTTGCTGGTTACTTCGTCTGTGGCGCGTTTAACCATGCGGTCGGCAACGGCGGCTGCCAGCTTCTGATTCGCAGTTTTCGTGCGGTTGAACAGCCGTTCGGATTCAAATTCGGCATCCAGCTCTTTCTGCACTTCGCCCACTTGTTGCTGAAGTTGACGCCGCATCACTTCGAGCTGATGACGTTGGTGCTGCTGAAGTTGAGAGGCTGTTGTATCGATACCTGCAGTAATTTCTCCTTTGGCCTCAGTGAGGGCACTCCTGAGATGCTTTTGCACCAGGCGATCAATTTCAACGAGAGGAATTGCAGCGGTGGGCAAAGTAGTCACATCCTTACTGGCGTCATTTGCAGCGGGTTTATCGAGAGAGCGGATAACCGCCATCACGGCCTCCTGGTCGGCAGGCTTGCATAGAACACCGTTAGCGCCTTTTTGCAGAGCGATCCGGAAATAGTCTTCACCATCTTTTGACGTGTACATAATCGTCGGAATGGCTGAGGTTTTCGGATTTGCACGAATCATCTGGGTCGCTTCAAGACCATCCATGCCCGGCATCATATGATCCATAAATATTATGTCGGGCTGACGATGTTCGAGAAAAGCCAATGCTGCTTCGGCACTCTCGACGGTGTCGACGTTGACCTGAATACGCGCAAGAAGACGCTGCAATACCAGGCGCGCAGATTTGGAGTCATCAACAATGAGGGCACTTTTTATGAGCATGGCTGTATTATTGTTATGCAAAAATGCCATCTTTAGTCGATTTGATATCGAAATCAAGGTTTTCTTAGTGCTAAGTTGAACCAGGTCACAGGGTTTCAGTGGGATAATCGCCTCAGGAGCATCAGAAATTCAATGGATCTGGCATAATGCACACGCGCTAAATCTGGCAGGGGACCATTTAATGACAGCAAAAGACCATGGAATTTTAATAAAGCGGGCGGCAGCAGCCTCTCTGGTGACTGCGACGGCTCTGCTTCTGTCTAAGGCCGCTGCCTGGTCTGCCAGTGATTCCGCGAGTGTTCTTTCGTCATTACTCGATAGCCTGATGGATATCGCCGCGTCACTGATTAATTTTTTCGCTATTCGCTACGCATTAATGCCCCCGGATGACGAACACCCGTTTGGTCATAGTAAAGCCGAAGGTCTTGCTGCCTTAATGCAGTCGGCCTTTATTCTTGGCTCTGCAACCATGTTGCTTCTTCATGTTATTGACCGTCTGCTGAAGCCTCAGGAATTAACAGCGCTGCCTGAAAGTATCGGCGTGATGGCTTTTTCTACGTTAGCTACCGTGTGTCTTGTGATGTACCAGCGCTATGTCTGGCGTAAAACAGGGTCGTTGGCAGTAAAGGCAGATTCAGCGCATTACTTCAGTGATATTCTGACGAATATCGCCGTTATTGTTGCTCTGGTCGGCGCTATGTGGGGCGTATTATGGCTTGACGCTGTCATCGCACTACTGGTAGCGGCAATATTGGTATACGGAGTGATTACCATCGTGAAAGAGGCGTTGGCCGTGTTAATGGATCAGTCTCTCGACGCCGATGATGAGGCTGCCTTGATTGATATCATCAATTCGACCGAAGGTGTACTCGGCTATCATGATCTTAAAACGCGTCAGTCAGGTGTAGTGCAATTCGTTCAGTTTCATCTCGAGTTGGCTGCTGAGCAATCATTAAAACAGGCACATGCGACGGGTGAAGTGCTTGAACAGCGAATCCTTGAGCGTTTTCCCCGGGCTGAAATCCTGATTCATCACGACCCTATCTGATGGTTTGCGGCAGATTATTCATAGCATGGCTGTTTGTTTTTTATATGTCAGACTGTCTGGCCAGCGACTTCGATGAGCCGTCTCTTATTCCATACGGTACAGTGTGGCCAGAGGCGTCTGAAGCGACAGAAAATGTTCAGACCGAAGTCACCGATGATATGGCTGAAAGGTCGCGTCGCTGGCTGGTTGATCATCTGGATAATCTGTCCGGTGGTATCGATAGTTTTTTTGTTGACCGCTTTTTTAATGATGATGTTACAGACATTCAGGGGCAGGGTAGTCATGCAAAGTTTTCGTTCTTTACCCGCCGGGAATTAGGCGATCCGGTAGATTATAAATTTGGTGTCAGCCTGAATATTGAACTGCCCCACACTAACGACCGATTAAATCTTCTATTGGAATCGGAAGATGAAGACGTTCGCGAATCGCAGGTATTAGAGAGTCCGGATAATGTTACTTACAGTTCGGCACTGCGATTTATTATCCAGCAGACCGAGCGTTGGAGTTCTTCAGTCGATGCTGGTATCCGCTGGGGGATTCCACCCGACCCGTTCGTACGTTTTCGCGCTAAGCGTCCCGTGTATTTTGACTACTGGAATTTTACCTTCCGTCAGGAGCTGAATTATTACACCACGGATGGTTATGGCTCTGTTACTGAGCTGACCTTTGACCGCCCTATTGATACGCAGAGGCTGTTTCGTTACGAGATGGAAAGCGAATACCTTCTTAATAACGATTACTTTACTCTGATGTACGGTGCGGGCCTTTACCATGAAATTAACCCGATTTACGCGTACGCGGTCCTGGCCCGGGCGACGGGAGATACCGAGTTCGGAGCTACGTTCGATGCCTATGAGTTTGGCGTGCGTCTGCGGCGCCGTATTTATCACGACTGGATGTTTGCTGAATTGCATCCTCAGTATGTCTGGACGCGTGAAAACGACTGGGAGCCAACGCCAGTACTGATGCTGCGTTTACAGGCTGAGTTCAGACGGCAGTAATTCTGCGGAAGGTCAGGTTGATGCGTGGCTCTGTGACACGTGCGCGTCGTGGCAGAGCGTGTTGCCAACGGGACTGCATTCCCGCTTTCATGATCAGCAGGCTGCCGTGCTGAAGGAGCAGGCTGTGCGCCTGACGGGTGGTGCCGCTGCGTCTGAGTGTGAAGTCCCGCTCCGCGCCCAGACTCAATGACGCAATGACAGGGGCTGCCCCTAATTCGGGCTCATCGTCACTGTGCCAGCCCATGCTGTCTTGCCCGTTGCGGTATAGGTTCAGTAACACCGAGTTGAATTCAACCCCTGCAATACCACCGACATGTTCTGCTAACGACGCCAGATAATCAGGCCAGATCTCGGAGGTAAAGTCCGTACCTGAATACCGGTATGTATGAGGTTCATCTCCCATCCAGGCCTGCAGTCTGGGAATGGGGTGACTTTTTCCATATAGAGTGATGCTGGGCTGCTGCCAGTCAATATCAGATTGCAGGCGGGCCAGGAGAGCATTGCTTTCGCGCCGATCCATCCATTGCGGGAAGTATTCCATGCTGCCATCCAGCAGCATGGATTGACCGAAGAAATCAGTCATCTCAGTGGTTGAAGAAGCCTTCAAACAGAGGGGAAGTCAGATACCGTTCTCCGGAATCGGGAAGCACGACAACGATGGTTTTGTCTGCGTAAGCAGGGTCTTCCGCCAGGCGCAGGGCGCCAATCATCGCAGCACCACAGGAAATACCAGCAAGAATCCCTTCTTCTGACATCAGCCGGTGTGCCATCGCCATGGAGTCATCATTGGAGACCGGCTCGACACGGTCCAACAGTGAGATGTCGAGGTTTCCCGGAATAAAGTTGGCGCCGATGCCCTGAATTTTATGTGGGCCCGGAGTCAGCTCTTCGCCAGCAATCTTTTGGGCAATAATGGCTGAATCTGCAGGCTCAACGGCAACCGCCTCAATAGTGCTTTTCTGGCTTTTCAGGTAGCGAGCGCAACCACTGATGGTGCCGCCTGTGCCGACGCCTGCGACGATAACATCGACAGTACCGTCGGTGTCATTCCAGATCTCAGGGCCGGTGGTTTTTTCGTGAATAGCCGGGTTCGCCGGGTTCTCAAACTGTTGCAGCATGATGCGAGTATCCGGGGCCTCAGCGAGCAGCTCCTCGGCCTTCTGAACGGCGCCTTTCATACCCTTCGGGCCTTCCGTTAACACCAGATTAGCGCCGAGAGCCTGCATGACTTTGCGACGCTCTACACTCATGGTTTCAGGCATGCACAGGGTAACTTTGTAGCCACGAGCTGTTGCAACAAAGGCCAGTGCAATACCTGTGTTGCCGCTGGTAGGCTCAACAATTTCCATACCCGGCTTCAGCAGGCCATCCTGTTCAGCCTGCCAAACCATGTTAGCGCCGATACGACACTTCACAGAATGGGCCGGGTTGCGGTTCTCGAGTTTGGCGTACACACGCGGGTGCTGGGTCAGTTTACGGATGCGCACGAGTGGCGTGTTACCAATTGACTGGGTAATGTCGTCGTAGACCTTCATAGTTTCCTCAGTGACAATATTTCTGGTTGGGCTAAACTTAGGCCGATATGTGATGTATTAACGACAGCAAACCGGGAGAGAAGTTGCCCAGTTCCAACGTTCAGCGAGACAGCGATACCTTAAGGCCCCTTGAAAGCCAGATCAATATGCTAACCAGCCTGATCGAGCGTAAAAAAGCAGGCGGGCGCTTTCCAGCGGAGTTAGAGGCCAATTATCAATCGTTCCGTCTCCGTCAGTTCTTTAACGTGGATCTGCGGGTCATCATGTCTGGTCTGCTGGTCTTTGTAATTTTCGGTTGGGCTGATTTCTCCTTTGGTGGTGCTCAGTCGGTGATGCTGTTCAGTATCCGTGTGCTGATTGCCGTGCTGCTGATGCTGGCTATTATCTGGATTCCGCGCAGCCGTTTTGCGCCATACTCGCTGTACGCGTTGGTCGTTGGCGTCTACATCTGCTTTCTATCTGTGCTCTGGAATATCTATATCGTTGATCTGCCCTGGGGCTATTTTTATCATCTGGGGATGATTCCTATGCAGGTCTTTGCGTTACTCGGACTGCGGAGCAACTACCGGGCGATGTTTACCTGCTCAGTGGCAATGCTGCTGACATATACGGCGTTTATTGTTCTTCTGCCAGGGCCTGCTGAGCTGACTGAAGTGAACAGCCTGGCAATCGCCATGGCGCCTTATTACATCCTCTTCTGGGCAATTCTGGTCATTATGGCGTCGTATTTGTCGTACACGATCGAGTCCGGCACCCGCACAGACTTTATCAAAAACAGATTACTGGCACTTGAGGCTGATCGCCTGCAATATCTCGGCAGGCGCTTGCAGCAGTTGTCAACGACGGACTCTCTGACAGGAATCGCCAATCGACGCCACGCAGAAACTCAGTTATCAGAGGAGTGGAGGCGCTGTTTACGCAGCAACGAGCCTCTGGCTGCGTTGATGGTCGATGTGGATTTGTTTAAGGCTTACAACGATCAGTACGGCCACCAGCAGGGTGATTCCTGCCTGCGCAGCATTGCGCAGAAGATGGCAGAGTTTTGCCGACGTCCGGGAGATGTGTGTGCACGTTATGGTGGCGAAGAGTTTGTTATCGTTTTACCTGAGACAACACTGAATCAAGCCGTAGAATTGGCGCAGGAGCTTTGTGAGGCCATAGCGGGCCTGAATATTCCTCATGCTAAATCGCCCTACAGCGTGGCTACTGTGAGTATTGGCGTCGCTGCGGAAATTCCGCGGGCAGGGGATAATTACGAGGGGCTGCTGAAACGTGCTGATATGGCTTTGTATCAGGCCAAAGACAGTGGTCGGAATCAGGTTAAACGCCAGTCAGTTACACCAAACTGACTGGCGGTGGCGGTCAGGGGTTATTGGCCGTTGCGCAGAGCCTCCAAACGAGCATCTTTTTCTTCCCAGAGTTTCTGAACCCATTGTTGGAAATGCAGGCGATAGCTGTCGTCTGTTTCGTAGTCGCCGTTAATCAGTTCAGCCGGTATCGGCTTCTCTTCGACAATGACGTTACAGCGTGGCATTTTCCCCTGCATAAAATCCCAGAAGGTCGGAATTCCGTCCGGATAGTTGATCGTCACGTCCAGAATCGACTGGAACTGATCGCCCATAGCGCTCATGGCAAACGCCATTCCGCCAGCCTTAGGCTTCAACAAGTGTTTAAAAGGTGAGCCTGTTTCATCATGCTTTTTCTGGGTAAAGCGTGTGCCCTCCAGAAAGTTCATCACACTGGTTGGCATGTCTTTAAACTTTTCACAAGCGGCACGCGTGGTATCAAGGTCTTTGCCCTTCATTTCTGGGTGCTTGGCCAGATACTCCTTGCTGTAGCGCTTCATGAACGGAAAATCGAGAGCCCACCAGGCAGCGCCCATGATTGGCACTTTAATCAGTTCCTGCTTGAGGAAGAATTTCAACAGCGGAATGCGGCCATTCAATGTGTGTTGAAGCACCAGGATATCGACCCAGCTCTGGTGATTGCTCAGAACAAAGTACCAGCCGTTGCGACTCAGGTTATCCGGACGCTCTATCGTCCAGTTCATTTTCTGAGTCAGAATCATCCAGCCAGAATTACAGCTGATCCATGCGTTGGCCACCGCCGCCAGAAGAGAGGTGAGTACCTTACGCACGGGTGCGACAGGAATAATCACTTTCAGGAAGGTCAGTGGAAACAACAAACACGACCAGAAGAGGGTGTTAATCAAAAGCAGCAGGCTTGCAATTATGCCGGTTACGATGGGTGGCATGTCAGATACCTTATTTCTGATGTTGGGACTGAATCGCTGTCAGGGCAATGGTGTAGACGATGTCTTCTACCAGTGCGCCGCGCGACAGATCATTTACCGGTTTCGCGAGCCCCTGCAGCATCGGCCCGATGCTGATGACGTTGGCACTTCGCTGCACCGCTTTGTAGGTGGTATTGCCTGTATTCAGGTCAGGGAATATCAGCACCGTTGCCTGTCCGGCGACCGGACTGTCCGGTGCCTTACTTTTAGCAACGCTTGCGGTGGTGGCCGCATCATATTGCAAAGGCCCATCGACTACCAGATCAGGGCGTCGCTCGCGCACGATGGCCGTTGCTTCGCGGACTTTCTCTACATCTGCACCGCTACCGGATTCACCGGTCGAATATGACAGCATGGCGATACGCACAGGGATATTCATCTGTTTGGCAGATTCTGCGCTTTGAATAGCGATGTCTGCCAGTTCTTCCGGACCCGGATCGGGGTTAACCGCACAGTCTCCATAGACCAGTACCTGATCTGGCAGGCCCATAAAAAAGACCGAAGAAACAAGCCTGGCGTTGGGCGCAGTTTTGATCAGTTGCAAGGCAGGGCGGATGGTATTGGCGGTGGTGTGAATGGCTCCCGACACCAAACCATCGACTTCATCCTGAGCCAGCATCATGGTGCCAAGGACAACGTTATCCTCGAGTTGAGCGAGTGCCATGGGCTCCGTCAGGTTTTTATGTTTACGACGCTCAACCATGCCGGCGACGTATTGATCACGTACATCCTCCGGATTCACTATGCTCAGATCATCAGGAAGCTCGACCTCTTGCGCGCGGGCGACCTGGCGCACGGTTTCTTCGTGGCCCAGTAAGATACAGTCGGCAATACCACGGCTCTGGCAGATGGCTGCTGCAGCAATCGTTCTGGGCTCTTCACCCTCTGGAAGAACGATCCGGCGTTTGTTAGCGCGGGCATGTGAGACCAGTTGGTGGCGGAAAGCGGCGGGGCTGAGTCGCGGAGTGTGTGGCGCACCAATGCGTTCAGATAATGTCTCAACATCCAGGTGCTGAGACACGGTGTTCATGATGCGTTTTACGCGCTCGGTGTCATCTACGGGTACATGGGTATCCATGTGAGTCAGGGCCCGGGCCGTCGAGTAACTGTCGGTCTCAACGCTCAGAACGGGCAGACCGGTTTGCCATGCGCGTTCACAGAGGTTATGCAGAGCATCGGTTGGGGTGTATCCCGAGGTCAGCAGGAGTCCAGCCAATGGCGTGCCATTGGTCGCTGCCATGGCGCTCGCCACTATAATGTCGTCGCGGTCGCCGGGGGTCACTACCAGAGTGCCGGGGCGCAGGTGGTCGATCATATTCGTCAGTGTTCTGGCACACAGCGTGATGCGTGCGACGCGACGTTGTTCAATGTTGCCTTCACTGATGATGTCGGCCTTGAGAGCTCGTGCGATATCCAGCGCTCTGGGGCTCAGCAGGTCCGCTTGCCATGGGATAACACCGAGGATCGGGCAGTCATCAATGGTGATCTGCTCACACTCTTTTGCACTGCAGCCAGCAGGCGGCATTTCAGCGGGGGATTCTTCAGAAGTGGGGAGTGCGCCGTGAATATCCGGTGCTCCCGCTTTATTGATAATGCAGCCCATCATGCTGGCTTTTTTGCCGCCAAAAAGACCGATTTGCAATTTCAGATCGGAGCGGATCTGGCTGGCGCTTTTTCCTTCAGCGCTGGTGACGAGTAAAACATCTGCGCCCATGGCTTTGGCAATTTCAACATTGAGTTTGGCCGTGTAGGGCTCGCTGCGGTCAGGCACTAACCCTTCAATAATCACCACATCACAGCCTTCCGCGACTTGTGCATGGAGGCCTACCGCGTCTTCCAGAGTGCGATCCAGCATGCCGTTGCTGACCGACTGCTGAACATCTGCCAGAACCATAGGTTCGGGGGTGTCGAGGTGCAGAACAGTACGGATCAGTTGCGTCGAGCGTTCACTGGCAGAAGAGCCAGGTGCAATGGGCTTAACAAAACCCACTTTCAATCCTTGCGCATCCAGTGCCTGAATCAGCCCAAGGCTGATGGTTGTCAGGCCGCTTTCTGTGTCAGTTGGCGCGATAAAAATGTTAATCATGATCAGAAGTCAGCCTGTATGTGTCTTGCGCAATCATGCGCTCTTCATCCGTCGGAACGACCATTACCAGAGGCGTTCCCTGTTCACTGATGCGTCCGTTCTCGTTGCCATTCGCTTCATTAAACGCGGCGTTGAGACGGTATGGAATATTCTTCCAGTGCGCCAGAATGCGTTGGCGAATTACTCCAGAGTGTTCGCCGATACCGCCGGTAAATACCACGGCATCTGTATGCGTAAAGTTGGTGCTGAGTGCCGCAAGCTGGCGGGCCGTGCGGAAACAGAAAGCATCAATGGCTCGCCGGGCGGCCTCATTGCCGTCAGACTCAGCGTCAAGGAGAGTCCGCATGTCGTTGCTAAGCCCCCCAGAAAGTCCTAATAATCCACTTTCACGGTTCAGTACGGTCATCAGTTCAGAAAGCGACGTTTCTGTGGTCTGACTCATAAATTCAATCAGCCCAGGGTCAATATCCCCGCTTCGGGTTCCCATCACCAGACCTTCAAGAGGCGTCAGGCCCATTGTTGTGTCTACGGATTTGCCCTGGCGGATGGCGCAGGCGCTGCAGCCATTGCCCAGATGCGCGATGATCAGGTTGAGGTCTTCAGGTGACTGCTGTAAACGGCGTGCAGTTTCGCCAACAACGAAACGGTAGCTGGTGCCGTGAAATCCGTAACGGCGGACGCCGTACTCTTCATACCAGTGATACGGTACGCCGTAGAGAAAGGTCGACTCAGGGATAGTCTGATGAAACGCCGTGTCAAAGACGGCAACATTAGGTACCTCAGGGAGCAGTTCTCCGCACAGGTCTATTCCCATCAGGTTCATCGGGTTATGCAATGGCGCCAGCCCCGATACTTTTTTGAGGTCTGAGATCGTGCTCTGATTCAGAACACAGCTGTCGATGAAGGATTCTCCGCCGTGGACCACCCTGTGCCCTATGCCGCAAAGCCCTTTTAATTGAGTACTGGCAGCGTCGATAAACGCAGTCAGTGCGGCTTTATGATCCATCATTCCGGACGTCTGAAACTCCAGATCTCCGGAGACCGTCAGCGAGGCCTGCTCAGTACCCAGACGTTCGGCGGTGGCCTCTGTGGTGGGGATTGTTGCTTCAGCGTTCTCGTAAAGGGCGAGCTTGAGTGAAGAGCTGCCACAGTTAACTACCAGTACCGAGCCTTCCATCGGTGTCTATTTCTCCTGTCCGTCTGATGATGTTGGATTATCCGGAATACATGTTCTGGCTGGCCAGATAGCCCAGTAATCTGAGAGTGATATCGCCATCGTGCTGCAGTAACCGCTGCTTGTGAAAGCGCAGGCTGTATCGGCTACCCTGAGCACCAGGCTCTGCCCTGACGATCTGAGCCGGTATGTTTTTCAGCTCATGCTCCGCCGCAGAAATTGTCAGATTTACCCGGGCGCCAACGGGCAGTTGCCCCGGGCTGACAACGGTCATGCCGTCGGTTGAGAGCCAGGTCACTGATCCTGAGATGCTACGTCGTTTCAGTGGAAGCCAGTGATGACGTACCAGAGTGACCACCATATGTGACTCTGTCATGAATCAGAGGTATCCGGCTGATCGTACTTACCCAGTTTGTTGAATCTGATCATGCTACGTACTTCATCAATGTACTCGTGGCCGCGTTCGGAGTAGCTTTCCAGGCCGCCAGCGACCACGGTGCCACTGGCAAAGCCCTTGTTTTTCAGCGCCTCTGCGCGAATCCGGCGTAATTCCTGGTACGCATCATGGCGATTAATGTTCAGCATGTAACTGCGTACGCTCGCGTACGGACTCTTAAATGACGCTACTTCGTGAAATGCGTCGCCGGCACGCTGCTCAGGAACGATACCGCAGCCCTTGCTGAAGCACCACTGACCAAACAGATTGTTACCTTTCACGGCAAATCTTGAGGTCCCCCAGGCAGACTCATTGGCGGCCTGAGCCATTGCAAGGCTTGGTGGTACTGGAGCGACGCGCACCAGCAAACGTTCGACCAGTCTGCCGGTATCTTCGACGTCTTCCAGACGGTACTTGGTCGCAAGCTTCTGCAGGAATTCAGTAGCGCTGTCATCCAGCTCGTCGTATTGCCCAAACTCCCGGATGGCAAGCAATGCTGAACGCTCTGCTTTGATCTCCCGGTTGGCTTCATCGGCCAGGCGTTCGATAAACGCAAAGAATGCCTTTTTCTTTTCTTTGACGTTTGAATAGGAAGAAAAATCCGGAAGTTTCTCTTTGCTGATCGCTTTATCTACGGTGAAGTCTGTCGTGACATCGGGATGATTGGTGCAGCCAGAGAACAAAGCGGCTGTCATGAACATTCCAGTGAGGCAGATAGTACGGACGAGCATAGGTAAAACTCCTGTTGAAAACACTCTGGTAGTTTATCAGGTTCAACCGTGAGGGTTGAATATGCCGGTAACAATGGCCTCATGCCAGCCAATTCTGTCGTTTGGCATAGGACAAATCGGGTTAGGATTGACAATAAACTGACGATAAAAAGGGCCTAACTTTTAATTAAACTGGCGTCCAGTAATTAATCGTTAAATTTTATTAACAAGCCGCAAGAATACGATATGCTGGCCGATAATATTCAAGGCAGGTTTGAGGGCGTTAAGTGCTAACAGAGTGTGGTTTAGCCACTCAGACCTACCTAACTTGGACAACGGTCGGGGCACCGGACTATGGCAACAGAACCCATTATTTTGATTGCAGATGAGACTCTGTCTGTACAGGCGCAGCTTGGTGAAGCGCTGGGTAAGCAAGTATCGCTGGTAAGCGCGATGAATCAGGAACAACTGGATTACTGGGTTGATCAACCTGACCGTAAGCCAGACCTGCTGGTCGTGGATCAGAATTTCACCGGGCAACAGTTATCTCGTTTCTGTCACTACTGGAAGCAGGACCCGGAAACCCGCCAGATCGGGTTGATTGTGATGGGGCCTGACGACGATGAGATGGAGATTTCTTCACTGGGTGCGGGCGCCGATGCTTACTTGCGTAAGCCTCTGAATTCGCAGCTGTGTCGTATCCGGATTGATCAGCTTCTGGCGGCGCGTAAAGAAATGCAGCGTCTGGAGTCACTTTCCGTGACGGACGGCCTGACGGGAATCGCTAACCGCCGTTATTTCGACGACTTCCTGAAAGCTGAATGGCTTCGAGCGAAACGGGAGGGCGGTAACATCGGTCTGATAATGGTCGATATTGATCACTTTAAGGCCTTCAACGACCACTACGGCCACCTTGAAGGTGATCACTGCCTGCAGAAAGTTGCGACCACCCTCAAGGAACAGGCGCAACGACCACGAGATCTGGTTGCGCGCTTCGGCGGTGAAGAGTTCGCGATTGTTCTGCCATCCATTCAGTTTGAGGGTATGAAGGTTGTCGCTGACCGGATACGGACGTCGCTGACAGAGGTGGCGCTCCCGCATGAAGCTTCTGATACGAGCGATATCCTGACAGTGAGTATGGGGTTGGCTTGGGCTGAACCATCGACATCGGACAGTATGGATGCGTTGATTGAGGCAGCGGATGAGGCCTTGTACGCCGCGAAAGCAGGCGGAAGAAACCGTTACAGCGAAACGGTTGATCTTGCATCGATCCGGTCTTTGATGACCAATTGAAGGGCACGGGGCTCGTAGCCCCGTTGTTTGTCACTCAGCCGCGCAGAATGCGGCTGAGGAAGCGGTAATTCATATCTTCCCGGCGCAGCAGAATCATAGCGTCAGCCACTCCGAAATCAGCATCCAGATAAGGTTCGCCGCAGATCTTTACGCCAATTCTCAGGTAAGCCTTTAATAGTGAAGGCACCAGGGCTTTGCCATCCAGTTCGGTCGGTGTTACTGGTACCGGTATTTGTGGAACGGCACGCAGGTTTTCTGGGGTCATATGCTTTTCTCGCAGGTGATCCATGATGGCGTTGACCTGCTCAAAGCCTCCAGAGACAGGGATCGAACAACATCCCATCAGGTAGTCGATGCGATTGACTTCCATATATTCGGCGAGGAATCCCCAGAGATAGCCAATGGCGGCACCCGTGCGGAAATCAGGGTCAACACAGGTACGACCGATTTCCATGTAGGTCTTGCCTGGCTTCAGGACTTTACTCAGGTCAAACTCGGTCGACGAGTAGAAGCCGCCTGCGCGGGCTGCCAGATCATTGGTCAGGATACGGCTGTAGGCAACGACGGTATCCGTCTCGTTGTCTTTCACGATCAGGTGCATGCAGATGTCATCGAAGCGATCTTTATCGATGCCCATGTCTGCGCCCTGAACATCTGCACCCATGTCTTCGGCAAAAACACGGTAACGCAGCTCAAGCGCCTGACGAATCTCACGCGGATCTGAAGTAATGCGTGCCACCAAGCCGGTTGCTGGTTCAGTAGCTCTCAGTTGGGCATTAGACTGTGCCATGTGTTTTCCTGTTTCTTTTTTCACGCCGGAATTTATAACAGTTCTGTGACAAACGGATGACATTTCCGTGCAGAACCTTACCTCTCGTGTGGCCTGTCAGAAAGCGGCTATCCTAAGTGCATGGAGGTAATTATGAAACCTTTGTTACAGATATTTTTATTGTTTTTCTGTGCGTTTTCACACGCTGTCCCTTACATCAGCCCGGAAGCCGCGATTGAGGTTCTGAATCGTGATTACGCTGGTGAAACTTTATACTGGAAGCCGGCCGCTTTGCCATTGACTCTATCGCAGTCAGATCGCAGCGCTGAAGCCAGTCAGCTGGCCGAACTCTTTGAGATGGGGCTGGTGCTGCGGGAGCGGCACATCTCTACCGAGGAGATTGAGAAAGGGCGAAAGCGGGTTGTTGTTGCCTGGCGTTATGACTGGTCAGACGATGAGATGTCGGGGGTTCCCTATGGGAAGCGACGGGTAAAGTCCCTCGTCACCATGACAGACCCCATTGAGCGTGACGCGCAATGGTTCGTCGAGGTGAGCATTCGCTGGTTCGTTGATGGACTGGCAGACTGGATAGATCAGCCTGCCTTCAAACGCGCGCGGCCGCTCAGGCGTGCCCTTGAATCCGAAGATAAGCCCTTCGAAGCGACCTTGTATCTTGAATACGTGGACCATCACTGGCGTTTATGGCAACCAGAGTAGTGGACTCAGATCGCCTTAGAGAACTTCAGTGTTTCAGTATTATCGCGGTAGGCATCGAATGCCATGCACGCCTGTCGGACCATCAGTCGCCCGGCATTGGTGATGGTAATATCGTCATTTGTGACGCTCACCAGTCCATCCTGCTGCATCTCATTGAGTTGCCTTATTGAATCGTTGAGATAAGAACGGCTGTCGATGGCAAAGTCGCGATCCAGATCAGCGAATCTGACCGTCAGATGACAGAGAAGGCTCATAATGACTGACTTTCTGATGAGGTCATCCGTAGTGGACGATACTTCCCGCATCGTCGGAAGCCGCTCTGAGTTGAGTTGCTGACGCCAGTCGTTGAGGTCGGTCTGATTCTGAAAGAAAGAAGAACCTATCTGGCTGATGGACGAAACGCCAAAGCCGATGAGATCGCAGTTGCCGTGAGTTGTGTAGCCCTGAAAATTTCGATGCAGCTTGCCTCGCTGTTGCGCAATGGCCAGCTCGTCATCCGGAAGCGCGAAGTGATCCATGCCTATGTATTGATAGCCCGCTTCATCCAGAGTTGTAATGGCTGTTCCAAAGATAGCCAGCTTCTCAGGCGCATCCGGAAGGTCCTCTGCGTTTATCCGTCGTTGGGGCATAAAGCGTTCTGGTAAGTGTGCATAGTTGAAGATGGACAGCCTGTCCGGGCGCATATCGATGATACGTTCCAGCGTGTCAGCAAAAGATGATCGCGTCTGGTGGGGCAAACCATAGATCAGGTCAATATTAATTGAGCGGAACCCCAGTCTTCTCGCATCGCGCATGACGGCGTCGATCATGGCTTCAGGCTGAACCCGGTTCACAGCGATCTGAACACGCTCGTTCAGATCCTGAACGCCAAAGCTGACTCGGTTGAAGCCAAGTTCCCGCAGTGTCCTCAATGTGTCAGAGCCCAGTTCTCGCGGATCAATCTCAATCGAGTAGTCGCAGGTTTCATTGTCCAGCAGAGTGAATTTCTGGCGTACGTACATCATTAATTGCTGCAGCTGATCATCACTCAGATAGGTGGGGGTGCCGCCGCCAAGGTGCAGCTGTTCGACCGGACGTGAGCGGTTAACTAATGCCGCTTTCAGGTCAATTTCGCGGTAAAGCTCTGCCAGATAGGCCTCTGCACGGTCTTTGTGTTTAGTCACGATTTTGTTGCAGCCACAGTAGTAACAGACATGGCGACAGAACGGGATATGAAAATAGAGCGACAATGGCTTATCAGACTCAGCTGCCAGTGCCGAGCGCTCACGGGCATCAGAGGTCACCGGTGTAAATTCCACCGCGGTAGGATATGAGGTATAGCGAGGACCGGCGCGGTTGTAGCGCTGGATCATTAAAGGGTCCCATGTAAGATGCTGCGACATGTTCTGGCCTGCTTTTTGAATACGTTTTGAATATAAGTTGACTGGCGACGACAGAATCGGAGGATACTTTGACGAACAGGCGTGCATCTTGTTCTGGGTCAAATCAAAGCGAAGTTCTGATGTCTCAGTGTGCATTACTCAGCCAGACAGCGCGTCAGGTCGGTCTTGGTCTGATCAGTAATTTGGCCGATTTTGTCTGGTGCTGGGCAGGATAGTCCCTTAAAGTGTGGGGGATTGTTGACGATAGGCCTCTAATGGCCTTGATTTTATCAATGATTGATCGTTTGATAGTCGCTTTCCTGACTATGTACATGAAGTGCAGCGAAAAATTCTAATAAACATGCGTACATGATTGGAGCATTTGGGGTCAGCTATGCCTAAAAAGCCGTTTACACCGGAAGAAATTGCCGCACAGCGCGAACGAATTATGGACAGCGCGTCGCACGTGATGGCTGAGGTTGGCTTTCATCATCTGTCGATGCGAAAACTGGCGTCTCAGCTCGGGATGACTGCGAGTAACATCTATAATTACTTCCCGAATAAAGAATCTCTGTTTGTATTTACCCGTCGTCGTGGCTTTGAAATGGCGTTTCAGGATATTAACGAGCAGATGAGCCAGCATCTTGATCCGCGCTCGGCACTCTATAATTTTGCCGGGCACCTGATTCAGTTTGCGCAGCGCTCACCGGGCTATTATCAGCTGATGTTCCAGCCACCGAGAATGACACTGACGGACCCGGAAGTTGTCGATCGTGATGTGCTGCTACAAGTGGATCGTCTGGCCGAAGAATGGCAGTCTCATCTGCTGTCGATGCTGGCGGATGCGGTACCTGCCATATCGGCGGCTTCAGAGGCTCGTCAGAAACAACTCGCATTGTTCTTTGTTTCGTCTCTGCACGGCCTGATCGATACCTACTACTACAAAGCCTTGCCTAAACTTCTCTCCGGCGTTGACCTGATCCCTGATGATGTCGTGGAAACGCATATTGGCTGGTTGCTGGCTTCACTTGAGCATCAGGCTGAAAGCATTCACTGAGCTTATTGTGCGAGCCCGGTTCATGGCTCGCTCAATTGCTGCCTTTCGGCTGTCCCGGAAGGCGACCTTCTAAGCGATAAACGAAGGCGAGAATCTCGGCGATCACCTGATAGAGCTGCTCGGGAATTTCCTCTCCTACCTCCAGTTGTCCAAGCCATGTGGCAAGCTCTGCATTTTCATAGACTGGAACCTCGTGCGCGATGGCTACCGAGATAATCGCCTGTGCCAGATCATATTCGCCACTGGCGCTGATGTGAGGCGCGCGCCCTCCATCGTAGGTCAGGGCAATGGCCTCGGTTGCGTTCAGTAGATATTCTGGAATCGTCATGTGTGAATATCCACCAGTGAATGTCTGATAACCGGTTGCTCTCCGGGATGTTTACGCCCATGGCGTGCGCGCAGCTCGCCAACGTCTGCTCCGAGTGCGGTCAGTGTGTCGCGCAACGGTCGCAAAGCTTGCTGAATTTCAGACAGGGTGTCGGAGGTCTCTGACCAGAAAGTGGCAGACACCGCGGGTGGGCTCAGATCCAGTTCGATATCCAACGGACCGAGCGTCTCCAGATCAAAATGCAGAGTTATCTGCCATCGGGATTTCTTCGTCTGATCGTCATAGGAGGTGTTGCCGTCCTCATCGCGTTTCATACACAGAAGGTCCTGCCTTACCGTATCATTGTCCCGCCACATCAATGGGATCTGAAACTGAGTTGTATCCTGAGTCTGAACCAGCCTGACCTGCTCGCTTTCAGTCTGAGCCAATGCTGCCTGTAAAAGACGGAATGTCTCAGGGCGCAGTCCTTCATTGATAGCTCCTGCCAGCGTCGCTGAGGCGCCTGTTCGAGTCGCAGCTGTTGAGGATGTTCCTGCATTGGCATCAGCGGCGTTGGCTGCGTTGCTTTGAGTCCGTCCAAGAATAAACAGAAGTAAGCCCTTGAGATTATCACCGGGTATGTTGGTGGCAGTCGAGAGAGCATTTTGAGGTGCTGCATTTGCGGAAATAGCCCCCAGCAGAGCGACCAATTGGGCGGTGGTTGTTTCTGCTGCGGCTGTGCCCGTTGCTGTAGAGGATTGACCAGATAATTGCTTTTGCAATGCCTCAATCGCGGACAACAGTGATGATTTCGTCCTGAGGGGCATGTCTGTTGCTTCATTTGATGCTGTCCTCACCGAGACGCCGGAAGCTCCTTGAGTGGAGACCGGGCCCTCAGGGCGAGGACTCGCGATGTCGGCTGTTGTATGAGCTGCTGCCTTATTCCAAAGGGATTTAAAAACAGAGGCAACGGACGAGGACGGTGTCGAGGCCTCTCGAGACACAGGCACTGAAGGTCTTTCGGCCGCCGCTGCGGCGATACGGAATAACTGGCTTTCATAATTCAGTGGGCTGTTCGATATCGCTCTGTGGAGGCCAGTAGGTGAACTGAGTTGGGCTGCGTCCGGTAGATTTTTCACCAACGCTTGTGCTGGTTGCATAAGACTGGTCTGGCGAGGTTCTGTGGGCGCAGTAGCGCTGAGATCGTTCACTACGGCGCGTAGAACGGCACTGTAGTCGGGCGTGGCCGCGGTCGCGATGGTCGCGCTCTTTGCGGTAGAGACTGAACTCCCGTTCAAGGCCGCCGTCGCCTGCAATCCGGCTGCAGGTGTTGAATTCACAGGAGGTGACAGGGCGGATGAAGACAGGCCAGATGACAAACTCGCTGGTGGTGACCAGCCCACACGTGCCATCAATAAGGCTTTGATTGCGTCGGGTAACACGGCGCCGGTCAGGGAAGATACTGGCGTGCCTGAGTTTTGTGACGACAGATTGTTGTTAGCCGCAGCGAGCTGCTGTGCGGCGGTTTGTTGCAGTTGTTGCGCCATCGACTGTAGTTGTGACGCCAGAGAAGCTTTAACAGGTGCCTGTGAAGCAGAGCTCTGGGGCAGTCTGATGTCGGTAATAACAACGCGCGGCGGCGATTGCTCGGTGACGCGCAGTGATACTTCTGCTCCGACGGGTAAGGGTTGTGTACTCTGAAGATTGAGAGACTTCCCCTCAGAGGTCACTGTGATCTGCCAGTTACCCTGAGATCCGGAAGACTTGTTCTCTGAGCTTCTTTCACTGCCTGGCCTGGCATCCGCAGTTCTGGAATCAGTAGCTCTGGAATCAGCATTCCTGGAGTCTGTCGTTCTGGGCTCTGTTGTTCTGGGCTCTGTTGTTCTGGGCTCTGTTGTTCTGGGCTCAGGGCTTTTACTGGCGGAAGGCCCTGAATCCGTTGCTCGCCGACTGGCCGTGACGGTGGCGGTAAACTCATCGCCTGACGCCCCGGACGGGCGGGCAGCAGTGGCGGCTGACGCTTCGATTCGTGCAGCTTTTGTCAGCGCGCTCTGTATCAGGGACAAATCAGGTGTTTTCATAGTTCACCTTATCGGCGCAGATTGACAAATCTTTATTGCGCCAGCTCAGCGTTGTTGTTGGCTTTTTCGGTATAATGCGTGCGCCAGATTTATTGATGATCCCCTGGCGCTTCAATCATTTGGCCATAGTATGGCCCGGAAATCGAGGTTCTGATGACGCCACAGCAGGGCGCCCAGCAAACACTACTCAGCGCGAGCGATCTTTATTGCGAGCGTGATGACCGTGTCTTGTTCGAAGGACTGGCGTTGAGTATTACTGATGGCGAGTTGATTCAGCTGGCCGGGCCAAATGGTGCCGGCAAAACGACCTTGCTTCGGTTACTTGCTGGTCTTAACCGCGATTTTGAGGGGCAATTGCTCTGGCACGATGTGCCGTTAATGACGGTGTACCCAGAATATGCTGGCAACCGCCTGTACATGGGGCACTTATCTGCAGTTAAAAAATCTCTGACCGCGCTCGAAAATTTGCGTTGGCTTACCGCACAGGATCGTCCATCCGAAAAGCAGCTGTGGGAGGCGCTTGAACATGTTGCTCTGGCAGGATACGAGCATACGCCTTGCTTACAGTTGTCGGCCGGACAGCAGCGTCGAGTCGCACTTGCTCGCCTGAAAATCAGTAGGGCACCTCTATGGATACTGGACGAGCCCTTTACCGCTCTCGATAAAGACGGAGTCTCCTGGCTTGAAGGTGAATTGCAGGCTCACGTATCGAACGGTGGTGCCGTGATCATCACCAGCCATCACGCACTGGAAGGTATTCCGGGGTTGCGCCGCCTGGAACTCGGAGGTGTGGTATGAGCCTGGTTCGGGCCACGGTTCGCCGGGATCTTCTGCTGGCCGCCAGAAATCCGGGTGAGTGGGCAAATCCCCTGATGTTTTTCTTGATGGTCGCGGCTTTGTTTCCGATGGCGGTTGATCCTAATCCCGAATTTCTGGCGAAAATTGCGGGTGGTGTTATCTGGGTAGCCGCTCTGTTGGCGACTCTGCTGTCGTTAGATTCACTTTATCGCGCCGATGTAGAAGATGGTTCGCTGGAGCAGTGGCTGGCGTCGGGCGAGTCTCTGTATGCCATGTCTTTAGGGAAAGCATTGGTACATTGGTGTATCAGTGGTCTGCCTCTGACGTTGATGTCGCCATTGTTGGGGGTCATGCTGCATCTCCCTGAAGAGGCTTACTTCGCTTTGTTTATCAGTCTGGCTGTTGGCACGCCGGTATTGAGTCTGCTTGGTGCTGTTGGTGCGGCGCTGACCGCCAGTCTGAGAAGTGGCGGCCTTCTACTGGCCCTGCTGATTCTGCCCTTATACGTACCGGTACTTATTTTTGCTGCCAGTGCGGTTTATCACGCGGGTATCGGAATGGCTTACAATGGCCAGGTCGCTATGTTGGGAGCCATGTTAGCGCTGGCCCTCGCATTAACTCCTTTTGCTGCTGGTGCAGCCTTAAAACTGAATTTATCGCGGTAACTGAATATGTGGCAGTGGCTTGTACGACTTTATCATCGGCTCGGATCACCTAAATGGTTCTATGAAATGACCGAGCGCTGGATCTTCTGGTTAGCGTTAGCGGCAGGCGGCTCAGCGATTGTCGGTCTGGTGCTAGGTTTGCTGTATGCGCCTGCAGATTATCAGCAAGGCGATAGCTTCAGAATCATCTACATCCATGTTCCTGCGGCTCTGTTGGCTCAGAGTGCCTATATGATGATGGCCGTTGCCGGTGCGGTGTATCTGATCTGGCGTATGAAAATGGCCGCCTGGGTGGCAAAGGTGATTGCGCCGGTCGGTGCGGCATTCTGCCTGATCGCGCTGCTGACGGGGGCAATCTGGGGTAAGCCGACCTGGGGCACCTGGTGGGTCTGGGATGCGCGCCTGACGTCGATGTTGATGCTGCTGTTCTTGTATTTCGGCGTGATGGCGCTGCAGCAGGCGATGGAGTCAGAGGAAGCGTCGTACAAGGCGGGCGCGATTCTCGCGCTGGTCGGTCTGGTGAATATTCCGATCATCAAGTACTCGGTGGAGTGGTGGAATACTTTGCACCAGCCTGCCACCCTCAAGCTGACCGAGAAACCGTCTATGCACCCGGATATGCTCTGGCCACTGCTGATTATGATTGTCAGTACGTATCTGTTTTTTGCACTTGTTGTCATTTTGCGTACACGTAACGAGATCCTCTGGCATGAGCGTAAACGCCAGTGGGTTCGAAAGATTCTGGAGTCCTGATGGAATTTTCTTCGTTAGCTGAATTTATTGCGATGGGAAAGCACGGCTTTTATGTCTGGCTTTCGTACGGACTGACTGCCGTGATCATCGCCTTTGTTGTGATGCAGCCGATTCTGCATCGCCGTCGTTTACTGAAAGAGCAGGCCCAGCGTCTGCGTCGGGAGAAGCGTAATGCACCCTCAGCGTAAAAAACGTCTGCATCTTATTCTGTTTCTGGTTCTGGCCGTGGCGGCCGCAGTGGGGCTGGCGATGTATTCCTTGTCACAGAACATCAACCTGTTTCAGACGCCAACCCAGATTGCTAACGGCGAAGTGCCTCCGGGCCGCACCATCCGTGCAGGTGGTCTGGTCGTTGAGGGAAGCGTTGAACGCGATCAGCAGGGCTTGGGTGTTACCTTTCGGGTGACCGATGGTCAGTCTGAAGTGCCGGTCTTTTACGACGGCATCCTGCCCGACCTGTTTCGTGAAGGTCAGGGGATTGTGGCCTTGGGCGAGGTGAACACAGAAGGACTGTTTGTCGCTTCAGAAGTCCTGGCGAAACACGATGAAAATTACATGCCGCCTGAGGTTCAGGCAGCGCTGGAACAGGCCCATCAGGACGGTAAAGCTCAGATGGAAGCGGCGGCCAAGGAGGCAAGCTACTGATGCTGAATACAGCAATGCTTCATCTGCCGGAGATCGGGCAATTTGCACTGATACTGGCCTTTATTATGGCCGTGCTTCAGGTCATCGTTCCTTTGTTTGGTGTCAACCGCGGGCAACTCTGGCTGATGGGATATGCGCGCCCATTGGCCGTGGGGCAGGCGCTGTTTCTTGTGATCAGTCTGGTATTACTGGCGACCAGTTTTGTGATGGATGATTTCTCGGTCGCTTATGTGGCCGCCAACAGCAACAGTCTTCTGCCAACACCTTACAAAATCAGTGCTGTCTGGGGTGCTCACGAAGGCTCGCTACTGTTGTGGGTCACTATGCTGGGGCTTTGGGGCGTGGCCGTGGCATTACTCAGCCGCTCACTGCCACTGGATATGGTCGCTCGTGTGCTGTCGATTATGGGCATGGTGTCGGTGGGCTTTATTCTGTTTACGCTTGAGACGTCTAATCCTTTTACGCGAATCCTTCCAAGCCCTCCGCAGGACGGTGCTGATCTCAACCCGCTGCTGCAGGATTTTGGTCTGATCGTACACCCGCCGACTCTCTACATGGGCTATGTTGGTCTGTCGGTAGCCTTTGCGTTTGCACTGGCTGCTCTTATGAGCGGTCGTCTTGATGCCGCCTGGGCGCGCTGGTCCCGTCCGTGGACAACCGCGGCCTGGATTTTTCTGACGGTAGGTATCGCTCTGGGCAGCTGGTGGGCGTACTACGAACTTGGTTGGGGTGGCTGGTGGTTCTGGGACCCGGTAGAAAACGCGTCGCTTATGCCCTGGTTGGTCGCTACTGCCTTGCTGCACTCGCTTGCCGTGACAGAAAAGCGTGGTCTGTTTAAAAGCTGGACGGTGCTGCTCGCTATTTTTGCCTTCTCTCTGAGCCTGCTGGGTACCTTCCTGGTTCGCTCTGGTGTGCTGACGTCGGTGCATGCGTTTGCCTCCGACCCGGAGCGCGGTGTGTTCATTCTTGCCTTGTTAGGAATCTGCGTCGGTGGCTCGCTGTTGCTTTATGCATTGAAAGCACCGACCGTCGCCTCGGTCGGGCGTTATGAGGTTGTCTCACGGGAGACGGCGTTGTTGGTAAACAACCTCTTGCTGGTGGTGATGGCTTTGGCAGTACTGACTGGCACCTTGTATCCGCTGGTATACGACTTCATGGGACTAGGTAAGTTGTCCGTGGGCGCGGCCTGGTTCAATACCATGTTTGTTCCTCTGACCGTGGCGTTGGCGCTATTAATGGGCGTCGGCGCTATGACGCGCTGGAAGTCTGATCGTGTCAGTCGACTCGGCGGTCAGCTCTGGATCGCTGGTGTACTGGCCGTTGTGTTTGCGATTGTCGTGGCGCTTCTTTTGTCTGAAGCCGTAAGTGGCAGTGTCGTTCTTGGGCTTGGTATTTCCTTCTGGCTGATCTTTGCTACGGCTGCAGATGTCTGGAAAAAGGCGCGCGGGCGTCTGGGGAAGATACCCTCGCTCGGTGTGAGTTATCTGGGCATGGTGATCGCGCACCTTGGTGTGGCTGTGACCATTATCGGTGTCACCATGGTGTCCAATTACAGCATCGATAAATCGGTGCGTATGGTACCGGGGCAGGTGGAAACTCTGGGTGATTATCAGTTCGAATTTACTGAAGCCGGAACGATTGATGGACCAAACTACACATCACAGGCAACACGGTTCAACCTCTATAAAGAAGGCAAGAAAATCGAAGTGCTGACCGCCGAGAAGCGCCGTTATCACGCCCGAGGCAGCGTTATGACCGAGGCTGCGATCGACGTCACTCTGTTCCGCGATGTGTACATCTCGATGGGTGAATCCCTGGAGGGAGGAGCCTGGGGCATGCGCCTGCAGGTGAAGCCTTACATGCGCTGGGTCTGGTTGGGCGCTATCTTTATGTCACTCGGTGGCTTTATGGCCGTGCTGGATAAGCGTTACCGCCGTCGTCAGAAAAAGGAGAAGCTGGCATGAACCGTCTGCTGCTATTTATCCCGCTGGTCATCTTCGCTCTGATGGGACTGGTGTTCTGGGTGGGGCTCGGGATTGAGGACAAAACCAGCTTACCGTCGCCATTAATCGGTAAGCCGTTTCCGGAATTTGAGCTTGGGGTTGTCGAAGACGGTCGCACGCTCACAACGAAAGACCTTCAGGGGCAACCGGCTCTGGTAAATGTCTGGGCGACCTGGTGTCCGACCTGTAAAGCCGAGCACGCCTTCCTGAATGAGCTGGCAGAGCAGGGCATCCGCATCATCGGAATTAATTACAAGGATGATGTGATGAAGGCGCGTGACTGGCTGAAAGCCTACGGCAATCCATACGCTTATAACTTGTCTGATCCTCAGGGAAAGCTCGGTCTCGAGTTGGGCGTGTATGGCGCTCCAGAAACGTTTCTGATTGATTCAGAAGGCATTATCCGTGGTAAGCATATTGGCGACCTGAACCCTGTGGTCTGGGAATCTCTGGGTAAACAATTCGGAGAGATGCAATGAAACACTGTCTTTGGTTGTTGTGCCTGATTGCTCTGCCTTCATGGGCGATCATCGATGGCCATAAGTACCCATTTGAAGATCCTGAAGACACCGCCCGTTTTGAGCAATTGGCAGAAGATCTGCGTTGCCCTAAGTGTCAGAACCAGAACCTGGCGGATTCCAATGCGCCGGTCGCCGCAGATCTCCGTGACAAGGTGTATGAGCTGATGCAGGAAGGTAAGTCCGACGATGAAGTCGTAACTTATCTGGTTGATCGGTACGGAGACTTTGTTCGTTATAAGCCACCCTTCCGGTTAGACACTCTGCTGTTGTGGGGAGGCCCCGCACTTCTATTGTTATTCGGAATTCTGTTGCTGGCCTTGTTACGGCGCCAGCAGGCTCAGCCTGTTGCTGAGCTATCAGCGGAAGAAAAGGCCCGCCTCGAAGCGTTGAAATCCAGTCTCGATGAGGAAAGCAAATGATTACTGGTCTGATCGGCCTGTTGGTTCTACTAATACTGGTATTGCTCTTTCCGGCGATCCGTAATGCCCAGGCGGAAGCAGCGGCGCCGGGTAAGTTGCAGGCTCAGGAAAATCTGCGCTTATACAAAGAGCGGGTTGCTGATGTTGAGTCGATGGACATCAGTGAAGACGACCGCAAGGCGATGATGCTTGAGCTGGACCGGGAGCTGCTGGCTGCTGCGGATAAAGCGGCAGGATTTCATACCGGGCCGGGCAAGGCTGCTCGCTTTGCCTTTACATCATTTCTGATTCTTCTGTCTCTGGCCGCAACATACTCTCTCTACATGTCGTGGGGTGCGGGCAATGAAGTACGAGCCACTCAACTACTTGAGTATTCGGCGACTGCAGAGCTGTCTGAGGGCGAATACAAAGAGTTGGAGAAACGTCTCGATGCGGCAGGAGAGCGTGATCCTGAGAATCTGGAATGGGCGTTTCTCAGAGGACGATTACTGGAAGCAGAAGCACGCTTTGCCGAAGCGGCAGAAGCCTATGAAAGTTTGTTGGCAAAACTACCAGATGAGCAGGTTCAGGACCGGGCGGCCATCATGACGTCGATGGTGCAGGCGCGCTTTTTCTCGACCGGACAACAGGCGACTGATGAACTCTACGTTACCCTGAAAGAAGCACTGGCGCTGGCACCGGGGCAGCGTAAACCACTCGGGTTGGCCGGAATCATGGCTTACGAGCTGGGTAATTACCAACAAGCGATTGAACATTGGAAGGCACTCTGGACTCAGCTGCCCGAAGGCAGTATGGAAGCCCGTACCATTGCTAATGGTATTGGCCGCGCTGCCGAAGTCCTCGAAGAGCAGGGCACCCGTGTTGATCTGAGCTGGATGGTGCCTGCACGCATTGAAGTCACGGTCGACCTCTCAAATGAAGTCCGCCAACAGGTGCCGGTGAATGCAACCGTGTTTGTGCTGGCTCGTAAGCTGGATGGACCGCCGATGCCTCTGGCAGTTCAGCGTCTTGTAGTATCGCAATTACCCACGACTGTGGTGCTGGATAACTCAATGGCGATGGCAGCTGGTGCCAGCCTTGGTGACGTAGATGAAGTCACCATTACTGCTCGTGTTTCTTTATCCGGCCAGCCAATGGCTCAGGCTGGCGACTGGCAGGGACAGGTCTACAATGTTCCGACCCGAGGCTCTGATGCTATTCAGGTCACAGTCTCAGAGCAGGTCAGCGGCAAGTAACAGAGGCATAGAGCCACATAGAACAAGGAGAGGCCGTTACCAGCGCGCGTAATGGTCTTCGGCCAGGCCCCAGAGGTTGTCGATGTGGATGGTCTCATGGGGTAGGTCGATTTCACCGCTGTATCGACCCAGATACTGGCGGAAATTACTCGCAGCGATGATGGCGTTGGTGTGGTCGTGATAATTCACCACCGGGTCGAAATGAAGCCTCACTGTGTTGTCATGAGACGTCACTGACCAGCCCGAGTCCGTGTCTTCCCGGTTAAACTGGAAATGAACTCCCGGCATGACGGTCGGTACGCCATCTATCCACAGCGTGTTTTCACTGAAACCCGTTTCATTCACTCCGGCAGACAGGTTCAATCCGACCTTGCGTTGATCATTCAGGCGGCCAGAAATACTGGCCCAGTTCCAGCTGGTTTCATGACGCATGTAGCCACCAGTCCAATCGACCCCGGCAAGTGCCCGAAGCGATTCGAGGTTATACGAACGGCCCTGCCAATGTACTTCTCCCTGACACACCCGAGCGTTACTTTTCTGAGTGTATGTCCAGCCGCTGAAACCCGTGCGTGTACAGACAGACATAGGAAGGTAATGTGTGCTTTCATCAATACTGGCGCGAATGCTGGTGCCGTCCGCCATGCTGACCCGCACCTGGCGTACTCCGGGACGGTTACTGGCTTTAATCGTCAGGCGGTTCCGGCCCTTCACGAAGCTGACGATGTCCTGATTAGGTTGCTGCCCAAAACGGAGTCCACGACGGAAGGGGCGAGTGAACCGATATTCCTTCCAGCGCTCTGCTGACTGATCATACAAATACAGAAATGCATGGCTGGCAAAGCGCAGGCGTACGATAGCCAGACCGATGAACAAAGGATCTGCAGAAACAGAAACAAACTGAAACTGATTAAAGTGTTGATCACGCTTTTTAGGCAGGATTGGCTTTCCCATCGGGGTGCGCAGCTTGTAGTCGCGAAAATTTATATCGCTGACAGGTGCATCAAAGCGCCCGAAGAGTGGTTGTCCATATTCATCTATCAGGCGGTCGCGCGGTGTCATTATATTTCCTGTAACTGATTACGCATGCGGCTATTAAAACAGAAAAAATGGCCCGAATAGAGGTGTCTTATGAGACCTGCGTCACACCCGTAAAAGTCTCTTTCGAGGGTGTCGCTGGCGAATCAGCGGAAGGCGGCGCGCATAGCAGCCAGAGAATCCTGGTCAGCTTTGAAGCGCAGTTTCAGGTAGACGCCCTGAGCAGTGAAGTTGGCAGCGGAGAAGTCGCTGTCGATGAAACCGGTAAAGTTATAACCCACGCCGACCCAGGTATTCGTGGCTGGGATAAAGCCTACCGAAAGGCCTGCGCCATGGCTTATCTGACCCGCTTCATAACCATGGAGACGGCGACCGTGGGCACCGACATCCCAGCGGTCGGTCAGGTGATGACGCCATTCTGCGGCCATAAAGTCGGTGGTCGAGGCGTAGTTATCACCGTCATACTGGTTAAGCACACGCTTGATACCGTACTGCCCGGCGAGTTGATCCCGGCCGGTAATCATCCAGTTAAGGTGGGCGTTGTTGATCAGCTTGCGGGTACGGTCAGGTGCACCGATACCGCCGATGGTGTCCTGAACCCAACGAGTCTGCCATAACAGCGCATAAGGATTTACGCGAGGACGCAGTGCCAGATCAAAACGCAGGTCGAGTTGGTTTGCGTAGTACTCAGTGCCTGATTCATTGAACCAGTCGACACTGCCGCCCGCTGCCAGCGCATCATTCAGCGGATGATACAGATTACTGCGTGCTACCCACTTATCGAGGGTCGTGCCGTTGCGGTATTCAAGACGGTTGTTCCACTGCCACTGTTCGGTTCTGAACGCCGAACCCGCGTGGACTGCGTGGAAGTTTTCTGTGGTGGCATCTTCCACCGGCATGCTGTTCTCAAGGTCTTTGGATTGCTCAAAGCCAGCGCTCAGGCTCCACTTATCGTTGAGTAGGAAGTCCTGTGTTAAGCCAGATACCGCAAACAGGCGATAGTTATCATCGACTTCAACCTGTTCAATGCTTTGCTCTGCGCGTGCGCCGGCCCAAGGCGTTGCGCGAATACCCATAATGGAGCGCTCCGGCGCATCATCGCTAAATCCGGTTTCGTGTTCAGCGAAAATACTGTAATTGCGGCTGATCTGATAATCAGCGCCCAATAGCATACGGTCGTAGGCATCCGAGCGTTCAGAGATATTCGTCAACAGCTGGCTGCTCAGGGTCAGACGATTGTTCAGGACGCGCTGGCTGTACCCGAGACTCAGCTGGTCTGTATATAAGGTGTTATCCAGACTTTCCTGCTGGGCAGCGATCAAGCCCAGAGAAACCTGTTGGTTATCGCTTAGGCGATGAATCCAGTCGGTCTGAGCCTGATAGCTATCGAATCCGGTAGTCAGGCCCAGATGGTGGAAGGTCATGACCTGCAGGCGGTTATCATCATTGATGTACCAGTTACCTTCGATACCTTCTTTGCGGAAGTCATTTTCGCCGACGGATGTCTGATCCAGACCAAAGCCATCTTCCTGTTCGCGGATATACGCACGGGCATCAAATTTATCGTCGCGGTGAGAGACTTCAACCAGATGAGCGTTCGCAGTATCAGCGTTACCAGAAACCACTTCTTCAGACTGAGCAATTTCGGCTTTGACTTCGGTTTTACCCAGCTTCAGAGTCGCGTCAGCAGCGCGCAGATGACGGTCGTCGCCGCTCTGATTCTGCGTAATAGTCGTTACGCCGGCACGAACCTTATCGTCAAGCAGCTTCACGCCAGCGCGGCCACCGGCGATGTAGCCCAGATCTCCGTCTGATTCGACTTCGTATTCGACAACGATGTACTGCGGGTTAAAGCTGTCATCGGTGCTGGCGACTGGCCCTTTGAAGTAGAGCGTGCCGTCAGAGTAGTCGATTACGTAATCGGCGTTACGGGTCAGGGTGGTGGTCGACAGAATGTTCTCACTGCGGTAACGGTCGCGGACAATCAGGCGAACCTGCTCGCTGTTGAGTACCAGCTGCTGATTTTTCAGGCGATACAGACCAGAAGTACCGTCCCCCTGAATCTCCTCACGCATAAAGCCCTGATCCGTCTGACTGACGAAACCGGAGAATTCAGCAATGTCGCCCTGATACACGGTCTGGATACCGGTCAGTTTACGACTGTAGCGGCCAAGCTCCGTGACGGTCAGGTTGGTATCGATATCACCAAATACTGTGTAGAAACGTTCTTTTTCTACCCGGACATACAGCTTACGGGCTGAGCTGGCATCGAGCTGTTGCTGGCTGGCATCTCCGTAAAGGGTGTAATACCGGTCTGGTTCTATCAGGCGCGCAAAAGGCTCAGCGTCTTCTTTGCCCGAGTCGTACGCTGCAGTGACCAGCCACTCGCCCAGAACCTGACCCTGAGCAAAAAAGGCCAGACGCCCGTCGTGGTAAATATTGTCATCAACCCCGGCGGCTTTCATTGAGTCACTGTTGCCACCATTGGCGTTATAGCCAACGGCCAGGTCACCCAGACCCACAAAGATCCATTCACGTTCTTTTGGCTTCAGCCAGGCGCGGATTTCGTCGGTCTGACCATTGCTGTGCTTGAAGCGCATGAGCACCTCTCCCGAGCGGAAAGTCGGGGCCAGACGAATATGTGCAATACCATCCTGACCAACCTGATAGGCAGGTTTCTGCATGTCGGTCAGCGGACTGATCTCTTGTTCGCGTTGTTCACTATAGAGAGTGTATGGCTCAAGGATTTCGACCTGACCCTGAACGTTAGCGCGAATCGGGAAGCCTTCTTTGTCAGTCAGGCGCACGGCTACGACAGGTGGATTAATACCGTCGGCGACCAGCATGCTTTCGTCTTTTATAAACTCGGCCTTGGCTGGCGCTTCGGCAAAGTGCACGGTTTTCTTGATACGTTTGACGACACGACCGGCCGTATCCATCACTGTCACTTCGAAATGGTTAGGGCCAGACATCAGGTCAACACCACGCCATTGGCTGATCACCAGATCGCGGGTTTTACTACTGGTGTTGCCGTCGAAGTTCAGGGCACTCACAGGTTTACCGTTCAACGTCAGTGTGGCGCGTTGTTTCTTGGAATGAGATACCGCAATCTTGGTTGAGCTGATTGATGGGCTGCGATCCAGAGGTGGCCAGATCCACTGAGCTTCATCCGGCGCGGTACGGAACCAGTTTTCGTCATATTCAGGGATGGCCATTTCGGATGGCAGGCGTGCTGGATTACCTGCTGCTGTGGCTAATAGGCCGGTAAGTCCGGGAATCAGGGATTGTACTTTAGCGACCTGAACATCACTGCCAGCACTCGCCAGATCAACCACTGCATCAGCGTTGAGGACTTTCACTTCAACACGTCGGTTCTGTGCGCGGCCTTCGGCGGTTCGGTTTGAAGCAACAGGTTCAGAAGGCCCTCGCCCCTCAGCGATGATTTGTGAGCGTGGAATACCCAGTTCATTGGCGAGGAAATCCGCGACCGAGTCAGCACGCGCTTCAGACAGCACCTGGTTATTGGCAAAGATATGCTGCACGCGGCTGGAAATCCGTGAGCTGTCGGTGTGGCCAATCACTTTGAGTTCGAGGTTGCCGAGACCATCCAGTGCTTCAATCACATTCACCAGGTTCAGCTTATCTTCTTCCGTCAGAATGTCTGAGAAGTTGGCAAACTTTGGCGGTACGACAGGTTTCACGTTTTCTTCTTTCGGCGGCAGCACCAGCTTGATTGAGGTGCTGACCGGCTGAATCTGTTGCGGAGACTGAGCATCTGCCTGGAAGCGGGTGACCGCACGAGTGATGAGTTCACCCATGGGAGCGCGGTCACTGATGTACGCATTGAACTCAATGACGTTCTGCCATTCTTCAGGTTTGTCGTTCAGACGGTAAATCAGGTTGCCGTAAGTGACTGTCGGGTCTTCGATCGCGCGGCCATCCAGTGTGCTTGAGCCAGTTTCGTATACAAGGCCCTCTGGTAGCGAAATCATGCCTGTCACATTCTGCAGGGGCAGGCCGTTGCCATCCAGTGTAAAGCGGTAACGTACCTTATGGTCAACCGGTGATGCGTATGGACGCTCGTTTATTTCTTCCGCTGTGAATGGCAGCAGAGCGTGGTCAAGTTGTTGGCGAATTTCGCCGACTTCCGGTTCGCGCATCTTCAGGAAGAAATCAACGCGCCAGAAGCTACCCGGCTGCACATCAACGAACTGGCTGTAGCTGCGACCAGCGTGGAAGCCGCGCTGCGGACACTCCATCAGTTCCATGTATGGCGGGATGGTGGCCGTGTCCATCTGCACAACGTGGGTGCCCGGAGTGACGTCTTCGATGTGCCATTCGCCATTTTCATCTGACACGACATAGGTGCCGTCTTCCATAAACAGGCGGATATCCGGGACACCGTCGACCGAGGCCTGGTTGCCTTCACAATCATCAAGGTAAATACGACCGAACAGGCGGGCCGTATCTTTGAAGAATTCATCGCGGATAATGACCTTAGCGCTGGCATCGTTTGCGACCAGTACATCGTCGTTCAGAGATACCCGGTTGACCACTTCACCTTTCGCCAGTGCTGTGACCTGCGCAACATAGGTCAGTTGCAGTCGCTCGAAGGCCTGGATGGTGGCAATGGGCAGGGTCAGGGTGCGACCGTCACGACTGAGGTCGAAGTCGACTTTCTCGTTGTTCAGGCGGGCAGAGCCTTCCATGTAGCGAAGACCGGCGGGCAGCTGGTCGACAAGAGTGACGTCGCTAGCATCAACTTCGTTGTTAACGAGGTTAATGGTGAACTTGAGGCTGTCGCCAATGCCGGCTTCATTGTAATCAGACTGCTTGCTCAGCAGCAGGCTGTTATCCAGCGGGTCAGCACCGATATCTGTGCGGAATACCTGATTGTTAACGCTGAACGTTTCGCCGCGCGAAATGCCTGTGACATCAAACGGGCCGTTGAGCGTATCGCGCAGGGTCTCGTCATCAATTTCCGAAGGCACCCGGAAGGTGGCCGGGCCTTCGATTTCAAGGAAGTAGTTACCGTCTTCAACGTACGGGAACCAGAACTGACCGGCAGCAAACTCGGGTTTCACCGCAGTGGCCTGTACACTGCCAGCCTGCATTCTACTGGCCTGAAGATTACCCGCCGGACCGCTGACAACCGTAACAGGGTAGGGCGTTACACCGTCTTCGTAGAATACCTTGTCAGTTGCTGGTAGTCCGGTATCTGCATTCATCAGAGTTACGCTGACACCGTTCACCGGGCTGCCATCGCTGGAGCTGAATACTCGGGACACCGGATTAAACAGAGTCTGAGCAGCAACGCTGTCGGCAGGGTCGGTCGGGTCGGTATAGCTTACCGAAAGCTCTGTGCCTGTCTTCACCGAAATAATACCGTCGTAGGGCTGTGTGCCCTGATTGGTATCCTGGCTCGGCAGGACGGCAGCGAAAATACCTGTATTATCGCCGGTTTCAAAAAGGGTCAGTTGTTCGGTATCACTGCCGCCTGGTGTTGTGATAGTCACAACTATGGTGTCCGGACGGGCGGGATTCAGGTTCTTGTCCTGATCTTCAACAATGATGATGACCGGCTCACCTGCACGGTAACCGAATTCATCATCCGAAATATTTACGGTGGCCGGGAAGTTAATGGTGTTGCCATTTTCATCTTCAAAGCCGGTATACGGAGTAAAGTTACCCTGCCCATCGCCATAGTCGGTGCCATTGAGAGTTAATGGCGTGCCGTCGTCATCAATATGAGCAAGACGGATATTGGCTGGGGTAGGAACCACAGGACCCGGATTTACTTCCTGAGTCGTCAGGCTGGCCGAGTCACTGCGGGTAAAGCTTTCTGCGTTGACAGAATAGGTCGCGATAACCGTGTTAGTGATCTCTGTTCCGGTTGGCGTCACTGCCGCCTGCGCGGAGTGTGCCAGCAACACAGACAACAGGACGCCCAGAGCGTGCTTGGCGCTCCGGTGCAGTCGGGTTGTCAGTGTCGGGAACAGAGATCTCATTAACATTTTCTGTCAGTTAACCTGGTTAACCATCGTTTCAGTCAATCGTTACCTGGAAGGTAATGACGTTGGTTTCCTGATTCGCAGGGTCAGCATCGCCATCGACGGTGCCCAGATTCACGGTGACTGTGTCGGTACCAGCGTCGTAGCTTGCAATTGCCGCATCGACAGCAACCGGGGTCGTTGCACCGTCCATTGCGACCAGCAGGCTGTCTGCTACGTAGGTGGTATCAGCAGGAATCGCATCGGTAACGACCACATTGGTCGCATCCGCGGTACCTGTGTTTGTCAGAGTGATGGTGTACTCAACTACAGCGCCAGGAATGGCTTTTGGATTATCCGTGCCGTTCAGAGGATCACTGATGATTGCCGATGTTTTGGTCAGGTTGCCCAGCCCCTCAAGGTTCGGGAATACCAGAAGCAGCACATCGGTGAGTATTTCCTGGTTGTCAGCGTCGGTGTCGGCGTAGACCACTTCGATGCTGGTCGCACCGTTGGCGATCGCTGCGTCGTCTTCAGAACCGTTGGTCGGATCGTTGTCGCCAGTATCCAGCTGATATGTCGTTCCGTCGATGGTTGAAGCGACACCGTTGACCGTGACTGTGGTCAGAGCGACATCTTTGTCTGCGCCATCGATTTCCGCCTTCGGTACTGTGATAAATACAGTAATTGTCTCGTCGGCTAGCACTTCTGCCGTCGGGCCGGTGAGCAGGGTATCGGCGGCGTCAAGGACTCCGGGTGTTCCATTTACAGGATCATCAACGTAGTAACTGTATGTCGTACCGGTATCGATGTTATCCGTGTAAGTGGTGCCATTAACGTCAAGAGTCGTGCCTGTTTCGTTGCCAGCAGCCACAGTGAACGACGTTGGCGAGTTACCATCGTTGGTAATCTGAACCGCAGCAATGGTTACGTTGTCAGCCTCAAGAGAGGTCTGATTGGGTTCTGTGGTCAGCAGACGCGTCAGGGCATAGTCGACTTTGATGTCGACGTTGAAAACGTCCTGAGCCTCAACAGCATCCTGATCTACTCCATTTATCTGGTAGTTCAGAATGGCCGTGTTAGTGACCTCGGTCCCGGCAGCAGTTCCGGCGGCGTGAACCTGAAACGACATTGTACTGAGTGTTGCCAGTACAACGGGGCTGATCAGTTTTACGTGCTTATTCATATTTCACCTCCAGCCTGGGATTACTTAACCCGGACCTGAAATTCGACAAAGCCAGTTGCAGACGGCGCTAAAGGCGCATCAACAATCCAGCGAATACTTTGGATATCTTTCGCACCGGCAGGGCGGATTTCGCCGTTTTCCAATACGTTCAGCTCACTCACAGGAGCAAACTGAGAACCATCCACCGACAGGGTGATGGAGGTACCTGCGCCGTTGGCACTGTTCATGATGTAAACAGTGTTTTCCGGCACAGGGTTCTTGATGGTGACGCCACTGACCGGCTCGCTTCCGGTGTTGACGTACGTGATGCGGTAGCCGACTTTGTCGCCAGGAGCGATTTTGTCGGCTTCCAGCCACTCTTCAGCCACGCTTCCGTCGTCCTGGGTAGCCATCACCACCTTATAGGGCTGTGATTCCAGGCTGACTGTGGCAAATGCCGACAAAGGCAGGAGCAGGAGTAATGTGGTCAGTAAGCGCATATGTCACCTCAATATCAGTTGATTTCAGCCTGAAGGCGGATTTCTACCGTTGTGTTTTCAGTCAGAGTGCCCAGGGTTACTGACACGTCAGAACCTGCAACGTCGACTTCGTCGTCACCGGCAAGGTCAGTTTTTGCTGCACCGTCGATCGTTACGGAATCGGCTACCAGCGTCATAGACAGTGGAATGGAGTCAGCCACGACCAGGTTGTTAACGTCGCCGTTTACCGCAGTTGCAGTAATCAGGTAAGTAACGATGGTGCCTGGGATGTCAGTCGTGCCACCGAATGGGTCAACGCGGCTCTCAATAGATTTATCCAGATCGATGTAGGCATCAGTGATCAGAGTGCCAACCACGAAGGTACCTGTGTCTGTATCGGTAACCGCAGTACCAACCACAGCGCCTGCTGGAGTGTTGGTGCCCTGACCTGGCAGCAGAGTACCCGGAGCAGCGGTTGCAGCGCCCGGCGTTGCTGATGTCGCAGTCAGTTCAAGTTCAGCTTGCTGGCCAGTCGCCGCAGTACCTGGGATGTTACCCACGATAAATACGGTGGCTGACTCGTCAGCGTCCAGTACCAGGTCAGCAGTGACTACCTGATCGCCAGTGTTGAACACGCCGTCGTTGTTGCTGTCTAGGTAAACAGTCACGCTTTCAGCGTCAAAGTCATCACCAGCCAGGTTGGCTGCTGTCAGGGTGAAGGCTTCGGTACCGTTACCTGTGTTGGTGACGGTAAACTCCAGCACCTGATTCGCACCGCCCGGCTGAGTTTCTACCGGTACTGTGTTTTCGGCTGTGACGTTAACGTTAATCAGCTCGGCAACAGTGATATCTGGTGCTGTTGCTGATGTGCTGCCAGGGTTGCCCGTTGCCGGGTCATCAAAGGTAGCGGTTGCGGTGTTGGTAATGATTGAACCTGCATCTGTACCTGCAGCCCAGGTTGCCGTAGAGGCAGCCAGGCCCGCAGTCAGCAGGGCGATTTTACTGATGGTCTTCATAGGGATCTCCTTAGTTGACCTTTACTTGATAAAAAATGCTGAATTCAGGACTGCCGTCTTCGTCCGTACCCGGCATAGAGCCTCCGAGACGGATTCGGATATCTGTTATCAGCGGATCGAAACCTTCGGCATCCGGCGTTGGCTGGTAGTCAAACGTCGTGCCGTTGTTGTTTGAGAACTCGATGTCGTCTGCCGTCGACGTCAGGTTTTCAAAATTCAGGGTCAGGGTGCTGGCGGTCGCGCCTTCTGTCAGAGTGATGGGGCTGACACTGGCGTCAGTACCAACGAAGAAAGCCGTGTCAGCCGGTAAGCTGTCAGTAATGGTGACTGTATCTGTGTCGGCGGTACCCTCACCTGTGTTAGTCACCGCCAGTTCATACTCAATCAGAGCGCCTGGAATGGCCTTAGGGTTGGCACTGCCGTTAATCGGGTCACTGGTTACCTGAAGCGATTTATTCATGGTCAGCTGCGCCGGTTGAAGCAGAGGGACGGTTACCGTCCGTACGTTAAATACGGTGCCTTCGTAGCCTTCATCAGCCCTGACGGTGAACAACCAGTCGCCGCTCTGAGCGTCGGATGCTGTGGTGTAGGGGTACTCAACTGTCACGGTTGATGGCGTGGTATTCACCGAGGACATCACAGCCAGGCTGACGGGAACCTCACCACTGGCAGCATTAATGGTCAGGCGGGTATTCGTAACGTCGTAGGCTCCAAAGGGGTCAGTGACATCTGCACGGACAAAATATGCGGTTCCAGGATTGATTGAACTGACAGGGCTGCCATCTGGGTAGGCCTGATCGTATAGCTCAACAAGATCGACACTGATCACTGTGTTAGAGGTCAGTGCCACCAATGAAATAACGCCATTATCAGAGCTGTAGACCCTGAGGTTGCGGTACTGAGGGAAGTCTGCAGAACCGCCAACCCGGCTCTGGGTGACAGCCAGACGCAGGGCATCCCCAGCGAGTAAAGGCTGGTTGCTGGAGACGGCCATATCAAACTGGAAGGTCCGCACAGAATCACTTGAGACAGTATTCGCTGCCGTCAGCAGACTCACCTGTTGGGTATCTGACGCAATGGTTGTTGAAGACCCGTTGCTTACTCTGATCAGAGAGACGGTTACGTTGTGCTGATATTCGTTGTTATTGCCCTGGCCTGCCGTCAGGTTGTTCTCGAGGCGCAATGTCACCGGAATAGGGCTGGAGTAATCCAGTTCCACATCGGTCTGGAGTGCCGGAGTCAGGGTCCATTGAACCGTCTGCTGATCATTCACTACCTGAAAACCGCCTGACGTATCGGCAATCCGGGTCAGGGTACTGTCGGGTTGCAGGTACAGGGGCTTATTACCGCTGTTGCCGAGGGCATTGTTGATAGTGACTGTGGGCGAGGTCATCGGATAATTGACCGCCGGATTACCCACAGTCGCGACGTTGGTAATGGTCTCACCGTCTTGCGCCCCGGCGGAAATAACAGCGTCAACGACAACATTCACTGTTGCCCCGGCAGGAATCGTCAGGTTACTGATCTCGACGATGCCAGTGCTATTGTCACCAGCAGGTGCAGGCTGACTGTTATTGATTGAACCACCTGGACGGCTGAACACACTGAATGAGGATATCAGCGCTGGCATCGGGTCGGTCAGAGTCACAGCGGTCGCGTTGAAGTTACTGCTGTTCGACAGACTCATGGTATAGCGCAGGGTGTCTCCGGGCAGGACCTGACCACCATTGAGATCGAGCACGCTTTTGACTGATGAGGACAGGTTCGCGTCCTGCAGCTGAACAGTAAGATCATTGGTATTGTTGGCCAGGCGGTTGTCGAAGTTCACGCCTTCAAGGCTGGCATTGCCACTGATCTGGCTTTGTGTGGTCGCCGACGTATCAAAAATAACGGTCAGGGGCGGTGCTTGATTACCGACAGGGATAATCTGATTGTAGGTACACAGCAGCTCACTGCCGCTGACTGAACAGTTCCAGTCAGTACCTGAGTAACTATCGAGCGTCAGGCCGTCATTCAGTGGGATGCGGATGACACTTCCCTGAGGCGCGTCCAAAGGACCATTGTTTGACGCGGTGAAGGTATAGATTGCATCGGCTCCGCGGGATATGCGGGCAGGTGCGCTGGTATCCAGTATGAGGTCGGAGACAGGTTCATTCGGTACACTGATGATTTCTGCAGTAAGAAAAACCAGATCCTGACCGGAAGAGTAGGTGGTTGTTACTGAGGTGTTACCCGGCGTTAGATATTGTCCTACCTGAAAGTCATCAATATCGACGCCCGGCGAGTTACCTTTGATATTCGAGAACGAATTAAACTGATTATTCGTTGGATTACCTCCATCGGTGAGGCTATTGCCCTCGAATACCAGAGCCTCATTCTGACCATTGAAGCTTTGTGAATTGCTATCGTCGCCTTCCCAGGTGATGTGCGCGTGTTTCGCGCCGAGAGATTGGGCGTTCTGCGAAATAATAAAATTATCGGGGGCTAATGTAATCGACTGCCCACGGAACGAGCGGAAGCCATCGTAGAGGTTAACCACACGTAGCGGCTCACTGGCATTTTCATAGATAATCAGAAGTGCCCAGCCACCGTATGCTGTCGCATAATCGCAGTAAGGGGTCTGTGCTCGCGTGAAATTTACACCACTGACTGTGTATGTGCCCGAGCCGTTGACCAAGCCGGTGACATTAGCGCGCGAACTATAGTAAATGGAATTAAAGCTTTGCCCCTGTTGTCCAGGGATGACGTAAGACTGCTCGTACGTATAGCCCGCAGTGACCTGAGCGCCATTCAACGTAGCCGTGTTGTCGGCGTTACCCGAACCGGACCAATACAGGTAAGCAGCTTCGACGTTGCTTCCCGCGGGAAGTGTAATGGAATCGCTTGACGAGGCCAGGGGAGTCTGACATCCATTCGTACCCTGACGGAAATGGCCACCTAATAACTCGTAATTCAGATTGCCCGCGAGGCTGTCCCGCAGAAGGATTTCGCCATTGCTCAGGCTCTGCGAGGCCACCGTAATGGGTGGAGCGGCGATTTGCGTATCGGAAGAACCCGAGCTAACCACTGCTATATTGGAGATTACAGCACCCTGTGGCGCACTGGCCGAGACCGTCGCATCTATAACAATTTCTTCGCTGCCGTTGGCGGCAACCGACATATTATTGATGACCACAACGCCAGTGCCATTAGCCCCCGCCGTCGCTGGCTGGCTGTTGTTAACACTGCCCGCAGGCTGGCGGATAACATTAAAGCCGTTTATGTACTGCGGCATATTGTCGGTGAGCGTCACGTTGTTGGCGTTGAAGCTGCTGTTGTTGATGAGGTCAATGGTGAAACGGAGAGTGTCACCGGGGTAGAGCTGACCACCATTGAGATCGATGACGCTTTTTACAGACGCAGAAAAATCCGCATCCTGAATATCGATGCTGACCGCGTCTGTGTTATCGAACAGGTTGTTGTCAAAATTGACGCCGCTGACTGTGGCTTCCGTCGTGACGCTGCTGGCGGTACTGCCTGAGGTCGACAGCAGCATGGAAAGCGGTGGCGTTGTGGTATTAATGGTCAGAGGTGAGTTATAGGTACATGTCACTTCTGAGGTGTTTGCGGAGCAACCCCAGTTCGTACCTTCGGCACTGACGAAGCTGGTCTCAGAGCCCAGGGGAATGGTGACGACGCTTCCAGCAGGCTCATTACTCGGCCCCTGGTTTGTTACTGATAAGCTGTAGGTAATATCAGAGCCACGGGATACGAGGGTATCGAAGCTCTGAATATCGACCGCCAGATCGCTGACAGCTTCATTCGGGATACTGATGATTTCGGCGCTGAGGAAAACCCTGTCCTGACCAGAGGAATACGTTGTGGTGACGCTGGTCTGGCCTGCCTGCAGGAAATTACCAATCTGATAAACATCAAGGTCTACCCCTGATGTGTTCGAGCTGGTGCTATTGGAGTACGAGTTAAACTGATTGCCCGCGGGATTGCCCGTACCAGTCAGGTTGCTGCCGTTGAAGATCAGAGCTTCGGACACACCGTTGAGTGTCTGAGAGTTCCCTGTGTCACCTTCCCAGGTGATATGGCCGTGGCGACCTTGTTTCAGTGAAGGATTGTCAGAGACGATAAAGTTGCTTGGGGTAAGAGTAATTGATCTACCCCAGTAATCGCGGAAGCCGTCAAACAGGTTGACCACCCGCAGAGGCTCATTGGTATTCTCATACACCACCAACAACGCCCAGCCGCCATAGACATTGGCGACATCACAGTATGGCTGGCTGGTATCGAAGGTCAGACCGCTAACACTATAGATACCAGAACCATTGATTCGATTACTGACATCCGCGCGGGCACTGAAGTAGTTACGGTTTTCAACAACCAGACTGTAGGAGACACCCGCATTTACTGTGGCGCCGTTCAGAGACACTGTATTGTCGGCCTGGCCTGAACCCGACCAGTAAAGATACGCGGCACGAATGGTACTACCAGCCGGAATCTGTAACGCGGCGCTGGAGGATTGCAACGCCTGGCATTGGTTGAATGAGCTGCCGTCTCTCAGAGAGGCCCCGGTCAGAGCAAAGGCAATGTTGCCTGCATAGCTTTTATACAGCTCTATCTCTTTCGCATGGGAGAGGGCGCTGAAGAAAAGTAACTGAATCGTGATAACGCAGAAAACCAGAGCGGATATCCATCGGCTCTGGTTATGGTTGGCACAAGACACCCGCCCGCAGATACTAGCAGGTAGAGCCAGATTCAAATGATTACTTCCCCAAGCAATATTATGCGTCACGCACTCGCCGATGACTGCACACCGGTTAAATTGCGTCACAAATCGAAATGTTGCGTAATATTAAGGCCGGTAATGTTACGCGTCAATTAACTGATAAAGTGTTAATTAAATGAGAAATATACGTAAAAACAGTTAGTTGGCGAGCGTCTCTACTACTTAGTGGTAGGTTGAGTGTAATTCTGACGTTTTGAGTTTTATTGTTGTTTGTATGATTCCAATAACAGCTATTAACTCACATTTATCGCGGGAGTGTCGGGATTGGCCACTAAGGAAGACTATTTGTCAGATGAATGTAAATGGCTGCTGGGCGTTCAATTCTGCCATCTCTTGCTGGGGTGAACATCTTTACTAACGAGATGTAAAAAGCCCGGCAAATGCCGGGCTCTTGGTTTGCTATCGATCGTTTCAGGAATCAGAAGGCGTATTTAGTGGTGAAGTAAATACGATTCATACTGGCTTCGTCGCCACCTTCACGTTCTACGGTGGCTGTACTGAATTCCGCGCCGTAGGTCAGTTTCGCAACGGGGGAGCGCATGACATTTACGCGTACACTGGATGCGTCTGTAACAGGAGCACTGGTAAAGGTTGCATCATCATCATAGTCTGCGGACAGCATGCCGTAGATCAGACTTGAGCGCCATTCGCTGTTCCAGTGGTGACGGTAGGAAATAAATGCAGCGGTTGTTTCACTGGCTTCGAGGTCGTCGCCTACCAGAGAGGCGTCCGCGACGGCACCCAAGCCAACGTAACGGCCAACACCGCTACCAGCGGTTGCGCTGAATTTCAGATCGTCTTTACCGATCATTACTTTACCGGACAGATTGACGCCATAACCGATAGTTGTGGTGTCGTCGTCTTCAAGAGCACCGTCGTAGGTTAGTTGACGCACCAGAGCAGCAGCTACGAGATCAGCGTTGCCCGCTTTGATTTTGTAGCTGGCAGTGATATCCGGAATCATGCCGTTGTCACCGCTATCGCCGGCACCGGTTGTCTGCGGGTTTTCCAGAGCAATCGCGAGGTCGCCCATGGTATAGCGCACCTGAGATTGGCGGATAAATACGGTGGATTCACTTGGGCCAATAAAGTCAGCAGACTCAGGGAGAGCGCCGACATTCATAAAGTTTGACCAGGTTTGACCGACGAGTAAGCCGTCGTATTTGATAAAGGCATGGCGCAGGCGTGGACCGTAGGAATTCGAAACGACCTCGTTACCGCCCGCACCTTCAAAATCCAGCTCGATAAATGTCGTGACGGATTTGTCGTTGCCGACGTCCGTGACAGTTTTGAAGTTGAAACGCGACGTTCGGGCTGTCATATCAAGCTCTGTCGTATCTGGCTCGGTTCCGGGCTGGATGGTAGACGGAACATAAAATTCCCTGCCCAGTCCGTCAGTCACGTTGCCATCGGAATATGAACTCAGCATGGCATCCATTTTAATGAAACCGCCGAAGCTGAACTCGGTGTTAGCAGCATTCACAGCCATGGGTAGTGCTGCGGCCATCAGAATTAAGGGTGTTTTGCGCATGCTTACTCTCCTGATTATTGTTTGAGCAATTTCACTATGGTGCACAAAATCTGTGCAGCGGAATTAGCCAATAGTCGAAGCCACTTAAGTCGAAGGCATATATACGGTCACCAGAAAGTCTGGCCTGAAAGAGAGAACTGCTTTGGGGAGTGGGTGCTTTTGTTGTCTCTTGTGACTTAACTGACTAGTCTGTGAGTAAGTAGAAATGAAGACCTGAAGTCTCAGAACGGGGCGGGCAGTTGATTATCCGGGCAAACCATCGCTAGACCATCGTCTAATTCAGGTGTGGCGCAGGATTGCAGACACTGAAACTAATCGGAAGCCGTGACAGGGCCGTGTTTTCACAGGAGAAATAATAATGAGTGATCAGCCAAAGGCGAATGAAAAGATTTACAGCGTGAAACCAGAATACGCCGACAGCGCCTGGATCAACAATGAAAAGTACCTGGAAATGTACCAGCAGTCAGTGGTGAACCCAGAGGGCTTCTGGCGCGATCAGGCTAACGACCGTATCGACTGGATCAAACCTTTCAGTAAAGTCCGCAACGTATCGTTTGATGATCACAACGTGGATATCCGCTGGTTTGAAGACGGTACACTCAACGCGGCTGCCAACTGCCTGGATCGCCACCTGGAAACCCGTGGAGACCAGACCGCTATTATCTGGGAAGGCGACAACCCAGAAGAAGATCGCACTATTACCTACCGCGAGTTACATGAAGAGGTATCGCGGTTCGGTAACGCGCTTCGGAGTCAGGGTGTGCGCAAAGGCGATGTTGTCTGCATTTATATGCCGATGATTCCCGAAGCGGCCGTCGCCATGTTGGCGTGTGCCCGTATCGGCGCCATTCATTCGGTCGTCTTTGGCGGTTTTTCGCCGGATGCACTGGCAGGGCGTATTGAAGACAGTAATGCCAAAATCGTGATCACCGCAGACGAAGGTGTCCGCGCTGGCCGGGCCGTTGCTCTGAAAGCTAACGTAGACGAAGCCTTAACTCACCCAAGCATTCGTTCACTGGAAAAGGTCATTGTTGTTAAGCGGACCGGAGGTGACATTGCCTGGCATGATGCGCGCGATGTCTGGTACGAAGATCTGGTTAAGATTGCCTCTCCAAATTGCCCAGCTGAAGAGATGGGTGCAGAAGATCCGTTATTTATTCTCTATACCTCGGGCTCGACCGGTAAGCCGAAGGGAGTACTGCACACTACAGGCGGTTACATGGTCTGGGCGTCAATTACGCACGAGTATGTATTTGATTATCACGATGGTGATGTGTACTGGTGTACTGCAGACGTAGGCTGGATTACCGGGCATACGTACCTGCTGTATGGTCCGCTCGCTAACGGTGGTATCACCGTAATGATGGAGAGTGTACCGAATTATCCGACCAGCGCACGTATGTCGCAGATCGTTGATAAGCATAAGGTCAATATTCTTTATACCGCTCCGACAGCGATTCGTTCGCTGATGGCTGAAGGTACCGCGCCAGTAGAGGGTACCAGCCGGTCTTCTCTGCGTCTGCTTGGTTCGGTTGGTGAGCCGATCAACCCTGAAGCCTGGGAGTGGTACTACAAAACCATTGGTGACGAGCGTTGCCCAATTGTTGATACCTGGTGGCAGACGGAAACAGGCGGCATCATGATCACGCCATTACCGGGTGCGACCGATATGAAGCCGGGCTCGGCAACCCGTCCGTTCTTTGGGGTTCAACCAGCGCTGGTGGACAACTCGGGCATGATTCTCGAAGGTGCTACCGACGGTAATCTGGTGATGGTTGATAGCTGGCCGGGCCAGTCACGCAGTGTTTATGGTGATCATGAGCGCTTCGTGCAGACATACTTCTCTACTTTCCGCGGTATGTATTTCACCGGTGATGGCGCACGTCGCGATGCCGATGGTTACTACTGGATTACTGGACGGGTCGATGATGTTCTCAATGTATCCGGACACCGCATGGGCACCGCAGAAATTGAAAGTGCGATGGTTGCTCACAGCAAGGTCGCAGAGGCCGCGGTTGTGGGTTATCCGCACGACATTAAAGGGCAGGGCATCTACGTTTACGTAACGTTAAATGCGGGCGAAGAAGCCTCAGATGAGCTGGCAAAAGAGCTGCGTGACTGGGTGCGATCAGAGATCGGGCCGGTGGCGACCCCTGATTTAATTCAGATCACGCCGGGGCTGCCTAAGACTCGCTCAGGTAAGATCATGCGCCGGATTCTTCGCAAGATCGCCGCCAACGAGCATGATGCCTTGGGGGACACTTCCACACTCGCTGATCCAACGGTGGTTGATACTTTGATTGATCAGCGGTTAAATCGCTGAGGTCGGCCTGAAAGGAATACCGGACAAACTGTCCGGTTTTCTGTATCTGGCCCATAATAAAAATAAATCTTTGCCGGAGTTAGCTATGCAACTAGCGCAAAAGATCATTGTTGCAGATGATCATCCTCTGTTCCGTACTGCGTTACAGCAGGCTGTCAGCCAGATAGCACCAGATGCTGAGATCGTTCAGGCTGAGTCCTTGCCCGAGCTTCAGACCGTGGTTGAAGGCCATACAGACACAGATCTGATTCTTCTGGACCTCAATATGCCTGGGGCTCACGGTTATTCGGGTCTGGTATTCCTTCGTTCTCATTACCCTGAGATACCGGTGATGGTTGTGTCTGCCTGTGAAGACCCTGCCGTTATGTGTCAGGCGATTGATCACGAAGCATCGGGGTACATCGCTAAGTCTTCGTCGCTGGAAGAGATCTCTGCTGCTATAGGTGAGGTGCTCAAAGGGGATATTTATCTACCCAAGCAAGCCCGGCAGCATCAGCATGCACCAGACACAGTATCTATGGATCTGGCGCAAAAACTGGCGAGCCTGACACCCCAGCAGTTCAGGGTACTGACAATGATGTCGGAAGGTATGTTGAATAAGCAGATCGCTTACGACCTGGAAGTCAGTGAAGCGACGATTAAGGCGCACGTCACGGCAATATTCCGCAAGCTGGGCGTACGCACCCGGACTCAGGCGGTGATTGCTGTACAGACGCTCGACATAGAACGTAATGACCTGGCATCAGATCCGGTTGGTGAGGCCGAGTAAGGCCTCTATGTCTGTCTGCCGTATCAGTGTTTGGCAATACGGCGCATCAATGCCCTGAGGGATGCCGGTCTTACAGGCTTACCGAGGAATTGATAACCATCCTGTTTCGCTTTTTCAGCCACTTGTGAGCGCGGGTCTGCAGTAATCAGAATGCCCGGAATTTCAATATCACCAAACTTTTCCCGCAGTCGCGACATCACATCCAGCCCCGTAACATCGCCGTCCAGTTGAAAATCAGCCAGCATGATGTCGGGTTTAAATGGGATATCTTCCGCATCAATTTCATTCTGGGCTGCGAAAATGTCGCAGCCCCAGCTTGAGAGCAGGGCTTTCATGCCTTCCAGGACTTCCGGATCATTATCGATACAGAAGGCCTTCAGATGCGCGAAGCTGGCAGCCTGCGGCGTGGTATGAACTGCTATCGCCTCTTCAGCCTGAGCTGCGGTTAAGGGCAGAGTAATAGCGAAACAGGTTCCTGCTCCTGGCTTAGATTTTACCTGAATCGGATGATCCATCCGCTTTGCCATGCGCTCAACAATCGCAAGCCCGAGTCCCAGCCCTTTACTGTCTTGCGGTGTGTTATTGAGACGGCGGAACTCACGGAATATTTCTTCTATTTTATCATCCGGTATTCCAGGGCCTGTATCCCAGACTTCTAACCTGAGGGTGTCACCACGAAAGCGACAGCCAACCAGAATACCGCCACTTTCGGTGTAACGGACAGCGTTACTGATAAAGTTCTGAATGATCCTGCGTAGCCAGTGAGCATCACTTATTACCCAGGCAGTGGTATAGCGGACGGTTAATTTGATACCACGCTCCTGCGCGAGCGCACCGAACTCGTCGCGAAGCGGTTTAAGAATCCTCTCCAACGACACAGGCATAGGTTTCGGTTCCATATTACCGGAGTCAAGCTTGGATATTTCGACAAGATGCGAGAGTACTTCCTCTGCAGATTGCAAAGACCCTTCAAGGTGCTGCAATAGTTCACTTTGTTTTTCTGAAAGAGATTGTTGGGCCAGAGTAGAGGCAAACAACTTAGCCGCATTCAGCGGCTGCATAAGATCATGGCCCGTAGCTGCAAGGAAGCGTGTTTTACTCTGATTGGCTTCAATCAGCTGTGCAGCGAGTTCATCCAGTTCTTCGGAGCGTTTTTCTACCCGACGTTCAAGGCTGATGTTCGCCTCTTTGAGAGCACGCTCCGCTTGCCTGTGAACGGTAATATCTGTAAAGCTCGTTACGAAGCCTCCGTCCGGCATTGGATGGCCTTGCATGGAAACGACGACACCGTTCGGTAGTTGTCGTTCAAACTCGTGCGCGGATCCTGTTCTCAGGAATTGCATGCGGCGTTGCACTTGTTCTTCGACTTCGCCTTCGCCACAGAAGCCACGCATGGCGTTGTAAGCAATGACGTCTTCTATAGCTTTACCTACGTGTATGAAGCCACTGGGGTATTCAAAGAGCTCGGAGTAACGGTTATTCCAGGCGACGAGCTTGAGGTCGCGGTCAATAACGCTGACACCTTGTCGAATATTTTCCAGCGCTGCCTGGAGTTGTTCCCGGCTCATGGCAAAGGCGTTAGATGCTTCGCTGGCGAGAAGAGTAAGATCCTTGAGCTGGATCTGCTCGCCGCCCAATAAAGTAGAAAAAATCAATCGTGCAGAAGATGACCCTACGACAGAGCCGAGCAGCTCTTCAGCATCATGTAAGAGTTCATTTGAAGCGGCGGCATGGTCGTACTGAAGGCCGTGCGTTCCCTGATAAACGTGGAAGAAGCTATCAGATTTTTCCTGGCCAAGAATACGTTCCAGAACGACCCTGACATCGTCGACCTTGCAGTCCAGGCTGCTTTTCGGGCGTCGCTCCGGTGCTGCACGCATACTGGTGAACTCGTTCGCCAACATACGCTCTCTTACAGGAGCTGTAGAGACCACAGAAAATACAATATATAGCGTGATGTTAACCATCAGGCTGACAATGACAGCGAAGCTGAAATCGTCCATATCGAAACCCAGCAGGGCGTATGGTATGAGCACATCGACGCTGTCTGCGCCCAACTGTTGGCTGACAACGGGCCAGAACAGCTGCTGAAACCAGATAAATATGCCACCGAGAATACCCGCAATGGCCCCCTGACGATTACCGCCTTGCCAAAGTAATCCGCCAAACAGCGCGGGCGCGAACTGAGCGATGGCAGCGAACGACAGAAGACCGATCGCTGCCAGAGACTCCAGCCCTCCGGCGAAGCGGTAAAAGACATATGAACTCAACAGAAGCAGACCAATAACAAGACGACGGACTGTCAGAACCAGCTGGTGAACAGATTCCAGCTGCTGTCCGTCACGTTGCTGACGGCGGAAAATAACAGGCAGCACGACTTCATTTGAAATCATGGTGCTGACCGCAATGGTTGCGACAATGATCATACCCGTGGCAGCACTGGCGCCACCGATGAAGGCAAACATGGCTAACGCGTCTGCCCCCATGGTCAATGGCAGGCTGACAACGTATGAGTCGGGCGAGAAGCCAAGGTCCTTCATAAACAGATGGCCGGAGAGTGCCAGTGGCGCAACAAATAACAACATGAGTGCCAGGTAGAGAGGAAACATCCATCGTGCCGACTGGATGTGGCCTGTGGACTCGTTCTCGATTACTCCTACCTGAAACTGTCGCGGTAAACAAAGAATGGCGATGCCGGCAAGCAAAGTCTGGAGCATAAAGGAGACAGAGATGAAACTGCTGTTAAACAGCGGATGGTTAGGGTCCGTTTCTCGGGCAATACGCACCACATCGCCTGGCGTATCATAAAGTGAATAAATCGCCCAGAGGCCGACCGTCACCATGGCGACGAGCTTTACGACAGATTCAAATGCGACAGCCAGTATCATGCCGGGGTGTTGCTCGCTGGCATCAATATCCCGGGTGCCAAACATGACGACAAAAAGTGCCATCAGCAGAGTGATATAAAAAGCCGTGTCTTGAAATATCAGTTCGGGAATAGGGTGGCTGAACCCTAGCGGCTGGGTCAGTAACTCGTAGGTCGTCGAAATGGCTTTTAATTGCAGCGCGACATACGGAATCACCCCAACAACTGCAACCACTGTGACCAGAATGGCCAGTGAATGGTCTTTACCATATCGGGTGGCAATAAAATCGGCGATAGACGTCAGGCGCTTCTCTTTGGTGATACGGATAATGCGTTCGAGGAGTGGCCATAACAGCAACAGAAATATAATCGGGCCGACATATATCGCCATAAACAGCCAGCCACTGCTGGCGGCCTGACCGACCGCACCGTAAAACGTCCAGGACGTGCAGTAGACTGCGAGTGAAAGGCTGTACACCAGTGGGCGGTTATGGACGGGGTTACCTGAAATCGCACGCTTGTCGCCGTACCAGGCAACTGCGAAGAGAATGGCGATATAAGCTAGTGAAAGAAGCAGTAGATGCCAGTCAGGAATCATACATTTTTCCGGTTATTTTCTTTCAGCCTAACACTATTTTCATCAGATGCATCTTCAATTATTGGGCCAGAACGCAGCGATATGATAGAGCTTTTCACTTCTACTATGGTAGGGCAGAGAAAAGCCAGCTCAGGCGGTAAACTGATAGTCCAGTATTTGCCCGGGACCGGCCAATGCCCTCGCATCTCAACTTCAGTCAAAACTCGAACGCCAAAGAGTATCGTGCGAAGCTTCTGATACATCCAGAGTATCAGCGATTGCGGGTCCGTATCCGGCAGTATCGTGCAAGTGTCGCCGTCGTGTTGCTTACCTGTTACCTGAGTTTTCTTTTTGTCTTTGTCTCTTTCCCTCAGGTACTGTTGCAGCCGGTCAGTGCACAGAATCCGACTCCTTGGCTCATTCCTGCAGCCATCATGCTTATCCTGTTTCAGTTCCTGGTGACTGGCGTTTACGTCAAACAAATGAACACTGTATTTGATGATGAGCTCGAACGGATCAGGCAGGACGTCGAGGTTTAATGCTGATGAGTAATACGGCACTGTATTTTGTCCTGACTGCACTTCCTTTAATGATTCTGATGATCTGGAGTGCTAATCGGATTCGCACCGCCGCTGAATTCTACGCCGCAGGTCGCGAGTATGGCGGTCTGAGGAACGGACTCGCTATTACAGGAGATTATCTGTCAGCAGCATCATTACTGGGCATTACTGGTCTGATACTGTTTTCTGGTTACAGTGGACTTCTCTATGCCGTCGGATTTTTTTCTGGTTGGCCGATAATTCTGATTTTGCTTGCAGATAAACTGAGAACAATCGGACATTTTACTCTGGCTGATGTTCTTAAAAGTAGATTTTCAGACCCTCGTATTGTGCTTGTCGCTACCCTGGGGTATTTCCCTGTCGTAGTGATTTATCTCTCTGCCCAGCTCGTTGCCATGACCTGGCTACTCAATTATATTTTTGGTGTGAAGTATGAAATCGTTCTGGCCGGCCTTACAGGTGTGGCACTAGTCACGGCGCTGACAGGGAGAATGATATTTTCATCACGCGCACAGATGATTAAGGCAGGGCTGGTCATGACCCTGATGCTTTCTATGACTCTACTTGCCTTTGATAGGGCAAGTTCCAGCCTTTCTGAGTTATTCAGTATTGATATATGGTTTGCCAGTAATCCGCCGGTAAACGGCGCTGTTAGTGAGGACTCACCATTAGCCTTGTTCAGTCTTGGTATTGCTTTGATTCTCGGGCCGGTGGGACTGCCGCATGTCATGAGTCGTTTTTTTTCCGTCGCAGATGAGCGGCGAGCACGTATGTCGGTATTCTATGCCACAGGGATGATCGGAATATTTTATATACTGATTATCCTCCTAGGATTCCTTACAGTGCACCTTCTCGGACAACCAGAAGCGTCAGTAACAGCAGCAGGCAGTAATCTGGTATTAGTCAGGTTGGCTGAACTTATCGGCGGAGAGTTTCTCGCTGCTGTGCTTGTGGCGATTCTTGTGGTCGTATTATTTTCGGTTATGACCTCTTTAATTCTTACTGGTAGCTCTGCGTTTTCTCATGACTGGTATGCCAGAACCGTGATTGGCGGTAGTAAGCGATGGAATGAGCGTCATTTGCACAGGCTGGCATCAAGCGTGACAGTCGTCTTCGCAGCTTCTTTGGCGTTACTCTGGCAAACGGAAAATGTCGCTAATCTCGTAGGCTTAGCATTTGCATTTTCAGCCAGTGTGAACGTGCCCTTGTTGTTGGGGGCACTGTATTGTGACCGGCTCACTTCAGCTGGAGCCTTGTCTGGAGGTCTCGCAGGCTTGTCAGCAACCCTGATCGCAGTCATTACCGGCCCTCTGATCTGGGGCAATCTTTCAGGAAGTGGAGAATCTTTTTTCTCCTGGCGTCACCCCGCACTATTTTCTTTGAGTGTGGCGGTGTTGGTCATGTGGTTTGTATCCCGTTGGTACCACCCGTCACGTAGGGAAGGAGACAGTGACAAATGAGCTTGCAGATTAATCTTGATCAGCCTCCTTTTAGCTTTCTTGGTGAAAAAGAGCTGGCGTGGCTTAAAAGTCGACTGGACCTTGTTTTTTTTCCTGCTGGTGAAGTGATTCTTGATGTGGGGCAGGCGTCACCGGGTATCTATATTCTGTATAAGGGCGTTGTTGAAGAAACCGGAAGCGATGGCCAAGTGTTTACGCAATACGGCACCGAAGACATGTTTGATGTACGAGCGGTATTGGAAAGTAGCTGCAAGCACAGATTTACGGCCATAGAAGAAACTCTGTGTTATCTCCTGAAAGCAAAGGATTTTATTCAGCTTCTGAATAGCTCAGATGACTTCTCTGTCTATTTCAGAACAGATCTGGGCACACAACAATCTCTGGTGGAGCAGCGAGGCGGAGAGGTTTCCGAATTTATTCTGGCGCAGGTTGATAGCGACACTATGCGCACGCCTGTGTACGTTACCGGCCAGACGACTCTGGTTCGAACGGCCGGGATGATGCGAGATGAAAAGCACGATGCGTTATTGGTTCGTGACGGTGATCGGCGTGGAATAGTGACAGGCTCTGATCTGCTGCACGCTGTACTCAATGACTCTCTTCCAAAAGACACGCGTGTCGCCGATGTCGCCTGCTTTGACCTGGTCACGGTGGAGGAGGGGGAGTACCTCTTCAATGCGTTGCTTAAAATGACGCAGCATCAGATTGAACGCGTTGTTGTTACCAGAAATCAGGAAATTGTCGGCGTACTGGAACTGATGGATATGCTCAGTACATTTTCGACGCACTCTCATATTGTGGCCATGCGGATTGAACAGGCCCGCTCACTGGAGGATTTGATTGTCGCAGCCGGACGTCTGGAGAATCTTATAGCTAACCTGTCAGGTCAGGGTGTCAAAGTGATGGCAATTATGTCACTGATCACGACGCTAAATCGTCGACTTATCCGAAAAGCTTTCGAGTTACTTGTACCTGAAAAACTGAATTCTCAGGTTTGTCTTCTGGTGCTGGGTAGCGAGGGCCGGGGTGAGCAGATTCTGAAAACAGATCAGGACAATGCCATCATCATTCGTGATGATCATGTCAAAGATGCGCTGATGCCATCGCTGCAGAAGCTTCATCAGGTGTTGCTTGATTTCGGTTATCCGCGTTGCCCGGGCGGGGTCATGTTCATTAACGATGCCTGGATTCACACGGCGGGAGACTGGCGGGCACGTGTTGGTAAATGGCTGAATAACTCATCCCCCGAAGCCATGATGAATATGGCCATACTGATGGATGCTGAACCTGTTGCAGGAAACAAAGAACTCTTTGACGAAGTTCGCAGTGCCTGGCATCAGGAATCATTGAGATCCAGTATTGCCTCCTCCTGGTTTGCCCGACCGGCGTTACAGTTTGAAACACCGCTCACCCTGCTGGGGAATATCCGCGAAGATCATGGTGCTATTGATATTAAAAAAGGAGGAATCTTTCCTCTGGTTCACGGCGTCCGCGCTCTGGCATTCGAGCATGGGCTTTATGAAACGAATACATTTGACCGTATTGATCGCCTCTCGGAGCAGGAAGTGCTGAGCCCGGATGTCGCGCAGGGACTTAAAGACTCTCTTGTACTCTTCCTCAGAATCCGACTGCGTCACCAACTTGAGAAAGCGGAAAAGAACCCCGGGCTGACACAGCAGCTGAAAGTGTCTGAGTTACGCAGTGTTGACCGATCGTTATTACGTCATGGGTTGCATCGAGTGAAGAAGTTCAAACAATGGCTGATCAGCCACTACCATCTGGAGAACCTGTGAGGTTACCTCTTTGGCTTCGTCGTCGACTCCCGGGCTATCGTCCTCCTCCGGAACGTTGGGCGCATATGGAGCTGCCTTACACCGGTGACGATGTTGTTGTGGTCGATTGCGAAACCAGCGAATTCGACAAAAAGAAGGGGCAGTTATTAAGCCTCGCTGCGGTGGTGGTCAGTGGCCGCTCAATCGAGCTATCTTCGGCGCTGGACCTGACCGTTCGTTCTGATGCCATTACCCATCCAGACGCTGTCAGGGTTCACTATCTCAGGCAAGAAGACCGCATACATGGTGTTGCGACCGCAGATGCCATACAGCAGTTCCTCGATTTTGTTGGCAACCGTCCGATCTGTGGTTTCTACATTGAATATGACAGAGCGATCCTGAACCGCCACATCCGGGAACTTTACGGATTTGAATTACCCAATCGGTTTATTGAAGTATCTGAGATCTATGTCCGGCAGAAACGTCGCTATATCCCCGAGGTGAACCTTGATCTCACATTTGAAGGCTTGGCACGAGATCTGAACGTTCCTGTGATTGATCGCCACACAGCGCTTGGCGATGTGGTATCCACCGCGCTTATGTTTATCAAACTGCAGCGACACTCTGCTTCCTGATGGCTCGAAAAGAGAGCCTCTGATGCCCGCTTTACCCTCGCTCGTTCCAATTCAGACTTTGCGGGAAAGGCACTTCTTGACTACGTTTAATATATAGCGATGGGCAAACCAACGACGAGTCGCGAGTGCGCCGTTCATCGAATTGGAAACCGTTAACTGTCAGCGTATTGACTGTAACTTAGGAGCATGGCGTCGTATGAATGACAAACTGGGGGGCTTTTTCGTTCGGGCACTCGTTCTTTCTTTCTGTCTTCTTTTCGCCTTTCGGCTCTCTGCTCAGGAATATCGGATAAAGATCACAGATATGGCGGGGCAGCCGATGGGAAATGCCGTGGTCTCTGTACGCACTGACAGTCCGACTGAAGTAGCACCGACGATCGCTCTGATGGATCAGGTTGAGCGTAAATTTGCTCCCCGTGTGCTCTCGGTCAATCAAAGCGATCTGGTTTCCTTCCCCAACAGCGATAACATCCGCCATCATGTTTATTCGTTTTCTGCTCCGAAGGTATTCGAAATCAAACTGTACGCAGATGTCCCTGAGGCTCCGATCGAATTCGGTGAGCCGGGCATTGTTGTGCTCGGATGCAATATCCACGATGACATGATTGGCTATATCTACGTAACACCGACTGGTTTCAGTTCGGGTGTTACCGGTCGAAATGGCGAAGCACTGATCCGGGCTGAGGGAAAAATAGAAGAATTGCGTATCTGGCATGAGCGCTTGTCGGCAGTCGAAACCGACCAGATAACGCTGACGGCACAAGGCCTGCAGAATTATCAGAGTGGTGATTCAGACTACTTGATTGCTATTAACCCTGAGCTCCCTCCTGTCGAGACCAAAGCTAGTTGGCATAACCACGGCGGTTTTGGCAATGGGATGAGAAGGTAGATCCGTGCTTGGTTTAAAAGGCGCACCTTTCAGCCTCAGGGCTCAGTTACTAACGTTTACAGCAGCACTGGTTGTCGTATCTTCCTGTACGGTATTGATACTTGTTTTGTTGAGCAGCGGCAGTGCCATTCGTGAAACGGTCAATCAGGAGATGCGCGAAGGTGTAAAGAGCTTCACAACTGCAATTTACGCAAGGCGACAACAACTGATTAATAATGCGACCTTGTTGGTCTCTGACTTTGGTTTCAAGCAGGCTGTCGCTACTAATGACGCAGAGACGATTCTCAGCATGTTGCAGAACCATGGTGAGCGTGTCAGTTCGGATCTTATGGTCATTGTAAATCTGGATGGTCGGGTCGTTGTATCGACCGAACCTGCACTGACCCGTGGGCAGCGCTTTTCGTATGATCGTGCCATAGGGGAAGTTCGCACCGGAAAAACATTTGCAGACTTTCTGGTCGTTGGCGACGCCATTTATCACATGGCAATAGTGCCCGTACGGGCCCCACGTCTGACCGCGATGGCAGGTATCGGTACCAGAGTGCGCCCGGAAGATATCCGTAAATGGATCGCACAATCGACTATTCACCTGACCTTTACCAACGGGCTTCCCGGTCAACAGGCCAATTGGGTCGTGGAAACGTCTTTGCCAGATCTGAGTTCTGTGGTGGAGGCGATCCGTGCACCAGACAACCTGACGAGTCTCGTGCGTTTGCCATTCCAGCGTGTACAGAAGTATTCCAGTCGGGAGGTCGATCTTTCCACTGACGATAGTTCCGTCAGAGTATTTATGACAGAGGATCTGTCGTCGTACTTTAGATCCTACGAATTCATCAGAAATCAGATTCTTGCGATCGCAGTTCTCGTACTCATCATTGCCGTGATCGGTAGTTTTGTTATCAGCCAACGACTGACGAAACCTTTAGTAATCCTTACTGGAAAAGCGCGTGAAATAGCTCGTGGTGTATACAGCGACATGTCTGAGATACCCGTGACGAGTTCGGATGTTGGTAGTCTGACCCGTGCCTTCCGGCGCATGAAAGTTGATCTGGCCGAGCGTGAAGAGCGCATTCTTTATCAGGCTTCTCATGATTCTCTGACGGGCTTACTTAATCGTGACGCCATGATTGAAGCGGTTTCTGGCATTGCTGAGCGTGGAGAGAGCTTCATACTCCTTGGTCTTAACCTGGTTGGCTTCAAAACGATTAACGACACCCTGGGCATGGAGATCGGTGACGAATGTCTGGTGACGGTTGCTAAGCGATTGCAGAAAGTGGCTATGGAGGGAGTTGCCTCCCGTCATTCTGCGGATGAGTTTTCAATGCTCTTGCCGATAACCCAGGACCAGGAAACGACAGCCCAGAGAATTCTTGCCTGTCAGCGCGTACTCAACGAGCTGGCAGCGCCCATGCAAATCGACGATATTAGCCTCACAGTGGAGTATCGAGCAGGGTTTATCGTCTACCCTGATCAGGCAGAGTCCCCGTCTCAGCTCCTCCGTCGCGGCAAGGTTGCGCTGGAGCATGCCATTACGACTGCAACGCCTCTGTACTTCTTTCGTGAGGGGCAGGATAAGGTTCACCTTAAAAAGGTCAAAATTCTTAAATACCTCAAAGAGACACTGCAGAACGACGATGACCAGCTGCAGATGTATTACCAGCCGAAATATAACGTACGTACGGGCGAAGTAGAAAAAGCTGAAGCACTCATTCGCTGGTTCCACCCGGACGAAGGCTTTATTCCCCCGGATATGTTTATTGAGCTAGCGGAACAAACAGGCTTGATTGGCCTGGTCACATCCTGGGTAATTGGTCGTGTTCTGGATGATCAGGCCGACATGAAACGGGCCGGAATATCCCTGCAGCTTTCGATCAACATGTCGGCTCAGGATCTGAGTAACGACAACTTACGTGTACTGATAGATCAGAAGTTGATTGAGAATAATCTGGATGCTGCAGATATCTGTCTGGAAGTCACTGAGCGGGACATGATGACGGAGGTCGATAAGTCTCTGGATCTTCTCAATTATTACCGCAGTCGTGGCTTCAGATTGTCCATCGATGACTATGGCGTTGGTTATTCCGCGTTGTCGAAGCTGGCGATGATGCCGGTGCACGAATTAAAGATTGATAAGTGCTTTATTCTGCGATTAGCCAGCCGTGCAGATGACCAGATTATTGTACGTTCGACGATAACGATGGCTCATGAGTTGGGTCTTTCTGTTATCGCGGAAGGGGTCGAGGATAAAGAATCTCTCGACTTTCTTACGACGCTCGGATGCGACTATATACAAGGATATTTTATTGCTAAACCTATGTCTCGAGATGCACTGGGGCAATGGTTGCAGGAATTTAACCCAGAGCGTCTGGTGGAGGAAAAATGAAGAGTAAACTAATTCCATTAACAGCGGTAGCCATATCCACTCTGGCAGTCGCTGATGTAAATGCAGGCTCGCGCCTGATAGCAACATCGGGTGTTACTCAGCTTGAAGGTGGTGCGGGTGGTGGTTTGACGCCCTGGGCAGTGATCAGTGGTTACGCAGATGAAGGTGAGTATTCGGTGGGTGCCTTTCATACATCCACCGATGTTCAGGACTTTCGTCTGAAAGTAAACGGTGTTTCGGCCAGTTACGATAATCGATTTGAAGTCAGTGCTGCTTTACAAAGTTTCGAAATTAAGGGCGTAGCAGGAGACCTTAGGCAGGAAATTTACGGAGCCAAATACCGGATTTATGGTGATGCTATTTATACCGCTCTACCGCAGGTTGCAGCAGGTATTCAGTATAAGCGGCTGCTTGACGGAGATATTGCAGAAGCTGTGGGAGCCGAAGATAGCGATTCAGGTATTGACTACTACGTGTCTGCGACGAAAGTGCATCTGGCTGCTGTGGGAGGCTATCACCTCTTATGGAATGCCACATTGCGGGCAACACAGGCAAATCAGATGGGGTTGTTGGGGTACGGTGGTGACGATGAGTCGGGCTACACATTACAGCCTGAAGTATCCGCTCTGGTACTGCTGAGAGATGACCTGGCTATTGGAGCTGAATACCGGAAAAAGCCCGATAACCTGAGTGCATTCGATGAAGACAGTTTCAGTGATGTATTCATCGCCTGGTTCCCGAACAAAAACGTCAATCTGACACTCGCGTATGCTGATCTGGGCAGTATTGCTGGTAGTGAAGATCAGGACGGTTTTTATTTTTCCATTTCAAGCTGGTTTAAATAAGGAAGTATCATGATTAGAAAATTGACCTACGTCGCTACCTTGTTTGCAGGCTTGACCTGTTTCAGCGCCGCCCATGCCGACGACTATTATCAGGAACTTGGTGGGAAAGAGGGGGTTGAGAAAATTGTTGATAATTTTATTAACGAAATCTCCTTTGATCAGGACATCGTGACGTTTTTCGAAGGGACTGACATCACTCGTCTTCGTGAGAAGCTCATTGAGCAATTCTGCCATGAGAGCGGTGGGCCGTGTGAATATACCGGTGATTCCATGAAGGATGTGCACGCGGGTATGAAGATTACTAAGGCTCAGTTCAATCGTGTGGTAGAGCTGCTTCAGGCTGCCATGGATGACGCCGGGACGCCTCAGACAGCTCAGAACCGGCTGATACGCTCTCTGGCGCCTATGCGCCCAGACATCATACATCGCTGATGCTGTTCCCGATGGTGAAAGGACTGTTTTGTCGCCATCGGGATTTTCTTTGTTAAGAATGATTGAAAGACCTATCGAGCCATAGCATAGTAATCGTCCATTTCATCGATGTGAGACGACTCATGGCAACTGTTACTCTACAAGGCAATCCATTTTCAACGGCTGGTGAACTCCCACCTGTAGGCACGAAAGCGCCTGGCTTTACCCTTGCTGCAGCAGATCTCGGTGATCTGTCTCTCGATAGCCTGTCGGGTAAGCGGGTTGTTCTGAATATCTTCCCATCTGTTGATACTCCGACCTGTGCGACTTCCGTACGTAAGTTTAATGAAAAAGCAGCGTCTCTGGATAACGTTGTTGTTGTCTGTATTTCCGCTGACCTGCCTTTCGCAATGGCAAGATTCTGTGGTGCTGAAGGCATAGACAATGTGATGGTGGGGTCGACTTTCCGTTCCAGCTTTGGCGACAACTACGGTGTAACCTTCGTTGAAGGGCCGCTGACTGGCCTGTTGTCCCGTGCCGTTGTGGTGGTTGATACCGACGGTTCAGTACTGCACATTGAGCAGGTGGGTGAAACCGCTGATGAGCCGGACTACGACGCGGCACTGTCTGTACTCTGAGGCTCAGCTACACCAAAGCCGGTAGCGTATGAACACCGGCTTTTTTGTCCTTTTCTTTTGTACGCCTTTACTGTGAGATTAAATCTCAGTTTCAGCTTTCTATTTCTCAGGTTCATACATCATGAAAAAACTGATCTGGCTCCCTATTGCTTCGATCTTAAGTGCGTGCAGTCCACTGGGACTTGTGAACGGTATCTCGAATGTTTACAACGCTGAGTTGCGTAAAGATATAGCGTACGGAGAGCACGAGCGTCATAAGCTTGATCTGTACCTTCCTGAGCGTGACGGTGCTCTTTCGCAAGAGGAAACGACTCCCGTTCTGTTGTTTTTTTATGGAGGTAGCTGGAACAGCGGTTCGCGCAGTGACTACCGTTTCGTAGGGCGTCGCCTAGCCAGTGCAGGGTACATTGTTGCTGTCGCCGATTATCGTCTTTACCCAGAAGTCCGCTATCCAGAGTTTCTTTATGACAGTGCTGGTGCCGTACGTAAAGTATCAGAGATTATCCGCTCTGATGAGCTTAAACAGTACCAACCGGATTCGAAGATGACGTTAATCGGGCACAGTGCCGGCGCTTATAATGCCGCCATGATGGCGCTCGATCAGACCTGGCTCCGTCGTGAAAACCTCGACCGCGAAGATGTGTTAAATGGTTGGGTAGGCATCGCTGGGCCTTATGATCTTTATCCGATTAAAATCGAAGAGGTGAAGCCCGTGTTTTTTCACCCTGATTACCCCGCGGAATCCAATCCTATCGAATTTGCGGCAGAGGCGGTTATTCCCGCTTTGCTGCTGGTTCCGGAGGAAGATGATCTTGTCGATCCCCAAAGAAACAGTGTTGCAATGGCAAACAAGCTCCAAGACGCTGGTAAGGAGGTGGACCTTCAGCAACTGCAGGGTACTTCCCATGTGACCATTATCGGCACTATGTCACCCCTGTTGTTTTTCAAAGAAAGCAGCGTTGAACCTGTAGTTCAATTTGTTGAAAAGCTTCGCAAGTAGCAAATTGCAGACATCAAAAAACCCGGCAATGCCGGGTTTTTTGTTCAGTATCACCGATTTAATCAGTGATCCTGAGCGTCTCCCGCACCTTTCGGTACGCGAATGTCTTCAACCATCTGGCGGATATCGTCAGGCACAGGTGCCGTCATGTTCGATACCACAAAGGCCACGATAAAGTTGAGTAAGGCACCCAATGCACCGAACGCTTCAGGCGCAATACCAAGGAACCAGTTATCCGGAGTATTCGCCAGCAGCTCAGTGCCAGGGATAAACAGGAAGCCTTTGTAGCTGAAGATGTAGAGCAGTGTACTCAGCAGACCTGTCAGCATACCGGCAATCGCGCCTGCTTTGTTCACCTTCGTTGAGAATATACCCATCATCAGTACCGGGAAGATCGATGACGCTGCCAGACCAAAGGCCAGAGCCACGACTTGAGCTGCAAACCCTGGAGGGTTAAGGCCAAGGTAGCCCGCCACCAGAATCGCACCTGCCATCGCAATACGTGCTGATAAAAGCTCGTTCCTCTCGCTGATACCGGTCATAAAGGTACGCTTCAGCAGGTCATGAGAGATGGCTGTTGAGATGGCCAGCAGCAGACCCGCAGCGGTAGACAGTGCAGCAGCAAGGCCACCGGCAGCCACCAGAGCGATAACCCAGTTAGGCAGTTTTGCAATTTCAGGGTTGGCCAGTACCATGATGTCACGGTCGACTTTCACCATCTCATTACCTTTCCAGCCGTACTCAGCTTCGGCTTTTGCAGCGAACTCAGCATTGCCATCGTTGTAGTACTGAATACGACCGTCACCGTTCTTATCTTCGAACTGCAGCAGGCCAGTATTTTCCCAGTTCTTGAACCAGTCAGGACGTTCTTCATACACCAGGTTGCCTTGTGGGTCACCGACTTCACCATGTTGAATAGTGTTGGTCAGGTTCAGACGAGCCATAGAACCTACCGCAGGCGCAGTGGTATACAGGATCGCAATGAACAGCAGAGCCCAGCCAGCAGAGGTACGTGCGTCGCTCACTTTAGGTACAGTGAAGAAACGAATGATGACGTGTGGCAGACCGGCTGTACCCAGCATCAGAGACAGCGTATACATCATCATATTGAAGGTACCACCTTTCTGAGCCGTGTATTCCGCAAAACCCAGGTCAACCAGCGTCTGGTCGAGTTTCAGCAGCAGCGGTGTACCGTCAGCCGTGTCACCGATCAGGCCCAGCTGAGGCAGAGGGTTACCGGTCAGGTTCAGTGAGATAAAGACCGCAGGGACGGTGTAAGCGAAAATCAGTACACAGTATTGCGCGATCTGTGTATAGGTAACACCTTTCATACCACCGAGTACGGCGTAGAAGAATACGATTGCCATACCTGAATACAGGCCGGTCGCGTAGTCCACGTCGAGGAAGCGGGAGAAGGCCACACCGATACCTTTCATTTGACCAATTACGTAGGTCAGCGAAGCGACGATCAGACAGATCACTGCCACGATACGGGCGGTGCTTGAATAGAAACGGTCACCGATAAAGTCAGGCACAGTGAACTTACCGAACTTACGCAGGTAAGGTGCAAGGCAGAGTGCCAACAGCACATAACCACCGGTCCAGCCCATCAGAAAGATAGAGGCGTCGTAGCCTTTAAAGGCAATCAGACCCGCCATGGAGATAAATGACGCGGCTGACATCCAGTCCGCGGCCGTTGCCATACCGTTGGCGACCGGGTGAATACCGCGGCCAGCCGCATAGTACTCACCTGTCGTTCCGGCGCGAGCCCAGATAGCGATACCGATGTAGAGTGAGAACGTCAGTCCCACTACGATATAGGTTAAGGTTTGCAGATCCATATCAGGCTCCTCTTATTCGTCATCATCAACGCCGAACTCACGGTCGAGTTCGCGCATTTTTTTGGCGTAGAAAAACACAATGCCAAGGAACACATAGATGGACCCCTGTTGTGCGAACCAGAAGCCAAGGCCAACGCCACCGACTGGAATTGCGTCCAGCACAGGGCGTAACAGAATGCCGAATCCGTATGAAACGACTGCCCAGATCACCAGCAGTACGAACATCAGATTCAGGTTTTTACGCCAATAGGCCTTTTTGTCTTCATCAGATCGGAAAGCCATAACCCACTCCTCGTTTTTATTGGTACTTCACCAAACTAGCCTTGAGGGATGTCGCAGAACAGCTAGACCTTGGTATTAACGCCCGGATTACGGGCATTCACTGGAGTCGACTTTGGGGGAGTGCTAGAGTCAAAGTTGAACAGGATAAAACAAGGTTGAGTTGTGCTAGAAATCGCTGCAATCACACTGGCCACGCTGTTTGCGACGGTCAGTCCGATTGATATTTCCGCTATTTTTGCGGCGTTAACATCTGAATATTCGGATCAGAAACGTAAGAAAACGGCGATCCGGTCTGTTGTGGTTGCGACTATAGTCTTACTCATTTTCGCCATCCTGGGTGAGGCCTTGTTGTCCGTTCTGGGAATTTCGATGGCCTCATTACGTACTGCCGGTGGCATTATTTTGCTGTTGATTGGCATCGAAATGGTGTTTGCGAGGACTTCGGGGGCCAGCAGTACAACCGAACTTGAGGACGAAGAAACACAGGAGCGTCAGGATGTTTCTGTGTTCCCCATGGCATTGCCTCTGATTGCCGGGCCCGGAAGTATGGGGGCCGTTATGCTGATGATGGCCCACGCCAGCGATATTTATCAGCAAGCCACCGTGGTTGTGTGCATTCTGGCCATTATGATTCTGACGTTGATCTGTCTGTTTGCTGCAACTCCGATTACCCGCTTGCTGGGGGTAACCGGAATGCATGTGATTATGCGGGTAATGGGGGTATTACTGTGCGCTCTGGCCGTTCAGTTTATCTTTGACGGCATCATCGAGAGTGGATTGCTGGCGCCGGTCCACCAGGAGTAGCAGTGGCGGCAACAGCAGAAAGTCGATAATCAATGCAACGGCAATGGTGAGGGCCAAGAGCAGGCCCATCGCCCGGCTCGGGTTGAAATGCGAGAATTCCATGACGGTAAAACCACCGACAAGAATCGCTGATGTGATCAGCAGGGCGATGCCGACGGTGTGGAAGGCGTAACGTATGGCGTCTTCGACATTTCTGCCGAGCACAACACGTGCGTGATTGTATTTACTGAGAAAGTGTACCGTATCATCGACCACGATTCCGAGTGACAGGCAGGCGACCACCGAGGTTGCCGTATCGACGTGACCGACAATAATCCCCCACAGTCCATAAGCCATTAAAGCGGGAAACACATTCGGGACCATACTGATGAGGCCAAGGCGCAGGGAGCGTAAAGCGCCAATCATAAGCAGTGAAATAATGACCAGGGCCAGTGCAGTTCCTTCAAGCATCGAAGACACATTGCGGTGGGTCAGGTTGGCAAAAACCACATCGAGGCCTGTCGTTTCCGTAATATTTAATAGAGGTGCGTTTTCTTGTGCCCAGAGAACGGCGGCTTGTTCCATGTCGCGGATCGTTGCTGAGTCAGTTCGCTCCAGTGTAGCGCTTAAGCGGGTCGCGCTACGGTCACTGGTCATGGTTGTTTCCAGTCCCAGCCCCATCGGCAATGACAGCTCGTATAGCAATAGATACTGTGCTGCTGCCTCTGATGATTCGGGTATCTGATACCAGGCATCGTCGTTCTGGTGCAGGTTTTTATTCAGGCGCTTTATGGTGTCACTTAATGAACTGACATGGACGACGCCGGGTTGTTTCTCCAGCCACTGATCAAACGCATCCAGTTGATGTAAAAAATCGACCTGATTAATACCGTCGCTTTGGCGAGAGTCGGCGACAAAATAAAGTGCGTGAAGGCCTTTTAATGATGTGTCGATATTATCGACGGTGCGTCTGACCTCGAAGGACTCGTCAAAAAATTCGTGCCAGCGCTCAGTAATAATATTGCGATTGGCCATGGTGGCGCAGCCGGCGACAATAGCCAGCATTACGATGAAGAGAAGTTTGTGATGTCGTATGACGCCATCTGCAAATGTATCCATCCAGCGGTGTTGCCCCTTTGCTTTAAAGCGGTCGGGTGCAGGCAGAATTGTTAGTGCGGTAGGTAAGAAGGTGATCGTCAGCGCCCAGGCCACCATAACTCCAACAGCAATCATGTTGCCCATATCACGATATGGCGGTGAGTCGCTTGTATTAAGTGCCAGTACGCCAATCATCGTGGTAATGCTGGTTATAAAAACCGGGGCAAAGTTAATGCGTAAACTGTTGAGCAGTGCCTCGCGTTTTTCCTCTCCCTCGCGTAGGTGAAAATAATACGACACCAGAATATGGATGGTATCGGCAACAGCGATGGTCATCACTGCAGTAGGCACAAAGCCAGTTGGCGGGGTGAGGGTGTAACCTGCCCAGCCAAACAGCCCCATGGTAATCAATACCGACATTCCTATCAGAGCCGTGACCAGAATTACCCCTGAAAGTGTGCGGAGCATGACCAGCATAATGACCAGCATGACGGCAAAAGAAATAACCAGAAGCGAACTTATATCCTGAGCAATAGCTTCGCCCATGGTGACATTCGATGTCGCCGACCCGCCCAGTTCTATCAGAAAGTCCGGGTAGTCCGGGCGAATAGATTCGAGAAGCACTCTTGCTGCATCGACAGCCTCAAGGGATGCTTGCGATGATTGCCCATCGGGTAAATACAGAGTGAGGTTTATGCCGGTAACTTCGCCGTCTTCGCTGATCGTTTTTAACACCAGATCAGAATGCTCGATGGCTTTTTTCTGCAACTCGGTTAAATCGTCGGGGAGTTCGTCGATGCGATAGAAGTTGTCGATAATCAGTTCGTCGCCATCGACATCGGTATTCTGAAAATTTTGCAGAGAATCGACGCGTTGCACGTGAGGCAGTGTCCATGCTTCTTCTGTCAGGCGTTCAACCAGTCTCAGACCTTCTTCAGAAAACAGGGTCTGATCGACGGAGGACACCAGAAAATACAGGTTGTCTTGTCGGGAGAAGCGTTTTTCCATGGCTTCGAAAGCGCGTAATTCCGGGTTCTTTTCACTGAAATAGGCGCGGAAGTCGCTGGTAAAGGACAACTCTTTCACGCCACTGCCTGTCGCCAGAAGCACCAGGAGTACAGAAAACAGAGTGATCAAAGGGTTGCGAAGTATCAGCTCAAAATAACGATTCAGCATGGTGCCTGCTTAAAGAAGAAAAGATCTGACCCTGAGCATAACGCTGATCAGTGTGTGATCAAGGTGATTAAGAGACATATGCCTGCACGCAAGCGTTGAGTGACGTTATACTCCTGAGCACAATTAATTTCAGTGAAGTTATTTATGGAATCTCAGGAAAAATCGCAATCAAACCAGAGAATGAGCTGGGAGCGTCTGTTTTCACCGATTCGCTTTGGTGAGCATCAGGGCAGTCTTGCGCTAGAAAGTGGTCGGACGCCATTCCATAAAGACTATGATCGCATTATCTTTTCCTCAGCATTCCGCCGCCTCGACAGAAAGACTCAGGTACACCCACTGAGTGAAAACGATCATGTACATACCCGCCTGACCCACAGCCTTGAAGTCGGTTGTGTCGGTCGCTCCCTCGGGATTCGCGTCGGTCAGATGCTGGGAAAGCAATTGCCCGGACACGTTGACGCCAGTGATGTTGGCGCAATGGTTCAGGCCGCCTGCCTCGCGCATGACATCGGTAACCCTCCGTACGGTCATACCGGCGAAGATGCCATCCGTCATTTTTTCGTAGACCCTCGAAACGCACATTTTCTGGATGGCCTCAGCATTGATGAAGCGGCTGACCTGCAGACTTATGAAGGCAACGCTCAGGGCTTTCGTATCGTCACTCAGGTTGAATATCACAGGTTTGAGGGGGGAATGCGCCTGACTTACGGGACGCTCGGCGCCTTCCTCAAGTATCCATGGACGGTCGACTACGTTGTGCGTGGCGAAGAAAAGAAGTTTGGCTGCTTCAATACGGAGTTGCCGGTACTGAAAGAGGTCGCTTCCAGTCTGGGATTGTTGCCGACTGGTAAGAATGCCTGGTGTCGTCACCCGTTAGTGTATCTGCTCGAAGCAGCCGACGACATCTGCTACGGCCTGATTGACCTTGAGGACGGTATTGAGCTGGGTTTGCTGCGTTACGAAGAAGTTGAGAATCTTATTCAGCCACTGTTGAGTGAGCAGTGGGAGGTGATTCTGGATGACCTCGAAAAAGCAGATAACCCTCGTCGCCGCCTGCAAATGCTGCGAGGGCAGGCGATGGAGGCGATGGTCAATGCCGTGGCCAGTGCCTTTATCCGTCAACAGGATTCTCTGCTCAGTGGTACTCTTCAGGGCAGCATCATTGACTATTGTCCGGAGGAAGTGCGCAACCTCGTTAATGGTGCCAAGCAGATGGCGCGGGAGAGAATTTTCAACGACAGCCGTAAGTTAGCGATCGAAGTCGGATCGTATGCCACCTTGTCGGTGCTGTTGGAGAATTTTCTGGGCGCCGTGCGCGAGAATGTCCAGACAGGTAAGGCGACTTTTCGTAATCGTCGCATTATCGAATTGATGGGACGCTCGGCGCCAGGTGCAGACTGGACCTTATATGACGCCTACATGCGTGCACTCGACTACATCTCCGGAATGACTGATAACTACGCCGCCGAGATGGCACGCCAGTTTAGTGGCTATCAGCCGGACTGATCGGGACTGTCCAGTGGCTCGAGCCAATCCATCGGGTCACTGCTGTCTTCGTTCGCGGCCGTTTTGGTCGGAACTTCGGCACGCTTTTTCTTTTTCAGCTTTTGTTGCCATTCAGTGTCGGCGCGGTTTACGTGCTTGATCAGCAAACGGCTAAGTCTCGGCACCAGTGATTCCGGAAAATCGTGTCCCATGCCTGTGACGACCCGTAATTTTGCTTTGGGGATCAATGAGGCGGTCTCGATGCCCATAGTGACCGGAATCAGCGGATCTTCGGCGCCATGAATGACCAGGGTACGTGCTTTGATTTTTTGCAATAAACGCCGGCGGTCACCCGCATGAGTGATTGCGACAAGCTGGCGCTTGAAGCCGAGAGGACTTGAGGTGCGTTCCCAGCTGGTTTCTGCCAGACGTTGTATCTCTGCCTCTGACATCGGATAGCCAGGGCTGCCGATGACTTCACTCATTCGGGCAATGTAGCGGAAGTGTTCGTCGCGGTTGCGTTGCACCGGGCGGCGGGCAAGTTTAAGCATGACCTGGAGCTGACTGACGGGTACTTTAGGCGCCGAAGCAGAAGACATGATTGAGGTCAGGCTGCGGACCCGTTTGCGCTTCTTTGCTGCCAGAATCTGCGCAATCATGCCGCCCATTGAGGCGCCAACGAGATGAGCGCTGGGTAAACCAAGCGCATCCATCAGGGCGATGACATCACGGGACATGTCTTTGAGGGTATAAGGTACACGGGGTTTACGCTTAAGGCGGCGGCCCAGCCACACTCTGATCAGGCTTGGATTGCCATGCTCATCAAGCGAGGTTGACGCGCCCGTATCACGATTATCAAACCGGATGACACGAAACCCTGCATCAACAAGGCGCTGGCAAAGAGAGGTAGGCCAGACATGCATCTGAGCCCCCAGCCCCATGATCAGAATGACGGGAGGAGCATCTTCTGCTCCCATGGATTCGTAAGCCAGCTCTATACCATCGCGGGTACGTATTCGGGTCATCAGTGCGGTTACCTGGCGCTGGACTGCTCCAGGCCTTATTCGGGTGGCTATCAATAACACCGCCAGTTAGAATGCCAGACCTAACAGCGGACAGAAGTGCCAGCAAACCTGCATCCTCTGCAGTGTCATACTGGCTTTTCCCTAGTCTAGCGTAAGCCTGCAGCAGGAATATGACACTTTTATGGAACTTGATTTACCCCTGATTCTTATGGTGGCCACGGGCCTGACGGGTCTCATTGTATTGGTCGACCGACTTTTTCTTCGCCGCAAACGTCAGGAGCGCATCGAAGCACTCGAGCAGAGCGGTGCGCCTCAGGAAAATATCCTGGAAGCGACAAAAGAGCCTTTCCTGATTGATCAGTCCAGGCAGTTCTTTCCTGTACTTGCACTGGTGTTTGTTCTGCGCTCGTTTGCTTTTGAGCCTTTCCAGATTCCCTCTGGTTCAATGGAACCTGGTCTTCAGGTCGGTGATTTTATTCTGGTCAGTAAATTCAGCTATGGTCTGCGTGTGCCGGGCAACGGATCGACTATTATTCCAGTAGACCAGCCTCAGCGTGGTGATGTGATGGTGTTCTTCCCGCCGGAAGACTCTCGTTACTTTATTAAGCGTGTTATCGGTTTACCCGGTGATCATATCGTTTACAAAGATCTGCGCCTGACGATCAACGGGGAAGCGGTGCCAACCGAGGTGTTAGGCGGCAAGCCTGCCTACGCGCCGACTATGGTGTTGGGTGAAGAAACTATGGATAACGCCACTCCGGTTGTGAAATGGTTACCAGGGCGCGATCGTACTACCGGTCAGGCAGCGCTCTGGGGTGGCCCGGAGGGGGAGTGGACGGTTCCTGATGGTCATTACTTTATGATGGGTGACAACCGCGGAAATAGCGGAGACAGCCGCATGTGGGGCTTCGTGCCAGAGAAAAATATTGTCGGAAAGGCTGTGGCTGTCTGGATGCACTGGGAGTCCTGGACGAGCCTGCCGTCCTTTGACCGCGTAAAAGTGATTGAGTGATGACAAAAAAGAAACCATGCAAGTTCTGCCAGCGATCGCGCTGGCTTCTTGTGGTCACCATGTTGGCCATGATGCTGGGTGTGGTTTTAGTTAATCATTCGACCTTCGGCTGATAATTGACCGAAATCGCATAAAAATTTTCTTCAGGGGGTAGTAATCCTTACGCCCATGCATAGAATGCCCGCAGTCGGTAAGCAAAAAAGCTAATCGCCACAGGGTTGGCCAGCAGAGCCCTGTTTTTTCAGAATCAGACCATAGGTCCCATGACGCAGTTATGAATCTGACGAGACATATCAAAGGCAAAACTCTCGGTCTGGTAGACCGATTCCTTCCGGTTAAGCCGATTGAGCGACCAGCAGAAGAGCAGACTCTGCTGAATCGCGAATCCCGCCGAATGCATCTTTATTACTCGAGACAGTGTCCATCATCGATATCCGTGAAACGGTATGTTGAGCGAGCCGGCCTGCACCCAGTGACGAAAGAGGTTGAGCGTGCGGATGCTTACCGAAACGAACTGGTGAAAGGCGGCGGTGAAAGCCGTGTTCCCTGTCTGAGAATCTGCACCCGCAGTGGCGACCGCTGGATCTACAGCCCTGAAGCCATTATCAACTATCTTGAAAAACGTCTGGGAAAACTGGGCAGCTGCCAGTCACCCAAAGCACCTCTATAATAAGTGATCATTTGTTCAGATAACACAACGGACTAAGTGTTGTGGTCTGGTACTGCATTTGTGTGAAACTGTTACAAGCACCTGAAAAAGTGGCCTGACGCGTCTAGAGTTACAGCGAAGACGTTTTCACCGGGCCCACCAGATGATCCGACTCACAATTCTCTTCCTGCTGCTGACCGGGTGGCAGGTGGGGCATGCTCAGACCCCGCCAGCGCTGGAGTGGGCAGACCTTCATATGCTGAACGGCGACAGCCACAGGGTCATGTTGTTGGGCTCGCGTTCGGCACCGTATCTGATGCTCGAAGACGGCCGCTACCTGGTCGAGCAGCAGGGTATTTATTATCTGGCTCGTCTGCAGGATAAGCGCTATGCCACCAGTACCGGTGAAGAATTTGGCCGGTCAGCATCGTATGAAGAGTCTGAAGAAAAAGAGTCTCGTCAGGCGAGCAGTACCGTAAGCGCCCAGGCCAATCCGCCGGCTCGTACTCCGTACCGCTATCAGGGTGGCGCCTTTGAACAACCTCTGGTGGTCGTCCGTGTTGCTTTTTCTGATCAAGGGTTCGAGTACAGTGATGCTGAGATCTCCTCACGAATTTTTGGCGCTTCTGGGAGTGTCTCTTCCTATTTTTATGAGGGGTCAGGTCAACAATTCCGCATTGTGCCTGCCAGTGAGTCCGACGGCACCAGTGGCGATGGCATTATTCGCACAACGCTTAGCAGCGCGCATCCTGACTTCGGTTCCTCTTATGGTACACAGAGCCGTAACCTGGTGACATCCGCGCTTCAGGCATTGAATGGCAAGATTAACCTCAGTTCTTATGATCGCAATGGTGATTCCTGGCTCGATCCTTCTGAACTCGGGGTGATCGTTCTTGCAGCGGGTTTTGAGCAAGCGTACGCCAGCTCTGCTACAACTCATCCTCGTGTCTGGGCTCATAAGTCTTCTGTACCTGCGGTCAATACCGCTGGGGTCTGGATTTCTGAGTACACCATGTTTGGTGAGCAACACGAGCAACACATGGCGACCATCGGTCTGATGGCCCATGAGCTTGGTCATCTCCTGTTTGACTTGCCAGATCTCTACGAGAGTATCGGGCTGGGTGAATCGATCGGTCGCTGGGGATTGATGAGCTTCGGTATCTGGAACTCTGGCGGTGGCAAAGCAGGAGATAAGCCGGCGCACCTGATAGGTTGGTCACGAGAGTTTCTGGGGTTTACTGACAGTGTGTCGGATACGGGGGGGATTTTCCTCAATTCAGCCAGTGACGGTGGTGAAGTGCTGCGTATTGATCTTGATGAGTATCGTCATGGCAAGCGCCTGATGGTCGAGAACCGAACTCGTCAGGGCTTTGACAGTGGCTTGCCTTCACCAGGTTTGATGATTACAGAGATAGATGATTGGCGAGGGTTCGGGTCATTGTCCAGCCTGACTGCGCGACACTCCCAACGTCTGGTGACCGCCGAAACCACGCATACCGGCTCGAATATAGTGACCGACAGTAGCGGCATCATGATAGAAAGCGCCTCTTCTGTAACTCTGGCTGATGGCAGGGTGACTTTGACGGCCGTTGCATCCGGTGACCGCGCTCAGCTGAATGTGCAGTCGAGTATTAAACCCAAAGGCTTTGCCATTGGCTATGACGAGCTTCCCGCGAATGCAACCTGGGGAGCCTACGGTGGTGATGGTTACGCACTGGTTACTGTACCAGTCAGTAGTGATGTTCTGAGTATTGATGGCATTGATTTCTATGCTCACGGTTCGGGTACGGTGGAATTCGGCTTATATACCAGCGCCTCACGGTACTCGGGTGAAGGGCGTCTGGTTGAGAAGAAGAGCAGTGTTCAGGAGGGCTGGAACCGCCTGCTATTTGATGCCCCGCCAGAAATCCCCGTGGATACCATCTACCTTCAGATTATCAGCGAGCCTTCGGGTCAGCACGCTCCGTTTCTGGTCGACATTCAGGGGCCCCCGAGCGGGCAGACAAAAGTGAAAGAGAGACTGGACTACGCATTTGGTGATGCAAGCTTTGATCTGAGTGTGAAGCTTCTTGTCAGCAGCAGTGACCAACCGATTGAACGTGCGCCAGCGACTGCCAGCTCATCCTCTTCCTCGTCATCTGGCGGAGGAGGCTCTATGGGCTTGCTGTGTCTTGTACTTAGCCTCGGATTGCTGAGAAGACGACCGCTTAGGTGATACACTGCCTCTTTTTCAGAGGCATTGGTGTGCAACATTTCCTCGCATGGTCGGTATGGGTTGGTATTGGCCTTTTATCCGCTGTCGTTTTCGGTGCTGGTGAAGCGGCCACTGAGCTTTTGCGCTTTGACCGTACAGCCGTAGAGGGCGGCGATTGGTGGCGATTACTCACTGCCCACTTCGTTCACCTTTCTTCTGGTCACCTCCTGCTTAACCTGGCGGCGCTTGCTCTGGCAGCGTATGTTGCCTCGCCCGCAACACCCTTGCGCATGCAAATTCTGGCGTGGGGATGGCTCTGTTTCGCGACGGGGCTTGGCCTGTATCTGTTCGCCGATGATCTTTATTACTACGTCGGTCTCTCCGGTGCCCTTCATGGTGCGATGCTGATCGCGATTGCTCCATCCCCATACTATTCCCTGAAAGTCCGTATCACCGTTGTGCTTGTTATCGTCGTTAAGGTGCTCTGGGAGCAGTCGGGTTTTTACGACGACATGGCAAATGCAGAAATGGTCGGTGGCCGTACAGAGGCCAGATCGCATTTGTTGGGTGTCATTGCAGGCCTTATCTGGATAGCGCTATCACAGAGTTGGAAACACTATGAGCGAAGAAAATCCCTGGAAAACTAAGTCTGTTACAACGACTTATGAAAACCCCTGGATTAAGGTGGAGCATCATGACGTTCTGAATCCCGCTGGTAATCCGGGGATATACGGAACAGTGAGCTTTAAGAACAGAGCCGTAGGCGTTGTTCCTATCGCCGACAACGGCGACACCTGGCTGGTGGGGCAGTATCGTTTTCCGCTGCAGGAATATCACTGGGAGATTCCCATGGGCGGCGCACCCAAGGGGGAATCCCCCGAAGACTGCGCGCTCAGAGAGTTGCGTGAGGAAAGCGGGCTGATTGCAGAGTCGCTCATACCCATAGGGCGTGTACATCTGAGTAACTGCATAACCGATGAGGAGGGGCTGCTCTTTGTTGCGCAGGGTCTCACTGAAGGGCCAAGTGAGACTGAGGAGACAGAAGTGTTGACATTACGTCGCCTGCCGTTTGAAGAGGCGTTTCAGATGGCCCAGGATGGTCGCATTACCGATGTACTTTCGGTACTTGCACTGACGCGTATCCGGTTATGCGGCATCGCCTGATCACGATGGTGATCAGGCGATATAACACAAAGTCGATTGAGTAATTCTCAGGTCCGGTTTCAGTAAGGCAAGCTTAGTGAACCAGTGCGACCTTCTGGCGAAATCTCTGACGGAACTGGGCGGGTGACATATTCATTTCTTTGATGAATATCCGGTCCAGAGTTCTGCGTCCTGAAAGACCAATATTCAGAGCGATCTGTTCAATAGGATCTTCTGAGTCGGTCAGCATCTTCTTCGCCATTTCAAGACGAACCTGAGTGACGATCTGCTTCAGTGACGTATCTTCACGGTGCAGGTGTCGATTCAGGGTGCGAGCACTGATATGAAAATAGCCAGCCACTTCCTGCTGATTAGCATTCAGGCGGACTTTTTCCTGTAATAGGGCTTTGCGGATGCGATCTGCCAGAGAACCAGAGCGAGCCAGTTTACGATACTGCTCTTCGACTTCCCGCTTCATCATATTCAGGATATGCGGGTTGGTGTTGTGGAGGCCCTCATCCAACGCACCGGCAGACAGCAGAATGGCGCACTCTCCTGAATTGTAATTCAGCTTAGCGTTCCATAGCTGTGCCTGGGCCTGTTGATATTGAGTCGCAGGGTAAGGCAGGTTGATACCCAACAGGTTCAGGCGGTTACCGCAGAGTTGACGCATCCAGTTCAGTAAAACGCTGAGCATAAGCTCGGAGCGGTGACGCTGATCAGACATGTAGGAAGACTCGCCGACAGGCAGCTTCACTTTGATGGTGCCTTCGCGAGTTCGTGTCACGTTAATCTCGAGTAAGTCACTTAACAGCGGGGCAAATTTCTCCATGTAGTAGAGAGCTTCGCGCAGGGTGTTGCTGCAAAGAAACAGATTCTGTAACTGACAACTGCTCTGAGTATTGAACTTATGTGGGGGGTGAACGCACAGTGCTTCATTACCTGACTGACGAATCAGTTTTGCAATGACGTGATCTGCATCCTCTACCGGAATCCGGCAGTCATTATCTTTGAGCTGTTTAACGACGCGCTGTATATCAGCATCCTGCTCGGCCAGCTGATCAATCGACCGGATACCTGAGTTCTCGATCACCGGGCGGATTAACGCTGCTGAGACGTAACCTTTATCCATGTTCATACGCTGGTAACTATTATTGGGATTGTTGTTATTCAACGTCTGCTTAGCCGGACTTTCCTGGTCCCACAGCAGACAACCATTGCATGGTATACCGGGTGACAAAATTTGTCACCTGTTACCTCGAGTAGCACTTTGTTGGCTTAGAGGTATAAACCGGCCCATATGACACCAACAGAAACCCTTGGTTCCCTAAGGGTAATCGAATATCATAGACAAGTTACGCCAATCTATTGGTCAGAATTCGTACTGAAGGCCGAGGCTGTATAGAAAGAAGCTGGTGGGCTCAATATAAAAACTGTCGAGCGAGGTGGACTCAATCTCCGCGCGAACATTCAGACCTGCCCAGGGATTCCACAGAAGACCGGCACCAGTAATCAGTTCGACACCGGATGTCTCGTTTTTACCTGCGTCTTCCTTAACGCCATAAGTACCGTCGCCGTAGTAAGTAATACGGGTTTTCTCTACGTCGGCAATCCAGGCACTGGCTCCGCCCTTAATAAAGAAGTCGAGAGTTTCGGTGTACTCGAAGTTATAGCGCAGATTCACCAGGATACTACGTGCCTGATAACTTTCGGGGCCAGTGTAGATGGTTTCGCCTGGCACGCCGTTATCGTTACTGTTGCGATCTACATCGCCCTGACTTGCACCACTCAGAAGAGGCGCAATGGTTGGGTCGTCTTCAAACAGAATGGGTGACGGATCTTTGTAGGACATTTCACCAAAGTCCATCAGGCCGAATTCCAGAGACAGATTTTCAGTAATGTTGGGGCCGAAAACGATTTTGGCTGCGAAATCTGTTTCGTCGATGTCACTGGTCTGGATGTAAGACCCTGTCATCCCCAGAAATCCCCCATAGCTTTCTGATTCAGCAGCACTGGCTGTAACACCAGATATTGCCAGAGTGAGCGCTGTCAGTGTGGCAGAGATACGCATGATGTATATCCATTCTTGTTATTGTTGGGCCATCTTTCCACGGAAACTGATTCAGGTTTCAGTAGTCGGCAGTAGACCGCATAATAACAATGATGTGATTAACTTACAGTCCCCAGAGCGCATTATTTAACCTGTTTTGAAGATTGCCTTCCGAAGTTGATATTTAATAATGAGAAAGTGCATCTGGATGGTTTTCATTCTCGTTTTTTTGCGATAGGTTGTTATCAATTGTTTTTTTATAACTGATTGAAATATGACAGTTCGAGACACTGGCGCAGGGGCAGCGCCGGAAATAAGAGTTGAAAATGATATTGTGGTGCACGATCTGACGGGCATCAGTCACTTGAGTCGCGAATTAATGCGCACTCTCTACAAGCAGCGCGTGCACAGGGCCGGCATGTCACCCAAGATGGTCGCTATCATTGCTTCAGATGTTCTTACTGTTGATTTCGAAGTTCAGATATACGCATCAAACCCCCTGGTGCAAGCCTCTACCACGGCCGTTGCTGTGATCGGTGATTCGTTTATGCTGCAACACCTTACCTCAATGTTTCTGTCGTACCATGCGCCAGCTTATCCCGTCAGGCTTTTCAGTCATTACGACGATGCGATGCAGTGGTTGTCTGGTGGAAACCCTGTGAGTTCTGATGATGAGATTGTAGGGGATAGGTAAGTACCCGGCTGAGCCCGGGCACTTATCAGTAAGTAGCTGAACTGTCGTTCGGTTTACAAGGCTTTAATGTAACCTGCAAGGTGAACATCGTCGTTGCGGGTAGCTGCTACTTCGAAGTTAATTTCCTGATCTTTTTTGCCTGAGTGCAGCTCCACTTTGGCTGGCAGGAAAATCGGACGTTTAAACTCAACGTAGATTTCTGCGGCATCTGAGCCCAGCATCTTATGAACGCTCGCTGCAGCGCGACCTTTGGTCCACATACCGTGAGCAAGGTGACGTTTGAAGCCGAACGCTTTCGCTGCGATAACACCCCAGTGAATAGGGTTCGGGTCACCGGCAACGGGACCATACTTCAGGCCGAGGTTTGACGGCAGTGTCCAGGTTTCGCTTTCAGTGTACTCAGGGTTCTCTGGAAGAACCTGCTCGACTTCTTTCTTCTCGACGCCTTTGCTTGGCAGCAGTGCCAGATACGTGCTGAGACCCTCCCAGACAAGCTCCATACCCACACGAATTTCGGTGCGAAGGCTGACCTCCAGACCTTTATGTGTGCGGTTTGAACCAGCAAAGAAAGCACGTACGTCAAGCGCTTCGCCCAATTTGATACCGCGGTGCTGGGTAATCTTATTGGTGACGTGAACCATCCCCATGATCCCCAGTGGGAAGGTACGGTGCAGCATCAGCTCCATGTGCAACTTGAACGCAGCGACGTGCGGATAGGTAATCGGCAGCAGCTCGCTCTTAGTGTCGAAGCCACAGATACTGGAGTAATCTTTGACGTTTTTTTTGCTTGGGACGTGGCCGTAAATGACCGCATCCATATTTGGCAACTCAGGGTTGCGGATGTTGGTGTTGCGTGAAAACGCAGAGCGCACAGTGTGATTTGCAACGCTCGGAAGCTTTTTTAACTCAATACGGGTAGCGTGATACATAAATAAAGTCCTGAAAAAACTCTTTTTTGACACATATCAAGCCAGATAGTAGGCCGGCCAGAGCGGATCACCATTGGCGCAATCACGCGGGTTCTGCGTCAGATCGGTCAATAAGGCTTGCAGACGGCCGAGTATCTGGCAAAATCGCACTCTCTTCTTTTTGGAATATCAAACACTTATGTCTGGCGGAATGGCTGAATTGCGTGACTCCGGCATCATGATCCAACTTGCGCATCATGCGATGCTGAAGATGGGGATTAATGCTGATGAGGTCTGGCAGAGACTTGGGGTCACACCTGAGGTCCTGCAGGATCGCAATCTTCGTACCCCCCACGACGCTCAGATTATCTTCTGGAGTGTTATGGAAGAGGTCTCTGGTGATCCTGATATTGGTATTCACCTCGGCGAAAATATGCCTGTCTACAAAGGGCAGGTGTTGCAGTATCTCTTCTTGTCGAGTCCAACCTTTGGCGAAGGGCTGAAGCGGGCATTGAGTTACCAACGTCTGTTGAGCGATGCCTCTCAGGCGAGTATTGAGATAGACAGTCATCAGGCATCGGTGAAAGTAGAGTCGGCGAGCGACAAAGTAACCGGTCTGCGTCACTTGAACGAATGCATGGTGTTAGGTCTGGTACGCTTTTTTGAGTACGTGACGGATGAGCAATTCCGCCCGGCGGCGATTGAATTCACACATCCAGAACCCGAGAACTGCTCAGAGCATCATCGCATCTTTGATTGCGATGTTCGTTTCGGCTGCAGTGAAAATCGTATTCGCTTTGATGACAGTCTACTGGATCTGCCGTCATTGCACGCTGAACCAGAGTTGTTACAACTTCACGAGAAGCTTGCCAGCGAGCATGTTGCCAAGCTTGAACGCCAGGATGTTGTTTCCAGGGTGTACAAAGTCTTTGGTGAAGTACTGGAAACAGGCCAGGTCAATCTTGATGACGTGGCAGGGCGTCTGGATATGAAACCGCGCACACTGAGAACCCGTCTGACCGAGGCGGGTACCAACTTTAATCAATTGCTCGCTGACTATCGATGCAATCTGGCCAAGCGACTGCTGTCCGGTACTGATGAGAGTATTGATGAGATCGTCTACCTTACGGGATTCTCTGAGCCCAGTACCTTTTATCGGGCGTTTAAGCGCTGGACGAATCAGACACCGGTTGAGTATCGCAACAGCCGTCGAAGCTGATTGATCCGCGCCATGCGGGACAGCCCACGCCAATTTAGTGTAAATATTTGCTGAACGGGCTATTTTCGCTTAAGAAAACAGCTTCCCGACCGATATAGAAGTCACACTCATCGGTCACTGCGGAGCTTGCTATGAACATTCCGTCTTTTTCATCATTCTCCAGCGCAGGTTTTCAGAACTACGGCAAAAGCCTGGGCAACCTGCAGCGATCCTCTCAGGAATCGGCTCAGTCGCAAAATACTTCAAACCGTCCGGCGCAGGGGGGCAAGTCTGAGCAAGCCGCTAACACCACGTCAGCTCAGCCTGTTTCCACTCAAAGCCCTGAAGTTACAGCTACCAATATTCTTCGTCATGTCTATCAAAGTGTTGAAGGCCTGCGGGCAGCGGGCGCGTCGGAAGAGCGGATCGCTGAGCGTCTCGAAGCGGCGCGAGAAGGCATTGAGAAAGGTTATGGAGAGGCTCGCTCTATTCTTGAGGATCTCGGGCGGCTTGATGAAGCCCTCGCAACAGATATCGATAAGGGCGAAGCTTTGATTGCAGAAGGACTGAAGCAGATTGAGGCCGGTGAGAAGCCCGATTTACTGACGCCTCAGATTCCAGAGCGCGATGACTCATCTGACAGGGCGCAAAGCTCTGCGCCTGCGGGGTTCACGCTGGCAGGTACGAGAACATCACAAAGCCTTTCACTTGAAGTTGTCACCCGCGATGGAGATAAAGTCACCGTGAATTTCCGTCAGAAAGAGGGTGGGATCAGCCTGACCACGCCAGGGATGAGTCTGACGGCCAGTGCGTTTTCCAGCCGTTTTGATATGCAGGTAGAGGGGAATCTCGATGAAGGAGAGCTTAATGCACTGCAAACTCTGTTTGACGATGTTGGCAAACTGAGCGAAACATTTTATGGCGGAGACCTTGGTGCGGCGCTCGAAGAGGCAATGCAGCTTGGTTTTGACGGTAATGAACTGGCTTCTATGAGCCTCGAATTGCGCCAGAGAAGCTTCTCAAGCGTTTCCCGTGCATACGGTGAGTCAGGCCCATCGCTGCCGACACCGCGCCTCGAATCTCAGCAGAATATGATTTCTGACTACGTTAAAAGCTATACCGAAGCATTGGATCGCGCTAAGCCACTTGCCGAACCACGGGACACATTGCAGAAAATGCTGGATGCACTCGTGCCAGACGATTCAAGAATGGACGCATTGCGCCAATTTAATGCAGGTCTCGGCAAGCTGCTCGATCGCTGATCTTCTGAACGTCTCTTAACAGCATGCTCCTACGTCGCCAGATAGGATTACACCTCTGGCGGCGTTATACTTTTATTCCTGTTATAACTTCGGTAAACCAACCTTGAGCTACGTTCTTCTGGGGACTTCTGAGTGCCATCTTTGTGACCAGGCTTCGGCAATTGTGACTGAAGGCGCAGAGGGCCTTGCGGTCACCGTATACATTGAAGATATTACCGACATTGAGGGTGGCGTTGACCGGTATGGTCTACGGATACCTGTCCTCCGCAACGAAATAACAGGCGAAGAACTCAACTGGCCGTTTACGGCGGCTGATGTTCGAGCTTTGTTCACCGCTTCAGATAAGGAATAAAAATGACCAGAGCACTGCTTTCCATGGTTGCAGCAGCGACGTTCTTGACCGGTTGTGCAAGTAACCAGCTCTCCCCAAAAGGAGACGCAATTTTTTACGCATTACAAGCAGACACCATGATGAACACCTGGCGTTATGAATGTGCGGCGGTCAGTGGTCGCGCTAACTATGCCGCGGAGACAGCAAGAGCAGACTGGTGGCAACGTAACGGTGATGCTGTTGAGGCTGCAGACTTTGGCCTTGCCTACAATTTGATTACGGTCACAGATACCCGGTTAGATACGGGAGCGCGTGTGGCTATGGGGCTGACTTGGGAAGTCCAGGAGCGCGCGGTGCAGACGGTCAGGAATAAACTTGAAGGTGCTTCAGATAAAGAAGATCTGTGTGTGAAAATTCTTGGTGAATATCAGGCGGGTGAGTGGGATATCAAAGGCTCAGAAGAAATTCAGCAGGCGCTGTCGAGCCTTGAAGCGACTGCCGCGAAAGAGCAGGACACCTATCGTGAGCGCAAAGGCATGGTCGAAACAGCAACGGGTAAGCGTTATGGACGTTCGCTTTATGTCGTTGAGAAACTCTCAGATCAACAAAGCTGTGACCGTTCAGGTGTCAGCCTGATCAAGGGTGAATGGCCTTATGAAATTTATAATGTTGAATGTGATGATCAACCACTGAGTATCGTGCGCTGTGAGTGGGGGCGTTGTACCTTCGTTGAGTAAGGTCTTTCATGGCTCCTTGTATGGTGCAGTTTATGATTAAAAAAGGAGGCTGATGCCTCCTTTTTATTGTTCAGTGCTTATTCCAGGCTCAGTAGTGGGCGGTTCGAATTAAGGATTGATTCGCCTATCCCTTTAACTTGAGTGATGTCTTCAACTTTATCAAACTGCCCGTGTTCTTTGCGGTGGGCAACAATAGCTTCTGCTTTTGCTTTGCCAACGCCTTTCAGTTCACTGAGTTCTTCAGCGGACGCAGTATTAATATTCACTGGGCCACCCGGCTCTTCAGCATAAACCTGAGAGAAAGCCAGTGATGCTGCAAGAATGAGTAGAGAAATAAATCCTTTCATAGCCAATTTCCTTAAATGTTATCGGGTACCTGAGGCACAGGTAAGTCGTTCTCTGATTTCAGAGATTTCCAGATTAACAGTGAAGAAATGATGAAAGATATACGAATATATTATTAAAAAAAGGCCACGTTTAAGGCCTTTTTATGGGGCTTCAGACGCCTTACTGGCGCCCTTGGCCGATCTTGCTGAAAGTGACTTATTCCGCCGATTTTTTTTCTGCGGTTTTCTTAGCTGTTGCTTTTTTTGTTGCGGTTTTCTTAGTTGTCGTTTTTTTTGCAGTCGCTTTCTTAGGGGCAGCCTTTTTCTTTTCAGTAATGTTCCACTGCTTGCCGTCCCAAGTGGCACTCCAGCCTGTTGCTTTACCTTCGCTTTCCGTCATCACGTACTGCTCTTTGGATTTCCGGCTGTAACGAATGATGGTCGGATTACCATCATTGTCTCTTTCCGGAGCACTCATCAGGAAGTGATACTTAGGATCAATCTCATTCTTGTGTGGAATGATCTCAGATACCAGTGGTGCACGGGTTTCACGTTTGCGTGGAAACTGACTTGCGGCGAGGAAAAGACCACTTGCGCCATCGCGCAGAATATAGGTGTCTTCAACTTTTTCGCACTGCAGTTCCGGCATAGGTACCGGGTCCATTTTGGGCGGCGCGGCTTCACCATTTTTCAGCAACTTACGGGTGTTTTTACACTCGTCATTGGTACAGCCAAAATACTTACCGAAACGGCCAGACTTGAGCTGCATCTCTGATCCGCACTTATCGCATTCCAGCGTCGGGCCATCGTAGCCTTTGATGCGGAACTGACCTTCTTCTACTTCAAAGCCTTCGCAATCCGGATTGTTGCCGCAGATATGTACTTTGCGTTTTTCATCCAGCAGATAGCTTTCCATTGCGGCATCACAGATTTTGCAGCGACGCTTGTCCATCAGGCGGCGGCTCTCTGCCTCATCGTCTTCGTCAGCACTAATGACTTCATCACCCGGAATGAGGTTCAGTGTCTGTGTGCAACGCTCTTTAGGCGGAAGGCTGTAACCAGAACAACCAAGGAATACCCCTGTAGAACCCGTACGAATCTGCATGTGGCGACCGCAGGTCGGACATTTGATGTCAGTATCGACCGGGTCATTAGGGCGCATTCCGTCTTCACTGCCAGCTTCCTCGAGCTTGTCGGTAAAGTCGCTGTAGAAGTTATTCAGAACGCCTTTCCAGTTAGCTTCACCATCGGCAATTTCATCCAGCTTTTCTTCCATGGTGGCAGTGAAGCTGTAATCCATCAGATCGGTGAAGTTTTCGGTCAGGCGGCTGGTGACAATATCGCCCATTTTTTCAGCGTAGAAGCGTCGGCCTTTCAGGCTGACGTAACCGCGATCCTGAATGGTCGAAATAATCGACGCATAGGTAGACGGGCGACCGATACCTCGTTTTTCAAGCTCTTTCACCAGCGCCGCTTCAGAGAACCGCGGTGCAGGCTTGGTAAAATGCTGCTTTGGTTCAAGCTCTTGCAGAGTGAGAACATCACCTTCCTGAACATCGGGCAGAAGCACATCATCATCGCCTTTGCTGCCCACTGGTGGCAGCACTTTCAGATGGCCGTCGAAACGGATCACACGGCCCTTGGTACGCAGTTCGTAGTCGCCGGAGTGAACCGTTACAGTGGTGCTGGTAAATTTGGCATCGTTCGTCTGACAGGCAACAAAACGGCGCCAGATCAGGTCATACAGGCGTTCAGCGTCTGGTTCCATGGAAGACAGGTCACCAGAACGCAGTTTCACATCAGAAGGGCGAATCGCTTCGTGCGCTTCTTGTGCGCCTTCTTTGCTGCTGTATTGGCGTGGGTTGTCCGGAAGATACTCGGCACCAAGTTTGTCGGTGATGTAATCACGTACGCTCGTCACTGCGTCCTGACTGAGGTTCGTCGAGTCAGTACGCATGTAGGTGATGTAACCAGCTTCATACAGGCGCTGAGCGAGAGTCATCGTCTTTTTAACACTGTACCCCAGGCGGGTACTTGCAGCCTGCTGCAGCGTCGAGGTAATAAAAGGCGCAGCCGGACGAGAACTGGTTGGTTTGTCTTCGCGCTTGGTGACCTTAAACGGGCCTTTACGGATAATATCGAGTGCTGACGTCGTGTCCGCTTCGTTGTTTGGGCGGAACTCCTTACCGGCAACTTTGGCAACCTGCGCCCGCAGGTCGTCGCCATCGGCAGATTTCAGATTGGCAAAGGCTTCCCAGTACTCTTCTGGAATAAAGGCACGAATTTCACGTTCGCGTTCGACGATCAGGCGTACAGCAACCGACTGTACACGCCCCGCAGAGAGGCCGCGTGCAACTTTTGCCCACAACAGAGGGGATACCATGAAGCCAACGACGCGGTCGAGGAAGCGGCGCGCCTGCTGAGCATTAACCCGATTGATGTTCAGCTCAGAAGGTTGTTCGAATGCAGCCTGGATGGCTTTCTTTGTGATTTCGTTGAACACCACGCGACGATATGGCTTGGCGTCGCTACCGATGACTTCCCGCAGGTGCCAGGCAATGGCTTCCCCTTCGCGGTCCAAATCCGTTGCGAGATAGATCTGGTCGGCATTCTTTGCCAGACGCTGTAGTTCTTCGACAACCTTTTCTTTACCCGGAAGCACTTCGTAGCTGGCTTTCCAGTCGTTGTCCGGATCAATACCCATCCGGTTGATCAACTGGTCATGAGCCTTTTTCTTTTTGTACTCGGCTTTCTCATCGGGTGACATTTTACGTGTCAGGGCCGCCTGTCGGGCACGTTCTTTCGGGTCTGACTTGGTTGCTCCGCCCGATGTGGGCAGGTCGCGGATGTGGCCGACACTGGATTTTACGATGAAATCTTTGCCGAGATACTTATTGATCGTCTTCGCCTTAGCAGGCGACTCCACAATCACCAGTGATTTGCCCATAGTCCGTTCAGATACCTTAATAGGGCGCTGGCAGAGGATGCCTGCGCCTGAAATTCCACTGGCCGGCTTGATGAAGACACCGGACAGGCTCAATTAGGCGACACTTTAAAACCAAAACATGGGGTAAGGTCAAGTCTCATGATCAGCTCAGTAAACCAGCGGACAGCCAGAAACTTGCTAAACTTTGGTTAATCAACACCCATTCTTTAACTTTGCCACCTGTTGTCAGGAATAGCACAAACACACGGAGTTGGAAAATATGTCGGCTATCGGACTGGTTCTGGCGATCGCTGTACCGCTGACGTTACTCATGCTTGGTGCCGTTGTTTATAACCGCAATATGCAGAAGAAACAGGCTAAGCAGAGTCAGGCGCGGCTTCTTCGTCAGAAGGCCGGAGATCTGCTGGAAGCGTTGGAATATCTGATGCTTGTCGACAGTCACCGTGAAATTCAGGCTGCCGTATTGGAGCGGGTAAGGGAACTCTATGCGCTGGCGGCGTCGCAGGCCGGTGCAGAGGCGGGTGAAGGAGAGTTTGATGCTGAACCGTACGAGCAGAAAATTAAGGCCGATGGCCCATGTCGCAAGGTGCTGAAAAGTGACCGTGAGCTGAAGTATGGCCGCCGGCAGTTCTCAGCGGTGCTGAAAGCACTTGCGTTGATGGCGAAGAAGAAACAGATATCTGAAACCGCCATGGTTGAGTATCGACGGTACCTTAAAATGACCCTGCTGGAGCGAGAAGTGGATACTTACACTGCTCAGGGCGATGTTGCTGCCGGACGTGGTGATATCGTCACGGCCGCTAATTATTTCAAGGCCGCACGCAAACTGTTGATTGAGTTTGATATTCAGTTCCCTGAAAAGAATCAGCGCGTGAAGGCCATTGCCGAAAAAACCGCAGCGTTGTACCGCGGTGAAAAAAACGAAGTACTCGAAGAGCCTGAGGGCCCGAACGACAATCTGTCCAAAGCTCTGTCGAAAGAAGCAGCATCCGAGACCAATGAGTTTGGCATGCCAACGGACCCGAGTGCAGTGAAAAAGCGTTACTGAGGCTGTAGTAAGCCCTGTCTACCCCTTTGTGTTGCATGACAGCAGGCGAGGCATCTGGCATTGTACGCTTATTATTTCCTTAGTAATTTATCTGAGCAATTTACCTGACCCTTTCTTGTGTCTGATTTATCCCACTTTTTGGAACGCCTGATCCCTGATGCCGGCTCGCGTGTCAGTTCAGACCTGATCGCGATTCATGAGATTCGTGGACTGAGGTTTGATTGCCTTCACCTTGATCGGTTAGATCCTGTGTTATCAGGCAATAAAGTATTCAAGCTTCTCGGGCACCTGGAGGCCTGGGAGGCATCGGGCAAATCTTCTCTCGTCAGTTTTGGTGGGCGATGGTCAAATCATCTTCACGCGCTGGCGTTTGCCGCGCAACGGCTCAACATTCCCGTGACCGCTTTGGTGCAGGGATACCCTGAACAGCCACTCACGCCTACGTTGCAGGACTGTATCGACGCAGGTATGACAATCCGGTTCTGCAATCGTGGTCAGTACGCTTTGCGCTACAACGAAGCATGGCGTGAACAGCTGGCGGTTGATGAGGATGCCTGGGTGATTCCTGAGGGCGGCGACGGCTCTGAGGGCAGGCATGGGTTTGCCATGCTGGCGCCGTTATTTGAGAAGTATGACGAAATCTGGGTCGCTGCCGGAACGGGAACGACCGCAATAGCCATCGCCGAGAGGTTGAGGCCCGACCAGACCTTGGTCATCGTTAATGCAGTGCAGGACCAGGGGGCGCTTGAAGCAAAAATGATGAGTATGCCCTTGGCACCTGAGATCCGCTTTGCAGGTCAACCAGAGAAACTGCGATTTGGTAAGTTGTCGCCAGCACTCAGAGAGCTGATCACAGATGCAGACCGGGCAGGCCTGATGCTTGATCCCGTTTATACCGTTCGCCTGTTGGCGGCCTGGCTGATGGAGCGTGAAGCTGACCATGGACGTAGCCTGCTGATCCATAGTGGTGGACTTCAGGGGCGGCGCAGTGTGGATGGTCTCTCAGGCAAATATGAGTAGAAATACCGCCACGCGTTAGCTATGCCAGTCAGGCGCCACCATCATCCAGCGCTCAACTTCACCCCAGCCGTTTTCTAGCTTTCCCATCCGGGCGATCGCCAGCGGAATGCTCAGATGTTTATACGTGCATTTAAGATACTTCAGCAATTCTTCGCGAGATACAGCAAACGACGAGTATACGGGGCTAAGCCAGTCTTGTTTTGATAAAACATACCAGTGCCCTTCCGGTAAGTAGTGAGCCTGATCAACCGGGCACCAATAGCCGGACCAGTGGTCTGGACTGATCTCGGCGGGAAGAGGGGCGGCCGATACATCATGCACGGGCGAGAACAGGCAACCGCGCATAATGGCGAATGACCTCACCGGCGTCGGGGTAAATTCTCTAATTGCATCCAGTGCAACATCATGCTGAGCCAGAGGTAACTGGTGCTCGAAAGTGTGCTGTATTTTGCGGCTGAGAAGATCGCGACGATTAGGGCCAATCCAGTCGTCTTCCACACCGAGATAAAACTTCAGTGCGAGCTCAATGTGCAGGGTGCTGTTTTCCCTCGGAATTAACAGATCGAGTTCACCTAAAGTTCTGTTCTGTTCAGTTATCTGCTGATTGGCGATAAAAGGAACCTGACTACTGCTCAGAGCAGATTGCCAGAGTTGTTCGAAACGAAAGCCCAGGCGCGGGCTCTGAAAGTCGGGTGACAGAGTGGTCCCTTTCAGGTGGCTTTCGCGCAACTCGGGCAATATTTCTTTCAGTGCCGGTGTTACGCTGCTGTCCAGGAGAGACGGGCCGAATATGCTCCAGAGCAGATCGCGTTTGTTCTTATCCTGAATATCGAAGAATGCTTCCGGGGTGGTCGCCATGGGGTCAAGCCTGGTGTTCTGCGGTATAGTATATAAAAAGACGCTGCAGCAGGATGATGACTGCAGCCCGTGATTTGTTGAGGTTACCAGTTTTCTGATGGAAGAGTTCCGCAATATCGGTCTGATTGGCCGACTGAACAGTAATAAAGTGATTGATACTATCCGTCGTTTGGCGCGCTATCTGATTGACGAGGGGTATCACACCATTCTGGACGACCGTATCGCGGAGGTAATGCCGGGGCACGGCATGCAGGTCAGCAATGTGAATATGCTGGGTGAAATATGTGACCTGGTGATTGTTGTCGGTGGTGACGGCAGCCTTCTCGGTGCCGCTCGGGCGCTCGCCAAATTCAACACGCCGGTGTTGGGGATCAACCGTGGTCGCCTGGGCTTCCTGACCGATATCAGCCCGGATGATGAAATGTGCGAGGCGGTTCAGGCCGTTCTCGACGGTGAATATATAGAAGAAAGACGTTTCCTTCTCGATGCGGAAATCAAACGTGATGGCAACCCGATAGGTTCTGCAACAGGCCTGAACGACGTGGTTCTGCACCCGGGTAAGTCCGCCCGGATGATCGCCTTTGATCTCTACATCGAAGGGCAGTTTGTTTATCACCTGCGTTCTGATGGTCTGATTGTTTCAACACCCACCGGATCTACCGCCTATGCTTTGTCTGGGGGCGGTCCAATCATGCACCCGCGACTGGATGCTTTGGTGTTGGTACCAATGTTCCCGCATACCCTGTCGAGCCGGCCTATCGTGGTTGACGGCAAGGCCGAAGTGAAAATTGTTGTGGATGCCAGCCAGGGGCTGTATCCGACGATCAGTTGTGATGGCCAGACACACATTCCTTGTGCACCGGGTGATAGCATCACTATCCGTAAAAAAGCGCACAAGCTGAAACTGATCCATCCGAAAGGTCACAACTTTTACGAGATCTGTCGTACTAAGTTGGGCTGGAGCAGTAACCTCGGAGAATGAATATGCATCAGGGATATGACCTGATAGGCGACATTCATGGCTGCGGCCTGACGCTGATTGATCTGCTTGAACAGATGGGTTACAGCAAGCGCAACGGGGTGTATCAGCATCCGAAGCGGAAAGTTGTTTTTCTGGGTGACATCGTTGACCGTGGGCCTAATATCCGTCTTGCGTGTCACATCGTGCGCGACATGGTAGAAGCTGGCCACGCCGATATCGTTATGGGTAACCACGAATACAACGTTGTGACTTATCTGAGCGAAGCACCGGCGGGTATGCGTCAGCCATTTCTGCGTCCTCATACGCCGCGTAATAACTTCATCGTCGAGCAGACATTAGAGCAATTCGCGAATTATCCGCAGGAATTTAACGAAATGCTCGACTGGTTCCTGACCATTCCGCTGTTCCGCGAGTACGAGCACTTCCGAGTGGTGCATGCCTGTTGGGATCACCAGATGATTGACGAATACCTGCGACGGTACGGAACCAACCACATCACCAAAGACATGCTGCCTGAGTCTGTGCAGACGGACTCATTTCTCTATCAGTTTCTGGATCGGATGCTTCGCGGAACATCACTGAAATTGCCTGATGGACGTTCAATGACGGCGAAAGACGGCATGGTCCGTCAGTTCTTCCGCACTAAATTCTGGGCCGGAGACCCGCAACGGTACAATGATGTGATCTTTCAGCCAGATCCTCTGCCAGAAGATCTGCAGCACGCGCTGTTGAGCGAAGACGAGAAAGAGCAGTTGTTGTTCTACGGACCCGACGAAAAACCGCTGTTTATTGGCCACTACTGGATGTCCGGTTTGCCTGAGCCCATCGTGCCAAATATCGCCTGCCTCGATTACAGTGCGGTAAAGTATGGCCGTCTCGTAGCGTACCGAATGGATACCGAGCGTCATCTGCAGAAGGGTAAATTCGCTTGGGTTCGTGTTGAAAAGAAAGAGCGCTGATGCAACCGCTGGCCGTACTGAGTGCTCCACTGGAGACTGATCTGTCGCCTCTGACCCGCCATCTTTGGTCAGAGAAAATCGTACATCGCGTTGTTGAGGAGGGTAATCAGCAGGTTTTGCTGATAGCCGACCCCGATGATATTGACCGAATTAAAGAACTGCTGGACGACTGGCGAGAGGGTTCGTTGCCAGAGCCTGAACCGGTTACAACCTCGGGCACGTCAATAGTACAGCGTCTGGCTGCGGTACCACTGACTGTCGGCCTTATGTTGCTGGTGGTTGGCGTCTTTGGCTGGCAGCACTTATCAAATGATTGGCACGGGTGGTTGGAAAATAGCCAGGCACTCTGGCCGGATGCCCGCAATCAACTTTCTACCTATCTGAACATGTCGTTCTGGGAAATCTGGCGGCCGACACTGCTGCATTTCAGCGTGATGCACCTGTTGTTCAACAGTTTATGGGTCTGGGTGCTGGCCGGAGCCATGGAGCGTCAGGGAGAGCGTTTCGGAATTTTGGCATTGCTCATACTGTGCGGCGTAAGCGGGAACCTGTTGCAGTGGTGGTTGGCTGGCCCGGCATTTGGCGGCATATCGGGTGTCGTCTATGGCCTGGCGGCCTGGACCGGGCTGCGTCAATACCGCTACAAAATACAATACGGCATTCCTCCGGCCTTGTTGGGGGTAATGATTTTCTTTATGGTGATTATGCTGTTTGGAGACACCGTGGTGCCGGGCCTGTCGGGGTCGGCTCATGGTGGGCACCTGGGCGGTTTACTGTGTGGTTTCCTGCTGGCCGTGATCTGGCCAAATCCTAATCGGAGAAATAATGAATCTTGATGATCTGATCCGTTCACTCACACCAGAAGTGTACGAAAACCTGAAAAACGCGGTTGCAACAGGTCGCTGGCCGAACGGTCGAAAGCTTGAAGACGGGCAGCGTGAATTGTGCATGGAAGCCATCATCTATTACGAAAACACCCACGATGTGCCTGCCGATCAGCGAGTAGGTTACCTCGATCAGGGCTGTAAATCGGGCAAAGACGACGACACCCAGCCGCTGAATATCCAATGAGCAAGTCAGAATTTTCCGGCCATTTGGATAAGATGCGCATTCGTCCGGCGGCAACGGTGGCATACTCGCTTGTGCTCAACAATGAAGAGTTCCCAATCAACGACTTTCTCGGAAAAAGCCTGTCCCTTACGTGGGAAGGTGACATCCATTGTCGTGCCTGTAACCGACCAACCAATAAAAGTTTCAGTCAAGGTTACTGTTACCCCTGCTTCACCAAGTTGCCTGAGTGCGATTCCTGCATCATGAGCCCTGAAAAGTGTCATTTCCATCAGGGGACCTGTCGTGATGCAGCCTGGGGAGAACGGGTCTGTTTTAACGACCATATCGTATATCTTGCCAACTCGTCGGGTGTGAAAGTGGGAATCACTCGAATGAAGAACATGCCGTCGCGCTGGCTGGATCAGGGCGCAGCACAAGCTTTACCGATTGCGAGAGTAGCGACACGACGCCTGGCTGGGCTGGTCGAAGATATTATCCGACGAGATATCGCCGATAAAACGAACTGGCGGGCGATGCTCAAAGGCGATTCACCAGAGCTGGATCTGCTCTCAGAGAGAGAGCGACTCAGAGAACATTTCGCAGAAGAACTTAATCAGCTTGAGCTGGAGCAAGGTCCTGGCTCGATAACATGGTTGACGAACGAGAGCGTCCGGCACTTTAATTACCCAGTGATTGAGTACCCGACCAAAGTAACCAGCCATAATTTCGATAAAACCGCAGAAGTGTCGGGTCGCCTGATGGGCATGAAGGGGCAGTACCTTATACTCGATACTGGTGTCATCAACCTGCGAAAATTTACCTCATACAATGTCAGAGTGACTGTGAACAGGGAGTCTTAACATGCGTGACGCTCAACCGAAGGCGATTCAGTTAGCGGATTACCGCGCGCCTGCTTATGAAGTAACTGATACCCATCTTAAATTTGAATTAAACGATGGCTATACCCAGGTGCATTCTGTTCTGACCCTGAAACAGGTCGGTGAAGGAAACGAGCTCGTGCTCAACGGCCAGGACCTTGAGCTACTGAGCATCCGTCTCGATGGCAACGACCTGACAACCGATGATTATGTACTGGGTGATGAAACTCTGACGCTCAGTGGATTGGGCTCTTCGCATGAGTTGGCAATCTCTACGCAGATTTACCCCGAGAAAAATACGGCACTGGAAGGTTTGTATCGCTCCGGCGGCATGTACTGCACGCAGTGTGAGGCTGAAGGATTCCGTCGTATTACTTACTACCCGGATCGCCCGGACGTGATGTCGGTCTTTACGACTGAAATTATCGCTGATGCTGAGCAGTTTCCAGTGTTACTGTCGAACGGTAATCCGGTAAGCGAAAAAACCGAAGAGGGTAAGAAGCACGTTGTCTGGCATGACCCACACAAAAAGCCAGCTTACCTGTTTGCGTTAGTCGCGGGTGACCTGCAGGTTCGCGATGATCACTTCACGACCTGTTCGGGGCGCGAAGTGCTGTTGCGCATTTTCGTCGAGCCGCAAAACGTTGATAAAACAGAATACGCGCTGGATGCCCTTAAGCGATCCATGCGTTGGGATGAAGAGGTTTACGGCCGCGAATACGATCTGGATATTTTCATGATTGTTGCTGTTGATGACTTCAACATGGGGGCGATGGAAAACAAAGGTCTTAATATCTTTAACTCCTCCTGTGTTCTCGCTAATCCAGCAACCGCTACGGATGCGGCGTATCAGCGTATTGAAGCCATCGTTGCACATGAGTATTTCCACAACTGGTCGGGCAACCGTGTCACCTGTCGTGACTGGTTTCAGTTGAGTCTCAAAGAAGGCTTTACAGTTTTTCGGGATGCCTGTTTCTCCGCGGATATGAATTCACCGACCGTTAAACGAATTGAAGACGCCAGCATGCTGCGTACGGTTCAGTTCGCTGAAGATAGTGGGCCGATGGCACACCCGGTGCAGCCAGATTCGTACATCGAAATTTCGAACTTTTACACAGTGACCATTTATGAAAAAGGCGCTGAAATTGTTCGCATGCTGCATAAAATTCTGGGTGCCGACGGTTTCTGCAAAGGCTCTGACCTCTACTTTGAGCGTCACGATGGTCAGGCTGTCACCATCAACGATTTTGTACAGGCGATGGAAGACGCCAATAGCGTCGACCTGAGTCAGTTCCGCTTGTGGTATAAACAATCAGGTACGCCGGTGGTCGAAGTCCTTACGCAGTACGATCATGCCGCAGAGCGTTTGACCATTAACCTGCGTCAAAGTACTCCGGATACTCCGGGGCAAACGAATAAAAAACCGCTGTGGATTCCTGTTCAGTTGGGGTTCATCGCACACAGTGGCGAAGATATCGAGATTCGCCCGGATCAGCCGGACTTCTGGACCGAAGAGAGTCAGGTACTGCACTTTCGCGAAGCCGAGCAGACCTTTAGTTTTGGTGGCGTGATTGAAGAACCGGTTGTGTCACTGTTCCGGGATTTTTCTGCGCCGGTACGCATCAATTATCAGCACAGTCAGTCAGCGTTGCGTTTTATGTTGCAACACGACAGCGATGGCTTTAACCGCTGGGATGCTGGTCAGCAGCTGATGCTACACTGGATCGAGCTGGCCGAAAAGGGTCGCTTTAAGCTGGTAAAAGAGGATGTGGAAGCACTTCGGAGTGTGATCAGTGATGAGAGTCTTGATCCTGCGATGGTCGCTTACCTGTTGGCTCTTCCGTCAGAGGCGTATATCGCAGAAACGCGTAAATCCTATGATCCTGTTGCCATTCATAACGGCCGCGAGCAGGTGTTGTCTGCTGTGGCTGAGGCATTGAAAGAAGACTTTCAGGCGTGCTACGAGCGTCTGAACATTGTGGCAGAATATCAGCCAGCACCCGCAGACATGGCGCGCCGTTCACTTAAAAACCTCGCGCTGTCGTTCTGGGCGCGGGCATCTGCGGATGGCGTCGCAGCGGCTAAGGCGCAGTTTACCAGCGCCGATAATATGACCGATCAGATGGCGGCGTTACGCGTACTTGTTACCTGTGGCGATGAACCCGAAGCGCTGGAAGCACTGAATACCTTCTATGAACAGTGGAAACACGATTCATTGGTGGTTAATCAGTGGCTGACTGTACAGTGTGGATCATCACGTCTGGGTTCACCGGATCACATTGAGACAATGCTGGAGCACGAAGCATTTGATTGGCGCAACCCGAATAAAGTACGTTCAGTGATTGGCGCGTTCGCCAACCAGGCCCTGTGTCACTTCCACAGTGAGAATGGACGTGGTTATCGTCTTCTTTCAGACGCTGTTATCCGCCTGAACGCCAGCAACCCTCAGATTGCTTCACGATTACTGACGCCACTGACCCGGTGGAAGCGTTTAGTGCCAAGTCAGTCACAATTGATGAAAGCTGAGTTGCAACGGATCATGGATAGCGGCAGTCTTTCGAAAGACGTGTACGAAGTTGTTAGCAAGAGTTTGGTTTAAGGAAAACTGATCTGATGGATCTTTCAGGTGTCATCCGTGTAAAACGCGGTTCCTCATTGCTTGCCACGCTATGCGTGGCGGGTGGTATGTTTGTGTCTCAGGCCTATGCCTCTGTCTCAGTTTCTGAAGCCGAACGGCTTAAGTCTGTCCTCACTCCCATGGGTGGGCAGCGCGAGGGCAACGGTCGTGATATTCCCCCATGGCGGGGTGGACTGACTCTGCCGCCGGTTGAATACAAAGAGCCAGGGCAACATCACCCTGATCCATTTCCGGACGACCAGCCTCTGTTTACTGTGACTGCTCAGAACATGAATCAGTACAGCAATAATCTGACAGAAGGGCAGAAAGAGATGTTCAGGACATACCCTGACACCTTCAAAATGCCCGTATACCAGACTCGTCGTACCGCAGCGGCACCTGAGTGGGTGTATGAAAACACCTATAAGAATGCGTTACGCGCCGAATTGGCCGACGGTGGTAACTCGCTTCTTTATTCGTACGCGGGTATTCCGTTCCCCATCCTGAGTGATAATAAAAATCAGGCGGGTGTTCAGGCGGTCTGGAATCACATTACTCGCTGGCGTGGCACCTACCTGCAGCTGCAGGCTTCAGAGGTTGCAGTTCATCAGGACGGCAAATTCACACCGACTACGGTAGAGCAACAGGTTGAATTCAACTACTACCGTCAGGATAAAACGATTGAAGAGCTGGATAACTTACTTTTCTATTATCTGTCTGTGACCAAAGCACCAGCGCGTCTCGCTGGTGGTGCGGTACTGGTCCATGAACCTCTTAACCAGGCAAACGATGCCCGGCAGGCTTGGGGTTACAACGCTGGTCAGCGTCGTGTACGTCGTGCCCCTAACCTTGCGTACGACACGCCTATTGCCGCTGCCGATGGCTTACGCTATGCCGACGACACGGACATTTATAACGGTTCGCCGGACCGCTATAACTGGAAACTTATCGATAAACGCGAAATTTACATTCCATACAATAACTATCGTCTCACCTCGAATGAGGCAAGTTACAACGATATTCTGCGCCCAGGGCATCTCAACCCAGAATACACCCGCTATGAAAAACATCGTGTCTGGGTCGTTGAAGGTACGCTTAAAGATGGTATGAGGCATGTTTACAGCAAAAGAGTGTTCTATATTGATGAAGATACCTGGAGCATTGCGGTAGCAGATCAGTACGATATGAATGGCCAGTTGTGGCGTGTGAGCATGGCCTATATTAAGACGTATTATGAGCTACCGGTGACCTGGACTGGCATGGATGTGTTCCATGATCTTCTCGACCGCCGCTACCATGTACAGGGCTTGATGAACGAAGAGCCCGAAGAAATTGACTACAGTAACCCACCTCCGGGTGACCGTTACTTCACACCGGCTGAATTGCGTCGACGCGGACGCCGATAACACCTCCCCGGTAATTTTCACTGTCAAGGGGGCGTAGCAGTAAGGTGCGGGAAGCGCCAGTTTGGTTACATAACGTAACAAGAGCGTGTTAGTCAGTGGTAGGGCTGTCCGCTAGACTAGCGCCGCTTTAATAATGCTAATAATACGGGGTTTTATATGTTTTCTGATTTGGTCAGGCCATGGGCAGGCAACCAAAAGAGCGGGCTAAGCCTCCTCTCGGGTCTGTTCATTAGCGGGGCTCTGGCTACATCAACCGGAGCATTCGCAGAGTGGCAGGATCCTCTCCAGACACCTGCAATGTCGTCCGACAAGGCGCATGAATCATTGTTACTTGATGTTACAGATCGTGGTCAAGCGCTTGTCAGTGTTGGTGCCTACGGCCACGCTATCGTTTCAACAGACAACGGCTTCACCTGGAGTCAGGGTAGCGTTCCTGTAACCACAACCTTAACTTCCGTTGATTTTGCTGATGAACAGAATGGCTGGGCTGTCGGCCATGACGGCGTGATTCTCAACACGATGGACGGTGGATCAAACTGGACGAAACAGTTTGACGGCTTCAAAGCCAATGAAGCGATGCTGAGGTCGGCACGGAATAACCTGACAAATGCGGAAGAGCGCTTAGAAGCAATTCAGGAAACGGGCTCCGATATGGATGTAGAGCAGGCCATGACTGCTCTGGAGAATGCAGAATTTGCATTTCAGGATGCTGAGTACGATCTCGAAACTGGCTCGACCAAACCCTTCCTTGATGTGTATTTCTGGTCAGCGAGAGAAGGTATTGCAGTCGGTGCGTACGGGATGGCCTTCCAGACGATGGACGGTGGCAATGAGTGGTTTGAAATCAGTTCAAGACTGCCAAACCCGAATCGCTTGCACCTCAACGCAATTACCCGCGTCGGCGAACGCTCACTGACAATTGTCGGTGAAATGGGGCTTATGCTTCGATCAGACGACATGGGTGAAACCTGGGTTGGTCAGTCAGCACCTTACGACGGCTCTCTTTTTGGATTGCTCGATGAAGGGGATACCCAGATTCTTTTCGCTCTGCGCGGACACACCTACCGCTCCGATGATGACGGCATTACCTGGCAAGTGCTCGATACCGGTTCTGAGCAAACTCTGCTGGGAGGTTTCAGTTCAGATCGAGGTGCGATGCTAGTCGGAAACGGCGGTAGCGTGGTGACGCTGAACGCTCAGCTATCAGGAGCAGAATCGACAATCATCGCTGGCCGCAAAGGCGCAGCATCAGTTATTCGCAGTGAAGCCGGGCATTTCGTTATTGCCGGCGACGCTGGCATTCAATTGGTAAGCAGAGAGGGCAAATTGTTGCAACGTCAGGCAGAAATGAGCGGGGAGAAAGGCAATGAGTGAACAGAAGCACCATTACTCCTCTGAGCCAGAGCACTACATTCTGTCTTCAGAATCGGAGCCGTTTCTTGAACGCCTGATCTTTAACAATCGCTCGCTGGTCATCGTCGTACTGATGGCCCTGACTGCGTTATTTGGCTATGGCCTGAGTAAGGTTACGCTGGATGCCAGTATCGAAAAGTATATCCCTCTGAACCACGAGTACATCCAGAACTACCTTGTTCATAAAGATGAGATGAAAAGTGGTGTAGCCAACGTAAAAATTGCTGTCGAAACAACTGACGGTGACATTTTTACCCAGGACTACATGGATACTCTGAGTAAAATCAGTGACGAAATCTTTTTCGTTAAGGGTGTCGACCGCTCCGGAATGGAGTCTCTCTGGACACCGAACGTCCGTTGGATGGAAGTGACCGAGGAAGGTTTTCAGGGCGGCCCGGTTATTCCGAGCACCTATGATGGTTCTCCTGACAGCCTCGAACAGGTTCGTCAGAATGTCTTGAAGTCGGGTCAGGTTGGTCGTCTGGTAGCGAACAACTTTGAGTCTTCGATCATCAATGTACCGCTGGTTGAGTACAACCCGGACACAGGTGAAAAGCTGAGCTACGCAACCTTCAGTGCTGATCTTGAAGAGAAAATCCGTAGTAAATACGGCAGTGATCAGTACCGCATATACATCACGGGTACACCGAAAAAACTGGGTGATCTGTTAGAAGGTGCGCAATCCATTGCGCTCTTCTTCCTCGCTGCCATGGTGATGACCGCCATTCTGCTGTATCTCTACTCCCGTTGTATTCGCGGTACCATTGTTCCTATTGTGGCGTCTCTTATCGCGGTTGTCTGGCAGTTAGGGTCACTGGCTCTGCTGGGTTTTACCATTGATCTCTATTCTGTTCTGGTACCTTTCCTGGTGTTTGCGATTGGTATCAGCCACGGTGTTCAGATCATTAACGGCATTGCGATTGAATCTGGCAAAGGTGCTTCGCCGGTGCAGGCGGCCCGCCATGCATTCCGTGGTCTGTACGTGCCGGGCATGTTGGCTCTCCTGAGTGACGCGATTGGCTTCTTGACGCTGCTCTTTATCGATGTTGGCGTTATTCAGGAACTGGCGATCGCTGCGAGTGTGGGGGTTGCCATGATCATTGTGACCAACCTGGTCCTGTTGCCTGTGATTATGTCTTATATAGGTATCAGTCAGCCGGGTATCGATCATGCTTACAAAGCATCTCAGAGCAAAGCGCCGGTATGGCGTGGTCTTTCTGCATTTGCCAGCCGCAAGGTTGCACCGTTCCCAATCGCGATTGCTATCGCAATGGGGATTGGCGGTTACTATTACAGCCAGGACCTGAAAATTGGGGACCTTGATAAAGGTGCACCAGAACTTCGTGCCGACAGTCGTTACAACAAAGACAACGCCTTCATGGTTGGGAATTACTCCACCAGTTCTGACGTATTCGTGGTGATGGTCGAAACGGCGCCTGAGCGTTGTAACGCCTACAAAGTTATGGACGCTATGGATCGTTTCATGTGGTACATGGAGAACGTACCGGGAGTGCAGTCGGCGACCTCACTGGTGACAGTCTCTAAACTGGTCACCAAATCGATGAACGAAGGCAACCTGAACTGGTCAGCGCTGTCACGAAACCAGACGGTTCTGAACACCTCAATTCAACGTGCACCGGGCGCACTGCTGAATTCCGATTGCTCAATGGCACCAGTCATTATCTATCTGAATGATCACAAAGCCGAGACGCTCGAAACGGTTGTTGCCGCTGTCGAAAACTTCAAAGACAGCTACGACGATGACGTCGATATGAAATTTTATGGCTATCGCTACAACGAACTTGAACAGGCCATCGAAGACGGTGAAATCGATTCAGTGCCAGTTCGCTTCCAGTTAGCTTCGGGTAACGCGGGTATTGAAGCTGCGACGAATCAGGTCATCGCAGATGCGCAGGGCACCATGCTGATCTTCGTTTACGTGGTGGTCTTTGTTCTCTGCTTTATAACCTTCCGTAGCTTACGGGCGGTTGCCTGTATTCTCATTCCGTTGGCGTTAACCTCCATTCTGAGTCAGGCGCTGATGACGTACCTGGATATCGGTGTGAAGGTGGCAACGCTGCCAGTGATTGCGCTGGGTGTCGGTATCGGTGTCGATTACGGCATTTATATCTACAACCGCCTTGAAGTTATGATCCTCGCAGGTAAGTCGATGCAGGAGGCCTTTTTCGAAACCCTTCGCTCGACGGGTAAGGCAGTAAGCTTTACTGGTGTCACTCTGGCCATTGGTGTCGCTACATGGATGCTGTCGCCGATTAAGTTCCAGGCCGACATGGGTATCCTGCTGACCTTTATGTTCCTCTGGAATATGTTAGGCGCACTGATTCTGTTACCTGCGTTGGCCAGCTTCCTGCTTAAACCAGAGAGCATGTTGGCGCGCCACAAGGAAAAGCACGGTGATGTCCCGCCAGCGGGATAATATCGCTGAAAGCAGGTAAACTAATGCCCCTGACAGAGTCTCTGTTCAGGGGCATTTTTTTAGCGTTAATTTGTCATTGGAGTGAAAATGAAAAGTCCGCTTGGCCTGGAAGCCAGAATCCCGGTATTCGAATTGTTCAAAGATGCGCTGTTTTTACTGTGGGCTAAGCGCGCGCGTCTTTTCAGTATGTTTCTTCCAATTATTGTCGTTCTCGTCGTATTAGATCGCTACAGCGCTGCGATTACTGAACCTATCATTGCCGCGATGGGACAAGAGGGAGCAGAGATGCAGATGGGTTTCCCCATCGAGTTCTGGATTGTCACGGGTATCTCCATGCTTTTGAGCATCCTGTTGGCGACGACCGTTCATCGCTTTACGCTTCAGGATGCATCTCACTGGCCAAGTAATGCTTTACGTATACCAAACCGTTCCGACTGGCGTTATTTGTTACGCTCGCTGCAGCTTATTTTTGTCTCTGCTGGAGCAGGGTTGGGCGTGACTATTGTGGCTATGGTTATTCTGGGTATTGTGACCGGTGCCGGTGATCCCGCTGCTATGCAAAAAGTGGTTGGGCTGGCGTTTATTCCGGCATTTATGCTGATGCTTTATATTCTCGCGCGGCTGTCGATTACATTGCCAGAGATCGCCATCGGTACAGAAGGCTCTGATCTTGGGCGCGCCTGGAGAATGAGCAAAGGTAATGGCACGCGTCTCGTTATCGTAGCCCTGGTTTTGCCTTTGGTGGTCAATCTGCCATTTTTCCTACTGGTATCACTGGATAATGTTGCTACAAATCTCATCGCTGCGTTTGGCATCTACAGCATGACACTGATATCAATCACGGTACTCTCTCTGAGTTACCAGTTCCTGCTTGAGTTTTACGAGCCGGGTGATGGCGAAGAGGTCACTCCTGAGACGGATGACAACGACGGCATGGATGCCTGATCAAATATGAAGCTGGGTGATCTGAGCATTACCTACGTCGAGGTGATCGCATGCACCATGCGTACCCTCGGTGCTGACCCGGATGCGCTTCTGGGTCAGTACAACATTCTTCCTGAAACCCTTGCATCGCCTGATACCCGAATCAGTATTCCACGCTTTATGCGTATCGGACACGATGCGATCCAGCAGACCCGCGCCCCCTGGTTTGGTTTAGAAATGGGTCGTAATACCTGGCCAGCTCAGTTAGGGCTAGCGGGGCTGGTTGCCATGACGGCGCCAGATCTGCGTCGTGCCTGTCAGGCAATCGCTGGCTTTGAATTGCTGTCGAGCTTCAACGCGCGTGGTGCGAGTTCGTTCTCGTTGGAAGAGGGGAAGCCTGCACTTAAGTTCTACTCTGTGAGCCCCTACAACGCTTACAACCTGTTTGTGGTTGACTCTGTACTATCTAGTTGGGCGCATATCCTGAGCTCGATCAGTGGCCAGAAAGAGGGAATACTCGAAGCGGTGGATATCGAGTTCTCGGACCCCGGTTACGCCGATATGTACCGTCGTTACTTCAAGTGCCCGGTGAATTTTGGCGCGGGCTCGAATCGGTTAGTGCTTCAAAATGAGGCACTGAAGCTACCCGTGATCCAAAGTTGCCACTCTGTCCACGAAGGTTTGAAGCGTCAGGCGGAACGTGAGTTAGACAGGGTGAGACTGGGCCTTAGTGTGACAGAGCAGGTTGCTCGTACTCTGGCGCCCCTGTTGGACGGTGAAACTCCAGAGTTGAGAAAGGTGGCCAGTCGCCTCAATATGGCGCCCTGGACGCTGCGCAGACGCCTTCAGGCCGAAGGAAAGACCTATCAGGATGTACTCAACGCAACGCGCAGAGATCTGGCTGTGAGTTATATCAGGGATACGTCACTGACGTTGGGGGAAATAGCGTATTTGCTGGGGTTTGGTTCTGCTGCGGCATTCCAGCGCGCATTCAGGCGCTGGACCGGCGAGGCGCCGGGCCGCTATAGGGAAAACTGCCGCTAGGGCAGAGCCGCAGTTACATCTCTACGGCGTCATCGCAGTCGTCTTCGTAATCGTCAAAGCCGACATCTAACAGATCTTCAATGTAATCAGACATTTTTGATCTCCTTTTTGTTGTTGATCCAATCCTGTTGGTTTGCCACTACAGGAACGCTTCCTGAGCGACGACTCTAAGTACACAGCTGATCGTGAAGAAGTACTCAAACGGATTTAGCATATAGCGTGCCACTTAAAGTAAATATAGTCGCTGCTGGAGAAAAGACCGGGCATCCTTACCCGAGTTCCCAGACTTCCCTGCGACTATGTGTAAAAGATAGTCAGCCAATATGACGTGGGTATGACAACGACTCAGAATCCCTGATGCCAAAGCGTAAAGATCTGTTGGAGGTAAATCAGAACTGGAAACACAGAGGTTCCGGTTGAAATAGCGCGTGTAAAAAAGGGGATCTTAAAAGAAGATGGCGGACGGCCGGGCTTCCGCTCAAGCGGGACTCGAACTCGGCGTGCATTTAAAAAGGGGATCTTAAAAAAGATGGCGGACTGGACGGGACTCGAACCCGCGACCCCCGGCGTGACAGGCCGGTATTCTAACCAACTGAACTACCAGTCCGCATTGTGTTCACTTTATTGCAAAGTGATGGTGGGTGATGACGGGATCGAACCGCCGACCCTCTGCTTGTAAGGCAGATGCTCTCCCAGCTGAGCTAATCACCCAAATAGGTTTGTCGCTTCGCTGATTGAGTTGTTACTGCGTTGTTCCTCGCTCGTCCCTTCGCCTACCAGTAGGTATGTCTCAGGGTACTCGCTGCGGTACGCCTTGTACCATTCTCAATCATCAAACCGCATAGAGAGCGGTGAAACGTTTCAATTTTACTTCTTGAAAGAAGATGGCGGACTGGACGGGACTCGAACCCGCGACCCCCGGCGTGACAGGCCGGTATTCTAACCAACTGAACTACCAGTCCACATTTGGTGGGTGATGACGGGATCGAACCGCCGACCCTCTGCTTGTAAGGCAGATGCTCTCCCAGCTGAGCTAATCACCCACTACAGAGTGCTTATCTTTTTCCGTATAGCTGCGTTGTTCCTCGTTCGCCCCTTCGCCTACCAGGTGGTATGTCTCAGGGTGCTCACTGCGGTACGCCTTGCTCTACGAAAAAATCTTTCACACATCAAAAGCGTTGTTGAGGTTAAGTACTCAACGATTTGAAAGTTGGCGGACTGGACGGGACTCGAACCCGCGACCCCCGGCGTGACAGGCCGGTATTCTAACCAACTGAACTACCAGTCCACTTTCAAAAACTGAGTCTTTTCAGACTCTTGCATCAGGATTTGGTGGGTGATGACGGGATCGAACCGCCGACCCTCTGCTTGTAAGGCAGATGCTCTCCCAGCTGAGCTAATCACCCATGCCCTGAAGCGAGGTCGCATTCTACTCGCGTCAGGGTGGATGTCAAACGCTATATGCAATTTTTTCTACTTTTTTCAGTGACTTGCATTGTGTTCGTGGTCGCGGTCTTTATTGCGGTCGCGCCACACCAGTAATGCCGGGGTAAAGATCAGTGTCAGCACGGTGGCAAAGGTCAGTCCGCCAGCGATTGCGGTCGATAATTGGGTCCACCACTGAGATGATGGCGCCCCCATACTGACCTCACGGTGGATCAGGTCGATATTCCACTGCATCACCATAGGGATAAGGCCAACAACCGTGGTAACGGCCGTCAGAAGCACCGGACGCAGACGTATGGCGCCCGTCCGCATTGCCGCATCAAACGCGCTCACACCGGTCATACGGATCTGGTTATAAGTATCGATCAATACGATGTTGTTATTCACCACAATACCGGCCAGCGAAATGACACCGACACCGCTCATAACAATTCCGAATGGTTCGCCACGAATGAGTAGTCCCATGAGTACACCTGCGACGGATAGAATAATTGCGCTCATGATCAGGCCTGCCTGATAGAAGCTATTAAACTGAGTTACCAGTAAGGTCACCATCAGGAAGATCGCAATGGAGAAGGCGCTCATCAAGAAGATCCCGGTCTCCATCTGCTGCTCAAAGTCACCGCGGAATTTCGGTTCAACTTCTGCTTCCAGCCAGTCAAACTCTTTCAGCTTTTCACCCAGTTCGGCGATTTTCTCGTTGGAGTTAACGCCCTCCGCGACATTGGCCGTGATCAGGTAGCGACGCTTACCATCGACACGGACAATATCGCCGGTTTTATTAATGGGCACGCGGGTTACAAACTGGCTCAGAGGCACCAGACCTTTTGCCGTTTTAATGTTGATGTCTGTGAACAGGTCAATCGTCCGCTTCTGTTCTGGATACCTGAGAAGAATATCGAGTTCCTCATCAGCGTAGTCAGGCTGGAACTGAGTAATAACCTGTCCGCCGGTAATCATCCTGATGAGGGAGCCAATTTCAGCGACACTGGCACCGAAACGCACGGCTTCTTCACGATCAATGTCCAGACGCCACTCGACACCATCGAGAGGGCGGTCGTCGCGGACATCTTTTAACTCAGGGTCGTTTTTGAGCATGGGCAATACTTTCTCCATCATAGGGATAATATTGCTCTCGCTACGACTGCTCAGCTGTAACTGAATAGGAGGGCCGCCTGCGGGGCCGCCTTCTTTTTTGCGGGTTTCGATAATAATGCCGGGTAAGTGCGCTGTGCGCTCTTCAATTTCTGCAAGAATATCGTCAGCGGTTCTGCGTGATTGCCAGTCGACTAACTCCAGTTGAATACGGCCGACCAGGTCGGGTGGTGAGGATTCCATTCCACCGCGTGGTGCGGTCACAAAGACGGAGGTATAGATTGCATCAATTTCTTTCATGTCGAAAATTTCATATTCGACTTCTCTGACTAAGGCTTCACGTTCAGCGAACGACAGATTCCCGCGGGCACGGACATCCACCATCGCGACATCAACGTCCACCTCAGGGAAGAACTCTGTGCCGTGACCGCCAACGCCGTAGACACCAAAGGAAGAAAAAACGAACGCCAGTACAATCAGGCATGTCTTGCCCGGGTTCTCCAGTGCTTTGCGGAGTACTTTTACATAGCGTGAGGAAAACCCACTCATTTTATCGAAGTCGCCGTTTTCAGCCGCGACAATCACATCCAGTGCTTCCTGGTCGTGGTGTCCGGCGCGCCCGAGTACTTTGCCCACGGCGGGAATAACGATCAGCGCCATCACCAGTGAGCCGGTCAAAGTGAATAGCAGGGTTAAAGGCAGGTATTTCATAAAGCCGCCCATTACGCCCGGCCAGAAAAGCAGGGGGAGGAATACGGCGAGTGTCGTTGCCGTCGAGGCAATGATTGGCCATGCCATTCGTCGCGCACCTTCGTTGTACGCATCACGTGGCTGTAATCCTTCTGCGAGACGTCGGTCAGCGTATTCGACAACCACGATAGCGCTGTCGACGAGCATACCAACAGACAAAATCAGCGCGAACAGAACAACCATATTGAGCGTATCGCCCATCGCGTTAATGGCCATAATCCCCATCAGGAAGGCGCCCGGAATAGCAAGGCCAACAAGCACTGAAGAACGCACGCCAAGACTGCCAAGTATCAGAAGAAATACCAAAAGTGTAGCGACCAGAACACTGTTAAACAGGTCGTTCAACATCGTCCGGATCTGCTTTGACTCGTCCTGAATGATGCCGAGTTTTATCCCTTCGGGTAGCATATCTTTGGCGGCATCCGTGATCACCCGGGCTTCATCGAGCGTCTCAATGATGTTGGCGCCAATACGCTTTTTAATTTCCAGGGTAACAGCCTGGTGACCGTTTACGCGGGCCCCGGTAGAAGGATCTTTAAAAGAGAGGCGACCTACGGCCACGTCCTGAAACAGCACGACCTCATCGCCGACCGACTTAACCGGAAGTCTCAGAAGCCCCTCAATATCATTAATTCGCCCCGGAATTTTTACACTGAAACGTCCCTGTTCATTATTAATATCTTCCGTGGCGACAAGCAGACTGTTATTGCGGAGCAGGTTACCGACTTCGGTAAGAGATAAACCATAGTTGTCCATTTTTGCCGGATCGATAATCAGTTCGGCGACCTGTTCGCGTTTCCCTTTAATATCAACTTCCAGAACGCCCGGTAATGATTCAATACGTTTTTTCAGTTCGTCGGCAGCCAGATAAAGAACATGCTCATCAACGTCACCCGCGACGGTTACTACCATCACCGGGAAAAGAGCCACGTTAATTTCACGAACAATCGGCTCTTCACTGTCGGCGGGCAGTTCGCCGACGGCATCATTTACCTTATTGCGGACGTCATCGAGTGCATTATCGATATCAACATTGCTGTAAAACTCCAGCTGAATAGACAGATGCCCAAAGCTGGCGGTCGACACCATTTCCTTTAGACCTTCAAGCCCTTGCAGTTGGGTCTCGAGGGGTTCGTAGAGCAGGGTGTCGGCATCTTCCGGCGAAATACCATTATGAATGACCGAGACGTAAACATTGGGGATGGTAACGTCAGGTGAGCTTTCTTTTGGGATGGTAATCAGCGTGGCTGTGCCGGTAATCAACATCAGCACAAACAGCATAATCACCGTACGGTGCCGATTGATCGCGGCTTCGATTAACCTCTTCATGCTTCACCGGCCTTTTGCTGAGACGCTCCTTCCTCTTGCTCGTCGTCCCCTTTTTCAGAGCGCGAAGATGCTTGTTCTTTTGCATCGACTTGCTGGCCTATGTCTACGAAGCCCTGACCCACAGTAATTAACCGGATGTCGCCTTGGGGGCCATAGATCCAGATACCGTCTGTACCTGCTTCGAGGATGTCGACATTAACAATGACCACACGGTTGTCGGTATCAAGTAATTTAACGCCCAGGCCACCGTCTTCGGTAATAATCAGAAGTGCAGGTGAGATCTCGTAGGCATCCTGCTCACCCTGAGGAATCATCAATGTCGCGGTCTGACCATCATAGAGACCTTCGCGATCGCCTGTGACTTCCATCTCTACGGCGTAGGTACGGGTGTCCGCTGAAGCAGACGCCGCAATAAATCGGATTGTACCTTTCACTTTTTTACCGTTTGGTAGTTCAGCGTAAGCCTCTGAACCAACACTAACGTCATTGATAGACTTCTCGGATAAGGCGCCTTTGATGAGCATGGTGCGGTTATCAATTACACGAACGAGAGCGGTACCCGGAGAAACGTATTCGCCTTCTTCAACGTAGCGCTGATCATAAATACCGTCGAATGGCGCTTTTACGCGTGTAGATTCAAGGTCGAGTTTGATGTCGGTCAGTGCCGCTTCTGCTTCTGCCAGCTCAGATTCAGCGATCACAACAGCAGATTGATTGGTCAGGTCGCGGTCAAACAGGTTGCGGGTACTCTGGGTTTCGAGTTTGCGTCGTTTGAGCTGTGCTTCTGCCTGCTTCAGGCGGGCGGGCAAGTTACGCTGATCAATCTCAAGCAGTAACTGACCTTCGTTAACCTGTGTGCCTTTTGTTGCTGGCAAGCCGGTTACTCTTCCGCTGACCTCGGCGACGATATCCACCGCTCGGTTGGCCGCGACATGCGCAGATACTTTGACTGAACGTTCTTTGGTTTCAGGTTTGAGGACTTTATAAGCTACCGTCAGGCTGAGTTCTTCCTGCGACAATGGTCGGTCTGTGACATCTTCTGTATGCGCAGGGCCGGTGACCACCCACAGAATAAGAATGAACAGGATCGCCAGTGCGACTTTGTGTGAGAAGCTCAGCTTCAGTGCATAACTCATAATACTTTCCTGATATCCGGGGGCGCCAATAGGGCGTTCCCTCCTGTCTGGTCCGTGTGTATTCGATGCAGGACACACGGGTGGCAGATTTTGTACATGCGCGATTTGTTTAAAACAATGGCCGCCTGCAACTTTTCACGTTACAGAATGTTGCAGGTGAAGGACAATCATAGCCGAAAACTTCGTTGGAGTTCGCAGCGATGGGCGCTCACTGATACTATGCTCGCCAGATTTCACGGCGTTGTCACAGCCGCCGTTCAAACACGAAAAGGCTATATAAATGGTATTAGTCAGATTACAGCAGGTTGAGCTGGCATTTGGTGATCACGTTCTTCTCGATAAAGTCGACCTTGATGTCCAGAGCGGTGAGCGCTTGTGCGTTGTCGGCCGCAATGGTGAAGGCAAGTCGACCCTGCTGAAAATCATCAATCGCGAGATTACCCCGGACGATGGGGTCGTTCAGTATCGCGATACGCTGCGTGTTGCCGCGTTGCAGCAAGAACTCCCTAAGAGTGTCGACGAGTCAGTGTACGATGTTGTCGCCGATGGTATCGGCGACCTCGGTGCTGTTCTGGCGCGTTACCACGAAGAGACGGCACGCGGCGCAGACGCTGACCTGAAAAAACTCGAAACTCTTCAGGCAAAGATCGAAGCCGCAGATGGCTGGCGTATTCAGCAACGTGTTGATGCCATGATTCAGCGCCTGAACCTCCCGGCAGAAAGCCGCTTTAACGAGCTGTCTGGCGGTTGGCAACGTCGTGTCATGTTGGCACGGGCGTTGGTGACCGACCCTGAGCTGCTCATTCTCGACGAGCCAACCAACCATATGGACGTCGAAACAATCGAGTGGCTTGAAGAACAACTCAAACAGTTTAATGGTGCACTGGTATTCATCAGTCACGACCGGGCATTCGTTCAGGCACTTGCTACGCGGATCGTCGATCTGGATCGTGGAAATCTCTACAACTGGATAGGCGATTACCGGGGCTTTCTTGAGTTCCGTGAAAAGCGTCTTGAGGATGAGGCCACGCAAAACGCTCTGTTTGATAAGCGCCTTGCTGAAGAAGAAAAGTGGATTCGTCAGGGTATTAAGGCCCGCCGTACACGTAACGAAGGTCGCGTCGAGCGTCTGAAAGAAATGCGCAAACAGCACTCTGCGCGACGTGACCGTGTAGGCACCGCCAATATCAGCATGACCGGCTCTGAGAATTCAGGTAAGCAGGTGTTTGAACTGAGCGATGTCAGTTACGCCTGGAAAGACGTCAGCCAGGTCAAAGATTTCTCGACCCTGGTGATGCGCGGAGACCGAATCGGTCTGGTCGGCCCCAACGGCGTGGGTAAAAGTACACTATTGAAGCTGCTGCTCGGTAAGCTACAGCCGCAGGCGGGGAATATCCGTACCGGTACCAAGCTCGAAGTTGCGTATTTTGATCAGTCGCGGGATGTGCTGGAAGAAGACAAGTCCATCGCTGACAACGTTGCTGATGGAAAAGACCACGTTGTGGTGAATGGTCAGAGCCGTCATGTGATTGGCTACCTGGGCGACTTTCTGTTTCCACCGGAGCGTGCTCGAACACCCGTGAAGGCGTTGTCTGGTGGTGAACGAAATCGCGTGATGCTGGCCAAGCTATTCCTCAAACCCTGCAACTTGCTGGTGATGGATGAGCCAACCAACGATCTCGATATCGAAACACTGGAGCTTCTGGAAGAGCGCCTGATTGATTTTGATGGCACTCTGCTGCTCGTTTCCCACGACCGTGCGTTTATTGATAACGTCGTTACCCAGCTGTGGGTCTTTGATGGCAGTGGTCATATTGATGAACATGTCGGTGGCTACAGCGATTGGCATGAACGTACTGGGGGCCATAAAAAATCACCGAAAGCCGATGCTGCCTCAGCACAAAAGCCGACAGATAAAACATCGGCAGCGCAGCCTGCAGAGACAAATCCAGTGCCGGCTCCGAAAGAAAAGAAGAAGCTCTCTTATAAGCTCCAACGTGAACTCGATATGCTGCCCGAGCAGATTGCTACGGCGGAAGAAGAGCGCGACAAAATCGTTGCCGTGACCGAAGCTGCAGATTTTTACAGCGGTGATCAGGATACTGTACAGGCAACCCTGGCCAGGCTTGCAGAAATCGAAGAGCAACTCGAAACGCTGGAAATGCGCTGGCTCGAACTTGAGGAAATGACCGAATGATCTGGCCGATTGCAATACTCGTAGGGTTGGTCGTGTTTGGCTCAATCTATTGGTTGAAACCGAGCCCGCGTGACACGCGCCTCGCTGCACTGCGCCTTGATGCAATCAAGCGCAAGCTGCATGTGCGCCAATACACCTTTAAACCTGATTCGGCGAAAACCGGTATTCGTGATTCCTTTACAGGGACCAACTACACCCTGATGGACCCGAAACCGAAAAAACGCGATAGCGGTGAGCTTTTATGGCGGGTGGTTGGCCAGCAGGGCTGGGATACCGATGGCTTGCCTGATGGTTTGGCCTGGCATGATCAGGGCAGTGCCGACGATGCCGCTTTGCTAACACGCTTACTCGCAGACTTTCCTGATGATCTTTTGCTGCTTGAGGTATACAGCAACCGGGTGACGCTGATGCCAGCCGAAAATAAGACGGCCAATGCGGCCGCCTATGAGTCTTTCCTTACCGAGATTCTTGATTCAGTCCTTCATTCATAGGCTGCAGCGAGCTGGTGGAGCGCTTCAACGATGCTGTCGTTGTAGTTAACCACCAGAAACGGCACGGAATTCTCGTTGTAATTAGAGATAGAGCGGCTCAGAAATTCCCATTTATGGCGGATCGCATCAACACGAAGTGCGTCTTCCTCAGGAATTTTGCTATCAAGTTGGTCGAGTAAGTTCTCGAACTCTGTTGCCATCTCTTTTGGGGTCTGCTCCTGATAGCCAACGAATACCTGCCCCAGATTACTGGTACCACGCCCAGTGTACTGCGACGTAATGTCAGACATACGGAACGCCAGTGCGCGTGCAATTCTCGTTACGTCGCTGACATTCCCGGTGGTCGTCAATTGATCAGCGGCATTAACTAACGCCAGACAGGCATCTCCCATTTCATTGACCAGACGCATATCCGGGTAGCCGCGGGTGACTATATCCTTCCTGTTGGCTGCCATTAAATTATTGAATGTATCCCAATGAGCGACCATTTCTGTGGCCGCCTCTTCATTAATATCTTCGTCTGTACCACCAATGATACGGCTGGCGGCGGCATAGGCTGCCGCCATCGATTGATCAATCCGGTTGGCGTACTTCAGATCGGCATCCAGCCCCTGGTACATATAAAAGCTGGTCATGGCGTTGGTTGCCTGGACTTTCAGGGCATGAATGTCACCAGGGTCTGACGCGAGTGCCCTCAGGCTGATGAACGCGGTTATCAGAATTAAAAGCAAGGAACGGACGTTGAAGACATTGTTCTTGTTCATATTTTGTCTCAGGTGGCTATCAGTGACTATTCAGTAACGATCGGTTAACTATCAATCGGGCATTCCAGACAGTTTATTCTTTCGTAACATATCATCCCATAAGCAATTACAAAGGGTAACAAATCTGGCCTGAATGGCAGTGGTAGTGACAGGCCGATCTCATCCCTAATTGTTATCCCTTGAGGACTGAAAAGGGTGTAGTCTATTGACTTTCCCTTGGCTGTCTGGGAAGGTGTGCCACTCAGATTCAAACGCTCGTATGAATTGTTTATTATTTAAACAATTGAGCCTTGTTTCACCTAACGGCGCCCCACTGCAGTGCAGTGAATGGCAGCCAAAGCTAACCACCATGTGGAGATCAGTTGATGATTTACGAAGGTAAAGCCATCACGGTAACCCTGATCGACGGCGGCATCGCCGAACTGAAATTCGATCTGCAGGGCGAATCAGTTAACAAGTTCAACCGCGTAACTATTGAAGATCTGGATGCAGCTGTTAAAGCAATCCAGGGCAACAGCGACGTTAAAGGTGTTCTTGTTACTTCTGGCAAAGACGTATTTATCGTAGGTGCGGATATCACCGAATTTGGCGAAACGTTCAAGCGTAGCGAAGAAGAAATCGCTGCCTGGACCCTCGAAGCCAACCAGATTTTCAACGCATTCGAAGATCTTGAAGTACCAACTCTGACAGCGATCAACGGCATCGCACTGGGTGGTGGTTTTGAAATGTGTCTCGCTTCTGACATGCGTGTTATGTCTGAGAAAGCGAAAGTTGGTCTGCCTGAAGTTAAACTGGGCCTGATGCCTGGCTTCGGTGGTACCGTTCGTCTGCCACGTGTTATCGGTGCTGACAATGCGATCGAATGGATCTGCATGGGCAACGAAAACCGTGCCGACAAAGCACTGAAAGACGGCGCCGTTGATGCTGTTGTTGCTGCTGACAAGCTGCAAGAGCAAGCAATAGAAATGCTGAAGTCAGCCATCGCAGGTGACATCAACTGGCAGGCACGTCGTGAAGAGAAGAAAGCGAAGCTGAAGCTCAACGCGATGGAAGGCATGATGGTATTCGAAACTGCGAAAGGTTTCGTTGCTGGTCAGACCAAAGGTCAGTACCCAGCGCCAATCGTTGCGATCAAGACCATGCAGAAAGCCGCTAACTCGCCACGCGACAAAGCACTCGAAGCAGAAGCTAAAGGTTTTGCTCAGCTGGCTAAAACGTCAGAAAGCAACGCTCTGATCGGTCTCTTCATGAACGATCAGCTGCTGAAGAAGAAAGCGAAAGAATTCGACAAGCAAGCAAAAGAAACCAAGAAAGCGGCCGTACTGGGCGCTGGCATCATGGGTGGCGGTATCGCCTACCAGTCTGCGTACAAAGGTACGCCGATCATGATGAAAGACATCAACGAAGCGGGTATCGAGCTGGGCCTCAATGAAGCCAACAAGCTGCTGGCCAAGCGCGTTGAGAAGAAGAAAATGAAGCCTGCAGCCATGGGTGAAGCGCTGAACCGCATTCGTCCTACACTGAGCTACGGCGATTTCGGTGATGTAGACACGGTTGTAGAAGCTGTTGTTGAAAACCCGAAAGTGAAGAAGGCTGTACTGGCAGACCTGGAAGATCAGGTATCTGAAGACACCATCATCACCTCGAACACCTCGACTATCAGCATCGACCTGCTGGCAGCAGACCTGAAGCGTCCTGAGAACTTCCTGGGTATGCACTTCTTCAACCCAGTGCACATGATGCCTCTGGTCGAAGTGATCCGTGGTTCTAAGACCTCTGAAGAAGCGGTTGCTACCGTGGTTGCTTACGCGAAGAAAATGGGCAAAACCCCAATCGTTGTAAATGACTGCCCAGGCTTCCTGGTTAACCGTGTACTCTTCCCTTACTTTGCTGGTTTCGCTGGCCTGGTACGTGACGGTGGCGATTTCACCAAGATCGATAAAGTAATGGAAAAGTTCGGCTTCCCAATGGGCCCGGCTTACCTGCTTGACGTGGTTGGTATCGACACTGGCGTTCACGCTAACGAAGTGATGGCTGAAGGCTTCCCTGATCGCATGAAGGCAGACTTCAAGTCAGCGATGGAAGTGATGTTCGAAAACGAGCGCTACGGCCAGAAGAATGGCAAAGGTTTCTACGTTTATGAAACTGACAAGCGCGGCAAGCCGAAGAAAGTCGTTGATGAAACAACTTACGAGCTGATCAAGCCAGTGGTTGCAGACGCACAAGACTTTGACGCTGAAGAAATCATTGCACGCTGCATGATCCCGATGTGTATCGAAGTTGCACGCTGCATCGAAGAAGGCATCGTAGACACGGCTGCTGAAGCCGATATGGGCCTCATCTTCGGTATCGGCTTCCCTCCATTCCGTGGTGGTGCATGCCGTTACATGGATTCCGTTGGCATGGCTGACTTCGTTGCACTGTGCGACAAGTACGCTCACCTCGGCAATCTGTACAAAGCAACCGATCGCATGCGTGAAATGGCAGCGAACGGCGAAAGCTACTTCGGTTAATCAGCGCACCAGGAGAATTTAAACCATGTCTTACAATCCAAAAGACGTAGTTGTAGTAGATGCAGTGCGCTCACCAATGGGTCGTTCCAAAGGTGGCGTATTCCGCAACGTACGTGCAGAAACCATCTCTGCTAACCTGATCAACGCTCTGTTTGAGCGTAACCCAGACGTTAACCCAGCGCTGGTCGAAGACATCATCTGGGGCTGTGTTAACCAGACCAAAGAGCAAGGCTTCAACGTTGCTCGTCAGATCGGTCTGATGACTGTAGTGCCTAAAGAAGCAGGCGCACTGACTGTTAACCGTCTGTGTGGTTCTGCAATGTCTGCGATCCACACTGCGGCGCAGGCTATCCAGACTGGCAACGGCGACGTATTCGTTGTTGGTGGTGTGGAGCACATGGGTCACGTCGACATGCAGCACGGTTTCGACCACAACCCAGAAGCGTCTAAGTACTCTGCAAAAGCATCCAACATGATGGGTCTGACTGCAGAAATGCTGGGTAAAATGCACGGCATTACCCGTGAACAGCAGGACGAATTCGCTGCACGTTCACACCGTCTGGCGCAGAAAGCGACTGACGAAGGTAAGTTCGACAACGAAATCGTACCTATGTACGGCCACGATGCAGACGGCAAACAGATCCTGGTAACAAAAGACGAAACCATTCGTCCTGAAACCACTGCAGAAAGCCTGAGCAAACTGCGCCCGGCGTTCGATCCTAAAGGCGGTACCGTGACTGCAGGTACCTCTTCACAGATCACCGACGGTGCCTCTGCGATGCTGCTGATGAGCTACGAAAAAGCTCAGGAACTGGGACTCAAGCCACGCGCTCGTATCTTGGGAATGGCTGTTGCTGGTGTTGACGCTGCAATCATGGGTTACGGCCCGGTTCCAGCGACCAAAAAAGCACTGAAGCGTGCAGGTCTGGAAACCACTGACATTGACTACTGGGAACTGAACGAAGCGTTCGCAGCACAGTCACTGCCATGTGTTAAAGACCTGAAGCTGAAAGACATCGCAGAAGATCGCATCAACATCCACGGCGGCGCAATCGCCCTGGGTCACCCACTGGGCTGCTCCGGTGCACGTATCTCTACTACACTGATCAACGTTCTGGAACAGAACAACGGTAAGTACGGTGTGAGCACTATGTGTATTGGTCTCGGTCAGGGTATCGCGACTGTGTGGGAGCGTATGGACTGAGCGCTACTGCGCTCGCCTGACCTTTGTTAAAGATCTCTTCGCAATACTCATGTAGGCTAACTACACTCCGTTTGCTCAGAGATCTTTGCCTCGGTCAGCCATCGCTCGCGACGCGCTCCTAACCCGAGACGTTGCATAAAGAACCGGCCACTTGGCCGGTTTTTTTGTGTCTGTGATTTGGGTGAGTGTGGGGATTTGTAGGAGCGAATCAGCCGGAGGCTATTCGCGATATTGTTTTTACTCCCCCGGATCTTGATACTCAATGTCACATGAGAAATAACTGGGTATATAAACAGTATATTTCTCAGCAGGCCGCAAATCGTGCGCGTTTGAACGAACAGAAGAAAACGAGTCTGCTCAATATGAAATCTATCAATAAAGAATAACCTTTATAAATCAGATAGTTGAAAACACGGGTGGAGTGATAGTGTGCCAAATGTAAAGGCGACACCGGGGTGCAAACGAGCACGCACGCTTTTACGCTGACAAAAGGCGTCGCCTGAGGCACTTTTCATAGTGGTGGTGGGGAGTTATGCTCGGAACATCAAAAGGGACACAGGTGTGCAAATGAGCACGCTCACGAATAAACTGTTAAGTGAAAAAAAGGGGAATCGAGAATCTGATGAACATCAGAAGGATGACACCAATCTTTAGAAGCTTTGATGAATCTAAAGCAAAAGAATTCTACATCGAATTTTTAGGCTTCAATCTCGATTGGGAGCACCGATTCGAAGAAGATTTACCCTTATACTTTCAAGCATCAAAAGGTGCCTGCGTGCTCCACATTACAGAACATCATGGAGATTGCTCGCCAGGAGCGGCTATCAGAGTTGAGGTTGATGATTTGGAAAAATATCACCAAGAATTAATCACGAAAAAATACAGGCATGCTCGTCCTCAAATTCAGGAGATGCCGTGGGGTACGAGAGATATGAGTATTACAGATCCATTCGGAAATAGGGTGATTTTTACCGATGAGGTTATCACTTAGTATCAAGTTTGAAGTGCGACAGAAATAATTAGATTTCATAGTACATTTCCTCAGGTGTCTTGTAGTTTAATCGTTTTCTTGGTCGTGAATTGA
>PBQA01000014.1 GCA_002724925.1 Oceanospirillaceae bacterium
CGATGCTGGTACTGGCGATGATGCAATGACGGTTAATGATGCCAACTCAACGTTGACGGGTGCGGACAATGCACTGAACACAGCGAACTATGAGTTCACATCGATTGAAGTTGCAGACCTGCAAAGCAATGCCCTGACGGGTACCGCTGGTGTCGATACCTTCGACGTGACGGGCGCTAACGCTCTGACATCTGCGGATATCGATTTCACCAACGTTGCGTCAGTAGATGCCAACGACGGTGATGACCAGGTTAATACCAACGGTGCGACTCTGGTCAGTGATACAGGCGTGGCTGTTGATAACGCCCTGACGACTCAGCAGATTGCATTTACTTCGGTAGAAAATCTGGATTTGACGAGCGGTACGCTGACAGGCAGTGATGCAGCCGATAGCTTCGAAGTAACCGGATCTGCTCTGACGGCTAATGCCATCACTGTGACCAGTGCAGCATCTGCTATTAATGCAGGCGACGGTACTGATGTCCTGACTGTTAACGATGCTAATTCGACACTGACGGGTACTGATAACGAGCTCGACACAGCGAACTACCAGTTCACTTCGGTTGAAACGGCTGACCTCGCCGGTAATGCTCTGACGGGTACTGCAGGTGTCGATACATTTGATGTCTCAGCTCCTAATGCTCTGACCTCGGCGGATATCGACTTCACTAACGTTGCCTCAGTCGATGCCGGCAATGGTGATGACCAGGTGAATACCAATGCAGCGACTCTGGTCAGCCAGACCGATGGTGCGGGAACTGTGGCCGTTGATAATGCCCTGACGACTCAACAGATCGCCTTTACCTCGGTAGAGAATCTCGACCTGGCCAACGGTGCTCTTACCGGTAGTGATGCGGCCGACAGCTTCGAAGTGACAGGTGTAACTCTGACTGCGAATGCAATGACGGTGACCAATGCAGCGTCTGCCATTAATGCCGGCGACGGCGATGATGTTCTGATCGTGAATGATGGTAACTCAACACTCACAGGCACGGACAACGAGCTCGAGACTGCGAATTACGAGTTCTCATCGGTTGAAGTTGCAGACCTAGCTGATAACGCTCTGACCGGTACAGCGAATGCCGACACCTTTGATGTGACAGGTACGAATGCGCTGACGTCTGCAGGAATCGACTTCAGTAATGTTGAAGTCGTAAATGCAGATGACGGTGCTGACCAGGTGAATACCGATGGTGCCGATGCGTCTCTGTTTGCAGAGTTTGGAAATGCGGTGGATTATGCACTCGAAACTCTGGGTATCACCTTCCGTGAGACAGAAAATGCAGATCTGAATGGCGGAACGCTCACGGGTAGCTCAGAAGCGGATAGCTTCGAGGTAGCGGCTACTACTCTGACGGCAAATGCTATCAGCGTGACCAATGCAGCCACAGCAATCGATGCTGGTACTGGCGATGATGCAGTGACGATTAATGATGCCAACTCAACGTTGACGGGTGCAGACAATGCACTGAACACGGCAAACTATGAGTTCACCTCGATTGAAGTTGCAGACCTGCAAAGCAATGCGCTGACGGGTACCGCTGGTGCCGATACCTTCGACGTGACTGGCGCTAACGCATTGACGTCAGCAGATATCGACTTCACTAATGTTGCCTCGGTTAATGCGGAAAATGGCGATGACCAGGTCAACACCAATGGTGCGACTCTGACGAGTGAAGCAGGTACCGCGGTTGATAACGCCCTGACGACTCAACAGATCGCATTTACTTCGGTAGAGAACCTCGATCTGGCGAACGGCACGCTGATAGGCAGTGATGCGGCGGATAGCTTCGAAGTGACAGGCACTGCCCTGACTGCTAACGACATCAATGTCACTAACGCTGACTCTGCAATTAGTGCGGGGACCGGTGATGATGCTTTGACGGTTAATGATGCCAACTCAACGTTAACCGGTGCAGATAATGCACTGGATACAGCGAGCTATGAGTTTACGTCTGTCGAAATGGCTGACCTGCAAGGTAATGCTCTGACTGGAACCACAGGGGCCGATACCTTTGATGTGACGGGTAGCAATGCTCTGACCTCCGCCGGTATTGATTTTACCGACCTTGCAGCTGTCGATGCTCTGGGGGGAGATGATCAGGTGAATACCGACGGGGCTACTTTGGTGAGCGACGCAGGTACCGCGAGCGATAACGCATTAGAAACTCAGGGCATCGCATTCACGAATGTGGACTCTGTCGATCTTGCTAATGGTGCTCTTACGGCTACTGATGCAGCAGAGACCTTCAACACCGGTGCAACGTCGGGTCAGGTTGAAGTGAATGATATGACTATTACTTCGGTAGCAACCATTGATGCTGGTGACGGTAATGACTCTCTGGTCGCTGCCAATGATGCTGTGGTTGCCCTGAATGGCACCGAGCTTGGCTTGATCGCATCTGACATCGTCTTCAGCAACCTTGAAGCCGCGGGCTTGTCATCGGGAGCACTGAATGGCACCGCGGCCAACGATGAGTTTGCGTTAGTTGGGGAGAATCAGTTCTTCAGTAACGGCATCCTGTTCAGTGACGTCGCGAATGTAGATGGCGGCACGGGCACCGACAGTATCACCACATCCGCTGCGACCTCGGCGGAGCTGACGGTTACCGATAATGCCCTGGTGGCACAGTCTATCCGTTTCGATGCGATTGAATCCGCCGATCTGTCTGGCGGTACCTTGAATGATGTTGCTGCTCAGACTGAGATTTTCACGCTGGGAGACGAGTCTGCTTCTGTAAGCACTAAAGAAATTCTGTTCACCTCAGTGAGTCAGGTTTCGGCGAATACCGATGATCAGATTCAGGGTTCCACCGGCGATGATACCTTTACGATCCGCAGTGATGAGCAGGTTGCGGCTAACGACATTCTGTTCGATGGACCGCTGACACTATTGGGCTCCGACGGTGACGACACCCTGATCAATGAAATTGACGGTGTGCGTTGGGTGATTAATGCGGTTGGCAACGGTATTAACCAAGTGGGTAAGTTTACCTTCAGCCAGTTTGAATCTCTGTTCAATAATGCGGGTGATCTTGATCTCGCGACGTCGATGCAGGCTGATTTCAACGGTGAGAGTGTTTCCTTTGGTGATAACACCATGACTCTGAACTTTGATGGCTCCGAGAATGTAGAGTTGCTGTCTACTTATGGTTCAGGGACTGCTGCTCAGGCAGAGGGTGACCCAATTGCGATCACAGGTTCTGTCACTGCCGATGAATTATTGATTCTGAGCTACGGTGATATTGAACTGCGGACTGACATTAACCTGATCTCTATTGAGACGCTTAATGGCCAATCCATTGATGTCACCATGATTCAGAATGGCGACCTTGTGATTCGCAATATCGCTATCGAAGGAGGGACCCTGGTTCTTGATAGCCTGGTCGCAGGCACAGGTGCCTTGACGTCCGAGACTGTTAACACCACGGACGTGTCGGCACTCAATGCATACATTGGTACGGGTGAGTCGGGCGTAGCGGGTGCCGGTGAATGGGCGAGTATCGGTGAGACTAACAACCAGTTGACGTTCGAAGTTGCGCTCAGGCTCGACCTCGAAGCGATTACGTTCGTTAGTCCGTTCTTCCCGAACGGCGCGCCATTGGTCTACAACACTGAAGGTACAGAAACCGACTCTCTGATCAGCTCACAGTCGCCTGCGCTGGTTATCGTTGATAGCGTTGGTGACTTCTCGCAGCTGAATCCTGCGGTATTTGAAGCACTGTCTCCATTTATTGCTGATGCGAATGCTGTTGCTGGCTCAAGCGGCTACTACGCGAGCAGCGACGTACCTTCGACGTTGGATACTGAGTTGCTGGCGTCATTGCTGGCATCGTACGAGCCAACGGCCTCGGGTTCGCCGGAAGGCTATCAAGTCGGTGATGAGGAAGAAGACGAAGATGCTCAGGCGTCAGGCTCTGGTATTAACACCGATGAGGAAATCCGTGTTGCATATTCAGATACTGGCGAAGTTCTGGGTGTGGTTCAGAATTATGTCTTCAAGGCGGGTGACTCGTTGTGGAAACTTTCTGAACGCTTCCTCGGAACCGGTTACGCATGGAACTCCATCATGCAGCAGAATCCTGAGATTGAAAGCCCATCGAGCATCAAGAATGGTACGGTAATTCGTGTGATTAAGTCGGTCAGCGACGATGTTGCACAGGCAATTCAGCAGGCTCTGGACTCAGGTCTGGGTGTTAAGAAAGGCAATACTGTTACCTTCCCGGTGGATGCAAGATCACAGCTAAATATGTGATCCTGCACACCTTGATTAGCCTGCCGCTGAGCGTTTGCGGCAGGCAGTAAAAGGCAGATAACAAAAAAGCCCCGCTCTTTCTGAAGAGCGGGGCTTTTTTATGGATGCTGCCCTGACTGAAACGTATTAATCGATTTCCAGTACGCCGTCCATTTCTACGCCAACCGCTTTGGGTAATTCTTTAACGCCGATGGCTGCACGCGCAGGGTATGGCTGCTCAAAGTATTCCGCCATGATGGCATTTACAGTCGCAAAGTTGCTCAGATCGGTAAGGAATATATTAAGTTTGGCGATCTGTTGCAGTGAGCCGCCAGCGGCTTCACAAACCGCGCTCAGGTTTTTAAACACCTGATGGATCTGGGCTTCAATACCGCCTTCAACGATTTCCATGGTTTCTGGGATGAGAGCTATCTGACCAGACAGGTAAACCGTGCTGCCCACTTTAACGGCCTGTGAGTAGGTACCGATGGCTTGAGGTGCTTTGTCGGTAGAAATAATTTCGCGACTCATGGGAATCCTTTGTTCTGGTTAGGTTTGGGTTACTGATTAGCTTTGGGATATTTTATGCGCACGATTCTCGAGACGCCGCGTATCGTTCTCAGGCGGCGTATCGTGCGTGCGAGATGCTTGCGGCCCTGAACACTCAAGGACAGATAAGTAACGCTGAGGCGGGCGTCCTGTTCTTCTACGCTGATTTTCTCAATGTTGGCTTCCGCCTGGTTTATCGCTGCAGCAACATCCACAATGATGCCCCGACGGTTCTCCATGTATACTTTGAGGTCCACTGTAAACTCGCTGCTGATCTCTTTATCCCAGCTCAGGAATACGCACTTCTCAGGGTTGTCGCGATACTCTTCTACATTGCGGCAGCTTTCGGTATGAATAACCAGTCCACGCCCTGAGCTGACGTGCCCCAGAATCGGATCACCCGGAATCGGGCTGCAGCATTTCGCGAAGCTGACAACCAGACCTTCGGTGCCTTTAATTGCAAGGCGCGAGTTATCCTGGATCGAGTTCAGATCAATATCGGTATCGCGATTGGCAACGAGCAGGCGACGAGCCATCAGTGGTGCCATGCGGTTGCCTGCACCTATGTCTTCAAAGAGATCCTCGAGCGCCTCTTTCTCTGTTTCTTTCAGAACCAGTTCGACATGCGCCGCGTCGATATCTTCCATGGTCTTACCCAGCGCGCTGAGTGCTTTATTGAGCAGGCGCTTACCAAGCTCAACAGATTCAGAACGGCGCTGAGTTTTAAGATAATTACGGATGTTCGAGCGGGCTTTACCGGTAACAACAAAATTGAGCCACGCCGGATTTGGCTGCGCATTTGGCGCTGTGACCACTTGAATCGTCTGGCCATTCTGTAAGCGCGCACTCAATGGAGCCAGCTGCTTATCGATGCGACAGGCAATACAGTGATTGCCAACATCGGTATGTACCGCGTACGCAAAATCGACTGCCGTGGAACCTGCGGGTAGTTCCATAATTTTGCCTTTCGGCGTGAATACGTAGATTTCTTCCGGGAAAAGGTCGACTTTAACGTGTTCAACAAATTCAATCGGCGAGCCTGCATTTTTCTGCAATTCAAGCAGACTCTGGACCCACTGACGGGCACGTTGGGTGCCGCTTGTCTGATCGCTTTCGCTCTTATAAAGCCAGTGGGCCGCAATACCATGGTTGGCCATGGCTTCCATATCTTCGGTGCGGATCTGGATCTCAATGGGCACGCCGTTCTGACCGATCAGTGTGGTATGCAGTGACTGATAGCCGTTGGTCTTCGGAATAGCGATGTAATCTTTGAAGCGCCCAGGGACGGGCTTATACAGGCCATGCATAGCACCGAGAATGCGGTAACAGTCGTCGACGGAGTCGGTGACGATACGGAATCCGTACACATCCATAATGTCACTCAGCGATTTACGCTGGTCGCGCATCTTGCTGTAGATGCTGTACAGGTGCTTCTTACGGCCAAATACCCGGGCAGAGACGCCGCACTCGCTTAATCGGTTACGGATACTGGCGGTGATATTTTCTACGACTTCGACACGATGCCCACGTGCGGCTTTTACTGCCTTGCGGATCATCTCGGAGCGCATTGGGTAGATAGCTTCGAAACACAGCTCCTCCATCTCAACCCGTACGCTGTTCAGACCAAGGCGGTTGGCGATAGGGGAGTAGATATCGAGTGTTTCGCGGGCAATTCGGCGGCGCTTCTCAGGCTTGAGAGACCCCAGTGTCCGAAGGTTGTGCAGTCGGTCGGCGAGCTTAACCAGAATAACGCGGATGTCTTTGGCCATGGCCATCGCCATCTTCTGGAAGTTTTCAGCCTGTTGTTCTTCTTTGCTTTCGAAGTGAATGTGCGTGAGCTTAGACACACCATCCACGAGATCGGTCACTACATCCCCGAACTGAGCGGCCAGCGCGGCTTTCGGTACACCGGTGTCTTCAATAACGTCGTGTAGCATCGCAGCCATCAGACTCTGATGGTCGAGGTGCATCTCGGTAAGAATATTGGCGACGGCCAGGGGGTGAACAATGTAGGGCTCGCCGCTGCGGCGGCGTTGCCCTTCATGTGCCTGTTCCGCGTAAAAGTAGGCACGACATACCTGTTTGATCTGACTATGGCTCAGATACTGGGTAAGTCGCTCAGATAACGCATCAATGGTTGGCACTAATATGCTCTATAAGAAAGGTCTATCAGAATTCCTGATGACGGGTCTGTGCTTCGAACTCGGCGTTTGCACGAGCGGCTTCTTCCTGTGCTGCCATAGTCGCAGGAGTCACCAGGTCGTCAGCAATTTCACGCAGAGCAAGTACAGTCGGCTTGTCGTTCTCTTCGGCAACCATAGGTTCCGCGCCATCAACCTGCATCTGGCGGGCACGCTTGGCGGCCAGCATCACGAGTTCAAAGCGGTTATCAACGTTTGTCAGGCAATCTTCAACAGTTACGCGAGCCATGGTTTTTCCTATGTGCGAATTAAATTCAGTGGAACCTTCTATTGTATTCGATTCCAGCGATAAAGGAAGAGGTCAGGTGAAAATCTCAGTCATTACCCAGCAGATCTTTGAGAGTCTGGGCGTGTCTTGCCTGTTGTGCCTCAAGGCGGTGACGACGGGCAATGATGATGGCGCGTAGTTCTTCGAGGGTATTATTGAAGTCATCGTTGATGATCAGATAGTCGTATTCGCCATAATGACTCATCTCGCTGCGGGCATCGCGCATACGGCGCTGGATGATCTCGTCGCTGTCCTGGCCACGATTCTGAAGGCGCTGCTCCAGCGCTGCGATGGATGGTGGTGCAATGAACACCGATATAGCTTCGGGCATTAGACGGCGCACCTGCTCTGCCCCTTGCCAGTCAATCTCCAGAATAACATCTCGACCTGCTTCGAGCTCTGACTCGACCCAGCGCTGTGACGTCCCGTAGTAGTTATCGAATACCTGAGCGTGCTCCAGGAAAGCGCTTTCGCCGATCAGGTGCTCGAACTCTTCTTTACTGACGAAGTGATAGTCTTTGCCATCCACCTCACCCGGGCGTGGTGCACGGGTGGTGTGGGACACTGATACGCCAATGTATCCAGTGCTGTCGAGCAGGGCCTTTACCAGGCTGGTTTTACCTGCGCCCGACGGGGCGGAGAAGATAAACAGGGTTCCGGTAAATGATTTAGCCATGCTGATCCAGTCGTTGTAGTGGTTGGCCTGACAGTATACCTCAGGCTGTCCATGCGTACATGCCGGAAGCCTTGCCAAGGATCGTGGTGGCGATGTATTCGTCTGCAGCACGTCCGGCGATACCGTAGCAGACATGCAGAGGTAAAAGATGCTCCTCGCGTGGGTGGCAATAGCGGGCGCTCGGCGCTTCAGCCCAATGTTGAAGTCGTTTCCGTCGTTCCTCTTCTGGCAGCTCTTTGCTCATACAGGTCTCCTCCAGCCAATTCTGAAATGCAGCATTGGCAGCATGCATGTCTGGGCTTTCGGGGATAAAGAAGGCGCGCATGTTATGAAAGGAAAAGCCGGAGCCTATGATCAGCAAGTCGTCATAGTCCAGACCCTGTAAGGCTTCGCCAATCCGAAGGTGCTCGTCAGGATTAAGGCCTTTGACCAGCGACAACTGTATCGCCGGAATATCGGCCTCCGGATACATCAGCATCAGTGGGGTATACAGGCCGTGGTCGTACGGACGCTCGGGACTGCTCTCGGCGGCTATCCCTGCATCCATCAGAGCTGAAACAACTTTGTCGGCGAGCTCTGGTTCTCCCGGAGATGGATACTGAAGCTGATAAGCCTCGTCTGGAAACCCCTCATAGTCATACATCATCCCCGGCTTGCTGGCCGAGGTAACCGTGGGGTGGTTCGCCTCCCAGTGCGCACTGATCACCAGAATCGCTTTTGGACGTGGTAGTTCTTCAGCGAGTTTCTTTAACGTACTTATCATTTCGGCATGCCCAGGGTCGCCGAGAACAGGCAAAGGGCCGCCGCCGTGAGAGATAAAAACGGTATTTATTTTTCTCATAAAAACTCCTTCCTGAAGGTCAGAGGTTAAGTGGCCCGACCGGTACGATGCCTGTCGGATTCAGCGCTTTTACAGAGTAATAACCGGCTTTAATATGATCAGGAAAAACCGTGCTTCTCACACCCGGTAAATCCAGAGCTCTCTTCATGTAAGCATGAAGGTTGTGCATTTCTTTCAGCGTATTCCGGTTGCATTTGAATAAACCATGATAGGGCAGGTCGAAGCGAATCAGGGTGACGAATACGCGTATGTCAGATTCGGTAAAATCCTCGCCCAGAAGATAGGTCCGTCCATCACTGAGCTGCTTTTCAAGCTGGTCCAGCGTAGAAAATACGTGCTGATATGCCTCTTCGTAGGCGAGCTGGGTAGTCGCAAAGCCCGCTTTGTATACTCCATTATTCAGGCTCTCGTAGGTCTCACTATTCAGAGCATCAATGTCGTTTTGCAGGTGTTCAGGATATAAATCCAGAGCGTCAGCGTCGCTGGTGAAGTCATCAAATGCATGGTTCAGCATACGTAGAATATCGGCTGATTCATTATTAACGATGGTGCGATTTTTCTTATCCCACAATACAGGTACGGTAGCACGACCGGTAAATTCAGGGTCTGCGCGGCTGTATATTTCATGCATGTAGGTTGTGTCATCAAAAGGATCTGGCTCTGCGTCTTCAAAGCCACCGAATTGCCAGCCCTGGTCAGTGAGTTTTGGGTTCACGACAGTCACTGAAATAACATTTTCGAGACCTTTCAGGGTTCTTGCCATTAGCGTGCGAGAAGCCCAGGGACAAATATAGGCAACATAAAGATGATATCGCCCTGCTTCCGCCGGAAAATCCGGGTCGCCTATCTGGTGTCTGAAAGAAGACGTCTGACGAACGAAGCGCCCGTCTTCATCCTTGTTCTGAACGGGTTGCCAGTTTTCCTGCCAGATACCATTGACTAACATAATACGCCTGCCTTGCTTCTGCTCTTTATAGATACACCGGACGCGTGCGTCCGGCGGTTAATGTGAAAGATGAAATGACTCGTTTTATGCAAACGATGGTTGGGCCTTCTGTAGGCGCAGTTTCTCTGAAATAACCTGATCAACAGACAGGCTGCCCGCGCCCTGAACCACCAGAGCGATACTGACGACGAAGAGTGTCAGTGCATATTCGTAACCGTTGTTCGCCATAAACAGGCCATTACCAATGTGAACGCTGAAAATCGCAATCAGCATGGTAAAGGCGGTCAGAAGCGCCGCTGGGCGGGTCAGAAGACCAACTGCCAGCGCAAGGCCACCAAAGAACTCTGCGCTACCTGCAAGCAGGGCCATCAGGAAACCCGGCTCTAAACCAATACTGGCCATCCACTGACCGGTGCCTTCGAGGCCGTAACCGCCAAACCAACCGAACAGCTTTTGTGAGCCGTGGGCTGCCAGGATAAGTCCAACCGGGATACGAAGGATAAGAGGAGCGAGGCCAGCATTGGATTCGAAGATTTTCTGAATGTTCATAGTACGTCTCCTGTGGAGTTCTGCGTAAGTGATGTGTGTACTTTACGCCTTGCTCTCTCGTTGATTAATAGGGTTTCGGTTGTCTTATTATCAATAATTTGTTGATAATTGGATGTAATTATGGGTTGTCGTTATAGGGGAAGATATGGATCGGATAGAGGCGATGCGCACGCTGGTCAGCGTGATTCATGAGGGCAGCTTTACCCGTGCGGCAAATCGTCTGGCAATGTCGCCGCAGCTGGTGAGTAAGTATGTGGCGCAACTGGAGGAGCACCTCGGCGTACGGCTTCTGAACCGCACAACGCGGCGAATCCATCTGACCGAGGCCGGAGAGCGCTACGTTCAGCAGGCTCAGCAGATACTGTCAGATATCGACGATATGGAGAGTCAGACTGGCGATCTGCAGGCGCAGGCGCGGGGCCTGCTGAGAATTGCAGCGCCGGTGTCGTTCGCGAGCCTGCATCTTGCCGAGCCGCTGGTATTATTCCAACAGAGTCACCCCGACGTTGGCATTGATCTTCAATTAAACGACCGGAAGGTGGATATCATCGAAGAAGGTTTTGATGTCGCCTTGCGAATTGGTCATTTGAAGGACTCATCGTTGGTTGCGAGAAAGCTTACAGATATTCGCCTGGCATACTGTGCATCACCTGAGTACCTCAAAAAATACGGCGAGCCGGCATCATTGTCTGAGCTGCCACAACATCGCTTTCTTCAATACAGCTATATGGAAGATGAGCAATTGCGTCAGGCCGGGGTTCTGCGTGGCCATCAGTTCAGCTGCAATAACGGCGAAGTACTGAATAATGCCGCCATTGCGGGAGCAGGCATTGTTCTGCAGCCGACGTTTATTTCTGGCGCAGCACTGGCTGATGGGCATCTGGTGGAAATACTGAAACAAGAAGCACCGGAGCCCATCGCTCTGTATGCCGTGTATGCACACCGCACGTTGCTCTCCAGCAAAGTGCGGGCATTTATTGATTCTCTGAGTGACTACTTTTCTGGTGCGCCGTCTTGGGATATGTGAGCCCAGCGTTTACTCAATATTCTGAACCTGCTCGCGCATCTGCTCGATCAGCACTTTCAGATCGACCGCAATACGCGTCAATTCCGTACGCATGGCTTTGGATGAAAGCGTATTCGCTTCGCGGTTTAACTCCTGCATCATAAAATCCAGTCGTCGGCCAATGGGCTCTTCACGTTGCAGAATATTGAGAACTTCGTCGATATGGGTACGCAGCCGATCGGTTTCTTCTGCAATATCGGCTTTTTGCGCGAGCAATACCATTTCCTGTTCGAGTCGTTCGGTATCCGGATTTTCGATTAACTCATTCAGTTTGTTTAACAGGTGAGTGCGCTGAGCGGCAATGGCTTCGGGCACAATTTTATCGGCTTGTTCAGAAAGCTTCAGGACTTCTGCACAACGCTGCTGTATCAGGTTAACCAGTGCGTCACCTTCACGCAGACGCGCTGAAAGTAATGACTCGATACATTCATTAAATGACGTCAGTGCGCTTTGATGAAGCCCTTTTATGTCGGCTGCGGTAGTTTCCAGAACCCCCGGCCATTGAAGAATTCTGAGTGCGTCTAACGCGTTGCCCGGACCAATCACTTCATGAACTTTGTCTGCGGCACTGTTCAATGCAGCAACCAGTTCCTGATTGACCTGCAAGTTTTGTTGCTGTTGTGAGGGCTGAAACCTCAGGAAAACTTCAACTTTTCCACGATTTAATGTCGATTTAATATTTTCGCGTAGCACGGGTTCTAAATCACGGAACTCATCCGGTAGTCGAAAATGCAGTTCGAGGTAACGGCTATTGACGGAGCGAATTTCCCAGTTAATGCGCCCGGCTTCTGTTTCAATAGTGCTTCTGGAAAAAGCGGTCATGCTGTAGGCCATAAAAACCTCAATATGGATTAGCGAATAACTATTTTAGATGTTTGCGGAGGGATATACGAATACGTGCCGGTTTAGTTGTGTTTGACGGAGATAAAAAAGGGGCCGAAGCCCCAAAGAGTGAAGTGGGGCATCCCTGGCCCCGAGGTGCTGGGCTATGCCCAAATCAGTCTGTGCACAACAGACGTATGCGGCACAGGCCATCAAATAACGGGTCGAGGCCTGCATCTGAGAGTGCGTCGATCAGTGCACCACCTACCTGCAATAAACCGGGGTCGAGGTTCGGGTCGGTCAGGGCACCTGCATTCACGAGGTCTTTAGATATCACTGTCAGAGTCAGCAGTTTGCCTGCTTCGACGTTGGCCAGTGATGTCTTCAGCACTTCAACATCAACAAGACGGGTAATATCTTCTTGATTGGTCAGCGCCCCCAGAACAGGGAGTTGGCCGATCTGGTTCAGGAGATCAATCAGCGGCGCTTCGAGTGCTTCCGGTAGAGGCAGGCCACTGTCATCCAGAACCTGAATATCGACCAGTCCACCTTCGCTGAAGACAAGCTCACCAATCGTCAGGAAAGACTGCGCCAGTGCCGCCGGGTCGCCGTTAGCCAGTGCATCGGCAAAAGCTTGTTGAACGCCTTCGCTGAAGCTGCCGAAGCCAATGTTAACTGACAGAGTACAGGCTGCTTCTGTGCCTGTGGCGTTGCCCTTAGGATCACAAACAGCGATCAGTACGGAGCTGAACTCGGTCAGGCGCTCTGGCGTCAGTTCGCCATCTACCAATAGTGGGAAGATCTCCAGAATAACCAGGTCGTAGTCGCCCGAGTTAAAGGCTTCGAGCAGATCGAAATTCTGAGGGTCATCTGCGAACTGGGTCAGCAGGTCCTGCAACTGTGCCAGAGTGGATGGGTCGAGGAGGTCCGCAAAATTGTCGAGATCTCCGAGGTCTTCTTCAGACAACCCCGTCAGGGCAAGCAGTTCTTCTGAGCCTGCGGCAATTAATGCAGCCAGGGTTAATGGCAGCTCGAACAGAGCCTGCGGATCGGTTCGTACGCCGCCGTCTCCACCTTCATCACCAGGCTCTTCTTTACCGTTTTCAACAATATTAATAAGGTTGCCGGCCAGATCTTCGAGTGCAGCTTGCAGGTCAGCTAATGGATTGTCGCCAGATCCACCACCGAGTATCCCTTCAATCACCGCAGTCAGGCTCTCAGTACGGAAGATATTTGTGCTGATTGCTGCGAGTGGATTACCGCTAAGGTCTTCAATATTGGTGTTAATTTCTAACAGGTAGAAGCTTTCGCCATTCAGTGGTTCACTCGGGGTAAAGAGGACCCGGCTGCCATCGAATGAGAACTCACCTTCGATTTTTCCGCTACCTGGAATTGGCGAACCTTCACTGTCGACAGGAATAACATAAATGCTGTCGAAGTTTACGGTGCTACTGTCGAGTGGCTCTGAAAAATCAATAACCAGAGTAATATCGACAGGTAATAATCCCATTAAATCTGGTGTGGAAATTAATATTTCAGGGGCTGTTGTATCCTCATCCTCCACCCCTCCGGTAGTGAAGTCAGAGGATGTATCAGCACCTAGTGCAATATTTTCGCTACAGTCTGCTGTGATGCCCGCACCGATGTTCACTGTATAGAGAGTGTCTTCCTCTAAGCCGCTAACAGGATTAATGAGCAGTGCGTTGCCGTTAACTGAGAGGCTTGCATCAACAGACCCTGCGCTACCGCCAGATAAAAAGGCGGAGGTCGCGTCGACAGAGCCTTCATCCAGATCCGTGTTAAAGGTCACCCGGACACTCGTTGCGATAGAAACATTTTCAGCAGCACTGGTCGGGATGAATTCTGTCACTGCGAACTGGCTGTCTCCGGAGCATACTGGGTCTACAGTGCCCGGTGCGCTATTGTTGCCACCATTGTCATCACCGTTACCTACGGCTCCGTCGATCTGGTCTGAACCCACCGGATCAGTAACAGCGGAGTCGTTACTTCCCAGTCGGCCTTCTGAATCTGAACCGTTGCCACCGCACGCGGTCAGGACGACGGCAGCCAGCAAGGTTAATGGGGTTTTAAAGTTGGGCTTTTTCATAAATATCTCCGGTTTTATTCAGGCTGGCGCAGAACCAGTTCCACTCGGCGGTTTTTGGCGCGTCCTTCGGGCGTGTCGTTAGTGGCGACGGGTGCAGTTTCGCCCATACCCTGAGAGTTAATTCGGGTTAACGAGATGTCGTATTCCGCTGAAAGCACCTTCCCTACAGCACTGGCACGTGCGTCAGATAGCTGCATGTTGTAACTGGCTGAGCCACGGCTGTCGGTATGGCCGAACACCTGGAGTTCAGTTGAAGGGTATTCCTTCATCAGGCGGGCAATATTCTCGAGTTCTTTTACGGATTCCTGTGGCACGGCAGAGCTATTGCTGGGGAAGGCGATATAGAGATTTTCGCGGACTTCTACCGTCAGTTTTTCTGCACAACCCTGAGCGTCTACTTTTGCGCCCTCTGGTGTATCAGGGCACGCGTCATTCTTGTCGAGGATGCCGTCCATATCAGAGTCTTTTTCTTCACATCCGGTCGCATCAACGACAGCACCTGCCTGAGTATTCGGGCACTGGTCGTCACCGTCGACGACGCCATCCCCGTCACTATCAAGAACCACAGGTTCCATCGCTTTGGCGTAGCTACGCCCGAAGAGAACCGAAATACCAAGAAAGGGCTGGAAATCAATGTAGGTATCCTGAACTTCACCAATCGCGCGCACACCCGCCTCAGCAATAAAGCGCTGATCGAAGATCAATTTCTGCAACCCTGCCTCAGCGAACAGAGCGTTTTCGCTGACTTCACTACTACCGATTAAGGTGTTCGATGCGATGTCATAATTGTTGTACTTGTAACCGCCGCCAGCGAACGCCCGCCAGTCTCCGTAATGAAACGCAGACGGATGAAATCTAAGGCCGACAGAATACGATTCCACATCAATATCAGCCTCTGATTCAGTGGTTTCGCTCTCCGCCATGGCTGCCTGAGCATAGATACTTAACAGTGGGTTGTACTGGTGGGTGAGGTTGATGCCGTACCCATGAAAATCAGTGATGTTATCGTCGGTATCTTCGGTACGCCCTTCTGCGATCAGAGAGTAGTTGTATTCAATACCGAGGCTGGTATAGCTCTCAGGCCATTCATGTTCGTGGTCATCTGCTACTGCCATTGATGGCATGAGTGCGATGGTGCAGATAAGTGCTGTTTTTTGTATATCCATAGTCAGAACTCAGATTGTTCATAAATTGCGTGCTGTCGATGGCATAGAAAAATCAGTTATGACGGTGTCGACGTGTCGCGTTGTTTGTAACCTTCCTGTTTGAGAAGGTGTCCTGAGTGGAATATATCGTTGCGAACTATGGTGATATGTTCGTTTGTGTTATCGAAGGTGAGGGATTGTTATTTAAAAACTGAGAGATTTATTAGTAGTGGCTGAATCTATTGCAATAATCACAGTTACATTTTGAAACACTAGAACAGAGTGAAACAAAATAAAACCTATTGTTACTCTGCGGGGGTGTTTCAGATCTCTTTTGTAGTCAGCTGGCTCTCATGGAAAAATGATCTTTCAATTTCACAACACTGAATAACCGTTGGGATTCTCTGTATACTGCGCGCTGTGACAGAAGCCATAGCTACAGAAGCCATAGATAGAGACAGGGGACACATTATGAGACCAAGCGGCCGCGCACTGGATCAGTTGAGAGAAGTACGCATCACCCGGAACTACACCAAGCACGCCGAAGGCTCTGTGTTGGTGGAGTTCGGCGACACCAAAGTCATCTGTACGGCCAGTGCGGAAACCAAAGTGCCACCTTTCCTGCGCGGTCAGGGCCAGGGCTGGGTTACCGCAGAATACGGTATGTTGCCACGTTCGACCGGATCGCGAATGATTCGTGAAGCTGCCAAAGGTAAGCAGCAGGGCCGTACGGTTGAGATCTCCCGCCTGATTGGCCGCAGCTTACGTGCTGCTGTTGACCTCGAAGCGCTGGGTGAAAACACCATTACCATCGACTGTGATGTGATTCAGGCCGACGGTGGCACGCGTACCGCATCAATCACTGGTGCGTGTGTTGCTCTCGCAGACGCCATTAACTGGCTGAAAGAAAACGGCAAAGTGAAAGGTGAGCCACTGAAGCAGATGATCGCTGCAGTGTCTGTCGGTATTTATAACGGTGAAGCCGTACTGGATCTGGACTATGCCGAAGATTCAACCGCCGAGACCGACCTGAACGTCATCATGACCGAGAAAGGCGGTTATGTAGAAATTCAGGGCACGGCAGAAGGCGAAGCCTTCTCTGGTGAAGAGCTGACTGCCATGCTGGCGCATGCCCAGAAGGCTATCGGCGAACTGTCAGAGTTGCAGAAGGCGGCTTTGGCGTCCTGATACGAAAAAGGCCAGCGGGTTCGCTGGCCTTTTCACTTTGTTCCAGAGTTATCTCTTCTGGAAATTTCTATTTTAAGATCTGGTTTTTCAGATCTCTTCATCAAACTCATATTCGATAAGCACCGCAGCATGCTTGCCGAATTGAGGTGCTTTTTCGACACGCGCTTCAACAACGTACTGACGCACTCCCGGTGTGCAGATCTGATAGTCGATACGCCAGCCGTTCTGATCACGGCGCTGGCTTTCTTCATCGGGCCACCAGGTAAACTGATTCTCACCAAAGTTTGCTTCACGAAAGGCATCGGTGAACTCTACCGGCCCGAATACCTGATCAAACCAGGCACGCTCTTCTGGCATAAATCCGGGAGTATCCTGTGCATTTTTCCAATCCTGGATATCAACAGTCTTGTGCGCTGCTTCGAAGTTGCCACAGAAAATAAACTCGCGACGTTTGCGTCGGGTTTTCTGCAAATGCTCAAGAAACACCTGCTGAAACTCGAGTTTGTCGTCAAGCGTGTTGTGCTCATCAATCGTTGGAAACAGAACTGAGGCCACACTGACGTGGTCGAAGTCAGCCTGAATGAAGCGACCCTGCATATCCCATTCGGCGTGGGCTAAGCCCGTCATGATGGCCTTCGGGACATCGCGGGTCAGGATAGCGACGCCGCTGTAGTTATCTTCGGCAGCATCGAAAAAGTACGCGTTGAATCCTTCCGGGTAGAGTACGTCGTCAGACAGCTGATACTCTTTTGCCTTGAGGTTCTGTATGGCTACGACGTCAACATCGGCACTGCTTAGCCACTGATACAGGCCGTTTTTCACTGCCTGCTCTAGTCCGTCAACGTGAAGTGTGATTATCCTCATACATGGTTCCCGGTTATCGATGGGTGTATCATACCGCATCCAATTAGGCCGCTGCACTCTTCTGTGGCACCTATATGGCTACGGGTCTTGCAAAAACAGGAGATAACCCGGCTGGATCGCCTGTTCTTCTTAATTTTCATTGCTGGCCCACGACGACAATTCAGGATTCCTTATGCAGACCTATCAGAAAGAGTTTATCGAATTTGCTATCCAGCAGGGTGTACTACGTTTTGGTGAGTTCACTCTTAAATCCGGACGCATCAGTCCCTATTTCTTCAACGCTGGTTTGTTTAACACAGGGTCTGCACTCGCGCGCCTGGGTCGTTTTTATGCGGCGGCGTTAGAAGACTCCGGCATCGAATACGATGTTGTCTTTGGCCCTGCATACAAAGGTATCCCTCTGTCTGCTGCGTTATCTATTGCATTGGCGGACCAGTACCAGAAAGACCTTCCTTATGTCTTTAACCGCAAAGAGGCCAAGACGCATGGTGAAGGTGGTAATCTGGTTGGTGCTCCGCTTGAAGGCCGTGTTCTGATTGTAGACGACGTTATCACGGCTGGCACGGCGATCCGTGAAGTGATGACAATGATCAATGCAGCTGAAGGTGCGACTCCGGCGGCGGCGCTGATCGCGCTCGACCGTCAGGAACGTGGTCAGGGCGAATTATCGGCCATTCAAGAGGTAGAACGTGACTTCGGTATCACTGTTGCCAGTATCGTAGGCCTGAATCAGGTGCTAGATTATGTGTCTGGAAATCCGGAGCTGGCGCAATACGCAGACGCGATTACAGCCTATCGGGATCAATACGGCGTTAAGTAACCCGGGAGACCTATGTTCAGGCGGCTGTTGGTTGGTGCAACTATAAGCGCATTAGCATGCGCATCTTTGGCAGCAGGCAATGTTTATCGGTTCAATGTAGACGGACAAATTGTTATCAAAGACTCGGTGCCCGCAGAGCTGGCGCCGCTTGGATACGATGTTCTCAACTCCCGTGGGATGCTGGTAAAGCGTGTACCGCGTGAATTGACGCCTGAAGAAATCGCCGAGCGTGATCGCCTCAAGGCTGAGCAGGAAGCCCGCAATAAGCGCATAGAGCAGCGTAAGCAGAAGGATAAAGACCTGATGCGTATCTACTCTACGGTCGCGGATGTAGATCGAGCCCTGCAGAGAAAGTCTGACGAAGTGATCACTCAGAAGGATTTGCAGGCGCGGCGGATTACGGATCTCACTGAAAAATTAGAGCAGGCGCAGCAGGCGGCAGCAAACACAGAACGACGTGGAGCGGCTGTGTCTGAATCGCTGGTGGACGAGATCCGTCACTATCAAAGTGCCATTCAGGGAGCGGAAGTTGCCATTCGCGAACTGGAAGAAAAGTTAGAAACGCTGAATGCGGATTACGATGTTATCCGTCAGCGATTGCGAGTGCTGTCGGTGTATCCCGCAGGCACCTTGCCAGAGGAAGTCGACAGCAGTCGATTGCCAGCTCTCAATCCTTGAGAGCTAATCTTTTTATGGCATCTTTAAGTCTTTTTCCTGCAGCAATATCTGGCTGAGAGACGCCCATTGTGCTGACCAATGCTCTGTTGGGCGAACAGAAAATTCCGTGCGCACGTACTGACGTATACGCCCTTCAATAACAGCCGTCAGGAGGTTCGCCAGTGCTGTTGGCGATTGCTGTGGTATGAGGCCTTCACGCACTTCCGCTTCTCGCAGGATTTGCTTGAACTGAAGCTCAAAGCGGTCGAAGACCTGATCAATCCGCTGGCGCAGCCTTTCTGTTTCTCCGGCCAGTGCATCGCCCGAAAGCAGACGGCACATGCCAGGGTTTTTCTCAGCGAAAGTCAGCAATAACCCCAGTGTTTTTTCACACCGCTGCTGCGCACCGTCGATGTCCTTGAGAATCATGTTGATGCGCGAAAACAGCGTATCTTCGATAAAGGTAATCAAGCCTTCAAACATCTTCGCTTTCGACGGGAAGTGGCGATAAAGCGCCGCTTCTGAAACCCCGACTTCTTTCGCAAGGCTCGCGGTTGTGATCCGCCCGCCGGGATTGGACTCCAGCATGTGCGCCAGAGCCTGAAGGATCTGGTCGCGGCGAGACATCTTTTCCGTTGCGTCTGTCATCCGTATTCCTTAGCGGCGTCGGTTGGTAATCAGAGTACCCACACCTTCATCGGTGAAGAGCTCAAGCAGAGTTGAGTGAGCAACGCGACCGTCAATGATGTGAGCGCTGTTCACGCCACCATGCACAGCATCCAGTGCACACTGAATCTTCGGCAGCATGCCACCGTAAATGGTGCCATCTTCAATCAGAGAGTCGACCTGCTGTGTCGTCAGACCGGTCAGGATCTTACCTTCTTTATCCATCAGGCCTGCGATATTGGTCAGCAGGATCAGTTTTTCTGCCTGCAGTACCTCGGCTACTTTACCGGCCACCAGGTCAGCATTAATGTTGTAAGAGTGACCTTCTTCATCGACACCAATAGGCGCGATCACAGGGATAAAATCACTGTTGGTCAGCATATTCAGCAGCGAGGTATTGATGTGCGACACCTCACCAACATGACCGATGTCGATGATTTCTGGCTTTTCCAGTTCTGGCGATTTGTGCGTAACGTGCAGCTTACGTGCATGCAGCAGCTGACCGTCTTTACCGGTCAGGCCGATGGCATTGCCGCCGTTCTGGTTAATCAGGTTAACAATATCTTTGTTGACCAGGCCGCCCAGAACCATCTCAACCACGTCCATGGTTTCGCTGGTGGTGACACGCATACCGTTGACGAAGCGACTTTCAATGTTCAGTTTTGCCAGCAGATCGCCAATCTGAGGGCCGCCACCGTGCACAACAATCGGGTTTATACCAACCAGCTTCAGCATCACCATGTCGCGGGCAAAGCTGTTCTTCAGCTCTTCATCGATCATGGCATTGCCGCCGTATTTAACGACAATGGTTTTGCCAACAAAACGCTGCAGGTAGGGCAGAGCTTCGCTCAGAACGTTGGCGGTATTCATGGCGCTGTCTCGCGTCAGAGGCATTGGCTGGCTCCTGTTAGTCGGCAAACCGGGTTGTTTTCAAAGGCGCGATTATACCTCTAATCACTTCCCGGTTGCTATGACTGTTCAGAACGGGGTCTGTATTTCCGGGGCGTGACGGGTAAGTGCCTGCTTCAACAATGCCTGAATGCGAGCGACCGTTTCTTCTGATTCTCCGGCAAAGCGAAGCGTCAGTCGTGGAGTTGTATTGGACGCACGCACCAGCCCCCAGCCATCACTGAATTCAATACGCAGGCCATCTACAGTAAAGACACGACCTTCGGCGGTCAGATCGGCATCGGTTCTCAGGGCTTCAATGAGGGAGAACTTCTCCGCTTCTGTCGTCGTGATGGTCAGTTCTGGGGTACTAACATCTTCTGGTAGCGCCTCGCAGACATTGGCGACGGAGTCGTTGCGAGTGGATAGAATTTCCAACATACGAGCGCCGGTGTAGAGACCATCGTCAAACCCGTACCAGCGTTCTGCGATATAAAAGTGACCACTGAATTCACCACCGATAACCGCATTCACTTCTTTAAGTTTTCGCTTCATCAGAGAGTGGCCGGTTTTCCACATTGTTGGGCGTCCACCCAGGCGGTTAATTAATGGGGCGAGGTGGCGGGATGACTTCACATCAAAGAGAACATCTGCACCCGGGCGACGAGGCAGAATATCTTCGAGTAATAACATCATCATGCGATCTGGCCAGATGATGTTTCCTTCGTTATCAATCATCAGGACGCGGTCACCGTCACCGTCGAAGGCGAAACCAAGATCGGCACCGTGAATAAGAACAGCGTTCTTCAGGTCTTCAAGGTTTTCTGGTTCGCCCGGATCGGGGTGATGATTCGGGAAATGGCCATCAACATCGCAGTAAAGCTCGGTGACATCGGCACCCAATTCACGGAAAAGCTCCGCAGCGAGCGGCCCACTGACGCCGTTGCCAGCATCAATAACGATCTTCATTTCACGAGCGACCTGAACATCATCAGTAATGCGTTCCAGGTATTTATCTTTAATAGAGTCCTGTCGCGCACCAGCATAGCCCTGGGTGTAGTCTTGGTTGCGAATGCGCTGGGCCAGATCCTGTATTTCCTGTTCGGACAGAGGTTGTTGATCAATTACCGCTTTGAAGCCGTTATATTCAGCTGGGTTGTGGCTGCCTGTCACCATGACGCCACACGGCGTATCTGATTCAAAGCACGCGAAGTAGAGCGCTCCGGTAGGCAGCATCCCGAGTCGGTTTACACTGCATCCTACGCTCAGTAACCCATCCTGCAGAACTTTTGCCAGGTGTTCGCTGGAAAGTCGGCCATCCCAGGCGAGGTTAATGCGCTCAAATCCGCGCTGGCGAACGGCACTTCCTAAGGCTTTACCAATATTGCGGACGATGTCGTCATCAAGCTCTTTTTCAACGATGCCGCGAATATCGTAGGCGCGGAAAATATGATCGGGGAAGCTGTTTTCCAGCGACGGAAAATCAAGGGGTTTACCGTCGTAAGTCGCGGATGTTTCGCGAATTTCAGGGCGCTCCGGCTCTTCATCAATTTCGGGCAGATCGTCACGGGTACGGGCTTTCGGTGTGGCTTTGACGCTGGCGGTTTTCAGACTGGTTTCAGCGCTGCTAAGGCGATCGAAAACCTGTTCACTGGCGAGTCGCACGTCATCGGCGAGATCATTGAACAGCTTAAGACTGAACCCCGGATTCTCGCGAATTTCTTCTTTGAAAAAACGTTCGAGGAATTGCTGAAAATGACGATGATTCTTCTGCAGGATGCGTTTTTGAATAAACAGCAGTACGAGCAAAGCACTCAGTGTCGCAACCAGGGAAAGAATCCACGGGAAAGACAGATCAAGGAGCGAGACCACCGGACGGTGATCAGAAGGTGTATAAGTCAGAAACCAGTAATCATTGATCGGGCGGGTGACTGGCCTCGCACTTTTAACCGGCGTTGCTCCGGCACTGAACACTTCAATGCCCGAGCTTTCTTGTGGGGTCAGTTTCTGCATCACCTGAATCTGGCCAAGATCGCCAGAGACAGACGAGCGGAATGCGTTCAGCCAGTCGCGGCCATAACGCACGAGCAATACACCCTGAGGTTTGCCTGTGGCAGGTACCGGGCTGGCCCAGAAAAAGCTTTGCTCGCCGTTAATATTAACCGCTTCCAGCTTCATGTCATCGCCACGCAGAGTGCGGTTGACCAGATCCTGGACGGCGAAGCTGAACTCGGTCTGCAGGTTCTGCGATTGTGACGGGGTAAGCAGACGAATATCTTCGGTGCCGGGCAGCAAGCTTTTCAGGTCGCTCAGCCAGGTGCGGTTGCCCGTCTCTAGCGAATCTAACGTTGCTTCATGACTACTTGCCGCCAATTGCAGACGCTTGGTGTCTGTCAGGCGTGTTTTCAGTGCAAGGGCAGCCTGAGAGGCAACGGCTTCAGAGAATGCAGAGTCGACATCGGACTGCGTCAGCAGGTTGATCTGAACACTTTGCAGAGCATAGCCACTGGCGATAAACAGCAGTGCCAGCCAGATTGCTATCCGGCTGTACGTCACGATGGTAAGAGCCTTCTTGCGAGGCGCTGACATATTGCTCTCCCTGAGCCACTCAGGCTGCGTGGTGATTTATTATTGTTCCCCCTGCTTTATAGCAGGTTTAGCCGCGCCCGGAGTGTCCAAAGCCGCCGCTGCCGCGTTCGGTTTCCTGAAATTCTTCTACGACTTCAAAGGAAGCCTGCACCACAGGAACAAGAACGAATTGCGCGATGCGCTCACCCACTTCGACGGTGAAAGGTTCTTTGCCGCGATTCCAGCAACTGACCATTAATTCACCCTGATAATCGGAGTCGATTAACCCGACGAGGTTGCCCAGAACAATACCATGCTTATGGCCAAGGCCTGAGCGGGGCAGAATAATGCCTGCCAGCGCGGGGTCCTCAATGTATACAGATAAGCCGGTTTTCAATAAAACTGTGTCACCCGGATTCAGGGTGACGGCTTCGTCCATACAGGCGCGCAGGTCGAGACCAGCAGAGCCACCCGTGGCGTACTCTGGCAGTGGAATATCGTTACCAATTCGTGGATCGAGAATTTTTACCTGCAGCTTTTGCATTACGTTTCCTTCAGCAGTTATTTGTTCGGCAGTCAGTGTTACATTCGTTATTGCGACGAATCCGGTCGGAAGTGATCGGCGACGAGCCCTATCAATTCGCGGGCGAGGATCTGTTTGTTCATCACGTCGAACTGGCGTTGCCCCTCCGGCCAATAGACGTTTACCGCATTGTTATCGCTATTAAAACCAATGTCGCTTCGTGACACATCATTGGCAACAATCATATCGAGGTTTTTGCGAGCCAGCTTACCCCGTGCGTAGTGCTCGACGTCCTGCGTCTCAGCAGCAAAACCCACGGTAAAAGGGTGCGGCGTATGCGCTGCAACCGTGGCGACGATATCCGGGTTTTTGACCAGCTGAATCGACATCTCGTCGGCGGATTTTTTCACTTTCTGGTCTGCGACCTTGGCGGGGCGATAGTCTGCTACGGCGGCGGAGGCGATGAAAATCTCGCAGTGCTCAAGCTCAGATTCGGCAGCCTGCAGCATATCCAGAGCGCTATTCACCCGTACTACTTTAACCCTGTCAGGAGCATCCAGTGTGACTGGGCCGCTGATCAGAGTCACCCGCGCTCCGGCATCCCGAGCGGCTTCCGCCAGGGCGTACCCCATTTTTCCTGAGCTGTGATTTGTGATGTAACGAACCGGGTCGATGGCTTCCCGAGTCGGACCTGCGGTGATGACAACACTGACACCGGCGAGTGCACCCGACTCAAACTGATTGGCAACTGCTTCGGCAATTAATGCCGGCTCCATCATTCGCCCGGGGCCAACGTCGCCACAGGCTTGTTCACCAGCATCGGGGCCGATTATGGTCAGGTTCTCTTTGTGAGCAGCCTGTAGGCGCTCCACATTGGCCTGAGTTACCGGGTCACGCCACATCGCCTGGTTCATTGCAGGAGCAATGCAGAGAGGTGCGTCGGTTGCCAGGCATACCGTTGTGAGAAGGTCGTTACCCATCCCTTGAGCCAGGCGTGCTATCAGGTTGGCGCTGGCGGGAGCAATCAGCAACAGGTCAGCCCACTTGGCGAGTTCGATGTGCCCCATTCCGGCCTCGGCTTCAGGGTCCAGCAAGGCATAGTGAACCGGATTGCCGGACAGTGCCTGCATGGTAAGCGGCGTGATAAATTCCCGGGCACCGTCGGTCATAATAACCCGCACATCTGCCCCGGCTTTTTTCAGTTCCCGTACCAGTTCTGCACTTTTGTAGGCGGCAATGCCCCCACTGATACCCAGCAGGATTCGACGATTGCAGAGTTGTTGCATTTTCATGGTAGAAACAGCCTGACCTGAAAAAAAATTCAGTATATCGTAGAGCCATACTCCAATCACACCTACAAGGAGGTAGGGATGGCGATTACGGACTGGCCAGCGAGCGAGCGTCCACGCGAAAAGTTACTTGAGAGTGGTCCAGGAGCACTCTCAGATGCTGAATTACTGGCGATCTTTCTACGTACTGGCGTTAAGGGGAAGAGTGCCGTCGATCTTGCACGGGAGCTGTTAACCGACTTTGGCGGTCTGCGGCCTTTACTGACAGCCAGTCAGGCAGATTTCTGTCAGCCTCTGGGGCTGGGAGCGGCCAAGTTCGCGCAATTGCAGGCGGTGCTGGAAATGGCACGCCGACACCTGGCTCAGGGAATGCAACGTGGCGATGCCTTGAGCAGCCCACAGGACACCGAGCGTTACTTGCAGTCACAACTCAGAGATCGCGACTACGAAGTCTTTGCCTGCCTCTTTCTGGATAATCAAAACCGGGTCATACGGTATCGCGAGTTATTCCGGGGCACGATCGATGCGGCAGCGGTCTACCCGCGGGAGGTTGTTAAACAGGCCCTTGCTGAAGGGGCTGCCGCGGTGATACTGGCGCACAATCATCCCTCCGGAGTGGCAGAACCCAGTGGGGCTGATCGTTCCATTACAGAGCGCCTGCAGCAGGCACTGGGGTTGATGGATATCCGGGTATTGGATCATTTGGTGGTTGGTGATGGTCATACCGTCTCTTTCGCCCAGCGTGGCTGGCTCTAGAGAGCTTTGAAGAGCGATTCAGCGCTTCGGAATATTGTGTAAAAAATACACTTTTGCTTGCGGGGGTGTCTGCGTTTTGGTATAAAGCGCAACTCTTTTCAGCCAGGGCCGTCTACGGTCATCATAAAGTGATGAGCTAACGCCCACGGTTGGTAACGAATTAAATCTGTTCGATACACACAAAATCGGGGCGATGAACCATGTCTAAGGTTTGCCAAGTTACAGGAAAAGGTCCTGTTTCCGGGAACAACGTTTCCCACTCACAGATCAAAACCAAGCGTCGCTTTCTGCCGAACCTGCAGAGCCACCGCTTCTGGGTTGAAAGCGAAAACCGTTTCGTACGTCTGCGTATCTCTACTAAGGGTATGCGTATCATCGATAAGAAAGGTATCGATGTAGTACTGGCAGAGCTGCGTGCACGCGGCGAAAAAGTCTAAGGAGACCTGTTATGCCACGCGATAAGATCCGTCTTGTATCAAGTGCCGGTACCGGTCACTTCTATACTACTGACAAAAACAAGCGCACCATGCCTGAGAAATTCGAGATCAAGAAATTTGATCCTGTAGTTCGCAAGCACGTTGCGTACAAAGAAGCTAAGATCAAGTAATTGATCTGACTTCTGAAAGAACCCGGCTCCGGCCGGGTTTTTTTATGCCTGCATTTCTCTCGCCCAGAGCGGTAAACTAGCCCTTCACTCATACCATTGTTGTTTGTATGCCAGAACTTCCGGAAGTTGAAACCACCCTGCGCGGCATCAGCCCATATCTGAAGGGGCAGACCATTACGCGCATTGATGTCCGCCAGCCCAAATTACGCTGGCCAGTAGAAAATGAAGTGCAACAGCTGGTCGGACAGACGGTCGACAGCCTGACCCGCCGGTCAAAGTATATTCTGGTGAAAACCGCCGTGGGCACGGCCATCTGGCATCTGGGTATGTCAGGCTCTCTGCGCTTAGTTGATCCTTCGGCGCCAGCGATGAAGCACGATCACATTGACTGGCACCTGAGCAATGGTCGCGTACTGCGCTATCACGACCCGAGGCGCTTCGGTGCGCTGCTCTGGGTCGCGCCGGGGGAAACCTCTGAGCATCTGAATCATCTTGGCCCTGAGCCTCTGTCGGATGACTTTGATGATTCTCACCTGTTTCAGAAGAGTCGTGGCAAGTCGCAAGCCGTGAAAACCTTCATCATGGATGGTCGTATTGTTGTCGGTGTTGGCAATATTTACGCGAATGAGAGCCTTTTTCTGGCAGGCATTCGTCCGCAGACCCCCGCAGGGAAGATCAGCAAGGCTCGCTATCAAAGGCTGACACAGACCATTCAACAGGTATTGGGTGCGGCGATAGAGCAGGGCGGGACGACTTTACGTGACTTCGTTGGGGGCGATGGTAAACCGGGCTATTTTGCGCAGCAGCTTTATGTCTACGGGCGCGGCGGCGAAGAGTGTAAAAACTGCGCCACCACGCTGAAAGAGATCCGTCAGGGCCAGCGTGCGACCGTCTACTGCCCAAAATGTCAGCGTTAATCCAAAAAAGCGCGCGCTACGTATCTGCTTGTACTACTTTTTAGTGTATTGGTTTTTACTGTACTACTCATCAAGCTACTTTTTGATTCAGTGCAGATAGCAGGCGACGCCGCCATGACAAAAACAACAAGCATGCTGCGGGAGGCAATGAATGCCAAGGATCTCGACCCCATTCATTATGGATATTGAAGCGTCTGGCTTTGGCCCGGACAGTTACCCTATTGAAGTCGGTCTGGCGTTAGGGGATGGTTCTCGCTTCTGTTCTCTGATCGTTCCGGCGGAACACTGGACCCACTGGGATACATCGGCGCAGGGGGTTCACAATATATCCCGTGAGATGCTGGCGCGCCACGGAAGTCATGTTCACCAGGTTGCGACCGAACTCAATGCGATGTTGAGTGGTAAAACGGTGTACAGCGATGGCTGGGTAGTCGATAAACCTTGGTTGATCCGCCTGTTTGATGCTGCCGGGATCAATATGCAGTTTCAGATCAGCCCGATCGAAGTGATCATGACTGAGCCTCAGATTCTGCTCTGGGACGAGACCAAGGCGAGACTGACGCAGGAAGCGAGTATCCCTCGTCACCGTGCCAGTAATGATGCTTGGTTAATTCAGGAGACCTACCGCCACACTCTGTCAGAGCTGACGGCAGAAGCGGCAGGTTAAGAGAACCTGCCGCTGTCTCACTGACACCTGAATTATTGATTCAGGATGTATTCGAGCGTGATTTCGGTATCCAGTAATTTAGAAATCGGACAGTTCGCTTTTGCTGTCTGAGCGATACGCTCAAATTCGTCACCGTCAATGTCATCCACTTGTGCCGTCAGGCTCAGGGCGGACTTCGTCACGGTGAAACCGTCACCGTCTTTATCGAGAGATACATCGGCCTCGGTTTTCAGCTGACCACTGGAGTAACCTTCTCCCTCAAGAGCAAACGACAACGCCATGGTGAAACAACTGGCGTGAGCCGCGGCGATTAATTCTTCCGGGTTGGTTCCGGGCTGATCTTCGAAGCGGGTGTTAAAACCGTATGGCTGATCTTTTAATGCACCGGACTCAGTCGATACGCTGGCTTTCGCTTTCTTGCCGAGTGAATGATAAATCGCTGACGCTTTTTTGATGATGCTCATACTGACTCCCAATAAATAGTGATACAGATTGGGAGTGGGGGGCGGGTGTTAAAGTTCCTGCTTTCTTTCTGGTGAGGTCAAACGGCCTGCATGATCGCAGTTAAAGAAAAGACTTTAACCACTGCCAGGCTCTGCCCATGGTTTCGTAAAAAGCTCGCTCGGTTTTGTAGAGGCCAGTTGCGTCCAGTCGCCAGTCACTGTGATGTTCTCCGATAAACATCGCTGGGGCGGGAATTGGGTTCAGCCCTTCGCGCTCGAAGAACACGGTCGCACGTTTTAGATGGGCTGCCTCGGTTACCAGAGCGAAACGCTTATTTCTCAATAGTGGTTCTGTCAGCGACGCTTCATTTTCAGTGTCACGTGCGGTCGGGAATGCAAATATGCGTAACGGGTCAATACCGCGGTCAATAGCCGCCTGCTGAAGAATTTCTGCATGGGGTTTTGTTGCACTGAAACCAGCGTAGCCGGTCACAATCAGAATCGCGTCGGGATTTGCGCGCAATATCCTCAGGCCTTCTGACAAACGATACATGGCTGAACTACCTAAACTCATAAACGCTGGGCTTTCTGCTGGAGCACTCTGGCTGGCGCTACCAAGTACTACCACAGCATCGACAGGTTGCTTTATATCAAACACTGGATAATGACTTTCATGGGGTGCAATTAACCGGTCAGCCACCGGATTAAATGCACTGACTGCGAGGAGTAAAAATGCGCTGAAAAATGCCAGCCGTGATTTTATCGGTGCTCGCGAAAACCACCACAAGCCGAGAAGTATACACAGCAGAGTCAGCGGCACTGGCATCAGTGTCATGCCGACCAGTTTTTTTAGAATAAACGTAATGCTCTGAGATTCCATCGACGGCTCTTATCGGGTCTGACTATAGGGCTTCATGTAGCTGACATCTTTGCACTTCAGTATACCGGGCTGATTTTCAAGGAGTAGTCATTATGTCTGTCACGCGTCGCACATTTCTGCGTACAGGTACCGCGAGCATTGCCAGCGTCAGTGTTGCACCGGGCGCACTGGCCATGAGCCAGGTACCTGCGGAGCCAGAACTTCCAGCCGCGGGTTTCTTTAACTATGGCGTTGCCAGCGGAGATCCTACGGCAGATTCTGTTTTACTCTGGAGTCATTTTTCTCCCGTTAGTGCGATGGATGTTGATGTGATCTGGCAGGTCGCTGCTGACGATAGCTTTTCTGACATTGTTGCCAGTGGCGTCGAGCGCACAGGCGCATTCCGTGACTACACCGTCAAAGCAGATGTGACAGGGTTAATGCCTGGCACAACGTACTTCTACCGTTTCCTGGCGATGGGAGAGACATCGCCCATTGGTCGTACTCGCACTGCTGATAGTGGCAGCCCGGATGCGGCGCGCTTTGCTGTCGTCTCCTGCTCCAGTTATCCGCACGGGTATTTCAATGTCTATCGGGTGTTAGCTGAGCGCGCTGATCTCAATGCCGTCGTTCATCTGGGGGACTATATTTACGAGTACGGTCAGGACGAATACGGAGATGACAGTCTGCGCAACGAGCGCGCACTGGCTCCGGCGCACGAAACGATCTCACTTGATGACTATCGTCGCCGCCACGCACTGTACAAACTGGACCCGGACCTTGCGGCAGTGCATCAGCAACACCCGTTTATCTGTGTCTGGGACGACCATGAGTTCACAGACAACGCCTGGCAAGATGGAGCATCTAATCACGATGATTCTGAGGGCGACTGGTCAGCGCGTAAAGTGGCCGCAAAACAAGCGTACTTTGAATGGATGCCGGTGAGAGAAAACCGCTTCGGTAGTATTTATCGCCGCATTCAGTATGGTGACTTACTCGATTTGTTAATGCTGGACACCCGCGTCGAGGGGCGCGACGAACAACCTTCTGGCTCGGGTAAGCAGCAGACGGCAATGGATGAAAACCGCTCGCTGCTCGGTTTTGAGCAGGAAGCCTGGCTGCGCGATCAACTGGTCAGTAGCTCTGCACAGTGGAAGATACTTGGACAGCAGGTGATTATGGCTCAGCGCTATTATTTAAACCTCGAAAATCTTCTTGGCAGCGGTGCGGCGGCGTCTTTCTGGCTCGATAGCTGGGATGGCTACGCAGCGACACGAAATCGCCTGCTAGATGTTGTGCGCAGTCAGAATGTAAAAAACATGGTGGTGTTGACTGGCGATCTTCATGCATCTTTTGCCGCTGATATCTGTGACGATCCATATAGCTGGAGCAACTACAACCGCTATACCGGAGAGGGGTCTCTGGCCGTTGAGTTTGTTACGCCGTCAGTGACCTCGCCTGGCTTCCCAAGGATTATTGCCAATAGCGCTGAGAACACCATCATGGCCGGCAGTCCGCATATTAAATACGCAGAAGTGCAGACCCACGGTTTTATTCTGTTAACGGTGGATCGCACTAAAGTGCAGTCAGACTGGTATTACGTCCCCACAGTGACTGAGCGCAGTAAAGTCGTTGAATGCGGCATCAGTTATGCCTGCGAAGACGGTCAGGGCCGGTTGATGCGGGTGTATCAACCGGCCTGAATTTACCAGGACTACTGGCTGATCACTTTCGCGCTGCCGATGCCGCGCGGGTCTGAAGCGGCGGTGACTTCGCCGCTTTTCTTATCGATCAGGATCGCCTGCATATTGCCGTATTCACGGCCGACATCCCGGAAAGTATGACCGCGTGCCTTGAGCTCGGTCATCGCTTTATCCGAGATCACGCCCGGTTCGTGCTGAATGACATCGGGCAGGTACTGATGATGAATGCGCGGCCGTGCGACCCAGCTTTCGACAGGTTTCTCTTGTAGATATTCCAGCGCACCGAGAAAGACCATGCTGATAATACGGCTGCCACCCGGGGTGCCTAAGACGGCAATGCTGTCTTCAGATTCCAGCATCGAAGGCGACATGGACGACAGTGGGCGCTTACCCGGAGCAATCGCATTCGCCTCATTGCCAACCAGACCATAGGCATTAGGTTCGCCCGGTTTGGCAGAAAAATCATCCATCTCGTTATTCAGCAAAACGCCCGTACCCGGAATCGTGTAGGCAGAACCAAATGGCAGGTTAATACTCAGGGTTGCCGAGACACGGTTACCCTCAGAATCGACAACCGACAGGTGCGTCGTGTGGAAGCCTTCCTGAATATTTTTCGGGCCATTCAGGTCGGCGCTTGGCGTCGCCTGATTCATATCGATACTGGCTGCCCATTCTGAATTGCGTTCATCACTGATGAGTTTGCTCATCGGGACATCGACAAAGTCCGGGTCACCGAGGAATTCAGCACGATCTCGATATGCACGGCGCATGACTTCGGCCAGCAGGTGAATCTGGTCGGCTTCATTCATGTTCTGCCAGTCAAACGGCTCCAGCATTTTCAGCATCTGCGCAATCGCGATACCGCCAGAAGAGGGCGGTGGTGCACTGATCAACTGAGTGTCACCCAACGTCACTTTGACTGGCTCACGCTCTTTCACTTCGTATGAGGCGAGGTCGTTCAGAGTCCAGTCGCCGCCTGCTTTATTGATCTCGTCGACCATGGTCACCGCCAGTGGGCCGCGGTAGAAGCCATCAAAACCCAGGTTGGCGATGCTACTGAGGGTATTTGCAAGATCAGGCTGCTTGAGCGTGAAACCGACCTCTGGAATACGGCCGTCATCAAGAAAAACAGAGGCACTGGATGGGTAGCGCTGAACAGCATCAAGCCGGTAGCCCATCAGCTTCTGATAATGTGGATCGACAGGAAACCCTTCACTTGCCTGCGCGATGGCGTCAGCCAGCGAGCGTGTGAGTGGCAACTTACCGTAGTGTTCAGCAATATAAGCGAATGCGGCAGGTTGTCCGGGGATGCCCCCTGCGGTTGCACCGTTCACCGCTTTGTCTCGGTCGACGTTTCCGGTTTCATCCAGATAGTAATCCCGGTGAAAAGACTGAGGAGCCGTCTCGCGGGCATCAATAAAACGGTATTGTTTCTCGTCTGCATCGTACAGAAGCCAGAAGCCCCCTCCGCCAATGCCTGCACTGTATGGCTCGACAACCCCCAGGCTGGCTGCGACTGCGATGGCTGCATCAAAGGCATTACCGCCTTCGGCCAGAATTTCAAGACCGGCATCTGTGGCCAGAGGGTGAGCACTTGCTACGGCCACTGTGCCAGAGAATGATTCAGGCTGAGTATCGTTCTGAGCACAGCCAGTAATGGCAGTAGAAAAAGTGACAATGAGAGCGCTGGTGGCGAAAACTCCAGCAAGCCAGGTGCGGCGCATAAAAAAGCCTCCGGTGACAGGAGGCTCTAGTGTCTTACTCGCAGGCGCCGGGTGCAACCAGCGCATGAGAAATCAGGCGATTTTCTTACCCGTCAGGCGCTCGTATTTTGCTTCGAGCTCGTCCTGGGTTTCCATGTTGTCTTCATCCTGTGGGATGCAGTCGACCGGGCATACGAGCTGGCACTGAGGCTCGTCGTAGTGACCTACACACTCGGTGCATTTTGCCGGGTCGATTTCGTAAATTTCTTCTCCCGGAGTGATCGCTTCGTTCGGACACTCTGGCTCACATACATCACAGTTGATGCACTCATCAGTAATTATCAAGGCCATGATTAACCTCCATCAGGGAATACGGTTCAGGAAACACGGTTACTGAACCGTATTATGCCTCAGTCTGGTATTTTTTCAGAGTATTAGCGACGGTTGGATGAACCAGTGTACTGATATCACCTCCCAGAGCTGACACCTCACGCACGATCGTCGACGACACATAGGAGTATTGCTCTGCGGGTGTCAGAAACAGGCTTTCAACATTCGGTGCCAGTACGCGATTCATATTGGCGAGCTGAAACTCGTACTCGAAGTCAGACACCGCACGCAGCCCGCGCAGAATGATGTTACCGCGCTTTTCTTTAACGAAGTCTGCTAGCAGATTGCTGAACCCGACAACCTCAACGTTATGCAGGTGGCCCAGTACGCTCTGAGCCAGGTCTACGCGCGTTTCGAGATCCAGCAGGGGGCGCTTCTTTGGGCTTGCAGCAACGGCGACGATGATGTGATCAAACATGCGGGCTGCGCGTTCGATCAAATCGGTGTGACCGTTGGTGATAGGGTCAAAAGTGCCCGGGTATACAACTGTATTCATAAAATCAGCCTTATGGGTGATATCTGCGCGAATAGTAATAGATGGGTGGGGTCGGGGCAAATGGCAGGACACGTCACATCATGCTGCTTGATGTTCATCTACCTCCCTTCCGAGAGTGAGCATTTTTAGATAAGGCGCACGAGTCAGGGAGATAGGTGCGGCAGCGTACTGACGATCTGTCCGCGCTTGTCGATGATCAGCACCTCGGTCTCTGGCATATTTTCTATCAGCGTGATGCCTTTCTCTGGGCCCAGGACAAATACGGCGGTCGCGAGCGCATCAGCCAGGTAGGCTCGGGAGGTCAGCACGGTAACACTGCGGCTCATATCCGCAGGGTACCCGGTATCCGGGTCGATAATATGGTGATAGCGAATGCCGCCCTTTTCGAAATAGCGCTCGTAGTCGCCCGAGGTTGCTATGGCACCGTTAGCGACAGGCAGTAAGGCGATCAGGCTTTCTGTTTCGTCCGGGTGTTGTATGCCGACTTTCCAGCGCTTGGTACTGTCTTTCGTGCTGTTTTTAGAAACGCCACCGGAACTGGCATACAAATCCCCGCCCGCGTTGATATAGAACACATCAAAACCAGAGTTACGAATAATCTGAACGGCACGATCAATAGCATAGCCTTTGGCAATGCCGCCGAGGCCAATCTGGGTTTCTGCCTTCGTCAGAAAAACAGTCTGTTTTTCTTCATCTAAGATGATGTGCTGATAATTAATAGCCATAACCGCGCTTTGCAGAGTGGCGGCGTCAGGAATAGTCTGTGCGCGGAAATCCCAGAGTTTGCCTGCGCTTTTGAAAGTAATATCGAATTTGCCGTCACTAAGCTCCGAGATGCGCAGCGCTTCTGCAATTAAGCGGAAAACCTCAGGTGATACCTCGATGGCTTTAACGCCCGCCGCCTTATTAATTGCACTGATTTCGCTGCCAGGCTCCCATTCGGAGAATACCTGGGTTACGCGTTTGATTTCATCAATGGCGCTGTCTATTGCTGCATTAGCCATCGCAGAAGAGTGGTTATCTTTGGTCATAAGAATCTGAAAATCGACCGTAGTGGTCATCAGGCTGGTGGACCTGTTGACCGAAGGCGTTGCGTGATTTTCTGCAGTGCCGCTGATGCGTTCAGCGGCATCTAACGGGTTAATAAAGAGGCTTAGGCCAACCAGTAAAATACATTTGGCGCGGAGTTTTCTGAGCGCAAAGACCACGGAATTATTGCTCTGCCGAAAGAGTGTCGAGAGCGGCTTTAAATTCGTCGTCAGTCCGTCGACCGCGATAAATCGCATCTCCTTTGCTGTTGAGCACAATCAGAGTCGGCGTGCCCCGTACTTTGAACTGATCTCCGATGACCAGGTCTGGGTCACTCAGTGATAACCAGGGGAGGGCGCGCTCTAGTTCTACCAGACGACCATCTTCGGGATTTTTATTCACATTAAGACCGAGCCAGGTGAATTCCGGGTGGTCTTTTAATTCTTCCTTGAGGTGCGGGATTTCTTCCATACAGTAGCCACACCATGAGGCCCAGACGATTAAAACGACCGGCTTTTCTGGCTGATTAAAATCTATGTTGTAGGTTTCGTTGTTCAGCGTGGTGTAGTTTCCTGCGAAGGAAATATTTGACATTAAAAGTGCTGAAAAAAGTAAAAATAATACTGATGCTAATTTCATAGTGGGGTGTACCAACCTAAGGTAAGCCAGTAAAAATTCAGATCATCTGAACGATGATAAACATTAAAGCCAATATCGTAGTTTGACGGCGCTTGGGTGAACCAGCCCGCTTTCCGATACGATAAATTTAAGCCAATACTGTGACCATCGAAATCTCCGAGATCGGAGTCACTGGTTTGATACGCTTGTGGCGCCGTAAACTGCTCGGAAAAATATTCCGTGGCCGTTTGTGTGTAAAACCGGTAGCTCGGCTCCAGTGTTAGTTGGCCGTCGTTTAAACGATAAAAATAGCGAGCTTCGACTGCCTGGCCATCAAGCTCCCAGCTATCCTGATAATGACTCAAGCCTAACTGAACCGAGTCTTCGCCTATGGCGTGTTTATAACGCACTGATACAGTATTGCGGATACGTTCGTCAGGGAGCAGCTCAAAGCCACGTTCACCATTGTCGAACAGCACCGAATTAAAGGATGTTGCCAGCATGCCGCGCTGGCGACTGTAGATCCAGGATAGATTGACCAGAGACATGGGCGACACCGTTTGGGTCAGGCTGAAGGCTGCAGTGGCTGTATCGCGTGGCTCATCGGTTTCTTTACTGCCGTCGTAGCGGATCATGCGAACCGTATCGTCATAGAACTGGAAATCGGCACTGACTTGTGTCGATTCTTCGTTCAGAGACTGGGAGACTCCGAAACCATAGCCAGTACTGCGATAGGCAAACTCCTGTCCGTAGCTGGTATGAAGAGTAAAGCCGGTACGATTGTCGCTGCGGTACTTCCAGCGCCCTTCAAGATTAAAACGCCCAGGGTTGTAGCCCGTCGCGCCAGAGACAGTTTCTGCCTTATCGCGGGCATCATCGTAGGAGGCTGCGGTGACCAGGTCACCGACGGCTTTAAAGCTGGCGGCGTTATTTTCATTGAGGCGTTGTTGAAACAGCAGTATGCCCTCGTAGATGGTCGCATCTTCTTCGATGGTCGGGTTGCCTCCCGGGCCGCCGTCGTCTTCCTGCTGGTAAACGATGCCGCGCGCGGCAAAAATGCTATCAAGCTCATCCGTCGTAGGCGCAGCCGCATGAGTCATTGAGTTGATCATCAGGAAGGCGGCCAGGCCAAGCAGTCTCAGTAGCATCCGCAACCTCCACCACCGCCGCCAGTAAATACACCGGATGCACCTTCTCGTGCGCTGTAGACATCGGCTTCGATTTCACTCTTCAGTGGTGTGCTATCAAAGGCCATATCGGGCTGCGAAAGTCGTTCACGCTCATTGAAGCGCACTGGCGTGCAGGCTGATGCGGATACAACTATAAAAGCCAGAATTCCGCAGCCTAGGTATTTTCTATTCATGCTGTACTTACCTGATCTGCAATGCAGGTATAGTAACAGCTATTGAAGGACGCTTTATGACAGTCTCGTCATATTGAAAAAGGACATTTCGTTACTGTGTGTTCAGATTTTGCTTAACGATTCCAGCTGCTCGTATTACGCGTCAGTGATCACTCAGCATTCTCAGAGCCGCTTTCTGAGTCACTTATGGAATCGCCGGTCTTTTTAACGCGCGCCTCGGTGTCCTCTGGGGTGGGCGTTGATTCCGGATCATCGGGCGGCGACTCAGTTGGCCCTGATTCCTGATTTTCTTCTTTCAGCTCTTCCTGCGCTTCTTCTTTAGCCTCTTCCGGAGTCTTAGCCTCGCCGATGTGATAGGCCGCAAAACCCGTCTGTACGACCTGATTGAAGGCCATGCCGATAATTTTTCCAGATAAGGGCGAGACGATATCACTGCCAGTATTGGATACCGGATCGACAACGCGCCCCAGAATATCGCCGGCTCGCACGTTGTCGCCCAGTTCTACATCCGACATGAGTATTCCGCCCTGATCAGAGCGTACCCACTCAGAGTGATAAAACACGGGCTGAGGCGTTCCCCAGAAGCGAACGGTGGGTTGGATATCAAGATTCTGTAACAAGGTCTCAAGTGCCTTTACGCCGCCATCGACTGAGCTTTCATCAAGGCTGTTTGGTCCGCCGGATTCCAGAGTGATTGCCGGAATACCGAGATCGGTTGCCGCTCGGCGAAGTGTGCCTTCACTACCGCGACCATGCAGCACGGTGATGCCACCTAAGTGGCGACTGAACTCAAAGACAGTTTCATTACTGAGGTCAGCACGGATCTGCGGAAGGTTGGTACGCTTTAATGAGCCTGTATGAAGGTCGACGAGAAAGTCGCAATTACCGCGGATGATCTTATTGAAAAAGGAGTAAGCGATACGCGAGGCCGCGCTACCGTTCTCGCTCCCCGGAAAGTAACGGTTCAGGTCCCGGCGGTCAGAAAGATAGCGACTGGCACGACGAAAACCATCCAGATTAACGATCGGCACGCCAATGACAGTTCCGTTCATTTTTACCGGTTCCAGCTGGTACATCAGGCGCCGCACCATTTCGATACCGTTCAGTTCATCGCCATGTATCGCGGCGGTCAGGCAGACTTTAGGGCCTGGGTTTTTCCCATGAGCAACAAGTACCGGTACAGGCGTGTCGATACTGGCAAACGACTGGCCGGGGCTCCAGTACAAGGTCTGAAACTGGCCGGGGGGAATACTGGCATTGAGGAGTGGAAGATTGTCGACCGTAGGCGTCGTTTCGGCATCTTGCTCCGTTCCGGGTAACTTAGCCTCAGGTTCGGCTGCTGCAGTTTCCGGCAAGGTGGACTCTTCCTGTTGGGCGCTGGAGGGCTGGCTCTTTGAAACGACTGCAAATGCAGTCGGAGTCAGGGTGCTGAAAGCGGTAAGCAGAGCGGAGTACAGCACAATTGAGAAATACGATTTCTCAGCAGAAAACATAACGACAACTCAGTTTGTTGAATGTTCTGAGTCTAGACCATGCTGTCTGGATAAGGTTCGGTCGTTGCGGATATTTTCGAATTGCCCAGAACGGAAGAAAAAGCCATAAATAAAAAGAGCGGCTGAGCCGCTCCTTCTGTTACTGGTTATCACGTGTGAACGGGTGTCACAGCAACCTGTTATGCGCCGGCTTTAATCTTCGCCGCCAGCTGGTTAGCAAACTTACAGGCAAAGCCGTACACCGACAGCTGCGGGTTAGCACCAATACTGGTTGGGAACACAGAACCGTCGATAACGTACAGGTTGTCGAGGTAGTGGTATTTACCGTTACTGTCGACAACACATTTATCGAGGTCTTCACCCATGGCCATACCGCCCATAACGTGCGCACTTCCCACGGTAAATGCATTTGAGCGGTTATCAAGGTTATTGATGCCGTCGCGCGCTTCTTCAACCGTTTCGTACCATGGAGCATCCAGGTGTGACGGGCGAACGCGCTTGGCGCCTGCAGCAAACTGGATTTCGGCCATTGAGATCATGGCGCGTTGGAATGCATCCCAGATGTAGTCGTTAACCGGGTAGTCAACAACCGGCGAGCCATCGCTGGCCAGCTCAATGCTTGCGCCCGGGCTTTCTTCGTCAAAGCCGTCACGGATCAGTGCCAGCAACAGGTTGGTGTTCGGCAGGTTGCCCATGTCTTCATAGTGGCGGCCACCGTGGCCCATGAACAGAACGGCAGCAAGTCCTGGATGCAGAGGTGTTGCCTCAAGCTTATAGCCCGCCGGACCTGTCACGTTCAGCCACTGATAATGGTCACTGTAGATCGACTGCGGCGCACCGTAGTAGGGATCAATCAGCTCATCGAACTGGGCGAAGTTAAATGCCACCGGGTGGAAGAAGGTACGTTTACCGACGCGCTTCTTCGGATCTGGTGCATCCGAGCGTAACAGCAGAGCAGGGCCGTTGATACCACCACAGGACATCACGACGTGAGGTGCTTTCACCGAAAACATATTGCCGTTCGGTTTGTAGTCGCTGTTCAGGGCCGTCACTTCAACGCCCAGTACTTTCTCGCCTTCAATGATCAGGCGCTCGGCACGCGCATTATAAATAAGGCCTGATTGCTTATTCAGTGCACCCGGAATGGTGGTGACCAGCATGGACTGTTTTGCATTGGTCGGACACCCGGTACCGCAGTAACCCAGATTCCAGCAGCCCGATACGTTCCGGGGAATGACATGCCATTCGAGGTTCAGCGCTTCTGCACCACGACTCAGGACGGCGTTGTTCGGGTTAGGGGGTACTGGCCAAGGCGCAATCTGCAGACGTTCTTCCATGCGTTCAAACCATGGAGTCATCTCTTCTTTACTGGCGCCTTCAAGTTTGAATTCATTCGCCCAGTGTTCGAGTGTCTGTTCTGGCGTATGAAAGCTTGAAGTCCAGTTGATGACTGTTGTACCACCGACGCAGCGACCTTGAAGGATCGACATTGAGCCGTCTTTGCTCATACGCCCGGCGCTTTCCTGATAGAGGTCGTGATAGGCTTCACGCTCATCCATCTTAAAATCATTGGTGCTTTTCAGCGGGCCTTCTTCCAGCATCAGTACATTGAGGCCGGCTTCCGCAAGAATTTCTGCGGTAGTACCACCGCCTGCACCGGTACCAATAATGACGACATCAGCAGTAATGACGCCGCCATCAGCAACATCGGCTGCATCCTGAACGTTCCAGCCGCTTGCGATACCCTCCAGAATCGGATCAGGGATACCCGCAACCATTGGAATGTGTGGTGTACGTTTCATCGTGTTCTCTCTATCGGATTCTGTCGTGTTATTCGCCAGTGGCAGGGTATGGGTAAGGCACTTTCACTGGTGGTCCCGGGTAGCCGCTGAGTGCATAGTTTTCTGGTTGCGAATACCAGCAAATGGTAATCAGCTTACAGAGCCCCTGATAACCCATGCGCTTGATCGGCAGCCAGGAATCACGCCAGCTTTCAAGAAATGCCTCGGCTTCTTCAACGGTGGCTTCCTGCCATGGGTGCAAAGGTGCGCCTACAGCAACACGAGTGACCGGCGAACCCATCAGGTCGAAGGCCATCTGCAACTGGCTCAGAGCGTGCCCCTGAAGGGTCGTCATCAGGCTATCCAGAGACTCCAGCAGGCGCTGGCGGGCATCTTTGCCCAGCGCACCGGGATAACCTTTAGTAGTCAGAACAGCGGGTGCCAGAGCGCCCAGAAAGTAGACATCCACTTCACGCAGTGTCTTAAACCCCTCGGCTGGGGTCTGCTGTGCCGAGCAGCCAGTTAACATGGCTGCTCCTGAACCGATTGTCAGTGCAGCGGTGCCCATGGCGCCAAGCTGCAGAAATCCACGGCGGGATGTTTTCATTCTTTTCCCCTTACCGGATGAAGAGTTTATAAACCAGATTGTGCAGACGCGTGCCATACGGTGGATAGATCACTTTACCGCTGTTGATCCGCCCTTTGCGATGCACTGCTTTCGCCTTAGATAACGTTACGAAGCCTTCTTTACCATGATAATGGCCCATGCCTGATGGTCCAATACCCCCAAAAGGCATGTCATCCTGCGCGATATGCATCAGGGTGTCATTGACTGCAACGCCACCGGCGTGGGTCTGCTCAAGCACTTTCTTTTCAATATCGCGATTATAACTGAACAGGTAGAGTGCGAGAGGTCGGTCCCGGTCAGTGATGTAGGCCAAAGCATCGTCGAAACTGCGGTATGTGACGATCGGCAGGATAGGACCGAATAATTCTTCCTGCATTACCGTCATCTCGTCGGTACCGTTTTCGATGAGGTGTGGCGGCATCTTCCGGCAGTCAGAGAAGTTTTCGTCGCCGGGGTTTATCTGAGTTATCTTTGCGCCTTTTTCATCGGCGTCTTTTAACCAGGAAAATAAGCGCTGATACTGGCGGTCATTAATGATGGATGTGTAGTCATCATTATCTTTCATCGTCGGGTACATTTTTGTGAACGCCTGGTGGTAGCGTCCAATGAATTCTTTTTCGCGACCTTCGGGTACCAGCACATAATCCGGTGCGATGCAGGTCTGGCCGGCATTCAGTGACTTGCCGAAGCAGATACGTTCAGCAGCGTGCTCCAGGTTCGCATCAGGGGCAATCAGGGCCGGTGATTTTCCGCCCAGCTCCAGTGTGACTGGCGTGAGATTCTTTGCGGCCGCGGACATGACGTGCTTACCGACGGCGGTAGAACCGGTAAATATCAGGTGATTCCACGGCACCTCGGAGAAGGCGCTGGAGACATCGATCTCACCTTCAATGATGGCCACTTCGGTTTCGTCGAACACAGACGCCAGCATGTCTTTCAGAGCGCGGTTAGTCGCGGGGGTAAACTCCGACATCTTGATCATGGCACGGTTGCCCGCAGCGAGTGCCGTAGCAATCGGTACAAGGGCCAGCTGAATGGGGTAGTTCCAGGGCACCATAATACCGATGACCCCCAGAGGCTGGTAGACGACTTCATTCGACGCCGGTGCAAACAGCATATTTACATGACGACCGGACGGACGCATCCATTTGCGTACGTTTTTAATCATGTAGTTGAGTGCCTGCACCGTCGTCATGATTTCTGCAATCAAGGTGTCCCCTTCAGCCCGGCAACTGAAGTCTTCATTCACGGCTTTGACCAGTGAGTCCTGTTGCTGAATCAGGGCGGCTTTCAGTTTCCGTAAGTTCCCGACCCGGACGGCGGCATCCGGCATAGGAGCTGCGCGGAATTCTTCCAGTTGCTGGTGGTGCAAGGCATGAAGTCGCTCGATCTCCTGAGCGGGTGTATGCAGGGTAGAAACTGTGGCAACCATGGGTGCCTCCGGGTGGTTAACAAATAAACAGACCCCATTATTAGAGTTATTACTCTAATTCGTCAAGGGGTGTCTCGCATAGACAAGAAGATTGTCCGTATATACCTTTAAACAGGTTAAAATAGAGACATGATTTTTCAGGAGTGATGGTATGGGCACCCGCGAGCGCATCATTGATGCGGCCTTACAGATGTTTAACGAAAACGGAGAGCGGGCCGTAACGACGAACCATATTGCCTCGAAGCTCGGTATTTCGCCGGGTAATCTCTATTATCATTTCCGTAACAAGCAGGCGATCATCGCCAATCTGTTTGATCGCTATGAACAGCGGGTTCTGGATATTCTGGCACTCCCCGAAGGACGCGTGATCGAAACTCAGGACAAGCTACGTTACCTGACGGACGTCTTTAATGAACTCTGGGCGTACCGTTTCATGCACCGGGATATGGAGCATCTGCTGAGCGCAGACCCGGAGCTACATCAGCGGTATCGTGAGTTTTTCAGTCATTGCCTGAGGCAGATTGAAAAGATTTTTCTGGCGCTCAGCAGCGCCGGAATTCTGTCTGCTGATGAACAGGACTGTCAGGACCTGGCGTTAAGCACCTGGATCGTTGTGACTTCGTGGTTTTCGTTTCTTCAGTGCAACCTGTTGTCGGGGGATGAGAGTGTGATCACGCAGGATATGTTGCAAGGCGGCATCTATCAGGTGTTCAGTCTTGAGCGACCGTATCTGACTCCTGAGCATAAGGATGACGTTCTGGCATTGCAGAGAGCCTTTATTCCCCGCCCTGACTGGATGCAACGCCGGTGAGGCCTTTGCTGCTTTTGCTTGTTGCGGCCATGTTAAGTGGCTGCTCCACAGGTGAGCAGGCAGCGTTGGATGACTATCTTGAGCGCCTTGGCCGTGCACTTCAGGTTGAATTGCCGGAGTCTGATGGAGAGGAACTTCCGGCTGCACTCACCGACTTGCCGGGGCGCCGCCAACTGTCAGTCAGTGAGCCTGAATTAAGCATTAACCTACTCGATTTTCTGTCGTTATCTTCATGTGAGCTAGGACGAGTACTGGGGGCAAATAATAGTTCTCTCGGCAAGTTGGCGGCGCCCAGTCAGAGACTGCATCTACAACGTGACCTGATGCTAAGTGCGCCGGAGTGTATCGATGTGCTGGATGATAGTGATCCCGAGCTTGCGGATAAGTTACGTCGCCTTCTGCAGCAGAAATACGACGCCCGAATGACGTACTGGTGGAATGCCTGGTTCTCGTCAGAGGAGTGGCAGGCCTTTTTGTCACAATCAGAAGGTCTGCTGCCAGCGGGAGACAGGTCGCCTCAGGACGGAGCAACCACACTGGCGGCGACCCAGGTGTTCGATTACCTCGTACAGCAAGGTCGTCAGTGGCAGTCTGGCGATTGGCAGTACGATTCGGGGGTGATGGAGGCTCATCAGCAGCAGATGCTTGCTACGGCGGCGATAGGGCGTTGGCGTCTCACGAATCGTGCGCTTATGGAGGCCAGTATCAGAGGTGCTTGGCTTCTTGAGCAGCGCCTTGGCGATCGTCCGCTGTGTCCTGCTGGCCGCCTCACTCCTCAGGCCGAGATTCTGCAGAATGTCTTCCATAAGTATTACGCCGGTGTGCTTCAACCCTATCTGAGTAAAACCGATCGCTTTGGTGCCCAGTTGATCGACTACTTGAATGCTATCTCACTATTGGCGCCACGCAGTGTAGTCGGTGATTGGCAGCGAGGTGTGGTTGCGACACTTGAGGCCGAGAGGGCGGCGATGCTCAAAGCTCATCGTGGTCATGTTACAAAGTGGCAGGACATTCTGGCTCAATGTGCCATGATGCCCGGTTCACAATAGCGTTAAGCTGACCCAGAATAGGCCTATGAAGAAAAACAGCATGTATTTAAGAGTGCTCATCGGTTTCACGCTGGCGATGACTGCTCAAGGTGTATTTGCGTTCAGTTATCCAAGCCATGCTGTAGTGTGTGACCTTGCTTATCAGTACGCCACACCTGAAACACAGAGAGTCATTAGCGGGCTGGTCAGACAGTCTGGCGAGGCCCGCTCATTCGCACAGTTGTGCGGATGGCCTGACCGGGTCAGAACGATAGATGACTACAAGCATACGTCGGTGTGGCATTACATTAATGTAGCGCGCAAAGATACCTCTGTTCATCGTGCTCATTGTCCGGGAAAGGGGTGTGTGACGGAGGAAATTCGCGCAATGCAGAAGCGTCTGCAGAGTGCGCCCGAGTCCGATTGGCAAGCGTTGGCCTTCCTTGGGCATTTTGTCGGAGATGTGCATCAGCCATTACACGTCAGTTATGCAGATGACCGTGGCGGTAATCAGACGCGGATATATTATCGGGGTGAGCGTACGAATCTGCATGCCTTCTGGGATCGTGATGTGCCTGGTCTGTCGGGAACTTTAGCGAAGGACAGTACTCTTATCGCGTCTTTTGTTGTTGCGGCGCCATCAGAAGGAAGTCCCGAGGACTGGGCCAGCGAGTCGCTGCAGAAAACGCGTGATATTTACCGGGACTACAAGAAAGGTGCCCGTTTGGACGAGTCAGATATTAGTACTGATCGTCAGTGGATCAGGTCGAGACTTCACCTCGCTGCCCGGCGCTTAGCCAGCTTACTTGACCAATTGCTGGATAGCAGCGCGGCGGAATAAACAGGGACGAAAATGCAGATAATAAGAATAATCCCCATATGTTTGCTGGCGTCATTTGCTATGGCCGCCGAAGAGGAACGAACTGTCTGCGAAAGTGGAGAGGTATGGCATGCAGTTCAGGTGGTTTATCCACAAGGCTGGAGGCTGCCGTGTGAGGTACATTTTACGACGCCTGAAGAACAGCGGGTTGTCTGGAATGCGAAGACAGCGGAAGGATTCTGCGAGCGTAAAGCACAAGAAATTGTGCAGCGTCGCAGAAACGCAGGTTGGCAGTGTCATACCGAAACCCTGGTCGACAGTCCTGCTTTAACTGAGAGTAGCCTGATATCGGATTTGCCACCGATGCGGTAAAACACAGAGACAACGGCATGGATGCATCTATTTTAACAACGAGCCTGAAAACCACCCGACCGCCGTTTCTTATTCTGACGCCCGTCTGCTTGCTGGTGGGGTTTGCCGCCTCAGGATACTCTCCTCAATTAAATCCTGATCTGATCTGGGTTGTACTTGGTGCTTTGCTCGCGCATATATCTGTCAATATGCTCAATGAATATCAGGACTTTAAAAGCGGCCTTGATCTTGTCACCGACCGCACGCCGTTCAGCGGCGGAAGCGGAGGTTTGCCCGAGCACCCGCAGGCGGCAGGTTGGGTACTGGCCGGAGCTGTCCTGTCATTGTTGTGCGTTGTAATCATCGGTGTTTATCTGTCATTAGCGTACCCCGCCTTGTGGCTGTTGGGCGGCATAGGGGTGCTTCTGGTGTGGTTTTATACCTCGGTCATTAATCGTTTACCGTACCTTTGTTTGTTTGCTCCAGGGTTGGGGTTCGGTGTTTTGATGGTGGTAGGGACGGCTATTGTCGCAGGACTTGAGCAGCCGGTTTGCGTGGCTTTTGGCGCGGCAGTGGTCTTTCTGATGGTGAATAATCTTTTACTGGCGAATCAGTTCCCCGATATTGAAGCGGACAGAGTCCACGGTCGAGATCACCTGTTGATTCGTTACGGCGTCTCTGCAGGCGTCAGGGCTTTTAATATCATGACGTTTTCGGTGGCGGGCTTGATCGTCATTGCGGTTATGGCCGGGATCTGGCCGCAGTGGGTTCTGCTGGCGCTCTTCCCTTGGGCACTGACATTGAAGACGCTGACGGCCTTAAATCAGGAGCGTGAAAATATCGCTGCGGTTCCGGAGGCGCTCGGTATGAATGTGATAGCTACGTTGCTGACCCCAGTGGTACTGTCGCTGGCGCTGTTACTGAGTCGCTGACGCGGCCTTTGTCAGTCAGCTTCAGATGCTTCAGCTTGCTGTGGTCGGATTAACCGCGAAGCAAGGACACCCGCTTCAAAGAGCAGATACATCGGCAGCGCCAGGATCGTTTGTGAAATAACATCCGGAGGCGTTACCAGCATCCCGACAACAAAACAGCCGAGGAAAATATACGGCCGTTTGCCACTGAGTGATTCCACGGTGGTCATACCACTGAGCACCATAAGAAACGTGGCTACCGGGATCTCAAACGCGATGCCAAAGGCGAAGAATATTTTCAGCGAGAAATCGAGAATATTGCTGATGTCGGGCATAAACGAAATACCCTCTGGCCCGACTCCTGTGAAGAAACCAAACACCAGTGGCAGAACTACGAAGTACGCAAAAGCAATGCCTGTATAGAACAGCAGGATGCTCGACAGAAGGAGAGGAATCGCGAATTTCTTCTCATGCTGGTACAGCCCGGGTGAAATAAACGCCCAGATCTGGTGGAGTATAAAAGGGACTGCCGCCAAGACCGCCAACACAAAGGTTAATTTGAAGGGCACAAGAAAGGGCGAGGCGACGCCCGTCGCGATCATCTGCCCTTCGACCGGCATCAGCACAGACAGCGGCTCCACCAGGATCAGGTAGAGGTCGTTGGCGAAATAGAATAACCCGGCAAAAATCACCAGCACGAGCAGAACGGCACGAAGCAAGCGGTTACGCAGTTCAACCAGATGAGCAATAAGGGGTTGTTCTTGATCGGTCATTGAGACTTGTCTTCAGATGTTTTTTTCGCGATCGGAGTCGTCACTTCAGACGGGGTGGCTTCATCATTCGCCTCAGTATTATCCTGAGTCTCTTTCGGCTTTCTCATCGACGCCGGATTGAGGATGTCCTCATCGAGAAATGTCGCCGCAGGGTCACGAAGCTTGGCTTTCAGTTCTTCGGTGCGAGCCTGTCTTTCCAGGTCTTCCTGGAAGTTACTGACAGAGCGTCGGACGCGGCCGATAATCAAACCCATTGTTCGGGCTGCTTTCGGCAGTCGTTCCGGGCCAAGTACCAGCAATGCCAGGACGCCGATGACCATCAGCTCCATGAAGCCCATATCAAACATCAGGCTTTATCCTGATCCTTGGTTTTGCTGAACTCAGCGTCTTTTGCGGAAGTCTTCTCAGCCGTTTGGTTGGTCAGCGATTCGGGCTTTTTTTCATCCTCTGAGTCGTCTTTCTCGTCCGGCTTCTCATTCATTGCATTTTTAAAACCACGGACCGCACCACCGAGGTCACCGCCCATATTGCGTAGTTTCTTGGTACCGAAAATCATAATGACGATCGCCAGAATGATCAGGAGTTGCCAGATACTGATACCACCAAGCATAGTTTTTCTCCGTTATTTCTTTGTACGAGAGGCTTTTTCTTCCAAGCCTGACATGTTGAACCGGCGCGCCAGTTCGTTAACGACGGCTTCAGGGCGCTCACCCAGCTTCGCAAGTGCCACCAGGCTATGGAACCAAAGGTCGGCCGTTTCGTATATGACCTCTTTATTGTCACCACTGGTTTCAGCATCTTTCGCTGCGAGTATGGTTTCGGTGGCTTCTTCACCCACCTTTTCCAATATTTTATTCAGGCCTTTGTGGTAGAGGCTGGCGACATAGGATGAGTCAGCCTCTGCACCTTTGCGTTCTTCCAGAATATCACCTAACTGCTGAAGAATATCGCTCATAGGAATCTCAGTATATGTCACTTGGATCTTTCAGGACGGGATCTACATCGACCCAGTCGTTGTTGTCGTAGACTTTATAGAAGCAGCTTTCACGCCCGGTGTGGCAGGCGATACCGCCAATCTGCTCAACCTGCATCACGATAACGTCGCTGTCACAGTCGAGGCGAAGCTCATGGAGCTTTTGTACGTGGCCCGATGATTCGCCTTTGCGCCAGAGTTTCTGACGTGAACGCGAGTAGTAAATGGCGCGCTGCTCTTTTGCGGTCAGTTCGAGGGCTTCACGATTCATCCATGCCATCATCAGGATGCGGCCGGTGGCATGGTCCTGAGCAATGGCCGGTACTAATCCATCGTTGTCCCATTTCACTTTATCAAGCCAGTTCATCGTTTAACCTTGTTTCATATGCGTTGAAAGGCGAAGGATACCGTAGAGCATCGATTGTGCCTATTATGAAATCTACGCCGTGAACCCTGTGTCAGCTCTTAAGTACCAGCCAGATCAGGCCCGCCGCTCCAATGCTCAGGCCCGCTATTTCTGGCAGAGCGAGTGCGTATGATTGCCACCAAAGCAGTCCGCCAGTCACGGTGATCATAATTCCCAGTGTCTGGTGGCGCTTCTGCAAACGTTGCGCTTCGAGTGCGGCGTTCAGGACTTCCAGTTGTTCCTGCATTTTCTGCTGGTTTTCATCCAGATGATTGAGGCGCGTCAGGGCGCCGTGCATCAGGTTAGGAATCTGTGGTGCTTTTTCAACCCATCCCGGCAGCTGACGCTTGAGCTCTTTCCAGGCGGCTTTCGGCCCGAAACGTTCCCGCATCCAACGCTCAAGATACGGTTTTGCCGTGGTCCAGAGGTCAAGGTCCGGGTACAGCTGCCTGCCCAGACCTTCAATATTCAGCAGGGTTTTCTGCAGGAGTACCAGCTGTGGCTGAACTTCCATATTGAAGCGTCTGGCGGTCGCGAACAGTTGAATCAGTACCTGTCCGAATGAAATCTCTGACAGCGGCTTCTCGAAAATGGGTTCGCAGACACTGCGAATCGAGGCGGCGAACTCGTGGACTTTTGTCGTTGGTGGCACCCAGCCTGAATCTACGTGCAGTTGCGCAACCTGATGGTAATCCTGATTAAAGAAAGCCATCAGGTTCATCGCCAGGTAGTGCAGGTCCTCGTCGGTGAGACTGCCAACGATACCGCAGTCGATGGCGATATATTGCGGGCTGGAGGGGTTTTCACGCGAAACAAAAATATTGCCCGGATGCATGTCGGCATGGAAGAAACTGTCGCGGAATACCTGAGTGAAGAAAATTTCTACGCCGCGTTCGGCGAGTAACTTCATATTGGTATTCTGGGCGTAGAGCTCGTCGATGTTGGCAACAGGAATACCGTAGATACGCTCACTGACCATGACTTTATTGCGGGTGTATTCCCAGTACACCTCTGGCATGTACAGCAATTCGGACTCTGAGAAGTTACGTCGTAGCTGGGTCGCGTTAGATGCTTCAATCTGTAGGTTCAATTCACCGTAAATCGTGTGGCGATAGTCTTCTACCACTTCGACGGGCTTCAGGCGACGTCCTTCAGCGGAATACTTAACGAGAAGAATCGCCATAAATTCGAGTAACTGCAGGTCGCGCTCAATGGTGTCTTCGATGCCCGGGCGGACAACCTTAACCACGACTTCTTTACCGGCTTCTGAATGCTCGCCGAACAGTCGGGCCGCATACACCTGAGCAATAGACGCTGCTGCAAGCGGCTTCTCGGAAAACTCAGCAAACATCTCACTGATGGGCTGGCCGAGCTGTTCTTCGATCAGTTTCAGTGCGGTCTCAGTCGGGAAGGGGGCAACGTTGTCCTGCAGGTTTTTCAGCTCTGCGACAATGTCTTCCGGGATCAGGTCCGGACGCGTAGACAGAATCTGTCCAAATTTGACGAAGATGGGCCCCAGGGCTTCCAACGCCAGTCTTAAACGTGCGCCGCGGCTGAGTTTGCCCGGAACCGGACTCAAGCGCCACGGAGCCAACCACAACAGGATGCGGATTTTGAGCGGTAGCTGATCCGTCGGAACAAGCGCATCCAGACGGTAGCGGGTAAATATGAAGAGTATTTTCCAGAGTCGCCAGAGGTTGCCCACGCTCAGTCCTCAGTCTTTTTCTTGTTTTCCAGACCGGCAATCCGGGCTTCTATACGATCCATCATCAGGCGCAGGTCATCTGTCTGTGTTGCAAAATCATCAAGCATGGCTGACGGTGTTACCGCCTGCAGCTCGTCTTCAAGGTATTCTTTCGCAGCGGTGCGATAAGTTGATCCGGTGTCACTGCTCCAGCGGCTCAGGCTACGTAAACCTTTACCTATCTGATGAGCGAGCAGTCCCCCGGTCAACGGCTGTATGGCGGATTCCCAGTCAATATCTAACGCCTGTACGGTACGGGTTAAATACAGTGCCAGTTCGGTATCGCCATCCATGTCAATGTCGCTGTTGATCAGCTCATGGGCTTTGTCTTCGGCGCGCGCAAGCTCCAGAAAGTCAGTCAGCTTGCCACTCAGTACCACTTCGCTGTCTGAATCGGGCGTCATGCTCAGCGCTATGCCATCGCGTAAAAGGCGGACGTTGAAACGGCCCAGCCCTTCTATATCGACAGCAGCCATCCGACCCTCCTGGCGAGCCAGTCGCGAGAGCGTTGCGCTGTCCTGACGCAGAGCGTAATTGATCACCCGCTCAACGGGCAGGCACATGGCCTGACTGAGCACCGCTGGTAGCATCAGGGCTTGATTCCCCGGTGCAGGGCGACCACACCGCTGGTCATGTTGTTGTAGCTGCAGCGGACAAGGCCAGCGTCTTCCATCATGCCCTTCAGGGTTTCCTGATCTGGGTGCATACGGATGGATTCGGCCAGGTATTTATAGCTTTCAGAGTCGTTGGCGACCAGTTTTCCCATGAAGGGCAGAGCACTGAACGAATACAGGTCGTAGGCTTTGCTCATGACAGGGTTGGTCGGCTTGGAAAATTCAAGAATCAGAAGGCGACCACCGGGCTTGAGCACACGCGCCATAGAACGCAGGGCTTTGTCTTTGTCGGTGACATTCCGCAGACCAAAGGCCATGGTTATAACGTCAAAGCTGTTGTCTTCAAAGGGCAGGCATTCGGCATTCGCCTGAACATATTCGATATTCCCCGCATACCCCTGATCGGTCAGGCGATCACGGCCGACATTCAGCATGGAGGAGTTGATATCAGCGAGGACGACCTTGCCCTGTGGGCCGACGATGCGTGAGAACTTACGGGTCAGGTCTCCGGTGCCACCGGCAAGATCAAGGATCTGATTGCCTGGGCGAGCACCACTCATATCAATGGTGATTCGTTTCCAGAGACGGTGGACGCCGAACGACATCAGGTCATTCATTACATCGTATTTTGCAGCGACAGAGTGAAATACATCAGCCACTTTTCCAGCCTTTTCATCGACCGCAACGGTCTCGTAGCCGAAATGAGTTGTTTTGTTGTCGGACATGCCTACCTCCCAATCTGGATCGACATTCTAACCACCCGACGTTCGAATGTCTGCTTTCATTGCCATCACAAGCTGGCACAACCGCACCTGTGCAACCGAAATAGCATCAGGCAATCTGCGTCATCATACTTTTCTGACTTCTGGTCAGAAGTTAACTAAGACTTTGCGGGAGCAACAAATGAATACCGTAGCTATGAAAGCGGCAACATTCTTCTTCTGGGTACTGGCGATTACTGCGTGGGTGCAGGGCTGGGATGGCCTGCTCGGTTACCTGCCGACCATCGGTCTGATCGTTGCGGGTATCCACGTACTCGAAGTGCTTCTTTTCTGGGTGGCTTTCCGCAAAAAGAGCACCAACGTCAAGCTGGGTGCTGCGCAGGTATTTGTTTTTGGCATGTTCCACCTGCAGCGATTTATGCCTAGATCCTGAGTACATTTCAGGATCACAGGCATAAAAAAGGGAGGCCTGAGCCTCCCCAATAATACGCCGCTAACCCTTATTGAATGGTCAGTTCAACACGGCGGTTGAGCTGGCGGCCTTCTTCAGTGGTATTGTCAGCGATTGGCTGAGAATCACTTAGTGCGCGCAGTTCAATCGAATCTTTGCTGACACCGCGTGCCTCCAGATATCCACCGATTGTTTTGGCTCGCTCCATAGAGATGAACTGGTTAAATTCATCGCTGCCGGTTTCATCGGCGTGCCCTTTCACAATGATCTTGAGATCTTTGTCTTCTTTTGCCTGAGCAGCAATCTGATCCAGATAAGCAGTCGCTTTGCCTGGCATGCCTGCTTTGTTCAGAGGGAAGCGCAACAGAGCTTCTACCGTTTTGATCAGGTCACAGCCATTGCTGCCAACCATAGCTACCTTGCCGGTATCTGCACACTGGTCAACACTGTCAGCAACGCCATCATTGTCGCTGTCTTCAAAGGCAGACTTGGCTGGGATACCTGCTGCGGTTGCTGGCAGATCATTGGCTTGCTCAGCCGTCATCTGGCTGTCATCGGTCATATTGTTGCTGGCAACTGAGCTGGCCGCCGCGGCCGTTGATGCCACCGTCGTCGCTGCAGAGCCGAAGCGGTAACCCACTTCGATGACATAGTTCATGTGCTCTGGATATTCGTTGATCATATCGTCATAGCGAATTTCAGCGCGCGCAAATACACGCTCAGAAGAGTCGTACTGCACACCAGCCCCCAACGATGCCAGAGCATTTGATGCGCTGCCGCCATCGGTACGCATCTCTTCAAACCCGAGACCTGCTGTCAGGTATGGCTTCAGCGCATCATCAGACAGGAAGTACAGGCTGCTGAAACGGAACTGCTCAATATCTGCGCGTGAGTCGTCCTGGATGATGGACGGAATAACGAAGCTACCTTCCAACGCGAGGCTGTCTTTGAGCATGTAGCCAAGAGAGATTTCGTTGGTGTAGCTGTGCTTCATGTGATCGCCGAAGTGATCAACACTGATCTCGTTCTCGGTGTGCGCAGCGCCCACAGTGAAGTAGTAAGGTAAGTCCTGAGCCATCACTGACGCAGAGGTCGCTGCCAGAATGGCTGCGCTAAGTACTGAAAATTTCATAATCAATCCCCCAATCGATTGCCACTGAACTTTACCTAAGCTTGCATTCCAAAGCTACAACGATGACGTACCAGTCATACACTTGGCAGGCAGCACGCAAGGAAATCGATCACAAAACTGGTACTTTTTTCGTGCTTATTAGTAAAGGCTTAAGTACGTGTCGTATATTTTCTGACCTTCCTCGTTTGCTGACCCGGGGAGGATGAAATACTCTGAGCGCCATAACGATAACAACTGGTATTTCTCACATGGACTCCGTCTCTCTGCCTCTGCGGATACCCTATATCCTGCGCGCAGGCATCATCATCACGCTGGGCATCGGTGCCTGGGCGATTGCTGCCTATATTGTTCTATCGGTGTGTCCTCCTGAACAGCGCCTGCTGGCTACTTCGCTGATGGCGACCAGCGTTTTCTGTTTCTGTGCTCTGGCATTTTTGGGCACACGCGAGTTACTGATGAACAATCTTGCCTGGCGTGTCGATAATCGTGACTGGCAGTTCTGGTTGTTTCTGGTGGGGTCGCACCTGTGCTCCATTCTTCTGATGGGGGTCGCTGAGGTACCTTCTGAGAATGCGCCTTACGCAGTGCTGATGGTGGTGAACTCGGCTTCTCTTGTGGTTCGTTTTTCACCCAAATATTCACTCAGCTTTAATATGTTGGTAGCCGTGTTGTTCGCGATGCAGTTCCCGCAGGATCAATGGCTTATTTTCTGTTTATGCACGCTCATGCAGCTGGTCTTGTGGAGTTTCGGCCTCAGCATTGTGGTCGAGATCAGTGAGGTCAGGCGTTTGCGGGTAATGGGAGATGAGTTGCGCATGGCACAGGCTCAGATTGCTGAGTCTGAGCGGATGCTGGAAAGACGCAATATCCGTCATAACCTGCATGATAATATGGGACACGAACTGGCGACCCTGCACATGAATCTGCAAATTCTCGAGCAGCAGGCGAGTCGGTTAGAGTTATCGGATGATGTCGTGGCGCCTCTTGAGCGTTCACGGGATGCGAGCAGGAAGATGTTCGCCGTTCTGGACGACATCGTATCTGGTTTACGCCAGGTGCCCTCTGCCCATTTTTACGACGCATTAACCGACCTTGTCGATCAGGCGACCACCCTGAAAGTGAAAACACTCTGGGATGAAAAGGTGAAAATATCTGATCCGCAGTGCTGTGAGACCTTATTGTCTGTTGTTCGTGAGTTTCTCACAAACGTTATGAAGCACTCTGAAGGACGTGAAGTCGAAATTCGCAGTCGCTACAGCAATGGCCATATTGAACTGAAGCTTACCGATCTTGCCGAATACACAGGCGAGTTCAGTTATGGCAATGGACTTTCCGGTGTTGAAGAGCGAATCGCGGCGATGGATGGACGCTTTTTGGTTGAAATGTCCGACAACAGTGAACTCACCTGGAGCATCAGTTTGCCGGAGGCCAGCGTATGATGAGACTTGTTCTGGTCGATGATCAGGCCCTCGTGCAGCAAGGGGTCGCAACGCTTCTGGAGATGTCTGGTGTATTCACTGTGGTGGCTACGCTTGAATCGGGGACTGCATTAGCTGCTTGGTTGCGCGACCACCCCGAGGGGTGCGATCTTGTCCTGCTCGACTTTCATATGCCGGCTCAGGATGGCATAGAAACTCTTAAATCCCTGAAACCCGAACTCCGCATTCCCGTTGTATTCCTCTCTACCTTTGCTGATGCTGCGCTGAGTCGTGAAGCCCGGCGAAATGGTGCTGCTGGATGGTTGGCCAAAAGCGTAGAGATCAGCGAGCTGGTCTCGGCGCTGAAAGCGGTCGGGACGGGTGAACAGGTATTCCCTGCCTTGGCTCACAACGCTCAGGATTGGGATCTGAGCGTCAGGGAGTTCGAGGTCGCACGGTGTCTTGTTGCCGGGATGACCAACCAACAGATTGCTGATCACTGTTGCCTGAGCCTGGGCACGGTGAAGAACTATACGTCGAATTTGTTCAGTAAACTTGAGGTTTCAAACCGTTCGTCAGCGATTGCGGCGCTGCGTGAGCGCGGGATCTCTTAACCGGAGTTAAGTTGTTCAGTTCTCAGCTGACCTGAACTGTGTCTTGTCTTTTGTATTGTTTATGTATAGGTTTTGTATATCAATATTATTCATAAACGAGCAGGAGAGATCCCCCATGCAACTTCTTACCCGGCTGATTCTTATCGCATTAACGGCCATGTCGCTGTCGGCATGCCGTATTGTCGAAACTGTCCCTTTTGTTGATATCCCCCGATATATGGGCCTCTGGTACCAGATTGCTGCCAATGAAGTGTCATTTAATGAGGGGCTGGTAGGGGTCACCGCAGAATATACCCTGCTCGAAGATGGTTCTGTTGAAGTGCTGAACAAAGGGTATCAGGACACTCTCGACGGCGAATTGAATCAGATTACAGGGAATGCCACCATTTGGGATGAAGAGACAAACTCTAAGCTCAAGGTTGTATTTCCGGGCGCACCGGACCTGCCGTATCCTAACTATCTGATCGTTGTCCTGGATGAGGCGGGTTATGAGTATGCGGCGGTCACAGATCCGTTTGAATACACTCTGTTTATCCTCAGCCGCTCTCCTGAAATGAGTGAGAACACCTACGCCATGATTCTTGGTGAACTGGAATCTCTTGGCGTCGATACCAGTGAACTCATTATTACTCCACAGGCCGCTACGGCTGAGTGATGAGTTTGATAACTTCAGGCGCAACGTTGTCGGCCAGTGCCGGTTGCGCCTCTGTTGTGGGGTGAATTCCATCGTCCTGCATCATGCCATCGACCGCTGCGATTCCTTCCAACAAAAAAGGCACCAGACCTGTGTTGTAACTTCCTGACAGTTCTATATACAGCGTTCGGAACCCCTCTGTGTATGCTGGCCCATAATTCGGAGGGATCTGCATACCAGCCAGAATGACATCCGAGCCTGATTCCTGCGCGGCTGCGATCATAGCGGTCAGGTTATTTCGGACCAGAGAAAGTGGCGTGCCTCTCAATGCGTCATTGCCGCCAAGTGCCAGCAGGGTGACGTCTGGTTTATGGCGTTCCAGCAGGGCGGGTAAGCGGCTACGGCCGCCTGAAGTCGTGTCGCCGCTTATTGCTGCAACGACAACAGTGAGTTGCGGAAACCGGTCACGCAGTTTCTGTTCTAATAATAGAGGCCATTGCTCTTCGACCGGGATGCCAAAGCCCGCACTGATACTGTCGCCAACGATCAGCAATTTTGGCTCTGTCTGCTTTTGAGCATGCACTTGTGCCTGATCCTCAGCGTGCACCTGAGAGCAGGCGAGGCCTGTCATGATCAGAAGTGCAAAAACTGACATTAACGATTTAACTTTCAGGAAACCATTCGGTATGCCGGACAACACAGATACTACCTCTCTCAGTGCCGATCACTTAGTGAAAACAGTTCGCAGTGGTGAAGAACCTCTGACCATCCTGAAGGGAGTTTCGTTGCATATCAAGCGCGGAGAAAGTGTGGCGATCGTCGGCGCATCCGGCAGTGGTAAGTCGACCTTGCTGGGTATTCTGGCCGGGCTCGACCTGCCGTCAGAAGGTGAAGTCACGCTTTTGGGGCAGGCCATGAGCGGGTTGGATGAAGACCAGCGGGCGGCTATCCGCGCGGGCGGTGTGGCGTTTGTATTCCAGAATTTTCATCTGCTTCAGGGACTGACCGCTCTGGAGAACGTGATGCTGCCGCTTGAGATTGTCGGCAAGAAAAACGCAGATAATGAGGCGACTGAGCTGCTTCATTCTGTTGGTCTGGCGGATCGGCTAACGCATTATCCGAGTCAGCTATCTGGGGGCGAGCAGCAGCGTGTGGCTTTGGCCCGTGCCTTTGCCGGGCAACCCGACATCCTGTTCGCGGATGAGCCTACCGGAAACCTGGATCGTACGACGGGTGAGCAGGTCGAGTCCCTCCTGTTCAGGCTTAACGAAGAATCTGCCACGACACTGGTGCTTGTCACACACGACGAGCGCCTCGCGCAGCGGTGTGACCGGCGCCTGAAAATGACCGATGGGGTATTGGAGGAAATTGCCTGATGAAAAACGCAGCAGGCAGGTTCACCGAGGTCAGACTCGCACTCAAATTGATGAGCCGCGAGCTGCGTAGCGGCGAGTTAACGCTGATATTTCTGGCACTGGTGCTCGCTGTGACAGTGACCACGGCGATTGCGTTATTCAGCCAGCGACTGGATCTGGCGATGCAGGCCAGCGCCAATGATATGCTGGGCGCTGATCTGCGAGTTCGTTCGACCACTCCTCTCGAAGACGAATGGTTGGCAGAGGCAGATTCCCTTGGCCTGGATCGGGCCCGGGCACTCACTTTTCCCAGCGTGGTCGTCGCCGGTGATCAGATGACGTTGTCTGCGGTGAAAGCCGTTGATGATGGTTATCCGTTACGTGGTGAACTTCTGGTCTTGGGTGTCGACGATAAGGTTGCATCATTGCGTCAGTCAGGCCCCGAACCGGGAGAAGCCTGGGTCGAGGCGCGCCTGCTGTCGTTGTTGAATATCGGCTTGGGCGATGAAGCGGATCTGGGGGGCAAAACTTACCGGATCACCGGCCTTATTGAGAAGGAAAGTGACCGGGGAGGTAACTTCTACACCTTATCACCGCGCATTATGGTGCATTGGAGTGAGCTTGAAAGCAGTCCGATGCTAGGGCCCGGCAGCCGCGTGCGTTATCGGTTGATGCTCAGCGGTGATGACGGTCTGTTGGAGCAGTTTCAGAATTCGGTAGAGCTGAAAGCCAATCAGTCGTTTGAGGCTCTGGGGGATGGTAATCGGCAGATGGCTGCCTCACTTGACCGGGCGCGCCGGTATCTCGGCTTGGCGGCTATTCTCGCGGTGGTTCTGGCGTGTGTTGCCGTCGCAGTCAGTGCCCGTCGCTACGCCGAGCGCCACTTTGATATCAGTGCTCTTATGCGTACCTTCGGCTTACCCCGAGCATCGGTACTGCGGATTTTTCTCGCCCAGCTACTGCTTCTCGGGGGGGCGGCTACTCTACTTGGCGCTTTGTTCGCTTACCTTCTGCAGCTAGGGTTATTGCAGGTGCTGTCGGGCCTGATTCCTGAAGGCTTACCGCCTGCAACACCGAGTGCATGGGCTCTTGGGCTCAGTGCGGGTTTGCTGAGCTTGTTTGGTTTTGGTGTGCCACATTTGCTGCCTTTATCCTCCATCAGTCCGTTGAGGGTTCTGCGTCGGGATCTGGTTCCTGTGCCGCTTAAGGGCTGGCTGATTTACGCCTTAGCGTTGGGATCGCTGACACTGCTGCTCTCCCTGCTGACGCAGGACATTATGCTCAGTGGTGGTCTGATGATCGGTGGTGCTGCGACCTTGCTGCTTTTACTTCTACTGTTACGCGGAGGACTGAGGTTTGCCGGGAGCTTGTTGCGAAACAGAAAGCTTCCTCTCAGCCTCAGGTTTGCCTGGCAACATCTGAGTCGTAGCCATACCGCGACGGCAGGACAGCTATTGGCGTTCGCCATGACTCTGATGGTGATGTTAATTATTGGTATGTTGCGCACAGACCTGTTGGCCGATTGGCAGCGCAGCATGCCGCAAGACGCCCCTAATATTTTTGCTTTGAATATTCAGCCTTTTGAGCGTGAAAGTTTCTCTGAATCTCTGGTGAATCACAGCATTGAGACTCAGGCCCTGTATCCCATGATTCCGATGCGTCTGGTGAAAGTAAATGGCATGGCGGTAAGTGAGATGGATATTGCTGAGGACCGCTCGATCAATCGTGATCTCATTACATCCTCCGCAGAAACGCTCCCCGACAATAATGAAGTCGTCGGTGGCGAATGGTCTCAGACGGCTGCAGGCCCGGGGCAGGTATCCGTTGAGCATGAGCTGGCTGAACGCCTGGGGCTGGGGTTAAGTGATGTGCTGACTTTCCGTGCGGCTGGCGTCGACCTTGATGCTGAGATCACCAGCTTGCGTCGCCTCGACTGGACGGCGATGACGCCAAACTTTTTCATGATGCTGTCGCCAGATCTGACGGCTGAACTCCCAATGGGTTACATGACCAGCTTTCATCTTGCGGAGGAGCATGAGGGCGCACTGGTTTCCCTGATCCGGAAATACCCTGGCATTACCTTTATCGACACCCGAGCTATCCTTTCGCAGGTACAGACACTGTTGCAGCGACTGACCACCGCAGTGGAGCTGATATTGGTATTCGTCCTGCTGGGTGCTGTATTGGTGATGTTATCCGTGTTGCTGACATCGACACGGGAACGACTGACCGAAGGTGCGGTGTTACGTACTTTAGGTGCGGCACGGAAACAACTACGTCAGGCACAATGGGTTGAGTTCGCACTGCTGGGTGTGTTGTCAGCTGTGCTGGCCTTAGTCGGCGCGGAGTTAGTGACGGCGGGTTTGTATATTGGCCTGTTAGATATTCCATACAGCAGTCTTGGCTGGGCGTGGCTCTGGTTACCACCTGCAACGGCGCTAGGATTGGCTATTCCGGGGAGCTTGATGCTGCGCAGAGTCAGCCGGGTTCCGCCGTTGACCGTATTGCGAGAAGCTTAGTTAATCAGCTCAGCTGCATTCTCGAACATGCCGAGCGGAGTCTCCAAAATGGCGGCGAGGGTGCGGATCATATCGCGCTCTTCCATCGTGATTTTGCCATCGTGATGCACACATACGGAAATGGCACGCATGACCCGCTCCCGAACCTCCGGTGCGCTTGCGATCAGAGCGCTCAATGCTTTATTCAGCGGTTTCAGGCTTTTGTGTGGCGCATGTTCGGGGTTGCAGTCACGCATAAGCAGTTGTTCTGAAGAGATTCCTGCTTCGAATGCCAGCACCGCAGATTGATAGTCTTTCGTTCCTGCGTGCGCGACATACGCCATGACGGCAGCAATATCATCGGCGAGGGCGTGAGCTGACTTGCGTTTCTGGCGGAAGGCCGGAAGAGTACCAAAGTGCCGCCCTAGGTATTGCAGAATCAGACGGTAGAGACACCACTCGAACAGGTCGATCCTGTTGTCCAGCTGTATCATGCCGACCAGTGTCTGATTCATGGTGCGGTACTGCTTAAGAGACATTCGACGGAGTGCCGGCATCGCTCGCTCAACCAGTTCAAGCCGTACTTCTTTGTCGGTGCGTCGCACCTCATTCAGGTAGCGCAGAGCTTCGCGGAAGGTGGCACTGCCGTGTTTCTGTTGAATCATGTTCTGCTGCTCACGTGCGGTTTCTTCGCTTGAGCCGCTCATCAATAGCGCAAACACCAGAGCCTCTGCTGACATGGCATTAATGATTGCGAGTTCGCTTCTGAGGAACTCTTCACCGCGTGATTCGTAGGGCACAGTTGCATATCCGCTTTCAGCAGGAGCCTCTGTGTTATCGACGTTTGCAGGTGTTTGATCATGACTACCCGAGAAGCCGCTGATGGCATCGCTGTCGTTATAGCTGAAGTCACGCAATTCAATGTGTTGCATTCTTGGCTTCAGGTAGTGCCCGTCCCAGCCCGGCTGAATCTTCTGAATACGCTCGTCCAGTGGCGGGTGGGTTGCAAACATGGTGCGACGGAAACGCATCACAGGGCCAAAAAAGAAGTGAGATACTTCAAGCGCAGAGGGTGAACCGACACGAGAGCCAGCACCATAGCCGATGACTTTAAGAGCGCCACTGATGCCATCGGGGTTGCGGGTAAATTGCACAGCGGATGCATCAGCCAGAAACTCACGCTGACGACTGACGGCCGATTTGATCATACGCCCAAAAAATTCGCCGCCGTAGCCAATCGCCATCAAGGCAAATCCGAAGATGGCGGCGCGAGGATCGGTACGACGCGTTGTATAGCCGCGATTGTGCGAGCCACGGATAATCATACGCCCGATTTCACCAATAAATACGATGCCATAGATGATGCCGGTCAGACGCATATTCATACGCATATCACCGTTGAATATATGGCTGAATTCGTGGGCGATGACGCCCTGAAGCTGGTCGCGCGTCAGGGCAGATATTGCGCCGCGCGTAACACCAACGACGGCATCACTGGGTTGGTAGCCTGCGGCAAACGCATTGATGCCTGAGTCCTCCATGACATAGACGTCGGGTACAGGCATCCCGGAGGCAATGGCCATTTCTTCAACGATATTCAGGAGGCGCCTTTCATCCGGGTCCCGGCTGCCGGGGTCCAGCAGCGTTGCTCCCAGCGAGTTGGCTACGTCACTGCCTTTACTAAGTGACAGTTGCCTGAAAAAGCTGGAAATAAGGATCACCGCCAGCGTCGTAAAACTCACGACGGCCCAGTGCTCGGCATCATATATACCAGAGATGCGATGGGCTCCGAGCGTAAAACCGATGCCAGCAATAAACAGAAGGTTCACAGTCAGGATGACAGCAATGACGGCAAGGCTGAACAGTAGAATGAGGCGTCCGGTGTTACGGCGCGCCTCCTCCTGATGACGAAAGAAGTTCATACGTTAGTGCAGAGCTCAGAAGCTAATTTTGGGCGCGTCTTCCAGTACTTCCCGGTTTTCGAACTCTAACAGGGTAGCGTCTTCTCTGTGGCCAAAAGCGCCTGCAAGAACAATGGCAGGGAAGCTTTGACGGTAAGTGTTGTAATCCATGACTGAATCGTTATACGCCTGACGAGCGAAAGCGATCCGGTTCTCTGTGCTGCTCAGCTCTTCGGTGAGCTGCATCATGTTTTCGTTTGCCTTCAGCTCTGGGTAAGCTTCCATCACGACATTCAGGCGGCCGAGTGCTCCAGCCAGCGCGCCTTCAGCACCCATTAACTGAGCCATGCCACCACTGTTCGCAGGATTGCCACCAATGGCTTTGAGGCCCGCGGCGGCTTCGTTGCGAGCGCTGATGACAGCTTCCAGAGTATCCCGTTCGTGACGGATATATTCTTTTGCAGTTTCTACAAGGTTAGGAATCAGATCGTAGCGACGCTTCAGTTGCACATCGATCTGAGCGAAACTGTTCTGAAAGCGGTTTTTAAGTGCGACCAGTTTGTTGTAAACACTGACCAGTAAAAGAATGATGCCAGCGATAACTGCCAGCAGAATAATGCCTGATGTTGTCATTGTCCGTTCTCCGTGTGCTCAGATCAGAGCGTTATCGCTGCCACTGACCTGAACCGTCCATGTAAAATTCACCACTGCCCTGAGCTTTTTCAATCAGCTTTTCACCGGCGATACGCTCGATGTTGACCAGTTGTGTGTTCTGTTTGTTGGCGATTTCCTGATAGCGGGCTTTGCGCTTGGCGTTAATGTCAACAACGAGGGCCGCCGCCTCAGGGCTACTGGCACTGACGAGGCCAAGGTAACCGTTCGGTTGCTCACCTATAAGTCCCATATTCTTTGCGTCGTCCAGTTCCAGGGCCAGTGCAGCAACACTGAACAGTAGGCCAGCGACGAAGGTTGTTATCTTGCTGAGTTTCATCGTCTTCTCCTTGTTCAGAACAGATCGTCTTCGGATTCAAACAGTTGCTCGAGGTCCTTTTCGACCTTTACCCGGACTTCGTGCTCAATCTTGACGTTAAGATTGATGGTGATCGGCTTTTCCGGGGCCGCAACCTTGAGCGTGCAGGCGGTCAGAGGCGCCAGCAAAAGCAGAATCAATAGAGGGTTTTTCATGGTCAGAGTCCTTACCTGTCTCAGGCTTACTCTATCTTACGGGGCATGAAGTGGGAACGGTCGGAGGTAAGGTTTGGTATAAGAATCACGAAAAATAAGGGTATTCACACGGCTCAGAGGCAGAATACTTGCGTTGAATCATGTCCAGTCGTTCAAACCCGGACGATTTGTAGCTATAATGCGTGCACTAAAATTACGACAAGCCTGATTGGCACTGGATGAGGACATCTTCGTGAAGCAACTGAAAGCATTGATTCTGGCGGCCGCCACTCTGGTCATGGCTCAGGCATACGCCGAGAGCGACGCTCAGATTGAGAAAATCCGCGAGCGTATCGCTCCGGTCGGTGAAGTGTGTGTAGGCGCTGAGTGTGGTGGCGTTGCAGTGGTTGCAGGTGAACCTCGCACGGGTGAAGAAGTTTACAACACTGCATGTACTGCCTGTCATGGTGCTGGCGTACTGGGTGCACCTAAGAAAGGCGATACTGCTGCTTGGGATGATCGCCTGGCCAAAGGTATGGAGGAGACTCTGTACAATGCAATCAATGGTATCAATGCCATGCCGCCTAAAGGTAACTGCGCGACCTGTTCGGATGATGAAATCCTGAACGCGATCAAGTACATGGCAGGACGTTAAGCACCTTAACCATTTGGTTAAGCTCGAAGAAAACCCGCTCCGGCGGGTTTTTTTGTGCCTGTATTTTCTGCCGGAATATGTGATTACTGAAGGCCCGTTCGTCGGGAATATTGCATTCAGGATTCTCTGGCGGTGACTGAAATCCGGCTTTGATGTTTTTTTTGTTACTAAAGGTTAGCGTCACTGGCAGGCGTGGAGGGCTTGTCTATAAGTATTCCCATCAAATAAACACCGCTTAAAGAGGGATGTCTTATGGCACATGATGATCTGCACGACGACGAGTTTAACGAACAGGATTCGCACGACGATTCCGGCGAGCAGGAAACAGAGACAAAAGAAGCCGCCTCCACAGATGACGACATTGAGTATGGTTCTCAGGCTGCTCGCGAAGCGATGCGTCAGGCGATGGCCTCTGATGTGGAAGCGTTTCTCGCCCGTGGTGGTCGAATTCAGGAGGTCGCCGCGGACGTAATGGGTGATCCACCACGCAAACCACAGACGAACTACGGTAGCCGTCCTATATAAGACGCAGCCGCTTGCCAGCCGTATAGAACGGATAATTCTTTCTATGTGGCTGGTCGTTTTCTGAGCGAGTGCTAAAATAGTCTGGCAAGTTGATTCGCAAGGATGCAGAAACATGACCAGTCATTCCAGAAAATACCGTCGTCGCTTACACGCCTTACCTGCCGCACTGGCTCTGTTGGTATTCGCCGCTCTCTGGCTCTACAGTCACACCACCTCTGCCGATGTGCTGCTTTCCGCCAAAACCATAGACGACTGGAAAAAAGACTGCCGTCACTGCTCTATCGAACCCCACTATGATGTTATCCAGGGTGAAATCGTGCGCCTCGAGAGCCGTATGGGCCGTGCTCTGTTGAGCCGTCCGTTTGTCAGTGAAGGTGCAAGGCCCCAGCTAAGCTGGCTGTGGTCGCTGGATCAGTTTGATGAAGAAACAAGTGCGGCGCTGATGCGTGTGACGGTGGATTTCTCAAGCGCAGAAACCGATCAGACTTATCGCCTGCATTATGTGTGGAATCCGGCCGAACGTACGACGCACCGTGAGATGATCGAAGAGAATGAGTTTATCTGGGTGGTCAGTGGTGCTCAGCAGGCGCCGCGTCGCTGGTATTCTGTCGAGCGTGACCTGAAACAGGATCTGGGCAGGCTTGCGGAAGAGATCCCTGAAGATATCTCTGTTACCCGCATCGAAGCCGGTATTGGTGAACCGGATGGGCGTAAGGTCCGTAGCGGTGGTTACATCAGCGAACTGATCGTCAATTACCTTCCAGAGCCCTTATCGCTTGAACCAGTTGCGACCAGTGACTGAACTCACCATCGGGCTGACAATCCGCTAACGGCCAGTCAGCCTCCTTATCATTGAACCACAAGGTTGTCATCCCGACGGCGCGAGCTGCAGCGACATCCTGCTCCGGGTGATCGCCAATGTGGAGTGCTTGCCGGGGTTCCACGCCTGCGTGCTGAAGTGCAGCCTCGAACATGTCTGGCGAGGGTTTCGCAGCGTAGTCGTCAGCTTTCAGATGGCGTTCGAACAAATGGGTATGTCCAGCTATATCGAGATCAGCATTGCCGTTCGTCAGAGCAATCAGAGTGTACGACTCTTTAAGCTCTGCCATGACGTCGGCAACATTTTCAAACAAGGTTAAGCCTGTACTGCGTGCCTGATAAAAGGTCGCAAAAGCGTCTTGTGCCATGCGTCGGGCAGTATCGGAATCATGGCCAGACTGAAGGAAAATCCGGCGCAGCAACTGGAAACGAAACTCAGACACTTTGCCTGTCAGCTCAGGGTAGGCTGCGGCCAGGTCTTTCTTGTAGGCGTGAAATTTTTCCGGTGGGTAAAAACTGGCAGTGACCGGAGAATGTTCATTAATCCAGCCAAACATAGCCTGTTCTGCTGCGATCAGCGCATCAGTCGGGTCCCAGAGCGTGTGATCCAGGTCGAAGGTAATGAGCCGTAAGGTCATACTCAGCTGACCGGAACCTGCGGCAGTCGCAGCGCCAGTACGTCTGCTATAAAGTCGAGGAATAAGGTATCTACTGAACTGCGGTAGTAGCCTGGATCTTCACTGGCGACCGTCAGTATGCCGAGATTATCCTTACCACGAATATGTGCCGCGGCAACAGAACGGCAGGCAGACTCTTCGACACCGAGGAGTTGTGCGATGTCAGCCTCGGGCAGTTGCCCACAGATGGCTCTGTGGCCTTTAAACAGCCGGTGTACCGAGCGCTGGACTTCGCTGCTGTGAATAGCAATTAATGGTGGCTCAAGCTGGCGTTCAGTGAAATGCAGCATCGCCCAGGCATCCACCGAAAAGTCTTTGCGCAGAGAGTCATCGAGGGCGGCCTGAACATCCACCCAGGTGGTTGCTTCGACCAGAGCTAAAACCAGACGCTTACTTTTTTCGAATAACTGATCGTTACGGCGCGCGTTCTCAAGTAAGTCCGACAGGCGTTGTCTCAGCTCGACGTTGCGTTCACGGTGCACAGCAAGCTGACGCTCAACAAGGCTGGTGGCCGGACCGCTGTTGTGGGGAATCCGCATGCCTGCGAGGAGGTCATCCTTTCCGATAAAAAAGTCGGGATGATCTTCCATGTAGGCAATTACGTCAGCTTCAGTCAGTCGCGGGGTCTGGCTCATGTCTGTCTGTTCCTTAGAGGTCAGAGGTTTACTTTACCTTCGAACACCCGTTCAGCCGGGCCTGTCATTTTTACTGCGCCTTCACCGTCCCAGTCGATGAACAGATCACCACCGGGAAGGCTGACTTTGACGCCCTGATTCAACCAGCCGCGAAGCTGGCCAGAAACTACGGCAGCGCACGCGCCGGTTCCGCACGCCAGAGTCTCACCCGAGCCACGCTCAAAAACACGCAGGCGGATGTGATGTGGATTGATAATCTGCATAAAACCTACGTTAACGCGGTTCGGAAATTCCTTGCAGGACTCAACCGCTGGCCCCCAGGTTTCCACGGGGGCGGTATCAACGTCGTCGACGCGGATAACGGCGTGTGGGTTGCCCATGGATACTGCGCCGAGGTTAATGATACCGACGTCAGGCACATCGATGGTGTACTCAGTAGCAAAATCGTCGGCAATAAACGGAATTTTTTCCGGAGTCAGTTCCGGTTTGCCCATATCGACCATGACCTGTCGGTCATCGGTCAAATGCAGTTCCATGATACCGCTGGCTGTCTCAACACGAATATCGCGTTTGCCTGTCAGGTTCTGGTCGTAAACGAAACGCGCAAAGCAACGTGCCCCGTTACCACAATTCTCAACTTCACTGCCGTCGGCATTGAAAATCCGGTATTGAAAGTCGACATCCGGGCGGGTTGGCTTTTCAACGACCAGCAGCTGGTCGAAGCCGATACCAAAGTTACGGTCCGACAGTTCGGCAACACGCTCCGGGCGAATGTTCGCACTTTGCGTAATCAGGTCAACGACAACGAAGTCGTTACCGATACCATGCATCTTGCTGAATTTGAGCCACATATACTGTCTCTTTATCCGGGCTGATATTAATCGGGTAAGCAGCTTTCGCCGGCGAATAAGGACTCCACGGTTTCGCGTTCGCGAACAACAAAGGCATTGTCACCATCCACCATGATTTCAGCGGCACGGCCACGGCTATTGTAGTTTGATGCCATGACAAAACCGTAGGCGCCTGCGGACATCACAGCCAACAGGTCGCCAGCAGCAATGTTCAGTGCGCGATCTTTACCCAGAAAATCTCCGGTTTCGCAGACTGGGCCGACGAGGTCGTACGTGCGCTCTGGCTCAGCGGAGGTTTCCGATACCGGAACGATTGCCTGCCATGCACTGTAGAGTGCTGGGCGGATAAGGTCGTTCATTGCACCATCAATAATCGCGAAGTTCTTATGCTCGTTGAGTTTCAGAAACTCGACCTGAGTCAGGAAGACACCGGCGTTGGCGGCAATAGAACGGCCCGGCTCAAAAATCAGCTTGAACGTGCGATCACCCAGTCGCTCTTTTACGGCAGCAATGTACTCTGCCGGTGTCGCTGGCTGTTCGTCCTGATAGCGCACGCCGAGGCCACCGCCGAGATCGAGGTGCTCAATAGTGATGCCACGTCCGCTGAGCTCGTCGACAAGCGCGAGTACCCGGTCAAGGGCATCAAGGAATGGATCAATCTCAGTCAGCTGGCTACCGATGTGGCAGTCTACGCCCTTAACGTCGAGACCTGGCAGGCCAGCGGCCTTTTCATAGATACGCACAGCATCATTGATATCAATACCAAACTTGTTGTCTTTCAGACCGGTAGAAATATAGGGGTGGGTCTGTGCGTCCACATCCGGGTTTACGCGCAGTGAGACGGGAGCTGTTTTGCCCAACTCAGACGCTACGGCGCTCAAACGCTCAAGCTCTGCTTCTGACTCAACATTAAAACAATGTACACCCACTTCGAGGGCGCGCTGCATTTCATGAGCTTGTTTGCCTACCCCAGAAAAAACCACTTTCGACGGATCACCGCCAGCTGCGATCACACGCTCCAGCTCACCGATACTGACGATATCAAAACCAGCGCCCAGCCTTGCCAGTGTGTTCAGAACGCCGAGGTTGGAATTCGTTTTGACCGCGAAACACACCAGGTGAGGCCATTCACCCAACGCGTCGGTGTAGGCGAGGTAAGCTTGTTCGAATGCGCTGCGTGAGTATACGTACAGGGGCGTGCCGTGTTCTTTGGCCAGTGCGGCCAGAGAGACGTTTTCGGCATGCAGGCTGCCGTTCTGGTATGAGAATGCTGACATGGGCTTACTGCTCTTGTTCTTGTTCGGAATCTGGGAGATAAAGCGGACCTTTCTGACCACAGGCACTGACACCGGTTGCGAACAACACAATCAAAGACACACAGGCGATGGTTTTCAGGTTCATAGCTACCTCCCACAGAATGCCACGCATTATACGGGCAATGGTGTGCTATGTCTGCGCCTGAGCGCGCCCTTTGCTGTGCGGGGGCTGGGCCTTAGGTGTGCTGGTAGTTGGTGGGGAGTTGAGCAGGTGTTCCAGACGTTGCCTGAACTGCAAATGGCGGATCAGGTGTTGATTATCGTCGATAACAATATCGCTCAGCCAGACTGGCTGCGCATGATCTTCTGTACGAGCGTTAATCACTGCCTGACGAGCTTCTACCAGCAGCTTAGTGCCGAACGTTGCCTGTGACAGCGTGATGTCGTTGACGGAAATCTCCAGAACCGATTTAGCATGTGAGTGAGCACATACTTCAATGGCAGCGGATTCTTTTGCTTCCATGGGAATGCGGCGGCGTTGGGCGCTGAAAGATAGAGTCTCACCGTCAAGCAGAAGTTCGCTCAGATGCAGGGGCCAGAGGGGCTGCTGTGATTCATCAGCCCAGCGTTGATTAAGTCGACGGATAAACCGCAATACGGGCACCAGGGTTGAGCGAATATCTGTATCACTCTGTTCCTGATAATGCAGAGAACCAAACTGGTCCATCACGTACAGAAACACTTTGCCTTTCTGACGCCAGTACCAGACGTGCCACTCGTCGCCCTCGCTTTGTTCCAGAATCAGGCGCAGTGGGCTACTGGGTAGCGCATGACGGTCGAGCTGCCAGCGCCGGAAGCGGGGGCGCGGGCGGGCCAGGAGTTTGATCAGTGCTTTAAGGCTTTCTGCATGGTGACTGACGACCTCTCGCCGGCGGTATTCAATCAGATGAAAACTGTCGCCGGTCTGAAGTAAGTAGGGCGCTGGCTTCGCCTGCGACAGGTGATCAATCAGATCATTAAGTAACTGTTCAAGACGCTTCTGGATTGCGACTGACCGCACCTGACAGTGACAGTGGATACGCCATTCTGGCCAGGCCTGAGTGTCGGCCTTACTGCGAAAATTCAGTACCTGCAGCATTGCTTCATGCACGGTGTCGGCGCCGGTGTAATAACTGACCTGCCACTCTCCCCAGCTGGTGATGGTCAATAACTCAACAGACTGAACCAGGTTTTCGCGGCTTGAGCTGAAGCCCAGGGCGTCGTCACGGTTGCTGATTTTCTGCATGCCGCGTCGCGACAACGACTGTTGAGGATTTACCCCGGGATTAACGAACAAATGCCAGCGCAGTGGCGTCTGATCGTTTTCAAAGTCGATACTCTTTTTCCCCGGCAGGGGGATTTCCATAATGTCCTGCAGCAGAGACCTGAGTTCGTATTGGGTCACTGGGTTATGCGCCGGATACAGGGCGACATGGGAGTGGCTGGTGAGCATGCCGTTACGCCGGGCAAACACCAGCGCTTCAATGATTGAAGGAGTCTGCATCAGTACGGCGCTGTCGTCTCCCGGGCGCCAGCTGCCGGGGATCAGTTGCCAGATGCCGTCTTTGAGGTTAAGGGTCAGCTTTTCCTCTTCCATATCGCTACGGATTTTCGGGTTAATGTCGATGATCTTGCCCGGCTCGGCTCTGAACGCTGCGAACAATTGGTTGCCGAGTACTTTGAGGTCGCGCTCTTTAATGTGCAGGGATTGCGCGTGCTCCTGCGAAAACGTAGCGAGCGCGCGGTAGCTGTTCAGCATTTGCGTTACCAGTGCATTACGCTCGTTCATCACTTTGCGTGCGGGCCAGCTCTGGCGACTGTCCAGATCATCGAGGTAGGTATAGGTCCAGCCCCATTCCTTTACCTGCTCTTCGAGTGCCTTCACCCGGCGTTGTTGGTGTTGGTTGCCGACCAGTCTTGTTAGTTGAACGCCTGACTTGAAGTAGAAAGCTCTACGCATAAGATCGCGAAGGTCGCTTTCCTCCTCTCCGAGGTGAGATTCCAGGCGACGTAGCATCAGCAGGTAAGGATCTGTGTTCAGCAGGTCGGCGCCACCGTCCTGAACCTGTTTGCGGAAATCCCAGGCGAGCGGTCGGATATCAGGATACGCGGAAGCATACTCACGGTTGAGCAGAAGTTTCAGCAGTGACTTGTATGGATTGCTGAGCCCTTTGTTGAGTTGCCACAGGCCAGCGCCAACGAATTCTCCGGCGGGAATGGTCGGCAGACTGCCGACATCCAGCCACTCGGCGACATCAATCAGGTGGTTGTCCGTAAGTCTGGTCCAGTAGCTGTCGGCCTGATATTCCAGATCCTCAGGGGTTAACCACCAGCGTGGAGTTTTACCGGCTAACCAAAGAGCACTGCGGTAGAACTCATCCAGTAACAACAGGTGCTGGCTGCTGCCGCAGTCTTCGCCATCCGCGGACTGGCTTTGACCGTCGCGAAAGTCTTTGAGGTTCATCAGAAAAAAGTGGACTTCTGTGCCTTGTGAGTCTGCCCACTTTTCGATGCGCGTACACTTCTCCTGCAGATCGCTGATCTGCTGATCCGTTAGCAGCTCGTCGTGGCATAGCCAGACATCAAGGTCGCTGTTGCGGCTTTGGGCAACACTGCCCAGGCTGCCCATCAGGAACACGCCTTCAATACACCGTTGGCCCGGATCTCTGGGAATCTGTGCGCCCCGGGCGAACTGGTGCAGTGCTGAATGATGCTCAAGCGTAGGGGTGTACCCAGTGATCCCGCAGGGAGTGTGCGGTGCAACATAGCCCGGCAAACGAGAACCATTGCAGTGCAGCAGGAGCGGCAGAACGTCCAGCACGGCCTGCTGTCGGGGGGATAGTTGTTCTCGCGCGGAAGCCAGCTTCTGAGCGTTGAGGTCAAGAAAGTTCTGACGCCAGCGATTCAGAGTGCTCTGGTCCGGGGTAGGGTTGGCCGGGTTCATCACTTACTGCACAACGTGGGTGTGTATCTCAGTATAGATGGCCCGGCATTTTTCGCCGTTTTACTGTTTCTGTCAGAATCAGCTTATCCGGCAACCCTCCAGAAATACCTGCGCTACCTTGCCCGACACCGTTCGGTTTAACAGAGGGTGGTTATGACCACCAGAGGCAATTTCTGAGGCAGAGAGTGTGTATTCACCCTCTGGATCGTACAGCACCGCATTAAAGTCAGCGCCTTCCGTCAGAGACTGCGGAAGCCCGAGGACATTCGCAGGTGTGACGGATATGGCTCGCACCAGTTGCTCTACGGTCAGCTCTTCGCGCGTCACCAGCGTCATCGCCTGCGGTAGAAAAGCGTCATACTGACTCATGCCGGGCTCGGCATCAGAAAACGGTGCTTTCTTGGCCGCCAGCTCATGAGGGCTGTGGTTTGAACTGATGGCAAGTTCACCGCGGGCAACGGCTTGCACCAGTGCCTCTCGATCGCGCTCGCTGCGTAACGGTGGCTGTACGTTGTACAGGCTGTTGTAGCCGGTAACAGCTTCGTGGGTAAACAGCAGGTTCGCCAGTGGTGTATCGGCGGTTACCCGTAAGCCATTTTCCAGCGCCTGTTGTAGCATGCTGACACTGCGTCGACAGGTGATCTGGCTGATGTGAGCGCGAACACCAGTCTGCTCTACCAGCAGAAGAATCTGTGCCAGAGCAATAGTTTCAGCGGTCTCGGGTATCCCCGGTAAACCCATGCGGGTGGCCACCGGACCTTCGTGCATGCAGCCACCATCTGACAGGCTGAGATCATTGGCATTCAGGAATAACGGAATATCGTAGGTCGCTGCGTATTCCATCAGGCGTCGCAATACATAGCTGTTTTTGATCGGACGACGGGCGTTGCTCATGGCGACCGCGCCTGCTTCAGCAAGGGTGTACATGCTGGCCAGTTGCTCGCCTGCGAGGTCCTGTGTCATGGCACCCAGTGGCAGTACGCGGCTGAACCCGGCTTTACCGGCTTTTTCCAGAATAAGCTTGATCACAGCGGAGGTATCGGCGACCGGCTTGGTGTCCGGTAAGCTGCAGATGTGCGTGAAGCCACCGCGGGCGGCCGCTTCTGTTTCGCTGGCAATGCTGCCTTTCTGGCTGTAACCCGGTTCGGGCAGATGACCACCGAGATCAATCAGCCCCGGCATTAACCATTGGCCGGTGGCATCGATCGTATGTTCAATTTCACCGGCGTCTGGTCGACGGCCGACTGTAGCGATCCGACCATCGGCAACAAATACGTCTGTGACTTCATCGGTTTGAGTCTGAGGATTGATTACCCGTGCATTGGCAATATGCAGATATCTCATCAGGCAGGCTCCTCACTGTTTACCGGTGTTTGCTGGCCACTCATAGCCATGGCCATCACGGCCATCCGCACGGCAATGCCATAACTGACCTGGTTCAAAATGACGGACTGATTGCCGTCGGCGACGGCCGATTCAATTTCAACACCGCGGTTGATCGGGCCCGGATGCATAACGATGGCATCGGGTTTAGCAAACGCGAGCTTTTCTTCGGTCAGACCGTATAGTTTGAAAAATTCGCCTTCCGATGGAAGCAATGCATTCTGCATGCGTTCTTTCTGCAGGCGCAGCATGATGACCACGTCGCAGTCGGCGAGCCCCGCTTTCATATCGTAATAAGGAACGGCGCCCATGCTTTCGATATCAGAAGGTAGCAGGGTTCCGGGGCCAATGACTCTGACTTCGGCAGCGCCTAGCGTGCGCAGGGCGTGGATCTGAGAGCGGGCAACCCGTGAATGCAGAATATCGCCGACAATAGAAACGATTTTTCCTTCGATATCGCCTTTGTGACGGCGGATTGTGAGCATATCAAGCATAGCCTGAGTCGGGTGCGCGTGGCGACCGTCACCGGCATTAATAATGGCGACGTTTGGCGTTACCTGTTCGGCAATGAAATGGGCGGCGCCTGAGTCTGAATGGCGTACAACGAACATGTCGCTGTACATGGCCTCAAGATTCCAGAGGGTGTCCATTAAGGTTTCCCCCTTAGAAGTCGCCGAGCGCGCGATATCGAGGTTGAGAATATCCGCCGACAGACGTTTCGCTGCGAGCTCGAAGGTTGAACGGGTCCGGGTGCTGTTTTCAAAAAACAGATTGACGACGGTTTTACCGCGCAGCAGAGGAACGGTTTTTACTGCTCTCTCCTGTGTGCTGATAAATGAGTCCGCGGTGTCTAAAATTTCTGTGAGTAGCTCGCGGCTCAGGCCTTCAGTCGTCAGGAAGTGCTTAAGGCGTCCGTCTTCGGTGAGCTGGACTGTGTTGGGATCAGTCATGTGGTGTTCCTGTTCAGGCCAGAGTCAGAACTAAAGGGCGCGGGCCGGTCAGCTTGACCAGCTGGCCATCATTTAATGCCAGAGTCGCTCCGCAGAGGTCTGGCTGAATCGGTAATTCGCGACGACCGATATCCAGCAGACATATAAGGGTAATGCTGGCTGGGCGGCCATAATCAAACAGCTCGTTCATGGCGGCGCGTATGGTTCGGCCGCTCATGATGACGTCATCGATCAGGATGATGTGTCGGTCTTCAATGGAGTCCGGCAGCTCTGACCCCTGAACCTTCGGGTGCAGGCCGTGACGAGTGAAGTCATCGCGGTAGAAACTGATATCAAGTGTGGCGACGTCGTCGGCACATTTCAGTGTGTCATTGAGACGTTCTGCAACCCAGACGCCGCCCGTTCGGATACCGACCAATAAGGGGTTGTCGAGCTGGCGCTCGCTAATCAGCTCACTGACTTGCTCAGCCAGGTCTTGAGTAATGTGTTCTATGTCCGGCAGATTCATCATTAGTCTCCTGCTTTCGGGTGTTCTGACATCCAACTTTCCAGAATCAGGCAGGCAGCGAGGCCGTCTACCGAGTAGTCACCAAAGTTCTGATGCCCAGAATCTTCAATGACCATGCCTTTCGCTTCGTAGCTGGTCAGGCGCTCGTCCTGCGTGTACGAAGGGCGATGGAAACGACCTTCCAGACGGCGGGAGAATTTTGCCGCTCTCCGGCTCATTTCTGAAGGGGTGCCGTCCATATTGAGTGGCAAGCCAGTGACAAAGGCGTCAGGTTGCCATTCTTTAATAATGCGCTCCAGAGAGTCCCAGTCGGGTACGCCGTCTCTGGCTTTGATGGGCTCCAGAGCATTGGCACTGTCTGTCAGGCGCTGGCCAATAGCAATGCCGATGCGTCGGGTGCCAAAATCAAACCCCATGACGGAAGTGATACGATCAGGAATCTGAGGAGTATCAGGCATGGCCTGACTCATCACTGAGGAATTCGGCACTGACACCCAATTTACTGAGTGCAACATCATAAAGGTCGCGCTGGTCGAGGCGAAAAAGAAGGTCGGGAGTTGCCTCCAGTGTGAGCCAGGCGTTTTCGCGCAGCTCTTCGTCCAATTGGCCTGCACTCCAGCCGGCGTAGCCAAGACCAAGCATGTAATTCTGAGGTCCTGTTCCTTGAGCAATCGCACGCAGAATATCCTGAGACGACGTCAGGTGGGTTTTCTCTGTAATATTCATGGTGGCGCCCCAGTCTCCGGTTTCTTCGTGCAGAATAAAACCTTGCTCCGGACTGACTGGTCCGCCCTGAAGGATGGTAGGCGTAATGTGGCTACGACGATCAATATCCAGCTGTTCGCAGATATCACTGAACTCAATACTGGAGGGCTTGTTCAGTACCAGCCCCATCGCGCCATCCGCGTTGTGTTCGCATAAGTAGGTGACCGTGCCGCCGAACCAGGAGCCATCAAGGCCGGGCATCGCAATCAACAGGTGGTTACGCAGGCTGTTCAGTTCAAGCATCAGTTTGACCCCGAGAGGTAACGGTCACCGGTGAATTGCCAGGTGCGGATGATTTCCAGTCTATCCATTTCGCGCCGCATTTCGTTGGTAAATGGGGCGAACGGAGCAGCAAGGCGGACAATTCGTGTGGCAGCTTCATCGAGTACTCTGCGGCCCGAAGACTCAAGCACTGCGAGCTCATGGATGCTGCCATCAGGGTTGATGGACACTAAGATCCGTAAACGGCAATTGTCGTAGCAGTTTTCAGCTTCCTGTGGATAGTTAATGGCACCCATTCGCTCAATTTTCTGACGCCATAAATTCACGTAGTAAGCGTCGGTCGCTTTCATTGTAGATGCAGCGGTCAGACGATGAATACGCGGCATTCGTGCGTACATTTGGCGTTCGGTATCCAACTTAGCCTGCAGGCTGGCGATTTCGAGGCTGCGCTCAAATAAGCTTTGTTGAGGGCCGTCCGGAATATCTGGGGCAGGCGGTTGTTGTTCTGCAATCTGCTGTTGCTGTTTATCAGGACTGCGGGTGGTTGAAACAACTTGGGTATGCTGGCTGTCCTGCAGGCGCGGAGCCGTTGGCATCTGTTCTTCGCGTACGTTCTCACGGATGTCGTTGGCGTGGAAGTCGGCTTCAACGTCCGTGGTCTGCATCTGCGCTTCGTCCAGAGTGCCGCTGCCCTGTTGGTTTTCCTGGGCAAGAAAGTCGGCATCTTCGGGCGCTTCATCACTGCGGTAGCCTGCCAGGGTGACGTCCAGTGTCGAACTGAAAGCCGGGCTTTCCTGCGCACTGAAACTGATGCCCAGCACTAGCATGGCGTGCACCATGAGCGCGACGAAGATCGCGAACATCATGCGGTCATTGCTTGATACGGTCTGGGCACTCATGGTCTGTCAGGGTCTCCGTCGTTGTGCGCGCAAGTCTGCTCTCACCTTCAGGAATTGTCCACACTGGAACGGCGGATTTCCAGTAGTGTATCGATCAGTTGTCCGGCGACGTCGATACCGCTGTCGCGCGAAATTTCCCGCACGCAAGTCGGGCTGGTGACGTTGATCTCTGTCAGGCAGTTGCCGATGACGTCCAGGCCAACAAAATACAGGCCGCGTTTTATCAGCTCAGGACCGATGATGCTGGCGATGCGGCGATCGTCTTCCGAGAGCTCTTGCGTGACTCCGCGTCCGCCGGCGGCCAGGTTGCCGCGTGTCTCGCCTTGCGCAGGAATGCGAGCGAGGCTGTACGGAACGGGCTCGCCATTAATCATCAGAATGCGCTTATCGCCCGATGTGATTTCAGGAATGAATTTCTGCGCCATGATCTGTTGTGTGCCGTGAGCGGTCAGAGTTTCGATAATGACGCTGACGTTAGGGTCATCCTTTTTGAGTCGGAAGATGGAGGAGCCACCCATACCGTCGAGCGGTTTAAATATTACGTCTTCGTGCTCTGCGTGAAATGCCTTCAACAGGTCGGCACGTCGCGCAACGATGGTCGGTGACATAAGGTCAGGGAAGGCTGTAGCGAATACTTTTTCGTTGCAGTCACGCAGGCTTTGAGGACGGTTAGCAACAAGAACACCTTCCTCTTCGGCACGTTCAAGAATGTAGGTGCTGTAGATAAACTCGCTATCAAACGGTGGGTCTTTGCGCATAATGATGATGTCGAGTTCCGCCAATGGACGGTCTTCGAAGTCACCCAGATCAGCCCAGTGTTCTGGATTCATCGCCACGTTTAAGGGCGCCATGCGGCCATATGAGCGGCCTTTCTGAATAGAGAGATCAGGTTGTTCCATGTACCAGAGTTCGCAGCCTCGTTCCTGTGCTGCATTTAACAACGCGAGGGAAGTGTCTTTCTTGAAGTGGATGTCCTGAATAGGGTCCATGATTACGCCAAGTCTTATAGTCATTGCGTCTCCGCTGCGTGGTCAGTCATCTGAGTGACAGGAATAATTAATCGTCGGATTGTAACGTATCCGATTTGGCTTTTTCAGCGTTTTGTCGAGCCTTTGTCAGTGACAGTGTGTTGCATCAGGCAGGGTTCCCGGTATGCTCTCTAGCCTGCCCGGGCGGAGTGTGATACAAAAGCGGAGCGTCCCGGTGGCCCCGGGGAAACGACTGATTTTCTGTATTCTTTGCAGGACAGTCGGGGGCTCTTGCCGGTCTGAGGGTTGAGTCACAGAACTCTTTGGCCAATCAGAGTAAAACAACAACAGATAATTGGATGGTGAAAGGCCTGTCGTATGGACGATAATTTTCAAGATGTAAAGGTCATGGTGATTGACGACAGTAAGACAATCCGTCGTACTGCCGAAACCCTGCTGAAAAAAGTTGGCTGCGAAGTCATTACAGCCACTGACGGTTTCGATGCCCTGGCTAAAATCGCCGATACCGACCCGGATATTATTTTCGTCGATATCATGATGCCGCGACTGGACGGCTATCAGACCTGCGCCCTGATCAAAAATAATTCCAAGTTTAAGTCTACCCCAGTCATCATGTTGTCGAGTAAAGACGGCCTGTTTGATAAAGCCAAAGGTCGTATTGTTGGGTCTGATGAGTATCTGACCAAACCATTCAGTAAAGAAGAGCTGCTCGGTTCTATCCGTCAGCACGCGAAATAAGTAAGGGGTAAGTAGCATGGCGCGCATTCTTGTGGTGGATGACTCACCAACGGAAACCGAGGCTTTCCGGGCGGTGCTCGAGAAAAACGGCCACGAAGTGTTGAATGCAGAAAACGGTGCTGATGGTGTCGCGGTTGCTCGTCAAGAGCTTCCGGATCTTGTTCTGATGGATATTGTTATGCCTGGCCTGAATGGCTTTCAGGCAACCCGTCAGCTAACGCGGAGCCCTGAAACCAAGAATATTCCCGTTGTGATCGTGACCACCAAAGATCAGGAGACCGACAGGGTTTGGGGTAAGCGTCAGGGGGCCTCAGGCTATTTGGTTAAACCTGTCTCTGAAAGTCGTTTGCTGTCAGAGATCAACGCTTTGATCGGCACTGAAGAAGGCTGAAGGCATGACACCATTTGCTCTGCTCACCGCGATGGAAAATCGCAGCCGACGTTTTGCGTCGCCGCTGCCTCAGCAGGTTGAAACTGTATCGACCTGGCGCGGAATCGGATTTCTGCTAGGTAATGAGCAATACGTCGCCAATATGGCGGATGTCGTGGAAATTCTGCAGATGCCAAAAGTAACCCGTGTGCCTGGCGTCAAAAACTGGGTGCTGGGTATAGCCAACGTCCGTGGACGTATGGTGTCTGTTATGGATCTCAATGGTCTGCTTGGTCAGCCATCCCGTGGTAACTGGCGTAGCCAGCGGGTGTTGGTGATTGAGCAGGATGAATACCTTACCGGCCTGCTCGTAGACGCAGTGCTTGGTATGCAAAGTTTTCCGGTAGACCGGGAGGTGCCTGTGCCGCAGGTGCCTGATGCTCTCGCGCCCTTTGTTGCGAAAGCTTTTGAACGCGATGGCAGGAACTGGCCAGTCATGGAGTTTGGTGAGCTGTTGAGATCACCTGAGTTTATGAATATCGCCGTATAAACACGGAACGGAAAATAATAACAATTTACTGGCCCGTCGGGTCGGATAAGCATGCAGCGAGTTTGGAGAGGACGGCATGAGTGGAAACACAGTAAATCAGGGGAAAAAGAGTAACTTCAGTGCCATTGTTCTGATGTTCGTTTTCCTGATCGGTTTCATTGGTATCACCATTGGGGTCAACATTCTGGCCACAAAAGATGAACAGTATCTCGAGCACTCGGGTGAGCTACGGGTTCTGTCACAGGAATTGGCGAAAAACGCAGTGGAAGCCGCAGGCGGTAAGCCTGACGCATTTACTCAGCTGCGTCAGGCCCGTGATAACTTCGATAAGCGTTGGGGATATCTCGCTTCCGGTGATAGTGCAACGAGCCTGCCTCCGTCAGAAGATGCCGCGCAGTCGGGTGTTCAGGAAACCTGGAGCAGCGTACGTGAAGATGCTGACCAGATTATTCGCTCTGAACAGATTGTTCTCTCGGTTCACGAAGTGGCCGAACTTCTTTCTGAAACGATTCCTCAACTGCAGGTTGAGTACGATGAGATCGTTGATATTCTGCTTGAAAGTGGCGCCCCTGCTGAGCAGGTTGCAGTTGCCCAACGTCAGTCCTGGCTCGCGGAACGTATCGTCCGCTCAGTAAACAAGGTACTGGCAGGTGGTGATGACGCAGTGATGGCGGCGGACGCTTTCGGTCGTGACGCCTCGCTGTTCGGTCGGGTACTGAACGGTATGATTCAGGGCAACATCGCCATGAATATTTCTCAGGTAACGAACGAAGAAGCGGTGTATGCGTTGGCTGAAGTCGCTGAGCTGTTTGAATTTGTATCGGGCTCTGTTGACGAAATTCTGGAAACCTCTCCTGAACTCTTCCAGGTTCGTGAAGCCTCCGACAATATCTTCCAGAATTCTCGTGTTCTGCTTGAACAGACCTCTGTTCTGACCAATGAAATTCAGAATAACGCTGAAGAACGTAACATGATTCAGCTGGGTGGTTATGTTCTTGCGTTTATTGCACTGCTGTTTGCGTATATCTATTTCCGTACAGAATCTAAGAGCGCCCGTGAGCGCGAGGAAGATGCTCAGCAGCGAGAGCAGGATACTCGTCAGACGAATGAACAGAACCAGGTTGCGATTCTGCGTCTTCTTGATGAAATTGCTGACCTTGCAGACGGTGATCTGACAGCGTCCGCGACCGTAACCGAAGACTTTACCGGCGCTATTGCCGACGCGATTAACTTTGCGATCGACCAGATGCGCGTACTGGTATCCTCGATTAATGATACTGCGGTACAGGTATCGTCGGCGGCTCAGGAAACTCAGGCGACAGCGATGCATCTTGCTGAAGCATCTGAACACCAGGCCCAGGAAATTGCCGGTGCCTCTGCAGCGATCAACGAAATGGCGGTGTCGATTGACCAGGTATCCGCCAACGCCTCTGAATCATCTGCGGTTGCGGAGCGGTCGGTTGCGATCGCGAACAAAGGCTCTGAGGTTGTACAGTCGACGATCAGCGGCATGGATAACATCCGTGAGCAGATTCAGGAAACGTCTAAGCGTATTAAACGTCTGGGTGAGTCGTCCCAGGAAATTGGTGACATCATCTCCCTGATTACCGACATTGCTGACCAGACCAACATTCTGTCTCTGAACGCGGCTATTCAGGCATCGATGGCGGGTGACGCCGGTCGGGGCTTCGCGGTAGTTGCGGACGAAGTACAGCGTCTGGCAGAACGTTCTGCGGCGGCGACCAAGCAGATTGAAGCTCTGGTTAAAACGATTCAGAACGATACCAACGAAGCCGTTATTTCGATGGAACAGACCACCACCGAGGTAGTTCGTGGTGCCCGTCTGGCACAGGATGCGGGTGTGGCGCTGGAAGAAATCGAAAGCGTATCAAACAACCTCGCAGAGCTGATTCAGAACATTTCCAACGCCGCACGTCAGCAGGCGTCGTCAGCGGGTCATATTTCCAACACGATGAACGTGATTCAGGAAATTACGTCTCAGACCTCAGCCGGTACGACCGCGACTGCGAAGTCGATTGGTAACCTCGCTGAAATGGCGAATATGCTGCGTGAATCTGTTGCCGGCTTTAAGCTGCCTGAAACAGTGAGCGACGCAGAATTTCATGAAGAAACCGAAGAAGAGCAGAGCACTCTCTGAGGGCTCTGACGCAACGGTCTGATACATGAGCCAGTCAATCCGCAATGGTCTGAGTACGGTCCCTGAACTAGACGATGTACAGTTTAATCGTTGGCAGGGATTGCTGGAGGAGCGCACAGGGATGTTTCTGCCCCAACAGCGGCGCTCTTTCCTACAGACCAGCTTGGGTCTGCGCATGCTGGAACTTGGCATTCGCGACTATGGTGAGTACTACGAAAAGATTCAGGACGGCCCTTCTGGTGTGATGGAGTGGTCGACACTGGTCGACAGGCTCACTGTTCAGGAGACGCGTTTTTTCCGCGACCCCGATGCTTTGCAGCTGGTCGTTGAGCATATGCGCCGTCAGCGTCCGCGCCTTCAGGCCCGTGAGGAGACAATGGAGTTCTGGAGTGTTGGTTGTTCCTCTGGAGAGGAAGCCTACACACTGGCGATGCTTGCCGAAGAGAATCTCGCATCGACCGGTCTGAAGTACTCCATTACTGGTACCGATATCTCAACCATTGTACTGCGCAAGGCTCGCAGTGGCCGTTACCCGTTGCGGGCGCTGGAGCGTATTCCGGTTGAATACCACAATTGGGCTATTGCTCCGCTGTCTTCTCAGCAGGTAGAGGTTGCTGCTCAGTTGCGTCGCCGCTGCTGCTTCAGCCAGGTCAATATTCTTAATCTCAAGAGTTGTCCGCTACAGTCGCAGCACGTGATCTTCTGTCAGAACGTTCTTATTTATTTTCGTCGCTGGCGTCGGCGGGAAATTCTTGATGCTCTCGCGCAACGTCTTGCGCCGGGAGGCTTACTGGTTATCGGGCTCGGTGAAATGGTGGACTGGGAGCATCCGTTATTAGAATCGGTGCACAGCGGTCAGGTGACCGCGTTTGTCCGCAAACAATCCACATCGACAGGGGAGAGTGCAAGGCGATGAGTCAGGACTACATCGCCCTGGAATGGGTAAAAGGGGAAATTCAGGATACGCTGCAACAGGCTCAGCAGGCACTTGAAGCGTACGTTGAACACCCCGAAGACAGAAGCCGTCTGCGCTTCTGTTTAAGTTACCTGCACCAGGTGCATGGAACATTGCAGATGGTGGAGTTCTACGGAGCTGCGCTGCTGGCTGAAGAGATGGAAGCGGTTGCTCTGGCGTTGACCGAGGGTTCCCTGAGCAATGAACAGGACGGCCTTGAAGTCCTGATGCAGGCGATTATTCAGCTTCCTCATTATCTGGAGCATGTGAAGGTCGGGCGTCGGGATCTGCCCGTCGTGTTGTTGCCCATTCTGAATGAACTACGCTCGACCCGAGGCGAAAACTTCCTGTCTGAAACATCATTGTTCACGCCTCATGTCGAACACAATGCGCCATTAACCGGAGCGCAGAAAAATCTGTTTACGCAACCCAACTTCTCGCCATGGTTGCGTAAAACACGGCAGATGTTGCAGACCGCAACCTTGCAGCTGCTGCAGGATCGTGACCCTGATCTCGCAAAGCACTACATCAACAAGCTCTTCGCCAAATTAAATAAGTCCATGGGAGGTACACCTCAGGGGATTGTCTGGCTGCCAGCGTTGGCGTTCAGTGAATGGTTACTGAAACAGGAAAGCTTGCCGAAGAGTGCAAAGGTTCTGCTGCGTCAGCTTGATCAGCTTTTGAAAACCGGCCTTGATAAAGGTGTTGCGGCGATAAATCGTCCGCCCGCTGAAGAGCTGTTGAAAAATCTGCTGTTTTACGTGGCCCGTACCGATGTACGTGGTGATGCTATTCGCCTGGTGCAGAAGCGTTTCAGGCTGGCTGAAGCTCTGCCGAATGCGGAAGATGCTGAAGACCACGCCATGGGCGCAGGCTCTGATGCTGTATCGGGTGCATTAACTGCTCTGATTGAAGAAATTTCTACTGTTAAGGATGAGCTGGATCAGGTCGTCCGTGGTTCTGCAGAACGCGAACCCGCTCTCACGTCGATCCGAAGTACTGTCCGTCAGGTTGCCGATACGATGGGAATGTTGGGGCTGGGAATGCCGCGACGGGTGATGCAGGAGCAGGAAAGCGCGATTGTTTCGCTATTGGAAGCAGAGGCCAGTGACGAGCAGGACAGTAAATTGCTCGATGTTGCAGGCGCACTTCTGTATGTCGAGGCAACACTCAATGGCATGATCCGCGATGGCGATACCAGCAAGTCGGTGAGCGACAGTGCGATGTCTGATGCTCAGCGTGCAGTATTGCGTGAAGCGCGGAATGTACTGGAGCAGGTGAAAGACGGCGTCGTCTCTTACATTGCTCACCAGTGGTCAACCGAGAAATTACAGGAGGTTCCATCCCTTCTGCATTCGATTGAGGGGTCATTGAATATGATCCCAATGCCGCGCGTTGCGGTATTGCTATCTGACCTTTCAACCTTTGTACAGCAAGCGTTACTGGCCGACCGCCCAGCCCCTGAGTGGGGTGTGATGGATATGGTCGCCGAAGTTCTCAGCGGTGTTGAGTATTACCTTGAGCGTTACTCAGATGAAGCAACTACCACCGATATCGCCATTATTGAGCGTGCAGAGAATACGCTCAGTAAGTTAATGGAGCGCTGCGGTATTGAGGCGGCGGCGTCTGAAGATCTCTCAAATGTTGAGCTACCGGAAGGTTTTGCCGATGAAGCGGTTGATGTCACCAGCTTCTCTGAAGCGCTCGGTCTTGACGATGAGTTGGTAGAGAGCAACCAGGACCTGGCCAAGGATGATGCCGAGACGCCTCCTGTCATTGAGCTTGATGATGAGCTCAATGAAGAACTGGTTAATGAGGTCCCGACACAATCTGAAAGCTCTGCACAAAAAGATGCCGACGATGACCTCATTGACGATGAGATCATTGAAGTCTTCCTCGAGGAAGCTGAAGAAGTTACCGAAACTCTTGGCGAGTTCTGGCCCGCTTATCGCCAGAATCAGGACGACAGTGAAGCCCTGACCACGGTAAGGCGCTCTTTCCATACCCTGAAAGGCAGTGGGCGTATGGTGAAAGCAGACGATGTCAGTGAGCTGGCATGGTCTGTCGAAAACATGTTTAACCGCGTGCTCGATGAAACGATTTCCGTTAACGATGACATGATTGCGTTCGTTGATCGTGTGGTCGAGCAGCTCCCCGGCCTGATCGAAGATTTCCGTGCGAAGCGCGCCGCTTCAATTGATGTTCAGCCTTACATGGATTATGCCTTTGCCACCGCCGAAGGCAACCAGCCGGCGACTCTGCCAGGCTCAGGGGATGATGCGCCGGAGCTTGAAGATCAGGTTTCTGCTGATCTCGATGCAGACGGAAGTCGTCCGGATGAAGACATGGACGTGTTGGAAGAAACCCTTAATCCGGAGGCTGCAGAAGACGCCGATGCTCAGCAGGAGGCAGAAGATCGCGCCGCGCTGCTGGAAATTTTTATTGCCGAAGCTGAAGCACATCTTGCGGTTGTCGATGAGTTTGTTAGCGAGTCGAACGAAACGGCCTGTGGCAACCAGATCAGTGATGCTCTGCAGCGCGCTCTGCACACTCTTAAGGGAAGTGCTCACATGGCAGAGCTGGCTCCGCTCGCCGATGTTGCATCTGTTATTGAAAAATTAACGAAAGAACTTCGTGCATTCCGTTTACCGAACACACCGGACCTCGCATCACTGCTCAATGATGCGTCTGCAGCGCTTCGTTCTTATCTGACCGTCGATCAGTTGATGCTGCTTGAGGATATGCCAGAAGCACCGCCTTTAATGGAACGTGCCGCTGTCATTGAAACAGAGCAGCTTCAGCCGATGTATCAGGGCGACTCGCAGGCTGGCATTTCGACTGAGGCGATCAGTCATTTTCTGGCTTCCGGCATGGACTCCCTGATCGAAGCAGATGAACTCCTGCAGACCTGGCAGGAAGAAGATCGTTCGGAAGTGCTCGATACTATTTCGTCAGATCTGGCTTCGGCGGCGCAGGCTGCAGACGATGCTGGTATTCCTGCTGTGAAAGAAATGGCTCTGGCGCTGCATCACTTCTACCAGGGAGCGGGACAGGCCGCAGCTCACCCTGAGCCAGAATTGGTTGGTTTTATCAGCGACGCTCACGAAGAGCTTCTCAATATGATGGATTGTCTGGCCGCTGGTCAGGACCTTCCTGATGTGTCGGAGACTGTCCGCCGCGTGCGTGACTGGCAGTTCCCTGAGTCTCAGCAAATCGAAGACCAGCCAGAGCCGCGGTCAGAAGACCCGGCCGACGAAGAGTCTGCAGAGGTACCTGTCGCTGAATTTTCGGAGCCTCAGGTGCCAGAGTCGTCTGTGGTTGAAGGAATGCTTTCGCAGGAGGCTGCAGATACACCACCCGTTCCAGAGGTTGATGAAACGTCATTGAGTGAACTGGAACAGGCAGACATCGAAGAGCAGGAAGACGATCTGATTCTCGATATCTTCCTGGAGGAAGCGGAAGAAATTACCGAAGCTATTGAAGCCATCATGCAGAAGTGGGAAAAAACACCCGACGACCTTCTGCCAGTGGCCGAGCTTCAGCGAGAGCTGCACACCCTGAAAGGTGGCGCTCGAATGGCTGAGCTGCCTGAAGTTGCTGACTTGTGCCATGAACTGGAAACACTCTATGAACGCCTTAACGACGGCGTTATTGATCTGTCCGAAGATACGCTGCCGCTAGCGCAAAGTGCGCACGACCTACTCTTTACCCAGTTGCAATCGGTCAGGGAGGGCAAGGGCCCGGAGAATCCTGAACGTATGATTGAAGCCTTGAAGGTAGCATCGCAGCGTAGTGGGACTGAGCAGGCACCTGTTGAGGAAACGGAGACTGCAGATTCACGAGCCTACGCGGTTCAGTCTGAAACTGCCGATGAAAGCGATCGTGAAATTGTTGGCATCTTCCTCGAAGAAGCTGGTGAGTTGATGGAAGCGCTGGATGAGGGTGTCGAGGCATGGCGCACCGAACCGGCATCGACTCAAGGTGCTGACGAGCTGTTGCGTGTTCTTCATACCTTGAAAGGCGGTGCTCGTCTTGCCGGGTTGTCTGTCATTGGTGACACTGCGCATAACTTCGAATCGGATATTCAGAAGGCGTTGTCACGTGAAGCGCGATTCGATGACACCTTCTTCAGACACATCCATGAACGACAGGAAAATCTGCAGTCAAAAATTGACGATGTCGCAAACCTGCTCGACAGTGACGGCGTCCTGGTACTGGGCGAGAAGGAGCTGGTGGTCGATTCACCTGTTTCTGCTCAGGATGTGGTTAGTGATGTTGATACGCTCTCCAGCAGTGATTCTTCACTGACAGAAGAGCTGGGTGAAGAAGCGTCAGCCGATGCTGAAACTGAAAACTCGCAGCTGGCCGTCGTGCCACTTCCCGGCAAAGAAATTGAGACGGCGCCAGAGCGCACACCACCGGCTATGGCGCAGCAGCGCAAAGCACCGACCGAGCTTGTAAAGGTATCGGCCGATCTGCTGGACAGCCTGGTAAACCTCGCTGGCGAGACCGCCATTGGGCGCGGTCGTCTGGAAGAACAGGTCAGCGATTTTGCTGGAACCCTGACGGAAATGGATCAGACGCTGGACCGGATGCGCGATCAGCTGAGACGTCTGGATATTGAAACCGAAGCTCAGGTGATCTTCCGCCAGGAGCGTCATGGACCAGATTACGAAGACTTTGATCCTCTGGAGATGGACCGCTATTCGGCAATGCAGCAGCTTTCGCGAGCATTGATGGAGTCTGCATCTGACCTTATCGATCTTAAGGAAACCCTGTCGGGTAAAACCCGTGACGCAGAGACGCTGTTGCTCCAGCAAAGTCGTGTGAATACCGAGCTTCAGGAAGGTCTGATGAAGACTCGTATGGTTCCGTTCCAGCGCATGGTGCCGCGTCTGCGTCGTATTGTTCGTCAGGTGAGTCTTGAGCTGAATAAACAGGTCGAGCTGCGAGTTAATAACGCCGACGGTGAAATGGATCGAACCATCCTTGAGCGTATGATTTCGCCTCTTGAGCACATGGTTCGGAATGCGGTTGACCATGGTATTGAAAGTGGAGAGCAGCGCCGGGCAGCGGGTAAACCCGAGAAGGGCAGCATTGAACTTGATATCCGACGTGATGGCGGTGACGTGGTTCTGACCTTACGTGACGACGGACAAGGGATTAACCTGGATGCTGTTCTCAAGAAAGCGCGAGAGCGTGGCATGGTGCCGGAAGGCGTCGAGCCGACCGAACACGACATTCTGCAGTTTATTCTGCAGCCCGGTTTTTCGACCGCAGAAGTCATCACTCAGATTTCTGGTCGTGGTGTCGGCATGGATGTCGTTAGCAGCGAAATTAAGCAGATGGGCGGTAGTGTAGAAATTCGCTCTGAAGCGGGTTCAGGCAGTGAGTTTGAAGTGCGCCTGCCATTCACCGTATCTGTGAACCGCGCACTGATGGTACGTATTGGTGAAGACCTCTATGCGGTACCTCTGAATAACATTCAGGGCATTGTTCGTGCTTCTGTCGCTGAACTGCAAAACCTGTACGATCAGCCAGAGGGCGAGCGCTTCTTTAACTACGCTGGCCGCGATTATCAACTGGGTTATCTGGGGGCTATGCTCGATGAGCATTCGCACCCGAAAATATCAGGGCAGCATATGCCGTTGCCTCTGCTACTGGTTCGCGGCCAGGTTCCTTTTGCGTTGCAGGCCGATGCGCTGCTTGGCTCCCGTGAGATCGTGGTGAAGAGCCTCGGCCCTCAGTATGCCAGTGTGCGTGGCATTTCTGGTGGTACGATTCTCGGTGACGGTAGCGTCGTTATTATTCTCGATCTGCCAGCCATGATCCGGACCTACACCAGCCTCGAGTATCAACAGGCGAAAGCGCTGGATAATAAAGCGGCAGAAGCGCGTCATGAACAGGAGCGCAGGCTGCCTAAAGTACTGGTTGTTGATGACTCGGTGACCGTACGTAAGGTGACTACGCGTCTGCTCGAACGCCATGGTATGGAAGTAATGACCGCGAAAGACGGTATGCATGCGATGGAAGTCTTGCAGGATGTGAAGCCTGACGTGATGCTGCTCGATATTGAGATGCCGCGCATGGATGGCTTTGAGGTCGCCTCTCTGGTACGTCACGATGAGCGCTTAAAAGATCTGCCGATCATCATGATCACTTCGCGGACGGGTGATAAGCACCGTGAGCGCGCAAGAAGTATTGGTGTGAATGAATACATGGGTAAGCCCTTCCAGGAAGAATTGCTTCTGGAAAATATCAATGCCTTCCTGGGACATGAGGTTTACTGAGTGGCCAGCCCAAAAGTCGCTGTGATAAACAGCGACCTTTTGCAGCAACGCATACTGGCAGAGTCTCTGCAGCGGCTGGGGTTTGAAGTAATCCTGAATATCCCCGCTGCAAGAATGACTCTGGCGGCGATAGAGCAGACTCATGCCGATGCATGGTTGGTTACCTTTCGTGATGATGACGACGTTTGTGGCGAGAGTTTTGACGCTTTACTGAGCGGTGAAGCGCCAGTTCTGGTGGGATTGGACGATGCGCCAGATAATCATTGCACCAGCTTTTTGCGATGGGAAAAGAAGCTACTGACAAAGCTTCGGGATCTGACGGATACGCCAGCACCAGCGGCAGAAGTCAGTCAGATGCCATGGGAACAGAAGCAACACAGGGAGATTCCGCTTCCTGATGTATTTGCCGATGGCGCTTCGAAGCTTCCTTTGCAGATTTTTGTACTTGGAGCGTCCCTCGGCGGCCCGGAAGCCGTGAAAGAATTTCTTGATGTGCTTCCAGCCGGATTGCCGGTAGCGTTTGTGTACGCTCAGCATATTGATGAAAGATTTGAGCAGGCTTTGTGTCAGGCGGTTGGGCGTCATTCTGCGTATCAACTTAAAAATGTCGAGAATGCAGCGGTACTGGCCGCTGGAGAAGTGCTGATTGCGCCGGTATCAACGACCTTCGACCTGGTTGGTATGGATCGAATCAGTGTAGGGAGTACATCCTGGGATGGGCCTTACGGACCGTCCATTGATGGCGTGATCGACGTGGTGTTTAATCACGCCCGGCAGCGTTTCGGTTGCATCCTTTTCAGCGGCATGGGTAGTGATGGAGCCGAGAGTATCTCGGCGCTGCCGCAAGGCACAGATATCTGGGTTCAGGCGCCCGAAGGGTGTGGAAACGCATCCATGCCTGAAAGTGCGATTCAAACAGGCAGGGTCACCTTCGTCGGTGATTCGTACCAGTTAGCGTTAAAGCTGGTTGAACATCTGAAAGAGAAATGGACAGAGAATTATGAGCGAAAACCAGATCACCAGTGCGGATAATAAGCCTGAACAGGTCGACTGCCTGCTGGTGCCGTTGAAGGATCGTAATCTTATTCTGCCGAACGTGACGGTAGCCGAGGTTATTCCGTTTTCGCACTTGCTGACGACAAATGCCAGCACAGACTGGGTACTGGGTCGCCTCGACTGGCGTGGAACTCTGGTTCCGGCTCTGTGTTACGAACTGATGAGCGGTCAGGCTGCGCCGGCGCCTAACCCTGATGCGCGCTTTATTATCGTGAATGGGGTCAATGCTAATCCTCAGATGCCTTTCTATGCCATCCTCGTGCAGGGTATTCCTCGATTGATGCACGTCGGTGAAAACGATCTACAGGAAGTCGAAGCCATGGGCATGGGGCAGTTTGATAAGGTCGCAGTGACGTTTGAGGGGGTTACCGCGATGATCCCGGATCTGGAACGGGTTGAGAATGAGGTGCTCATCACTATCTGACTTTGCCCTTTCAGGTTTCCGCAAACCGGTGCTTGCTGTATAGTCAGCCGCTGCAATAAACAGAGAATCCGGACGATGTTCCAGCTATTACGCCGCCGTCTGCAGGGCCGGAAAGCAGCAATAGATATCCAACCTTTTAGCCGTTCACCGGCTGAGATTCCTTACCGTCAGGCCAAAGCGATTGTGACCCATGTCGCCGCGGATCGCTGTCGCAGTAATTTTCTTGGGTTTCCTGTCCAAGACAGTCCATTTGTGCAGATTCTCATCCAAGACCATTCTAGGTATGAGGGCAGTGCTCTAGAAGCCTTTTATCAGACATTTCAGCCTGAAACGGTTGGGGAACTTCTGGGGCTGAAGATCAGTGCAATTGCGTCGATGCCAGCGATGTCTGCGGTCATGCCGTGGTGGAACCGTCACCCGGAGCAACGCCTTGAGCAGGTAGCCGTAAAGTCGGGCAGCGGACGTTTACTGGGTAAGGAAGCGATTAAACTGGGTGCTTCAGAGCAGACTGACTTTGGCTGGCAGTATTATGGCCCAGTGAGTGCTCCTGTCGGAAAGATGGAGTATGAGCGACAGGTTTCTGTATTCCAAAGTATTCGGGATAAAGGCTTCCAGCCGACTTCAGCAACGCAGATTCACGGTGAATTTCTGGTCAATGGAGAGGACTGGGTGTGGGTGAATATTGGTGGAAAACACCGTCTGAATTCTTTGGTTGCGCTGGGTAATCCGGAGATTCAGGTGTCTGCGAAAGGCAAGTATGGTCCGGTGATCATCCGCCGTAGTGAGTCTGCTATCTGGCCGAATGTTCAGAACGGGCTGTTTGACGAAGCAGAAGCTCTCGAATTATTCGATCGTATACTTGCGGGACGTGGCCCGGAGATGAAAACGCAATGAGAGTTGCCGTTATAAATGATACTCGTCCGACCCACCATTTTGGTTGCATGCTGGTTATGGAAAACCTCCTTCGCTTATTGAGTGAACAAGGGGTGGAAGTGGTCTGGACCTGGCCAGTCAGCGTTGACTGGCGTCGCCATAAAAAACGGATACTGAGTATGCCACCAGTTGACGCCATTATTATTAATGGTGAGGGCACAATTCATCATAACGATAGCCGCCGCTTTTCTCAGGCATTGGTTGATATGGTGGACTTCGCTGCGGAAACATTAAAAAAGCCCTGTTATCTGCTCAATGCCACTTTGCATAAAAATTCCGCTGCTGCCTATCAGAGCCTGGGAAGAGCACGCGCCATTTATGTGCGTGATCGCGGTAGCCTGAAAGAATTGCAGGAATTCGGGGGACTGACTGGTGCCTATGTTCCGGATCTGACATTTGCATCAAATGCTTCGCATAGCAGCAATCAAAGCAACTCTGATCGAACCCTGGTGGTTGATAGTGCTGTTAAGGAGGATAGCCGTTTTCTTGAGGCCTATGCCAATGAGAACGGCTTTGATTTTCGCTCTATGGTCGTTGCCCGTCCATCTAATGCCCGTTTTCTTCGCAGTCCAAGACCTTGGGTAAAAAATGTCATTAAGTGGCTGAAATCGGACAGGAAACTGGCAACGGATGCAGGAAGTTATATTCGTTATCTTAAGGGCTACGGAATGGTTATTACCGGTCGCTATCATACGGTGACCATGTGCCTGAAAAACAGAATTCCCTTTGTCGCGCTGGAGTCCAACACACCGAAGGTCAGATATCTGCTTACTGATGTTCTTGGTGAAGCAGGCCGGTCGTTGACAGTAAGTAGCTTGACATCTGCTATTCCGGAATGCCTGGAAAGTTTCAGTGAAAAGGAACTTGAGGCTATTGCTCTATTTACCGCGGATGCGGAAATTGCAATACAGTCGATGATTGCAGATATCTGCAAGGACATCCGTCGTGGTGCAGAAGGACGATACGAATACTGATATGAAAAGAAACTGGCTCAGGACGGCCAGGGCAATCGCCCGAGTTCATAGTATCTGTAATGAAAATTCGATCAATCCGCGCATACTGCTGGATGTACTCGGTGAAGCATCGGGTCAGTTACGAATTACAACTCTTAATCTTGAGTATGCCGAATTAGGTGGAGTGAATAATCAGGGCATGTTTCTCCATTATGGTGATTCAGGTCGTACACCGCTTGCTCTTTCTAAAATACAGGCACCGGAGTTAGCAGAGAGAGAATTCCGCTTTATCCGCTGGTCACATGATCAGGGTGAAAAGTTGACGGCAGCGCCAGTGTATTACCGCCAGCTCAGCAGCGATCTGGCCGTTACCAGCAGTACATTTCTGAAACAGCCTTCTCGATACCTGCCGTCCGTTATTCATGCACTACATTGGCGCCTTATGCAGGTGGACGATTATGAGCATGCTTTAGGGGATAGGCGTACTTTACGGGCTCAGGTTCGTCCCGATACGAATATACGCAAAGTACTTCATCATCTTGTCAGTGAAGAACATGCCGGAAAAGCGCTGGCGTTTATAGAAGGTTTTCTCGAAGAACGAAGAGGGGTGTTGGGGCAGCGTATTCGTGAGCGAATTACGTTGGTTGCGCGTACAGTGATGCGTAACTGGGAGGCGTTGTTTGAGCGTGAGGTAGGTCTGGTCCATGGTGATTTTAAACGCCAGAATATTCTTTCTGTATCGGATTTTGATTATCGCCTGATTGACCTTCAGTACTATCTGGTAGGCATCCGTAGCTGGGATCTGGCTTTTTACTACTCCAAATACGACGAAGGGTTTACCTACGCCCTGATGGATTATCGTGGCGCAAACCGCATTCTGCGTACGTCAGATGAATCTCTGTTTGTGTTCCTGTACCTCATAGCCTCTTCACTGAAAATTAAGCCAAAACATCGCGAGCAGGTAATGATAAGAAAGCTTCTTCCTGCACTCAGCTACTTTGAACACCAGGGAACCTATGCAGCCTGAGAAACAACGTCGTATCGGAATTATGGTGACAAGCCTGATGGGCGCCGGTACCGAAAAAACCATACTTACACTGGCAGAAGCTCTGGTCAGGGAAGGCGCTCTGGTCGACCTCTACGTCCTGCGCGATCATCGCGATTACACCCCTCAGGCGGGGGTGAACTGTATCTGGCTGAAAACGTCGTCAAATCGCGAGGCCAGAATCCGCCTGAAGCAGAGCATTTCTGAGAAGGGTAAGGATTACTACGATCTGTTTGTTATCAGTAATGCTAAATACTACCCGGTGGTGCCGGTCACGAATAAGGTCTGCTCTGTACACATAACGCCGACAGCGTGGATTACCGATGGTCCTCGCTGGAAGTTCTGGAGTCGCGCGAGAAAAATCCGCAATCTCCGCAAGAAGTTTGCCGCGCGCCCTGTGATTGCTCTGTCAGGGGGCATCAGAAATGATCTGGTTAATAATCTGAAAGTGCTTCCTGAAAATGTGAGGCAGATTGTTAACCCTTTCGACCTTAAGGCGATACGAACAGCTGCCGAGTCTGATGGCAACCTGCCGGAAGGCCGTTATATTGTATCCATCGCCTCTCTGAATGTTCGAAAGCGCCATGCAGATACAATTCGGGCACTGGGGTGTATGCAGAACACAGAGGTTTCACTGGTATTAGTGGGCCGGGGGGAAGATGAGAATAATCTTAGGGCATTAGTCAATGAAATGGGCCTGCAGGAGCGAGTGATTTTTTGGGGCTGGGATGGGAATCCATATCGTCTGCTTAAAAATGCAGCGCTTTCAGTTCTTGCTTCTGAGGCTGAGGGTTCTCCGCGAGCTTTGATTGAGTCTCTTCTTGTCGGTACTCCAGCCGTCGCGACAGATTGTCCATCAGGACCTTCTGAAATACTGATTGATGAACTGGCGCCGTTTTTGGTGCCAGTGGGGGACGTGAGTGCTCTGGCGACCGCGATGGATCGAGCGCTGTGTGAGTATCCGAAAATTCCCGCCTGGATTGAAAAGCGCTTCGATTCTGCTGAGGTCGCCAAATACTACCTGGCGTTATCTGAAGAGGGTGTATCCAAACGGTAAGCTGAGAATTGCAGAAGCAGGAAGATGACTGACAACATAAGTGTGAGTGAGGTCGCCCGAATTGACGGAGTGTTAGTCAGTCCGTTGAGTAAATAGACAGTCGACACCGCAAGCACAGACTGTGCGACGATATTCCTCTTATTTCTAAGGGCCCATGCTAGTGGGTATACGGTAAATGCCATAAATAGTAGCCCGAGCGGGATGCCCATCCAGGTCATAGCGTTTATAAAATCATTATGAAGGTGGATGAAGCTGGTTGCTCGTGGGTGCATGTAGTCCTTTAACTCTAGGTTCTTTGCTTTAAAATGATCATTCTGCTGTCCGATACCAACCCCGCTGATGGGGTGTTCAATAATCAGGTCTTTGGCTCCCCTCCACATTTCAAATCTCAATCCCATTGAACTGCTTTTTACGTTGGAGGATATATTTGAAAGACCGTCACTCAGTCTGGAAAACATAGAGGACTGCATTACTGCAAATGTGGTAACCGAACTGAGTAAGATGACTATTACTACGGTTTTAATCCAGCCTATATACTTCAGGCCTACTAGAGTAATGGTAAACAGGGAAACAACCAGTATTGAAAGCAGTGGTCCGCGACTGCCACTCAGAATAATTGCCCATATTCCCAAAACACTTGCGAGAAGACTGACAACAAGCAGGATTGGATGCCTGAGGGGCTTCATAGTCATCATAGACATAATTACGGTCGCACTTAATATAGCCAGATTGGTTCCGTAAATTATCTGAAGTGAAATATTGCCACTGGTTCGGTAGCTCGGTGAACTGTGTGCATACTGGTCAATAACTCCGGGAATTGCCATGCATGCAACCGAAACTGGTAAAGCCCAGCGAAATAATTGAAAGGTAAGCTTGTCTACAGTAGCAACAGGCAGAATCAGGGCAAAGCATATCGCAGGGGTCACGAAGTCTTTTCTGAATCGATCTGACATTAAAGTTTCAGATAGAGATGTTTCCACCAGAACTATCGAGGCAGATAAGAGCAGAAGAATACTCAAGATTATGCGGGGATCTTTCAGGTCAAATTTTACCGGTAGATTATTTTTCGCGGTAAAACACTGCACCCCAACACGTAGCCAGGTAACCAGCGCAACGAGTGCAGACAGGTGGAGTAGAGTCTTGGTGATCTGGTAGTTCAAACCATAGGCAATAAGACCTGCCAGCATCAGATACGAAATCAGCCTGCCACTTGAAGTGAAAGTGTGGTTCATACAATTCTTACCTCAATTCCAATTTTATCCATTAGTTCTGTCAGGCTATTTGTTTTTTCTGCGAGACATACGACCTTAAGCTGTGGGCGCAGCCAGCGAGCTGTCAGCAGAGCACTGGATATATCGCCGATAACGCAGCATCCCGGTTTTAATCCGCCCAGGAGTAGCTCGAAAGGAATTTTTGCGTTGACCTCTTTCATCCATCCGGCATTCTCGGTTGTTGCGGACTCTGAGCGTGGGTGGCGCTTGATACCGCAGTTTACATGCTGACTCCCTTCCTGTAGCAGTAGTTGCTCAGTCTTTTCCGAACGTACAGATTCGTGAGGAAGGATGATTAATGCATTCAGCTCTGCTATTTCTGATAGCGTGTCAGAATAATCAGCGCCCAGTGAGGCGAAAGCTGGATGTGAGAGTAGATCCGGGATCTGCCGGACCTCTTTTTTCCGGAGCTGGGGCACTGCGTGTTCCGGAAATGCAAGGTGAGCCATCTGGATCCAGTCAGATGCACCGATTGTCTCAGGTTGTTTCCACCAGAATCCATAGGTAAGCTTTTTGAGAAGATTGTCTATGATCCCATCACTCAACCAGCCGGTCTTTCTGCCAATGTAAGAGTAGGTGCCGTCGTCAATGTAGTGACCTTTCACTGTGGATGGCAGATGGGCCATAAGCCATTGAAACTCTATACGGCGGTCATTTCCGGTATACAGATCTGTTACGTCCAGACTCATGGCCTGCTGGGTAAGTTGCTCCAGAATGTTTTTGCGCTGCTTCTTGGCGTCGAGACTTTTAGCTTGAAAGGTAGCCAGGCGAATTTCTTTGAAAGGCGAGCCACTCCATGACAGGACTCTCTTAATAAATTCCGAGCTTTCATGAGGTTGATCAATCAGCCATAGGTCGCTGATATCCTCTTTGGGTAGTTCAAGAGCAATCATACTGGCAATCACAATATTAAATGGGGTAGACGCCAGAAAAAGGTGATGGGCCATGATCAGTGATATCAGCGTATGAATGAAAGAATACGGGAAGCCATTGAGTCCAGATGGTGGTCGTCAGGGTTCTGCCAACTTCCCGGTACAATGTGCTCATCTCTTATATGTGTCAGAAAAGCATTACGTAGGGCCTGATCAGGCTGCCAGTCTGCTACGTTTCTGAGGGCATTTTCGAGCCCCTGCTGCCCTTTTGCTTTGAGTGTCAGACCTTCAATTCCATAGAATGCCTGACCGAGAATGATAAGTTTTTTGTTCATCAGGATAGCCTCCATCCCGACTGAAGAGTTTATGGTACACACGGCATCTGCATGACCGATCAATACTGGCGTTGGAGTATCGGTTTCAATATGCAGTTTTCCTTTGCGTGAATTGATTTTTTCAATCAGGTCACTGTAATCCTGCTCACAGGCTGGGTGAGGCTTAAAAACAACGTGTGGCATCTTATCCCCGAGTGTTTTTTCGGCTTGTTCAAAGTGCTTCACCATATCAAACATGTTTTTAAGCCAAGGGGAGAACAGTACAATCTGGCTATCTGTATTCACTTGAAAGGGAACGAATATATATGAGTCCGGAAGTTTATCCGGGCGTGAAACTGGACAGGGTGTAACCGAAAATTCCTTGCAGTGTGTCTTGTAGTAGGCTGGTTCACGCGGTACGGAGTTTAGATAATTGATGCCTTGAGGATCCAGCGTGGTGGTCCCAGGGAAGAGTCCGCGTTCAATATACATGGTGGGTATGCCAAGGTCCCGGGCAGCTATGACAGCAATCCGCTGACGGAACTTCAGGCCATTCCAGATCACAAGGTGAGAAAATTGCCGACTCTTAAGCGTGTGATAATAGATGCTGTATAGAGCCCGTGCTTCTATTAATTTAAGGGGAAATAAAATATAGAACCGCTTCCCACCTGAAGCGACGGAGGCGGGACTATTCTGTTTGGTATGTAGGAAGTCGATTGCCACCCGAATTAGTGACGACCCGGGAGCCCGGAATAGCGTGATTAACCATGCGGGTGTCTGCCAGAGATTTTTGTACCACAGTACCGATGTCTCACTAGCACCAGAGTGCCTCAGGTAGCCACTGAGTTTATTGGCATAATGACGATGGGTTTTTCGCGCGGCAAATATCGCGATCTTCACAGTGAATGTCCTTTATCTTTGCCGCGCCATTGTTTTCTGATCAGATCAGATTCCGCCAGACGCGCAGGCTGGCCTCAGATTGGTTCAGGGTATAGAAATGAATACCCGGTGCGCCGCCTTCGAGCAGGCGATGGCACATTTCAGTGACGACTTCCTCACCAAACTGCTGGATTGATTCTGTATTGTCACCATAGGCTTCCAGCTGTTTACGGATCCAGCGTGGAATCTCAGCACCACATGCATCTGAGAAGCGTGCCAGTTTGCTGTAGTTAGTTATTGGCATAATACCGGGAATAATTGGAATATCTACACCCATGTCACGAACCCGGTCAACAAAGTAGAAGTAGCTGTCGGCATTGAAGAAGTACTGAGTAATCGCACTGTCCGCACCTGCCTTCACTTTGTTTACAAAGCGTTCGAGGTCGCTTTCAAAACTGGTCGCCTGTGGGTGCATCTCTGGGTATGCCGCGACTTCTAAGGTGAAGTGGTCACCGGTTTCTTCACGGATGAATTCAACCAGCTCATTGGCGAAACGCAGTTCGCTGCTGGCCAGGCCTGCGCCGCTGGGCAGGTCGCCACGCAGAGCAACGATGCGGTCGATGCCCAGGTCTTTGTACTCGTTCAACAGTGAGCGCAGATCTTCTTTGCTGTCGCCGACGCATGACAGGTGAGGCGCGGCAGCAATACCACGTTCCTGAATGGCTTTGACGATGGCATAGGTGCGGTCGCGGGTAGAACCACCGGCACCGTAGGTCACCGAGAAAAACTCTGGATTAAAGGCAGCGAGTTCGTCGCGCACTTTCAGTAGTTTTTCTGTCCCTTCCTCGGTTTTGGTCGGGAAAAATTCAAAACTTAAGGTCGTCATTTTCACTTCTCTTAATCTGGCAGAGAGAGCCCCTCTCTCACCAATTATTTTGTTCCAAGCTTACGCGCTGCTCACTTCCTACAAGCTTCCGGGGAGCGTTAGCGAAGCAGGCAGAGCAAGGCGAAAAGTGGCGTGAAAACGCAGCTTACTGGGTGTAAGTGAGTATTTCGCGCCGCTTTTCAACAAAGCTATGCCAATGCAGCTAGCTCCGCTCAAACATCAGTACTTGTACGCTTCTGGCTTGTACGGACCATCTACATCGACATCAATGTACTTCGCCTGAGTTGGAGTCAGCTTGGTAATCACACCACCAAAGCCTTCTACCATATCTTTCGCCACTTCTTCGTCGAGTTTCTTTGGAAGAACTTTAACGTAGATGCTTTCTTTTTTCTCGGCTTCCATCATGTCGGCGAACTTGCGTTCATACAGATAGATCTGCGCCAACACCTGATTAGCGAATGAACCATCCATGATACGTGATGGGTGGCCAGTCGCATTACCAAGGTTCACCAGGCGGCCTTCTGACAAAAGCAGCAGGTGATCGTCAGTCGCTTTGTCACGATACACCTTATGCACCTGCGGCTTGATCTCGTCCCATTCCCAGTTCTCACGCATGAACGCGGTATCGATTTCGTTATCGAAGTGACCGATGTTACAGACGACGGCGCCGCTCTTCAGCTTCTGAAGCATGAACTTGTCGCAGACATTCACGTTACCGGTGGTCGTCACGATCAGATCGGTTTTACCCAGCAGATCGCCGTCGACAGATTCCAGCGTGCCTTTGTTTTCTCCGTTGATGTACGGAGAAACCACTTCGAAACCATCCATACAGGCCTGCATAGCACAGATAGGATCGATCTCAGTGACCTTAACAATCATGCCTTCCTGACGCAGAGAAGCGGCAGACCCTTTACCTACATCACCGTAGCCGATGACCAGTGCTTTCTTACCCGACAGCAGGTGGTCCGTCCCACGCTTGATAGCGTCGTTCAGCGAGTGGCGGCAGCCGTATTTGTTGTCGTTCTTAGATTTGGTCACAGCGTCATTTACGTTGATCGCAGGGACTTTCAGGGTTCCTTCTTTCATCATTTCCAGCAGGCGGTGTACACCCGTGGTGGTTTCTTCAGAAATACCGTGAATCTTGTTCAGCATCTCTGGAAAGTCGTTGTGAACCATTTCGGTGAGGTCGCCGCCGTCGTCGAGGATCATGTTGGCATCCCACACCTGATCTGTGTCTTTCTCAGCCAGAATGGTCTGCTTAATGCACCAGAGGAATTCTTCTTCAGTTTCACCTTTCCAAGCGAAGACAGGGATGCCCGCCGCAGCGATAGCAGCCGCCGCATGATCCTGAGTTGAGAAAATATTGCACGAAGACCAGCGTACATCAGCGCCCAGGTCCACCAGAGTCTCAATCAGAACGGCGGTCTGAATGGTCATGTGGATACAACCCATGATTTTTGCGCCCGCCAGCGGCTTGTCATCGCTGTACTTACGACGCAGTGCCATCAGAGCCGGCATTTCGTCTTCGGCGATTTTAATTTCTTTACGGCCCCAGTCGGCGAGGCTCATATCTGCAACTTTGTAATCAGTAAACTGGGTCATCTTTTTGCCCTTTTGCTGTTACGGTCGCCGGGGAATACCAGCGACCTGAAAATAAATTTGAGATTTAGTGCGCGATTAAACGCCTGCGGCGGTTTTCAGTGCATCCACCTTGTCAGTGCGCTCCCAAGTGAACGCAGTGAAGGTTTTGCTTTTCGCTTCACCGTTGTCTTTGTATTCGTAGGTCATTTCGAACGGTTCACGGCCAAAGTGGCCGTATGCCGCCGTTGCCTGATACATAGGGTTCAGCAGTTCCAGCTGGTTCTGGATGGCATATGGACGCAGGTCGAACACCTCGCGGATCACTTTCGCCAGCTCGATGTCGCTGATCTTGCCAGTGCCGAAGCTGTTAACCGACACAGACGTCGGCTCAGCAACACCGATGGCGTACGACACCTGAATTTCACAGCGGTCAGCCAGACCCGCAGCAACGATGTTCTTGGCGACATAGCGGCCCATGTAAGCCGCAGAACGGTCAACTTTTGATGGATCTTTACCAGAGAACGCACCGCCACCGTGACGGGCCATACCGCCGTAGGTATCAACGATGATCTTACGGCCAGTCAGGCCCGCATCACCCACAGGACCACCGATCACGAAGTTGCCGGTCGGGTTGATGTGGTACAGCGTGCCTTCATGCAGCCATTCAGCGGGCAGTACTGGCTTGATGATGTGCTCCAGCACTTCAGCGCGCAGTTCTTCCAGAGAGATGCTTGGATCGTGCTGCGTTGACAGTACAACCGCATCCACTTTCGGACTGTCGCCTTCCCAGTTGATGGTGACCTGAGATTTTGCATCCGGACGCAGCCAAGGCAGGGTGCCGTTACGACGCAGTTCCGACTGACGCTGCACCAACAGGTGCGCGTAGTACACAGGCGCTGGCATCAGGTTCGGGGTTTCGTTGGTCGCGTAACCGAACATCAGGCCTTGGTCGCCCGCGCCCTGATCTTCAGGCTTAGCACGGTCAACACCCATGTTGATATCAACAGACTGCTTACCAATACCGTTCAGTACGGCACAGGTCGCGCCGTCGAAGCCGACATCAGAGCTGTTGTAACCAATGCCTGTGATGACATCGCGCACGATTTCTTCGAGGTCGACGTAGCAGGAGGTGGTCAGCTCACCGGCAACCACGGCCATGCCCGTTTTCACCAATGTTTCAACAGCAACACGGGCGTAAGGATCACGAGCAATGATGGCATCCAGTACCGCGTCCGAAATCTGGTCAGCGACTTTGTCCGGGTGACCTTCAGAAACAGACTCTGAAGTAAAAATTGAATATTCGCTCATTTGCGACTCCTCAAAAAAATGCACTCAAGCATGAAATAAGCGGAACTGGATCTGAAACCCGTTCCTTAAACCGGAATACTGGCTTTGTCCTTCCTTCAGCCCGGCTTCTTCAGCCCACTGACTGAGATCGGCAGGTTCAAAGCCAAGCCATAAATCTCCACACGACTCACGCGCCCACACTTGTTCGTGTCGACACAGATCGGTTACTAAAAACGTGCCACCAGAATGCAGAAGCTGAGCGACATCGTTAAAAATACTTTTGGGTGACGGCACATGGTGCAGCACCATATTGGCAACAGCGAAGTCATAGCTGCCTGCTTTCTCTTGTGACTCCAGCAGGGTCCGTGTATCTCCCTGTACGAGTGCCACGTTGCTCAGTTGCTCGTTTGAGCAGAACGTTTCTGCTTTTGAGAGCAGGTCTGGCGATATATCCAGGCCGGTTACGCCGTTAAATCGCTTGCTCAGCGGTTGCAGAAATGCTCCCTCGCCAGGGCCGATTTCCAAAGCGTAGCCACTATTTGAGCCCTGACCGGGACGGTAGCCCAGCGAGTCAAGAATGGTCGCCAGTGCATCACCGTATTGCTCGTACGAGGCGATCAGATCCTGCTGCTCCCGAAAGTCATCGGCGTGTCGCGCGAAAAAACCGGCGCAAGCCTCTGCTCGTTCAGCAAGTACGCCCGATACCGCCGGGCTGAGATCAACATCATCATGCGCAGCGTCCATGGTGCGGAACAAACTACGCAGCCAGTTACTGAAAGCATCGTCGCCCGTATTCAGGGGCCGGCGATAAAAGATACTGTTGCCTTCGCGCTGATTACTGACTAACCCGGCCTGCGACAGCACTTTCAGGTGGTGACTCATGCTCGACTGCTTGATATCGAAGATCTGACAAAGCTCAAGTACACCGAATGCACCCTGCCCCAATAGTTTCATGACTCCCATGCGCAGAGGGTCTCCTGCGGCTTTAGATGCCAGAGCCAGTCTGGCTAAGGTCAAATCATGGGTAGTCGGATCATTCATGTTAGCCAGTATAGTGATTTTGAATTCTATATCAATTTTTTTTGATATAGATCTGTATCCCTTTGTAAATGACCGTTGAGTTAGCATTGCGTCCAGATCAGACCTGTTTGGCCGCATACAAACTTGTATGATGGACACCTGTATATCTCAATGCCACGGACATCAGGACGCCTCGATGACAGCCAATACACCGCTTACTCTCTTCACAATTAATATGTCTCACTACAGCGAGAAAATCCGCTGGCTGCTCGACTATGAAGGGATTGCGTACAACGAGATCGCACTGACGCCTGCAGTACATACCTTGCCCATGCTGATTAAAGGTAAGCGTGCCGAAACAACTGTGCCTCTGGTGCAGCGGGGTGAAACCTGTGTGCAGGATAGCCCACGCATTGTTGGTTGGCTGAACAGTGAATTTGGCCCATTGAAGACAATGCCGGCGGCATACGAGCAAGAGATTGTCGCTATTCAGCAGCGGTTTGATGCGATAGGTAAGCCGGTTGCTCGCTACCTTTACCTGCCTGGGTTTGCGCATGATGCTCTGATCAAAGACATCTGGACGCAGTTCTCGAAGCCTTGGGAAGAAGTCTTCGTGCGGACCTTTTATCCGGTTATTAAGCCTGTGTTCAAAGTGAAGCTGAAAATTAACAAAAAGGACGTCGCCCGTGCAGAGCAGAAGATTGATGCCGAAATCCGTTGGTTGGAAGAACGTATTCAGCAGGCAGGAGAATATCTGGTAGGAGATCAGCTGACAGTGGCGGATATCACAGCTGCTTCTTTACTGGCGCCATTAGCCTGTCCAGAACAGCATCCTATTTATAGTACTGCTGAATTCCGCGAAAAAATGGCGGGTCCGGCCCAGCAGTGGTCTGATAGTCCAGCGCTACAGTGGGTCCGGGATATATACGAAAAGCACCGTGGTGTAATTTGGGCAAAGCCACCGGTGGCCGCCTGACGTTAAAAGCTTTCGCGTTAACACTCTGTTTGCTAACGCACTGGTATGATGGTTAACTACTGGCTGTTTATACAGCTTAAGCGTTCGCCATCATGCGCCTCTTCATAGCCGAAAAACCCAGCCTTGCCCGTGCCATTGCCGAGGTTCTTCCCCGCCCACATAAAAAAGAAGAAGGCTGCATTCGTGCCGCCAATGGTGACGTCGTCAGTTGGTGTATCGGGCATCTGCTCGAGCAGGCAGAGCCGGAGGCCTACAACCCCGTCTTTAAAAAGTGGCAGCTGGACCATCTGCCGATCTCACCTGACGAGTGGCAGCTTCAGCCCAAACCTAAAACCCGGAAGCAACTGAGCGTTTTACGAAAACTGGTCAAGGAGGCCGATCAATTGGTTCACGCGGGCGACCCGGACCGCGAAGGTCAGCTGTTAGTGGATGAGGTGATTGATTACCTGAAAACGCCACAGACTAAGCGCCGTAATGCCCAACGCTTACTGGTTAGCGACCTGAATCCATCGGCAATCAAGCGTGCTATGGGTGAGCTGCGTAGCAACAGCGAATTTATACCGCTCTCTGTCTCTGCGCTGGCGCGCAGTCGTGCGGATTGGTTGTACGGCATAAATCTCACGCGAGCCTGGACGATTAAGGGCCAGCAGGCGGGCAATCGTGGGGTGCTCTCGGTCGGTCGGGTGCAGACACCTGTACTGGGGCTGGTGGTCCGCCGTGATCAGGAAATCCGCAATTTCGTCAGCAAGCCTTTTTATGAAGTACAGGCCTCAATACATCTTAATGAGGGGGCGCCGTTATGCTTCCATGCGCGCTGGCAGCCGAGTGAGGCCTGCCGGCCCTATCAGGATGAAGATGGACGGGTGTTGAACCCAAAACTTGCGCAGAACGTGGTAAACCGGATTCGCCAGCAGCCAGCGCAGGTAAAAGCGTTTGATAAAAAACCGGGTAAGCAGAATGCACCTTTGCCTTATAACCTGTCTTCTCTACAGATCGATGCCGCAAAAGCCTTCGGTATGGCAGCGAAAACAGTACTGGATATTTGTCAGAGCTTGTATGAGAAGCATCAGCTGATTACCTACCCTCGTTCCGATTGCCGATATCTCCCTGGCGACCACCACAAGGAAATGCCCCAGATTAGCGCCGCAATCCGTTCTGTACTGACGGATGCTGAAAAAATGATTCAGTACACAGATAAATCACGAAGATCTCCGGCGTTTAATGACAAAAAAGTCGGAGCGCACCACGCTATTATTCCTACGTCGAAAAAAAATTCCGGACATTTAAGCGACTCTGAAACGAAAATTTATCGTCTTATCGCCCGGCAGTATCTGATGCAATTCTGTGATCTGTACAGCTACTCAGATACTCGTATCAATCTTGAAATTGCTGGTGGATCATTCTCCGCGCGGGAGCGGATCACGCTGACGGAAGGCTGGAAAGCGCTTTTGCCGGCGAAAGATAAAAAATCTTCGCCGCTTCCGGATCTTTCAGTGGGGCAGACGGTGTGGAGTGGCGAACCTGTGTTCGAAGAGAAACACACAGAGCCACCAAAGCACTATACCGATGCCACCCTGCTTGCGGCGATGACGGGCATTGCTCGCCATGTAAAGGACGCCGAACTGCGTAAAGTGCTTAAGGATACCGATGGTCTGGGCACCGAAGCGACCCGTGCCAGTATCATTGAGCTTTTATTCAAACGTAAGTTTTTACAGCGCACGGGCAAAAGCATTCAGGCAACAGAGACTGGGAAACAATTGATTTCGGTTTTGCCAGAATCCTGTTCACACCCCGATATGACTGCGCTTTGGGAGAAACAACTGAATGACATCAGCGAGGGGCAGGGTAGTTATAACGGTTTTATGCAGCCGTTGAATCAGGAGCTTGACTCACTTGTGACCGCTGCGCGAGTAGCGACTATGCCTGCGATGACATCGAATAACCCGGGCGGAGGTAAAAGCACTTTCCGGCGCAGAAAGAAAAAGACAAAGAAACCTGCTTGAGTAAGAAGATTGGCTGTTACTTCTTTCTGGGCTATCTGGCTGTTGAAGTTCTATCAGGCTCAAATCAGACGGCGGCTGCGTGCATGCGCTTCCAGCTCATCTCTGAAGGCCGGGTGCGCTATATCAATCAGTGCCCGGGTGCGCTGAGGCAGAGACAATCCTTTGAGGTCGACGCAGCCAAACTCAGTGACAACGAAATGGGCATCCATGCGTGTATCAGTCACACACCCGCCGGATAGCTCAGGAACGATGCGGCTCAGCGTCCCTTTTTTTGCAGTAGAGTGGAGGGCGATAAACGAGCGGCCGCCATGCGAAGCAAAAGCACCACGGACGAAATCAAGTTGACCTCCGGTGCCAGAAAACGGTGTGCCCTTAATGGATTCGGCGTTGATCTGACCTGTAATATCGACCTCAATGGCGGAATTTACCGACACCATGTTCGGATTTTTACGTATCACGGATGGATGATTCACCCACGACGCCGGGTAACCAACAACCGATGGGTTATCGTCCATAAAGTCGTACATCGCACGATCTCCTATCGCGAGGGTGTAGACATGCTTATGTTGCATCAATCGCTTTTCCCGACCGTTAATCACACCGTTCTGAATCAGCGCGGCGATGGCTGGAGAAAACAGCTCGCTATGGAGCCCAAGGTTTTTGTGTGAGTCCAGCAATCGGGCGACAGCCGCAGGCACGCCGCCGACCCCCATCTGTAGCGTATCGCCATCGTGAATGTATTCGGCAACCTGGCGAGCGATCAGCTGGTCAGTTTCAGAGGGGGCGGCTTCAGTCACTTCGGACAAGGCGCTGTCTGCCTCGATAAGCGCGTCAACTTCTGAGATATGTACTGAGCACTCACCAAAGGTACGAGGCATATTGCGGTTCACTTCTACGATGACTTTCTTGGCTTTGCGAATAACCGAAGCACCATAATCGGCATTGGTACCCAGGCTGAAATAGCCGTGCTTATCCATTGGAGATACCGTCACCATAAAACAGTCAGGCTCAACCTGCTGAGTTAGCAGGCGGCCCACCTGATGAAAGGCACACGGAACGAACTCAACCCAATGCGGGTTCTGAAGTCCGGCGATGGCTTTGCGGTCGTGACTGCTTAAAAACAGGCACCTAGGGGTGAACTTACCTTCGAGCTCATTTTTTAACAGAGAGTCTGCCAGCGCTTCGGTGCCGTGCATGTAATAGACATTGAGTGGCGGTAGCTGATCTTTTGCAAAAGCATGACCCAGAGCTTTCAGCAAGGCAGGTGGCATAGCGACGCTCATGCCGAGAATCAGATTATTGCTGTCTTTCAGCAGATTAACTGCAGCATCGGGCGATAACCGCTTTTTATCGTATTCCTTTCGCCATTGCATGATTCCCTCCTGCCCTCTTCAGCACGTTGATGAACTGAGCATGTTCTTTATTACATCATCTTGATGCTGGAAGGCTGCCTGGTGTCAGATTTTAAGCCAAACTAAAGTACATTCTCGTCAAACTGCAGCACAATCACAGACAATGACTCACTCATTAAAAACAGTGGTGCGGTTGCGATAACACGTATCAAGCCCTTTGAATGGCTCTTGAAGAAGTGGCACTCCTGCCATGGAGTTCACTCATAACTTACAGATCGCTCATAGAGAGCTTGATAGTTTATTGAATCATCAGAAACGAAAACAATGTCAACAAGATTACGGGCGCCACAACTGGTTTGTTGAAGGATTGGTTATTGAAGGATTAGCTGGCTTTAGAGGAGGAAGCAATCGCTGATTCTGATACCCAAATATGTGCATTCTCTGACAGTATCTTTCTTTGCTTGTGGGCTTTTTTAGGTTGAGCGGATGAGAAATTTGCTTCTGAAACATCAGTGCTAGGGGACACGCTTTGGAATGGCGGTTCAACTCAGATACGGACGGTATCTTCTGGGGAATATGGTGAATGTGTTACCCAGATAGACTTTGTGACGGGCGGTACGACTATAAAGTCGACAATCTCTTGTCTGTTGCCTCCTGACAGTGATGGGCGCTGGCAACGTGGTATAGTGCTCCCCACTAATTAAGGAGAATTTATGAATAAGCTTTCAATCATAGCAACTGGGGTTCTTACAACGACGTTGATTGGGTGTGGTGGCGAAGATGGCTCCACTGCGTCGACTGGTATTGCTCTGGACGCGTCGCTCAAAGGGCCCGCTTCAACGCCTGAACTTGTAACTGTGACTTCTGGTACCGTATACCTCAATAGTTTGATTCAGAGTGAAATTGCTGAGGACGGCGTCGAGCGATGGACCTTCGTATCGGAAGCTGATGGTGAAGTGTTGCTTGCACTTTCATCTTCTGCACAAGACCTCGACCTGGAGGTAGACGGCAACAGTGTTTCAGATGACAGTACCTCTGACTCTTCACAGGAGTGGATTATCTTCCAGGCTGCCAGTGGCGAGAATTATCAGCTGGAAGTCGAATCCTGGTATGGCAATGGTCCTTATGAATTGCAGGTCACGACGCCGAATCGTGAGAGTGTTGGCTTGTCTGAGAACGAATACTTGTATGAGGTTAACGCGACGGTTGAGAGTGAGTGCGATGGTTCAGAGCGTACTTATACTAACTCATACAATATGATCGTGAACTGGGCACAGGGTTATATACGTACCGAAGATAGAACTAATTTCACTAGTGTGGATGGTAATCAAGTAACGATAACGTACAGTGAATCTGATAGTGAGCCAGAATATGATTATTCATATGAAATGAGTGGCTCAGTGACTTTGAATGTTAATGAGAGCTCTGGCGAAATAAGTGGTATGGATATCTGGTCTGATGCCGAAGAGACGGGTGGCTCGAGAATAGAATGCAATTACGAAGAGACACTATCTGGTGTGATTTTACTCTGAATTAAAAAACCCCGGTTAAACCGGGGTTTTTTTAATTTACTCACATAAAAATAAAATCAGAGAAATTATTTACAAGGAGTAATCCACTCAGCATTGAATGGGTTCTTGCCCGTCACAGTATCAAAGTACATGGTCTGCAGCTTTTCGGTGACTGGGCCACGACAACCCTTACCGATAATGCGACCGTCCAGAGACTGAATCGGCAGTACTTCTGCAGCGGTTCCGGTAAAGAAGGCTTCGTCGGCAACATAGACTTCGTCACGAGTAATGCGTTTTTCGCGTACTTCATAACCCAGAGACTGAGCCATTTCGATGATGGTTTTACGGGTAATACCATCCAGGCATGAGGTCAGTTCTGGCGTGTAAATAATGCCGTCACGAACAAGGAAGAAGTTCTCCCCTGAGCCTTCAGCAACATAGCCTTCGTTGTCCAGTAGTAGAGCTTCTTCGCAGCCACTGTCGATGGCTTCTCTCAAGGCCAGCATCGAGTTGATGTAGTTGCCGTTCGCTTTCGCTTTACACATGGTGATATTCACGTGGTGGCGGGTGTAGCTTGAGGTACGGATTTTAATGCCCTGAGTTTTTGCTTCTTCACCCATGTAAGCCGGCCATTCCCAGGCGGCGACCATGACGTGAACTTTCAGGTTGTCAGCACGCAGGCCCATGCCTTCAGAGCCGTAAAACGCCATCGGGCGGATGTAGGCACTGTCGAGGTTGTTTTCACGTACTGCAGCACGCTGAGCTTCGTTCAGCTCTTCTCGCGTGTAAGGCAGTTTCATATTCAGAATGTGTGCGGAGCGGAACAGGCGGTCGGTGTGTTCCTGCAGACGGAAAATCGCCGCGCCCTGATCAGTTTCATAAGCCCGCACACCTTCAAAGACGCCCATACCGTAATGTAGGGTGTGAGTCAGTACGTGAACTTTGGCATCGCGCCAGTCGACTAACTCTCCGTCAAGCCAGATCAGACCATCACGGTCAGACATGGAAGGTAGCATAAGGACCTCACTCGTAAATGTAATGTTGTATTCGGTAATTCAGTAAACGTTCAGCAGTCTGCGCTTGCCTAGCAGTGGTTACTGCTCAGGTTCAAGCCAGAGTTTCCACAGTCGGGTCACATCATTACGCCGTGCATCAAATCCGAGTGCCGACACGGAGTCGCTCTCGAGGAGCAGGGATTGTTTCTGCAATGCACGCCGGTGAGTTTCGGCTCGGTAGGACAGGTAGGTTTCCTGTAGGGTCTGACAGTCTTGTGGAGCCATCAGACCGGCCTTCGTTAAGGCATCCAGCAACCGCATGTTATCGGTGACCTGAATAAGCTCAGGATGCTGGTGTGACCAGGCCAGTACGCCATATTGAACCAGAAACTCGATGTCAACAATACCCCCTTCATCTTGTTTCAGGTGAAACTGCTGGCCGTTCGTATCTTTAGAGCCAAGATTATCCCTCATTTTTTGCCGCATGGCTCGCACTTCTTCGCGCAGTTCAGGAATATCTCGTTGTGATGTCAGGATTTTCTGACGGATGTCATTAAAGCCTGCCTCCAGCTCACTGGACCCGCTGATTACGCGTGCGCGGACCAGCGCCTGATGCTCCCAGGTCCAGGCATGGTTCTGTTGGTATTCTTTGAAGGCGTTAAGAGACGCTACGATCATGCCGGAGTTACCTGACGGACGAAGGCGCAGGTCGACTTCGTACAGGTCACCTGATCGTGTCTGCGTACTACAGAAGTGGACCATGCGCTGACCCATGCGGGTATAGAAAACGCCGTTGTCGAGGCTGCGTTCACCTGTGGTGTAGCCGCCTGCGTGCCCGTTATGAATAAAGACCAGATCAAGGTCTGAGCTGTAACTCAATTCCATCCCGCCCACTTTGCCATAACCCACAATGAGAAACTCGGGGGTATATACGGGCTCTTTGTTCGCGTCAGTCGGATAGCCATACTTAGCGACCATCTGCTCGAACGCCAGATTCTGCACCATGGTCATGGTGGTTTCTGCCAGACGGGTGAGGTAGTCGCTGATTTTCATCAGAGGCAGTTTGTTCATTACTTCGCAGGCTGCTGCGCGGAGTTTGTGAGCACGCACAAACTGTCGCATCTGCTCCATCTGCTGTTCGAGATCATCGGCTTCGATGCGCAACAAACGGAGATGCAGTTCTTCCTGCAGTTCACTCTGGTCGGGCAGTCGATACAGAGATTCCGGCACCAGAAGCTCGTCGAGAAGAAGTGGTGTTCGGGTAATGAATTCTGCGACCCAGCTGGATGCCGAACAGAGTTTAATCAGTTGCTCCAGCGCCTGTGGGTTTTCACTGAGCAGAACGAGATACGCTGTGCGTCTGAGTACCGCTTCGAGCAGAGGGATGATCCGCTCAAGTGTTTCTTCGGTGTTGTCTTGCGCCCAGACCTGCTCCAGTAACGAAGGCATCAGTGCTTCAAGGCGTTCGCGGCCTATCTGCTGCATATTGGTCACCGGGCGTGATTCACGGAAGGTATCGATGCGCTCGCGCACGGCAGATTCACCAGCACACGGATACTGCTCAAGGAAATCTCTGGCGGCCTCTTCGTTCAGTTCGCCATGCCAGAGGTCGAGCCAGACGAGGTCGGCTTCTTTGTCATCCTGCTCGTCGTCGTGCGCTACGATTTGTGCGAAATGGTGGCCGACAATGCTTCGGTGCTGATTCAGCAAAGTGACGAAGGCTTCCCAGTCGTCGCATTGCATTGAGACCGCTATGCGTGTCTGATCGCTTGGGTCTGTGGGTAGTTCCTGCGTCTGCTCATCCCGTAAGCTCTGAATTGCGTGCTCGGTATCACGCAAAAAGAAGTAGGCGCTTTTCAGCTCTTCGGTGGCACCCGACGGCAGGTAGCCCTCAGCAGCGAGGATATCAAGGACATCGGCGAGTTCCCGTATCTGAAGATGTTTTTCCTGGCCACCACGGATCAGCTGAAACGCCTGTACGATAAATTCGACTTCGCGTATGCCGCCCGGGCCCAGCTTCACATTGTTGGTTAGTCCACGTCTGCGCACTTCTGCATTAATCATGGCTTTCATTGAGCGCAGCGACTCGAAAGCACTGAAGTCTACGTAAACGCGATAGGTAAATGGCCTCAGAATATCGAGCAGTTCTTGCGCCTCAGGCGTTTCTTCTCCGGTCATTACCCGGGCTTTCACCATGGCGTAGCGTTCCCAGTCGCGCCCCTGGCTTTGGTAATACTCATCTATAGAAGCGAAATTCATCACCAGAGGGCCACTCTGACCGTAAGGGCGCAGGCGCATGTCAGTACGGAAGACAAAGCCATCGACGGTTTGCTTATCAAGCGCCTGAATCAGTTTCTGGCCAAGCTTAATAAAGAATTCCTGATTACTGATGACCTTCGGCCCCGTGGTGTTGCCACTGTCGGGGTAGGCGAAAATAAGATCAATATCGGAGCTTAGATTCAGCTCCCAGCCGCCGAGCTTTCCCATACCAATGACAAGGAGGTGCTGCTGTTCGCCGGATTCTTTACCCACAGGCTGGCCATGGCGGGATTCAAGTAACGGCGACAGGAACTGAATACTGCGGACGACACAGAGGTCGGCGAGTTGAGAAAGCGCTTTCGTCGTTTCCAGTGTTCTGGCTGTTTTCAGTGCATCCCGCCAGATGATATGTACCATAGCGCGGCGTCGTAGTTTGCGCAGTGCCGCGTGCCACTCATCTTCTGTACTGGCCTCATGCGCGAGTTGATCGAGCCAGTCGTTCATAGTCTTTGGGGTAATCTGAATATTGATCGACCCGTCGCTCACGGCGGCGCATAAGTGTTCATGATCACGAGGGAAGGCATCGGCGACATAGTCGCTGAGAGCAATCACGGTTTGTAATGCCGTTTGTTGCTCTTCGTTCAGGCCTGTAAAAAAATCGGACCATTGCCATCCCATTCGCTCTGCCAGAGATGCAAGCTGAGGCTCGGTTGCTTGCCAATGAGGTAGGAGTGAGGAGGGGAGCATATGCATAAACCTGTGTTGTTATCTGACTGATTGTCTGGCCGGGAGCCTGAATTAACTGTAGCCGCAAAGGTGTACCTGTGAAAAGGGTACACCGAAGTGACTATAGGAACAGGGCGATTATAGAAATAGACACCCGCATTCGGGAACCCGATACTGTCAGCGGGGTCGATATAGCCTCTGTTATTGCCTACAAAAATTGTGACCACCTATTTTTATCAAGTGTTTTGCCGGAGCTATTGAACGGATGTCAGGGAAACCTACCAACAAGCCAACCGAAGAAAAGGCAGCGTCTAAGAAATCCATGCCTAAGAAATCAGTACCTAAGAAATCAGTACCTAAGAAATCAGTAACTGATAAAAAAACAGGGAAGCCGCCGAGAAAACAGGGCACGGAGAATCCGGGAGTAGCAAAGCCGCGCCGCTGGAAAGCGACTCTGTTTGGCTTGTTTTCGGTATTGCTGGTGGTCTTCGCTGCCTGGCTGATCTATCTCGATGCTGAAGTGCGCAGAGCCTTTGATGGCAAAAAATGGGCGTTACCTGCAAAAGTATACGCTCGTCCTCTCGCCCTGTATCCAGGGCTTTTGCTGTCGCCAGAGCAGTTACAGGCTGAGCTGCAGTGGTCGGACTACAGGCAAAGCGCGACGGCTGATCGGCCGGGTACGTACCAGAGAGTCGGGAATACATGGCGTATATACCGCCGGGGGTTTCCATTCTGGGATGGTCCGGAGCCGAGTCGGATTATTGAGGTGACACTGAGGTCAGAGCGTGTCGAAAAGGTGTCTGACCAACAAAGCGCACAGGCTCTGGTACGTCTTGAGCCTCAGTACATTGGTGGCATTTTCCCTGTTCATAATGAAGACCGCGAACTGGTGCGCCTTGAAGATGTCCCGCCAGTGCTCGTGGCCGCATTGATTATTACCGAGGATAAGCGATTCTTTGAACATTGGGGGATATCCCCAACCGGCATTGCCCGGGCGATGGTGGCCAACGTCAATGCCGGGCGCATGGTGCAGGGCGGATCAACGCTTACTCAGCAGCTGGTCAAAAATTTCTTTCTTACCAATGAGCGATCACTGAGCCGTAAGGTTCAGGAAGCCTTTATGTCGTTGCTGTTGGAGTTGCACTACGACAAAGAAGAAATTCTTGAAGCGTATATTAATGAAGTTTATCTCGGGCAGTCCGGGCGGCGCAGTATTCATGGCTTCGGATTAGCGTCGCGTTTTTATTTTGGCAAACCCTTGAGGGAACTGGATAACGCCGAAATCGCAACTCTGGTCGGGTTGGTGAAAGGGGCGTCATTTTATAACCCGCGTCGCAATCCGCAACGCTCGAAAGATCGTCGGGATTTGATCCTTGGCCTGATGGCTGAAAATCAGGTAATTACCGAAGCAGAAAGCCTGCGTGCTAAACGCAGCCCTTTATTAACCGCGTCACCGAAACGAGCAGGTCAGCGGGAGTATCCCGCGTTTCTCGAACTCGCAAAGCAGCAGTTACAGCAGGATTATCGTCTGCAGGATCTGCAATCAGAAGGACTGAGGATTTTTACAACACTCGATCCGTGGGTGCAGAGCGCGGTTGAGAGCTCTGCGGAGGCGCATCTTTCGTCAATAGAAACACGTGCTCCGCGACTGAAAGGCAAGCTGGAAACGGCAGCGGTGATCACCAGTGTGGATGGTGGCGAAATTCGCGCATTGCTCGGTGGGCGTGACGCGTCTTTCTTTGGTTTTAACCGGGCGTTAAATGCGAAAAGGGCTGTTGGTTCTCTCGCTAAACCAGCAGTCTACTTAGCGGCTTTGCGCAGCGGTAACTATCACTGGGGTACTTTGGTTGACGACAGCCCGGTCACAGTAGAGGGGCAGGATGGCAGTCTCTGGCAGCCGAAAAACTACGATAAAAAAAGTCACGGGATGCTGCCTATGCAGGAGACTCTGCAGCGATCACTGAATCAGGCAACTGCTCGTCTGGGCATGACGGTTGGGCTGGAGAAGGTTGTTGATGAACTGGTCCGCTTAGGTATCCGTGATGATCTTACGCCATATCCTTCGCTGCTACTGGGTGCGATGTCGTTGTCGCCATTCGAGATGACTCAGATGTATCAGACCATAGCGTCAGAAGGCTTTCTGATGCCGCTACGAACGATTGATGCGGTCACGACTGCAGAAGGGGATATGCTTTCATCTTATGCAATCCGCGGTCAGCAGGTGTATGACCCGGTGACGATGGAATGGCTCACGTCAGGTCTTAAGGCCGTCGTTCGCGAAGGTACCGCACGGAGGCTCAATGACCTGCCGCAGCCACTCGCGGGCAAGACAGGTACCAGTGATGAGCAACGGGATGCCTGGTACGCTGGATTTGATAATCGTCACTTGGGCGTCATTTGGGTGGGCATGGATGACAATACCCCAATGCCATTCACAGGCAGTAGCGGAGCATTACCCATCTGGCAGGAATCGTTCAGGAGAATGGGAACGGAACCGCTGGCTCCGTCGAGAAGTCTGATAGAGATCCCTGTGAACCCGCAAGGGCAATTACTCGAAGACGGTTGTTCTGGTAAGGTGTATGCATTCCCCGCGTCGTGGCAGGCACAAGACAGGATTGCCTGTGAGTCAGGGGTCCAAAGTATCGGTAAAGGGATTCGCTCATGGTTCGAACGATTGTTTTGATTGCAGTGGCTGGCTTTCTGGCTGCATGTGCGACGCCATCATCGCAAGAGGGGGCCTCTCAGGATTACGGCCAGTATCAGGATGGCACTGATCATCCCGCGGTAAAAATGCTGTTTGGTCAGGCAGACGATGCTGCTCAGGCAGGCAACTGGAGCGCCGCGCTGACATACCTTGATCAGGCGCGACGGATTGAGCCCAGAAACCCCTACGTTTTATATCGACAGGCAAAAGCGTATGCAGCCGCTGGTGACAGTGCACGTGCACGTCAACTGCTTGAACGGGCGCGAGTGTTCGCTAACGAAGATGATGAAATGCTGAGTTATCTCTTGTACGAGCTGGAGTTTCAGCTATAAAAAACGGCCACTGGTTCGTGGCCGTTTTTATTATTTTCGGGGCGCTCTTAGTGCGTTTTAAAGTTAGCCAGTAAATTCGCGAGCTTACCAGCCATATTGGCTAACTCACCCGTTTTCGATTTCGAGGCCTGTGCCAGTGCAAGATTAGAATCTCCAATTTCACGGATTGATATAATATTGCCATTGACCTCGTTGACCGCCAGATTCTGCTCTCGGATAGCCTGTGCAATTTGCTGATTCATCGTACTCATTGATTCTACCGCTGATTTAATCAGCGTCAGTTGCTCATCAATATGCCCTATCTGGCTGACGCTTTCGCCAACACCGCTGAGTGATGTTTCCATGGCGCTGACTGCCTCACTTGAGCCCTTCTGCAGTTGTTCAATCATTCGTTGAATTTCTTCGGTACTCTCGTGCGTACGTGACGCAAGGGTGCGAACTTCATCGGCAACAACAGCGAAGCCACGCCCTTGTTCACCCGCACGGGCAGCCTCAATTGCGGCATTCAGTGCTAAGAGGTTCGTTTGTTCTGCAATGCCCTGAATTACAGATAACACAGAGCCGATATTGTTACTTTCTGAGTCCAGGTTTTCGATCACCGTATTCGCAGTCTTAATATTTTGCTCCAGGCGTTCGATACTGGTTCTTGCGGCGCGGATTTCTTTATCGCTGGCAGAAGAAACTTCGGTTGCAGACGTTGCAGATTCGGCTGCTTCATCTGAGAACCGGTTTATTTCCTCCATCGCGCTGGTCATCTCCTGAGTCGCAGAGGCAATCAGGTCAGTTTCGTCGCTTTGCTTACTTGATCCCATCTCGACGGTTTTGCATGATTTATCAAAGTCATCGCTGATCCCCGAAATCTCGCATGACAGTTCTCGTGCTTCATTGACGAGTTCATTGACCTGAAAGAAGAAGGTGTTAAATGTATGGCCAAAAGAAGACTGAGGTTTATCGAGTTGATAAGACAGGTCAATCTGCCCTTCTTTCTGCAGATGCTCACCAATGCTGAGTAGCTCCACACTCTGAAGAAACTCCGCCCAGCTTTTACGGGATAGATAAACAAGTATGCCAGCTTCGAAAACGACGAAAGCGGCGTGTAACAATACAATCTCCAGACCTGCGTGGTACTCAAAGATGTATACCCCAGAACCCATTTCCTGAAGGTAGTTGAACACCAGATGATGGACGGCGATCACGGCCGCTGCAGTGATGATAGTGAGATGGTCGCGGTAGTAGAGGAGTGCAGCAAGCAGCGCGAAGATACCAAAGTGCATTTCTATAAGGCCATGCGCCTGATGAATATGCAGAGCGGAAAAAACCATCAGCGAGGCCGCAAATGAGATACGTGTTAAGCGGTGGCCTGGCAAGGCCTTGCTGATCATTGCAGGTACAGCAACCGCAGGAACGCCGACCAGAAACGCCTCCGCCCAGGTGTTGTTCCAACTGGCCAGTGCGAACGAGAGCGCGAGTAAAGCAACGCTCAGTGTCAGAAAAAACCGGTCCGCATCTTGATAGAATTTTTTTATTGCAGGGGGTTGGTTCATAGCAGTAACCACATTCCTTATATTGGTATCTGCTTTGAGTGTAGACAAGGTTCAGAGGCTTGCTACCCGCAATAACGACCGGTTTATCAATAACTCGGTCTGATTTCTTATACGGGAGTTGTACAAAGTATGGTCAACGTCTGTGCGGTTACTTCTTAACCTGCTGGCGATGATGAAGGCTTGTTTGATAGAGCAGGATCACCAGAGGAATCGCAAGGTAGGTCAGTTCTACACTGGATCTGAGTCTCTCGTAAGAAAAACGTTCGTAGCCATGAGTGAGGTAAGTGAAGGTTACGATTCCCCACAGAGAGGCCACCAGAAACTTCTGTCCCATAAATAATCGAGGCTTGAGTGACCAGGCCAGTAGTGAGGCAGCGCCAATAACAGCGCTGATTGCGGGGATAAACTCCGCGACACCGCTGCGGCGTGCCAGCTCAAAGACAACACATAAAACGAGTAAAATCCGGCCCCAGATTACCCTGTCCCAGTAACAGTATTCGCCTGCTCCCATTACCTGGGCTGCTTGCATAGTTCTCACGAGAACGACCAGTGGAAGCGCGGCGTACCACGCCAGACCATACAGAAGTGTTTCAGCGGCATCATTGCCGGTGGCGGCGCCGAATATTTCGCCGCCAGCAGCAACCGCGATAATCAGGCCGGCTGCAAAATCAGCCGCCTTTTCACCAGACCACTCTTTCTGAGATGAAGGTCGTGCGCTCCAGCAAAAGAGCGCAGAGACCAGAAGTAGAAGCAGGCTTCCTGTCACAGGGTCGCCATTACGCGGTCAGCCGCCGCGATAGTGTCGTCGATATCCTGCTCTGTGTGCGCAATGGACATAAAGCCCGCTTCGAATGATGACGGCGCAAGATACACACCTTCCTTCAACATGCCATGGAAGAATTTATTAAAACGCTCGCCATCGCAGTGGTCTGCGACATCACGGAAGCCGTTAATTTCGTTTAGCTCTGTGAAGAACAGGCCAAACATAGAGCCTGCGCTGGTGGAGGTGAACGGAATACCGTGCTTATTTGCCGCTGCTTTAAAGCCGTCCAGCATCTGATTTACCCGCGCGGTCAGCTGGTCATAGAACCCTGGCTTCTGGATAGCTTTCAGCATCGCCAGGCCCGCAGCCATCGCCAGTGGGTTGCCCGACAGAGTACCCGCCTGATACACAGGGCCAAGCGGCGCCAGATATTCCATGATCTCGCGCTTGCCACCAAAGGCACCAACGGGCAGACCGCCACCAATGACTTTACCCAGGCAGGTCATGTCTGGGGTGATATCGTAGTATTGCTGCGCCCCCCCAAGAGATACGCGGAAGCCACTCATTACCTCATCGAAGATAAGTACGATACCGTGCACTGTGCAAAGCTCGCGCAAGCCCTGAAGGAAGGACTTTGAGGGTGGAATGCAGTTCATATTTCCAGCGACTGGCTCGATGATAACGCAGGCAATTTCGTCGCCCATTCTGGCGAAGCATTCTTTGACATTATCGAGGTCGTTGTAATCGAGAGTGATGGTATTTTCAGCAACACTGGCAGGAACACCCGGGGACGTGGGTACGCCCAAAGTCAGCATACCGGAGCCCGCTTTTACCAGCAGTGAATCTGCGTGCCCGTGGTAACAACCTTCAAATTTCACCAGCTTGTCGCGCCCGGTAAAGCCGCGAGCAAGGCGGATGGCGCTCATGGTCGCTTCAGTACCGGAGTTAACCATACGTACCATATCCATTGACGGGATCAGTTTACAGACTTCGTTCGCCATCTCGATTTCAATATGCGTTGGCGCACCAAAGCTAAGGCCTTTGTCCATCCGCGCACGCACGGCGTCCAGAATTTCGTCGGCGGAATGCCCGAGAATCATTGGTCCCCAGCTACCGACGTAATCAATGTATCGGTTGTTGTCGGCATCGAATACATACGCGCCTTTCGCGTGGTCGAAGAAAATAGGTGTACCGCCCACACCTTTAAATGCACGTACCGGAGAATTAACGCCGCCCGGGATGTGTTTCTGAGCAGCTTCAAACAACGCTTCTGACTGAGAAATAGAATAAGTCATAAAAATACCTTGGAATTAAAACGGTCGGACGACGACGAGAATAACGACGCCGAGCAGAATAAATACCGGAACTTCATTAAACCAGCGATAAAACACATGGGTTCGGGTATTCCGGTCTTCTTTGAATACGTTCAGCAGGTGACCACAATAAAAGTGGTAAACAACGAGTAGCGCGACCAGCGTCAGTTTGGCGTGCATCCAGCCCTGGCTGAAGTAAAAGCCGGCGTTCATGAATAACATCCAGAGGCCGAGTGCAATCACCACGACCATGGATGGGGTCATAATGCCCCGGTAGAGCTTGCGTTCCATGATTTTGAAGCGCTCTCGTGAAATTTCGTCTGTCGCATCGGCGTGATAAACAAACAGGCGCGGCAGGTAAAAAATCGCTGCAAACCAAGTGACGACAGCAATGATGTGAAAGGCTTTCAGCCAGAGGAAGGTCATGAATCAGGCCCCTTGTGCCGGACGGTACTGGTAATAGCTTTCGATGTCTTCGCGCGATACAACACCAGCAAACTGATGTCGTCGCTCATCTCGATACACTATTAACCATTGTAATTGATGTGACTGCATCTGGTCTAAGGCGTCCTGCAGATTCGCTTTCAATGAAATACGTGCCGCCGCCTGGCGATCCGCCGGAATGGTAAAAAGGTCAATCGTTTCTGCGTCCGGGTCTGTTTCCAGCGCTTCTGCGACGGCAGCAGGCCTTATCAGAGTATCTTCGCCAGCGATCAGGAGCCAGCTCGGGTCTCGCTGCAGAATAAAACCAGCGGCTTCACGTCCGACTTTGCGTTGAACCTCAACGACGGAGCTTTGCATGGCCTGAGCCACCCAGGTGTTGCGTAACATCTGGCGAACCGGGCTGGGTGTCTGGTATTGAACGTTACCCCCGAGCTGTACCTGAAAAACGGACGGTAAACGGAATACCTCGCTGACCACCAGGCTGGCGATTACGACAGAGAGCATGCCCGGCATAATAATATTGGGGTTCGCTGTCAGCTCTAACAGCGCAACCAGCGCTGCCAGCGGGGCTCGGAGTACTGCACCCATCATAGCGCCCATACCCAGCATGGTGTAAAAGCCAATGGACAATGGATAGTCCGGCACTAACCAGACAGAAAGCTGGCCCATCAACCCACCAAGCGCAGCACCGATAAAGAGTACCGGGCCGATAAGACCGGCGGGAAAACTGACGGCTGCTGCCCAACTGGATAAGAACATTTTCGCCAGAAGTAAAAGCAGTAAGGTCGTAAATACCACTTTGCCATTCAGCGCATCATTCACTGTGTCGTAACCAATGCCAAGGATTTCCGGGAGCCACCAACTGATGGCCAGTGTCGCCAGGGTTAAGCCTCCCCAGCGGATGACCAGAGGCAAGTGCCCGAGGCGCTGCAGTATTTTAACCAGGTAAATGTATCCGGTAGCGACCAGACCGGCGACGACGCCCAAGAGCATGATGTACGGCACTTCCCACAATGAAGTGAGATTCAGTGCCGGGACATCAAACGCAGTCTCGTGACCAAAAACCGCACGGCTGACAATGGCACCACTGACTGACGCGAGAATAATAGGAATAAAACCGCGGATGCTGTATTCAAGCAATACCACTTCCATGGCGAAAATCACGCCCGCCATCGGTGTGTTGAATGACGCAGAAATAGCGCTGGCTACGCCGGCGGCGGCCAGAATTCGTAAGCGGTGGTGGGCTAATTCGGTGTGTTGTCCTATCTGGCTCCCTGTTCCTGCGCCTATATGAATAGCGGGGCCTTCGCGACCTACGCTGTGTCCGCTGACCAGTGCGATAACGGCGGATATCCATTGCAGAACAATATTTCTGGCAGGCAAGTAACCCTGATGACGCTCCATCCGTAACAGAACATGAGTCACTCCCATGCTTCGCCGGTCTTGTGGCACCCAATAAAATAAAAGAATCAGAAGAGCGCCACCGCCCAACAGAAGTAAAGACCGTGCTTCCTGGGACATCCCCTCAAAGTTTTCGGCCGACCCAATAGGGAAGAATGCGACAAGAGGCAGCTCTATAGCCAAGCGGAAAAGCGTAATCAGGCCTGCACTGACAAGTCCGGTTAACAGAGCAAGACCAGCCAATCCAATCTGGTTATCAGACAGCGTGATCATGTTTTGCCAGAGTTGGCGTAACGGGGTCACTATTGACGGTTCCTTTCTGGCCTTATGGTGTGAAGAGTGCAGAATACCAGCTATTATACGCATCTTTGCGGCACGGCTGGAAACCCACCCGGACGCCGCTGCCCGGCGGCGCTGATTCGTGATGTTCACCAGGATTTACCGCCGCAAAAACACATAGAGCATTACTAGAGCACTACGGAGATTGTCTGTGATTAAGGTTGGCATCGTTGGCGGTACCGGTTACACCGGTGTAGAACTGTTACGTATTCTCGTACACCACCCAGAAACTGAGCTGAAAGTGATCACATCACGCAGTGAAGAAGGTGTCCGAGTCGACGATATGTACCCTAATCTGCGCGGTTACACCGACCTTGAGTTTACAGTGCCGGATGCTGATGCTCTGGGTGAGTGTGATGTGGTGTTCTTCGCTACACCTCATGGTGTTGCCCATGCTCTTGCAGAAGACGTGCTGAACTCAGGTGCCCGCGTTGTCGATTTGTCTGCAGACTTCCGTTTGAAAGATGTCCCTACATGGGAAAAATGGTACGGCCAGGAACATGGCGCACCGGGTATTCTCCCAGAAGCCGTATATGGATTGCCTGAGGTATATCGGAGTGACATTAGCAAAGCACGTCTTGTTGCTTGTCCCGGCTGTTACCCAACGTCGGTCGAGTTGGGTCTGATTCCATTGATCGAGCAGGGACTGATTGAAGACCAGCTACTGATTGCCGATTGCAAAACAGGGGTGAGTGGTGCCGGACGAGGCGCGAAAGTCGGCTCGCTGTTTGCCGAGACGGCCGACAGCTTTATGGCCTACGGCACATCTGGACACCGTCATCTTCCGGAAATACGCCAGGAGCTGAAAGCGGCTGCGGGTGGCAAAGACGTCAATATTACTTTTACACCTCACCTCGCCCCGATGATCCGCGGGATTCTTGCGACCCTTTATGCTCAGGTGCCGGGGCAGAAGCTTGAAGAGTTGCAGAAAATGTATGAAGAGCGTTACGCAAATGAACCCTTTGTTGACGTGCTTCCCGCGGGCAGTCAGCCAGCGACCAGAAGTGTTAAAGGCAGCAATGTTTGCCGTCTGGCCCTGCATTATCACGAAGACACAGGTCAGATCATTGTCCTGTCTGCGATTGATAACCTGGTCAAAGGATCTTCCGGGCAGGCCGTTCAGTGCATGAATATTATGTTTGGCTTTGAAGAAAGCATGGGCCTGCAACACGTTGCTCTGATGCCTTAATGATCGGTTCTGGAGGTAGAACATGGCAGTAGTTGAAGGCAGTGTTCAGGACGAACTGGTCATTGTACGCCGGGCAAAGGGATATCGTTTCTGGCGGGCCTTCTGGCTCGCTATTCTGATTCTGGTGACTGCGGGTGGTGGGTACCTGTATGGGTACTTCGACAGCTACACACAGATGAAAGTGTTAAAAGAAGAGAATGGTTATCTGAAAGACGGTCTTCGTACCAGTGAGAAAACCATTGAAGATTTAAGTCAGCGCGTTGCCGTATTAGAGAAGGGCGGTGAAGTTGATCGTCAGGCCGCTGATGGATTTCGGGATACTGTAAAAGATCTTAAGGATCAGGTTTCTGTACTTGAGCAGGAAGTTGCGTTTTACAAAGGCATCATGGCCCCCGGAAGTGCCGATAAGGGGTTACGTATCAGCCGGATAGACCTTGATGCGATCAGTGCAAATCAGTACAGCTATGCCGTCATGATGACCCAGGTAGTCGATAACACTAACTATGTTCAGGGCGAAGTAGCCGTCAATGTGATTGGCCTGCGATCTGGTGAGCAGGAAGTTATCGCCCTCCGGGACCTGGATGACAATATCAGTGAGTTGGGCATTCCGTTCCGCTTCCGGTATTTCCAGGAGCTGAAGGGAATACTGAATCTACCGGATGGCTTTACTCCGCAGCAACTGCAGGTTGTGATGCAATCGCGAGGGCAGAACTCACAACGGGTGGAAGAAACCCGAAACTGGAATTCCGAGGGAGAGGCCTGATGTTCAGTGCTAAGACTAATAACCATATAGATTTTGATACCGTAATCTCGGCTCGCACTGAAATCCGCGGCGACGTTACCGTTAAAGGTGCCATCCAGATCGATGGTGTCCTGAAAGGCAATCTGATCGCTGAGCCGGGTTCTAAAGCCTCTGTGCGTATCAGTGACAAAGGGCGTGTGGAAGGGCGGATTACAGCCCCAAATGTCATCATCAATGGTGAGGTACATGGTGATATCCATGCCTACGACTACATTGAATTAGCGAAAAAAGCCCGCATAACAGGGGATGTCCACTATGCATCAATGGAGATGGTATTGGGTGCTCAGGTAAACGGGCAATTGATTCATGGGTCGGCATCAGCGAAGGCTGGCACTGGCGTGACTCAACCAGAAATGGCAAAAGTTGACTAATTCACTGGGTTAAGCAGATAATCCTACAAGACTTATCCAAAACATCTTTCCCAAGGTAACTATGACAGCAGTTCAGCAGGCCGCTCCAATCGAACTGACGCAGGCGGCAGAAGAAAAAATCCGTGACCTTCTCGAAGATGAGGGTGACGATGAGCTGTGTCTCAGAGTGTTTGTAACAGGTGGTGGCTGTTCCGGCTTCCAGTACGGATTTACTTTTGACGATGAGCAAGCGGAAGATGATGCTCTTATCGGCCACCAAGGCGTGCGGGTGCTTGTAGACTCACTTAGCTACGGTTACCTCGTCGGCTCCGTGTTGGATTATAAAGAAGGTCTGGAAGGGTCCCGGTTTGCTGTTTCTAACCCCGGTGCCTCTTCTACTTGTGGTTGTGGTTCGTCATTCGCAATCTGACTTGATGCGCATCAGGGAGGTTCCCATGCGAATTGTACTAACTGCTTTACTCGTATCATGCTCTTTATTCGCCCATGGCAATCAGGACGAACAGAACACATCATCAACAGCTGACGCCAGCTCAGAGGTTGCCCCGGTAGAGGCCATTCAGGAAGGTGAAGTAACGGCTGAAATCATTCCTGCCTCCGCTGAAGATATTCCTGCACTGTTTCAGGCCCGCATACAGGAGCACTCAGCGGATGAAATGCTTGCGCTGCTACAGCGTGCCGAGAAAATTGCTTCGGGTCAGGATGTTTACCGCACTCGCGAGCCAGTGATGCTGGTTCTCTCGGGGGATGAGATTGAGTTGTTCAAGCGTGACAATTATCGAGACAACAAGGCGCTCGTAGATCTTGCCGCGCGCCTTGATGCATTTAATATCATCGATGTGAAAGTGTGCCGCCACTGGACGGGGCAAAGAGGTATTGAACTCACTGACTTGCCGCCCTTTATCGAAGGCGTTTCATCCGCTGATCAGGAAAGTAAGCGTCTTGAGAGTGCGGGCTATGCCTACTTCTGATAGCCGTTGCCCGTACTCCCCGGGTAAATTCCACCGAGAATTCTCTCACCCTGAGCACCGGTAACCGCAGGCAGGTTACCACTCAGGTGGTTGACGGTTCGCCAGCCGAGCCAGGCGAAGGCCATCGCCTCCATCCAATCCGGGTGTATGCCCACCGCTTCTGTCGACTGAACATTTAACCCACTTGTGTGGGCTTTAATGCGTTCCATAAGGTGGCTGTTTTTCAGGCCGCCGCCACAGACGTAGAGCTCTTTAAGCTCCGGCGCATACCGCTTGATAGCATCGGCAATGCTGGTGGCCGTCAGTTCCGCCAGGGTGGCAAGAACGTCATCAGGGGAATAGTGGGCAGGAATAGCAAGCTGCTGCAGATTGAAGAGTTCACGTCCCGTGCTCTTGGGCGGCACTTCTGCAAAATACGGATGCTTCAGCCACTCATCAAGCAGTTCAGTAATGACCACTCCTCGCGCAGCAGATGCGCCTCCAGCATCACAGCTGCAACCTGTCATTACGCGGCAGTACTCATCCATTAACGCGTTGCCCGGCCCGGTATCAAAACCGAGAGTCTTATCCTGATCGGCATTGATCAGGGTGAGGTTGGCGATGCCGCCGATATTGAGAACCGCGCACGGCTGATGTGCCTGCATGGCAACCTGATGAAACGCCGGTACAAGAGGAGCGCCTTCACCGCCAGCGGCAATATCTCTGCGTCGGAAGTCAGCGACACAAGTGATGCCTGTGTACTCGGCCAGCCATGACGGATCGCCGATCTGCCAACTGAAACCATCCGGCTGAGGTCGGTGCCGCAGGGTGTGCCCATGGCTACCGATAAGGCTAATATCTCTGGCTGAAAGTTCGTTCTTCTCCAGCAGAGAAACCACGGCCTGGACACCGTACTGCGCAATTAATCGGTCGGCATCCATGATCAATTCAGCACTGAGCGTTTCGCTGACCGCTAATGCCTTGAAGAAGTCTGATACTTCATCCGGATAATCAATGCATAACGCATCAATCATGGTTACCTTTTCAGGCGTGATATCAACCAGACAAGCATCCATTCCGTCGGCACTTGTACCCGACATCAGCCCGATACATAACGTCATTGAAATTCTCCGTCCGGGCCTGAAGAAGCACTGAAGTCTGTTAACCAGCTCGTTAGCTTTTCCGACTCTTTCAGGAAGGCCGCTTTTTCAGAAGATTTTATGGACTCTGCTTTAGGCAGTTTTACCCGCAATGAATCTCTGTGGACGCCGTCGACAAGGAACTCGTAATGAAGATGGGGGCCGGTGGAGGCACCGGTCGTACCTACGTAACCAATGATCTGCCCCTGCTTAACGTAGCGGCCCACCCGCACGCCACGCCCGAACTTGCTCATGTGAGCATACTTGGTCTGATAGCGCTGGCCGTGTTGTATGACAACAACGTTGCCATAACCGCCATTGCGGCTGGCGAAGGTTACCTTGCCGTCGCCTGCAGCTTTGATCGGGGTACCCGTCGGTGCAGCATAGTCGGTTCCACGGTGTGCGCGGATGGTGTTCAGAATCGGATGCTTACGGTTGGGATTGAAGCGTGAGCTGATGCGGAAGTAGTCGATCGGGTTGCGCAGGAAGGCCTTACGCATACTCGTGCCTTCCGGAGTATAGTAGTTAGCCTGCCCCTGGCTGTCGACGTAGCGGACGGCAGTTAATTCCCGGTCTCGGTTGTTGAACTGAGCAATCAGGATGTCACCGTAGCCGATCTGTTCGCCATCGAGCTGCACTTCTTCGAAGATGATGCTGAAAGAATCGCCTTTGCGGATATCCAGTGCAAAGTCGATATCCCAACCGAAAATGGCAGCGAGTTGGTACAGTATCTGGTCAGGAACACCGGCTTGTGATCCGTCGTAATACAGAGAATTATCGATCGTGGCCGAGGCAAAGCGAGGGATATAATCTGCTGTCCTTTCAATCAGCTCATAAGACAGCGTGCCGTCGTCTTTGCGTGCAAGAGAGTGCCGCGCCAGGGGCGAGAGAATAATCTCCAGCTGTGAAATTTTATTACCAGCTGTCCGTACCCAGCGCACGGTCTGACCAACTTTGAGGTTGATCACATCTCTCGGAACAGCCTTCGCGATATCGATGACATCGACAGCACTGAGACTCTCCCGATCAAACAGAACTGAGAGGCTGTCACCACTCTTTACTGTTGTCTCCTCCCAGTCGGGTTCAGGCTCCGGCGGGGGAATGTCGGGTTCCGAGACCTCAGGAAGGTCAATCACAAAGGTCTGTTGCTTGGTTGACTCGCCGGAATCCGGGAGAAGAACCAGAATGAGTAGCAGCAGAATACCGAGCCCGGCACCGATAAGGTGACGTAACGGGAAATACTGTAGTTGCCCGGGCAGAGCCATCTTATTATCGAATCCTCGTATGCATTTCGCAGGAAAGTGTAAACAATCACTGGGCATTTTACCCGGTGAACTTGATTTTGCACCTTGATCAGGTATGTTCAGCTCCCTTTCCGACAACCGAAATGTGAAGATAGCTCCCATGACAGCCGCACTTATTGCTGACCTGAAAGAGCGTGGTCTGCTGAATCAGATCACCGCTGAAGACGAATTCAATGAACACCTCAACGGCGGTCCTCGCGTTCTTTATTGCGGCTTCGACCCAACCGCAGACAGTCTTCACCTCGGGCACCTGGTGCCTTTGCTGGTTCTGCGTCGCTTTCAGGATGCCGGACATAAGCCAATCGCATTGGTAGGTGGCGCGACAGGATTGATCGGTGATCCAAGTTTTAAAGCCGCCGAGCGACAGCTTAATACGGCTGACATTGTCGCAGGCTGGGCCGATAAGATTCGCGGTCAGGTCAGCCAGTTTATCGCCTTCGAAGGTGTTGAAAACCCAGCCGTTGTTGTAAATAACCTCGACTGGGCTGGAGAAATGAATGTTCTCGACTTCCTGCGTGATGTCGGCAAGCACTTCTCTGTTAATGCCATGATTAATAAAGAGTCGGTGCAGCAACGCCTGAATCGTGAAGGTGCTGGGATCTCCTTTACCGAGTTCTCGTACGCTCTGCTTCAGGGAATGGACTTTGCCGAACTGAATCGTCGTTACGACTGTACTTTGCAAATAGGTGGTTCAGACCAGTGGGGCAATATTGTCGGTGGTATCGATCTGTCCCGTCGCCAGAATGGCGCTCAGACATTTGGCCTGACCGTTCCGTTGGTGACCAAATCTGATGGCACTAAATTCGGCAAGACAGAGTCTGGTGCCGTGTGGTTAGATCCATCCAAGACGTCGCCATATGCTTTTTACCAGTTCTGGATGAACACTGCGGACGCGGATGTCTATAAGTTCCTTCGTTATTTCACCTTCCTGCCTGTCGAAAAGATCGCAGAGATTGAAGCTCATGACGCTACCATCGAGGGCCGGAAGACTGCACAGCCTGTTCTGGCGGAAGAAGTGACTCGTATGGTTCATGGGCAAGAAGCTCTTGATTCCGCTCGCCGTATCACCGAGGCGCTATTTTCAGGTGACCTTACACAGTTGGCTGAGAATGAACTGGAGCAGATTAAGCAGGACGGACTTCCATCAAGTGCGCTCGACACTACAGGACTCGCGGACAAACCTCTTACTGCAATACTGTCTGAGGCTGGCATGGGCCAGGGCAAGCAAGTTAAGGATGCGCTTGGTCGTAATGCTGTGATCATCAATGGTAACGCGTACGGTATGGCTGACCTGATGAAAGGTGAAGAGATATTTGCCCCTGATCATGCGATGTACGGTCGTTTCTTTATGGTTCGCATGGGCAAGAAAAAGCATCATTTGTTCGAACTTGAAAAATAATTCAGAAAGACTGTTGACGGCGCAGATGAGATCTCTATAATGCGCCGCTCCTGAGTTGAGACGGCTTCTTTAAGAAGCGGAAAAAACAAAGGAAAAACAAGGGGTTGACAGTGATTTTAATCGCTATATAATGCGCCCCGCTCTGAACGGAACGGATCACTTCGGACCAGTCAGAAAAAAGAGGTTGACATTGAAGATTAACTCTTTAGAATGCGCAGCCCGCTTCGAGTGAAACACGAAGCAAAGTTCTTTAACAAATTGTTCAGACAATTTCGTGTGGGTGCTTACTGAGGTGTTGTGGAGACATAAGATTTCAAGTAAGAACTCGTCGAAAATTCATTTACGTGAATGTTGACAGTTTTATTCTTGAGCAAGATTAGATCGGATATTCCACCGATCGAAAACTTTAAACTGAAGAGTTTGATCATGGCTCAGATTGAACGCTGGCGGCAGGCTTAACACA
>PBQA01000015.1 GCA_002724925.1 Oceanospirillaceae bacterium
CCAACTTCGACCATGACCACTCGGATCTGGCACTACCAGGCTTGGTCTGCGAAGGTTGTTGGAGCACTATGAGAAATCCGGGCTAGAATGGCCGCTTCGCCAGTCGCGGTCTGAAGTGCCTGGTCAGCGCGTAACGTTTCGTGATCGTTCAGATCTTCGTATCCGGCGGCTACGCCAAAGACCCGTTGCCGGATCATGGTTTGAAGCTTGTGGCGAACCAGTACCGGATTACGGGCATCGTCCAGCACCGTAGCCAGGCGCTGAGTGAGCTGGTGTTGGTTGTCGACTTCGCGAAGCAAAAGCAGGCCGGCATCGGAGGTGATATGACCACCGGAGAAATCGGCTTCAATTTGACGGCGAGACAGTGGCGAGAAGGTCAGTTTTTCAGGTACCATTTTGGATAGCGGCTGTTGGTGCTTGGTGAACGGTGTAAGGTCCTGAAACTATAGCACTTTCAGCCGCTTTCTTTTATCCCCTCATGAGAAATCCGGGCTAGGACCGCGGCTGACTAACTTCCAACGATACCCGCACACTAGAAAAATTTCTGCAGATTAGACCCAGTGTAACCATTGGGCGACTCATCACACCTTGTGACTGTATGTCAATACAGTCACAAGGTGTGATAGATCCTATAAAAGCTCGATTTCAATAGATAGCACTCATGCTTGAAATATATTTCTTTAAGGGCTGAAAACAAAAGTATGACTATCGACTAACTATATCGCTAATGTGCTCGTGACTCTTTCGGGAACCAAAATATGAACAACACCACAGCGGCTATTACTGACCGTGAACTCACCACCAAAGAGGCAGCTTCCCTACTCGGCCTGTCGCCCAGCACACTGAGAAAATGGCGCTGTACTGGAGAGCGCCCGGAATTACCCTGGTGTAAGCGGTTTCGCAAGGTTTTCTATCTGGAATCCGAGGTCATTCTTTTCAGGGAAAAAAATACTACATCCAATTGCGATGAAACCTACGTCTAGCTGTTATTTCAACCATTCTAGAAGTATCTTGATTTAAGTATGTTGGCGTTTACCGAGCTTGGCCGGGTTCGCTAATCGCTCATTCCCCGTTGGGGAACTGCCGCCCTATCAATCCCTAACGCTTCAGCCCTCCAGGCTGCAAAATCATCGAAACAGTTTTCCTCACCTTCATCCACCTCTCAGCCAAATATCAACCCAGATGCTCAAGCTACTTTGCTAAGGGGCCTTGCCCCTCGCGCATTGCAAGTGCAAGGCTCCGCGCTTCCTCACCCGTTCAGATTCCTTCGCGTTGCTCAGTCACTTAGCTGCGGCTTCCGGTGAGCCACTGGCCATTTGCTACCCCCACGCTTCGCCAGCGGTGCAGGAGCGCAGACGGGTGCTGCGCTCGTTAAGCACAATTCACGAACTCAAGGGTAACCATTATGAGAAAGACCATTTATGAAACTAACTATGACCGGCTGATTAAACTGGGTGTTATTACTAATGAGAGGGCTGTACCCAATCAATGTCGCCGCAGTCAGGTGGCGGGGTTAATGGATTGGGTGGTGGAGCGTTTACCCCATCTGGACGGTGTTTCAGGCAATGATGAGGGTATTGCGGTGTCACTGGCGCATTACTTTGAGCAGAACGGCGATCTATGCAAAGATCCGGAGATGGTTGTACTTATCTACCCATCTCAACGAATGGCAGAAGCCTTTACCTTTGAAATGTCGATACCGCCTATCTATCAGCAAGTCTTTCCAGAGCCTGGCAAGTTCCACCCTCAACAGCGTAAAGAGCTTAATTCGTTTCTTCGGCAATGGCTGAATAACCTGATTGCACAGCAGCATTCCCTATCAGAATAATTTTTTATCGCATTGAAAGATTTGCAACGGAAAGTCGATACATGAATTGTTAGTGTTCTCGCTCGACATCCGTAAATTGAGTAGATGGAATAATAGCCGTGGGTAACACCAGAGAAACCAAGCATCGGGATAATGGAAGCACCTTGAATTCAGGAAAGACGCTGATCAACCGCAGAACATTATTAACGATGATTCCGCTCTCAGATCGCACCATCTACAATCTGGAAAAACGCGGCGAATTCCCTCGCCGCATCGTATTAACAAGCCGCAATGTCGCATGGGATTTAGCGGAAGTAGAAAATTGGATTGAAGAGCGTAAACAATCAGACGCTAAAGCCATCAGGCCTGGTATGCCTCTACTTCTCGGTTCTCGCTAGTCCATTCATCAATCATATTCGCCCAGTCCTGTAACATTTCTGTTCGCTGTTCTCGGTATTCCGCTTTATTGTAAATTGCCCTAACTCCCTTCTGTTCATGGGCAAGACTTTTCTCTATCCAATCCGTGTTGTAACCAGCCTCATGCAGCAGCGTACTGGCTGTCCTGCGCAAATCATGAGGACCGAATTTAGCAAGCGACTTTCCATCTTTCTGAGCAGCTTTGTAAGTATATGTGAGCACCCTATTTAGCGTGGCATTGCTCATAGGTGTATCCGAATCATACCGCGAGGGAAGCACATACTTTGAACCAGCAGCAAATGTTTTCAATGCAATAAAGATATCCATTGCTTGTTGAGATAAAAAAACTAAATGAGGCTTACGTCTTTTCATGCGTTCTTTCGGAATAGTCCAAAGCGCTTCGCTAAAATTAATTTCATCCCAGGTTGCATTGGATAACTCTGACTTTCTCACTAGAGTGAGCAACAATAGTTTAATCGCCGCGCGGTATTGAGGTGATGTCCCTATTCGATTCATGTACTTGTACATCAGATCAATTTCAAACGGTGTTAATGCTCTTTCACGCGGTACAAATTTAGCTATAGTGGTTGGACGTACCATTTCAGCCGGATTCTCTACATTCTGTCCTCGCTCAATCGCCCAACGATAGACGTTTAAAACGACTTCGCGCGCATGAACAGCGGTTGCTGGAGCACCCCGCTCAACTATTGCGTCAGTCAAAGAGCGTAGATCTTCATGGGTAATCTCAACCAACTTCTGATTTCCAAAAACCTTCTTCAATTCTCGGTGATAGACAGACTTGCGCATATCGCGGGTTGAATCCGCCATCTGATACCCACGCAGCCATTTATCTGCCCAAGCACCAAATGTTTCGGCACCTTTCACCCGCGCCCTATCGCGTGCCTTTTCTCTCGCAGGAGACTTACCAGAAGCAATCATTTTCTTTGATTCGTTAAGACGCTCTCTAGCCTCTGCCAAGCTAATACCACCCACGCCATAGCGCCCAAAAGTCAGCGTTTCTTGGCGACCATTTAATGAGTAGTTGTATCTGAATGAGACTGTACCAGTCTTGGATACAGCGACGTAAAGCCCATCGCGGTCAACAACTTTGTACATTTTGTCTCTGGGTTTCAGGTTTCGAAGCTTGGTATCAGTCAACATAAAGGTACCCTCTCAAAACGCCCCAAATACCATGATAAAAACTAGCGATTTTTAGGGTGTTTTTCTTTTAGATAACAAAGAGTTAACGAAATCCAATACCATGAAGACCTTAAAAATCACTGCATGGTATTGTCTTTGGTCATCAACATTGAAAAAGACGATACCATGGAAAATCCCATGAAAAAAGTTTGCTTGGCGGTGCTAGAAGGTGCTTGAAATCACCATGCCTAGAAAGAAAAAACCCATTGCAAACAATGGGTTATAGTAGGTTTACTGCTTGTAGGTGCCTGGTGTTGCCAGACGTCGAATCATTCCCACTCAATGGTCGCTGGCGGCTTAGACGACACATCGTAAGCTACGCGGGAGATATGCTCGATCTCGTTAATGATACGGTTCGAGACTTTCTCCAGCAGTTCGTATGGCAGATGCGCCCAACGAGCGGTCATAAAGTCGATGGTTTCTACCGCACGCAGTGAAACTACCCACTCGTAACGACGCTGGTCACCTACGACACCCACCGATTTAACCGGCAGGAAGACTACGAATGCCTGAGAGGTTTTGTGGTACCAGTCGAAGTTGTGCAGTTCTTCGATGAAGATGGCATCCGCTTCACGCAGTACGTCAGCGTATTCTTTCTTCACTTCACCGAGGATACGCACGCCCAGACCCGGACCCGGGAATGGATGACGGTAAACCATGTCGTAAGGCAGGCCCAGTTCCAGACCGATCTTACGTACTTCGTCTTTAAACAGTTCACGCAGTGGTTCCACCAGATCCATCTTCATGTCTTCTGGCAGGCCGCCCACGTTGTGGTGTGACTTGATCACGTGTGCTTTACCGGTTTTCGCGGCAGCAGATTCAATCACATCTGGGTAGATGGTGCCCTGCGCCAGGAAAGGAACGTCTTTCAGCTTGCCGGCTTCTTCATCGAACACTTCGATAAAGGTGTTACCAATGATCTTACGCTTCTGCTCTGGGTCAGAAACACCAGCCAGCTTGCCGAGGAACAGGTCTTCAGCATCGGCACGGATCACTTTGACGCCCATGTTCTTGGCGAACATGTCCATCACCATATCGCCTTCGTTCTTACGCAGCAGACCATTGTCAACGAAAACACAGGTCAACTGATCGCCGATGGCTTTGTGCAGCAGCGCCGCCACAACCGATGAATCAACACCGCCCGACAGGCCCAGCAGAACTTTCTGGTTACCGACCTGCTCACGCACGCGTTCGATCTGATCTTCGATAATTTTTGCTGGCGTCCAGAGTGCTTCACAGCCACAGATATCCATGACGAAGTGTTCAAGCAAACGCTTACCCTGCAGGGTGTGCGTCACTTCTGGGTGAAACTGTACGCCGAAGAAACTTTTCTCAGCATGGAACATACCGGCAATCGGGCAGCTCGGCGTGGTTGCCATCAGCTCAAAGCCTTCAGGCATGGTGGCAACTTTATCGCCGTGACTCATCCATACATCGAGCAGGCTTTTGCCATCTTCACTGACATGATCTTTGATATCTTTTAACAGAGCGTTGTTCGTCTCAACCTGAATCTGGGCATAACCAAACTCACGGATGTTCGAGCCCTGCACACTGCCACCCAACTGCTCAGCCATAGTCTGCATGCCATAGCAGATACCGAGAACAGGTAAACCAAGCTCGAACACCACCTGAGGGGCACGCGGAGAGCCTGCTTCTGTCACAGACTCAGGGCCACCAGCGAGAATAATACCGGACGGGTTGTACTCGCGGATTTCCGCTTCGTCCATGTCCCAGGCGCGGATTTCAGAGAACACACCGATTTCACGCACACGACGAGCGATCAGCTGAGTGTACTGTGAACCAAAATCCAGAATCAGAATACGTTGAGCGTGGATGTCTTGTGACATTGGGCTTTCCAGAAAAAAGATTTAAAAACAAAAGCGGGGATGACTTTCATCATCCCCACATCTTAGCAATTGCCAGCGATCAGCCTAAGCGATAGTTGGGCGCTTCTTTGGTGATCTGAACGTCGTGAACATGCGATTCAGACATGCCCGCCGATGTAATACGCACAAACTCAGGTTTGGTACGCATTTCGTCGATCGTCGCGCAACCGGTGTAGCCCATGGAAGCACGGACACCACCCATCAGCTGGTGAACAATGTTCGTTAGCGGGCCTTTCACGGCAATACGACCTTCGATGCCTTCCGGAACCAGCTTATCAACACCGGCTTTTTTGTCCTGGAAGTAACGGTCAGACGAGCCCTGGCTTTGGCCCATAGCGCCGAGAGAACCCATGCCACGGTATGCCTTGTACGCACGTCCCTGGAACAATTCAACTTCACCCGGAGACTCGTCAGTACCTGCCAGCATGGAGCCAACCATCACAACACTTGCGCCAGCAACGATGGCTTTCGAGATATCACCCGAGAAACGGATACCACCGTCAGCGATCACAGGCACATCGTATTTCTTCATAGCCTCAGCCACGTTAGCTACCGCTGAAATCTGAGGAACACCGACACCAGCAACGATACGTGTAGTACAGATAGAGCCTGGGCCAATACCCACTTTCACGCCATCGGCCCCGGCTTCGGCAAGAGCAATCGCAGCTTCAGCCGTCGCGATATTGCCACCGATCACCTGAACCTCAGGGAAGTTTTCTTTCACCCAGCGCACACGATCAATAACCCCGGTGCCGCTTGGGTTCGATGTATGACCGTGTGCTGTATCAACAACAATCACGTCAACACCCGCTTTTACCAGAGCTTCGACACGCTCTTCGGTGCCTGCGCCAGTACCGACTGCAGCACCAACACGCAGACGACCCTGATCATCTTTTGCAGCACTTGGAAAAGCTTTCGCCTTCTCGATGTCTTTCACGGTCATCATGCCAACGAGCTGTTCGTTGTCATCAAGAACCAGAATTTTCTCAATGCGGTGAACGTGCAGCAGATCCTGAACGTCCTGAGGGCTGGTGCCTTCTTTCACGGTGACCAGTTGCTCTTTTGGTGTCATCACCGACGCCACCGTAGCATCCAGATTTTTCTCAAAACGAACATCACGGCTAGTGACAATCCCCACCAGCTCTTCGCCATCAACCACAGGCATACCAGAGATGCTGTGCTGTTGAGTCAGTTCGAGAATTTCGCGGATGGTGCTCGTACTCGGCACAGTGATCGGATCTTTGACCACACCGCTTTCGTATTTCTTGACCTTACGAACCTCAGCAGCCTGTTCCTCGATGGTCAGGTTTTTATGGACGATACCTAAGCCACCTTCCTGAGCAATTGCAATTGCCAGGCGCGCTTCAGTGACCGTATCCATCGCGGCAGAAATAAGGGGAACGTTCAGCTCAATGCCTTTGGTCAGGCGGGTTTTCAGACTGACCTGATTGGGCAGTACCTCGGAATAACCGGGAACTAACAGCACATCATCAAAAGTGAGTGCGTCCTGAGCAATTCGCAACATAGAAGAGCCTTCCAGAATGAGGTTGAAGGAAAGGCGGGGCATTATACCGGAAGGTCATTCGTCGGTAAATCCCGCGACGCTTTCTGTTTTAACTGTATCCGCTTCGACCTGCGGACACTCTCCCCTGACCAGAAAATCCGCCACCTGTTCCCGAAACTTGCTGTATCGAAAACTAGCGATATGCGGCCCCTGCGAAGCAATAAAACACCGTTTATCTGCAGGCAAGGCTTCGAAAAGAACCTCTCCTTCAGACAGGGGAACGATCGGGTCCATAGGACTATGCAGCTGCATGACCGGAATATGGATATTGGGAGCGCGGTCCTTCGGGTCCCAGTCTGATGGGATCAAGTAAACAAGGGGTGAGACAATGGTACCGACGACGGTACGCTGCAACATCTCTCTGGCCACACTGCGAAATCCAGCAAACGGCGCTTCGAGTATGAGTTGAGAAACGTCATAGTCGCGACCATAGTCTGCAACGAAATTGACCGCGAGCGCTGCGCCCATTGATTGGCCAAGAACAACCAGAGAGTGATCCGGGTAAGCACCCCGCAGCCAGCTTGCGCCAGCTTTTGCATCCATAAGTACATCCGGCAATATCGGCCGTCCCTGCGATGCGCCAAACCCGCGATAATCAAGAGCGAGGACAGTGTACCCCTCCTCTACCAACCAGAAGACACTGCGCGAATGCGTCGAGATATTCTCAGCATTCCCATGCAAGTAGAGAATAACCTTAGTTTTCTCAGTCGCTGGGGCAGGCTTGAGTAACCAGGCATGAAGTTCTGTGCCGTCATCCGCAGTCAGCCAGACATCTTCATAATCGATATCAAAACGGTCCGGCGTCTGTAACCAGACTTCTTGCGGGTGAAAATACAGGGTCGTCAGCGAGGCGCAACCGCTTAACGTTGCAGCCACCGCAAGCATCAAGGAAATCCGAACCAGCCTGAACGCTTCAGAAATACCAGGCATAGGTTAGCTTCCAGCTATTCACCGCCTCCGAGGACGCCCACTGACGACTGAAACCAAAGCGAAGTTGAACATCATCGAAGCCATTGAAGGCTTCTTCGATTGTCAGTTCCCGCCGCGGAGTGTCATCCCCCAGCGCAACAGGCTGCCAACGAAACTGGATCAGTTCCTGATTCAGACGCCCCTGCCATAGCCAGCCAGCACGCACGCCAGCAGATACCTGATAGCCATCGTCAAATTGATTATCAGCGCGTGCGGTCATATCGCCGAGGGCGAAGACACGTGCGCTGCCCAATCGCTTACCGTCACGTAGGCCAAACGGCAGCTGCCAGGCTCTGCCGAAACCGAGGTTAAACCGGCTGAAAAGCTCACTGTCCTCGTGATTAAACCGATCAAGACCAGCACTCACCGTCCATGCAACTGGGTTTTGAAAACGCGTTTTATGACTGAGTGACAGCACATTCACCAGCGTCAGCTTTTGCAACCGAACATCACCGTCTTCCGTGACGCGTGCATAGAAATCTCCCATTTCTATCTGAGCACCGGGTGAAAAGCCCTTCGATGGATCAAGGACGTCGTGGTAAGCAATGCGCCAGTTAATATCACCGTGCCATTGCTCTCCGGTATAACCACCACCCACACTTAAGCGCGATGTACCGTGCCCCTCATCATCACGAAACTCTGGCTTTCGTGGTGCAGGAAACACATCGCCCGCTGGCAGCTTGCTACGAGCAGACAGTATCTGCAGGGTTCGCTTTCGTAATACCGGATTCGCCTGCTTTTTCTTAACTGACAGATAGCGTGCATAACTGTATGCCAGCTCCAGGACACGAATCTGCGACTCTTCAGGCAGGCCCGCCAACAAGGCATCAATCGGGGGGTCACCCTCAACAATGGTACGGGCAAGTTCTGCTTCCTGCTCTGAGGCCAGCGCCGCATTGGACTCCATCACCGACGCAGCAGAAGGTCGATAAAACTCTCGCGACACAAAGCCAGCATCATAAAGAGCACGAATAGTATCGACCGGTACCGCCTTCATTTTAAAGTCGGCTGCCAGGTCTGACCGGGACGATGCGGCATCAAGCATCGTCAGTAACCGGTATGAGCAATTTTCATCAAAAAAGAAATAATCGAACGCCGTATCCTGAAGCTCCCAGACATGACGCACAAACTGATCCACTTCAGCGCTACCAAAGTCCAGCTCATATTCCCATGTATCACGGTACTCCATGTGCTGGTACTGGTTAGTTTTTACGTAGTATGGCATCACCGAGACTTCACCCGGATAGCCACCGGACAGACCCTTATAGCTGAACACCAACTCGTTGTCGGTTGGGTCCGCATTGGCCGCAAAATTTACGCTGTAAGCGAGCAACTTACTGCTGGACGGATCTTCTCTGTCCATTCGCACCAAGGTATGCCCGTACATCGACGATGGCGAATTAATATGAGAGGCCGGGAAGATCAGCGTCAGACGGTGGGCATTTAATTCATTGCGCCACTCATCAAATTCTGAGCATGGCTGATCAACGAAACCAACCTGCGGAAGCCTGTGTTTCAACCAATGATAACGCGCCGGAAAACGACACTGAGCGGAGGCATTATCCGCCTGATCCGTCAGCAGAAACGCATTCAGGTCGGCAACCAACTCATCGCGCGCATCACTCTTGCCCTTCTCAGCAAGAAAGAACTCAGGTGAATCATTCTGACTGATAAAACGAAAGGTATAGGGGTGTTGTCGATAGTGCAGCAGATGCAGCCACTGCTGATGCGACGCCAGAGCGCGAAGTTCATCAGCCGGAATAGCTTTGAAATGACTGGTATCAGAAGCAGCAAGAACAGATGAGGAGGAGAACATTGCCAACAAAGCGGCAAGAAGAATCAGCTTAAACTGATGACCCACGGAAAATCCTTAACAAACAACACTGAGACGCACATGATGCGCCTCAGAGTATGACAGACTGAAGTATCAGCCTACGTATTTCTGCAGAGCTTCGTCCTGAGACATTGCTTCAGTCAGAGAACGGAACGCATCACCAGCAGTCGCTTCGGTAGTAAACATGCTATCGAAGTTAGACTGAACAGTTGCGCGGAACGCTGCAGTGTCAGCCGCTTCTACGCCCATAACCTGAGCCAGCGCGTCCAGAGTTTCACCCTGACCACGTGCACTGTCAGCAGCCAGCTGATCCATATTGTCGTTCATGAACGCTTCAGCCGCTTTCAGAGGGCCATTAGCTGATTCGCAACCCAGGGTACCTGAAGTCATACCAAAGGTCTGGTTACCAGAAGTACCGTTGGTGGTCGCAGCCAGTACGTGCTCGTGCCATTCGTTAGCATCCGGGAAGACAACCGCAGTACCCAGACCACAGCCCGCAGGGCCGTTGTCAGCCATTGCAAAAGAAGACGCAGAAATCAGTGCTGCCGCAGCAATCAGTTTTTTCATGGATCATTTCCTTGTTCTGATCAAATTAGGTCGTTTCGAAACGACCCGTCTAACCTAGAATGCTTTTACGCCCCTGTCTACAGGTAAGACAAAAACTGGCCAAAAACACCGCCTTATGTCAGCCTTTGACCATCGAACCAGTAGATTGTTTATGTATCAGACAGACCACCCCCGTGATCCCGGTATTTTTACCGTATCCGACCTCAACCGCCGGGCTAAACAAATGCTCGAAGTATCGTTTGCGTCTGTGCGCGTCGAAGGCGAAATATCCAACCTTGCACGACCATCTTCGGGTCACTGGTATTTCACGTTAAAAGACAGCGGTGCTCAGGTGCGTTGTGCCATGTTCCGTTCACGGGCAGGCATGGTGAAATTTCAACCAAAAGAAGGCGATAAAGTTGAAGTCCGCGCCAAGGTCAGTCTGTATGAAAACCGCGGTGATTATCAGCTGATTGTCGATGCGATGAAGCCAGCCGGTGAAGGTGCCCTGCTTCTCGCGTTCGAACAACTCAAGCGCAAACTAACTGCAGAAGGCTTGTTCGCTGAAGAGCGTAAAAGGCCACTCCCCTCGGTCAAACGTGTAGCAATTATCACCTCACCCACCGGCGCTGCCATCCACGACATGCTAACGGTACTGAAACGCCGCTGGCCCTTGCTCGAGGTCGATCTTTACCCTGCTGCAGTTCAGGGGGAAGAAGCGCCACAGCAGTTGATCAACGCGCTGTACCGGGCAAACCGCGACAACACGGCCGACGCCATAATTATTGGTCGTGGAGGCGGCTCACTTGAAGATCTCTGGGCATTTAACAATGAGGTTCTAGCGCGCGAAATTGCCAACTCTCAATTGCCTGTTATCAGTGCTGTGGGTCACGAAGTCGATTTTACCATCGCAGATTTTGTCGCCGACATGCGGGCACCGACTCCGTCAGCAGCAGCCGAACTCATCAGCCCCGACGGCCAGCAGATGCTGCGCTACGTTAATGACCTTCAGCAACGTCTGGTCCGCAACCAACGGGAGCGCTTTCATCACGCCCAACGCTCGCTGACGCAACTGCAATCCCGGCTACGCGGCCCGCGACAAGCGCTGCAATCAAGAGCCCAGCATCTCGACCAGCTGGAGATACGTTTGCAACGTGCAATGACGTCACGACTGAAAGAGCCTCAACAGCGCCTGCAGCGACTCCAGACATCATTAGCGCACCTACACCCACAGCGTGGACTGACACAAAGCCAGAACACCTTGAATCAGATCCGTAGTCGCCTCGAGCGCGCGATGCAGCAACAACTGCAGAAAAAGAAAACGGAACTTGGTGCCGGTATGCGGCTTCTCAACTCCGTCAGCCCGCTTGAAGTCCTCAGTCGCGGCTATTCGATAACCCGCAAAAACGATGGCTCCGTCGTGCGTGACACGAGCGAACTGAACACCGGCGACCAGATAGAAACTCTGATTCGCTCCGGCAAACTCACCAGCACGATTATTGATATTCAAAACGATGATGATTAAACAATTAAGCGTTGCCCTGCTCTCTCTTTCAGCGTTACACACATTAGCCGAAATACCGAATAATCCAATTGCTGGCGGCATCATTTCACTGCCTGTAAAAAGTACCAATGCGGTGACCTTAAACGACAAGCCGGTTCTCACGACCGTCATTGACGGGCAACGTTACGCTGTTATTGGCGTGCCACTCAGAGCCGAAGGCGCGCTGACATTGGAAATCGATGGCAAAGAACAGCCTCAAATCCTTGAGGACTTCGCCTACGAAGAGCAGCACATCGAAATCAAGAATAAGCGCAAGGTAAATCCGCAGAAAAACGACATGGATCGTATCGGGCGTGAATATAACCAGATGACTCCGGTGTACACGAGCTTCTCTGCTGATTTAACTCCTGACTGGAATCAGATGATTCTGCCGACCACCGGGCCATACAGCAGCGCATTCGGACTCAAGCGCTTCTTTAATGGTCAGGCGCGCAACCCTCATAGCGGGATTGATATAGCCGCCCCGGAAGGCAAAGATATCGTTGCTCCGGCAGGTGGCACCGTTGTGTTAACGGGTGATTTTTTCTTTAACGGTAAAAGCGTCTTTATTGACCACGGCCAGGGACTGATCAGCATGATGTGTCATATGAGTCGTGTCGATGTAAAAGAAGGTGATGTGATCAAGCAAGGCGATTTACTGGGAGCCGTCGGAAAAACAGGCCGGGCCACGGGCCCACATCTGCATTGGACCGTCAGCCTCAATAACGCCAGGGTGAATCCGAAGCTGCTACTACGTGAAGATCAGCCGAAATAAACAAGGTACTGATATGAAAAAGTCGCCAGGAACTTCCGGTTTAATGCCAGTAAAAGGCAGTGGATGTGGCATACGCCCGAACATTGAAGAGATGGAGGATTCTGAAGGCTTCGATTTTTCTGCAGCAAGCGAACTACTGCAGAAAAATGAAAGCGATGATCAGGCGTCAGAGGAAAATTCTGACCATCGTCTTCAAACGAAAATGGAAACCAAAAAGAAGCTGGCAAAAAACCTTAAGGAAGAACCTAAGGAATAACCTTCTCGTCTTCGGAATCTTTTTCGGCCTCTGCCTGGGCTCGCGCCAGTTCAGCGTCACGCTTCAAGGTCAGCAGATCAATTTTGGCCTGAATTTCAGGCGTTGGTTCAGGGGCGATGTATTCCCCCGGCTCTCGGCCATGATACTTATCAATGGATTGCAGTAGCGAACTGAAACTGCGCACACGACCACCACGAACCAGAGCAATTCGCCCCAGCGCTTTGCAATGCAGCTTGCCTTCCACCAGAAAACGATGCTCTGAATAGAGGTACTTTCTGTCCCAATACAGAACCCGGCTCTCGATATCCACCTTAGTGAACGGCTTAATCTCACGCACAAAGGTCACCGTCTGACTGGCAACCACTGTGCGCCAGCCGTTGCTCATAATCAGTGGCAACAAGCCAATTTCTGCAAACCACTGCACCCGGCCAACGTCGATAAACGCAGGGTAACGTGTATTCGTCAGATGCAGGTTCAGATCCATGTCCCAGGGCATTACCCGGAAACTATAGGTCGTCAGAGCAAGAGGATCTTTATTGTCGTTCCATTTCTGGCGGAAAAAAATAAAGATAAAACGAAGCAACATCATGATTTTTCTTCCGGTTCACGGTAACGGATCAACCCTTCCTGCGCGACAGACGCTACCAGCTCACCTTTCTGATTAAAAACCTGACCGCGGCAGAACCCTCGACCTCCACCCGCATTCGGGCTATCAATCGCATACAGCAACCACTCGTCCATTCTGAACGGACGGTGGAACCAGACACTATGATCCAGACTCGCCATCTGCATACCTTTCTGGCCATATGAACGCGCATGAGGGTGAAGCGAAGTCGGCAACAGATTAAAGTCAGACGCATACGCGAGTAACTTAGCGTGGAGATCAGTATCCTCTGGGAGCGAGCCGTCGGCTTTCATCCAAAGATACTTCACTGGGTCTTTCCTGGTCGGCGCGAAAATATTCACCGGATCGAGCACACGCATCTCGATGGGCTTGTCGGCGGTATAAATGTCGCGGACTTTTTCAGGAAAGTAATCCCGGAACATACGCGCCAGATCGACCTGGGAAGGAATGCCATCTGGCCCTTTTACCTCAGGCATAGGCGCCTGATGCTCAAAACCTTCTTCTGTCTGCTGGAAAGAACAGATCATGGTCAGAATGGCACGGCCATTCTGAATGGCTTTTACCTGCCGCGTACAGAAACTGCGGCCATCCCGCAAACGGTCCACCTCAAACTCAAGATGATCGGTGACGGTACCCGCCAACATGAAATACACATGAAAGGAATGCGCGTGCCAGTCGCCCTCTGGCAGCGTCTTTAGTGCAGATGACAGACTCTGCGCCATGACCTGACCGCCAAACAGCGCACGGAACCCAAGGTCCTGGGTCTCACCGCGAAAGGTGTTTTCTCCGATTTCTGTGGGTTCAAGTAACTCGACCAACCCTTGCAACACATCACTCATACACACCTCTCTTACTCATCAGACTATCAAAGCACATTATTTGTAGCTATGACTGGAACAGTACCCGATAAAAATACCCAATCATTGGCCGAAATGACATTATGCGCCATACTCGCACTCTGTGCGGGGCCGCGTATAATACCGGCCCTCACGCTTCATCACCGGTTATCTCATGTCAGAAATCTTTCCAGATCCTATCAATCCTGCCGAATACGATACCCAGCTTGCCGAGAAAAAGGCACGGCTGAACAGTCTGTTCGCCGAGTTCGCACCACCCGCTCTGGAAGTCTATGACAGCGCCGTCAGCCACTATCGCCTGCGCGCCGAGTTTCGCCTCTGGCACGAGGGAGACCGCTGCTTCTACGCCATGTTCGAACCGGGCAACCGCAAGAAGGCATTGGAAGTACGTGAATTCAATATAGCCTCTCCACTCATCAATGAACTGATGAAAAAGCTGCTGGCCGAAATTCACACCAGCGAGCTGCTGCGGCGCAGGTTATTTCAGGTTGAATTTCTGACGACATTAAGCGGCGATGCCCTGATTACCCTCATTTACCATAAAAAACTCGATGAAAGCTGGGAAGCAGAAGCCCGCAAACTGCAGGAACGCATTGGCTTCCCGATTATTGGTCGCTCCCGTAAACAGAAGCTGGTACTTGAGCGCGACCACGTGACCGAAGTACTCACCGTCGATGGCAAACAATTCAGCTACCGCCAGATCGAGGGCGGCTTCACTCAACCGAATGGCGAAGTGAATCAGAAGATGCTCAGCTGGGCGCGTTCGGCGTCAGACGACATTGGCGGCGACCTGGTCGAGATGTATTGCGGCAACGGCAACTTCTCTGTCGCACTTGCCGATAAATACGAGCGCGTACTGGCCACCGAAATATCGAAAACCTCGGTGAATGCCGCGCAAGTAAACATCGCCGACAACCAGATCGACAACCTGATCATCGCGCGCCTGTCGTCTGAAGAATTTGTGCAGGCCCTGCGCGGCGAGCGTAAGTTTACCCGCCTCGAAGGCGTTGATCTGAGCAGCTACGATTTCCGCACCGTGCTGGTCGATCCGCCACGCGCCGGCCTCGACGATGAATCAGTAAAACAGACCGCCGGATACGACAACATCATCTACATCAGTTGTAACCCGGATACACTGCACGCGAACCTGACGGAACTGATCAAAACCCACGACATCGTGCGTTTTGCCATGTTCGATCAGTTTCCGTACACCCACCATATCGAAACCGGCGTGGTTCTGAAGCGCAAGGCGACCTCATGAGTATGTTTGATAGTATCAGCGGCATTAACCCAGCCATGCTGAGTAACCTGGATCAGTTAGGTTTTAAAGAAGCCACCGAGATTCAGGCACAGTCGCTGCCCGTCAGCCTTGCTGGCAATGACCTACTGGCGCAGGCAAAAACCGGCAGCGGCAAAACCGTGGCGTTTGGTATTCCGCTACTGCAGAGCCTGAATCCTAAGTTCTTTGGTATTCAGGGATTGGTGCTTTGCCCGACCCGTGAACTGGCGACACAGGTCGCTGATGAGCTACGCAAACTCGCCCGTTTTACCCAGAACATTAAAATCGTCGTGATCTCAGGCGGTGTATCGATTGGGCCTCAGATCGGCTCGCTTGAGCGCGGCGCGCATATCGTTGTGGGCACCCCAGGGCGCATTAAAGATCACTTGCGTAAGAAGACCATGGTGCTCGAGAACGTCAACACCCTCGTGCTTGATGAAGCCGACCGCATGTTAGAAATGGGCTTTGCCGACGACATCCGCGACATCGCCTCGCACACGAAACACAACCGCCAGACACTGCTGTTTTCGGCCACCTACCCCGACAACATCAAAGCGCTGAGCAAAGACCTGATGCACGAGCCCGAGACGATAAAAGTCGAAGCCGTACACAACACCAACCATATTCAACAGCAACTGATTGGCTGCGATAAACACAGCCGCACCGATGCGCTGTTAAAAGCCATGCAGCATTTTGCACTGGAGCAGGTGGTGGTGTTCTGCAATACCAAACAATCGGTGAATGAAGTATCACAGGCACTGCGCCATGCCGGGTATTTATCACTGGGATTACACGGCGATCTCGATCAGCGCGACCGCGACCAGACATACATCCGCTTCAAACAAGGGAGCGCTCACTGCTTAGTCGCCACCGACGTTGCCGCACGCGGCCTGGATGTCGATGATCTGCAAGCCGTGATTAACTACGAGCTTCCACGCGACCCCGAAGTGTACGTACACCGCATTGGTCGTACTGGCCGCGCCGGGAAAGAAGGCCTGGCACTGAGCCTGTTCAGCGAACGGGAAACCTACAAGCGCGAAGCCATCGAAGACCTGCTGAAGCACAATATCGAGGCGATGCACGAAAACGACCTGACCGACAAACACGAACCGGCCAAGCCGCCGTATGTGACCCTGTGTTTTGCCGAAGGCCGTAAAAACAAACTGCGCCCGGGTGATATCGTCGGTGCGATCACGGCGAAAGGCAAAATCCCAGGATCAGTCATTGGTGATATCACCGTGCTGGATTTCGTTGCCTTTGCCGCCGTTGAGCGTGAATACGCCAATGAAGCCCTGCGCCTGTTAGAAAAAAGCCGCATTAAAGGGCGGCAGATCAAGGTCAGACGCATCTGATTTATCGGCGGGCAATGCCCGCCCTACAGCGGCAACCATCCATGTCCTTCCGAAGCGTAGGGTGGGCACTGCCCACCACTTGCGAAACCTAAGGGCAGCTGATCAAACCCTGACCTGCCCCCTTACCTGCACCCTCATTTTTCTTTACTCTCTACCAATAAAAAGAAAACAACGAGACGTCTATGCCCAGCTCAACACTCATTATCATTGCCAACGCATTACTCTTCGCAGCCATGCAACTCTGGCTACCGTTTGAGCCTGCTGTCGTTGACGGCCTCAGCATATTAGTATTTGTCGCCGTACTCTGGCTCACCGAAGCCTTAGACGTCAGCATTACCGCCCTGCTCGTCCCCGTGCTAGCGGTAGCTCTCGGAGTACTGGACACCACCAAAGCACTCGCCAGTTTTGCCAACCCGATTATCTTTATCTTCTTAGGCGGCTTTGCTCTCGCCTCAGCCCTGCACGCCCAGAAAATCGATACAGCGATTGCCAACAAAGTGCTCGATCTTGCCAGAGGCCGATTTAACGTCGCCGTGTTTATGCTGTTTGCCGTCTCCGCAGGCCTGTCGATGTGGATCAGCAACACCGCCACCACGGCCATGATGCTGCCTTTGGTATTAGGCGTACTGCATCAACTGAATGAAGAAGAGCAGCGCCCCACTTATATTTTTGTGCTGCTTGGTGTTGCCTACTGCGCCAGCATCGGCGGCATCGCTACCTTAGTTGGCAGCCCGCCCAATGCCATTGCAGCGGCACAGAACAACATGACCTTTGCCGACTGGATGACTCTGGCTGGCCCTTTGTCATTATTACTACTGCCAGTCATGCTGGCCGTATTATTTGCAGTTATCCGACCCGACCTGAAACACAGATTTACAGCTGAACACGAAGCCCTAGAATGGACGCAGCCACGCCTGATGACGCTGGGGATATTTGGAGTAACGGTACTCTGCTGGATATTCAGCTCACCGCTGAATAAGTTCCTCGGAGGCCTGCCCAAGTTCGACACCATCATTGCCATCAGCGCCATTATTGCGCTGGGCTTAAGCCGCGTCGTCACCTGGAAACAAATAGAAAAAACCACCGACTGGGGCGTGCTCTTATTATTCGGCGGTGGTATCTGCTTAAGCGCCGTACTCAAAGCGACCGGCACCAGCGTGTTCTTAGCCGATCATATTGGCGACTTCTTACAAGGCGCCCCGTTGATTCTGGTGATTATGGCCATCGTGACCTTTGTAGTATTCCTGACTGAATTCGCCAGTAACACCGCCAGTGCGGCTTTACTTGTGCCCGTGTTTGCCGCCATCGCAGAAAGCTTAGGGATTCCGGCAGTAATACTGAGTGCGTTAATCGCCGTATCGGCGTCCTGCGCCTTTATGCTGCCGGTCGCGACGCCGCCAAATGCCATTGTTTATGGCAGCGGCCATGTCGCACAGAAAGATATGATGCGTGCAGGATTCCGGATCAACCTGAGTTGTATTGTCGTGATCAGTGGGTATGCGTGGGTGGTTTGGTGAGGTTTCCGAAGCGGATGCTATCTAGTTCAACTTCGGTGTCCGTTTTATCGGGGCAAGATCAGGGAGCGATTGATACGCATTGTTGTGTGATCAGCTATATTATTTCCAGTTCCCACCATCACTCTTGCCGTCTTCTGGACCAACGAAAGATGTTACCCTTTCTTCTAGAATAGCCTTTTTTGCTTCAGTTAGTGCTGCGGACTCAGTGGGAAAAGTATCATCCCATACTGTCGAATTATTGAATTCATCAACGATCTCGAGAGCCCACTCTTCATCACCCTCAAGACGGTAAATCTCAACAGATACAGTCCTTCCACCACTCTTCAATTCCTGGGATAGGATCGATAGTTCTAGTTCGGGCTCATCATTCATATACTTTACTCATTAATTAATTTGGTCTTGAAAATAATTCGATCACGACGAAAATCGGAATCCTATTTTCACATAACGCCTTGCTCACCGGAAAATTGGGAGCGCAGCGAGTAATTTTTCCGTGTGCAGCAACTTGTTATATTCATTTTTTCATTTTTCGTAGTTGGTTGGCCACAATTTGTTTGTTGAGTTGTTTTCCTGCCTGCATCTGTTCAGGCGTTATGTCTTGTTGCATTACTTGATGATGCCTCGCTTTAACAATAGCTAGCGACATATTTCTAGAAATAAAATAATCGTCACAATTTTCTAGGATTAAAGCTTTTGTTTGTTTCAGATCTTCGTCGTTAACATCACGCTGAACTAACCATAAAAACAAGTCGGCTACTTGTAACCCGTAGGAGTTCTTAGAGGACTCAAGCTTGAAAGTACCTAGCTCATACTCAACTTCTTTAAACTGTGGTATCCCACCAAACTCATCTTCCTCATAATCTACCCCAAAGAACATGCGATGATATTCCCTCATCGTGCCTTTAAACTCATCACTTTGATCATGTATTAGCTCAGATACGCTAGTACCAAATTTATTGCAAAAGCGATGAGTAGCCGTTAAAAGACTAGAGAAGGCAACAATATTAGGAGTTTGTTTTTTATATGCACTTTTACCTTTGGCTGCAATTAGGGTGAAAATATCTGGGTTTTGAATTGCATATTCCAAGCCATCTGTTACCACCTCGCAGGCTCGCTTATCAAATATATGTGGTGCTCTTTCTAGTAGTATCCCGCAAATTTCAATTAGCCCATCCACATCATCTGCTAGGTAATACTGCCAGAACGCCACATCAACACCTCCCTCCATCATGTCGTCGATCAATATACACAAAGTGTGACGGAACAACTCTGTTGTATACCATAAGGGGTGAACTGCAGGGTTGTCATAACAGTCAAACACAGTGTCTACAAACTTGGTAGGTGATATATATCTCTTTTCAATAGCGGTATAGTGAAACTGCCAGTCGACACCTTCTAAGGCTTTAATTAAATCGATACAGATACTGTTTACTACTGCTTCGCCCAGCTCGTAACCGTGTAGCCTCTCTAAGTTATTCTGATCACAGTAACGTTCGATTATAGGGGCAACGGCGTTATCAATTTCACCAACTGAAAGAATCGCGCCTTGATAATAAATTGGTGATTGCTCACTAAATATACCTTTGCCTGAATTACCAGATTCATCTGCATATACATATGCTCCTGGTTTACCTAAGGCATGGTTTTTTTCTGATGCTTTCCTGCTCACTTTCTTCCTTATTTTTCTACTAACAGACCGATAAGTACAAATATCTGGATACTTTCTTTTTAGTGATTTCCATAAATTATCCATGATTTAGTCTCGCCGCATAGCGTGAATATAACGCCGCGAGCACGCGCGGCTTTGAAATGGAGGCGGCAGCCGCAATGGAAAAGCCGTCGCCGTGCCTGGCCTGGTTATGTGCCTGACTCCACATCTGATACAGGCATGACTCTCTGATCCTCCGCCCTCATGTAGCCACCAGGAGAAAATGGTCTCATAGCTGTTTCCTCAGCTGCTAATGTATTCATAAATCCTGTAATAAAACCACAGAATTCGGAATAAGGTTCGTTCTCATCAGCTGCGAACCCATGCCACCGACCGCCATGAAAGAACCAATAGCCTTTACCCAATACGCACAACACTGTACAGGCGGGGTGAACGGACGATTCGTATTTCAGAAAACGAGTAATTTCACTTCCTGAAACATCTGAGTCAAAAGCAAATAAGACCGCTACAGGTCTTGGGCCTCCATCCTCTATGCTTCCATCGTCCTGGCGCTTCGGATATGACTTTAAAGGCCAAAGTGATTTGAACTTTTTTATTGCATCCTTTATCTGAGAAGCCGTTAAAGTTGACTTAACCTCAAATGCGTAACGGCAGCACTCAACTGGAAAAAATCCAAGGTCTTTATTTATAAGAATAGGTGGCGCGGCTTTCGTCTGGTAAACAATGAGGTCTATTTGGTCAGACTGACTTTGAAATATGTCTATCATTTTCCCGGAACTACACTGAAAGCTATGCGTCAAAAAAGGCTCTACACATTCTTTCAGTGCAAGTTCGCGAATTTGACCTTCTAGGCCATGATGTCCTACCTCTTTCGCCAAATCGTCAGCTGTCTTTTTCGCAGCCGATATTTTATTGACGATGTAATCATAATATCGCGTAGTCAAGATCTCTCCTCAGCACATAACAGTTTGTTAGTGTGCGTGCGCATTTATCCTGGGACACTCTTTCGAGCTTTCCGGGATAACTCTTTGACTCAATTGAAAAATCTTCCATAACTCAAATCTCCCTTCCAGAAAAACGCGCACGCCTGTTATTTCGGCGAGTGCTTGCCTATAAACTTGTAAACCAAGCTGGCAACTCTTTGATTCGATTGAGGTTTACGGTACCCCGCTCTGACAAAACGCGCAAGCACGAAAACAAAGCGTGCGCGCTTTGCTCGAAAAGTCCGAATCATACTGTATGGATAACCATGTATTCTTTACATTCAGAAGCGGTTGCCCATATCATGGCGAGACACTATTTTCTGTTCATTCTTCATAGGCTATTCGCATGCTCTCTTTCAGCCATTACCTCGAACAAGCCGCTGCTCAGCATCATGACTTCGATCTGAAGTTCAAGCATGCAATGAAGCCTGTATCCGCCAAGAAGCTGGCCGCGATTCCCGATGACCGCTGGTTGTCCTGCCTGTCGCAGTGTGTGTTTCAGTCTGGCTTTAACTGGAAGGTCGTTGCGAATAAGTGGCCGCGTTTTGAAGAGGTGTTCTGCAATTTCCGCACAGACGTGTTGGTCATGTGGCCACAGGAGCAATACGAGCAGTTTATGCAGGATGACACCATCATCCGGCATATGGCGAAGATCAATTCGGTGTACGAGAACGCTCTGTTCTTTACGGACCTCCAGCATGAGCACGGTTCAGCGGCTGAGTGGTTTGCGTCATGGCAACCGGAAGATTACGCCGACAACCTGAAAGTATTCCGCAAGCGCGGTAACCGTGTCGGTGGTCGTACCGGTCAAATATTCCTGCGTCGTATGGGTGTGGATTCGCCAATATTCAGTGACGATATGATTCTGGCGCTCACGAGCAAAGGCGTGATTGATGGTGTGCCGTCATCTAAGGCGAGCTGGAAAGCCTTTATGGAGGCCATGTTGCGCTGGCGCGACGAAACCGGTTACAGCCTCACAGAGCTGAGCCAGATTCTGTCCTGGTCAGTCGGACCCAGAAGGTAGAACTCTCATAGCCCTGGCGGGGCGGTAACGTTCCTGCCGTGATCGTCGTATACTCTCGATTGCTTTCTAATTGTGTTTATAAGGTTACTGATACATGTCTGCTCCAAGCTCAAATACGCCTGATCATCAGCCACGTCCGTTTGTCGACCTGATGGTCAGTATTGTGATTCCGTCCATTATTCTGATGAAGTTCAGTGGTGACGAGCATCTCGGCAGTGTGAATGCGCTTTTACTCGGTCTGGCATTTCCTTTGGGCTGGGGCCTGTTTGAGCTGGTTAAGTACCGTAAGAAAAACTTTATTGCGTTACTGGGCATGGTCAGCGTCGGCCTGACGGGTGGTATCGGTCTGCTGGAACTTGATGCTGGCTATCTGGCCATCAAAGAAGCTGCGATTCCTGCCATTATCGGCCTGGCGGTTCTCATTTCGACCCGCACTCGCTATCCACTGGTGCGCACTATGCTGTACAACCCAAGCGTACTGGATGTTGAGAAGATTCAGACTGCTCTTGAAAAGAATAATGCTACGGAAGAATTCGAGAGCCGCTTAATGAAGGCAACGTATTTCTTTGCCGGTACGTTTTTGTTTTCGTCGATTATGAATTACGTACTGGCGAAGTGGATTGTCGTCAGCCCTTCTGGCACCCAAGCGTTCAATGAGGAGCTGGGCCGCATGACGCTGGTGAGCTACCCAATGATTGCGATTCCTTCTATGGCAATGATGCTACTGATCTTCTACTACCTGTGGCGCACCATTCGTCGCCTGACAGGCTTCACTCTTGAAGAAGTGATGGCACCGCATCTGGCGGATAAGTAAAGCCTGACGGGCAAATAGTACACAGTTGCGAAAAGAGCGCGCAATGCAAGTTGCTACAATTGTGGCAACTTGCTACATTTTTAGCCAACAATGAACTCCTAGGTATCCAATCATGGCAACTACCAGTATCCGACTTGATCAAGAATTGGTCGAAAAGGCCACCGTCATGGCCAAAGCTCTAAACCGGACGCCACCCAAGCAAATTGAACACTGGGCTAAGATCGGTGAAATCATGGAGGACAATCCAGACCTGCCTTATGAGTTTGTAAAGCAGGCAATTATCTCTCAGGCTGAAAAAGAAGCCGGCAAGCAGGAAGATTACGACTTTGGCTGAGCCCACTCCCAAAGTCACCCGCGTTTTACAGACGCCCAGTTTCAAAAAAGCAGTTAAGAAACTAAAGACAAAACAGAAATGTGATCTTGATGACGCGGTGAGAGATGTCATGCGCGACCCTTCTATTGGGGAGCAGAAGAAAGGCGACCTGGCCTTCATGCGCGTTTATAAATTCAAGATGGCAAAACAGCTGACTCTACTCGGATACAGCTATCAGGATGGTGCTGTGGTTCTGGAGCTGATTGCTCTCGGTTCTCACGAGAACTTTTATCGCGATGCAAAGCGCAATATCTGAAGCTTATTCCTGGCCGGTAACAATACTCTTCGTCACCCGGGCTGTGGCGATGACTTTCTCATTGGCGCTGGCCGTGACATCCAAAAAACACAACTGACGACCGCGTTTCACGACGTCAGATCGGAAGGTCACCTCATCCCCCAATTTAGCGGGGCGCAGTACGGACACATGAAGGTCGTGGGTAACCGCCTCTTCACTGTCTTCCAATAAACTCAAAAGCCCGGCGTAGGCGCAGACATCGCTAAGCACATAGACCACGCCTCCGTGAAATAAACCGGCTGGATTCACCAGTTCTTCACTGACTTTTATACGAATTTCGCCTTGCCCATTCTCAGACGAGATATCTGCGACGCCCAGAAATTTATGTAACGGGTGATCGAGTACTTTTCTCAGACGTGGGTTCATTTTAATAGTCCGTCACCGGAAAAATGGATTCCGCATACATCTGCAGTTCGTAGATCCACTGCAACTTCTGAGGGTCATCGGCAACACGCTGGGCGGCCTGCTCCAGTATTGGCGCGAACTGCTCGAAGGTCAGGAGTGGTGAGCCTGATACACCCTTCATCAGTCTTTCGATGCGATATTGTTCCCAACGCTCGCGCTCGTCTTCGCTCAAAGTGTCAGCGAAGTTGCGAGCGCGGTAACGGAAGAGCATTTCTTCGCCCCGCTCGTCCTGAAATGGATTCGGATAATCCGCCAGATCCCAGCCCTGCATTCGCTGAATTTCGTCCATTGCCTGCTTGTCAGCATTCGAGAAAAAGCCGTCGTACAAACGGGCATCAACGTCAGTAATCTCAGCAAACTGTCGACCACCAAAGACTTCAGCCATTTTCGCGGTTAATGGCCCTGCATCACGAAGTATCTTCAGGTGCCTGCGCAGGTTGTCGCCGCTGATACTCCAACGCTCGGCCTGATCCGGTGTCAGGGTATTCGCAGGTGCGATCACCGGCGATTTATTGATGTGTATTTCTTTCAACGGCAGGCGCGTCATGCCCTCGGGCATATCTGCGGCTCGGGTGAATACACGCTGCGCGATCTGCTCTGCGGTCAGGTCGTAAAGTTCGGTGGGATCAACCGATAAATCCCAGGCAATAAAGCTGTTTTTGTTCGTCGGGTGCCAGCACAGGGGCGCCACCACAGCCATACAACCCTGCTCTACCGGGTACATGCCTGACACATGCATCAATGGCTTATGGGTGCCGACGTCAATCAGGCCGCCCAGCGTCTGCTTACTGCGATGCTGATATAGATAACGGTATAACTTAGGTTGCTTGTCTTTCACCAAACGTGCCAGAGCAATGGTCGCACGCACATCGGAGACAGCATCGTGGGCCTTGCCGTGATCGAGACCATTAGCAGCCGTCAGGTGCTCAAGTTTAAAGCTGGTCTTACCCAAGTCATTCTTCGGCCATTCAATGCCTTCCGGGCGCAGTGCGTACGCGCAACGCACAACATCAAGCAGGTCCCAGCGGGAGTTACCGCCCTGCCATTCGCGTGCATAGGGGTCAAAGAAGTTGCGGTACAGGGTGTAACGAGTAAATTCATCATCAAAGCGGATGCTGTTATAGCCCGCAACACAGGTACCCGGCTGACTGAACATCTCGTTGATGCGAGCAATAAAGTCTTTCTCTGGGATGCCTTTGCTCTGGCAGTCTTGTGGCGTAATGCCGGTGATCAACACGGCTTCCGGATGCGGCAGGTAGTCATCCGACTGACGGCAGAATATTTCGACCGGTTCTTCAATTTCATTGAGGTCTTCGTCGGTGCGGATAGCAGCAAACTGCGCTGGGCGATCCCAGGCTGGGTTTGCGCCAAACGTTTCATAGTCGTACCAGACGATGGTGTTCACTCAATGCTCCTGTATGCAGATCAAAACGCTAGTTTACCGATTATACGGCACGCATAAAACAAAACCCCCGGAGGATGACCTTCGGGGGTTTTGTCTTTGAACAGATCGGACAGCCGCTTACCAGCCTTTGCGCGGATTACCCGGTACGATCCAACCCTGCTCTTCCTTACCTGGAAGTTGGGGCAGTTCGCCGAACATCAGGTAGTAATGCGCATCGCGCGAAGACTGACGTGGCAGCTCTTCCATTGGCAGGTGGCCAGTCACTTCGTACGAAACAAAAGTCATGTTCGGCAGGTGTGTTTTGAACTGCTTCATCACGCGCTCAGGCGTCCATTCGTCATCCTCACCCCACATCACGAGTGTTGGTGTCTGGATGTACTTAATACGGTCGCTTTCGTTGTTGCCTTCTTCCAGTTGGTCTTCCATGGTACGGGCAACGTCGATAAATGCGGTGCGGTTGCCCTTACGCAACATCATGTCCTGATTGCGACGGACAATCTCGTCGGTGACCTTTTCATCATCGGAGTACATTGACTCAATACGATCACGGACTTTACCGCGTCGTAGTGTCCAGGAATTGAGGCCAGCCAGAACAGGAATGGTGTTGTAACCCAATACCGGATGAACCTCCTGATCAAAGCCGGTGGAGTCAACGAGTACCATGGAGTCAACACGCTCTGGGTATTCTTTGGCGAAGTTCCAGGTAATGAAACCGCCGTATGAGGCACCAACCAGCCTTACGCTGTCGAGGCCGAGCTTATCCATGAAGGCTTCAACTTTGCCCATCATGTACTCAACGTCGTATGTTTCGGTTTTCGGGTCCGGGCCAGTCAGGCCGTGTCCAGGGAGATCAAGGCGGATAACGCGGAAGTCGGTCGCCATACGGTCAACCCAAGCGTCCCAGACATGCAGAGATGAATGTTCGCCATGGAGCATCAACACGGCTTCATCGCCAAACCCCTGATCGGTGTAATGCATCACAAGACCGTCGACAGCGGTAAATTTAGAGCTTTCGTCGGTGTACTTTTCAGTGAGTTCAGAGAGCGGGCGAGAGCCCAGGCCGAAGTAAGCACAGCCTGTAGTTACAACAGTGGTTGCGACCATACTGGCTACCAGCAGCAGCTTGATGAGTTTCATCGTGATCCCCGGATCTTATTATTGTTGTCATATTACTAATACTAGTCTCGTTACCTTACCACAGCTTTACTGGGTCGTCTCGCCTTCTGCATCAATCTGCTGCTGACTCAATTCTGCGCTTCCCCTCTGCTGGTATGACGTTAGAATGATCATCCTTTTCGAGAACATTTGTTGTAAGCGAACTTCATGGCTCTATTCAAAAAGTTATTCAACAGGGACAAAACCCGCAACGCGACCGACACTAAGAAAGCGCCGGCCGCGAAAACTGGGCGTCAGTTAATCCTCAGCGAGAAAGACAGCGATCGCCGTCTGGTGCTGATCAGAGAAGTAACCGATGAGACTGAGCTGGAAGCTCTGATCCGTGAAGCGGACAAAGAGACCCGTCAGCAGATTGAAGCCGTCTGGCTTGAGCGTCTCGCACCGTCAGGAACGCTACCCTCTGGCGCGAATGATCAGGTACTGACCCGTATCGCATCACTGACCCGCGATGATGCATTGGCGAAGTCTGCCATCGCCGCCATTGGCGACGAACCAGCTCGTTTGGCCCTGGCCAAAGAGCATCCCCTGGCCCGCGTGCGTCTGGCTGCGGCAGAGACAATTACCTCCGCAGAGGCGCTGCACGATTTGCAGAAGCATGCACAAGGCAAAGACAAGGCCGTTTACCGGCATTGCAAAGACGCCCTTGCGGCACTCAATGCCGAAGATGAAGCCCGCCAGAAGGTTCAGGACAAGATCGACTACATCCGCAGTAATGCAGAGACTCTGCTGCGCCTGGGCTTTGGCCCTGAGTTTACCGGCAAAGTACAGATACTCAGTCAGCGTTGGCAGGATTTGAAAGAGTCCACCGAGGGCTTTGAGACAACGGATATTCCTGCCCTGCTGGAACAACTCGAAGCAATCCTTACGGCGAAGAAAGAAGAAGAGCAAAAAGCCGCAGCACTCGAAGCTGAACTGCAGCAAGCGACTGAACAGCAACAGCGCATTCTTACTCACCTGAAGGATGTACTTGAGAGCATCAGTGATGATTCGACAGCAGAAAGCCTGAAAGAAACCCTGCTCAGCGAAGAAAGTGCCTGGGCAGCAGCCACGGCCAAGCACTCAGCATCAGCAAGCCAGCAAAAGCAGTACGATAACGCCGTTGCCGAAATTACTACCGCAGCGGCAGCCCTGCAGTACCTCGATGAGCATGACGACATTAAGGGTGAACTCTCTCCGGAGCAGGCCCGTGAACACCTTCCGCATCTTGCCTGGCCACACAGTGCCAGTGCTCCGGCATGGCTGACAGCTCTGAGAAAAGTGGCCGGTGAAAAGCCGAAAGCGGCAAAGCCAGTACCGGAAAAACAGGATGACAGCGAAGCCCGCGCTAAAGCAGAGGCGCTTATTGAAACGCTCGAAAACGCACTGGAAGCAAAGGTCGTTGCAGACGCTGCCAACGCGCTCAAGCAGATTCATCGTTTGAACGACAAGCTGACGCAAAAGACACAGAACCAGATGCAGGGCCGCCTTCGTCTGCTGACCAATCAGCTGAACGAACTCCGCGACTGGCAGGGCTTTGCTGTAACGCCGAAGAAGGAAGCCCTGTGCGAGCAGATGGAAGCCTTAATCGACGCCGATATTGCGCCGGACTTACTGGCCGAGCGTATTAAAGAGCTTCAGACCGAGTGGAAATCTCTTGGCCACTCGAATGACCGGGATCTGTGGCAGCGCTTCCAGGAAGCCTCTGACAAGGCCTTTGAGCCGTGCAAAGCTTATTTTGCAGAACAGGCTCAGCAGCGTGAGAAACTGGTATCACTGCGTAATCAGCTTACCGAAGAGCTACGCCATTACGAAGCCAACATGGACTGGGACAGCGCAGACTGGAAAACGGTGCAGAATACGTTGAATGCCGCCCGTGATACCTTCCGCTCTTATTCGCCGGTTGATCGTGCGTCTCACCAGAAAACCCAGAAAGCATTTAACGACGTCTGCGACGCGATCTATGCGCACCTGAAAGCCGAATACGATCGTAATTTAGATCAGAAGCGTGCTCTGGTCAGCGCTGCTGAAGCGGCTGCGAACAGCGACGATATGAGCGCAGCAGCAGACACAGTGAAGAAAATCCAGCAGGATTGGAAATCCGTCGGCGTGACGCCTCGTGGCCCGGACCAGAAACTCTGGAGCCAACTGCGCAAGCACGCAGATTCTGTTTTTGCTCAATTGAATGACGCTCGCGACGCTCGCAAAGCTGAAATTAATGAAACAGTCGCCAGCGCTGAAGCGATCGTTGAAGAGGCAAAAGCGAACACAGAAGATCAAGGCGTTGCTGCGATCAATGAAGCGCGTGAAAAACTCGCAGCCATAGAGCTTCCTAAGGGTGCTCACGGGCGTCTTGTTAAATCGCTTAACGACATTGAAGAGCGTATTAACTCCGCACGCAGCGCAGCTAAAGCCGCAGAAGAGCGTGGTCGCTGGGATACTCTGCTGGGGTTAATATCGTCGAATGAGAAACCTGAATCTGACGCTGCTCTGCCTTCGGGCATTGAGGCTTCCTGGTTTACTCAGGAAGCAGGTGAAGTCGATGCGAGAAAACTTTGCATCACCATGGAAATCATCGCTGATGTGGAATCACCAGTAGAAGATAAGCCTTCACGTATGGAGCTTCAGGTTCAGCGCCTGGCAGAGGGCATGGGAAGAAACCTGAGCAAAGAAGAAGAACGCAATGCGCTTATTAAACAATGGCTGACTGTAGACGCTGAGCAAGTTTTGACTGAGCGTTTTATTACGGCACTGAAAGCTGTTATTTAAAAAAAATAGGAAACAGTGAGCTACTCACTGCTAACTGAATAAAAACTGGCCTCTCACAGGCCAGTTTTTATTTGTGCCGAAGACCACTATTCTTGCCCTTGCTATTCTTCCTCTTCGGCGCCCTTCACGATCAGAAAGCGATACTCGCCATCCACTTCTTCATTCACCAGCATCTCATGACTGAGAAACGCACAGAAGCGCGTAAAGTCACGCACGGTTGAAGGGTCTGTTGCCAGTATCTGTATGACTTCGCCGATCGCCATTTCATTAATTTCTTTATGAAGCATCATCACCGGCTCTGGGCAAAACAAACCACGGGCGTCGAGTGTACGGGCAATATCAGTCATTATGATCCTCGGTATTGGAGAAACAGGCCACGGCGACTCACCATCACGACCAGTACGATGGCCGCAGCACATAATAGCGCAGCGACACTGAAATGGCCGACGTAGCCAAGCTGCGTCGCACTATACCCCGACAACGCACCAGCGACCATTCCCGTAATAATGACTACGCAGCTCTGAAAGGCATAATCCGCGCCCTCTGAGTGCTCGCGGCAGCGATCCATCATGACCGTAAACAGGGCTGCAGTGGCCATACCACCCGCCACGTGTTCTGCAATCACGGCCAGCCAGATCGTAAACATATCACCTGCAGAAATCAGGGAGTAACCAAGCATTGCGACAGTCTCAAAGAGAAGGAACAAGACTAATGCATAGGCTCGGGGCATCCGGCCGGTCAGCCAGCCTCCCAACAAGGCGCCAGAGAGCCCCGCAAGGAATCCGCCAATGCCGAGCAAAGCTCCCATCTGCTCAAGTGTGACGCCCAGGTCAGACAGGTAAGGCCTGATCATCTGAGTCCCGAACGCATCACCAAACTTATAAAGCGCAATCAACGCCAACCATAACCACGGACCATCGAGACGAAAGAAACCAGACCACTGCTTCCAGACGCCCTGCTCTGCTTTGGTATGAGCTCTGGGCTTCCAGAAATACAGCGGCAGACTGCCGACAAACATCAGAGCCGCGACAGACAGCAACGAAAACTGCCAGCCCAGATGATTAAAGAAAGACAGCAGAACGCCACCGGCCAGCACCATGCCGACGCGATAGCCACCTACCTGAATACCATTCCCGAGACCACGCTCTGCAGGTTTAAGATTCTCTACAGCCACCGCATCGGTGGCGATATCCTGCGTCGCGGTTAATAGATTCACTGCCATCAGAACAAGAGCAAGCGCCAACACGCCATCACTGGTCAGCCAGGGCAAAGGAACGAAAGACAGTGCGATTAAAACCAGCACAGCGGTGTGGTTCATTGCCAGAATCCAGCTGCGACGATACTCGCCGGGAATGATGGAAACCCGATCCAGCACTGGCGCCCAAATAAACTTCAATGCCCAGGGCAACGCCACCAGAGACATTAACCCAATCGATTTAAGATCGACGCCCTGCTCTCTCAACAGCACCGGCATCGCCTGACCAAAGAAGCCGTGGGGTAAACCCTGCACCAGGTATAACGAAATCAGGGCGAACCATTTAAGAGGTGAGTTCATTCATTAACCGCTTTTCATAAATTGTTCTGATGACTATTAAATCCGTAATCACAAATGAAACCAGAAGATGCAACCACATCCATGGAATAACTCGCCTGCTGTGCTCAGAGTTGGAAAGCCACCGCTGTCGCCACTGAATTTCCATTGGGGTCGGCGCATAAGTTACCCGCACACCATCACAGCTGACGACTTCTGCTGTGACTCCATGCCCTCGATAGATCTGCCCAGCTATAAACGCGGAAGCCCGACATTGCTCTTCCAGAGTTGAGTCATCTCTGGCATTCACAGTTGCAAGCATGGACGTTTGTTTCTCTAATGAACCTGCAAGAACCTTATTTACATCGAGTTGCTCGTACATAAGATGCAGTTTAAAGCCAAGAAATGACGGGTAAACAAACGTGACGACCAACCAAAAAAGGGAGCCTACGACCCTGTAGTTTTTGTTCTCGTACGTCAGATAGAGGTGACGCATAAAGAGTGCAGTCGCGAAGGATATCCAGATCACCCAAACCATAAAGGTAATATCAACCAGCCCTGATCCTCCCCAGAGAGAGAAAGCACAGCAGACAATGAGACCTGACAATAATCCTGTCGCTTCGATTCGGTTCACTCTGGATAATTTCACTGAAGGCTAACCCTGATGAAAATTGACCCGAAGGTCAGTATCACTGTTAAGAATTTGATACTTCATTCCTCTGTAGAAAGTATATAAGTTCTGAATTTTCGTCCCATCCATTCACTCTCTTTTACTTCTTTCGCCATCTTTTCAAGTGCACGATATTTACGGCGGGTCTCGAGTAGATGAAACACTACCTCTTGATGACCAAGCTCCCGAGACCAGCGGATCATATCCCTGAAGACCCTTAAGCCTGAGCCCCAGTACGAACTTGAGAGGATAATCGCAAGTTCAGCGCCTTCGCCATCGGGTTGTATGCCACACCAGCCTGCAATATTACCATTGACCAGTATTGCACGGACACGATACCCATTCGCTGCATCTATTCGGGTTTTCTCCATAACCCAGAATTCTAGGGTTTCTTCAGTAAATTTTGGATGATCCACGAGGTGTGCTCTGAGTTTCTCGTCGTTCATCAAATCCAGCAGTACTGTTTGACTGACCTCTCCGAGAGATGCGTAGGTTACAACCTTCTTGTTCATTCTTTATATCCTGTGTGGATGACAGCATTGCACAGCCAAAGGAAAATAACGCTCCTGGCGGTATACTATGTCGCTAACCTACGGCAATTGCTTACGAACCTCAGATATGAGCCTCTTAACCACGAACAAGAATGATGGCAAAGGCCTTCACCCGCGTAATCTCCATAATCGTAGATACGACTATGAAGTCCTGATCAAAACGCGACCTTCACTCAAAAATCATGTTGAGTCAGGCCCTGAAGGACAAAGTACCATCAACTTCTCAGATCCGCAGGCGGTAAAGGCGTTGAACGCTGCTATCCTTGAGCAGCATTACGGAGTAACTGGCTGGGATATACCCGGAGGTGCTCTCTGCCCTCCAATTCCGGGCCGAGTTGACTACATTCACTACATTGCCGACCTACTGGATTCGATAGAGCCCGATAAGAGTATACGCATGCTGGATATTGGCACCGGAGCAAACGGGATCTACCCGCTTCTGGCGAGCAGCGTTTATGATTGGGAATGCGTTGCGACCGACATCAGTGAGGCTTCATTAGATAACGTCGCGAAGGTTTTAAAAAGCAACGCGGCTTTGCAGTCTCGCATCAGTCTTCGATTACAGCACGACAAACACAAGATGTTTGAAGGCGTCGTTCTGCCGCAAGAGCAATTCGACGTGTCGGTTTGCAACCCGCCTTTCCACGCGTCTGCTGAGGAGGCTCTGCGCGGAAGTCAGCGAAAAGTCGCCAATCTAAATAAGGACAAAGCAGAACCGAATAGCAAGCCTCTGCTCAACTTTGGCGGGATGGAAAACGAACTCTGGTGCAACGGCGGTGAAGCACTCTTTCTGAAAAAAATGATTAAAGAAAGTAAACAGTTTGCTTCCCAGGTTCGCTGGTTTACCAGCCTGGTATCAAAAGCGGAAAACGTGAAGCCACTGTCAAAACTTGCGAATAAAGCAGGCGCAACAGACGTTAAGGTCATTGAGATGACGCAGGGCAAAAAGCAGACCCGTATTCTGGCGTGGACGTTTCAAGCGATAGGTTGAGCGAATTGATTGATCGCGAATAGCCTCCGGCTGAATCGCTCCTACAGTTCAGAGGCCGTCGTGATGTAAGTGAATGATCAGAGCACCGTAGGAGCGCTTCAGCCAGCTTGCCTGGCTATGCGCGATATTTCTCTGCCCAGACCACAGCAGATACCAACTCAGGACCGTGTACCGCACGGAAGCGGTACCCGAGCTTCCAGGGATGATTAACAGCGTGTCCTGAGGTGGTATCTGCTGAGGGCTATTATTCCGCTAAATGTCAGCTCACGCCGCTATCGGGAATAAGATTCCCTCCTACAAGCTCCCCCAGAAACGAAAAAGCCCCGCGTTGCGGGGCTCTTAATGAAGCGTTACGAGCGAAGCGCAGTAGCTCCGAACTTACTTCTCAACGATAGCTACAACGCCCTGACCACCTGCTGCACAGATGGAAATCAGGCCACGACCAGAACCTTTCTCGTCGATCATTTTCGCCAGAGACGAAACAATACGACCACCGGTCGCTGCGAATGGGTGACCTGTTGCAATAGAAGAACCATTGATGTTCAGCTTGCTGCGATCAATGCTGCCCAGTGGCTTGTCACGGCCCAGACGCTCTTTACAGAACTTCTCGTCTTCCCATGCTTTCAGAGTAGACAGTACAACACCCGCGAACGCTTCGTGGATTTCGTAGAAGTCGAAGTCCTGCAGAGTCAGACCAGCGCGGTCCAGCATGCGAGGAACTGCGTATGCAGGCGCCATCAGCAGGCCTTCTTTCTCTTTGTTACCGTCTTTGCCGAAGAAATCGACAGCAGCAGTTTCGTAGAAAGAAAGATAAGCGCGTACTGGCAGGTTGTGCTCTTTCGCCCACTCTTCAGACGCCAGCAGTACACAAGATGCACCGTCAGTCAGGGCTGATGAGTTAGCAGCAGTCAGAGTACCTTTACCAGACTTCTTATCGAATGCAGGCTTCAGTTTCGCCAGCTTGTCCATGTCTGGTTCGCGAGCCAGGTTGTCTTTTTCCAGGCCCTGGAACGGAGTCACCAGATCATCGAAGAAACCACGATCGTAGGCAGCCAGCAGGTTCTTGTGGCTGTTGAATGCGATTTCGTCCTGCTCTTCGCGGGTGATGCCCCACTCTTTCACAGTGATCTCAGTGTGATCACCCATAGACAGGCCAGTACGTGGCTCGCCGTTACGAGGAATCAGAGGTGCCAGGTGCTTAGGACGAATCTTAGCCAGCTGCTTCAGTTTGTCCTTGGTGGTCTTCTTGCGGTTCGCTTCCAGCAGGATCTTACGCAGGCCTTCGCTTACGCCGATCGGTGCATCAGAAGTGGTGTCAGAACCACCAGCGATTGCTGAATCGATGTGACCCAGAGCAATCTTGTTAGCCGCCATCATCAGTGCCTGCAGACCAGTACCACACGCTTGCTGGATGTCAGTTGCTGGCGTTTGTGCGTCCAGAGCAGTGCTCAGTACACACTCACGAGTGAGGTTGAAGTCACGGCTGTGCTTGATTACAGCGCCAGCGATCACTTCACCGATACGCTCGCCCTGCAGGCTGTAGCGGTTTACCAGACCATTCAGTGCTGCAGTCAGCATGTCCTGGTTAGAAGCATAAGAGTACGCAGTATTAGAACGTGCGAAAGGAATACGGTTGCCGCCAATAATAGCGACGCGACGAACAGTCTGTGTCATGTCTCAATCCTGTCGGTGTAAAAACGGGAGCTTGTATAAAACTTGCCTATATAACGGCAGAACGCAAAATATCACAATATTCTGCCCAGTGCTGCGCAAGTCTATCGAACCAGCAACTGGCAGCATTGGCTGAAGTGACATAAGACCGTATGCCTGAGGTCAATTTCAGGGGTTATTAATGTTGGTCTAATCTGTTACCTTCCGGCGCTGTACATCGTGCCGATGTGATCCAAGTATCAACTCCCGTAACCCAAACGCATGTAAGAAACGAACGGAACGGACCATGAGCAACTTTTACGAAACAATGTTGAACAACAACCTGGGCCGCAGCCTGCTGAAAAACGTTGGCCTGCCTACCCCTATCGAACTGAAGCGCTACAACCCAAATCAGGAAACTTACTTCGAAGGTAAGGTTCTGGTTGGTACCAGCAAGGGCGGTGCTCTGCTGAACGATCTGATGCGCAACCTGAAAGAAGCGAAAGCGACTGTTTACTTCCCAGCGGCTGCACAGACTGCTGCTGACATCCTGGCCGCTGCCGACAAAGCAGGCGTTCGTGCTATTGGTGTTGAAACCAAGAAAGGCATGGCTGAAAAGTTCGACGCTCTGGTATTCGACGCTTCTGGCTTTGAAAGCGGCGCTGACCTGAACCAGCTCTACTACTTCTTCAACCCAGTTATGCGTCAGCTGAACAGCAACGGTCGCGTTATCGTTCTGGGTCGCCCACACATGAAAGCAAAGACTGGTGAACAGGCCGCAGCAATGCGTGCACTGGAAGGTTTCACCCGTTCTGTTGCTAAAGAAATCGGTAAGAAGTCTGCAAACGCTACTTCTGTTTACGTCGAAGAAGGCGCAGAAGCGAACATGGACTCTGCGTTCCGTTTCGTTATCTCTGCTAAGTCTGCGTACATGGACGGTCAGGTTCTGACTGTGTCTAAAGCTGACGCGAACACCTACCCAGACTGGCACAAGCCTCTGGCTGGCAAAGTTGCTCTGGTGACTGGTGCAGCACGTGGTATCGGTGAAGCAATCGCCCGTACTCTGGCTCGCGACGGCGCTAAAGTGGTTGGTCTGGACATTCCACCAGCAGAAGCAGATCTGAGCCGTGTTATGGCTGAAATCGGCGGCGAAGTACTGCTGGCTGACATCTCTTCTAAAGAAGCGCCTCAGCAGATTTCAGACAAACTGAAAGAACTGGGCGGCGGTGACGTGATTGTTCACAACGCAGGTGTTACCCGCGACAAGATGCTGGCGAACATGCCTGAGCACTGGTGGAACATGACCATCGACATCAACCTGCTGGCTGAAGAGCACATCAACGATGCACTGATCGCCAACAAAACCATCAACAAAGGCGCAAGCATCATCTGCGTATCTTCTATGAATGGTATTGCTGGTCAGCTTGGTCAGACCAACTACGCAGCGTCTAAAGCAGGTGTGATCGGTTACGTTCAGTACATGGCGCCTGAACTGGCTAAGAAAGGCATCACCATCAACGCAGTAGCTCCTGGTTTCATCGAAACTCAGATGACTGACGCTATTCCGTTCATGACTCGTGAAGTTGGCCGTCGCCTGAACTCTCTGTCTCAGGGCGGTAAGCCAGTAGACGTAGCAGAAACCATCGCGTTCTTCGGTAACCCGGCGTCTAACGGCGTTAGCGGTAACGTGGTACGTGTATGTGGTCAGTCTCTGGTTGGTGCGTGATTACGCAGAATACTAGACACTGAAACGAAAAAGCCGGCAATTGCCGGCTTTTTTGTGTCTGATACTCGGTCAAATTATTAATCCATTCACCGCTTCTTTTTCGCTTTCTTCTTACGTAAAAAATCTTTCACGGGCGTCTTCTTCGTAGGCAGAGCACCTTCAAAACGCTTGCGCATCTCTTCAACTTTTTCTTCTTTGTCTTTGTGTGAGCGCTCTGCACGGTGCTTCTCACCCGCTTTTGCGAAATCTACTACTTTCGAGTCTGCCAACGCTGCCTCCGCTGAAGCCAATAACGATGATGACCTTCATGCTATCATCAAGGTCTTTCAGTTCCAGTAGCAAAAGAGTGCAATGTCCACAGTTTTACCCATTGATGCGGTTCTTGACGACCTGAAAGCCGCACTCGCAGTGAATGCCAATACGCTGCTGATCGCTCAGCCCGGCGCCGGTAAAACAACTCGCGTCCCTCTGGTTCTTCTTCAGGAAGAATGGCTGGCTGGAAAGAAGATCCTCATGCTCGAACCTCGTCGGGTTGCTGCACGTAATGCCGCAACCTTTATGGCAACGCAATTAAATGAAAAAGCCGGCGGCACCGTCGGTTATCGTATGCGCCTTGAAAGTAAGGTATCGGCAACGACGAGGATTGAAGTGGTCACGGAAGGTATCCTTACCCGTATGCTTCTGGATGATCCGGAGCTTTCAGGAGTAGGCCTGATTATCTTTGACGAATTCCATGAGCGGAATCTGGCCTCAGATCAGGGCCTAGCTCTGTGTCTTCAGGCGCAGCAGGTGTTTAATCCTGAATTAAAGCTGCTGGTGATGTCGGCCACGCTGGATGCCCCGGAGTTGTCGGGTCTGCTGGACGCACCTGTTATCGAATCGGAAGGTCGCACGTTTCCGGTAGAAAACCATTACCGCCCTCCCCGCGATGCCAATGAGCGTTTGGTGCCTCACGTTTGTCGAGTCATAGGTGAAGCCCTGCGCGATACGGAGGGCGATATTCTGGTCTTTCTGCCGGGCGCAGGCGAGATCAGCCGGGTGCAAGAATCGCTGGCTGGCACCATAGACAATATTCTGATCACCCCACTACATGGCCAACTCAGTGATAAAGACCAGAAAGTCGCGCTGACGCCTGATTCTGAAGGTCGCCGCAAAGTCATTCTCTCAACAAACATTGCTGAGAGCTCGGTGACGATTGACGGAGTGCGCACCGTAATTGATTGCGGGCTGGAAAAACGCGTTCGTTTTCGCGCAGTACTTGGGATGCAGGAGCTGGTCACACAGGACATCTCCCAGGCCAGTGCTGTCCAACGTGCAGGCCGTGCCGGACGACAAGCCCCCGGTGTCTGCTACCGCCTGTTTACCGAAACCAGTATGCAGCAACGTCCTGCCCATATCCGCCCGGAAATTAGCGGTGCTGATCTCGCGCCTCTGCTGCTGGATCTGGTGCAGTGGGGAGCGTCTGCCGGCGAACTCGACTGGCTGACACCGCCTCCTACAGGGCACCTGAATCAGGCAGCTGATCTACTGAGTACCCTTGGCATTCTGCAGGAAGGTCAGCTGACCGGGCATGGCCAGCAATGCATGCAAACCGGGCTGGAGCCACGACTGGCCAATATGCTTATCCGGGGAGCCAGCGCTGGCATGGCCACCGCCGCCTGCGAGCTGGCAGCACTGCTGCAAGAGCCTGCGCTGCTGCGCCAGCAGGACGATATCGAGCGGATCATCCACCACGAACGCGGTTCACCGCGTTGGAAAGCGCGTATTGCTCCTCGGGCACGGCGATTGGAGAAATCGCTGCCCAGTAAAAGCGCAACGAGCGCCCATGCTGACACTGGATTTCTGTTGGGTTGCGCTTACCCAGACAGAATCGCCCAGAAACGCAGCTCAGACACCCAGTATCTGCTAGCGTCGGGCGCAGGCGCTGCGCTCTCTGACCACAGTCCGTTAACGGGTCAGGCGTGGCTCGCCTGCGCTGATATTGCCGCAGGACAACCCAACCGTATCCGTACCGCGGCGACGCTTTCAGAACAGGCGCTGTCGCAACTCACCGAGCTCCATCCGCACATGCTCAGCCGCCATATCGACGCGCGCTGGCTCGATAACGGCCAGCTTCAGACAGAAGAACAGCAGTGCCTCGGTAAGCTCGTGGTGGAACGTAAAAAGCTCGACTCCATGAGCGCTGACGACTGGCAGCAAGCCTGGCGCGACCTGATCAGCGCGAAAGGACTCAACATCCTCAACTGGGATGACAGCGCGACGACATTGCGTGCACGCATGCAGCTTGCCCATCAGCACGATTCAAGCGCGTGGCCGGATGTCTCAGATGAAGCACTACTGCGCCGGCTCGACGACTGGCTGATGCCGTTTTTAAATAGCGCACGGAACCTGCGCGATCTGAAAAAACTGAACCTGAACGACGCACTGCTCTCAATACTGGAATGGAACCAGCAACAAGCGCTGGCATCACTGGTACCGACGCATATTAAAGTCCCCAGCGGATCGAATATCCGCATCGATTACAGCCAGAACCCTCCGGTGCTGGCCGTCAAACTGCAAGAAATGTTCGGTTTTGAAGGCCAGCCGTCCATTCTGAATGGTCAGCTGCCACTGATGATTCATCTGTTATCACCGGCACAGCGCCCTCTTCAGGTCACTCAGGATCTACCCCATTTCTGGCGGCACACGTACGCTGAGGTACGCAAAGATATGCGCGGTCGCTACCCGAAGCATCCCTGGCCGGAAGACCCGATGTCGGCGGAAGCGACCAGATTTACAAAACGCCGACCTCAATCATGAACTGTCGTACAGTATTTGAACGAAATATCGGATACAATGCGCCATAAAGATTATAAAAAAACGATGGAGGGACCCCATGCGACAGCTCATATTGGCTGCTGCCATCATCATTGCCGTTCTTTCTGCCGTCTGGTTTACCCAGCCACGGCTCAGCGAAAATCTGAATAACCCATCGGATGCCGTAACAACTGAAAATGAAACGGCTGATGAAACCAGCAGTACTGCAGCTACTCCAGATTCAGCCTCATCCAACGCACACAGTGATCATGACCATGATCACGACGGCGAACTTCCCGCCGAGCTCGAGGAGTACATCGAAAGCCAGCGCATACCCGCCAGTGAAATACCGATTACCGTTCATGGAGATGGAACTGCAACCGCCCACACCGGAAAACAATACTCAACTGTGATGATGATGATCATCGATGAAGATGGCACGCGTCGAATGGTCGAGCGGCAAATTACCCCTGAAGGAACCGTGGTAGTACCCAATGAATAAGTTTTTGAGCCTTTTATTCTTGATTGCCTGTAGTGCACAAGCTGACATTATCATCGTGAATCAAAATGATCCTGATGAGGGCCTGAACGACCCCTCTGAACGCACTCCAATAGGTGGAAACACGGGTGAGACTCTGGGTGAACAGCGACTCAATGTTTTATTTGAAGCTGCCCGTATTTTAAATGAGAGCCTGGATATAAAATACGATGTCCACGTCGGTTCGCAATTTACAGTTCTACCTTGCTCAGACGATGGTACGGTATTGGGTCAAGCTGGAGCTTCTGACTATTACCTGGATTATTCAAATGGGAGCGTAGTTCCATATGCGCTGGCAAATCACATACTCGACAGAGACCTGAATGGCTCTGGGCTAGAAATTGACACCCAGTTTAACAGCGCGCTCGACAATCAAAATGGCTGTACGGCCGGTTTGAGTTGGTATTATGGTTTTGATTCAGCGCCAGATGACAGCACATCATTTTTAAGCGTTGTCTTACATGAAATAGTTCATGGAATGGGATTCATCGGGTTAATGAGATCGTCTGCGCATGCTCCTTTCAGCTGGCCTGATGGTAAAGAAGGCTTCAGCCTGTTATCTAAAAATCTCGGACGCGCAGGCTTATCAGCTACGTTAGACGAGATGACTCGCGGCCAGCGTATTACCGCAATGACATCTGGCGACAGACTGACGTGGAAAGGCGATTCAGCCAATAACAAAACCAGCAATTATTCTAGCGGCGTCAATCAGAATGAAATTCAGTTTTACGCACCTTCCAGTTTCGATTCTGGCTCTTCCCTGTCCCACTTTGATGTTGACTTAGCACCAGACGAGCTCATGGAGCCGATATACACTGACACTTTCTCTGATATCGGACTGTCGCTTGAAGTATTGATCGACATAGGCTGGTCGCCAAATCCGGATAACCTTCCGAACTACCCGCCCGAGTTCACAGAAGTACCCACACAGTCGACAACTGAAGACACCTCTTTCGATGTCGAACTCAGTGCTACAGACATCAACGATGATGAGCTGACCTATCATGTTTCAAGCGTTTCTGCGGGCTTATCAGCAAGTGTCAGCGGAGCAACTTTAACTGTCTCACCCGACGAGAATTTTTTTGGTGAAGGCTCTGTTACTGCTTCCGTTTACGATGGTGAAAACACTGTGACAACCAGCTTTAGCGTGACTGTCACACCAGTGAACGATGAGCCAGCGATTTCTGAAGTTGCGGATGTCACATTCCCTGAAGGGGATACTGCTTCCTTAACGATCTCAGTGTCAGACGTCGATAATGCCATGAATGAATTGAGCGTCACGGCGACAACGACTAACACAGAGCTTGGTATGACCTTGAGCGATAAAGAAATCTCGTTTACTCCAGACGAGAATTACTTCGGCCAAGGTGTCGTAACCGTGACTGTAAGTGACGGAGATAAACAAAGTAGTCTTAGCTTTAACGTCACAATCACCAACATTAACGACGAACCGGTGCTTTTGACGGAATCACACCAAACATTAACAGAAGACACCCCTCTGACACTGACACTGACTGCAGTGGATTTGGATGGTGACGCTCTGACCTACTCAATACTGGGAACTCGTCAAGGTGTCAGCGCAGCCATCAGTGGAGCAGAACTTACAATAACTCCCGATGAAAACTTTAATGGTAGCTCAACACTGACTGTGATCGTCAGTGATGGAATCGCAGACCGTGGAACTGCGATCAGCCTGACAGTTACGCCAGAAAATGATGAGCCGGTACTCGACGCTATAACAAACCGCTCTTTCGAACAGGCATCGGGCGCAACGATTGCCCTCAGTGGTAGTGACGTCGACGGCGACGCTCTGAGTTTCAGTGTGGAAAGTCTTAACCCGGAACTAGTAACCGCTACCGTCGAAGGAAGCACACTGGTACTGGCTGCCGCCGATGAGTTCAACGGCAGCGCTACAATATCGGTAAGTGTTACTGACGGTGAGTTATCAGACACAAAAACCTTTATTGCAACTGTTATCGACGGGACCGAGCCGTCTCCCCTATCCATCCTGGTGAATGATCAGGTCGTAGCATCTGGCTCGCGAATTGAAGTGGATTCTCTTTCAACCGTAGAGTTCGAGGTATCAGGAGGTAACGGACAATACAGCTTTGAGGTTTTCTATCAGGGTAACCGCCCTGACCTTCTTGAAGGGGAAGGTAATCGCCGTGAACTTAGACTGCCGACAGCCGGTGCCTTTGCTGGTGATTACCTCATTACTATCGACGACGGTCTGGCGAGCGTAGACGAGGCAACAGTTACCCTAAGCCGACCTTTACTGCTTACTCCTTCAGTTACTCCTGTGATGGCGGGATCAAGTCAGGCCAGACTGCTCGCAACAGGCGGCACTGTTGGCTCGGACGTGACCTTCTCCGTAGACAGTGGCGAACTACCTGAGGGCAGCACTGCCCCGGTATTCACTGACAATGAGGGCGGCACAGTCATTACTGCAACTGCGGCGGATAACTCTGAAGCTAACAACCCGGCTTCTGTTCATATCGATGCAACAAATGCCACCCCTGGGCTATACGCAGTAGAGGCTAGCGTCAGTTCTGCGCCAGCCGCGTCGTTTGACTTACAAGTCGTTGCGAGAAATCAGGTAATGTTCAATGTCGTAGATAGTTCAGGTATTGGATTAGAAGCCCTGGTTACGGTCGATGACGAGCGCACAAATGCATGGGGCATAGAGCAATCGGTAATGACAACAGACGATGGTTCGGCAGAGCTGGCTCTGCCAGATACCAGTCTCAATCTGACCGTGAGCAAAGAGGGATATAACTCCAAGATAATCGAGTATCAGGGCTCTTCTCAAGTGACAGTTACCCTCGAAGTGTCAGATGGATACTACCGATTGACTGGTCTGGTTACCGCAGAAGGATTTGATTTCCGCTTTATACGCCCTGAACTGAAGCTGACCATGTCGGATGAATCAGTACTATCGATCCGGCCGACAACAGTCGCGGATAATCAGGTACAGTTTGAATGGATCGGTGACGTTCAGGAGCTTTCTCCACAGACACTGACAGTTAGCCACCGAAGTGCAGATGCTGTGGAAGTGACTTTGCGACCTGACCTCGGAGAGGAGGAGGTTTCCATCTCTCTGATCGGTCCCGATGTGGCCCCGGCACCGGGCAACGATGACAATGAGTCCGGTCAAACAGATTCAGGCAATAGTGACTCCGGCGGCAGCTCTGGCGGCGGCAACGCAGCCTGGTTGCTTGTAACGGCAATGGTATTGATTGGTCGCCGTCGTCTGAAAACTTCCTGATAACGCCCGAAAACAGTGTCTCTGTAACACAGAGACACTAACAACACTTACATGGATTAACGGAAACGCACTGGTGTGCGTTTCCGTCCCAGCTACTCTGTGATGACAGTACTCTGCAGGTAGCTCCCGTGAATGTTTCCACCCGCCTTTTTGCGCTTCTGGCGATGACTCTTCCGTCTCTGGCCTCGGCAAGTGTCGTCATCGTCAATAACGACGGCGCCAACGAAGGGTTCAACGATCAGACGGTGGTCGCCGCCGTTGGTGGAAATACCGCAACCACTCTCGGGCAACAGCGCCTCAATGTCTTCCAGCGCGCGGCAGACATCCTCAATAACACGTTTGATATTGCTACCACGGTCAGAGTCGGTTCGTCATTCGACCCGCTTACCTGCAGCTCAAGTTTTGCGACCCTCGGGCAGGCCGGGCCTGCTGCTGTCGAGTTCGACTTTGCAACGCGCAGTATTACGCCCCATGCTCTGTACAACCAGCAGGTGGGCAGTGATGCTGATCCAGGTACGGTCGAGATCAATGCTCAGTTCAACTCATCGATCGATAACAACGACAATTGTCTGTTCAATACCAACTGGTATTACGGCTACGATGCCCCCAGCGGCAACGATAACTCCCTATTATCAGTCGTATTACACGAAATCATGCACGGAATGGGGTTCCTGACCTATCTACAGTCAGACGGATCAAGTGGCGCGGGCTGGAATACCGCCGGGGGATTTGTAGAAGGCTTCGACCCCTACACCTACAAGCTTAAAGACGCATCTACTGGCCAGATGCTGACCGATCAAGCTGCCGGCACCCGCTATAACGTCATGCGCAGTGGTACGAACCTTGTCTGGAGCGGAACTGAGGCCAATGCAGAGTCAGGCAACTACTCATCAGGGATCAATTCAGGTGAGGTACAGATGTACGCGCCAGGATCGTATGAGCCAGGCTCATCTGTTTCTCACTTCGATACCGCAATGACCCCCAATGAACTGATGGAACCTCAGTACACTGAGTTTCTGGATACGGCCGGTCTGGCTGAACAGCTGCTGGTCGACATCGGTTGGAGTTACAACGCTGCGAGTGCTCCCAATAGCCCACCGTCTCTCGGCGTTATTGGCAATCGCTCACTCAGTGAAGACGGCAGCCTGAACGTCGCCCTGTCAGCGACAGACGCAGATGGCGATTCACTGACCTATTCTCTGGGTGCTAACAGTGCGGCACTGGGTGCAAGCGTCAGTGGCACAACATTGAGTATTTCACCAACATCGAACTTCAATGGTTCAGGAACACTGACCATCAACGTCACTGACGGCGAAGACAGCGATTCAGAGACCATTACCGTCACGGTAACCCCTGTCAACGACACGCCAGTGCTTGCTGGAGTCGGCAATCAAACCGTCAACGAGGAGTCCAGCACATCTCTGACTCTGAGCGCTACAGACGTCGACGGAGATTCCCTGACCTACCAGCTTGATAGCGCCACAGCAGCGCTGGGCGTTTCTCTGAGCGGAACGTCTCTCAGTATCGATCCCGCCACAGACTTCACAGGGGCTGGCAGCGTCACGGTCAGCGTCTCGGATGGCAGCCTGAGTGACTCTGAAACCTTCACGGTGACAGTCAACAACATCAATGATGCGCCGGTGCTGTCGGCGGTTTTTGATCTGACAATTCCAGAAGACACTTCAACCACAGTCGCCCTGACGGCAACCGACATCGACGGGGACAGCCTGACGTACAGCATCACCAGCTCCTCAGCCGAACTGAATGCCACTGTTTCTGGCAATACCGTCAGTCTCGCACCTGATTCTGACTACAGTGGCACGGGCAATGTTTCTGTGCAGGTGAGCGACGGCGTACTGACCGACTCAGACACCTTTGCAGTCACCGTATCGGGAACTAACGATGCCCCTGTCCTGGCTTCCGTAGGCGCTCAGAGCCTCAACGAAGACGCGACTCTCAGCTTCAGCCTTTCTGCAACAGACGCTGATGGCGATTCCCTGACCTACTCAATCACCAGTGCCGATACCGAACTGGGAGCCAGCATCTCCGGAAACTCAGTCACGCTGACGCCTACGGCTAACTACTTCGGCAGTGGCAATCTGACGGTGAGCGTGTCCGACGGCAACCTGACAGATTCAGAAACCATTAGCGTTACCGTCAATAACCTCAATGATGCTCCAGCCATTAACAGCATCAGCGATAAAACCCTTGCGTGGGACAGCAGCCGGAATATCAGCCTCAGCGGCTCCGACGTGGATGGCGACAGCCTGACCTTCAGTGCCGTATCAGCTGATACTGGCGTCGCGACCGTCGCGATAAGTGGATCAACGCTGACAGTCACTGCAGCGACCGCCAACTCCGCGACCACAACGATTACGGTCACAGTGTCTGACGGCACCCTCAGCGCCGATACCAGCTTCTCAGTCGAGCTGACAGACCCATCGGCTGTTGCACCGATCACGCTCACACTCGGCGGTGTTTCTCTCAACGACAGTGAGACTTACGATGGCGGTCTGGGAGCAATTGCAGTCACCCCTGCCGGTGGCACAGGTAACTACACAACAGGTGTCTTCTTCGACGGCGTCGACCGCTCTGAACTGATCAGCAACGGCTCGCTCGTCATGCCAGATTCAGGGGCATTTGCGGGTGTCTATACGCTCGACGTCAGTGACGGCAGTGGCAACACAGCGACCTTCTACATTGAGCGCCCGCTTCGCCTGACCGCTTCCGTCGATCCTTTATTGCAAAGCACAGATTCTGCATTGCTTTACATCGAAGGTGCCAGTGCAGCAACCACGATCAGCCTTTCGGGCAGCGGTGGTGTCGACTTCTTAGATACGACCGGCTCACCACTTACCTCGATTAATGCACCGGACGAAAGCAGTGAATTCAACCGCGCAACGGTAGGTCTGTCACTCAGCGCCATCCTCAACGGAACCGTCACAGCGACGGCCAGCAATGTGCCGGATAGCGAACTCAACCTCAATATTGTTGCAAGCCGCACCGTCACCATTTCCGTAACTGACGACAGCGGCCGTCCGGTTGCTGGCGCAGACATCAGTATTGTCGACGACAGACTGGAGGGCTGGGGTCTGGATGCCAATGCAGAGACAGATACCAACGGCATTGCGACCATCGTTGTTCCCGCAACGGCGGTTGATATTGAAATCGACGGCGATGAATTCAGCGCTGAAGAGCTCCAGGTACCGGCCAATACCAACGCGGTTTCTGTGACTCTCGATCCGGCAGCAGTTTCATATACGCTCACCGGTCTGATTCAGGCTCAGGGCTTCAACTTTGACTCGGAACTGCCCGAAGTTCTTATAAACCTCAGTGATGGAAGTCAGGTATTGGCCGACCTGAACGAGCTGAGCAATACGCGTATAGAGTATGAGTGGACATCCACACTTGGCAGCGCCCTGCCCGAGAGCATGACAGTGGACCACAGCGCTCTGCCGCCCGTGACCGTGAATCTCAATCCAGCGGCGAGCGCCGAAACCGTCGACATCACACTGATTACAGAGTCAGATGAAGACTCGTCTACCGGTGCGGGTACTACAAGCGTATGGCTAACACTACTGTTGGCCCTGATCAGTATTCGCAGACGAACCCTCAGCCCCAGAGAAGCTTGATACCGACCAGCAATGTAATGACCTCATACAGTCGCTTAATCAGCAAGTTACCCGACTGTATCGAGGTATGCGCGCCCAGATAGCCGCCGACCAGCGAGCCGGCGATCAACGCAGGTATCCAGTCCCACTTCACTTCAGCAACCGCACCCATAGTGACCGCACCCGTGCCATTCCATCCAAGGCCGACAGCCACCAGCGTCTGAGCGACTGCGAGCTTATATTCCAGGCCAAACCAATAGACCAGCCATAAGGTGACAAATAAACCAGAACCCGCCGATAAAGCGCCATTAGCAAAACCGATAACAAACAACCCCAGCGCGCCGATTAGCAGCCCCACGAAATCACGGTGCTTGTTCTCTGTCGCCAAACCAAGCTCCGGCCGGAACCAGGAGTAAAGAGACAGCATCAGGGTCAGGATACCGAGCGCGATTTCTGCCTGACGACCATCAACATCAAGAATAAACAGTGCGCCCATAATCACACCGGGCGCACCCGCAAGAAAAATAACCAGCAGAATCAGCTTATCGAGATGCCCCTCCCGAAGGTGCCGCACCGTTGCTCCCAGCCCGAGGGCAACGGTCGCAATTTTGTGCGTTGCCAGCGCCAGAGAAAACGGCAGCCCCATAAAAATAAGAATGGGTAATTGAATCAGCCCCGCCCCACCGCCTGCCAGAGCCGAAAACCAGTTAGCGACAACAGCAATAAGAAACAAGACCAAATGTTCGGTATACTCAACCATAGAATTCTCAGTTAAAGGGATACCCCTGAATGACTTACGCCCTCTACTACCACGACTATTGCCCATTTTGTCAGCGTGTACTCATGGCACTGCCGAGCTTCAGTGTCGAAGTAGAAAAGCGCAACGTGATGCAAAACAGTCAGTACCGGAAACAACAGCAGGAAGCCACTGGCCGCACTACCGTCCCCTGCTTGCTGATAGAAGACGGTGACAAACAGGAGTGGATGTACGAGTCAGGCGATATTATCCGTTACCTGAAGTCGCTCTGATCGTCTCCAATAGAGACCCCAACGCATCTGCGGAACCCAACAGACGCTGAACGGTATCAACCACTGCCTGCGTCTGTGGATCAACTTCAACATTGATTTTATCGCCTACCGAGACCAGTCCAAACGTGGTTACATCACGCGTCTCTGGGATCAGGTGGACAGAGAAGCGATCGCGCTCCACCTCCGCGATCGTCAGGCTGCAGCCATTCAGAGCGACATAGCCTTTATCAAGAAGATAAGGAACAAGCGTCGCTGGACGCTCCATCCAGACCACAAGGTTATTCGCCGACTCAATAACCTCGACGACCTTGATCTGCTGCATAATGTGGCCAGACAGCAGATGCCCGCCAATCTCATCACCAAACTTTGCCGCCCGCTCAATGTTCACGATGATCCCCGAACTGAGATCACCAAGGTTAGTGACCTTTAAGGTCTGGCCTATGGCATCGAAGCTGACACGCGCATTTCCAGTGCCATCTTTGTCGATAGATCGGGCTGTCAGACAGGTTCCATTGATCGCCACCGAAGCACCGATTTCAAGACCAGTGGTCAACTCATCAGAGAATTCAAAGATAAAGGTCGCGAAGTCCTCCTTCTTGAGAACATCAGCAACAGCGAGTCGGGTCTGCACAATTCCAGTGAACATTTCGGGCCTCAGGTCATCACAGTGGCGACCATTATGCACTATACTCGTGGCTTATTCATAAAAGTCGAACGACCCTCTGGAAGGTGCTTTTGGAAGTAAAAAAATCAGGGCTGATTCTGTCTGGTGGCGGTGCCCGAGCTGCTTATCAGGTCGGTGTATTAAAAGCTATTCATAAAATTCTCCCGAAAGGCCACTACAATCCGTTCGATGTTATTTCAGGGACGTCCGCCGGCGCGATTAATGGTGTCGCCCTTGCCAGTTACGCGGAAAATTACCGCATAGGTATCAAGCATCTCGAACGTATCTGGATGCATTTCACCCCAGATCATATTTATCGCACTGATTTTCTCGGTGTTTCACACGGCATTCTCAGAATGGCGCGATCCATGGTTATGGGAAAGCGATTTAAAAATGACCCGGTATCGCTGCTGAATAATCAACCTTTACGAGAGCTTCTTGGCGAGGTAATTAAATTCGACCAGATTCAGGGAGCGATTGATAACGGCGCCTTACATGCTATCGCGGTTAACTGCTCGGGTCTCGAAACGGGAGAATCAGTCGCTTTTTTCCAGGGGCATTACAGCATTACCAACTGGAATCGCCACCGCCGGGTTGGCAAACGCACTCGAATCACGCTTGACCATTTGATGGCATCCTCTGCCATTCCCATGATATTCCCAGCGGTGAAACTGCACGGTGAGTATTTTGCTGATGGCGCAGTTCGCCAGCTGGCACCAATCAGCCCAGCCCTTCACCTTGGCGCCGAAAAAGTCATGGTGATTGGTGTGTCTGGTATTGCGCACAAGCGCAAAGATCACGTGAAACCTCCTGCGGCGTATCCGAGCCCGGCTAAAGTCATGGGACATATGTTAAACGCCGCCTTCCTCGACAGCATGGAAACCGACGTCGAACGCTTACGTCGTATTAACCGTACACTGACAAGCATCCCTGAAGACGTTCGCAAAGAAGCCGGCATGGAACTTAAACCGATTGAATTGCTGGAGATTAATCCCAGCCGTTCGATCGACCAGATTGCGGGAGAACACGCCGCCGAAATTCCCAAAGCGCTGAAAATGACATTAGGCGGCAGCGGAAACGCCGGACAGAACGGCTCTGGTATTCTCAGTTATCTGTTGTTTTCTAAGGGATTCTGTAAAGCACTGATTGATCTCGGTTACAGTGATGCAATGCAACGCGCCGACGAGATCCGTGGTTTTTTCTCAGACCATTTTGAGGAAGAAAAGTAATGACAACACCGAAACGTATCGTCGTACTGACTGGCGCAGGAATATCTGCTGAATCGGGCATCAATACGTTTCGGGATAACGGAGGCCTATGGGAAAACCACCGCCTGGAAGATGTAGCGACACCCGAAGCCTTCGCGCGAGACCCCAACCTGGTGCAACGTTTTTACAACGGCCGCCGTGCACAGCTTAATGACGTCAATCCTAACCCGGCTCATATTGCACTTGCCGAGTTTGAACGGAACTTTGCCGGTGATTTTTTACTGGTCACACAAAACGTCGACCATCTGCACCAACAAGCAGGCTCGAAGAATCTCATCCATATGCATGGTGAATTGAAAAAATCCCGCTGCCTGAACACCGGAAGAATTCATAATCAACAGACTGATATTAATGCGACCAGTCTTTGTGAATGCTGTAACACACCCAGCTTGCGACCGCATATTGTCTGGTTCGGCGAAATGCCGTTGGACATGGAAGAAATCTATCAAGCGTTAGAGCAATGCGACCTGTTCATTAGTATTGGTACTTCTGGCAACGTCTACCCTGCAGCCGGATTTGTCGAGGTAGCAAACAGCGTAAATGCCAGAACCGTAGAAATTAACCTGGAACCTTCGCGCGGAGCCGATGCGTTTCAGGAAGCCTTTCACGGCCCGGCGTCGGTCAAAGTCGCTGAGTTTCTGGCGACGATCATCTGATTTCTGCTTCACCGTTTACGTCTGTACAGGCATAAAAAAACCCGCCGAAACGGGTTTTATCAACAGTACGACGGATCAGTCGTTGCTGGTCGAGCCGATCTTGTGGATCGACAAGTCCGCACCATTGAATTCTTCTTCCTCGCTCAGACGGATACCCGATACAGCCTTCACCAGACCGTAGACGATGAAACCACCAATCAGAGCCACTGCGATACCAGCAACAGTACCGATCAGCTGAGACATCAGGCTTACGCCACCCAGACCGCCCATCGCTTCTGTACCAAAGATACCGCAGGCAATACCACCCCAGGCACCACACAGGCCGTGCAGTGGCCATACACCAAGCACATCATCGAACTTAGGAAACTTGTTCTGAGCCAGAGTGAAGACCCAAACAAACAGCGCACCAGCAACACCGCCAACCAGCAGTGCACCGATTGGATGCAATACGTCTGAACCAGCACACACGGCTACCAGGCCTGCCAGAGGGCCATTATGAATAAAGCCTGGGTCATTGCGACCAACAACCATGGCAACAACAACACCACCGACCATCGCCATCAGGCTGTTTACAGCCACCAGCCCCGAAATACCGTCCAGTGTTTGTGCAGACATCACGTTAAAACCGAACCAGCCAACGGTCAGAATCCACGCGCCCATAGCCAACCATGGGATATTTGAAGGAGCAAATGCGGTAACTTTACCGTCACGGTAGCGACCACGTCGCGCACCCAGCAGGAAGACAGCGGCAAAGGCAATCCAGCCACCGACACCGTGCACAACGACAGAACCGGCGAAATCGTGGAAGCCAGCGCCATAGGTTTCTTCTAACCATGCTTGCAGGCTGAAACCAAAGACGGCGTTGCCGTTCCAGATGATGCCCTCAAAGAATGGATATACGAATGCAACCGTCAGTGCTGAAGCAATCAGAATTGGGTAAAACTTCGCACGCTCAGCAATACCACCAGAAATAATGGCTGGAATTGCCGCCGCAAAGGTCAGCAGGAAGAAGAACTTCACCAGCTCATAGCCATTGTTTTCAGTCAGCTCCGCAGCACTGGCGAAGAAGTCCATGCCATAAGCAACCTGATAACCGATAAAGAAGTAGGCAATGGTTGAGATGCCAAAATCAGTAATGATTTTCACCAGGGCATTTACCTGGTTCTTGTGACGTACTGTACCGACCTCAAGAAACGCGAAGCCTGCGTGCATCGCCAGTACCATGATGGCACCCAGCAGAATAAACATTGTGTTCGCGCTGTACATAAGAGTTTCGACAGCGGAGTTGATACCTGTGATATCCACGAGTTGTCCTCTGATAGTTCGTTAAGTTTGTATTTGGCGCGGCGCACTCTAGCGGTGCCCTTTGCGCAACATCAGGGCAAAAGCCCATAAGAATCCTTCGATAGGGGAACGTTTAAGCAGGAGATGTGCCACTTTGTCCACTTTGCGACAATCGGACAATGAAAACGCACAAGGATAGAGCTGGCGTGCGCTAGCGTAATGCAGAAATTCTTATGCGTGAGGCATTATCAAACAGCATCACTCAGATATAGCACCAATATTTACCATAATGGACAGTATTGCACCCTACTAGTGCATTTAATCAGAAGACCACATCCCGTCCATCATCATGGGATAGGCCACAGGCTTAAAATCAGTAAACTCGATATCTCTGACCACCTGAAAATCACTCCAGAGCATCCGTGCTCCCTTCAACCACCGGGTCGAAGCAACGCGTTTATGAATCATCTGGAGCTCTTCAGTCGTAGCTGGCCGTGCCGGGCCAGCTTTGCCGTAGAGTCGAACACCGGGTTCCGCGGCAAAACGCCCGGTTATCAGCGACTTGAGCCAGAACCAACGCCCTACATTTACTGCCGACACGCAGACGTTCGGGTTCGAGTCTATGTTCTCACCCAGTGACACTGCGTAGTGGTCGAAAAAGAAGCCCGTCTGATCATCACGAAGAAATACCGTGCCGACAGGTGTAATATGCGGAGTACCGTCAGGGCAGACCGTCGCAATGGAGCAATGCACGGCTGAGGCCTGCGACTGCTCTAACGTCCGTTTGATTTGTGGCCAGTTCGATTTTAATGACAACCTTTACCTTCCCTGGTTAAGCCAAACTTAAAGTTTAATCGCGGTGCGAGATTTCAAAACACACATGAATATTCTGGCGACGTTCGAAATCCTTAGGAATCGACTTGCCCGTCACATCCCGGATACTGAACTCCGACAGCGCATCACGATCGAGGCTGAACTTACGCAGATTATTTGAGAATATCAGCGTGCCACCGGGCGCTAACCGGTCCATCGCCATGCGAATAAGATCCACATGGTCACGCTGGATATCCAGCACACCTTCCATACGCTTCGAGTTTGAAAAGGTTGGCGGGTCCATAAAGATAAGATCGTATTCGCCCGTGTCATCTTTCAGCCACTGCAGACAGTCGGCCTGAATAAAGCTGTGCTCGTCAGGATTCAGTTCATTAGCACGGAAGTTATCACGGCCCCAGTTCAGATAGGTGCGCGACATATCGACACTGGTGGTCTGTGCGCCGGCAGCCGCGGCATGCAGAGACGCCGTTGCGGTATAACAGAACAGGTTAAGGAAACGCTTACCCGCCGCCTGTTTTGCAATATGCAGGCGCGTCGGGCGGTGATCAAGGAACAGACCGGTATCGAGATAGTCGCGAAGGTTCACCAGCACATTCACCTGCCCTTCACGGACGGTCATGGTGTGCTTTTCATCGCTCTGCTTCTCGTACTGACGTTTACCACTCTGACGCTCACGGCGCTTGAGTACAATCTGCTCCGCAGGCACGCCAGTGACCTCAGGTAAGGCTGCAAGAACATCCAGCAGACGCTTTTCAGCGACCTGAGGGTCAATCGACTTCGGCGGTACGTATTCCTGCACGTGAAGCCAGTCTTCGTAACGATCAACGGCCACCGCGTATTCCGGAATATCGGCATCGTATATGCGATAACAATGAATATTCTCACGGTTTGCCCATTTACCGAGATTCTTCATGTTCTTTTTCAGACGATTCGCAAAGGCTTCTACCGGGCCGCGTATCGCACTCGGCTGCGGACGTGATGAGCGTTCGTCGGCCGCCCCGAAAACCAACAATTTGGTTTCGATTTTGCCGTTCATAAACTTATATTGTTTATCGAGAGGGCGACGAATAGCGCGGGCGAGGTCCGTATTGCCGGTGAAAATAGCAACACGCCACTCAGGTAATTTCATGGTGGCATCATGCAATTGCTGATACAGAGGCGCTAGCTGAGGTAATTCGCTCAGGCGCTCACCGTAAGGCGGGTTGGAGATCACCATACCGCCCTGATGTATTACCTCTTTCTGAACGCGCAGGTCATTGATATCACGACGCTCAAGATGCACTTTGCCCGCCAGTCCTGATCGCTCCAGGTTCTTGTTGGCCGCATTCAGCTGCTCAGAATCAATATCAAAGCCATACAAACGGTTCTTCAACCCATTGATGCCGTCAGTACGACGCTGGCGCGCTTCATCCACCAGCTTCATCCAGAGCTTACGTTCGTGGCTCTTCCAGCGATCAAACCCCCAGCCCTGCCGGTTAAGACCCGGTGCTACGTCCGCGGCCATGAGGCCGGCTTCAATCAGTAAAGTGCCCGAGCCGCACATAGGGTCAACAAGGGTCTTGCCCTCTTTTGCCAGCTCAGGCCAGCCGGCACGGATCAGCAGGGCCGCGGCCAGATTTTCTTTCAGCGGCGCCTTGCCCGGCTGTAGGCGATAGCCCCGACGATGCAGGCTGTCCCCGGAGACATTCAGAAACAGCGACAGACGCCCTTTGCGCAACTGGGCTTCGATACGAATATCACCCGACTTATCGACCGATGGTCGCACGCCCGTCTGCTCACGGAAGACATCGACCACCGCATCTTTGATGCGCTGCGCACCAAACTGAGTGTTATTGATAAACCGACTGCTGCCGTGAAAATCGATACGGAACGTCGCTTCAACGGGAAATAAAGAGGGCCAGTCGACCGTCTTCGCCATTTTGAACATTTCATCGGCGCTTTCTACCTGACATTCCAACAATGGAAGCAGCAAGCGGCTGGCGAGACGTGACCATAAACACACCCGATAGGCGGCCTCCAGATCACCGTGCCAATAGACGCCAATATGGCTCTCTTTATCAACACTTCCGCCTAAGTGTCTGATTTCATCGGCCAGTAATGCTTCGGTGCCCTTTGCACAGACAGCCAGCCAATTGGTATTTGGATCGTTATATTCTACGTCACTCATACATTCATACACTCAGGGTAATAGCGAAAAGGCGCTAAAACCTTATCACTTAGAAGAAATAATTCATTAACATTCACCGTGTTGTCACGGTACAACTGTACGTGGTCCGCCGATTTTTCTGTGGCTAACCGATGTTTTAATAACAGCGAGGAAGCAACTCTATGAAAAGACAGAAACGCGACATGCAGGAAAGAGCCTTTGCACGTGGCTACCGGGCAGGCGTAGAACGCCGCTCCAAAGATCTGGCCCCCGCAGGCCCTACACACGACGACTGGATGGCTGGTTGGCGATCCGGACGCGAAGACAACTGGGATGGTTATACCGGCGTTTCTGGTATTCATCGAATGGCGGTGTAATTACCCGCCACTGAAGAATTTTACTCCACTCCTGACGAGTTTCGTCAGACTCACGTCTCCCTCACCCGGGGAGCTTGGCCCGGCTATGCCGGGCTTTTTATATGCTACTAACTAATCCGCGTCGGTCAGGCTTTGCTGAGAGAACGCACGCACTCGCCAATCAACTCTGGGCCACGATAAATAAAGCCAGAATACACCTGAACCAGAGAGGCGCCTGCACGTACTTTATCAACTGCATCTTCACCTTCGAGAATGCCGCCAACACCAATAACAGGCATACGATCACCCAATACGCCGCACAGTCGCTCAATGGTCATGGTTGAAAGATCAGTGACTGGCGCGCCGGATAAACCACCTGCCTCAGCGCCATGTTTTGAACCTTCAACGCCTTCACGAGACAAGGTGGTGTTAGTCGCAATAACGCCGTCAATTTCACAATCGAGAAGCGTCTGCGCCACGGTATCAATTTCTTCGTCTTCCATATCGGGCGCAATCTTCACAAAGATTGGCTTGTAACCATGCTCTTTCGCAAGTTCTGCCTGACGCGCCTTCAGCGGCATCAGAAGATCACGTAGAGCATCGCCGTACTGCAAAGTGCGAAGCCCGGGTGTGTTTGGTGAGGAGATATTGACCGTAATGTACGTCGCGTGCTGGTAAACCTTCTCAAGGCAGATCAAATAATCTGATGTGGCGTCTTCCACTGCGGTATCGAAGTTTTTACCGATGTTAATGCCCAGCACGCCTTTGAACTTCGCTTTCTTAACCTGCTCAACCAGGTGATCAACACCTTTATTGTTGAAGCCCATACGGTTGATGATGGCGCGCTCTTCAGGCAGACGGAAGAGACGCGGCTTCGGGTTACCAGGCTGAGGACGCTGCGTAATAGTGCCAATCTCAATAAAACCAAACCCCAGACGTGCAAAGGCGTCAATGTAATCACCATTTTTATCCAGCCCGGCGGCCAGGCCAACCGGATTCGGGAAGGTAACTCCAGCAACGGTGACCGGCTGATCCGGTACCTTTTTAGCCAATAAGCCAAGTACGCCGAGCTTTTCCGCTCTGCCCAGCATCTTCAGCCCCAGATCATGGGATGTTTCTCCATCCATCATAAACAGGAAATGTCGGGCGAGGCTGTACCAACTCATAGTAATCTCTCAATACATCAGGGTGACAATAGATTTGCGCGCATTATAGGGACTAATGCGGCCGCTGTAGATCCCTCTCGGCTAAAAAGTCAGCCGACGCGCTCAATTCCCTCGAATTTGCCCTGCTGATTAAACAGGATGGCAAAGCGCCCGCGCACTCCATCGCGAGTAACTACGCGCTGCAGTACCCCCGCAGGGAACCGAACCTTTCTACCGTCCGTTGAGTACGCAAGCACTGTCCGGGCATCCCCCTGATAATAGCGAAGATATTCATCGCTACTGATATTCAGGTCGACGATGATTCGTTGCATCATGGTGCGACTCCCTGCCGATCCCCCGCAACGGCCCGTTGCTCACGCTTCACATCCTGACGGATACGCCATTTCTCAAGCCACTCACGAACGCCTTTTATCCAGGAAATGCGGCTTTCGGTCATGAGTTCAGGGTGGCGCTGAGTCAGGATAACTTCAGGCTGAAGATAGTCTGGTAAAACGGCAAGTCCATGCTGGTTAAAAAGCACAGGTGCCAGTTCACCGTAACGCCTCCATGGCAGCAGCGTTGGATTACACACAGGCCCGGTATTCAGTACTTTCTCGAGCAGGCCCAGCGTGCGCATCATTGAGCAGTTAACACTTTCGTTCCAGGCAGGGTCTATGTACTCACGCCAGTCGAATTTTGCCGCGACGACCCATTTTTCATCCTCACAGGCAACATAAGGCGGAAGTGCTCGTTCCAGCAAAGGATCTGGATGCTCCGACAGAATCCGGTTCCAGAATCTCAGGCCGTTGAAGTTGGCCACCAGATCGGCAAACGAATACACCCCGGTCGTTTCTGCACCAAAATAAACAGATTCGGTCCATTCACCAAACAGAAAGGCATGCTTCAGTGGCAGCGTCATCCGCTCAGTTTCACGAAAATAACTGAATCCCTCGGTAAAAAAGTGCCCGAACTTATCCGTGCCGACAAAGTGCTCGCCCACACGAACAACCGACGCTACCCGCTCTGAAAGAACGAGTGTCGGTGAATGCGGCCAGGTAAAATCGCGATAGATGGAATCAGGCAGGGTCATGCGAATGCGATCTAAATCCGGGTGCTGCTCAGCAAAGGATTCGACCTGACCTACAATTGGCCGGGCCAGCAATACGCGAAAAGAGTCGTACAAGCGATCTACATCACAACGCGACTGCTTAGGCACACGCTGTACTTTGCGTGGTTTTAAATGCGGAGCATTTCGATTGGCGCGTTTCAGGGCGCGGTCTATTCGCTGTGCCACCTCGTCGTTGAGCGGCGAGCGGCTGTCTGCCATATCCACAGCAGGCAGCTGGCTGAAGTGATCAACCTCCGCTGCGCTCAGAGTAGACGGAATAAGTGTCGACAGCAGAAAGAATGAAATAAGTAGTCTGATCAAAACCCGATACACGCCGGTGAAAAACGCAGTTTTACACCGGCGCAGGCATCAGATCAAATCTCAGGCGTGACGACTTGCCTGAGCAAGGTCCAGAAGCTCCCTCAGAGCGACGGCGATCATCGGGAAGCTGGTCTGTTCGATGCTCTTAAGATCTTCAAGCATACGCCCCCAGCGCTCGACGAGAATATCCTGCTCTTTCTCCCAGTGTTCAATTGCAACATCAAGGTCGGTTTCGTCAGAGTGCCCCTTGAGAATGCCCACAGTGAGCGAACGCTGCTGCCAGTCAAGATCATCACGGAAGCTTTCACGTGCCATCGCTTCCCAGTGATTACTGGTCGGCAAATCATTGATCTGACGTAAGAACCAGTTCAGTGACAGGTGGTCGCCAACGCCAAAGTAAGCTTGAGTCACACGCTCAACCGGGCAATCAGACTGAGACGCAGCTTCGATGATCCCGAGAGAGGAGTACAGCTCACCGGCACCTGCCGTAAATGCAGCGAGGTCTTCGGGTACACCCTGCTCTTTCCGTTGGTCAAACTCCTGCTGCCATCGCTTGAGAGCATCACCTTTCAGAGTCGAGCTAAGGTTGTGAGCTATGTGTTGCACAGCAGTCCCGAAGCGATCGACTTCGCTGGCGATATCTACCGCAACACGACGATTGCGCAGGAACCAGCGCGTCGCGCGTCGTACCAGGCGCATCAGCTCAGCCATCATGTTTTCCTGAACCGCTGTTGGCACCTTGTAGTCGAGCGCGCTGATCTCGCGCCAATGGTCATGCAGGGAGAAAGTATCCCGAGCTGTCACATAGGCCCGGGCGATATCGACGATCGAGGCACCAGTAGAGTCTCCCAGGCGATTCACAAAGGTAATGCCCATGTGATTAATCATGTCATTGGCCAGCTGAGTCGCAATAATCTCTTTACGTAGCCGGTGATTATTAATGGCTTCAGAGAATTTCTTATTCAACGCCGCTGGGAATGCCGTCGATAGAATCTTCGAAATATAGTCATCTGACGTAATTTTCGAGGCGTTTAAACGCTCTTTCATATCCGCTTTGGTATACGAAATCAGAACGGCCAGTTCAGGCTTTGTCAGCCCCGTATTATCGTTGCGGCGATCCTGTAATTCTTCTTCATCCGGCAAAAATTCGAGTGAGCGATTCAGCTTACCCTGCTGCTCATAGTCTTTCATCAGACGGATGTATTCGTCGAGACGCTCTCGGCAATCACGGTAGGCAAGTGCGATTGCCTGGGTCTGGTGATAATTGTTATTCAGAACCAGATCCGCAACCGGGTCGGTTTGCTCCAGGAAGACCTGATTACGCTGTTTACGGGTGAGATCACCATTATCCATGATCTCGTTGAGCATAATCTTAATATTTACTTCATGGTCAGAGCAGTCAACGCCACCCGCGTTGTCGATAAAGTCTGTATACGACGCGCCGCCATTAAGACCAAACTCAATACGGCCAAGTTGAGTGACACCGAGGTTCCCGCCCTCACCGATAACTTTCGCACGGACATCTTTCCCGTTAATTCTGAGTGCATCATTGGCCTTGTCACCAACGTCAGAATCCAGCTCGGACGATGCTTTGATATAGGTGCCAATACCACCGTTCCAGATCAGATCAACTTCGGCCTTAAGAGCTGCTTTAATCAACTCATTCGGCGCAAGCTTGCTCTCACTGATGCCGAAACGTTTCTTCATTTCTGGGGTAATGTCGATACTTTTTGCCGAACGCAAGAATATACCGCCACCTTTAGAAATTAATGACTTGTCATAGTCTTCCCAGCTTGATCGTGGCAGTTCAAACAGCCGCTTACGCTCTTTAAAGCTGGAAGCAGAATCAGGCTCAGGATCGATAAAGATATGCATGTGGTTGAAGGCTGCGACCAGCTGAATATGCTCAGACAGCAACATGCCATTGCCAAATACGTCGCCCGCCATATCCCCGATGCCCACGACAGTAAAATCATCTGTCTGAACATTGATACCGCGCTCACGGAAGTGACGCTGCACCGATACCCAGGCTCCGCGTGCGGTGATGCCCATCTTCTTATGGTCATAACCTACCGAACCGCCGGACGCAAAACCATCGCCCATCCAGAAGCCGCGATTCACAGCAATTTCGTTAGCGATATCTGAAAACGTAGCGGTGCCCTTATCTGCAGCAACGACGAGATACGGATCAGGCTCATCGTGGCGAACAACTGACTCTGGTGGCACTATTTCACCTTCAATCAGGTTGTCGGTGACATCAAGAAGCGCACTGATAAAGGTCTGATAACAGGCAATACCTTCAGCGATAAAGGCATCGCGTCCACCCTCGGTTGGCGGACACTTGGATACAAAGCCCCCCTTGGCTCCCACAGGGACAATGACCGCGTTCTTAACTTGCTGAGCTTTTACCAGCCCGAGAACTTCGGTACGGAAATCATCCACACGATCGGACCAGCGCAGACCGCCGCGTGCGACCTTACCACCGCGCAAGTGAACACCTTCAATGCGCGGAGAATATACGAAAATCTCGAACATCGGACGTGGCAGAGGAATGTCGGTAATTTCCGATGGTTTAATCTTAAATGACAGATAACTCTTCGGTTTACCCTCGGCATCCGGCTGAAAGTAGTTAGTACGCAACGTTGCTTTGATCAGCTCGATATAACGACGGATAGCTCGATCTTCATTCAGTTGATCAACGCTGTCGAGCGCCTCATGGATCTGACCTTCGACCTCAGCGACTGCTTTGCTACGCTCGTCAGAAGACTGATCGCTAAGGCCGAAGCGTGCATGAAAGAGATTCACGATCTGAGCACTGATCGGAATATAACGGCTCAGCGTGTCGGCAATATAATTCTCAGAAATACCGAAGCGAATCTGCTTCATGTACCTTGCATAGGCTCTTAGTAGAGCAATATCTTTCCAACCTAATCTGGCACCCAGTACCAGCCGGTTGAACGAATCGTTCTCTGCGCGACCATCCCAGATAGCGCGAAATGCCTCCTGGAAGACCTGTTTTACCTCAGCAATATTGATGCTGTCAGACAGGGTATATTTCAGTGAGAAATTATGAATCCAGACACGACGACCGTCACTGCAGACAATCTCGTATGGATGCTCGCCCATCACTCGCAGACCGAAGTTTTCCAGCACTGGAATAATGTCAGAGAGCGGAAGAATGGTATCTGGATTAAACAGCTTAAACCTGAGCTCGTTCTGGCCTCCTTCAAGTTCCCGGTAAAAAGACATACCGAGTTGACCTTCAGAAGCAGACTTAAGGGTATCCATGTATTGGATATCGGCCACAGCGGTGCGGGCAGAAAAATCTTCACGGTAGCCCGCTGGAAATGCTGAACGATATTCGTGATAAAGAATATTTCCACGTTCCTCGCCCACCTGCTCAACCAGAGCCGCGTGCAAGTCATCAGTCCAGGAACGGACGACCTGGCGGATTTTATTGGCGACCACAGCCTCATCGTAGCTGAGCTCTTTTTCGGGATTCAGGCGCACAATAAAGTGCGTTCTTGCCAGAACCGACTCAGAGAAGTAGGTATTAAATTCAATGTCCAGCGGGCTGAACTCCTGAGTCAGAATATCTTCCATTTTCTGACGCAGTTCTGTGTTGTAAACATCTCGCGGTGTATAAGCAATACACGAGAGGAACTTGCTGTATGTGTCTTTGCGCAGATACACACGCGTCTGACGCCGTTCCTGAATATTCAAGACACTGTTGGCCGTTTTATACAGCTGCTCAACATCCGACTGAAACAGCTCATCGCGGGGATACACTTCAAGGATGCGATCCAGCTCTTTGGCACTGTGACTTGCGCGTTCGAAACCAGCTTTCTCACGAATCGCTGTGAGTTTACGGCGGATAATCGGAATGTTGTTCGGCGTCTCGATATAGACAATTGAGGTGAACAAGCCCATAAAACGCATGCCACCGATCACGTTTCCGTGCTTATCAAAACGCTTCACAACAACATAATCAGGGTAAGCAGGACGATGTATGCGACTGCGGTTTCCTGACTTCATAAAATTAATCAGCGACGGTCCGGTAATAAATTCACGGATCTCAGGTTCCAGTTCTTTTAGCTGAACACGTGAACGTGTGGTATCAATATTACGGAAGATTCCCAGATCATGAGTAGGGTCGCGATCCACAACTTTGCCAGACTTCGCATCACTGACCGTGAACTCATCGTACGCCAGAAAAGTGAAGTGGTTAGAGGCCATCCAATCAACAAACTCGGCTGCCTCGGTGCAGGCCTCTTTATCATTAACCGTACATGCATCGCGTAGTTCCTGAGCCGTCTTTTTCGCTTTTTCAAGCATCTCAGGGAAGTCGCGTACGCAGCGCTGTACTTCTCGCAGAACCTCTTCAATCTCTTGCGCGAGGTCGGCCATCAACTGCTCATCAGAATGATGGTCTACCTCAATGTATATAATAGCTTCTGACGTCTTGCCTTTACCCGGCTTGTGCCACTGCCCTGTCGATTTGAACTGGCCTTTCTCATCACGGCCGGCATGCAGTACGCAATAGTGGATAGCATGAAGTGACATCTGGCGGGCGTTAAGCTGCATCCGCACCGAATCAACCAGAAATGGCATGTCATCGAAGACAATTTCAATGACTGTATGAAGAGACTGCCAACCGTGGTTTTCATGATCTGGGTTGAATACACGAACCTTTGGCTCTCCTTCAGCGCGGAGCTGGATAAACTGCCAGCAGGACAGCGTGGCTCCGTACAGATCTTCTACAGATCGGCTGAGTACCTCATCTGAGGGCGCACCTGAGTAGTAAAGGTCTGCGAACCGCGTTAACTGAGACGCCAGAGAAGACTCATTCCGTTCGTTGATCAGAGCGTGTAAAGGTGTAAGCATTGCAGTCACTCGCCACAGGGTTCCAGTAATAGTTATGTCTAAAGCTTAGACTATCTGTCAGCTTTGCCACTTGAGCGTACGCAAGGAATGTTTACGCTACTTTACCGACATGCAGATAACTTTATTAACAAGGCGTGATCAGAGCGTTGACCGCCACAGCGGAATCTCTAAAATCCTTGTCACTCTGGAAATTCAGAGGCCAACACACCGATAAGAATCAGGACTGGATTCAAATGAGCTTACAAAACGGATTCCAACAACTCCGTGACAATCTACAGAAAACCATCATTGGCCAGCCTCAGCTCGTTGAGAGGCTGCTCCTGACATTATTAGCCGATGGACACTTATTGGTTGAAGGCGCACCTGGCCTTGCGAAAACGAAAGCGATTAACGCCCTCGCCGATCGTATGGAGGGGGAATTCAAACGTGTTCAGTTTACGCCAGACCTCTTACCCGGTGACATCACGGGGACAGAAATCTACCGCCCTGAGACACAAAGCTTCGATTTTCAGGCAGGCCCTATTTTTCACAACCTGATTCTCGCTGATGAAATCAACCGTGCGCCCGCCAAGGTTCAGAGCGCGTTACTGGAAGCCATGGCTGAGCGTCAGGTCACTGTCGGTGGTGTTACCCGCGAGCTGCCAGAAGTGTTCATGGTGATGGCCACTCAGAACCCGATTGAGCAGGAAGGCACCTACCCTCTGCCGGAAGCCCAGCTCGACCGCTTTCTGATGCATGTAAAAATTGACTACCCGGATGCCAGCGCTGAACAGTCGATTCTGCGCCTGGCACGCGGTGAAGCCCTCGCACATAAAGACTACGACGGCAGCAAACTAACCGAGAAGCACCTGATCGCGGCCCGCAGCCAGGTCTTACAGATGCACATGAGCGAAGCCGTTGAAGAGTATCTGGTGCAACTTATTATCGCGACCCGCGAGCCAGGAAAATACGGTGATGATCTCGCACGCTGGGTCGAGTTTGGTGCCAGCCCACGAGGCACGATTGCTCTTGACCGTTGTGCTCGCGCTTATGCCTGGCTGGAGGGGCGCGATTATGTCAGTCCTGACGATGTACGGGCAGTAGCACATGATGTCCTGCGTCATCGCATTCTGCTCAGCTTCGAAGCTGAAGCCAGCGGCCTGACCACAGACACCGTCATCAACGAACTGCTGTCCCGAGTACCTGTAGCCTGATGGTCCGTCGCGAGTTTTCAGATGGGACAGTCATCAACCCGACCCGTCTTGCGGGGTTGCGGGTGTTGTCCAACCTTCTGCCCCTGCATCGTCAGAAAAAGATTCTCAATGAGCAGTCGGGAGGCCACTCTTCGAAGCTTCGCGGCCGCGGAATCGACTTTGCTGAAGTGCGAGGATACCAGCCGGGAGACGATATCCGCTCGATGGACTGGCGCGTGACGGCGCGCACAGGCGAGCCTCACATCAAAGTATTCCGCGAAGAACGCGAACGACCAGTGCTGCTCGTCACTGACCTGCGCAGTACGATGAACTTCGGTACCCGCAGAGCACTCAAGCGAGTCGTCGCCGCGGATATCTCGGCATTACTCGCCTGGTCGGCAGCCATGCAGGGAGACCGCGTCGGTGGCCTGATATTTAACGACGTTAATGAATTTGACCTGCGTCCACACACGGGTCGGAAAACATTAATGGCTTATCTTCATCGACTGGCCGAAATGCCAGTAACAGAAGCCGTAGCGGCTCAACCGAGAATGCTCGATATCTGTCGCCACCTGGCACGGGTTGCCCGCCCAGGGTCAGCCGTCTATATCGTTTCTGACTGGCGCGGGTTCGATAAGGAGTGTGAACGAGCGCTCTACAGTGTCTCCCGCCATTGCGACCTGATTGCCATTCGGGTGACTGACCCGCTTGAAATACAGAAGCCCGCCGGAGACTACGTGCTGACGGATGGCAAGCAACGCTCGCGGCTCAATATCAGCAGCCGCGACAGCGCCGAACAGCTGAGTGCATGGCAGGCGTGGACTGCCGAGCTTAAGCAATCTCTTCTGCACCTGAAAACACCACTTATCGACGTTCAGACGCACCAGGACCCTCTGGATTGCCTGCGTAAGGGGATGGGCTTCACTGTCGATCTGTCCGGAGCGCACGTATGAATCCAGCAGCTCTGCCATTAGAAGATATTATTGAACCCGCCGCGGTAGGCATATTCCCGCTGGCATGGGGTTGGTGGGTGAGTGCAGCCGCTGTGATTGCTCTTACTGCTACACTGATGTGGTTATTTATCCGCTGGAATCGTCATCGCGGCACGCTTGCGCTCACCCTGCCGCTTCTTGATCAGGCAAAGGCAGAATATGCAGATAATCAGGACTCAACCCGCTACTGCCAGAATCTGAACAAAACACTTAAACGATATCTGAAGGCTTGCGACGAGAGCAGCAATTTATCACTCAGCGGTGAGGAATGGACGGCCTATCTTGTCAGGATAAACCCGAGGGCGACACTATCAATGAAAACAACGGATGCGCTGGCTAACGGTTCGTACCGACAACAGCCCGACCTGGCCGCAGAGTTAATCGATAGTGAACTGCGCCAGTGGTTAAAACGCACATCGCCAGAACGTGTACGCAAAGCCGTCTCAGACGCCGCAGGGAAATCACCCAATGTTTGAGTTTCAGTTCCCATGGGCGTTTGCACTCCTTGTACTGCCCCTGATTGCACGTTATCTACTTCCCGCCAGAGTTCAGGAAGATGCGGCGCTTAAGGTTCCTGATCTTAGCCAATGGAACAGCGTATCAGGCACTGCCTCTGATGATTCAACCCGTGCTCGTCAATGGCTTTTGCCCGCTATAGCCTGGCTGGCTCTCGTTTGTGCACTGGCTCGCCCTGTCTGGTTAGGCGAGCCCATACGCTTGCCTGCAGAAGGCCGGGACCTGATGCTCGCAGTCGATATTTCAGGAAGTATGGATACCGCCGACATGGAACTGAATGACCGCCCGGTAAACCGCCTCGAAATTGTTAAACACGTGCTGAATGACTTTATCAGCCAACGCGAAGGCGACCGTCTGGGCCTGATACTGTTCGGCTCAAACGCCTACCTGCAAGCACCATTGACCTTCGACCGTGAAACCGTCCGTACCTTTATGAACGAAGCTGCTCTTGGTCTGGCAGGAAAACAAACCGCCATTGGCGATGCCATCACCCTCGCGGCAAAACGTATGCGTGAGAACCCGTCAGACAGCCAGGTAATTGTGCTTCTGACTGATGGGGAAAATACCGCTGGTAAAGTCGAGCCGGTCAGAGCCGCCGAGCTGGCGTCCGAATTGGGTATTAAAATTTACACCATTGGTCTGGGCGCCGAGAGTATGCAGGTACCCAGTTTCTTTGGCAGTCGTACCATCAATCCTTCGCGTGAATTAAACGAGGGCGAGTTGCAAAGTATCGCCGACCTGACGTCAGCGCGCTTCTTCCGCGCCCGTAATACCGAAGAACTCAGCCAGATTTACGACTTGATCGACGAACTCGAGCCGACTGAGCGGGAAAATAAAACCTACCGACCTGAATCTGGTCTATTTCAATGGCCACTGCTGGTCGCCCTCCTGCTTGGCTGGGCTCAGCTCATGCTTGTCAGGCGAGGTCTGTCATGAGTGAATTCCTGAATAACATTCACTTTATGCGTCCTATCTGGCTGGTGCTGCTGATTCCGGCGGTCGTTATGACCGTATGGCTGGCGCAGCGGACACTGCGAAAAGGACGCTGGGATCAGTTAATTGATCCGGCTCTTCAATCGCACATGCTCGACCGTACGCCGGGCAAATCATCGATACTGGGCGTCATCGCTATCTCTGTCGCTTCAGCCATCGCCATTGTCGCCGTGTCTGGCCCCAGTTGGCAGCGCAAAGCGGTTCCTGTGATCAGCAATCCGGATGCTCTGGTGCTGCTCATCGATATGTCGCTTTCGATGAACGCCACAGATGTCGCACCGGACCGTGCAACACGGACAATTCGCAAAGCCACCGATATTGTAAGAGGACGGGAAGACGGCATCACTGCAGTCATCGCCTACTCGGGAGAAGCCCACACCGTCGTACCATTCACCGACGATAAAGCGACGGTAGAGCATCTGCTGACCTCCCTGTCGCCCGAAATAATGCCAAAGTTGGGTAGCCGGCCCGATAAGGCACTGGCTCAGGCAAGAACACTGATGACGGATGCCGGCGTTAACGAAGCGACAGCACTGTTAATCACCGACGGTATTCAGAACAAAGACGTTGAGCGCATTGCGCTGGCACTTAGTGATTCCGTAAAACTTGGCGTGATCGCTGTCGGAACCGCCGAAGGTGCTCCGGTACCTATAGGCGATCAGGGGTTTCTGAAAAAGGGCGATGGTACGATCGTTCTGCCAAAGCTCGATACGGCACCTATGCAGGCACTTTACGAAGCCACTGGCAGTCGTTGGCGAACCATGAGCTACAACGACAGTGACTGGCGCAGCCTTACCAGCAGTTTTCCTGGCAGCAACGATGCGAACGCTCAGGAAACAACGTTTGAAACCTGGCAGGATGCCGGATACTGGCTGGCCTTTGTGTTGATTCCAATTGCCGTTGTGGGTTTTCGTCGTGGTGTATTGTTCAGTGTTGTATTGATCTTGCCACTGCTACCCGAAACCGCCCATGCTAATCCCTGGCAAACGGACAATCAGCAGGCCGCAGAGCTTATGGCGAATGACCCCGCAAAAGCTGCCGAATTATTTAATGATCCTGAGTGGAAAGCAGCGGCGCATTATCGCGCTGGAAATTACGAAGCGGCAGAAGAAGCGTTCGCACGAAGTAATTCTGCTGAAGCCAGGTACAACCTCGGCAATGCCCGTGCACAACAAGGCAAGCTTGAACAGGCCGCCGAAGCCTACCGGGACGCGCTGGAGTTAAACCCTGAACTGGCACAAGCGCAGAAAAACCTTGAACTGGTTGAAGAAGCACTAAAGCAGCAAGAGCAATCTTCGTCTGATTCTGAAGACGGTTCTGAGAATTCTGATGACAACTCTCAGAACGACCAGCAACAGGACAAATCGCAAAATAATGGCGACAACAGCTCACAGAGCAATTCACAGAGCAACTCATCAGAATCGCAGAATTCAGACCAGAATCAGAATAATCAAAGCGACAGCAACTCTTCGGAAAACTCAGAGGGTTCTGCAGGCCAGAACTCTGACAGCCAGAATTCAGAATCCGGGGAGGACTCTGAACAGCAGTCTGCCGATGATGCCTATGCTGAAGAGATGGCTGAAGAGCAAGCACAAGCTGAGCAACAGACCGGAAAGCAAGAACAGCAGCAAGCTAAAGCTCAGCAGCCAGAGAACGATAAGTCCGGAGACCGCAGCCTGAGCGACCAGCAGGATTCACAAAACGGTGATGAAGGTCAGGCCCAGAAGCAAACAGCCGCAGAGCAACAAAACAGTGAAGAAAATGGAGAGTTCAGCCATCTGTCCCGCGAGCAGCAAGCGGCGATGGAATCCGTGCTGAACGAAGTCGAAGATAACCCGGGTCTGCTGATGCAACGTAAGTTTTTATATCAGTACCGCCAGAGTGCAGATCAGACGGAAGAGGACGTTTTATGGTAATCCGTTGGATTATTACCGCCGCGCTACTAGTCACCAGCCAACTGGTGTTGGCCGCTGAATTTATCTCAAGCGTTGATCGTAAACAGATTGGCCGCTCAGATCCCGTGACTCTGCAACTGCAGCACGTAGACACTCAGGGTGGTTTTCTGAATCTGTTATCCACCGACATGCCAGACCTGTCGGCACTGGAACGCGACTGGAACATAGTTGGTCGGCCGCGCATCAGCAAAGAAAGCTCAAACGTTAATGGCAAGAGTACTTCAACAACCCGCTGGGAAGTCGAATTGCTACCCCGCCGCACTGGCGAAGTATTAATTCCAGCGCTGTCATATAAGGGCGAATACAGCGATCCTATCCGTATTAATGTTGAAGACACCGCGACGACCGAGCCTGAAAAATCTGAACATTTCTTCTTCGAGGTTGAAGTCAGCAGCGGCACGCATTACGTGCAGGAGCAACTGCTCTATATTGAGCGTATGTACTACACCGTCAATCACGACGATGCTTCATTGTCTGAATTCGAAGTAGCCAATGCCCGCGTTCAACCTCTGATGGACCCGAAGAAACACATTACAGTGGTTGATGGTCAGCGAATTGGTGTGTACGAAAGGCGCTACGCTATTTTTCCAGAGTCCTCTGGCACATTAGTGATTCCGGGGCAGCGCTTTACCGCGCGTGTGACAGACCGCTATAACCGCTTCCGTGGTTCTGCTGAAACCATTGTCAGTAAACCGATTGAGTTAACCATTAATCCGATTCCTGACAGCTACCCACAAGCGCCCTGGATTCCGGCCAGTCGCTTTGTTCTCGAAGAAGCATTCAGCACCCCGCCCACCGAGTGGCAAACGGGAGAACCGGTCACCCGCACCTTTACCCTTAAAGCCACAGGCCTTAGTTCCGGTCAGGTTCCGCCTGTACCTATGGCTGAAGTTCAAGGACTTCGCTATTACCCAGACCAGACTCAGGACGACAGTTCTATTTCTGAGCAAGGCATAGTAACCACCATTACCCAAAGCGTTGCACTGGTGCCTGGGGCTCCGGGGGAGCTCGTCCTGCCAGAGGTCAGTATCCCGTGGTGGAATACCTTAGAGAACCGGGTCGAGTACGCAACCTTGCCAGAACACGTCATCACGGTGACGCCAGCGAGCACGACGGCCCCGACGGTGCAAACGCCACCCGGCGTCACTGAGAACCCAGGACCATCTGCCTCAAACGAAGCCACCGCAGACTCTACGTTATGGAAAATGGCACTGGGGATTTCGGTTATTCTGAACGGATTATTGCTCGCAGGTGTTGCCTGGCTGATGCTGCGTCAACCTCGAACGACAGTGGTAACAACGTCTGCGGAAAAAAAGGCAGCAAAAGAAAACGCGGATAAAAAGCAGAAAGAAGACGAGCACTATTATTGGCGTGAACTTAAAAAGTCAGCCCGTGAGAATAACGCCCAGGCAATCCGGGACAATATTATTCTTTGGGCATCGGCGGCATCGGGGCGACCTATGACGTCGCTGGCACAGGCTGAAGTCTGGCTGAATGATGTACGCCTGAGTGCCGCACTGGCAGAGCTGGACGCCACTCTCTATAGCGCAGATAAGAACAGTGCCTTTAATGGCAGCAGTATTACCCTGCTGATAGAAAAGGCTCTGAAAGACAATACAGCAAAGAAAAGTGACAACGCACTCCCCGAACTTTACTAAGACCGGTGAGGCGTTTCCTGGAGCAGTCCTAGTGACTGCTCAATTCGTTCAATAACTCTTTAAACGCGGCCTCGTCGTAGACCTTAACCTCAAGCTTCTGCGCTTTAGCGAGTTTTGAACCTGCTTTATCACCAGCCACGAGAAAATCTGTTTTTGCTGATACACTGCCGGTTACTTTCGCACCCAATCCCTCCAGTGCTTCTTTGGCATCATCGCGCGTCATGTCTGACAGCGTGCCGGTAATAACCGCAGTTTTACCACTCAAAGGGGCATCTTCAGCACTGCTCACTGGTTCTTTTTCTTCCCAGTAAATACCGGCTTTCTGCAGTTGCTCTATGACTGTCCGGTTGTGCTCTTCAGCAAAGAAATTAACAATATGTGCAGCAACAATATCGCCGATATCATCGACTGCGATCAGCTGCTCATGTGTGGCCGCCATAATGCGATCCAGAAAGCCAAAATAACCGGCAAGATTATTGGCAGTCACCACGCCCACCTCGCGAATACCGAGCGCATAAATAAAACGGGCAAGCGTGGTTTGTTTAGACTTCTCCAGTGCATTCAATACATTTTGAGCACTTTTTTCTGCCATACGCTCAAGGCCAGCAATCTCATCGACGGAAAGATGAAACAGATCATCAAGGGTATCAATTAAACCTGCCTCGACCATCTGCTCGATAAGTTTATCGCCCAACCCTTCAACGTCCATCGCTTTGCGTGATGCGAAGTGCTTAATCGCTTCCTTACGTTGGGCCGAACACACCAGGCCGCCAGTACAGCGAGCGACAGCCTCACCTTCAACTTTCTCGACATGCGATTCGCACACAGGGCAAGCATCCGGCATTTCTATATCAATCACGGTATCCGGGCGGCGTTCTTCAACCACCGACACGACCTGAGGGATGACATCTCCGGCACGTCGGATAATCACAGTGTCGCCGATTTTTACGCCCAGCCGGGCTATTTCATCCATGTTGTGGAGCGTTGCATTACTGACCGTCACACCCGCCACATGCACAGGTTTTAAGCGCGCTACAGGCGTTAAGGCACCGGTACGGCCAACCTGAAAATCAACACCCAATAATTCTGTTAATTCTTCTACCGCCGGAAATTTATAAGCAATGGCCCAGCGTGGAGCACGCGCCACAAAACCCAGCTTATTCTGCAACGCCAGAGAGTTTACTTTAAAAACCGTGCCGTCTATTTCGTATCCGAGGCTCAGGCGTTTTTCACCAAGGCCTGCAAAGAATTTCTCAGCGTTTTCACGGCCTGTCACAACGCGCATTTCTTCATTGATGCGCAAGCCCCACTGTTGAATCTGCTCCAGCGTCGCACTGTGGGTTTCAGGCAGCGTGTATTCTTCACTGACAACCCCAAGACTGTAGGCACAAAACTCCAGAGGTCTCTTTGCAGTAATGCTGGAATCCAGCTGCCGCAGCGAACCCGCCGCCGCATTCCGTGGGTTCGCAAAAACTTTCTCACCCTGCTCACGGGCTCGTTCGTTATAGGCCTCAAAACCACCCTTTGGCATATAGACTTCGCCGCGAATCTCAATGCGCTCGGGCACATCATCACCGATTAAACGCAGAGGAATATTTTTAATCGTGCGAACATTCTGGGTGACATCTTCACCTGTTTCGCCGTCGCCACGCGTCGCTGCACGCTCCAGCAAACCATCGATATACAACAGACTGATTGCCAGACCATCCAGCTTCGGCTCACAGGCATACTCGATTTCTTCACTGCTCTTCAGACGATCACGAACGCGCTGATCGAACGCCGCAAACTCCTCTGCATTCATGGCGTTGTCCAATGACAGCATAGGCCGTTCGTGCTGAACTTCAGTGAAGCCCGACAACGGCGCACCACCAACCCGCTGAGTCGGAGAATCAGAAGTAACCAATTCCGGATGCTCGTTTTCCAGCGCCTGTAGCTCGCGCATCAAACGATCGTATTCAGCATCGGGCAGCGATGGCTCATCGAGCACGTAGTAAAGGTAGTTATGGTGATTTATCTGATCGCGTAATTCCTGAATGTTATCTTCAGGTACGGAAGAAGAAGAGGCGCCGGATGAAGGCGCCTCTGAAAACATATCTTGCTGGCTCATACTCGTTTTTTCGCAGCCAGCCGTTGCTGGCGTTCATATTCCAATATCTGCTGACGCTCATGTTCCATCGTCTGAGTCGTCATCGCGCTGTGTGACTCGTCAAGCACATCAGCATTGAGGTTACGGGAAACCACCATCGCCATCTCAGACATGGCTTCGTAGGCCTCCAGAGGCCGCTTGGCGCCCGGCAAACTCATAAAGAAGCTCAGCCCTATAAAGCTCTGATCGGCCATATGGGAAGGATCAAACGTGCCCGGATTACGCACCTGCGCCACCGAGAATTGAATACGCCCCTGACCATCCGCTTCTTCAAAACGGTGGAAAATATCTTTCTCGCCATAGCGCAGGTCGCAGCTGTTGAACAGAAACAGAAGGTCACTGCCATTGAACCCACCTTCTTCGCGAGCAATGGTATGAATAACCAATACCAGCTCTGGATCAGGTCGGCTGGCCAGTACCTCAGCATTAGCACCGGCATAATTGACTGGCTGCGAGATCACCGTTTCTTCCGGCATATTCTCGACTTCCTCATCGAGGTGCGGATCATCGATGTGCTCCGGATCTTCCAGTTCTGTGTAGTAAGCCTTGTCGTCACTGTCAGCAGAAGAAGATTCGGGCGAGCCTGAATCAGAAGTGTCTGGCGTTGCCACTTGCTCCTGAGCCCCTGTCTCCTGATAAGCTTCAGGCATAACATCGGCAGTTGTCGGTGCTCTGTCAGCCTTTACCTCGGGCTGTGATATCTCTGAAGATATGACACGCGCAGGGGAAACAATGCCTTCTTCGAAACTGCGTTCATCACCCAATTCTTCAACGTCGAGCAACACGGGAACTTTTTCATTCAGATCGACCGGCTTAACCGTCGGGATAATATCTACTCGCGGTGGCGCGGCTGGCTGGGCAGGTTGCGACGATACTTGTGAGGGCTCATCTAAGGGACTTTCATCTTCTGAGTCCGCAAGTGCACTGCCTATTTTAAGATCATCTGTCTGGGGGGCATCTGCTTTATCGCTGTCACCAAACGACGGCTCCCGACGTTCCGCAACAGGCGCTTCCGCCGCAGCAGCTGCAGTAACTGACGCTGTCGACGCAGTACCGTTTTCGAGCGGACGATCATCAACAGCCGCGTTACTGACAACGCGCACGCTGCCCGGCAACTCAGGGTTATAATCTTCATCATCCAGCTCATCCATGCCCGGCTGAATATCCAGCCGTAATGCTTCAGCACGAGCCCGCTTCATGCGGCGGAATCCATCGATCATGATAGCGGCGATAGCCAGAAGGCCTATCAGGATCAATACTGTGCGCCAGCTCCACTCCATACGTTCCTCAATAATTCTTTCTATGTTCTAACAAATGTTGTCTGTCGATGTCTCAGACAGGCCGCTGTACTGGCCTGTGTAGGGTATTACACCACGAGCAGCCATAAAGGCAAACTACCCTTTTGAGTTTCATCGCAAGTCTGTTTAATTTGTACTCTGAGCACAGAAAGGATCGTCGGTTCCCTGACGCCTGGTGTTATCTGGCTAGCGATTTATACCGAACTGCGGTTTTTCTGACGGCATTCATATTGTGCTGCTATTGAAGCTCAACCGTTCTCAACCATAACGGCAGCTTCTTCAACATCCACCGACACCAGCCGTGAGACGCCCGGTTCATGCATGGTAACCCCCATCAACTGGTCAGCCATCTCCATCGCAATCTTGTTGTGTGTAATGTAAATGAACTGAACCTTCTCTGACATGGCTTTTACCAGACGCGCATAACGGCCGACATTGGCGTCATCCAGAGGAGCGTCCACTTCATCAAGCATACAGAACGGCGCAGGATTGAGCTGGAAGATAGAGAACACCAGCGCGATCGCCGTCAGTGCTTTCTCACCACCCGATAATAAATGAATCGTACTGTTCTTCTTACCCGGAGGCCTGGCCATGATAGCGACGCCCGTCGTGAGCAGATCATCGGTCGTCAGTTCGAGGCTGGCATGACCGCCGCCAAAGACTTTCGGAAACAGGTCAGCCAGACCGGCATTCATCCGATCGAAGGTTTCCTGGAAGCGATTGCGGGTTTCGGCATCGATTTTACGAATAGCCCCTTCAAGCGTATCCAGTGCTTTTTCGAGGTCGTCATTCTGAGAATCAAGGTAGACCTTGCGCTCGGACTGCAGTTTGTACTCTTCAATCGCCGCGAGGTTGATCGCACCAAGCCGCTGAATACGCTCACCAATACGCGTCAGCTCATTGGCCCACTGCTCTTCATTGGCTACCTCAGGCAGGCTATCGAGAACATCCGCCATGCTGAGTTTGTCTTCACGCAACTGATCCACCAGCCCATTACGGCGAATATCGAGCGCCTGGCACTCCATCCGAATCTGCTCGAGTTTGTTGCGCTCTGCCAGTGCCTGCTGCTCTGCCTCTGAACGCTCCTGCTCCAGCTGGCGCAACCGGGTATCGGCCTGTTCAAGCGCATGACGCGCTTCTGTCATGACGTCTTCTGCCTGCAGCTTTTCTTCCTGCAGAGCTTCCATCTCGGCGCGCAGAAGCTCAAGGTCGGCACTGTGGTCGCGGTTCTGGTTGGCATTGATCTGGTCACGACGCTCTTTCAGCTTCTGCATGGCTTCAGCCAGGCGACTGATTGCGTGACGCGTACTTTCATCGCGACTGTTGAGTGCCTGAAGCTGTAACTGCAACTGGTGTAACCGATCTTTTTGCTGACCCGCCGCCATGCGCGCCTGACTCAATCGCTGTTCTACGTCACTACGTATCTGCTGCAGGCGTTCACGCTCGTCGGTGTCTTCGTCTACCGCACTCATAGCCTCTTGCCATTCGAGGCGCAGTTCAGCCAGCGCTTCAGACTCAAGCGTCCGCGTTTCCTCAGTTTCGCTCAGAGACTGCTCGAGTTTTTCAGTGCGTAAACGAAGCTGTTCGGCTTTGGCTTGCTGACCCGACAGCGACGCTTTTTGTTCCATTAACTTGCGGGAGATCGTCTGCCATTCCTGCTGAGCATTATCTCTCTGCTGTTCTAGAGAACGCTGTCTCAGCAGTACACTCTCAAGGTCGGCTTCCCACTCTTCGACTGAAATATCCAGTTCATCGGCTTCGGCATCAATAAGTTCAAGCTCCTGCTGACGAGCAAGAATGCCACCTTCGTTGTCCTGATCCCGAGCTACCCTCAACCAAGCGGGCCCCAGCCAGATACCATCGGGAGTAATCACTGATTCGTCTTGCGCCAGGTCGGGCCGCATTGCCATGGCTTCGGGCAGTGTCTCAGCGGTACGGACTTTCCCCATCAGAGAACTGAGATCCTGATTGGTCGTCAGTTTATCAAGCAATAAGCCACCACTTTCGACATCTGAGCTGCTTGCACTGGATTCCCACAACGTCAGCGTGCCATCGGTAAACCCAGCCAACCAAGACTCAGCGGCATTCACATCATCAACAACGACCGCCTGAAGATAATCACCGAGTACCGTCTCAACCGCCGTTTCCCAACCTTCGGCAACCGTTAGCTGCTGAGCCAGACGCGACTTACGCGCCAACTGGTGGCTCTCAAGCCAGTGGGCGACGCCTTCTCTGCTCTGACCTAAAGCCGCTTTCTGCAATGCTTCCAATGTCGCTTTGCGCCCCAACATCTGTTGCAGACGCTGTCGCCCTTCTTCTAATTCTTTGCGCCGACGTTCGCTGTCCTCACGAACGTCTTCAAGCTGCCCACGAATTTCTTCCAGACGCGCCTGCTGTTCTTCTGCCTGCAATTCAGCTTCGCTGACCTCTTCCTGCAACAGGGCAAAGTCACCGAGGTCAGGATCAGACGTCAGCTGTTCCCGCTCTTGTTTTAATCGCTCAATCTGTTGCTCTAATCTGAGCACTTGCTGCTCTGTGGCCTGAATACGGCTCTGGGCCACATCAGCACGCCGGGTCGGCTCGCTGGCTCGCTGTGTAAACGTATCCCACTGCGACTGCCACTGACGCTGAGCTTCTTCGGCGTCCAGAAGCTCAGCAGCATGCTCTTCTTCGGCCGCCTGTAGCATCTCCAGCTCTGGTTCTAGCATCAGGCGCTGTTCGGCGAGTTCTTCCTGCTGAAGTTGATCCTGTTCCAGCTGACGCTGAGTATCGAGAATATTCTTTTCAACTTCGGCGAGATCACTGTCGAGCTGCAAGGCCAGTTGCGACTGGTGTTCTATTTTTTGTTCCTGGCGGGCAATACGGTTACCCACTTCATAGTACTTACCCTGTGCCGTATTGAAGGCGTCGGTACGCGCCTGATGGTCGAGACGCAACTCTTCAATACCTGCGTCAGCTGTACGCTGCTTAGCCATGTGCGACTCGAACTGAACCTCATGCTCGCGAATCACCTTTTCACGCTGTTCATATTCTTCGTTCAACGCGGTCCAGCGAATGGCAAGAAGCTCCGCTTTTTTCTGGCGCTCCTCAGCCTTCAGTACTTTGTATTTTTCGGCTGCCTGAGCCTGTCGCTGCAGATGTGCAAGCTGGCGCTCTAACTCATCACGAATATCGCTGAGTCGCTCCAGGTTCTCCTGAGTACGCCGCATGCGGTTTTCGGTTTCACGACGACGGTCTTTGTATTTCGAGATACCCGCGGCTTCTTCGACGTAAACACGCAATTCTTCAGGCTTCGCTTCGATTAAGCGCGAGATCATGCCCTGCTCAATAATCGCGTATGAACGTGGCCCGAGGCCGGTGCCCAGAAAGATATCGGTAATGTCTTTGCGCCGGCACTTGGTGCCATTCAGATAGTAAGTGGACTGACCGTCGCGGGTGACCTGACGGCGCACGCTGATTTCTGTGAACTGGGCGTGTTCGCCTTTCAAGGTGCCATCGCTGTTATCAAACACCAGATCAACGCTGGCTTTACTGACCGGTTTACGTTCGGCCGAGCCGTTAAAGATCACGTCCGTCATGGCGTCGCCACGCAGATACTTGGCCGAGCTTTCCCCCATCACCCAACGCACAGCATCAATCGTGTTCGATTTGCCACAACCGTTCGGCCCGACAATCCCCGTCAGGTTGGTGTTGAATGGCACAGACGTCGGATCAACGAAAGATTTAAAACCGGATAGTCGGATCGCTTTCAGGCGCATAACAGGGAGGGACGTCCTTTTAACTGTACCGGGGCCAGGCCGCCGGGAGCCGCAATGAAGACTTTGATATTATCACAGTTCACCTGCGACAAAAGCCGCGAAAATGCGACACAACTTCGCTCAGTCGAGGGCAGGCATCGGGTTCTCGGCCATGGCATCAAGAACCAACTGACGCTGGTAGAGGCTGAATTCACGAAACACCGGGGGCAACTCAGCAACCTTACGCGCAAGAATAAGTTCAACAACTTTGGCAAAAAAAGCAATGCTGCGGTCTAATCCCTCTTGCGAAAAACGAATCGATAATGAATAGGTACGCTGGATCGCTGGTTGAAGATCACTCAGTAACGTCGAGAGGTATGGATTATTAATCACCTCACACGCGGCCCGCATCAGATCGAAGCCGGCCAGCATAAACAGAAATTTGTCCTTCTTAAGCTCAGGCGACTGTAGCTTCATGGCTTGATTTAACAGGGGCATTTTATTCTCTTCAGTCCACTGAAGAGCAACCTGTGTGGCCAGCAGAGTAAGCAGGGCTTCGTATATATCGTAAAGGCCGTTTACGCGCTCGGCGGTCAGCTCAGCAACCATGGCACCACGGCGTGGCTGGATAGTCACCAGATGCCGCGACTCCAGCAGCAACAGGGCCTCGCGAACCGAACCACGGCTTACATGCAACTCCTCGACAACGCGCGCTTCCTGGATACGCTCACCAGAAATAAGCTCTCCTTTAATGATGCGCTCAGCCAGATGGGCCGCTATTTTTTCTGCAAGACTTTCGTGGGCTACAAAACTCATAACTATACTGAAATCAGTGAGATGCGCGGCATAGTACCACATTGAGCCAAACCACATGGATATTGGCTGACTTCTGTCTTTTCCGAACCTGTAACCTGTTCAGATTCGTGTTAGATTGTAGGACAATATAACAATCAAACAACAAAACAAATTATAATCCTGTTATGGAGGCCGTATGACTCAGGCAACAGCACAGACTATCAGCGCTAACGATTGGCGCATGCAACTCAAGAAGTACGGTTATCTGATCGTTTTGATTCCAGCTGTGCTCTTCCCGCTCGCCCTGTTGGGCTGGGAATCAACCGGCAGCCAGCACGACGCATGGTGGTATTTCCCGATTTTCGTTGTGTTTGGCATTATCCCACTGCTCGATCACCTGATTGGTAAAGACCCGTTCAACCCGAACGAAGAAGACGATGTGCCTCGCATGTCGCTGGAGAAATGGTATCCATTCCTGACCATCCTGACCCTCCCGGTTATGGCGGTCACGATAGCTTACGGGGCTTCGCTGTTCGCAAGTACTGAAGTTGGCCTGTTCGGCAAGATTGGTATGGTCATCTCAATGGGTGTGATCACAGGTATCGTCTGCATCAACGTTGGTCACGAGCTGATTCACAAAGACAGCACACTTGAGCAATGGACTGGCGGTCTGCTGCTGGCACTGGTCACCTATGCGGGCTTCAAAGTCGAGCACATCCGTGGCCATCACGTGCATGTTTCTACTCCTGAAGACGCATCTTCGTCACGTTATAACCAGACGCTGTATCAGTTTCTGCCTCACGCGTATTTCCACAACTTCATGAATGCCTGGAGCCTCGAAGCGAAAAAACTGAAGCGCAAAAATCTGCCAGCACTGCACTGGAAGAATGAACTGATCTGGTGGTACGGCATTTCATTGGCAACCATGATCGGCTTTGGTCTGGTATGGGGCTGGATGGGTGCGCTGTTCTTTATCGCGCAGAGCTTCTTCGCGTTCACACTGCTGGAGATCGTGAACTACATCGAACACTACGGCCTGCACCGTCGTAAGCTGGAAAACGGCCGCTATGAGCGCACTACCCCAGCACACTCGTGGAACAGTAACTTCCTGCTGACCAACCTCTTCCTGGTTCAACTGCAGCGTCACTCAGATCACCACGCGAATCCGAAGCGTCGTTATCAGGTGCTGCGCCACTTTGACGAAAGCCCGCAGCTGCCGAGCGGCTATGCAGGCATGGTGGTTCTGGCGGTTATTCCACCACTGTGGTTCAAAGTCATGAATCCACGTGTTGAAGCCTACTATAAAGGCGAAGAACATCAGCTGACTGCTAATCAGCAGGGCTAACAACGCTTTAACCCCCTTGGGGAGCCTCCGGGCTCCCCTTTTTTATACCCGCACCTTTGTGAGCCACTGAGTAACAGGCCGCGACAGACGCCACAGAATCTGTAAAATCCTTCAAAAAAATAATAAAGGATTCATCATGGCCTTCTATCGCCTAGCCATCGCCGCCTTGCTTCTCACCAGCTTTCACAGCTCCAATGCCGCTGAAACCCCGGATTATTCAGACTCCGACAATTGGCTATGCCACCCAGAACAGAGTGACCGGGACAATGTCTGCTTACGCGATCAGGCAGTGATCAGTGTCGCCGCCAATGGCAGCAGTTCAGTAACCCCCGGCTATATTGAGCAGATCCCTGCGGTCGATTGCTTCTACGCCTACCCCACCGCCTCTATGGATGTCACCGCCAACAGCAATATGACGCCCGACGCTCAGGAAAAAGACACCACGACCATACAGTTCGGACGCTATGCTGAAGTCTGCCGAACGTTTGCTCCGGTATACCGTCAGCGCACCCTCACCTACCTCGGTATTGGCGCGCTCGGTGATGGCCTGGTGTCTGAAGAGAACATGGCCAAAGCAAACGAAACGGCCTACCAGGACGTCCGCAATGCGTTCGAGCATTACCTGAACAACGACAGCAATGGACGTGGCTTTATTCTGATTGGCCACTCACAAGGGGCGCGTCTGCTTGCGCGTTTAGTGGAAGAAGAGATTGAAAATAATGAAGTACTCAGCCAGCGACTCGTTTCAGCCCACCTCATAGGTACCAGTATTTCTGTTCCTGTGGGTGAGCAAGTAGGAGGTACTTTCCAACGCACGCCACTGTGCACATCGGCTAATCAATCGGGCTGCGTCGTCGCTTACTCGGCATTCCGCAAAGGCGACCCCGAACTGGCAAATCCGCGCTTTGGTGTCGCATCTGAACCCGGTTATGAAGCGGCATGTACACACCCTGGGGCATTGGCAGGTGGTGCAGAAACACTTCAGGCCCGACTCCCGTTTGATCAGCCTTACGCATTTGATGTACTTCTTAAATTAAAAGGCTCCAGCGGCCCGTACAAAAGTTGGTGGAAAAGCCTGGGAGCAAAACGCCAGGCTGACTATTACGCCGTGCCGGGGCAATTTTCGGGTGAATGTGTAAGGAACAACAACGGCGCTCACTATCTTGAAGTCACCATCGACAGCGACCCAGGCGACCCGAGAGCCGATGACTATCGCGGAGAGCTGATCGTAGTAAAGGGCTGGGGGTTACACCTGATGGACGTGAACCTTGCTCAGGGCGATCTGATCCGTCTCGCGGGAGATCAGATCAACGCATGGATTCAGCGCTGAAAGGCTGGCGCCCGGATTACATTCACCTCTCAGCCTGCACCAGAGCGGGTACGCTGTCATCCCCCATCTGCCAATCCAGATAAGGCTGGTCCACCATGGCGAGGCCCAAAATCGTGCGATCCATATTGGCCGATACCTCAGTGATGAACTGATCAATCGGCCCTTTTTTCGCTTGGTGTGAAATAACCGCGTGCACATCGTAAACTTTGTAAAGCTGACGCTTAATCCCCATCAACCCCAGTTCAAACAACACGGGGTCAGCACCGGAGTCAGCGAAGATAAAACCATCAATACGCCCGCTGTCTACTTTACGCAGAGACCCTTCAATTGAGTGATCCTCACTAATCGGAAAAGGAAACAAGTCAGCATGTCCACCGTAAGTTGCCAGTCGATAGTTCTGAAGGTTGTCGATATCAAGAGTCACTTCACTGCGTGTGTAGAGCACGAAATTGATCGTGAACAGAGTAGAAGACGAGTAACCAAAAGGTAATGCAGTACCTGTGGCTTTACGGTCTTTAATCAGAGGAAAATGAAAATCTGCCTCACCGGACGCTGCCATCATCAGAGAACGTTTGAAGGGGAAGCGCTCAATCGTAATCTGCCGCCCAGATTCTTCACTCCATTGACGGACTACTTCTACGAGCGGATGTTCGGGCCCTTGTCCTGGCGCATCTCCCATATAAGGCACAACGACCTTGAGGGCACGCGAATCATCAGCATTTCCTTGGTCAGTATCCGCATATGCTGATGAATAGCACAAGATCAAGAACAGATAGAGTAAAGCTTTTTTCATCGTTGATTCTCTTATCAGTGTACCAATCCGGTACTGATTGAATCCCTGACATGATGATTTAAGGTTAGTCGCTGAACGCAACCTCCTCAATATAAATGCGCAAAAAGTCTCAGCGCATTGTCAGAATGTGACCGGCATCGCCGGGAACAGAGGATGAACGTACATCAGACTCATCAAACAGTAGAAGAAGCTGTCATTTTCCGATTCATGAATGAGTTGAACCCGCTATGAATGCTTAAAGGCCCGAGCGGTTTGTGTTCTGAAATACTGGACTGGTGGCGCGACAATATCGACAGCCGCTACCGTTTCAAGCGTTGGCATCCTACTGGGCACCTGAGCTCCGTGGATTCGGTACGTCCTGCTTCTCAACATCCTCTTCGGTAACGGCTTCCTCAGCTCGTTCCCTGTCTTCCTGATCTGCCGATTCACTGACCTGCCCTTTTCCTTTCTGAGGCGTGTAATTTAGTGCGGTATACAAGGAAAAGTGATCGGAGCCAATATGAGGTAAACGCTCAAGCTGACTCAAAGTAAAGTGATGGCTATGAAAAACGTGATCCAACGGCCAGCGCAGAAACGGGAAATCGGCATGGAAAGTATTAAATGCTCCGCGGCCGATCCGGGGGTCAAGCAATCCACTGATGTGACGAAACAGACGCGTTGTAGGCGACCATGCGACATCATTCAGGTCGCCGGTAACAATTAATGGTTCACCGGAGTCTGCGATGCTGCGAGCAAGAATTGCCAGTTCGGCGTCGCGTGGTGATGACACCTCACTCTCTGTCGGGCTAGGTGGCTCAGGGTGCATAAAATGCATACGCACTTCGACGCCTGAACGGAGGGTCACGCAGGCATGCATCGACGGAATATCATCTTTCACCAGGTATTCAATCGCACTGTCACTGAGCGGTAAGCGGGAATACAGGTGCATACCGTACAGGTTATCGAGCGGACACTTGAGCGTATGCGGCATCTCATCTTCGAGCACGTCTAGCTGCTGTTCCCACCACTTGTCGGATTCCAACGTCACCAGAATGTCTGGCTTATAGTCACGCACCAGAGAAATCAATTTCGCAGAGTCATGGTTAGGTGTCAGCACATTCGCCGTGATTATGCTCACCTGATTATCCAAACCCTGAATTGTGGTTTTACGCACCTCCTTTTTCCACAGAGGCGTGTACGGCAAAACCCATTTGAGCTGCCAACCTAAGGAAGTAGCAACCATCACGACACACGCCCAGTAAAGACTGTCACCGGAGTTACCGAATAACAGCAGAAGTAAGAGAACGACCACACCAAACGCTGCAATCTGGATACGTGGAAAATCCAGGCCTCTGACGATCCAGTGGGTGAAGCGGGTTTCAGGAAGCACAGTCGTGATAGCGACCAGCAGAGATGCAATGACTAAAACGAAAAACATGACGATGGCTCTGATTTAAGATCCAGTCACTATACCCTGCCTTTCTGGGTGGGAGAATGTCTGAGGACCAACAACAGCGACAACCTCGTTATATCCAGGCAATACAAGCAAGCTCAAATAGCTTGCTTCTCATGTGGGCCAGGTAACATATAAAGGTTTATTCATCCATGGCAGTTTGACGGCAGAATAAGGTAGCGGACAACGCTCCAGTAATACATCATAAGGTCGCTCTTCAACGATCAAACTCTAGCATTCATAGCCCACCAAAGTACTGGCGTAGCTTTCATTTCTCAATAGCGTCTAGATGAGCTTACTCTTAAGCCATTGGCGTATATCCTCAACCACTTCATCTTGGTGACTTACTTCCTGCTCATCGTTAAACGTATGATCGAGATTCTCGTAGGGTATGAAATCGATATTATCTTTCTGAACTTTTCGGAGAGACTCAATCATCTCGTTCACTTCATCTGGCGAAACGGAGGTATCCAGCCCTCCCTGAATCACTAATAAAGGCGTATTCACCGCTTTGAGAACATTCAGCTGGTCTATCGACAACATTTGATGCCACCAGCGATACCCGTGACCACTGACCTCCAGGTCTGATGGTTCACTACTCAGAACATGATTTGAAAACCCCAGAAACCCTTGAGCGGCCTTTGCTGCTTCCTCGCTGCTGGCCGCCCCCGTTCTGATACTATGCAAAACATCGTCAATAAACATTCGGCCACCGCCGTTAAAAGCAACCGTCGCATCAATAGTATTGAGTTCCGCCGCCAGCAAATTCGCCACGAGTGCTCCTTCACTACCTCCCAAAACAATTAATCTCGGGTAGGCGAAATCACTAGGAAGAAAGCGAATACCCGCCAGCTCCGCCCCTGGAGCCATTACAATATCCTCAGATATCTTCTTCGTTGGTAGCATGATGACACCTTCTGGCAGAACTTGATTGCCGATAATCAGTTCGCCAGAAAGATTAAAAATGACACCACTACCTGCATCGGAATACAGCGGCTTCCTAAGTGGAGCAGGCTGAATCACAGAAGCTGACCATATCCCCTGCACACGAGCGGATAGCTGCCCAGAAGGCCTGAACAGCCGAAAGTCTAGAGGTTGTCTGAATGATCTACTGTGGTTTATAGCTACCCACCTCTGGCTTGAAAGTTTTGGCAATTCGGTTCCAACTATTGATGGCATTCACCGCAATAGTTAAATCGACAACAGCTTGCTCGCCCAGCTCATCAATAACCTCTTGATAGATATCATCGCTAACAGGCTTGCCAAACGTCAGGTGCTCAGCCCATTCCAATGCCGCGCGCTCTATTTGAGAATAGAACGGCATGTCCCGCCAGGCATTTAAGCCAAGAATACGCTCGCTGGCTTCGCCCTGACTGAGAGCGTCCTTACTGTGCATATCAATACAGAAGGCACATTGATTGATTTGTGATACCCGCAGTTTAACCAATTCCCAAACGGGTATTGTTAACGTTTCTGAATTACTGAATTGGCCTCTCAGATAGGACTCCTGATTCATCAGGATTTCCATACCTTTGGCGGCCAGGGCGAAGTAGTTTGCGCGTAAAGTCATCTCTCATCTCCTCTTGGGTTGTTGGAGCTACGATAAGATATGACTCAGTGCGGGTATTGAATAAATTCGACACTCATAAAGATACCAATGGGAATCTTCTCTTTATCCTGGCCCACACCTCACTAACGCAGGGAGTGCAGTTTATTCTCCAGCGCCGACCACATCTGTTTTACACTCTGACGCCATTGGTCAACCCCGGACTTCCACGAGTGTGCCCTCTTCTTCAGGCAGTGGCGGCAAGACCATCGGTGTCGTTATCATGCGCGGAGCATTCCGCTCAGCGAAAAGACTGGTGCACCCTCAGGATTTCATTGCCGAGGTGAATCTCGACAAAGTCTCGCCACCCATGCCTGACTGGCTGACACCATGGTCACAAAGCTGCGACGGCCTGAGCCAGCAACTACGGGAAGAGTAAATGATTGCTTTAGCTGGCAGGACTAATCCTGCCAGCGCTCAGGGCTGTATGAAAATACCGGCAGGGATAACTGCCATCGGATAGCGATTAAACGCAATGCCAGGCCACAGCTGAACGCAGCCAGCAAGGTGAGGTCATGATCAAACCCGGCGTCGTGCAGCGTCAGGTACAGCCCTGCAACCAGAAGAGAAACACTCGCGTACAATTCTTTCTGCAACACCTGTGGAGTCTGATTGCAGAGAATATCGCGCAGAATCCCACCAAAAATACCGGTAATGACACCCGACATAATGACCACCGGCAGATCGTAATCCAGAGCCAGCGCAACATTACAGCCAATGATGGTGAAAGCCACCAGCCCCATAGCATCGAGAATCAGAAACAGTTGCTGCAAGCGGTGCATAAAACGCGCGACCACCATGGTTATTAAACCGGCGGTAATCGTCAGATAGATGTAGGAAGGATGTTGGGTCCAGTTAACCGGGAAGTTACCCAGCAACATATCCCGCACAGTACCGCCGCCAAGTGCGGTAATAAAAGCAATCAACACCACGCCAAACATATCCATCTGACGTTTGCCGGCGGCAAGTGCCCCTGACATGGCTTCAGCGGTAATAGCAATAAGATAGACAGTCGTAAGCACACAGAGCTCCAGTGAAAGTCTGTGCCCCTCCCCCTGTCCCCGGTACCTGAGAGTTTGACCGGACACATCGGTATGGCCGGCTTGCTCCTTCGGTGGGTGCCTGAGCACCGCTCTCCAGATGGCAAATGTTTCTGAGTCGCAGTCCTGGGTACCTGAGCGTTTATGGGAGTTTGCGCCTTCGGTGGCCAGCATCTACGCTGGCTCTCTCCTGCGAGGCCAACATTGTAGACAATTGCCATAAGAAACGAAACCAAAGGCTTAGCACGATCGCAGCCGCTTACGCAGTCCATACAGTAAGGTAGGCAACCACGATATAACGCAGCGCTTTGCCAACCCCGACTAGCAAGATGAACCAGGCAAAGCGGACTTTCATGACACCTGCGATTAACGTCAATGCATCGCCACCAATAGGCAACCAGGCGAACAACAGCGACCATTGGCCATAACGTTGATACCACGACTGCGCTTTATCGATTTGCTTGTCCGAAAAGTAGAACCAACGTTTGTGCTTAAACTGCAATATAAACAAGCCCAAGACCCAGTTGACTACCGCACCCAAAGTGTTACCGATCGTCGCTACGGTCACCAACCAGACTGGGTCGCCTCCCTCACGCAGCAATGCATAGAGCAACACCTCTGAGTAAAACGGCAAGATAGTCGCCGCCAGAAACGATGAAGCAAATAACGCAAAGTACGCCGTCATTGTTTGGCTTCGTTTGTGAGGTTTTCGCTATCCATCAGATTGCCGTCAGTATTTTTCTTTGCGTGAGAAAGTAGCCAACGAAAAATGGCAAGCTGACTGGGCAAATAAAAAAGATATTCCGGATGCCACTGCACTCCAAGAATAGGAATATCTTCTGTGCTTTCGATGGCTTGCACTATATTGTCACGATCCCGCGCCACGATTTTTAAGCCCTCGCCCGGTTCATTAACCGCCTGATGGTGCAAACTGTTGACCCAGAGCTTAGAACTCGTAACTCCGGCTCGACCAGACATTTTTTCCAGAGTCGATCCTGGCGTTAAGCTCACACACTTTGTTGGCATCAGGCTCGGGCGGTTGTGGGTGAGCTTACGCATGTCAGTGATATCCTGATGAAGCGATCCACCCAAAACCACATTAATTAACTGAGAACCACGACAAATCCCTAGCAAAGGAATGCTATTGGCCAATGCCTTATTAATCCATTGCATCTCCAGTTTGTCGCGCTCGGGGTCCGTTTTAATTTTGGCTTCAATATCTCCGCCATAGTGTTCTGGCCCGATGTCATTACCGCCGCCAATAATCATGTGCGGCTACTGGACACCCACTTTAATAAGAAGAAAGTACTACGGTGGGTGTCCTATTAGGGTAGGGTAATTCATACCTCACTAACGCAAGGAATGCACTTTATCCTCCAGCTCCGACCACTTCTGTTTTACATTCTGAAGCCATTGATCAAGCTCAGATTTCCACGAGTGAGCATGCTCTTCTTCAGGCAAAGGTGGGAGGATATGAGCAAAATACGTGTTGTCCAATAACCGGTGAAGAATACGTTCTCCCGGAAAAGGTTTTCCGTTATTAAGTGCTCTGGCACCTTTCAGAAGATGACGGATGTCATACTGCGTCGGGCTGATATCAGCAACACGCTTGGGGATCCCCAGCAACTGATAAACGCCAATTCGTGCTGTTCGCACCGAGCTCTCCATCGTAAAAACGACGTCATTGTTCGTCTCTACAAATTGACCAACCAACGCCAGATTACGACAACCATCAGGAACGACGCGTGGACGATCTCCCGCAGCGCGAGGCATGAACTCTGCTGTGATGTATGGCATAAAAGCCGTCCGCACCTTAGTAGACGCCTCAATATCCTGTAACTCATCTTTCAACCCAAGATGATAGCTAAGCTCCTGCAGAATGTCGCGACCGGTACATTCGCGCATCGGTTTACTGACGAAATCACCCGGTACATCAATACGCAGAGCATATACCCAAGCCACTAACACATCTTCTGGTTGGTCACGAAAGTGCGGCTGTCGATTAAGTGTGACGCTCATAACCCAGGCAGAATCGGTAAAGGTGATAATGCCGCCTGTTACAGTACGGCCTGAATATGGGTCATTTACTGAGAGTTCGGCGAATTTCTCTGTCAAAACTGATGGAGAGCAAGTCAGTGTTGCCGAAATCCACGCAGAGCGATCCGTATCACCGACGAACTTATCAGGCTGACCAAATCGCGGCGACCGACGTGCCAGGTTCTGCCACAGCTCCCAGTCGCTTCCTGGCCCAGGCTCATGAACTCCCCGAGCGGAGCGTGCAACCGTATCCATATCACCATAACCCGATCCTTCAGTCATTGATCCGGTCAAAGCAAACACCAGGTCATCATCAGCGACCTCGATACGCTCACCATCTCCATACAACAGGCCGGTAACCGTCAGCTCTTCACCTACCTCACTGAACTCAAGATCACGGATTCGTTCCTGCGTAACAAACTGGACGCCTTTTGCTTTCAGCATAGTTACCAATGGCAGAACAAAGCTCTCGTACTGATTGTATTTAGGGAATACCAGCGCGGACATGTCGTTCAAACCATCAATTGCATCCAGAAAACGATGCATATAGAGCTTCATCTCCAGCAGGCTATGCCAATTCTGAAAGGCAAACATGGAGCGCCAGAAGAACCAGAAGTTCGTCTCAAGAAAGCTCTCTGAGAAATATTGTTCAATGGTGAGATCATTGAGATCTTCTTTACGTTTCAGAAGAAGCTTCAATAACTCCCATTGGTGCTTCTTGCTCAAACCAAAATCACTGAAATCGCGAATCGTGCCGCACTGATGCATCAAGCGCGCTCGAGAATAATTTGGATCAGCATCGTTCAACAGACGGTATTCGTCTAACACGCTGAAACCTTCTGGTAATTCCAGCGCCGGCACCTCCTGAAACATGTCCCAGAAGTTGTCATAATTCCAATTCATTTCACGACCGCCGCGGATAAGATAACCCTCTGCAGCATTACCCGCACCATCCAGTGAACCACCTTCTTTAGGCAAGCTCTCATAGACAGTAATATTAGCAGCGGGCATGTGCCCATCGCGGATCAGGTAAAACGCCGCCGCCATACCTGCAATACCACTACCGATAATATGCGCCCGGCGTTTCTCAACACCGGCGGTTGGTAAAGGCCGGAAACGCATGTAAGGACCCGTCATATCCGGAGGGGGAAGAGTATTACTGGCTGAATTGCTCCAATACCCGGAGGTGGCATCTGCCTCGGTGGTAGCGTTGCGGGGTGTTGAACCTGTCATCTTACTCTGCACCTGCAATAGTGATTTCTCATGCAAGATAGCATGCAGGATGGAATGCTTTATTGACTTCAGTCAGTCGATTGGCCCACTGAGACACATATGTGTTCCGTGAGAGTTACCTCACTTTCACAGCTACTCGCTCTGATATTGCATACCAAGCAGGATGGAGCACTCTGAACTGCCGGATGCATAAATGCTTGAGCAAAGAAAACCCTCCTCTGCGAAGTAACTCAGCAACTCATCCCGTGCAGCTTCATACTCACTCAAGGTAGCTCCCTGACTCTATGTATCGCCTGTAAATCCAACTGCTCCTGTGACTTCACACTCACTGCTGGAATATTCGGTCTGACCGCCGCTTCGGCAATGGCCTGGGCATCCCTTTGATCGTTTTTATGCATCTGAACAAACGGTTTTA